>LDXX01000005.1 GCA_001442925.1 Candidatus Kryptonium thompsonii
GAGCCCGGACATAGGGTTCTTCAATGTGATGAATTTCCCCGGGGTTAGGCATATCTGTTGGATTATTTACAAATATAACTTCTCCGTTTCTTTTGACAACTTTATACACCACATTGGGAACAGTCGTAACGATATTAAGTCCGAATTCTCTCTCAAGGCGTTCCTGAACTATTTCCATATGCAATAAGCCAAGAAATCCACATCTGAAACCATGTCCTAAAGCCGATGAACTTTCAGGCTCAAAAACGATAGCAGCATCGTTTAACCTTAATTTTTCAAGCGCATCCCTTAACTCCTGATAATTTTCTGAATCAGCCGGGAAAAATCCAGCATAAACCATTGGTTTTACCTCTCGATATCCCGGCAGCGGCTCCTTAGCAGGATTATTAGCAAGTGTGATCGTATCGCCCACCCTTGTATCATGAACATCTTTTACACCAGCAATTAAATATCCCACCATTCCCGTTGTAAGCTTACCGGTTCTAATTCTATCAAGTTTCAAAATTCCAACTTCTTCAGCTTCAAAAACTTTTCCATTTGCAAAGAATGTAATTTTATCGCCTTCCTTTAATTCCCCATCGAAAACTCTCAAATAAACAACGACACCGCGATAAGAATCATATTTTGAATCAAAAATAAGTGCCCTCAAAGGTTCTTCGGGGTTTCCCTTTGGTGGCGGGATTCTCTTAACGATCGCTTCAAGCAACTCATCGACTCCATATCCAGTTTTAGCGCTCACAAGAATAATTTCATCCTCTTTACAGCCAATTAAATCTATGATTTGGGTTTTGACTGTCTCAATCATTGTTTTAGCTGCGGGCAAGTCAATTTTATTGATCACAGGGATGATCTCAAGGCCTGCATCAACCGCCATATAGAGGTTACTTATCGTTTGAGCCTCTACACCTTGAGTTGCGTCAACGACAAGAATTGCCCCTTCGCTTGCAGCGAGAGCCCTTGAAACTTCATACGAGAAATCAACATGTCCAGGCGTATCAATCAAGTTGAAAATATACTCATTTCCATCGCTTGACAC
This sequence comes from Candidatus Kryptonium thompsonii, assembly GCA_001442925.1. Taxonomy (GTDB): domain Bacteria; phylum Bacteroidota; class Ignavibacteria; order Kryptoniales; family Kryptoniaceae; genus Kryptonium; species Kryptonium thompsonii. The sequence goes on from LDXX01000005.1 coordinate 1,037, forward strand.
ATATCGCATTTGAATTGGATGCGATTTTATCGTGATTCCACGCTCACGCTCAAGATCCATGTTATCAAGTATTTGTTCAACCATCTGCCTTTCGGGAATTGTCCCGGTTTTTTCCAAAAGTCTGTCAGCAAGTGTTGATTTGCCATGGTCAATATGTGCAATGATACAAAAGTTTCTTATTCTATCAATGCTCATCTCCGGTGCCATAAGTAGCTTTGTTTAAACACCTTAACTTTTGAAAAATATAAAAACAATGAGATTAAAATTCAAAAACTGAACTTCCTTGGGGGTTTGAAGCAGATTATTTTCTGAACTCAGCCTGTGATTAAGTTTGTAGTTTTGAAATGAACTTTTGCAACATTTAACAATTCATCCTTTCCGAACTTCTCAACAATTTCATTTGCGGTTGAAATTACTTTAGGTGAAACACCCTTAGGCAGTTCAACTCCATACTTTTTAGACATTTCTTTAAGTTGGTTAACAAATTCAGCCCTTGCCAATATAGAAGCTGAGGCAACGGCTGGATCAACTTCAGCTTTATGTCGTTGAATTAATTCAATTTCCTTTCCCTTTTTCATCAACGCATTTAAAAGATATGATTCATCACCAAAACGATCTGAAATTGCTTTCTTAACATTCAAATTTTTCTTCTCGGCTTCTTCAAGCAAATTTTCTATCACCCGCGCATGTCCCCAAGCAAGCAAACGGTTGAGGTTCAGGTTTTTTGTAAGCTCATTGTATCTTTTGGGTTTGATAACGACGATGTTGTAGATGCACGATTTTTTTATCTCATCGGCAAGTTCAAGAACTCTTTTATCAGACAATTTCTTTGAATCTTTAACTCCAAGTTTTAAAAGTTCCTCGTTTAATGATTCATTTGATACAACGCCCGCAACCACAAGCGGTCCAAAGAAATCACCTTTTCCGGACTCATCGACTCCAATGTAAAATTCCATAACCACAGATGAAAATTTTTTCAAAAGTTAAAAAAGTTTTCAGACTTTAACAAAGTAATTTGATACGAGAATTTGCAAAACAGAAGAAAATTTTCTATATTTGTATTGCTTTTCGTGGTGAGTATAGCTCAACCGGTCAGAGCGCCAGGTTGTGGCCCTGGAGGTTGCGGGTTCGAGTCCCGCTACTCACCCCATACGAAGCCCCCATCGTCTAGAGGCCTAGGACACAGGCTTTTCAAGCCTGGAACGCGGGTTCGAATCCCGCTGGGGGCGCTACAGTTTATAAGCAATGTAAAGTGTAACAATACCAAATGTTAACCTCCACATTTTAACCCTTTTAAATCCAACCTCGTTTAAAATTTTTACAAAATCCATTCCTTCAGGAAACCTTAGCACTGACTCAGGCAAATATGTATACGCATTATCATGTCTTGAAATAATTTTTCCAATGACTGGAAGAACTTTACGGAAGTAGAAAAGATAGATTTGTCTCAATGGCGGCTTCGGGAGTGAAAACTCAAGCACTGCAAGTTTACCGCCATCCTCTAAAACTCTGTAAATCTCTTTCAGTCCTTTTTCAAGGGAAGAAAAATTTCGTACGCCGAAGGCAACTAAACAAATATCAAAAACATTTTCTTTAAATGGTAAACTTTCAGCTTCAGCACATAGGAGAGATAAACTATTTACCCTTTTCCGTCTTGCTTTTTCAGCAAAAATCTTAAGCATGTTTACAGAAACATCAACGCCAACTATTTTAACTTTTCTTTTCTTATAAGCAGAGAGTGAAAAATCGCCAGTTCCACAAGCTATATCAACAACCCTTTCAAAACCGGATAGATTCAACTTATTAATAGCAAATCTTCGCCAGTAGATATCAAACCCAAAGCTTAAAAGATGATTAAGAAAGTCATACTTTCTTGCGATAGCGTTAAACATTCGCCTCACATATTTTCTCTTCAGCTCGCTCTGCGTGATGTAGTTATGATTAAACTCTTCCATAAGCTTTGCTTCACAAGTTTTTGCAAAAATAATAAAACAAACCTTTTTAAAAACAAAAAAGGCGTGGCAAAAGCCACGCCTTTTAAAATCTTTTCAAGTATTAATTTTACAAATTAGGATTCGTATCTTTTTCACGTCTCCCGAGTGGGAAGAAAGCCATTCTACCCTGCAAGAATGGATCATTAAACCTTCTCAAATCTTGCAAATACATACCTTCAAGGAAGAATTCTCTTTTTCTCTCCTCACGAATCAAATTAAGCAAACTCGGAAGATCGCTCACAGTCGTATCACTCAATCCAGCTGCCCGACGATTTTGATTAATTTCACTCAATGCAGAGGTTATATTACCTTGGGAATAGAAATATTCAGCCCTTATAAGATTGGCTTCTTGCCATTCTACAATCGGGATATCAGCTGCACGAGTTGGATATTTCGCTTGTCTCCAGTATGGTCTCGTAGATGTTGGTGATTGAACAGGTACCCTAGGATCGCCTTGAATCTGATGTCTTGGTCCAACAGCAACCTCGGGTCTATCGTACGCATAAATATACACTAAATTATTTTCCCTGCCTGTATTTTCAGAATAAACAGCATCAAACCTAAGATTGGTAAATAACGCTGGATTTGCTACATCGTTATACGCACCGGTCAGATCACCTTTATGCAATTTAGCCCTTGCTCTTCCAAGATAAGCGATAGCTTTAACTTGAGCTGGAGTCAATGTCTGATGGCCATTTTTAAATGTCCTTGTTGAAGGTAACCCATCAACTATATTGATCACCTCAGTGAAATGAGCAATAGCCCTATCATAGATCTGTGCTCTTGGAATTAGCGGACCACCGTCAATTGGCGAACCATCCCACATATCTGCAAGATGAATTAACGCAAACCCAGCATAAATACGCGCCATTGCATACTCTATCATCTTGCGAGCAGAATCTTCACCAACTATTTGTTTTATTCTTTCGGCTCCATTTTCGGCTACCCATCTTGCTCTTTGTATGTAGCCATACCAATCTTCCATAGTCGTATTATTGTCCTGAACGTTGCCATCATGCATTTCTCTAAATGTTGGGAATGAACCTATATGAATAAGTTCATTGCTCAATAATCCAGAGCAAATTATCGTCCACTGATATTCATAGGCAAAATCAGCAGCTATACCAGCAACTATTGCTGGTATAGCTGTAGACTGATTAAGATTTTCATCTGTTATTTGGTTTGGGTTCTCTACTTGGAGCGATTGCTTGCAGCCAACATAAAGGAGTATGAAAACGATCGGAATAATTACCCTTAGAACTTTCATAAAACTTCCTCCTTTAATATTTGTTTTTAAAAGCGGGCGGTAAAAACGCCCGCCCTTATCGTTTAAAATTCAACATTTAGAGTAAAGATATATCTAGTAGCCTGTGGCAAAGTTAAGAAATCACTACCTTGATTGAGATTTGGACCTGGACCAGCATAGTTAACCTGTGGATCAGGTCCTCCATATTTTGTCCAAAGCGCTACATTTCTCGCGGAGAATGAAAAGGTAACTCTCCTTGAAGCAAATAGCCTTGCAAATCTTGCCGGTAGAGTAAATGAAACACCAATCTCACGCAATCTTACAAAGTCACCCTTTTGAACCCATAAATCGTCCGCTCTCCAATCATATTTCATCCATTCTCTCAATGCCTGTTCAAGCTCAACCGTATCTTTCGCCATAAACACTTTCTGCTGGGCTTCAATCTCAGGAACATACGTATTGTACCTAACCATAAACCTCGCAGTATTATTATACACATAAAACTTGGTTGCCCATTCAACGAAAGCATAAATACTTACTCTTCTAAATAAAGTTAAGGTTGCTGAGATTGAACCATTTAACTTAGGATATGCATTACCAAGAAATTCTTTCTGTGTTCCAACTTGAACAGCAGCATTAGCTATGGCGTTCATTATGCTTCGCCTGTGGGTCGGGTTCTGGAAATTGTACGAAGCTGATGCCCTGTATGTATTAAGAAGGTTTAATGCACTTGTCAATGAACCTGGTTTAATTCCAATTAGTTTATAACCCCAGAATGAGTTTATTGGATAACCTTCCCTAACTTCACCAATTCCTCCAAGTCCATATGGAAGAGGAGCAGTACCACCGAGTGATGTCACTTTGTTATCATTCGTTGAAAGCATAAAGTTAACATCGAGCGAAACTGATGAAGTTGATATCGGAATGCTCCTAACAGTCAGCTCAATTCCTTTATTTCTAACCTCACCAACATTTGTTAACTGTAAATTCAACCATCCCTCTGATGGTGGATATCTCTTTAAAAGAAGCGCATCTTTGGTAACCTGAGTATAATATGTAAATTCAACTCCAACTCTATCATTTAAAAATCCAGCATCAAATCCAACTTCTAACTCATCGCTCCTTTCCGGTTTAAGTTTTCTATTTCCTATGTTTCCAGGTGTAACAGCTGGAATACCATCAAGTCCTGCAACTGCATCCCATGTTCTTTCTTTATCAAATACACCTGGTGCAAGTCCTGCCTGACCCCATGCAACTCTCAATTTCATTGAATTCCAGATATTTTTGGGCCAGAAACCAAGCTCAGAGGCGATAAACGAGGCTTGCGCTTTAGGATAAAGTGCAAGTCCATAATCAGGACCGAAACCACTATTACCATCAAGACGCAAAGCTCCTGTTACAAAAAACATGTTCGCAAAACCAATCTGCTCTTGGGCAAAAATACCACCATTTATCACCCTATATCTATACTCGTCGGCTGTCCTTACCGCTCCAGCAGTTATTACAGATAATCCAGGAGCTGGGAAATCCCTACCTTGTCCAAAAACTCTATAATCCGAATCAGCAAAACCTTGAATTCCCGCTGTCAATGAAGATGTAATCTTATCCGTTAACGCGATATGCCAAGCAAGCGAATAATCAAGTGTCAATGAATAGAAAGTTCTGCGTTGATTCCCTTTCATTCCATATGGATAATAAATAAATCCAAGACCATATGGGAAAAGTTGCTCATTTTCCTCAGCTGTAACATCAAATCCAATGGTCACCTTTTGCCTAAATGTCCCAAAAGGCCTATGATTCCATGTCACACCACCTGTAAAAGCATGAGTTGTTTGCAAGTTAAGCAACTCACGAGCAATATTTAAAGGAGTAAATGGTTCACCATAAGGATTCGTCGGCGTAGCTAAATTTCTCCTTGCAAGTAAAGCATTTGGAACAATTCCATATATGTTGTTGTCATTGTTCGGCCTCTTTAATTTCGAATAAGTATAACCAGCGTTAACCTGAATATCCCAATTTTCACCACCAACAGCATTTAAATTACCCCTAAATGAAATTCGCTTAAAGTAATTTGAAGGAATCGATCCAACCTCATTTTCGTATCTACCTGAAACATAATAGCCAACACTTGGCGTTCCACCTCGTATAGATGCAAAATACGCTTCATAAGGACCCGTTGATAATAAACTATTTGCAAGACCTTCGCTTGCTACCTTAACACTATCTGGAGTTCTACGCGCTCCAAGTTTTATATCTTCACCAGTTGGAAATATCCCAATCAAATAACCAGTTGAATACAACTTTTTCGGAATGCTAACTCCACCACGTTCAATCATAAAGTTAATTGTTGGTTGACCTGTAATACCTTTCTTTGTGAAAATTTGTATAACACCATTTGCTGCTTGTGTTCCATAAAGTGTCGTAGCAGCTGCACCTTTTATAACCTCGATTCTTTCGATATCAGCAGGAATTATATCATTCAACCTGGAAGGATGCTGTCCTCCCGTCCAGACACTTCCATAATCAATATTAGCATTATCAATTCTCACCCCATCAACATATATCAATGGTTGGTTATCCTGAGATACACTAACTAATCCTCTCACCCTGATAGCAGCAGCGCTACCAGCTTGTCCTGAACTTGGAAGGGCAACCAATCCTGAAACCCTTCCTTGCAAAACTTCAGTTATACTTCTAACCGGAGCAATTTCGATATCTTTAATATTCACGGTGCCAACTGTATTACCAATGCTTCTCTTCTCCAAAGCAGTTCCAGTTCCAGTTACAACTACTTCATCTAATTGAAGCGCGGTTGGTGAAAGATAAAAATCAACTGTTGCAGTTTCACCAGCCCTTACAGTCACCTCTTTTGTTTGAGCACCGTATCCAACAAATCTTGCCTGGACTCTGTACGTCCCTGGCTTAACATTTTTGATAATATAGTTCCCATTTATATCAGTAGCAGAACCAATTTGAGTCCCAACAATTACAACAGATGCTGCTGGCAATGGATTGTTCGTCTCCCTATCATAAACAGTTCCTCTAATTTCTCCAAGTTGCGCTAGCGCAACTGTTACAACGCTTAACAAAAGAAACAAGGGAAATATTAACCTTCTCATATTTATTTTTACCTCCGTTGAGTTTTAAATAAAATTAACAGATGTAGTTAATTTTATTCAGCCTCAAAAGAACATTTAGTTTGCATTATTAAAAAGGCGTGGCAAAAGCCACGCCTTTGGAAGATAAGCGATCTAAATTTTGTTAAACTTACCTGGTTCCACCATTAACACGGGTCTTCTCATACAAATCAGAAGCAACTTGTTTCCACGGTATGTTTGGATTAGTCGAAACTTCGCTTTGTGGGTAAAATAGACGCTGTGGGAATCGGGTCCCAGTCTTCGGAGTTAATCGAAAAACTTGATTTCCGACAGTGTATTGGACCTGATAATCAATTCTCCTAAGGAAATTAAATACCTCAACATTATGCATCAAAGCAAGATACATCTCATTATAAATTGCTTGCAATAAATCAGCTTGGGTTGGGAAATCACCGACAGTGTAATTGCTCAATGTCGTGCCAAAAATATTGTTGTTGTAAGTTCTTGCCTGATTAAGATAATTCACCGCTTCAGTTGTATTCCCCAACCTTGCATTTGCCTCAGCAAGAATTAATAACGTCTCGGATGCCCTTATAACTGGGAAATAAGCGCTAACTGCATAAGCACCACCTGTTGTTGTTCTTAAATCATTGCTATCGGCTGTAAAGTAATAATTAAATCTTCCACTTTCGGCTGCGCCACGAGCTCCAAGCATTTTAACAGCGAAGCACTTCAAAGCACGCAAATATCCAGCTCTATCGAGCACAATAAATGAATACCAAAGATTCATATTCCCAGCTTGAGTCGTTCCATGCGTAAATACAAAGTCATCTGTACCATAACCAGCAGATGCCCTTTGAGTTGATGTGATTCCTTGTTGAGCAGCTTGTATCACCTGGTTTAAAATAGCACTGGGATAATTATCTTTCCTTGCAAGATGCATCAAAAGTCTTGCTTTTGCAGAATATCCAACCTTAATCCACTTTGCTGTACTACCACCCGTTGAATAAAGATCTTGAGCCAAAGATGCCGGATTTTGTGTCAAAACTTGAATTCCTTCATCAATTGCTGCTATTGCGGCATTATATACATCGATTTGATTGTCATACTTAGGCGTTAATGTTTTCTCTGGCTGTGCAGCTTCAGAATATGGAACATCACCCCAAAGTGCCGCAACAGTTCCCATATGGAGACCTTCAAGAATCTTAGCAACACCGTATAAATTCAACAGTCCCTCTTCCTGCGCCTTTTGCTGAGCTATCCTAAGATTTGTCAAAACACGAGTATATGCAAGAAACCAATCATTTGAGAAATCATTTGCAGTTATATTGTAAACATCGAAACCTGCAAATTGCCTATCTGCTCCTGTCGCCTGTTGAGCCCACACAGCTGCAAGTTGACTTGGAAATCCCTCGTAAAATTCAATAAATGCACCTTGTGCACCAGCAAAAAACTTAATCGCTGGGGCGGTTGAAGGTAAAAGTGGATTATCTTCGTAACCCTTTATATAATTCTCGGTTATCTTCTGACAACCGACAAAAGCTAAACTCGCTATTAGTGCGATTATGAATAAACTTATTACTTTTTTCATCTCTGCTTCTCCTTAATTTTGTTAGCTTTCTAAAAAATCTAATTTTAGAGGGGCGCTTCAAGCACCCCTCTAAACTCAATTATTTTTTAGTAATTAATGCTAATTGAGAAAACTATGCTCTTCATCGGAGGATTGTTAAAGTAATCGAGCCCCTGGCCATTTGTTGGACCAGTGAGGTTCGTCTCTGGATCAATACCTGTATACTTCGTCCAGATCTTGAAGTTTCTTAAAATAAGCCCAAAATCTATGCTCTCAAAGCCAAATCTTCTGAATGGTAAATTGTATGTAATAGAAATCTCTCTCAACTTGATATAGCCACCATCCTCAATAAACTGTTCAGATGGTCCTGTAAATCCAGAACCAGGTCCTGAACGGAAATAATACTCGTCAACAAGAACACGTCCTTTACCAAAGTCATGCACATAACCTCTAAATGAAACACTGCTATCAGCAGGATTCATTACATATGCCTTTGAACCAGCATCTATCATTTGATAAGGTGTGCGACCGAGATAATTCTTCAAAGTCTTTGCATCATCCTTAGAAATAGTTGTCCACCAGGTTTGATCTCCATGTGTTCCAAAGTAATAGAGCGCACCTTTAGTTCCATTCCATATCTTTCCACCTTTTGAAATGTCAACGACAACATTAATTGTCAGTCTTGCGTATCTCAATGTATTGATAATTCCAGCTCTCCAATCTGGATTTGGATCACCGAGAACGCCATATCTAGCTGCTGGAACTGGAAAGCCATTCGCATCGAGCACGATATTTCCAAGGCTATCTCTTTCCCATCTTGAGCCATATATTACACCCATTTGATAGCCAGCAACTGCTCTTGAGCTTGGATCAACGAATCCGGCAAGACCAATTGACTCAATTCCAGGAGCAAGCTCAACGACTTTATTTCTATTCTGCGACCAGTTAACAGTGGTTGTCCATGAAAATCCAGCAAGCCTAAGCCACTCGGCTGTAACCTGTACTTCAGTTCCTTTATTCTCAATTTTTGCCGAGTTAGCCCATCTGGTTGAGAATCCACTTGATGGTGGAACAGCAACATTCAGTATAGCATCACGTGTATTATTAATATACCTCGTGACGCTAAGACCAAGCCTATCATTGAGGAATTTCAAATCAAATCCGAATTCGGTCTCAGTTGTTAATTCTGGTCTTATCTCTGGATTTCCAAGCTGAGCTGATTGAACCGCTCCTCCACCGTAGTATACTGTGTTTATCGTCGGTCCCCAACCATTTCCAAATACACCATTTATGACATATGTCTTTGTAATGTATGCTGGGGGTCTCACACCAGCAAGTCCAACAGCTGCACGAACCTTACCAAAACTAAGGATCGACTGTGCACTTAAGAGAGGAAGCTTTGTAAATTCCCACGCGACACTTGCAGATGGGAAGAAGTATGTCTTTTTGCCTTTTTGCCCATATGTTGATGCACTTTCATTTCTTCCACTCAAACGAACATAAAGTTGATCTAAAACATCAAGACCAAGTTCTCCATAGAAAGCTCCTGTTCTGACAATCGTTTTGCCTTCATCAGGCAAATAATCAAGTGAGTTTTGAATGTAAGAAGGCGCATCAGGAAGTATAAACCTGCTACCTTGGACATAAGTCTGATCAGTTTGCTCATGGTCAAGATGGAATCCTATTAACAAGCTGGATGAAAGAAGTTTACCAAACTGATATTTGAATCTTGCCATAATGTCACTGTTCACTTGGAACTGCGAAATCACATTCCTTGACAAAAATCCATTCCCAAAGTATGAAGCATCTTGAACAGGGAAGTGTTGATTTCTTCTATCAGTATAATAATCAGCACCAATACGATATGTTAAGTTCAACCATTTAAATGGTTCATAACTTATCTCAGCGCTACCAAATACTCTGTCGGTGTAGAATAATGTTTTAACCTCATAAATTGTAAAGAATGGATTATCGTATCCTGGGGTTGATGTTGGTATACCCTCACCATTTCTATATGATCTATGGGAGTTCGGAAACTTAGCTCCAGTTGGAGAAACATAAGTTACAAGATATGGCTTATTGTTAAAATCAGGTGGAGTTCTATATGCACCGAGCAAAAGACCGCTTATATTTGAACCTTGCTGAACCCTGTTTGTTGATGTTTTAACATAAGCAGCATTTACTCGTGCCGTGATATTTTCTGCAAATCTTCTTGATACATTCGCTCGAATAGAAGTTCTCTTAAAGTCGGAATTTGCAAGAATTATACCTTGTTCAGAAAGACGCTCAGCATTGAGGTAAAAGCTACCCCATTCATCTCCACCACTTACTTCAAGTGAAGTGTTCCATGTTATCGGTTTGCGGAAAAGTTCTGTTGCATGATCATAGGTCTCCTTCGATCTCTTCACAACAATTCTTGAGTATGGGTAATCAGGTCTAGCAAGTGAATCAGGTCCACCAGGTCTATCCGCTATCCTATCACCCCAGCTAAGCGCTGAATTCCAGACGTATGTTCCATTTATACCTTGCCCAAATTCTCTTTGGAGTGGGAATGGTCTCAATAACTCAGATGAATGAATCCTACCGCGTAATGAAAGGCGAATTTTTCTTTGCGATGAGAATGTTCCAGATTTTGTCTTTATAACAATCACACCATTAGCTGCTCTTGCACCCCAAATCGCAGCTGCAGCAGGACCTTTCATTATTTCAATTGATTCAATATCCTCTGGATTAATATCAACATATCTTGAAATCGTTGAAACGTTACCAACACTTATACCAAATGTTGAATTCCATATTGGAACACCATCAACAACAATCAAAGGTTGATTTGCTGTTTGCAACGATCTCGGACCACGAAGAACTATTCTTGTGGCCGAACCCGGATCTCCAACAGCATCAACTGTAAATACTCCTGGCGCCTTAACAGCAATGGAAGACATAACAGTTGTAAATCCTGTTCTAGAAATTTGATCACCCGTCACGCTTGATACCGATGTTCCAAGTTTCGCTCTTTCCTCCTCAGTTCCTATAGCTGTAACAACTATTGGGCTCACTTGTATTAGCCCTGGAGCTAATCTAACATTAACTGTGATTGTATCCCCAGGGGTTACCCTTACACTTTGTCTGAATTCTTGATAACCCACGTACCTTGCTACGAGGGTATATGTCCCAGGGACAACATTTCTAATGAGATAAAAACCAGACGCGTCAGTTGCTGCTCCATAAACAGTATTCAATAAGAATACGTTTGCTCCAGGCAAGGCTTCACCTGTTTGAGCGTCTGTAACCCTACCTCTTATCGCTCCGAGTTGAGCAAATGCAACTGTTGCGATAGTTAATAAAAGAAATGAGAAAAGGGTTAACTTCCTCATAACTTTTACCTCCATATAAGTTTTAAAAAAAAGATATGTAAAATCAGATAAGGGTTAAATAGCAGGAAATATCAATCGTGTCTATTAAGCGCACCTCCTTGAATTATTTTAAAGTATTTTTTCTTGGCGTTGATTTGCTGATTTCAGGTAGGTGCTTTTTGCTTTTTGTTCTTTGAAACTTTTTAAAAGGTTCTATTTCAAGGTGTACACTGTAAATATAATAAAAAATTTTTCACTTGTCAAGAGCTAGTAGCGCGTGCGGGATTCGAACCCGCGATCTCCGCCTTGAGAGGGCGGTGTCCTAGACCACTAGACGAACGCGCCATAAAATTTTAAAGAGCGCGAGACGGGACTCGAACCCGCGACACCCAGCTTGGGAAGCTGGTGTTCTACCAACTGAACTACTCGCGCTCTTCATAAATAAATATAAATTGCTCAACTCAAAAAATCAAGTTTTTACACCTATTATTCTGAATACTTTACTGAACAACCATACGGCTTCGTGATGGATACGCTTACAGGTTTACCACTAAGTATTTCATCTAACGCATTCTTTACATAATTAACTTTCTCCTTCTTCTCGCCTCTCGGATCATCATCAATTGCACCAGCGTAAACAAGTTTACCATCCTTATTTATTATGAACATATGTGGCGTTGTCTTTGCATCAAACATTTTTCCAACCTTGCCATCCGGATCCATCAAGTAAGCAGTGTAAGTTGCACTCCACTCATCGTAAATCTTCTTTAACTCCTTCGGCTCTCTGTAATCTCTATGTTTTGGATTCGTTGAGTTTATAATAATCCATACAACGCCTTTCTGCGTGAACTCTTTTTGAACCGATGTCATTATCTTTTCCCTATAAACACGCTGAACAAACGGACAATTCGGATTTGTCCACTCGAGAACCACAACTTTACCCTTGAAATCAGACAACTTAACAAGTTTACCATTTAAATCAGTCAAAGCGAAATCACTAACAACATCACCAACATTAACTTTATTCTTATCATCTGAAGCATGTGTGAATGCAAACACTATCGCTAACAACCCTATGATTTGCATTAACTTCATAGCGGGAGCTCCTTATTTTAGTTTTAAATTTAATTCATAACCTTCACCATTTATGACGACAATACCATTTAAAAAGTTCAACTTTGCATCTGCTGATGAAGGCATAGCCGTTAACTCCACCGTTCCATTTTTCACATTTATGCTTTTCAAATCAACCAAAAATTCTTTAATTAAATTAGGATAAAAATCAACCACTTGACCTGCCCTATTCCCAGCAAATTCAATTTTAATCAAATTTAAATTTCCCTTTCGCTCAACTCTAAAGTTTTTAACAGTTAACCCAGAGCTCTCAAAATCCCGAGGCAACAAATTTTTATATTTTTTGATCAATGCTATCTCAGTTTTCTTTGCCTTTCTCAGTGTATATTTAATCGTCGTGCCCCCGGGAACGCAACTTTCGCTACATACAAGCCAGTTAATTTTAGCTTCAATTATGCTTGATTTCGCCAATTTTTCCTTTGAAACAATTTTCACCGGTATCAAAAGGACAACCTCGTTATAATAGCCATACGAAATTATATCACCATGTGTTATCTTTCGTGGCATAGGGAACAAAATCTCACCAGCTTTTAAAGACGAAGGCAATGTTAATTTTATTTCAGGGGCAAGACCAGCATCGCCGGGATTTTGCCAGTAAATATACCATCCGGGGGAAATAGAAAATTTTACACCTAGGAAAAATTCATTGGAAACACCATCCCAATTAGAAATGATCTCAGCTTTAACTAAATTTTTCTCCTGCGATGACATTAAATTTTGAAACATAATTATCAAAAGAATCAAACTAAACACCAAGTTCCTCATACATTTGATCAATTAGTTCTTTATACTTTTGCTCAACAACTTTCCTTTTGACCTTTAATGTCGGAGTTAATTCACCATCTTCTATTGTAAATGGTTTATCAAGCAATCGGAAGTTTCTTATATGTTCGTGCTGGGCAAGATCTTTATTTATCCTTTTAATCTCCCTTTCAAACAATCTGTAAATCTCATCCCTGTGAATTAGCTCTTTTTCATCCTGGAATGATATTCCATGTTGTTTCGCATAATCTTTTATCGCTTCAAAATCTGGAACAATTAAAGCAGTTAAAAACGGTTTACCATCGCCAATCACAACAGCTTGATCAATGTAACTTGATTGAATCAACAAACTTTCTATCGGTTGGGGTGCTATATTTTTTCCACCTGAGCTGACGAAAATATGCTTTTTCCGATCAGTTATAACAAGAAAACCATCTTCATCGAAATAACCAATATCACCGGTATGAAACCAACCATCCTTCTCAATGACCTCAGCTGTTGCTTCCGGATTGTTGTAATAACCTTGCATGACATTTGGACCTCGGGCGAGAATTTCACCATCTTCAGCAATTTTTATCTCTACCCCCGGAATTGGTTTCCCAACGGTTCCAAATTTATAATCATCCAACCTATTCACAGTCAAAACCGGGGATGTTTCCGTTAATCCATATCCCTCAACAATTTTAATCCCGAGAGCTTCAAAAAATTCGCCAAGTTCTTTAGCAAGCGCAGCTCCACCTGAAACAAAGAATTTGATTCGCCCGCCCATTCTTTCTTTCAACTTTGAAAATACAAGCTTATTTGCAAGCGCATATTGAGATTTAAGCCAAGCTGGAACTTTACCCTTTTTACTTGCCTGAACATATTTCTTTCCAACATCAAGAGCCCAGTAAAAAATTTTCTTCCTTATCGCAGGTCCCGATTCAACTCCTTTTATTATTCTGTTGTAAAGCCTTTCAAACAACCTCGGAACAGATGTCATAATAGTTGGCTTTACCTCAAGCAAATTTTGTGCAATTGTATCTATGCTTTCAGCTAATGCAACGATTCCACCACAAGCAAATGCCGCATAAAATCCCGCCATCCTTTCAAATGAGTGCGAAAATGGAAGGTATGAGAGAAATGTATCCTCCGGCGTCATCGGGATAACTTGAGTCGCACTTAAGATGTTTGAGACAAGATTTTTATGTGTAAGAACAACACCTTTGGGATCACCCGTAGTTCCAGAAGTGTAAATTATAGTTAAAACATCTTCAGGCTTTACCTCCCTGATCCTATTTACCCAGTAATCTGGATTTTTTTCTCTAAAATCTCTTCCAAGTTCCATAAGTTCTCTCAAACTCAAAAGATAATCCGGAGCTGTGATTCCTTTCTCTGTAAAGATGATAACTTTATCAAGTGTTTTCACCTGGTCATAAATTTTTTCAACTTTTGAAAGTTGAACTTGGTTTGACACAAAAGTTCCTTTAACCCCAGCGTTGTTGAAAATATATTCAACCTGCTTAGCTGTCAAGGTGGGATAAACAGGAACATCTATTATCCCAGTGGTTGTCATCGCAAAATCAACTATTATCCATTCAATCCTGTTTTCAGAAATGATTCCAAATTTGTCCCCCTTATTTAAACCAAGTGCAGCAAGCCCGCACGCTGTCAGCTCAACCATCTCCCTTAATTCTTTGTATGAAAGTGGTTTATAAACCCCGGCAACTTTATAAAGATAAGCCGGCTTGTCTGAATCAATAAAATGGCGGGTTATGACATCAAACATTTCTGCAATTGTAGAAAAGGGTTTCACAACCGGCATACCTAAACCTCCTTATTTAGTTTGATTAGCTCTTTAATTGCGCTCAACCACTGCAAATGCAACTGCATAATTTAGAGAGTGGGAAATTGAAATATGAAATGAGCAGGACTCGAATTGAGCCTTAAGTTGGTTATAAAGAATGACCTCTGGTTTGCCGTATTCGTCATTTAAAATCTCAACATCTTTCCATTTAAAAATTCCACTCCATCCAGTTGATATTGCTTTGCTTATCGCCTCTTTTGCTGCAAATCTTCCGGCAAGGTGCTGATATTTGTTCTTTTTTGAAAGGCAATAATCTATCTCACGCTGTGTAAAAATTTTCTTAAGAAAATGTTCCCCCCATCGCTCTGTCAAGTTCTTAAATCTTTCTATCTCAACTATGTCAACTCCTACACCCATTATCATTCCCAACCGTTTTCTTTTTTGATTATATCTATCAACTCAGTTATATCATTCAACTCATAATCTGCCTCTGGATTTTGCGTGTTGAATGTATCACCATATCTTGCGAAAGCCGTTTTCATTCCAACTTTCTTCGCTCCCACAACGTCCCTTTCAGCCCAATCACCAACCATTATGGCTTCGTGGGGCTCAACCCCTAGAAGCTCCAATGCTTTAAGGAATGGAACCGGGCTCGGTTTTCTTTCACCAGTATCGTCAAAGGTAATTACATGATCAAAGATATGATGAAAGTTTAAATAACACAACCTCAACCACGCCTCACGAGCAGGGGCATCGGAAATAACAGCAAGCTTTAATCCCATTTTTAAAAGAGTGGTCAAAGTCATATAAACATGCGGATATGGGACAAGTGCTGCTTCGCGGGCTCTTCTATAGGCAACAACCCCAGCAGAAAGAATTTTGTAGTCCACTTTACCATAAATTTCTTTTAGGAAATCATCAAACACTTGTTGATATTCTATACCCTTTTCACGATAAATTCTATCGATCCTTTGCTTTGCCTCCTCAGGTGAAATTTTCAAACCAGCATCGATCATCGCATTTATAGCCGACTCGATTGCTTGTTTTTTCATCGTCATAAAATCGACAAGCGTATTATCAAGATCAAATATAACTGCCTTAATCATTTTGCTTTTTGCTTTTCGATTAATTTCAAAATCGCTTCTACTCCTAAAATATAACTTAAATGCCCGAAACCTGCAATATATCCTTTGCAGACCGGCGCGATTACACTTATTTGACGAAAGGTTTCCCCACTTTGTGCTCTAGCGTATATATTTGAAAGATGTACCTCGACAACAGGTATTTTCAAAGCAGATATGGCATCTCTTATCGCGTAGGAATAATGCGTGAAAGCCCCTGGGTTTATAACAACGCCGTCAAAATCCGAATCAATGAGCGAATTTAACTTGTTAACAATTTCACCTTCAAAGTTTGAATTGAAAAATTCAAATTCAACATTGGGAAACTCACTCATCAAAATTCCGTTGATTTCGTCAAGTGTTAAAGTCCCATAAATCTCCGGCTCCCTTTTCCCAAGTATACCTAAATTTGCACCGTGAATTATAAGTATTTTCATTCTTTGAGCACCTTTAACTTTGCAAGTTCCTCTTCAACTATGTTTTTTATATTCTCATCCATCAAATTTTCATCAATCCCCATCTCAACAATGCTCTGGGAAAGCAACGAAATTCTTTTTTGAGTATTTGCAAGCTTATTTATCACTATCATCTTTTGTTCTTTTAAAACACAATATCCCCCTTCAAAATCCCCACGTTCATATCTTAAAGTTATGCCCAACCCTTTGACAAACTCTTCAAGTTCTTTAAGTATTGTTTCGGGCTTTCGCCTTTTCATAAACAATTGCACTTTAATTGTAAATCAAGTGTTTCTCTCTCACCTTAAGAAAATTTTTCAACTCATTCTCCCATGATTTTATTATTTCCTCAGGCTTCTTGCCTTCATCGATCATCAATCTAACTCTGTCCGTCCCCCACAATCTATCCTGACCCGCCGTTCTCCATTTGAATTCCGTAGGATACATTTTTTTCAAAGTGTAAAGAATATAAACTGCAGTTTTGACAGGTTCAAATTTCTCGCGATCGTAAACATTTAAAAAAACGCCATAACACTTTTGACCTTCGTATTTCGGGTCAATTGTAACCTTTTCAATGTCAACAGGTGTAAATTCAATCGGTTCAAATTTTATCCCAGGCAGATTATAAGAGTTAAGTTCATTTGCCAATTTTTGAGCGTCGATCCAAGGCGCACCGATCCATTCAAAAGGATGTGCAGTTCCCCTTCCCTCAGATACATTTGTCCCTTCGATGAAACATGTTGCGGTGTAAACGATGGCGGTATTAAGCGTCATCATATTTGGAGATGGTTTAACCCATGGTAAACCTGTTTGATCGAACCACATCTTTCTTAAGTAATTTTCCATTTTTATCACCGTTAGATCAGCCTTCACACCATTTTCAAGCCATCCCTCTTCATTAAACAACTTCGCAAGTTCTCCAACTGTCATCCCATGCGCAACTGGAATTGGATGAGGCCCGACGAAAGATTTAAACTTTGGCGCGAGCACCGGACCATCCACATAAAGACCACGAATTGGATTTGGCCTGTCAAGAACGATAAACTTTTTCCCAAGTTCAGCGCATGCCTCCATACAATAGCTCATCGTGGAAATGTAAGTATAAAATCTTGCCCCGACATCTTGAATATCAAAAATTAACACATCAATATCTTTAAGCATCTCCGGGGTTGGCTTCTTAACCTCGCCGTAGAGGGAATAAACTTTTATCCCTGTCTTCGTATCAACACCATGTGAAATGCTCTTACCGTCTGGAACTTCTCCCCTTATCCCATGCTCGGGACCGAAAAGGGCTACGATCTTAACATCTGGAATTGAATTTAAAACATCAACGATATGCCTGCCGTCAGGCAAAACTCCTGTATGATTCGTGACGATGCCAATTTTTTTGCCTTTTATAATGTCAAGATACTTTTCAAGAAAAACTTCGGCACCTATTTTAACGCGGTTACTTTGAGACAGAGATAAATTTAAGAGCAAAATGCTTAACATGATTATTTTCTTCATATTTGCATTTGAATTAATTATTAAAAGCCGGGGCAACAGCCCACGGCAAGATTTCTAACTTTCGTTAGAGATTAACTCGCTCTCGGAAAAGAAAAATGAAATTTCAATTTTCGCATTTTCAACCGAGTCCGAACCGTGAACAATGTTTTCTTGCTTGCTATCAGCATATAATCTTCTTATGGTACCTTCCTTCGCCTCCTTTGGGTCAGTTGCGCCGATAAGTTCCCTAAAATCATTAACCGCGTTATCTTTCTCAAGAACCATTACGACAACCTTGCCAGAGTTCATAAATTTAACAAGATCATTATAAAATGGTTTTTCTTTGTGGACACTATAGAATGCTTTCGCTTGTTCAACAGTTAACTTAAGCATTTTTAAAGCAACAATTTTAAATCCGGCTTCTTCAATGTGTGATATAACTTTGCCGATTAAATTTTTTCTCACACAGTCAGGCTTGAGAATTGCAAGTGTTCTTTCCACCAAGCTTTACTCAAGATTTTGTTTTTGATTTGTTTTTGATTTGTTTTTCTTTGTCGAACTTTTTCTTTTCTTCTTTTGCGTTGCTTTTCTTGATGAAGACGACATAACAAAAACTTTCCTCTTCGGTTTTTCACTCAAAACTTTTTTCACAGTTTCACCTATAACCGCTGGATTTTCTATCACATGAATTCCGGCATCAGCAAGTGCTTTCATCTTTTCCTGAGCTGTCCCTTTTCCACCCGAAATTATAGCTCCTGCATGCCCCATCCTTCTTCCCGGCGGAGCGGTTCTTCCAGCAATGAATCCAAAAACTGGTTTATCAACATAATTCTTGACAAATTCCGCTGCTTCCTCTTCCGCGGTTCCTCCAATTTCACCGATCATCACAATTGCTTCAGTCTCCGGATCTTCGTTGAAAAGTTTAATTATATCCGTAAATTTAGACCCGATAACAGGATCACCGCCAATGCCAACGCAAGTTGACTGACCAAAGCCAAGCTCTGTTAACTGCTTCACTGCTTCATAGGTCAATGTTCCACTTCTTGAAACCACACCAATCGTGCCCTCTTTGTGAATAAATCCGGGCATTATCCCAACTTTTGCCTTGCCAGGCGAAATCACACCTGGGCAATTTGGACCTATTAAACGCGAATTTGTGTGTTTAAGATATTCATACACTTGAATCATATCTTTTGCGGGTATCCCTTCGGTTATGCAAACTATAACTTTTATGCCGGCATCCGCTGCTTCAATTATTGCATCGGGAGCAAATGGAGCAGGAACAAAAATAATAGAAGTATTTGCTCCTTCCTTTTCAACAGCCTCACGAACGGTGTTAAAAATTGGAATTTTGTCGTCAAAAAATGTTCCACCTTTGCCCGGGACAACTCCAGCGACGACATTTGTTCCATATTCGATCATTTGTCTTGTGTGAAATGAACCTTCACCACCTGTGATCCCTTGAACTACAAGACGAGTGCTTTTGTCAACAAGTATTGCCATTTTTCAGTCTAAATTTATTTTTACAAAGGATTTCGCAAAAACCTGCGGTGATTTGTTAACTTATCCTGAAAAGTTTTTCTCTAAAAAATCTGAAACTTTCAAAATTGTTCCTTCATCAAATTGTTTGCCTATGATTTGCATTCCAATCGGCAAACCTTTGCTATCAAATCCAGCGGGGACGTTTATAGCTGGGACACCGGCAAGATTAACTGAGACAGTGTAAATATCTGAAAGATACATTTTCAAAGGGTCATCGGTTTTCTCGCCAAGTTTAAAAGCTGTGGTTGGTGATGTCGGAGTAATTATAACATCTACCTTCTCAAAAGCCTTGTCAAAATCCTCTTTTATTAAGCGTCTCACCTTCTGCGCTTTCCGATAATAAGCCTCATAATATCCAGCTGAGAGAACATAAGTTCCAAGCATAATTCTTCTTTTAACTTCCGCCCCAAAACCTTCACTTCTTGACTTAACATACATCTCATACAAACTTTTAGCTTGTGGAGAGCGATATCCATATCGTGCACCGTCATAGCGAGCAAGATTGGAAGAAGCCTCTGCTGTGACAAGTATATAATAAGTTGGGATGTTATACTCGGTGTGCGGTAATGAAATTTTCTCGAGGATCGCACCGCTTTCCCTTAAAAAATCAAGTCTTTTTTCAATCGCCTCCCTTATTTCATCATCCAAACCTTCAGCGAAATACTCAACGGGAACTCCAACTCTTAAACCTTTAACATCTTTATCAAGATAACTCAAATAATCAGGCACGGGCACATCCGCAGATGTTGAGTCATTTTCATCACGCCCAGCAATAACCTGTAAAACAAGCGCTACATCTTTTGTTGAATTTCCAAATGGACCAATCACATCAAACGACGAAGCAAAAGCCACCAAACCAAATCTCGACACTCTCCCATAAGTTGGTTTTAAGCCATAAACCCCGCAAAACGCTGCTGGTTGTCTTATTGAACCGCCGGTATCAGAACCAAGTGCAGTCGTTGAAAGCCCAGCTGCAACGGCAACAGCACTACCACCACTTGAACCCCCGGGGACTCTATCTTCATCATAAGGATTTAATGTTGGTCCAAAATAGGAATTTTCAGTTGACGAACCCATCGCAAATTCATCAAGGTTCGTCTTTCCAATCACAATTGCATCTTCATTTAAGAGTCGCTCAACTGCAGTTGCATTATAAATCGAAACAAAATTTTCAAGTATCTTCGAAGCGCAGGTGCACTTTTCATCTTTCACACAGATATTATCCTTAATTGCAATCACCATCCCCGCGAGCTTCCCAACATAACCGTTTTTTATCTTCTCATCTATTTCAACCGCCCGCTGGATTGCCTTCTTCTCAAAAACGCTTAAAAAAGCATTTAACCTTTCAAACTCTTTGATCTTTTCAAGATATCGCTTAACAATGGATTCACAAGTTAATTCCCCCGAGAGAAGTTTTTCTCTTATCTGATCATAGGTTAGAACGTCAAATTTCTTGGTGATCGTCATCTTTTCTTTGATTTTGTTTTCACCCGAGCAACATTTCTTTTACCTTGGCTGGTTTTTTTAACTTCTTTTTTCCTTGGAGCCTTGGGCTTATCATTCTTCCCAGGCTTCAGTTCATTTGTTGCATCGACATTGACAGGTTCAGAAGGGTGCTCATCTGCCTTTACAAATTTCAAATCATCAAGCTCAGTCGAAGTAGATTTTTCTTCTGGTTGAGACGGGAAAGAAGAAGTGAGTTCAGAATTTAAATCAATTCCTGTCACACTTTGAATCTCGCTTTGAACATCCTGCATCGCTTTCCTGAATTCACGAACGGCTTTACCTAATGTCCTTGCAATGTCGGGGATTTTTTTTGGTCCAAAAAATATCAAAATAAACAACGCTATTACAAGAAGCTCACCAAATCCAATGTTATCAAACATACCAACACCTCCTCCATTGGCAGATTATTTAAACCTGTTCCTTTTTCTCGCCTTTTTGCTCAATTTCCTTTGGTTTTTCACCCTGAGCTGACTCATCCTCGCGAAGTGCTTTCTTAAATTCCTTTATCCCACTGCCAAGCCCACGCGCAAGCTCAGGAAGACGTTTGCCTCCAAAGAGTATCAACAAAACGATCAAGATTAAAAGCAATTCTTGCCATCCAAGTCCAAACATAATAAATCACCTTTTTAGTTTTGCTTTCATTTAAAAAATTCCTCGGTAAACAAAAGAGAATGAATTAAAGAGTTAAAAATCTTTGCACCATCTGTGCAACCAAGCACCGGCTCAGAGCATCTTTCGGGATGTGGCATCATCCCGAGAACATTACCTTCTTCATTTATCACCCCAGCGATGTTATAAATTGAACCATTTGGATTTGATTCCTCTGTTACATTTCCATACCTATCGCAATATCTGAAAACTATTTGGTTGTTATCAATTAACTTTTTCAAGGTTTCATCATCAACATAATAATTTCCATCACCATGAGCGATAGGAAGTTTTAAAACTTCACCCTCATCACAAAGCGATGTAAAAAATGTATCGTTATTCTCAACTCTAACATAAACATACTTACAAACAAATCTCAAAGATGAATTTCTCAGCAACGCCCCTGGCAAAAGCCCCGCTTCAACAAGAACTTGAAAACCATTACAAATCCCCAAAACCTTACCACCTCGGTTTGCAAACCTAATGATATCTTCCATAATCGGCGAAAATCTCGCGATCGCTCCAGGTCTTAAATAATCACCGTACGAAAATCCACCCGGCAAAATTACAACATCAACATCTCCAACGCTTCTATCTTTATGCCAGATGAACTTAACATCTTGATTAAAAATTTTCTCTAAAACGAAGTAAGTATCATAATCACAATTCGAGCCCGGAAAAACAACAACGCCAAATTTAAGTTTTGATGGCATATTCACATTGCTTTATATTTTTCTGCTCAAATTTAACAAAAAATGAACAAAATAAAAATTACCCCCTAAATCCGAATGTCTTGAATTATTGTATCTTTAAGCCAGTTTTCGTCATCTCGGTATGGATAATCCGTGGTGTAATGGAGCCCCCGACTTTCTTTTCTCATTAAAGCAGAGCGAATGATGAGCAACGCAACAGTCGCAAGATTTCTTAACTCAATTATGTCAGCAGTTACTTTTGTTTTTTTATAAAATTCCTCTATCTCATTTGCTATAAGTTCAATCCTTCTTTTCGCTCGTTCAAGTCTCAGTGTGGAACGCACAATCCCAACATAATCCCACATCAATTGTTGAATTTCCTTTTTATCATGTGAAATTAAAACCCATTCCTCCATATTGAATATTCCTGTGTCAACCCAATCCGGAATATCAGGAAACTTAAAGAAATTTTCTCTGACGAACTTAACTGAATCTGAAGCTGCCCTATCTGAAAAAACAAGAGCTTCAAGAAGTGAATTGCTCGCAAGGCGATTTGCACCATGAACACCTGTCATTGCAGTCTCACCCGCAGCGTAAAGCCCAACTATGGAAGTTCTACCCCATAAATCCGTAACAACACCTCCACAAGAATAATGAGCCGCTGGGACAACAGGAATCGGTTCTTTTGTTATATCAATTTTAAATTCAAGGCATTTCTCATAAATGTGCGGAAATCTATCTTTAACTTTATCTGGGTCAAGATGAGTTAAGTCAAGGTAAACGTATTCATCCCCAGATTTTTTAAGTTCAGAATCTATCGCTCGCGCAACCACATCTCTCGGAGCAAGAGAACCACGCGGGTCATATTTTTTCATAAAATCCTCTCCTTTTTTCGTCCTTAAAATTCCACCGAACCCGCGTACAGCCTCAGATATTAAAAAAGCTGGGGAGCCGGAGTTATAAAGCGTCGTCGGATGAAATTGGATAAATTCCATATTTCCAATTTTTGCCCCAGCTCTGTAAGCCATCGCAACCCCATCGCCAGTGGCTATGGCGGGATTAGTTGTATGAATGTAAACTTGACCCAACCCACCCGTCGCAAGCATTGTAACTTTAGACAAAAACTTTTTAACCTGACCTGTTCTGGCATCAAGCGCATAAACTCCCCAGCAATGTATATTGTCAAGTTTCTTACTTTTATCAATTCCAACAAGGTGATGTTCAGTGATCAAATCAATCGCCACATGATGTTCAAATATTTCTACATTTGGATGACTTAAAACTTTTTCGAGAAGTGCCCTTTCAATTTCCCGCCCTGTTAGATCTTTAGCATGAACAATTCTTTTTCTTGAATGTCCACCTTCCATTCCAAGATCAAGCCTTCCATTTTGCGTCCGTGTGAATTCAACCCCAATTTGGATTAGCTCCTCAACCTTTTTTGGTCCCTCATAAACCATAATTTCAACCGCCTCACGATTACAAAGCCCCGCCCCGACATTCAAAGTATCCTGAATGTGAAGCTCATAAGAATCATCAGGCGAGAAAACAGATGCAATCCCACCCTGAGCATAGTTTGTGTTTGATTCTGCCCTTTCCTTCTTAGTTATTATAACAACACGACCGTGATCCGCAACCTTCAAAGCATAGAACAAACCCGCAATCCCACTACCAATTACAAGAAAATCAGAGACTATCTCCATGGAATCTAAATTTTTATTTCAAGTGAAATATCAAGTGCTTTTGGAGAATGAGTTAACATACCAATCGATATATAATCAACTCCCGTTTCAGCAACTTGACGAACATTTTCAAGCGTAATTCCACCAGACGCTTCAACTTCAAGTTTACCGCCAATCAAATCAACTGCTGTTTTCAAATCATCGATGCTAAAGTTATCAAGCAAAATTCTATCAACTTCATCAAATTTTAAAATCTTTTTAACATCTTCGAGACTTTGCGCTTCAACCTCAATTTTTAAATCGATATTTTTTTCTTTCACATACTTTAAGCATCTCTCAATTGCTTTCTCAATACCACCAGCGATCGCTATGTGATTATCCTTTATCAAAATCATATCGTATAATCCAAATCTGTGGTTTACCCCTCCACCAATTTCAACCGCAAGTTTGTCAATCAATCTAAGTCCAGGAGCAGTCTTTCTCGTATCGGTTATCTTTGCTTTTGTCCCTTTTACCGCCTCAACAAACTTTCTCGTAAGCGTTGCAATTCCGCTCATCCTTTGAAGAAAATTAAGCGCAACCCTTTCAGATGTTAAAATACTTCTAGCATCCCCACTTACAACACCAATGATATCGCCCCTTTTTACAAAATCCCCATCGGAAACAGTTGGGATAAAATTTAAACTTGGATCAACATTCTTAAACACAATCCATACAACATCGATCCCCGCGATAACGCCATCATCTTTGGCAAGAAATTCAGCTTTTGCCTCAATAAACTCATCACCTATTACAGACATCGTAGTTATATCACCATAACCGACATCTTCAACCAATGCCATCTTCACTATTTCAGCTATTTGCTCTTCAACAGAGAAATTTCTCACCTCGATCCACCCTCATTCATCATTGTTTTCTTCAACAAGTAAAATTGGAATGCCTTCCCTTATTTCATAACTTTTACCGCACTTCTTACAAACAAGCGATTCAGGCTCATCAATATATTCAAGATCCCCTTTGCATTTAGGGCATGCGAGAATTTTTAGCAGTTCTTTATCAAGCATAAAATTAACAGTTTTTGTTTTTACACGATTTAAATTGCTCAAGCACAAAATTCATAAAAACATCAGGTGGTTTAACAGGTTTATACGTCTTCGCATCGAGAAAAACATGCTCTGTATATCCCTCAGCGATCAACTCATCGTCAATATCACGATAAACTTCATATTCAAGCCTAAATTTTAAATTTGGAATTTCCTTCATGTATGTTTCAATTCTCAATAAATCATCGTAATATGCTGGCTTTCTAAATTTTGCGTATGCTTCAAGCACAGGAATTAAATAGCCCATCCTTTCAATCTCACTATATGGCAAACCATAATCTCTCAAAAGTTCGGTTCTTGCCCATTCAAAATACTCAAAAAACTTAGCATGGTAAACAAACTTCATTTGATCCGTATCTGAATATCTAACCCTGATTTTAAAAATGTGCTTTATCATTCCTCCCAGAATCCCATCTTTCTATATTTTTCTATCCTCATCTCAACAAGTTTTTTCGGCTTAATATTTGAAAGTGCCTCAAGCTCTTCAATTAAAATTTCCCTCAAAATCCTCGCTGCTTCCTTATGATCGCGATGTGCTCCCCCGAGTGGTTCAGGAACTATTCGATCGATCACACCAAGCTTTATCAAATCCTGAGCCGTAAGTTTTAACTGCTCAGCCGCTTGCTCTTTATAATCCCAGCTTCTCCACAATATACTTGAACATGACTCTGGCGCAATAACTGAATACCACGCATGCTCAAGCATTAAAACTCTATCTCCAACCCCAATCCCAAGTGCGCCACCACTTGCGCCTTCCCCAATTATAACGACAATAATCGGAACCTGAAGCCTCGCCATTTCAAAAAGATTTTTTGCAATTGCTTCCGCTTGACCTCGCTCCTCAGCTCCAATTCCTGGATAAGCCCCAGGTGTATCTATTAAAGTTATAACTGGTTTATTAAACTTTTCCGCAAGCTTCATTAATCTCAACGCCTTTCTATATCCCTCTGGATGTGGCATCCCGAAATTTCTGTAAAGATTTGACTTCGTATCACGACCTTTCTGAGTTCCAATAACCATAACAGTTCTGTTATCAAGCCGTGCAAATCCCCCGATCATCGCTTTGTCATCACCAAAATATCTATCTCCATGCAATTCAACAAAATCGTTCATCATAAGATAAATGTAATCAAGTGGGTAAGGTCTATCTGGATGCCTTGCTATCTGAACCTTCTGCCAGCGTGTGAGATTTGAATAAATGTTTTTCTTCAGCTCCTCAACTTTATTCTCAAGATTTTTTATCTCTTCGCTTAAATCAACGCCTCCGCTATTAGCAAATCTTCGCATTTCTTCGATTTTTTGTTCAAGTTCAATGATAGGTTTTTCAAAGTCAAGAACGAACTTTGACATTCTTAAATCTTCTTTTTGTTTGAAAACAATCGTATTAAAGTTCTGATTAAAATCTCAATATCAAGCGCCAGCGATTGATTTCGAGCATAAAAAGTATTCAACCTTTCAATCTCCTCCTTAGAAAGATCTTCAGCCTCCGATATCTGAACTATTCCTGTTAAACCTTTCTTCCCTAAATAATCCTGACCATCTGGTGAATCAAGAGGCCGACCAACTAAACTAAGTTTCCCTGTCAAAACTTTCGGCAAAAGCAAAATCTTATTTCCAAAATTACCAATCTCTCTACCGAAAATCTTTTTAAAATATACCAAAGGATAGACAAAAATCAAAAGCGGGATTGTCAAAAAAATATCAAAAATTCTCTTCGAGAACTTATTCAAAAACTTATTAATGTTGTAATCAATATCAAGCACAGGAACATCGTCAAGTGAATCAATGCTTGCCTTGCTTAAAACCAAGTCTGAACTAACGAGGGCAAGCTTGAAGTTAACATTCTTGTCCTTTACACGGCTTATTATTGAAAATATCTCGGAATAAGGCAAATCATCGCTTATAAAAATCACATCGTTAACCTTTTTATCTCGGATTACCTTCTCAATTGTATTTATGCTCCCGATTATTTCAACATCATCAATTTTCTGGCCAAGTTTTCTTAAATCGTAATCAACTATCCCTACTATCTTCACATTTTCACTTGTTTTTCTCTTTAATCTTTTGATAAGCGAAACAGCCCTACTCCCAGTGCCAACGATTAGAACTCTTTTTGCAATGATATGTATATTCACAAAAGGAATTTTCCCAAAAATTCTTAAAACCAGCCTCCACCCAGGGATGAAAAATGTATTAAAAACCGTCATAACGATAACTATCATCCTGCTAAAAGCATACTGTTTAAAGAAAAAAGTCATAGTTGACAAAATAAGTGCAGAAAACCAAACACCAAGTAAAGAAAAACCGATCGAAAACTTTCTATTTGTATAGACCCCAAAAGAATAAAGAGAAAACCATACAACCAACGGTGGAACGATTAAAACCTCTGGATAAGCATATTTTGGAAGAGCAAAAATTGCATTAAACCTGATAAATTCCCCAACCATAAAAGAAATCAAGACAACGAACACATCAACGACCATATCCCAGTAACTTTTAATAAACTTCCCAAGCATTGCAATTAAACCACGGACAACTATACCCACTTTTAAAATTAAACCAAGCAACGCAAATTCCCTGTAATGCTTCCGAACAAAAATTCTCATAGCATCATAAAAAACTCGAATTTCATCTATGTTGCTTCGCCTTGTGCTTTCCCCCTTAAAGTGAATTATCTGGGTCAACGGAACATAGTAAATTTTCCATCCCGCTTTTTTGATCCTATAACACCAATCGATGTCTTCACCATACATAAAGAAATCGTCATCAAGCCCCCCAACTTGCTCATAAACTTCCCTTCTTATCATCATGAATGAACCGCTAACCGCATCAACTTCCGTTATCACATCTGGATCGAGATAGGTTAGGTTATACTTTGCAAAAATCTTACTTTTTGGAAACAGAGTTGATAAACCGACCATCTTCGTAAACGCAACCCACGGGGTTGGGAAACTTCTTCTGCAAGCAAGTTGGAGCGTTCCATCAGGGTTTAGAATTTTACACCCAGCCATACCGCACTCAGGATGGGATTCAAAGAAAGAAATTAAAACTTTAAATGTATCTTCCTGAACTATTGTATCAGGGTTTATCAAAAGTATGTATTTACCTTTCGCTATCTTTAACGCTTGATTATTTGCTTTAGCGAATCCGAGATTTTGTTTATTTGCTATTACTTTAACCCAAGGAAATTTCTGTTTAACCATTTCAACACTTCCATCTTCACTGGCGTTGTCAACAACAAACACCTCTGCACTTATACCTTCAATAGCCTTTTCAATCGATCTAAGAGCGTTTTCAAGAAAATCCTTAACATTGTAATTGACAATAATTATGGAAAGATCAACTTCCATTTTTCTTCTTTCTGAAAAATTTTAAAATTCTCAAGAAGGCAAGTCTAATGACCATAAAAAACGCCTCAAGGACGATTTTTTTACTCATCTTTGACACACCAGATCTTCTCTCAACAAAAATTATCGGATGCTCAACGATTTTTAAACCTTTGTAATACGCCTTGACCGTTAACTCTATCTGAAAAGCGTAACCATTTGATCTTATTTTGTCAAGATCGATCTTTTCAAGAACCTTTCTTGAGATACATTTAAACCCACTTGTTAAATCCTTAACTGGCACCCCTGTCAATTTTCTCGCATAGAGATTTGCGAAATAACTTAACAAAACTCTTCTCATGGGCCAGTTCATAACAGAAACACCATGCGAATATCTTGAGCCGATAACGATATCATAACTATCAAGCGCCCCTTTAAGTAAATTAGGTATTTCCTTCGGATCATGTGAAAGGTCAGCATCCATTTCAAAAACGAAATCATATCCTTCTTTCAGTGCGAATTTAAATCCCTCAACATAAGCTGTCCCAAGTCCAAGCTTACCTTCTCTTTCAATCAAATGAACTTTCCCCGAAAACTTTTTCTTAAGTTCCTTAACAACATCGGCTGTCCCATCAGGCGAATTATCATCAACAACAAGAACATCTATCTTGACAGAAGATGGAACAAGAGCCTCTTGCTTCAATATCGCTGGGATTAATTCTTTTATATTTTCCGCTTCGTTATAAGTTGGAATGATGACAAGAGCACGCATGGATGATTAACTGTTATCTTTTAAAAAATTCTTTTACTGACTCAACTACATAATCAATTTCTTCATCCTTTAATTCAGGAAACATCGGCAGGGAAAGAACCTCATTTGAATATTGCTCTGAGATCGGAAAATCACCTTGTTTATATCCAAGGTGTGAAAATGCTTTTTGAAGATGAAGGGGAATCGGGTAATGAACCGCAGTTTGAATTCCTTTCTCCCTCAAAAATTTAGCAAGCTCATCACGTCTTTTTGTCCTTATTGTGTATTGATGGTAAATATGTTTATTGTACGCCTCCGAATATGGAATGACAACATCATCAAGATCTTTAAATGCATCGTTATATTTTTTTGCTATTTCAATTCTTTTGGCATTCCAAGAATCAAGATATTTTAACTTCACAAGAAGCACGCTCGCTTGCAATGTGTCAAGCCGACTGTTAAGACCAAGGATTTCGTGATTATATCTTACTTTCGAGCCATGAACCCTTATCATTCTTATTTTTTCAGCAAGTTCATCATCATCCGTTACGATCATCCCAGCATCTCCAAAGGCACCAAGATTTTTAGTTGGGAAAAAACTTATGCATGCGATATCTCCAAATGTGCACACCTTTTTACCTTTATATTCAGAGCCTAATGCTTGCGCTGAATCCTCAATTACATAAAGATTGTATCTTTTTGCAATATCGAGAATTTTATCCATTTCCGCAGGCTGTCCATAAAGATGCACAGGTATAATTGCTTTTGTTTTCTCAGTTATCTTTTCCTCAATTAAATCTGGATTTATGTTGTATGTTTTTTCATCAATATCAACATAGACAGGTTTCCCACCAAGCAAAACTATCGTTTCAGCAGTTGCGACAAATGTGAAAGGTGTCGTTATCACCTCTTCCCCAGGCTTTAAACCAATCGCCATTAAAGCAATTTGAAGAGCATCCGTCCCAGATGCAACACCAATAGCGTGCTTAACCCCAAGATACTGAGCAACCTTATCCTCAAATTCTTTTACCTCATCACCAAGTATGAAATTGCCTTTACTTAAAACCTTCTGAATAGCGGAATCAATTTCCTCTTTTAAGTTCATATACTGTCTAACAGGGGTAAAAATTGGAATTTCCATAAAGATTCTCCTTTTTAAGTTTGCCCTTTTCCTGAAAGAACATGTAAAATTGTATAAGCGAGAATTTTCAAGTCCATTCGAAGTGACATGTTCTCAATGTAAAATAGATCATACTGCAACTTCTTTTTAACATCTTCGATTGACTCATCATATTTATACTTAATCTGAGCCCACCCAGTTATTCCAGGTTTGACTTTTAGCCTGCGTTTATAAAGCGGTATTTTTTTTGAAAGTTCCTCAACGAACATAGGTCTTTCAGGCCTTGGACCTACTAAACTCATATCTCCTTTCAAGACGTTAAAAAACTGCGGTACTTCGTCAAGATGTAATTTTCTTAATATTTTTCCTACGCGCGTCACCCTTGGATCATTTTTCATCGCCCAAGTTGGACCAGTAAGTGCTTCCGCATTTTCAAACATAGAACGAAACTTGTATAATGTAAAAATCTTTCCATCTTTACCGACCCTTTCTTGCTTGTAAATCACTGGACCCTTCGAATCTATTTTTATCAAAATTGCGATCAAAATCCATATCGGCAATCCAACCAAAAGAATTATCAACGACACAACTATATCAATCAACCTTTTCACAACTTTTTCCCAAGGTTTCATCAACTCAGGCATGATTTCAATAAGTGGAAAGCCATAAATTTGATTCGTTCGAGCCTGCCCACTTATCGCATCATAAAGATCGGGAACAATTTTAAATCCAACATCTTCATCGCACCTTCCAATTACCTCAAGAAGTTTTCCGTGTTCAGATGAATCAAGCGCAAAAATTATTTCTTTTATATCGTGTTCCCTTATGACATCATTGATCTTTTCAACTGATCCAAGTACCCTAACACCTTTATGTTCACCCCCCTTTCGTTTATCAGTTCTAATGAATCCAACGACTTTATACCCAAGCGCTGGATATCTTTCCAAAAGGTCAAAAATCTCCTTTCCTTTTTCGTTAAATCCAACAATTAATGTATTTCTTAACCCAATACCTTTTTCGAGCAATTTTCTCTGCAAGGTTCTCACAGCAATACGTCCCGCGGGTATAAAAAACATCATTAAAAACCAATAAATTAAAATCAGTATCCTCGAGTTTGCTGGCGAATTAGTTGAAATATCATCAATAAAAATAGCGAAGAAAAGAACGAACACTCCAAATGTAACTGCTTTCAAAATGGTGATAACTTCGTCAAGCCTCGACTTAGCATACCACGATTGATATAAACCAAACAACCAGAACATGACAAGCCAATAAGCTGTGATGATTAACATTGGACCCCAAAATTCAGGTCTTACATAATAAGAAAATAAGCCACTCTCAACGCGAATCAAGTAATAAACATACCATACCAAAAACAGCATCAAAATATCAATGGAAATCACCAGTACTTTTTCAGCAGTCTTTGACATTTTCAACAGGTTCTTTTGATTTTAAAAGCTCATAATATACTTCCACAGTTTTCGAAAGCATCTTATCAAGGCTAAAATTTTTCATTGCCTTTGCTCTTCCAGCCTCACCCATTTCTTTGCGCAAGGTTTCATTTTCAATCAAAGTTTGAAGCGCTTTTGTAAACTTTACAATGTCACCAGGAGGAACAAGAAAACCATTTACTCCATCTTCAACTAACTCAGGCACACCACCAACATTAGAAGCCACAACAGGCAATCCAGCCATCATTGCTTCAATGATAGTCAGGGGTAACCCCTCCCATCTAGATGGTAAAACAAAAATATCCGTTTTAGAAAAAATCTCAGGTATATCATATCTTTCCCCCCATAAGACGATTCTATCGGTTAAACCCTTTTTAGAAACATATCTTTGTACTTTCTCTCGCAATTCTCCATCACCAACAATCCAAAACACCGCATTATCTATATTTTCAGCGACATCAATTAAAAAGAACAAATCTTTGGGTGGTGCAAGTCGTCCAACAAATGTAACTATGGGTTTATCGTTATGCGGTTGTGATTTCACAATATTTTGAAACAAAGATGGATCAACGCCGTTGTGAATCACGAGTAACTTTTCAGGCGGAGCAACTTTAAACTCTATAGCAAGTTCCCTATCATGTTCTGATACGCATATTATTTTCGTTGTCACGATTGAAGCGACTCGCTCAACTTGAGCCAAGAGCCATCTTTTCCAAAACTTTTTTCCCTCTGTAAAAACCCAACCATGAGCCGTAAAAACCACGGGTTTTACATTTAAGACTGCGGACCAAAATCTAGCGATAATTCCAGCCTTTGAACTGTGAGCATGGATTATATCGGGTTTAAATTTTTTTATCGCTTTATACACAGGTATAAAAGCCCTTAAATCATTTACCAAGTGAAGACGCCTAACGAAATATGGATTTTGAAAAATCTCGACTCCCATTTCCCTCGCCTCTCTAACCAACCTAGGCTCCGGCGCGGAAACAAGACCAACAGAATGCCCCAGGCCTCTCATATACCTCATCAATTGCAAAACATGCATAGAGGCACCTCCAAAACCAGCCGATGTCACAACATACAAAATTTTCATGTTCTTAACTTTTCAGAGTTTTTTCTTCATGATTTAAGTTAACTAATGAAATCAAAAACCCAAAAAGGATCCAAAAATGGCGCCAATGTAAAGTATCTATTACAAAACTTTGCACGACTATTCCTACTAAGCAGCTAAATATCCATGAAATATCACTTGAATAGATAATTCTCCTTGACTTGACCAAAACAAGCGATGCTGTCGCCAAAGCGCCTATCACCAGCGTTAAACCAATAATTCCATTTTCAGCCAAAACTCTTAAATAAAAATTGTGTGCAGAAGGTGTTAATCTAAGCATCGCTCCACCCATCGATTTCTGATAATCTAAAGAGTAATCTTCAAATTGTCCGGGTCCTATTCCAAGTGGATATGATTTAAAAAGTTCAACACCAGCCTTCCACGCCATAGCCCTACCGTATATATCATACCATTGGGCACCTCTAAATCTAAAACTTTGCCGAAAAACTTCAAGAATAACAGGTACAGATAATATAGCAACAATTAAAGCAACGCTAAAAACAGCGAAAAATCTTTTGCTTCTTTTTGTTATCAAAGACACAAAACCAAGAAAAAAAATCCCAACTATTAAATTTAATAAAGAACCTCGCGAAAAAGTTAAAACAATAGATATAAGCAAAAACAAAAAAACCAATGTATACCTCAATATCTCCCTTCTTTCCCCAAATAGAATTTTATTCATCGCATATAAAGCGCCCGTCACCACAAAAGCACCGAGGACATTTGGATCTTTAAAGAAACCAGACGGCCTTCCTACTCTGCCTTGAATTAACATCAGAATAATCATTAGCACCTGAACAATTGCAGATATATAAACTGCAATTAAATAGAATCGCCTAACTTCAGCCCAAATTTTTGCATCTTTAATATAGCTTGAAAAATAAAACGCAAGTGAGATAGTGTATATTGTCACAGCACCGAAAAATACTCCTCTAGAAAAATTTTTTGAGTAAAAGATTTGGAGTAAGTTAAGAACAATGTATGCAAGCAATAAATGTAAAGCTGGATGCGAAAGCCACTTGAAATCACCTTTCATAATCCTTTTAAACCACGACCCAGCGAAAATGAAATCAACTGGAGCGGGTTCAAACTCCAACCCCCATAAAAACATTAAACCAGCGTTTGCTTCTTTGCTTGTAAATAAAATCCACATTAAACCAAACATAAACATAACAACCCACATCGCATAATAATTCACAAACATTCCAATCAAAGGCGTAAATAAAGCAAAAGCAAGCATAACATTTTGTAAATCAACCGCTGGAGTATATTTGTTCTCGGTGGTTATTTCCATTTTAAACTTATCACAGCTCTTCTTATAAATTTCAAAAGTGAAAATGTAATTAAAAATGGGAAAACAAGCCCGCTGATCATCTTATTCTTTAATAAGTCAAAGTAAACTTTTAACTCATCTTTTTCCATCCTCCACAATTCCCCCGAAGGCCCGCTATGCCCGAAATGGGGCTTGAACTTTAAAGCCAACGGTAAATCAATATATATTCCTTTATAATCAGATAGCAACAATCGAATCCATAAATGGTAATCGTCACAATACTTCAAACTTGGCTCTAAACGAAATGGTAAATCTCTCTTTAACATCATTGTACTCGTATAAAAATAATTTTTCAGTAAAATTTTTCTTTTTGAAACCTTTTTCCATTTAAAGTTCGTTAAATTATATTCGGGTTCATGATAATCGGTGGCAATTTTCATATTATGTCCAGTGAAATCAAATTCTGGATTGTTGAGCATAAAATTAAGTTGTATCTCAACCTTATGTCTAACCCAAGCATCATCCTGATCTAAAAAAGCAATATAAGGTTGCGTAGCAGCATCCCACCCAACGTTTCTCGGTATACTAGGTCCTCCAGAATTTTTACCAAGTTCGATTAACTTCATCCACCCATTATATCTTTTTTCAAGCTCCCTCAAAAATTTAACTGTTTCCTCCTCGCTGCCATCATCAACGACGATCAGCTCAGCGGGTCGCCATGTTTGTTCATAAACTGAGCGAATTGCCCTTTCAATTACATCTTTACCATTATAACACGGGATTATAACACTTACCGGTGCATCCATAAGAACGCCAACAATTTACTTTTAAATTTTTCTCTCTCACTTTGTTCAAGTGCCTTAATCCAAGCCACGGAGCTAAATATTACAAGTCCCAAAAGCGCCATAACAAACTTTAACAATAAATTCCACGCACCACTGGCAAAGGCAAGAAGAGCTATAACTATCGAAATGGAGAAAACAGAGAAACTCCCCTGATTTAAAAGTTTATTCCAAGCAACGATTTCCTTTTTAAAGACTATTCCATACAACAAAAGTGAATCAACAACTTGTCTCAACATCCATCCAACCCCTGCCCCCAAGATCCCAAATTTATAAATCAAAAATGAAATAAAAGGAACATAGAGAATAAGTTCACCAAGATAAACCTTAGCCGTTATATCAGGTCTTCCAACCCCCTGCAATAAAATCGCAGGAAAACCAGCTATTGAATTAATTAGAATGCCGAAGGCAAGAAATTTAAAAACATTTGAACTATTAACCGCAAAATCATAGCCAAGCCACAACTTTAAAATTTCGAAAGAAAAAAATGATAACACGAAAACAATTGGAAAAAGTATAACAAAAGTTAAACGAACCGACTTTGAGAACAAATTTGAAATTTCATCATTTTGCCTCTGCCCGTCCAATAAACTAAAAGCTGGAAATAAAGTTATAACTAAACTAGCGGGTATTATCCACAACCTTTGAACCACTTCAAACGGTGCTGTATAATAAGCCAGAACACCGACAGATAAAATCGCACCTATCAAAAATCTATCAATATAAATCAAAATTGGATTAACGATATTCACCACAGTAATCCAACCCCCAAAGGAAAATAACTCTGACAAAAGCTTTAAATCGAATTTAAACTTGCTTTTTAAAGCTGGACAGATTCTCAAATCAAGAGCGAAAAGAGTAAAAATCATCAAAACCCGCATCATTATTAAGAGCACCACTATCCCCGTCAACTTCAAATTTAAAACCGCACCAAGAATTGATAAAATTAAAACACCAATTTTAACTGGAGCTAAAACAAAATTTATAAGATCAAAGCGTTGGTAAGCTTCCAAGACACCTTGAAGAGATGTACTCACTAAGATAATCGGGGTAAAAAGAAAAATAAGATAAAATGAAGTCCTTGCCTCAGAAATTAGTCCCGGGCTTATCTTTAACACCTTCTCAACAATAAATGGTGTTAAAAATAGGGAAACTATTGCTAACGCAATTCCGATGATTACCTGCATTAAAACTGATGTCCAAACTATTTTAGAAATATTTTCAAATTCCCCTCGGGCTAAAGCATTAGCAACAAACTTTGTCGTTGCCCTTCCGAGGCCAAGATCAAGCATCGTTGAATACCACATCAACATCCAAAGAATTGAAAGTATACCAAATCTCTCAGTGCCAAGATACTTTATTAAGATTGGAACCCCCAAAATCGCAGCAATGATCGGAAGAACTTGACCAACAAAATTAAAAAATGTGTTTTTGGCGATTAACTTTCTTATAGAAGAAAAATCAGGTGTTAAATGCTCTTTTTGCATACAGATGGGGATATTAGGATATCTTGTAGATGTTCGCAACTTTTCGAGCAAAATTATAAGCTTTCAGATCAAGTGAATTTAAAAATTGCTTCTTGTTAAGCAATGATTCATTTACAAATGAAATTATAATAAATAAAACCAAAGCAGACGCAAAGACCGATAAAACTATTAATGTTCTAAATGGTCTTGCCTTCTTCTCGGGTGGGACAGCGTAATCAAGAACCTGAACAACTGGAACATTTTTTTGCTCTTCTATTTTCGCTTGTTCATACAGTGGAACAATAAATTCAAGAAGTTTATTCTGAATTTCATAATCGCGATAAAGCCGAAGATATTGCAAACCTAATTCAGGGACATCCTTAAAGGGTACAAATAAACTCATCTCATTTTTAGATTTTTCGCTACCCTCTTTCATCTGATTTAACCTTTTTTTCATCTCTTCAATTTGAATCATAGCAGTTTTAACCTCAGGAGCATCCTCCCCAAATTGCCTTTGTAAAATCCCAAGTTTAACCTCCTCAGCGATTATCCGCGCTTCAAGCTCAGCCGCTGCCTCAATAGCAGCTTTAGTTTGCTCAGGTAAATAATAAATACCGTATCTTTGTTGAAATTTCTTAAGTGTATCCTCAGCAGCTCTAAGGTCCGAAAGGTTTTGTAAATAACGTTTCTCTATCACAATTCTATTATTTCTCGCCTCTTCAGTGTTAAGTTTTATATTTATCTCATTTAAAACATCAATGAAATAATTAGCCATATCAGCTGCCCTTTGGCGATCTCTGTCGTAAACATTTATCACCAAAATTCCATTCTCATCAATTTCAAAATCTGTATTGCTCCTCAACTTCTTCACCGCCTTCTCCATAGATGAATCTTTTATCCCATAGACCTTGATAAGATCAAACTTTTCAACAACTTTTTCCATCGCTGTTCTGCTGTTTAAAATCGCAAGATATGTAAAGAGGGGCAATTGTCCCCCACTCAACCCTCTTAAAAAGGGCGCAAACTCACGAATTGATTGACCTAAAGCTCCAAGTCCACCAAAGATGTCGGTTTTCCGCGGAGCAACTACTGTTGCTGTCGCTTTATATTGAACAGGTAAGAGAAGAGCAACAATAACTGCAACTAATGTAATTACAAAAACATTGATAACGATAAATTTCCTCCACTTGTAAAGAACATAAAAATAGTCCCAAATTCCCACTTCTGCTTGTCTCCCGTCGGTTCTTTCGGCGTGACCTTCGTTCATTATCCTAAATTTTTCCGCTTTTAATTTTTTGAAAACTTAAAAAAATAAAGATAAATAAGCAAGATTCAAACAAACGAGAACTATTTGTGCCCGGGGCGGGATTCGAACCCGCACGGGCTTGCGCCCACTACACCCTGAATGTAGCGCGTCTCCCAATTCCGCCACCCGGGCAAAAGTTGAATTTAATTTAAAAACTCAAAATCTAAACTCAAAAATTTAATCTCGCTTTGTGATTTTGAGAACAAGTGGCACTGAAGCAAAAGCAATGAACCCACTTAAATAAAACCCAACTCTTAAACCCCAAAATCCAGCTATTATACCACCAAGCCCCGGCCCAACCACATTCGAAAGCGTCGTAAAACTCGAAGCAATCCCCATAATCCCACCTTGCTTATCCTCATTTACATTTCTACTTACAAAAGAATACAAAACTGGAACCATCCCACCAAGAAAGAAACCAAACAACGCCCTCGATAAAATCACAACAAAAATTGAATTTGAAAGCCCTTGAAGTATAAACGCAAACCCAACCCCTGAAAAGGAAAAAATCAAATTCCTCTTATATCCTCTAAAACCAAACTTCCTAAAATCACTATCATTTTTCTTACCCCACATCGGCGCTGACAAAATTGTAAACGCTCCAGCAATTGAGAAAGCAATACCAGTCAAAGTCGAAATATGCTTCACATTTTTAGCTACATACTCAACAAATAAAGCAAAGATAGGTTGAACTATCATAACAGTCACTTGAGATAAAAATATGAGAACTAAGGCAATGCTTATGCTTTTATTTTTAAATGCAAAGTGATAATTCTCAATCAAATTCTTTAATTCATTTCCACTCTTCAAATTGTTTTTCTTTGACTCAACGGCTCCGAATATCAAGAGAAACCCTGAAACAAAACATAATACGCCTGTTAGATAAAAAATGTGTCTATAACCAATTAAATCTGCGAGTACCCCGCCAAACAACGGACCTAAAAGTTGACCGCTCGATGTCGCCGTTTGAAGAGTCCCAATTGCATATCCCTTTTTCTCATACGGAGTCTCCGCAGAGATAAAAGCAAGTGCTGAAGGTATGAAACCACTTATCGCCCCTTGAATTATCCTAAATATGAAAAGTTGATAAACATTTTGAGATAGACCAGTTAAAAACTGAGCCACACCAAGCCCAAATATAGCTCTAACCATGATCAATTTCCTCCCAAATCTATCTCCAAGTGTTCCCCATATTGGAGTAATAAAGAAAGAGACTATAAAAGGACCAGAAAAAATAATTCCACTCCACCTCGCAACGCTTGCCTCATCCCTTACACCAAGCTCACGAATAAAAAAGGGAAGAAATGGAACAATCATACTCATTCCCATCATTGTAATGAACTGCGCAATCCAAACAATGTAAAGGTTTCGTCGCCAGATTTCCACTTTATTCCATCAAACAAAATAATTTTCAACTTTTAAAAGGAATAACCCAAACCAAAGACAAAATGAAACATCTTTATAAATGTCTCCGCTGTTCCACCGTAAATTCCAACATTCACAATCTCACCAGATGTATATTTTAGCTCAACCATCCCAAGTACGCTTTTGTAAATTTTAAAATCCGCTCCACACGAAAACTGAACAACAAAATCGTTCACCTCATATCGCTCAAAACTTAACGAATCAATCGTCGTCTCAAAATGCGGTACCGAAATTCCAACACCGAACTTTAAAAAAGGAAAAATATAAGATTTCAATCCAACCTTATAGCCATAATTTAAAATCGCATAATTTAAACCATGGGAAATAGAAAAATTTTGAACTATATCGCCAAATCTTATCACCGAATCAACTAAAGCATTTCTGTAAATCCCGACCGCTCTTACAATTTGCTCTGGATTGGAATAAACCTTTGAATGAATAAATTCAAGCTCAACAAAAGTTCGGGGATTTACAAATTTTAACCTGTATGAAATCTTAAACCCATAATAAAGGGGGAATTCAAACGATTTATCGGACAACTTAATGCCATCAAACCTTAAAAAAGTTTGATTTATATCTTGGGAAATTTTAAGGTATGTTGATGCTGGCAAATTTTTACCAAGATATGCAAAAAAAGTTAAATCCTGTGCAATACAAACAGAGAAAACAAAAAGAGATATCAATATTTTTATTGTCTTCACGCTCACTAACATTTTTATTTATTACAAAGCAGGCGGGGAAAACCCCGCCATATTAATTTTATGGATAAAGCCCACGAAGCCTAACCGCCTCAGCTACTCTGCTGATTCCAAGCATATAAGCTGCCATCCTCATTGAGACTCTATTCTTCAGATGAATGCTAAGAACCTCATCAAAAGCACGTTTCATAATTTTTTCCAACATACTGTAAATTTGCTCTTCATCCCAGAATAGATGCTGCTCATCCTGAACCCATTCAAAGTAAGATACAGTAACACCACCAGCATTACACAATATATCAGGGATGACGAAAACACCTTTATCTTCGAGAATTGCATCTGCTTCGGGAGTGGTTGGACCATTTGCAGCCTCAGCGATTATTCTCGCCTTTATATTTCCAGCATTACCCTCATGGATTGCGTTTTCAAGCGCCGCTGGAACAAGAATATCACACTTTAAAGCAAGGAGTTCATCTGCAGTTATAGGTTCAGAGTTCGGGAATCCTACAACTGAACCTGTTTTATTTTTGTGTTCAATAAGTTTCTTTATATCAAGACCTTTATCATTGAAAATCCCACCTTTTGAATCATTTACTGCTATAACTTTTGCGCCAGCATTTTCAAAAAGCATCGCTGCGACAGAACCCGCATTTCCAAAACCTTGAACTACAATAGTTGCACCATCCAATTTCATTCCAAGGTGTTCTACAGCTTTCTGCGTGGTATAAAACACACCGCGACCCGTAGCTTGATCTCTACCAACAGAACCACCGAGCGAAATAGGTTTTCCAGTTACGACGCCCGGAACTGCATAACCTTTCATCATGCTATATGTGTCCATTATCCAAGCCATAACTTGCGGATTTGTGTAAACATCAGGCGCAGGAATATCTTTTTCAGGACCAATCAAAGGAAGAATCTCGGCAGTATAACGCCTCGTCAATCTCTCAAGTTCTCCTTGCGACATTTCTTTTGGATTGCAGACAACTCCGCCCTTACCACCACCAAATGGAATATTGACAATCGCGCACTTCCAAGTCATCCAAAAAGCAAGGGCTTTAACCTCATCAAGCGTAACATTGGGGTGATACCTTATACCACCCTTTGCTGGACCCCGAGCTGTGTTATACTGAACACGATAACCCTCAAAATGTTGAACCTTGCCATTGTCCATGCGAACCGGGAAATTAACAATTAAAATTCTTTCTGGATATTTAATATGCTCGCGAATATCCCACTCAAGATTTAAAAGGTCAGC
The DNA here is from genome assembly GCA_001442925.1 of Candidatus Kryptonium thompsonii. Classification (GTDB taxonomy): domain Bacteria; phylum Bacteroidota; class Ignavibacteria; order Kryptoniales; family Kryptoniaceae; genus Kryptonium; species Kryptonium thompsonii. Next base: position 42,238 of record LDXX01000005.1, read on the forward strand.
TGCTTTGTCAAATGTTTCAAGGGCCATATCATAAATTGACCTTGCCCCATTTTTAAGTGCTTTTTCCTTTTCAGCTATCATGGCTTTTTCTCCTTTTTTATTTTAAAATAAAAAATCCCGAACCTTTCGAGTTCGGGATTTATCTTACTTGGCTTCCGCTATCAATTTCATCAAGGGTTGTTATAATTGTTAATTTCTCGTCCTTTACAGCTGCAAGAAGCATACCTTGAGATTCTATACCCATTAGCTTAGCGGGTTTTAAATTTGCAACCACCACAACACGCTTGCCAATAAGCTCCTCGGGTTTATAATGTTTTCCAATTCCCGCCACAATTTGCCTTTCCTCTCTCCCTATTTTAACTTTCAACTTTAAAAGTTTTTCCGAATTTTTCACTCTTTCACATTCAATAACTTCAGCTACGCGAAGGTCAATTTTTTCAAAATCCTTTATATCTATCTGCGGCTTAAACTCAATTTTTTCTTCCACGATTTCTCCAGACGCTATTTTTAATTTCCTTATCTCATCTTCAATTTCAGCATCTTCTATCTTTCTAAACAAAATTTTTGGCTCCCCAAGTTGATGACCTGCCTCAAGCAAAAGCTCAGCAGCACTATCCCAACCTGCTTTAACAATATCATCCTTCAAATTCAACATCTCCCAAATTTTCCTCGACGAAAACGGTAAAACTGGCTCAAATAAAATCGCAAGAGCTCGCACCAACTGCAAGCATAAATTTATCGTTGTCGATGCCCGACGCGGATTTTCCTTGATCATCCTCCAAGGCTCCGTGTCGTTAAAATACTTGTTCGCAAATCTCGCTAAGTTCATCGTCTCAAAAACCCCATCCCTTATCCTGAAATTTTCATAATTGTTGGCAATTTTATCCACATGCTCTTTTAACTTTGCTATCAACTCTTTATCAATCTCCTCAAGTTCAAACCTCTCCGGAACTCTGTTATCAAAATTCTTTTTCGCAAATGTCAATGTCCTGTTAACAAAATTACCAAGTATATCTGCCAACTCATTATTGTTTCTTGCTTGAAATTCTTTCCATGAAAAGTCCGTATCTTTTGTTTCAGGCAAAATGCTGGCAAGGGCATAGCGTAACGGATCTGGTTCAAATTTCTCAAGATATTCATTCAGCCAAACAGCATAATTTCGGCTTGTTGAAAGTTTCTTGCCCTCAAGATTTAAAAATTCATTTGCTGGGACATTATCCGGAAGCACATAAATTTCATCGCTTCTACCTTCATTCCATGCCATCAGCATCGCTGGAAAAACAATACAATGGAAAACGATATTATCTTTTCCAATGAAATGAATTAATCTTGTATCTGGATCTTGCCAATATTCACGCCATTTTTCAGGTTGACCAATCTTTTGAGCCCATTCTTTCGTTGATGAGATATAGCCAAGCAAAGCATCGAACCAAACATAAATCACTTTTCCTTCCGCCTCAGGAATAGGAACTTTCACCCCCCAGTGTAAATCCCTTGTCACAGCTCTATCTTGCAATCCTTCTTTAAACCATGAATAAACATAATGCTTAACATTTTCCTTCCAATCAGTTTTTGTCCCCATCCATTCTTCAAGCTTCTTCTGGAATTCGCCAAGTGGCAAATACCAATGAGATGTATCTCTGATCACAGGGGTTGAACCACAAATTTTGCACTTCGGCTCAATTAAATCCGTTTGCTCAAGCCAACTTCCACACTTTTCACATTGATCTCCCCTTGCACCAGGTGAACCACATACTGGGCAAATCCCCTCAACATATCTATCCGCAAGAAACATTCTGTCCTTTTCACAATACAATTGCTTCGTCGTTTTCTCCTTTAAAATTCCCTTCTTGTAAAGTTCCAAAAAGAATTCCTGTGCCGTCTGATGGTGTAAAGGGAGCGATGTTCTTGAATAATTATCAAAACTCATCCCAAATCTTTCAAAGCTTTCCTTGTTCATGTAATGATATTTATCGACGACCTGTTGAGGCGTTATACCTTCTTTTTCCGCCGTAATTGTTATCGGAACACCATGTTCATCGGAGCCACAAATATATAACACATCTCTGCCTTTCAACCTCTGATAACGAACATAAATATCAGCGGGAAGATAAGCTCCAGCGAGATGACCCAAATGAATAGGTCCATTTGCATAGGGAAGTGCAGCTGTCACGAGAATTCTTTTAAAATTTTTGCCCAAGAGCGTCTCAATTTTTTGTTGTCAAATGCTGTTAAGAATTTAATCAATTTTTAAAATTAACCCAAACCATTTGAAAAAATCTCCTTATTTCGCTCAAATGCTTCAGGCGGAACAATTTTCTTTATCTCATCAAGCGTATATCTTTCCCATAGGTCATTTCCATAATGCACATAGACATAATTTTTGAAAATATCAAACTTTTCAATCTTGCCAATTCCTCTCTCCGTTTGAATCTCATAATCAATCGGTGGGAAGTTTTTCAAAGCCTCAAGATATGTCTCCATTTCAAATAACAAACAACACTTTAACCTGCCACACTGTCCCGATAACTTTATCGGATTCAATGGCAGATTCTGAAACTTTGCATGAATAAGGGTAACTTTATTAAACTTCTCAAGCCAAGTGTTGCAACATAAAGCTCTCCCACAACTTCCAATTCCACCTATCTTTCTTGCCTCATCCCTGACGCCGATTTGCCAAAGTTCAATCCTCGTTTTAAAAATTTTAGCAAGATCACGAACGAAAGCCCTGAAGTCAACCCTCCCACTGGCGGTGAAATAAAATGTAAGACGATTTCGATCAAATTGATATTCAACATCAATCAGTTTCATCTCAAGATTAAAAGCTTTCACCCTTTGCTTGAAAATATAGTGTGCTTTAACTTCATCCTCTCTATTTTTCTTCAACTTGTTTAAATCCTCTTCATTTGCAAGCCGTATCACTTTTCTCATCAACTGACCGACTATGCCAAGGAAATTTCTTTTCTGATGAACCTTCTCCCCAACCAAATGAACACGCCCAAGATCAATACCACGAAGCGCCTCAACAAGAACATAATCCCCAGGTTTAAGCTCAAGGTTTTGTTCATTTATAAAGAAATCACGACGCATACTTTTAAATTCAACTTCAACGAGATTTAAAGTATGCTCAATCTTGGCAAGTTCAGGGTCGAAAGGTTTCTTGAAGCAAGATTCACATGGCAATTTAGCCTCTTCAACTTCAAGTCCTTCGGCTTCAATGCCTGCGATAAATGTTTTATCTAATTGCTCCCAACCACTTCCAAACGACTCCCAGTCCTCCTCAAGCCAAAAAGGTGAATCTATTTTTCTATCCATTGCGTTTTACCCATTTGTTTTGTTTTTTGATAAGCCTTCTTCATCAACTCTGAAAGTTCAAGCGAAAGATTTATCAAAATCAAATTTAGCTGAACATTTTTCTCAACTTGCTCAATTGCCTTTTCCACAAGTGATATCGCATTTTGATATTCAAACTCACCATAATTTGCAACAAATTTTTTCAATCTTTCAAGCATATTAATGTTTATGACTTTATCCACCATGCCAACTTTAACCATCAACGCATCCCTGAACCATGTCAAAATAACCTGTAAAAAATTCTCAATTTCACTCCTTTCATAATCGGTCACAATTTTTTCAATCTCAATCAACAACTTAACAATTTTCCCCGATGCAATTGTAGCAAGAAAATCAATTGGCCTTATCCTTTTATCTTCAACTGTAACATCAAGAAGTTCTATTGCTTTACCGAAACTTCCATTTGCAAGCCGTGCGACAAGGCGCGCCCGTGCTTCACTTAATCCGTATCTATCAACCAATGCCTTCGCTATCTCATCGTCCGAGAGATAAGAAAATCTTACAAGCTGACACCTTGATGTGATTGTCGGCAAAAGTCTATCTTTATTTGAAGTGGTCAGAATTATAACTGTCTTGGGGGTTGGCTCTTCAAGTGTTTTTAAAAATGCATTTGCTGCCTGTTCGGTCATCGCATCAGCCTCAGAAACAATCACAACCCTCCAGCCTGGAATAAATGTACTATGCGAGATCTCCATTTTAATCTCTCTAATGCTGTTGATCTTTATGCTATTCGCCCTTGGGATTGTGATCTTGTGGTAGGGATTTTGCGACTTTAACTTTACTTGTTCCTGTATAATCTTTATCTCTGACTCATCAAGCTTTTCAAGGGGTGAATCATCCTTTGTTTCGTTTTTACCAAGTGGAAGTTTAAAAACAAGCTTTACATTGGGATGTGAAAACTCAGAAATTCCTTTACAGGTTTTGCATTCATCGCACGCTTCTCCCTTCTTACGCTCACAATTTAACGCCTTCGCAAACTCAATTGCCATAGCATCTTTACCAACTCCCTCAGGACCGTAAAACAAATATGCATGTGCTACCTTTTCGTTTAAAATTGCATTGATCAAAATTTGCTTTACTCTATCCTGACCTATTACATTTGACCAAGCCATTGTTATATAACTTTTTTAGAAAGTTTGACCCACACCGATGTGAAAAACCATTTCTTTTAAAATCTGTCCAGCCGTTTTCTTAAAAATCATTTTTGAAGTAGAACTGGGATCATAAACTTTAAACCCAAAATCAAACCTGAAACCTCCAAAGAATGTCAAATACCTCAAACCAAATCCACCAGCAACAGCGAACTGATTTAATTTAACATACCTTAAATCATCCCACAAATTACCTAAATCAACGAAAACCACGCCCCCGAAGCTTCTCCAGAAAATTATCCTATTTTCAAAATTTGCCTCTATCAAAACATTTCCACCAAGAGCTGGATTTGAAACATTTCCAAGTTCCCTAACTCTCCACCCGCGTACGCTCGCGCTTCCTCCTGCGAAGAATCTCCTATTTATTGGTATCGGTTGCAATTCAAATCTCTTAGATGACTTTATGTAAAACTCATTCGCTACACCTAATTTAAATTTAAACGCAAAAACTGAATTATTCAAACCAAAAAAACGCCTATAAAGCCAACCAAATTTATAATATTGTGAAAAAGGTAAAACATTTATCCCCATCTGACCCAAAAGAAACGGGACTACTCCACCCTCCTCAACCGAAATCATATGAGCGTATCCAGATCTCGGATAAATTAAATCATCCGTTCTATCAATCTGAAATGTTATCGATAAAATTGAGTTAAGCTGTCTTTGATAAAGTTTTTCAAGTTTTGGATCAACCGTCCCTCGAAACTTTATATTCACACTTTCTATATCCCAATCTAAAAAGCCTGAATACTCCCCATTTGGCTTGTAAATAAACCTCACCCTGTTTCTCGCTATATTCAGCGAATAACTTTTTTGTTTATCTATCATCAAAGCTAAACTGAATTCTCCAGGAATCCTACGACCGACTAAATAAGGTTGGTTTAACCTCATATTTGTCTCAATCAACCCCGCACTTGTGGTATCCTCCAAACTCGGCATTCTATTAAAACTTAAACTTTGGATCTGAAACCTTACACTCGATGAAAAATTTCTCCCCCCACCTAAAAAATTTCTGTTTTGATAGTCAACTGAAACACCAACATTGAAAGCGTTTCTTTCATCGCTGAAATAAATCGAAGGGAAAATATCATGCTTATTTCTAGGAACAACCCAAACATTGACATCAGCAAGATGAACGGTATCGGCTTTCCCTGTTGGCTCAAGATTAATTCGCACATTTTCAAACAAGCCCGTCTGGGATAAATTAGCTTCGCTTTTCAGAATTAAACTTCTGCTATAAAATTCACCCTCTTTAAATTCAATTTCACGCCTCACCAGCTCCTCGGAAACTTTCATCTTCCCTGTCCCTTCAACCAAAATTTTTATATCCTTGATCAAATATCTCTCGTTCGGATTAAACGGGACAAAAACTGAAACGATTTTTTTTGTAGAATCAACCAAAACACGAATCCCCACTCTCTCAACATACGCATTTTGATAACCATTGTCATAAAGCAAATTCAAAATCCTTTGAATCTCTGCTTCAACATCAACCCTTCTATATCTCTTTCCAACTTTGAGAAAAGAAAAATTCATGCAAATTCGCCTTAAAGAATCTGGGATTTGCTCAAGCCCAGTAAAATCAATTTTATCAATCAAGTATGGTCTCCCCTCATCTACCAGAAAGTTTAAAATCGCTTCCTTACTTTCATAGTTGTAGTAAATCAGCGTATCAATTTTTACATCAAAGAAGCCATTGTCAAGATAGTAATTTCGCAGGCTTATAATGTCATTAGCGACCTTGATTTTCTCAAGATATTGAGGTTTGTCCCCAAGTCGTTTATTTACTTTGTAAAGTATTTGCCAGAATTTAGAAGGGCTTTCTTTTGAAACAAGGATCGAATGTAATTCTCTTGCTGATAAAGTTTTATTCCCCTGAAAATTTATCTTTTTCAGTTCAAAATTTTGCTCCTGCGCTTTAAGAATCGCAAATCCAATAACTAAAAGAACAAAGATTAACCTTTTCATCGCTGTTTAACTTAATTAAAAACTTAAAAAACCCGCCCAAAGGGACGGGTTAGCTCATACTTAGTATTCATCCTCCTCGCCAAACAAATAATCATCCTCATCCTCAGGAGAATAATCAGGCCAGATATCTTCAATTCCATTATATTCTTCGTCTGTATCTTCAAGTTCTTCAAGGTTTTGAATTACTTCGGGCGGGGCACCAATTCTTTTTGCATATTCAATTAATTCTCTCTTTGTTGCTGGCCATGGTGCACCTTCAAGATAACGAATCAGCTCAGGTGTCCACAACATATTTTATCAACCTCCCTTAGTTTGATTTGTTACTTGCCTCCTGCACAAGTTCTTTATATTTATCTGGTTCAACTTCCTCAAAGAAATAGTTTAATGGATTTTGTGGAATACCATCCTTCCATACCTCATAGTGCAAGTGAGGAGCTGTGACAAGACCTGTAGCACCGCTTAAAGCGATCCTATCACCACGCTTTACCTTCTGCCCTTCCCTAACAAATGCCTTTGAAAGATGCGCATACAAAGTTACATAACCAAAACCATGATCAATTTCAACCAATAAACCATACCTTCCTCTATATCCAACATAACTTACAACACCATCACCCGTTGCATAAACAGGCGTCCCAACATCGACGACAAGATCAACACCCTCATGCATAGCCCAAATTCCAAGTATCGGGTGTTTTCTGTAACCAAATTTTGATGTCAAACTACCTTTTAAAGGCAAAATAGCAGGGATGCGTTTAAATTTTTCCTGATTGATTCTGTATTGTCTATAAATTTCCTCATAACTTTTCTGTTGCAATCTCAATTCCCTCTCAAGCTTATCTATCTTTGCAAAAGACTCAGCAAGTAATTTTCCTGCTTCCTCATCAGAAAGATTAAACTCATATTTTTCTTCAACTCCACCAACCGCAACCTTTTTTATGTCGTCATCGATAGGTTTTAAATCCACCGCAAGTCGTAATTCTCTATCCTGCTCAAGCAACTTCGCAACGATGCTCTCAACCTGATTAAACTTCTCCCTCAAAACTTTTAACTGATTTTTTAAAAGATTATTCTCCAATTCCAACTTCTCTGCCCTAACTTTACCAAAACCAAGGATATCACCCATAAAGTAGTTCAGCACAAATAAAAACCCTAAACTAAACACTACGATGAGCAAAACAAATATTAAAAACTTAATCTGGATGTTTTTGATCTCATTAAAACTTAAATTCTCCGTATCGAGGTAAAAAAACTTTCTACCCATGTGCATCTCCTGTTTATTTTGCCTAATCTACAGGGAAGATAATGAATTTAAAGCAATTTGTCAAGAGTTCGCCCAAAAGATTTTTGTTTTTATAAAACTACTTGATTAAATTTTTACACAAGTAAAAAAGAACTTCTTCCATTTATGCTGAGATTAAACGCTGAGAAGATTAAGGTCTTGATGCCTTTAATCTTTTTGTTATTCAACGCCTGCAGTGTTCAAAAGATAACCATAAGATATGCATCAGGGATATTTGATGCTGGAGTAAAAGCGATATTTAGTGAAACAGATTATGAAATTGCAAAATCAAGCATACCAGCAAACCTCAAGCTTCTGGAAGCAATTTACAATGTTGACCCCCAAAATGAAAAAATCATAACTTTACTGGTTCAGGGATATACTGGATATGCGATGGGATTTGTCGAAGACGAAGACCCTCAAAGGGCAAAGCTACTTTACAAACGAGCATTTGAGTTTGGTATAAACTATCTTAAAGCGAAAAATAAAAAATTTGCCGAAAGTCTTAACGCAGAGTTTGAAAAATTTGAAAAGACATTGAAAAGTGAGTTTACCAGGAAGGATGTACCAACTCTGTTTTGGACAACAATGGCTTGGGGAAGCTATGTCAATTTAAGCAGGGACGACCCCGACGCAATTGGACAAATTCCGAAAATTGAAGCGATGGTGAAACGAACAATTGAACTTGATGAAAATTACTTCTACGGCTCTGCAGATATGTTTCTCGGCGTTTTGCTTTCCGCAAGACCCAAGATGTTTGGAGGCGACCCTGAAAAAGGAAAAGAATATTTCGAGAAATGCATAAAAATCTCCGAAGGCAAATATCTACTGCCATATGTCTTTTATGCGAGATACTACGCAGTCCAAATTCAAGATAAAGAACTCTTCGAAAAACTTTTAAACTATGTAATCGACTCCCCCGCTGAGCTTTTAAAAGATGCAGAGCTTCTTAACATAATTGCTAAGAAAAAAGCTGAAAGATTTAAAAACATGACTGATGAATTATTTTAAACAAAAAGTAAACGGAGATGAAAAAAATCCTTCTTCTTTTCATATTTCTTAACTTTGCATTGGCTCAAGAATACCTTATAAAAGTTGCAACCATTGCCCCAGATGGAAGCACATGGATAAATGTCCTGCGTGAATATGACGCTCAAATAAGAAAAGAGAGCAACGGGAGGATTGGATTTAAAATTTATGCTGGTGGTGTTGCTGGTGATGAAATTGATGTTTTAAAGAAAATTCGAATAGGTCAATATCACGCTGGCGGATTCACTGGAGTTGGTATCGGCGAAATCGCACCAAATGTCAGAGTTCTTGATTCCCCATTCCTTTTTAAAAATTATGACGAGGTTGATCACATCTACCAAAAATTTAGTGATGAACTTGAGAAAGAAATTGAAAAAGGCGGTTTTGTCTTGCTTGGATGGGCTGAGGTTGGTTTTGTTTATACATTTACAAAAACCCCAGTTTATGGGATCGAAGATTTAAAGAAAATTAAAATGTGGGCTTGGCAAGGTGACCCAATCGCTGAAGTTGCATATAAGGTTATCGGAATTACACCTGTACCACTATCCGTTACAGAAGTTTTAACCTCTCTTCAAACAGGTTTAATCGACGGAGTCTACGGCTCCCCACTTGCAATTCTTGCAACACAATGGTTTACGAAAGTCAAATATATGCATAATGTCCCCATAACGGATGCATCAGGTGCGCTTTTGATTTCGAAAAAATATTTCGATTCACTTCCAAAGGATTTGCAAGAGATCCTTTTGCGAAATGGTAAAAAATATATGAGAAAACTTGTTGAGTTGACAAGGGAAGAAAATCAAAAAGCAATTGAAACATTAAAGAAAAACGGAATAATCATAACAAATCCACCATCAAAAAAGCTTCTTGAGGAATATGACGAAATAGGAAAAAAAGCAAGAAGAATGCTCGTTGGAAGACTATTCAGCGAGGAATGGCTCAACAAAATCGAAAAAGCACTTGAAGAGTATCGAAAAGCAAATCCAAAAACATCCAAATAATGAAATTTCTAAGCTCAATCGACGAAATCATTGCAAAGATTGAATTAATTATTTTGATGGTTCTTCTCTCCTTGATGGTCATCATTAGCTTCACGCAAGTTGTGTTAAGAAACATATTTGAAACTGGGATATCATGGGCTGATCCAATGTTAAGATATACTGTTCTATGGCTTGCCTTTATTGGCGCATCGATAGCAACAAGAGAAAATAGACACATAAACATTGATGTTCTAACTCGCTTGCTTTCACCAAAATTGAAGAAAATAGTCTCTGTTTTAACCAATCTCTTCGCTCTTTCTGTTTGTTTGATTTTACTTAAATCTTCGATCGACTTTATAAAGATAGAAATGCAATTTCCAAGCGAAATTTTCCTCGGTTTAAAAAATTGGATGCTTGAGATAATCATACCTATTGGCTTTTCGATGATGAGCTTAAGGTTTTTGCTTAACATCATAAAACTCATCTTTGTTAAAAATATTTTCTAAGTGGCAAATGCTAAACTTTTTCCTGCTCCTTTTTTTCATTTTATTTGCGCTTTTCAGAACACCCCTCTTTGCTGTTATATCCGCAATTGCAATTTTAAGCTTCCTTTCCATAAAGACAGATCTATCCGCAATTATAATTGAAATGCTCCGCCTTGCAAACACTTCAACTTTAATTGCTATACCACTATTTACATTCGCTGGATATATCCTCGCCGAGAGCAATACACCAAAACGACTCGTGAACCTTACACAAGCACTTTTCGGATGGATTCCCGGAGGGCTTGCTCTCGTGGTTTTGGTATCATGCGCCATATTCACCGCTTTCACTGGCGCCTCTGGAATTACAATTGTTGCATTAGGGGGACTTGTCTTCCCAGCACTTATAAAAGGAAATTACTCCGAAAAATTTTCGCTTGGACTTGTGACAACATCTGGAAGTTTGGGCTTACTTTTCCCACCCAGTTTACCTTTAATTCTGTATGGATTCGTTGCACAAGTTGATGTCGACAAACTTTTCATCGCTGGGATCTTACCTGGAATTTTGCTCATCGTTTTACTCTCAATTTACAGCATTGCAAAAAACTACAAAATCATCCAAACACAAAAGTTTTCGCTTCAAAATCTATGGCGAGCAACAATTGACGCAATTTGGGAAATTCCGTTACCATTTTTGATAATTGGCGGAATCTATGCAGGAGTTTTCACCGTAATAGAAGCCTCTGCAATAACTGCAGTCTATGTCTTTATAGTGGAGTTTTTTATCTACAAAGACCTAAATCTCAAAAAGGACATTCCCAGAATAATGAAAGAAAGTATGATACTTGTGGGCGGAATACTGATAATCCTTGCTTCTGCCCTTGGCTTGACAAGTTATCTTATCGATGAACAAATCCCAATGAAAATCTTTACATTTATTCAAAAATACATTTCAAGCAAATACATCTTTCTTCTTTTGCTCAATCTTTTCCTACTTGTAGTTGGAATGCTTATGGATATTTTCTCAGCGATAATTGTCGTAGTCCCAATTATAACCCCAATTGCTCTAAAATTTGGCGTTGACCCAATTCATCTTGGAATAATTTTTCTGACAAATCTCGAGATAGGCTACCTCACACCACCAGTTGGTTTAAATCTCTTCATATCAAGTTTCAGATTTGAAAAGCCCATAATTAAAATCTACCTAGCGACATTACCGTTTATCTTGATACTTTTTATCGGGCTCCTGTTAATAACCTACATCCCGGAGATATCCCTGCTTTTGGTGAGAAGATAAACTTCACTTTATCAAAACCATCTTTTTGCTATCTTGAAATTCACCTGCCTTAACTCTGTAAATGTAAACTCCGCTTGGAAGCTCATCCGCTTTAAATTTGACTATTCTTACACCCGGTTCAAATCTTTCGCCTTGAACCAGTGTTTTTACTTTTCTACCGAGCAAATCAAAAACTTCAATCGTGACACTCGCTGGCTTAGGCAAGGCAAATTTTATATTTGTTTCAATATTAAACGGATTTGGATAATTTTGATATAAAACGAACTTATCCGGGATCAGATTATTACTACCCGAATCAGTTATAATTTGAAGCCACCTTTCCCTCGCTCTCAAAACAGCTTTTCTTAAAACCTGCACACTATCCCCGCAAACAATCGCAAAACCAAGTTTCAATGTATCGTTATTTTTCAGCAATTGACTTCCACCAGAAATCACCACAGATACATCGCCAGCTCCTGCTGAATTTCTTTTAACACCTTTAAAACTCAACGCCTCCCATTTTTCATCCTTTGTGAAACCATCATATATCCCCCACAGATCATCCCCAGCGTTGTTTATAAACCATATTCCTTGTTCACTCCCGCCAACAAGTGCAATGCCAGTAACCGTTTTTTCACCAGCTGTATCAACATCATACACATAAACAAAGTCCCCAACTGCATCATAAGCAGCTACATTCTCATAAGCACTTCCAAGGTCAAAGTCAAGAAATAAACCAGCCCTGAAATTTTGATAATCCCTTCCAGATTTGTTTACTATCGAATACTTCAACAACACAAAATTCATGTCATCAAAAGTTTGATCAAAAGCAAAACTATTAAGTAAAACCTCAATCCCAATTCTATTTTGGGTTGGTGCCAATGAATCGGTAAAAATTGAGAAGCCATCCTGCGCTGAAATCTCCCCAGGCGTTATAAGGTAAAAGGAAGTCTTTCCAGAGAAATCTCTATTCTGCTTCTGCCCCGTTTCATCCCTTGCCACATCGACAATTTTAGAATTACTAACTCCAGCCATAAAAGCACCTTCAAAAAGTAGATTATTTCCACCACGATAAGTTAAACCTTTCCCTTGTGTGTTGTGTGGATAATCATTAAAAGCAAGATTCCCTCTGCTTGTTATAGTCAAAGTTATAAAGTTAGCATTATGCTCCCTAAATGTAGGTCTAACAAAGACTTTGAAATACATGAAATCGGAATATGAGCCAGAAGAAATTTTAACAACAAACTTTACAGTATAATTTTCTGGGGTATTGGGCAAAATTTGAAATTTAAATGGTTCGTCTAAATTACTTTTACTCTGCAAAGTACCAAGAGAACCAATTGTAAAAGTCCCATTTATTATTTGAACATAAGAGTCGGAAGTTTCAAGTCGTGCAATAAGATTTGAAGCTGGCTCAAGATAGTTTTTAAAAATTCCCCTAATCTGAACCACTTCACCAGGATCAATGGCACCATCTTTATTTCCAAGCGAATCATCTATCACGAAATCTTCAAATCTAACCGCTGGGGAACTAACCGTCAAAGCCCTGTAAGCATTAACACGACCATAACCAAGCTGATAACGATAACTTGGGTTTTTATCATCTATTGGGTCAGCTGTAACTCTTATCTTTTCAGCAACTTGATCGGGAGTTAAGTTGGGAAATTTAGCCCTGACAAGTCCAGCAATTCCAGCAACAAGGGGACTCGCCATCGATGTCCCAGTCAAAGTTGTGTAAGTGTCGTTATACCAAGTATTGAAGATCCCACCATCGACAACAAAAACTCCACCAGGAGCACTCACATCGACTGTTTCACCAAAGTTTGAATACCCAGCTTTAATATCATTTGAATCAACAGAAGCAACGCTTAAAACATGTTTATACCCAGATGGAGAATGAAACTCATCACTCCTACTATTTCCCGCAGCTGCTACAACAAGCGCACCTTTTGAAGTGGCATAATTTATTATCTCCTGCTCAAACCTCGATCCCCCACCACCTCCCCAACTGCAATTTATAACTTTCGCACCATTGTCAACTGCGTAAACGATACCCTCATACCCATAATAAATTAAATTGTCCGAATCATCATCAATAGAAACCTTAACAGCCATAATTTTACACTTAAAACCAACGCCTGCAACACCTATTCCATTATTCGTCACAGCAGAAGCAATGCCCGCAACATGAGTGCCATGGACAGGCTTCTTCTCGCTCGGATCATTATCCTGTTTTGATCTTTGATTATTGAAGTTATCTTTTCCACCAAAATCCCAACCAACGAAATCATCTATATAACCATTACCATCATCATCAACCCCATTGCCTGGAATTTCCCGCCAATTTCGCCATATATTTCCCGCAAGATCTGGGTGATCAAGGTCAACACCTGTATCAGCAATTCCAATTACGATGTTAGTGTCACCTTGGGACAAATCCCATGCGAGAGGTATCTCGACTTTCCTGAGATACCATTGCTTGGTCTCAAAATACGGATCATTTGGAATAAAATTGGGTCTATAAATGTAATGTGGTTCTGCGTATTCAACGCTCTTAAGTTGCGATAATTTTGAAACGACAAAATCAACACTCATCATCTCTGGAAAACGAACAATGTAGAATAAACTTAAATCGGGCTCTCCTCTTTTTAAAAAACGAGCATCATGAGTTGGAAACATCTTCTCGACTGAGCTTACCCCAAGTTTGGTTGAGATATCGGTAAACTCATCTATTTCAACCTTGTTCAAAGCGAGACGATGTTTATACTCTGGCTTGAACTTAACAATTGCGATTCCAGGGATGAACAAGCGCTCTTCATCGTTGGGTTGATAATAAAGTTTATTTATCGTAAGCCCAACGAGATCAAAGTCATTACCACTATGATAAAAAACAGGCGTAACTAAAATCACAAATAAACAGACAAGAAACAACAAAATTATTCGCATAACTAAATCTAAACTTTTTTAAAAAATCTAAACTCCTTGCTCCACCGTAGTTTAAAGAAGCAATATCGTTTTAAAATTAAGGTTTAGAATGAAAAGCCAAAGCCAGCCGAAAGAACATTTACACTGCCAATGGAATAATCAACATTTAAATCGAAAATCGCAAACCCCAATTTGAACCCAGCAGTTGCCCTGAAATTATTTTTGCCCTTCAAGCTAAAACTTATCGTCTTAATTATATCAGCAATAGGAATAGGCGGTTTATATGAATAGTTTATATCTGCTGAAAATGTTTCGTATCCAACGCCCCCGTAAAGCGTAAAGAAAACGAAACTTTTACTCGCATGAACATTTACATTCAAAGCGGTCGCTTTAAGATAATTTCCGATTTTTAACTGCTGATATACACCTTGAATTGCAACATTTATCGGAAACATTGGGATATATTGACTTATGCTATGCCCAAGCCCAATGCCAAGTAAATCTACACTTCCGACATCGTCATTGATTTTAATTGATGGAACAAATCTAACGAGAAGCTCAGAATTCATAGTTGACAAACTTACTTGTGGAACAGCAAGTGGAACGAGTTTTAAACCAATCCCACCAGGTAATTTAACACTATCTGGAAAATTTCCATACTTTGTTTTTGCTCCACCGTCTTTATCGCCAAAAACCGTTGCAGTTTCAACCCTTGAAGGGTTATAATCCGAGCCAAGCTCAGCTGTAAATTTTTTCATCGATGATGGAACAAAAACAGCCATCCCTTTAACGCCAACATAAAACCCCAAAAATTTACTCATTGACGCTGTGTGATAAAGCCCAGAGTTTAAATTTGCTCCCATCACATCAACGAGCGGTTGAATATAACCTTTAGCAGCGGACTCCGGGAAACTTCCAAGATTTTTATCGACTTGTGAAAAAGCAACGATTGGCGAAACTAAAAAAACTCCAATTAGTATAGTTAACCACCTCATTTTTACCTCCATAATTAAGTTTTTAAAGTTTTAACTTACTCTTTCAAGAACGAAATCAGCAAGTTTGAGCAAAGATGCTTTCGCCAGTGAATCCGAAAAATCAGATATTAAAGATTTCGCCCTCTCAAGATACTCTTCAGCAACTTTTAAAGTGTAGTCAATGCCTCCATAACTTTTAACAAAGTCAATCACATAAAAAATATCTTTGTTTCTCGGATTATTTTTTATGATCTTCATCACACGACGGGATTCCTTACGAGATGAGTTTTTCAAAGCGTAGATTAACGGCAGTGTTATTTTCCCATCCCTTATATCCGAAGCGACAGGCTTGCCAGTGATGCTGGTTTCCCCCATATAATCAAGCAAATCATCACGCAATTGAAAAGCAATCCCAAGATTCTCGCCAAAATTTTTAAGTTTATACAACACAACCTCATCATCCGTTGTGCTTGCTGCACCAAGCTCACAACATGCTGAAATTAAAGAAGCCGTTTTATCCGAAATTATCCTAAAGTATACTTCCTCATCAATGTCATTTGATCTGGAAGTTTGAATCTCAAGTAGTTCCCCCTCGCTCATCCTTCGCACCGCCTCGCTTGTTATATGGAGAAATCTATACTCCTTATGCTTCAACGACAAAAGCAAGCCTTGGGCAAGAAAAAAATCGCCAACAAGAACAGCAACTTTATTCCCCCAAATTGAATTTAACGATGGAAAACCACGCCTCATATCTGACTCATCAACGACATCATCATGAATAAGCGTTGCGGTGTGAAGAAGCTCAACAAGAGTAGCTGCATGAAAAGTGGATTCATTTATATCCCCAACAAGCTTCGCACTTAAAAAGACAAGTGTTGGTCTTATCCTCTTGCCCTTTTGCCTTAAAATATAGTGGGAGATTATGTTAAGAAGTTTAACCTTTGAAAACATCATTTTTTTAAAAAAACGCTCAAATTCCAGCAATTCCGTCTTTATAGGCTGTATTATCTCGGTTAAATTCACAACTTACACTGTTTTTGTTTTAAAATTTTGGTTTTTTACCCGTGAGCTGAACGACAAATATGCTAAGCTCATAAAGTAAGTAAAGGGGAATCGCAAGTGTCGCTTGACTTGCGATGTCAGGTCCAGGGGTTAAAACAGCAGCTATTATCAAAATCACAACGATGGCATGCTTTCTATAATGTCTCATAAAAGCAGGGGTTAAAATGCCGATCCTACCCAGAAAAAATGAAAGCATCGGAAGTTCAAACACAATCCCAGAAGCAAGTATAAGACCGATAACAAAACTCATATATTCGTTTATAGCAATTATATTTTGAATTTCTTTACTACCGAAACCAGCAAAAAATTTCAAAGAAACAGGAAGAAGAATAAAATAAGCAAAAACTATCCCAGCAAAAAAACATAAAGAAGAAAAAGCTACTATCCATAGAACATACTTCTTCTCACGGGGCAATAAACCAGGCTCAACGAATTTCCAAAACTGATAAAGTGTAAATGGCAAACTTAAAACAAATCCAGAAATGACAACAACCTGCATATAAAGCATAAATTGACCATACGGTTTGAGATTTTGAAGCTCAAACCCTGCCCTTTTGGCTGGCACAATTAAAATCCCATTGACTATGACATCGCTAAAAAAAGCGCAAACTATAACTCCGACCACAATCCCAAGCAGCGACTTTATAATCCTCGCCCTTAACTCTTCGAGATGCTCCCAAAATGTCATCTCTTTCTCAGAAATCTCAGAATCTCCCCGAAGATTCACATTTTTTACATCAACCTCGCTCATGAAATAGAATCGTCTTTCATTAAAAATTTTTTGATAAGTTAAGCAATTAAAGGGTTAAAATCAACTTTAAAAACTTTCAAAATTAAACCTAAACCACCCATTATTTCAAACTTCACAAACCTGCTTGAGAAGTACAGCTAATTTTGTTAATTTAAAACTATGCCGATAATACATGCGAAAATAAATTAAGATGAAAAAATGGAACCAATAAGAGTTGCATTCTTGTGGCACCAACATCAACCTTACTACAAAGAAAATGGTGAATATCTTCTGCCGTGGGTTAGATTTCACGGCGTTAAAGATTACTGGGACATGGTGCGAATACTTGACGATTATCCCAAAATAAAACAAACTTTTAACCTCGCCCCCTCTCTTATACTTCAAATTATGGATTATGTCAACAACAAAGCAGAAGATAAAATCCTTAAGCTTACGCGAAAAAAAGCCGAAGACCTAACCGAAGACGACAAATTTGAAATTTTAAAAAATTTTTTCATGGCGAATTTTGATAGAATGATAAAACCATATCCAAGGTATCTTGAGCTTTTCAACAAACGTGGTGGCTTTTCATACAGCAATGAAAAATTCGAAGAAGTAAGTCTTAACTTCACACAACAGGATTGGCTCGATCTTCAGGTTTGGTATAACCTTGTCTGGGTTGGAGAATATAGCAAGTATGATGAGCCGTTTAAAAAACTTTTTGAAAAAGGGAAAAATTTTACAGAAGAAGAAAAGCAAATCTTAATTAAAGGTCACTATGAAATTTTATCAAGGATAATTCCAAAACACATCGAGGCTCAAGAGCGAGGACAAATTGAAGTTAGCATAAGCCCATTTTATCATCCCATTTTGCCCTTGCTTTGCGATAGCTCCGTGGCTAAAATTTCATCTCCAAACATAAAACTACCAACCCGAAAATTTACACATCCCGAAGACGCTGACGCACAAATAAAAAAAGCAATTGAACTCTACACCGAAATCTTTGGAGAAAATCCAAACGGAATGTGGCCAAGTGAAGGAGCTATAAGCGAGGAAGTTATAAGCCTCATGGTTGAAAACAAAATCAAATGGACTGCTTCAGATGAAGAAGTTTTGCTAAAATCCCTCGCCATAGGAGAAAGTGACATAAAAGACAACAGTCGAATCAAAATTTATAAACCATATAGATTTAAAACCCCCTTCGGTGAAATTAAAATTGTTTTTAGGGACAGAATCCTTTCAGACTTAATTGGATTTGTGTATTCAAGCTGGGGTCCCGATGATTCAGCCCATGATCTTGTCAATAGAATTTTAAGAATTCGGGATGAAATAATTAAAAACGAGGGTGAAGAAGCACTAAGATATTCACTTGTCAGCATAATCTTAGATGGGGAAAATTGTTGGGAGTATTACCAAAGCGATGGCAAAGATTTCTTGAGGACACTCTACTGGCTTATTTCAAACGATGAGCGAATTGAAACAATAAGATTAAACGATTTCCTTTCAAACACAAAGACGATTGACTTAAAAAACATCTACCCAGGCTCATGGATAAATGCTAACTTCAACATTTGGATAGGTCATGAGGAAGATAACAGAGCGTGGGACTTGTTAAAACAAACTCGCGATTTCCTTGTTCGCGAAAGCTTAGGTGGCAAACATAGCGGGGATAAAATTAAAAAGGCATGGGAAGAGATTTATATTGCCGAAGGAAGCGATTGGTGCTGGTGGTTTGGGGACGAACATGTAACAGCACAAGCTGATGAATTTGATCTGCTATTTAGAAAACACTTGATAAGGGTTTACGAGCTACTCGACGCTGAGCCACCGGTTGAACTTTTACATCCGATCAAGCGCAAATTTGTCAAATTCTTCGTTGTTGAACCTAAAAAGTTTATTTACCCAATAATAGATGGCTCAAGGACACGGAATTTTGAATGGGAAGGCGCGGGCTACTATGATACCGCTCAAATAGGAACAGCGATGCATCAAGTATCAGCAATGGTGAAGAGAATTTACTTTGGTTTCAATGAAGAAAAATTTTTCATCAGGGTTGCTACATCAAGGAATTTAACTGAAAAACATAGGATTGAAATTCACTTCATCGAACCGTGCGAGACGAGAATTGAGTTTAATCATGAAGGCTTCTCGGTAAAGAAAATTGGGAAAAGAGAAAAGCAAGGAATTTTTGAGATAAAGTATGCTTTCGAAGAGATATTTGAATTTGCAATAAGCAGAAAAACATTATGTGCAAGTGATGAAATTTCAAAGATTAAATTCCATATCCATGTCTATGAAGACCATAAAGCAATTGAGAGATGGCCCAGAGATGAATCTATTGTGGTAAGTTTAAAAAACAAAACCCGGTGATGGGCAGGCACCCCTGCGTCACACGAGATTAGTTGCCTACCGTTGCTCCCTTCCGGGCCTGGCGGGGTTCAGCACAATCCCGTTGCGCAGGACCTTACCCAAACACCGGGAAAACACTCAGTGCCCGGGACCGGACTCGAACCGGTACGTCCCTTTCGGGACACAGGATTTTAAGTCCTGTGCGTCTACCATTTCCGCCACCCGGGCACCAAAATCTTTTAAAAATTAAAAAAATGCGACATCAAAACAAAATTTTTTACTTTCCTACCTTACGTTGTGACTTCCAAACCTCATAATTTTTCCTTATATCCTGTAAAACCTCAAGATCAATCATATCATCATCTCTTATTCTAACATCATAGTTTTCCCAGCCCATAAAATTTTGTAAAGATTTTTTCGTCTTTTCATCAAAAATGCCATTAACTGGTCCATCATAAAAACCGCGGTCTTTCATTATCTGCTGTAATTCCCTACATATTTTGTCATCTATCTTTACAAGATTCTTCGGATCGCTTTTGAAAAAGTAAAGTTTGTGAAGTTGATAAAGTCTTTGAAGTTCCTCCAACGGCTTCGGGTGATCATAAATGCTGATGTCAATGTAATTATCCATTGTGCTATCATACCCAGCTCCTTTCTTAACAACTAAAAGTGCGGCTGATTGTTCCCCACGCTTATCCCCCCCTGCTTTTCCACCCGCAACAAGTGCTGCAACGAGTCTATCAGCAAGGTTTCCCTTAGTTTCCTCGAATGTCTTCGCCATAGCTTCAACGGTCCTTTGATCAACAAGTATGTTCCCTTGTACAGCGTAATATTTCCCAACTATAATCTGTCCTTTACCGCCATATTTTTTCTCATTCCCATATCCGACAATTCCTCCAGCCCAATCAAAACATTCTCTCCCAGTCCAACTTGCAGCATTACCTTTAAAATCTACAATTCCAACCTGTCTTATCTCCCTCTGTGGATCATTCTGCAAAAGAATTTGCAGTGCTTGTTCAGCTGTTGCACCATTCTCAAGAAGTGCAAGTCCAACAGGACCATATCCAACATTCGCAAAACTTTGCGTGGCAATTGCTCCAACATTTGCCTTTGCCCATGGAACGATTGGCCTAACATTTGGAAATTTCGATTGAACAGCCACACCAGCTTCGTTTGCCACTGGGTCAAACGCCACAATTGAAAATGTTGCGCTTATCTTCGGCTCAATAAATTCGGATGAAAAATTAACAAATAGCAGAACAAAAAGTGAGATCACAAAAATTAAAATTAACCTCATTTTAGCAACCTCCTTTTGTTTAAAAAATTTTAAAAACTGGAAAGATCGCGGTGCCATTCTCGTTTATCTCACGAATCAAAAAATCATCAAAGAAATTCCAATTAACGAAACCATCATCACTTTCAGGCTCAAGAAGATAAAAAATCAAATTTACCTTCGGCTGCCTAGTTGAAACATAATAATAACTACCCTCAATCTCAACATCCCTAGTTTCATAATGCCCAAATAACCTCGCCTCATTATGACCTTGGAATTTTCGCTCCGAATGTTTTAAACTATCAACGACGAAAACTTCAGCAACTCCTCTGAAGCTATCTTTCACATGCTCAACTCTTATCCCATGTTCAATGAGCTTTTCTGCAATGTTTTTAAATTTACCGCTGAAGACATATGCGATTGGAACTTTCCTTTTCTCGGTTATTTTGAACTCGCCAAAATTTTTTATTTCAAAAATCTCAAGCTTATCGCTTACCTTTCTTTTTTTCTCGCCAGTCAACGTATCAACATACTCAATCACTCTATAACCATAGATTTTTTCTAACTTGTCAAACTCCTTTATCTGAAATCTTATCCCAAGTGAATCAACGCCACCGGAAAGTGCAAGCTCATCCGCTTCCTTAATCAAGTTAAGCATTTCCTCCCGATTTGCTACCACAAATCTTAAAATTTCTTCAATAAATTTTTCAGTTGCATCGATCCTTGTCTTAAAATCTGCATAAACATACGCTTCACTCAAAATCGCAAAACGATTTATCAAACCAACATAATTTGTTCCAAACCTTGGCCTGTGATCAAAAGTTATCCAACCCTTTGATGGATCCAACGGATCAATGAAGTTTCCATAATAGTAAATTCGATATCCGTACTTTCTCCACATTTTATCAGTTACCTCGGCAAACAACTTATCTTTTACAAAAGATGTGATCTTAGAATTTCCATTTGGATTTAAACCCGTTGCATAGGTCAAGACATATCCATGATACGAACCATCTGTAGTATGACAATCGATTACGAGATGGGGATTCCACTTATTGATTACATCTTCAATGAGAGCTTTTATCTCCGGTGTTTCAAGTTTTGTGAAATCACGATTTAAATCGAGTCCTTGTGAATTTTCCCTTACCCCAACCCCAAACTCTGGGCCATTTTGGTGTGGTCTATTTTCTCTACTTATCTTTTCATTTCCATCTGCATTCAAAATCGGAACTGCAAGAACTACAATTTTATCGAGCATCTTTTTAAACTCATCGTTAATGTGAAATTTTCTTAACAAATGTAAAATCGCCTCCTTACCTTCAACCTCACCGCCGTGTATGTTCCCAATTATCAAAACTACAAACTTCCCCCTAACGCTTTCATCTTCAGGTTTTGAAACTTTTGGTTTCGAAAGAATCACCAAGGGCAAATCCCTACCCTCATAACTTTTGCCAAACATACTCAAAGTTGCTATTGAACTTGACCTCGTGATTTGCTCAACAAAATTAATTACATCAGAATATGTCGATGTCTGCTTGTAGTCGGTTATCTCAGGCCGTGACTTTGGAAATTTCTCGGGATTAAAAATCCAAAATAGAGATAAAATTAACAACACCAGCATATTTTCACTTTTGCCTTATTATATATTCGAGACCTTCTGGACTAACGCTTATAAGATTAAAATACTCAGGTAAAATTATCCTCGGTCTTACGAGTCCCGTTTTATCGTTAACAACATCTCGATAACTCACTAAAGCCTTTATCGTCGTATTTATATTCGCCTCCGCCGAAACAAGCTTCGACAAAGTCCCTCTGACAACAACCCTGATATCAGGTGGGAAAAGTATAACTTCTTTATCTGGTGGAATTTCAGTCACTTCCACAGGGATAGTAAATTCACGCTCTGCAACTTGTTCAACTAAAAATTTTACCCGAACAGAATTGTGACTTAACTTGAGCAATCTCTCGTTTGGATTTAAAAGTTCAATATTCGTTTCAGTCTCTTGTCCTAATTTTTCAATCAAAAGTTTTTTAGTAGATATGCTTTCAATACTTGACACTATAGATTCAGCTCCTGAGATTGTAACGCTATCGGGGAAAACTCTTGGTGGATATGCAAAGTCACTATTGTTATCTTTAATTTCATGTAAAAATACAACTGGCACCTTCTTCTCAACCTTGCGATCAAATTCAAGTTTCAAAGATTCTGGCTCAACCTGAATTAAGTAAACATCGCTTGGAAGTGAAATATGAACTCGGCGATCATTCAGCAAGTTAACTTGAAGTCTCCAGCCCACATTAGAAAGATCAATTGTTATATATGGTCGAGAAAAAAAATAAAAGGGCAGGATTTTCCACCCCTGCCCCTTTACTTTCAAATTCACAAATTCAGGATAATCAACTTTAATGGCTTTTTCAGACTGAAGATTTTTTATTATTATCTTCGCTTTGAAATTTTCCTCGTATTCGCCGTTAAGATTCACAGCAAACCAAAGAAAAAAAGCAAACAAAGTTGCAACAATAAATGAAACATACCTCTTCATTTAAGCTCAACCAAACTTCGCTTTGATAATTTTTTCAATTAATTCTTCCTTGGTCGCCTTTGAGATTTCTCTTCCCGTAAGTCCAACTTCTTTAATTTTTCTCGCCATTGAACGAAGTTTCATAACGCTCAAACTTTCAAGGTATGAACGAAGTTCATCTGGAGACTTTGCTTCATATAATTCATCGGGATCAGCTTGCAATTTTCCAGGCACGATCTCAAATGGTTTTTCAGGATAAATTAACATCTCAAGATCATCAATTGGTCTCGGTATCACATGAACTGAGACAAGCTCCCCAACCCTTTGAGCAGCTGCAGCACCTGCGTCAACAGCTGCCTTAACAGCTGCCACTTCTCCAATTATCTTAATCGTCACATAGCCACCCCCAATATACTCTTTCCCAACAAGCTTAACATTTGCAGCTTTGCAAGCTGCATCGGCTGCCTCAATTGCAGCCACAAGCCCTCTTGTTTCTATCATTCCAAGGGCATACTCAATCATAATTTAAAACCCAAGTTAAGTTTTTTAAATTTATTTTCCTTCGGGTCGCTTTGGGAGAATAAGCTCAACATCAGCATGGGGTCTTGGTATCACATGAACTGAGACAAGTTCACCAACTCTTTGAGCAGCTGCTGCACCCGCATCAACAGCTGCCTTAACAGCACCAACATCACCCCGTACCATAACCGTTACATAACCACCACCTATAACCTCTTTTCCAATTAAAGTAACTTTAGCAGCTTTACACATAGCATCAGCTGCTTCGATTGCACCCACTAAACCCTTAGTTTCAATCATTCCAAGTGCATCAAGTGTTTCTGCCATTTTACAATTACCGTATTTTGTTTTTGTTTAAGCATCTGAAAAAATATAATCAGTTGTTTTAAAATTATCAAGTAAGATGTTGACCCATCCACATACCCCCTATTGGAAAGTTAAAATTATCACGATGGTTCAAAATTTTTATCAATCTTCAAAACCTTTGGAAAATCTTTTTTCTTCAAACTCGCCACCAAACTCATATGGTATTGCGTATCCATACCAATCCAACTTGGACTTCTTTATAAGTGAAAGAACATGCTTTTTTATCCTTTTTCGCACTTCAATTATACCCTCAGCCTTCTCAAAAGCTGTTGGCAAAGGTTCACCAGGAAAGAGAAACTTCAACATTGCAACGATCATTTTTTCATCCTGTCCAAGCATGGCAAGAACATTTTTCAGTTTTTTTCGTACTTAATTTACAAACAAACTCAAAACAAGGCAAATTTAAAAATCAAAAATGAACACTCAGCAATAGACAAATTTGTTTTTTACTCTCAATTTTTTTATTATTATTTTTGATAAAATTTTGATGTCAAAAGCGAATATGTTAAAGAAGAGCAAAATTCAGACTTTCACCCCTGAACTCGTTTTGGAAGGGAACAACAAAAAGTTTTATACTTCTGAAGAAGAGAATTGCTTGATAATGAAATTCAAAGATTCCATTGTTTTAAGAAACGGAACTGTTTTCAAAATGAAAGGACACGGTGAACTGCGAAATAAAATCTCCACAATTTTATTTGAATACCTTCGAAATTTTAATCTACTTACTCACTACATAAAGCCCATTGACGAAACATCTATGCTTGTCAGAAAACTTAACATGATCCCCATAAAGGTCGTTGTAAGAAATATAGCAGCTGGAAACTTTTGCGATAGATTTGGGATTGAAAAGGGCACACTACTTGATCAGCCAGTCATTGAACTCTACTACAAAAATAACAGTGCACAATATCCTTTCGTAAATGAATATCATATTTACGCTCTGCACATCTCAACGCCTGAAGAAATAGCAATGATAACACGAACCGCATCAAAGATAAATGCCATTTTGAGATCATTCTTTGAGCGAAGAAATTTAAAATTTGTCGATGCAAGATTTGAATTTGGAATACTTGGAGACGACATTGTGCTCGGAGATGAAATATCTCCGAGAACATGCAGGATCTGGGACGGGGAAACAAATGAACCATTAGATTTTGAAAGAGTTCGCTTAAATATGGGCAATATTCGTGAAAGCTATATGGAAATTTTAAGGCGAATCTCAATTTAATGGGGAACGAAATTTGATAGCTAAATACGGAATTTCTACAGTTGCATGGATAATTGTATTCTCCATAGCTCTATTAATAATTTCACTTTTAATTAAACCAGTTGCGCTTAAGGCATTAACATTTTTACTTGCCATACTTATCAGTGGATTTACGCTTTTCTTTTTTAGAGATCCAGAGAGAAAAACACCAAACGGAGATGACCTTATAATTTCGCCAGCTGATGGAAAAGTATTCTTGATACGAGAGTTATTTGAAAACGAGTTCATCCTTGACGATGCAATTCAAATTAGCATTTTCATGTCTCCACTAAATGTTCATGTCAATAGGATCCCTATAAGTGGAGAGGTAAAATTTTTAAAGTACATCCCTGGCAAATATATTGTTGCATTTGAAGAAAAATCTTCCGAAAATAATGAGAGAAAGATAATTGGAATAGAAACAGGCGACGGACTGAAAATTATGGTCAAACAGATTGCTGGATTTATAGCAAGGAGAATCGTATGCGAGGTTAAAAAAGGAGACAAGGTTAAAACTGGACAAAGATATGGTATGATTAAATTTGGCTCAAGGGTTGATGTTATTATGCCAAAGAACAAGGTTGAAATTCTTGTTTCAATAGGACAGAAAGTAAAAGCAGGTGAAACTATAATAGCAAAAGTTAAGAGGTGATTTTAATGAGAAAAAACAAGTTTATATTTGTCCCGAGTTTATTCACAATTTTAAATATGTTTTCAGGTTTTCTTGCGATTTTAAATGCGATGAATGGGGCTTTTATTCAATCGGCGTGGTTTATAATTATTGCTGCCATATTTGACTCACTTGACGGAACAATGGCGAGGTTAACAAAGTCAGCAACTGAATTTGGAGTTGAACTTGATTCACTTGCCGATGTGATATCGTTCGGCGTTGCCCCATCTGTCTTAGTTTATAAATTTTACTTTCATGAGCTTGGGGAAATTGGCTTATTTCTAAGTTCACTCCTTATGATATTTGGGGCACTCAGACTAGCAAGATTTAATGTTGAACTTGTCGGATTCGATAAAGAATTCTTTAAAGGTCTCCCAATCCCGTCTTCTGCTTCAACTGTTGCCTCTTACATAATTCTATTCTATGATGCCGAGACGGGAATGTCAAAGTTTGAAAAACTTACTTTGATCCCAATGGTGATAGCACTTTCCCTGCTTATGGTAAGTTCTATTAAATACGAAACGATTCCAAAATTCTCGCTCAAATCAATGAAATCATCCCCAATTAAATTCTTCTACTTTTACCTCGGCATAGTTCTTGGAATTCTAACACGAGGTAAAATTATATTCCCGTGGTTTGTAATATTTATCTTATCTGGCGCTATAAGATCATTAATTAACACCTTTAAACCAATCCTTGGCTTTGCTGGAACTACATCATCGGACGAGACTGAAGATTTTCAAGATTTTGATATTTAAAGACTGATCGGAAGATGATAAAAGCTAAGATAATAGTCAAACTAAAAAACACAATTTTAGATCCACAGGGAAAAACAATTCAACATGCTCTTGAAACGCTTGGATATAAAGAGATAGAAAGTTTACGGTCGGGAAAATTTTTCGAGATAAATTTAAATATGGACAGCGAAGAAAAAGCTAAATCCATTGTTGACGAGATCTGTCGTAAAATTCTTTCAAACCCCGTGACTGAGGAATATCAATTTACAGTTGAAAAAATCACGAAATTATAAAACCTCAATTTTCCCGCCCCAAAATTTTCTATAAATGTAAAGCAAAACAAGCACAAACGAACTTAACACAAACGCTATCGCAGAGCCGAAGGGTTTATCCCTCGCAACTATAAACTGATTTTGGATCAAATTACCAACAAGAATACTTTTAGCCCCACCGAGCAAATCAGACACTATAAATGACCCAAGCGTTGGGATAAAAACAATCGTAACACCAACGATTATCCCTGGCAAGGTAAGTGGTAAAATCACTCGTTTAAAAGTCCTAAACTCATCAGCCCCAAGGTCTTTGGATGCCTCAATTAAACTGATGTCGATTTTTTCAAGTGATGCATAAATTGGCAGGATCATAAACGGCAATTCCCCATAAATGAGACCAAGCAAGACTGAAAATTCATTGTAAAGTAAAGGCAGTGGTTTATTTATCAATCCAATTTTAAGCAAAAACAGATTTATTAAACCTTCATCCCGCAGAATCAAAATCCAGGCATATGTTCTTATCAAAAAACTTGTCCACAAGGGAACAATGATTAAGAACAAATACAGAATTTTATTTTCAGGTTTAACTTTCAACGCAATAAAATATGCAACTGGATATCCAATAAATAAGCAAATAATTGTCGTTAAAATGGCTATGTAAATAGAGCGAAGATAAATTGGAATGTAAAGTGAATCAAAAACCCTGATGTAATTTTTCAACCAAGCAAATGAAAATATATATTCCTTTAAATTCTCAATTGGTTCAAATCCCCCATAGATCCCACGTTGCAAAAAGCTATAATAAAGCATTATTAAAAGAGGAAAGAGAAAGAAAACAATAAGAACCATCGCAGATGGAATAAGAAAAACCCAGTAAACTTTACCCCTCATACTTCAAGAAAGACCATATTTCTTTTCTCCCAAACCACATAAACTTCTTCACCAGGGGAAAACTCATTCTTAAGCTTTACATCTCTGTTTTGTTCCTCGACAAAGATCAAAAAGCCATTTGCCCTTAAAACCCAACTCGTTGAAGCCCCGCAATAAAGTTTTGACTCAATGACCGCAGGGATGGATACAAAGGCTTGGTTTTTAACAGGAGCTTTTCTTATCAAGATTTTTTCAGGTCTGACGATAAATTTGAATTCACCGTTATTAAACCTCAGATTTTTATTGCTCAAAACTTTAAAGCGCACAAGATTTGGAAGTTCAATTTCAACTATATGTTTGTCCAGCCTATGCAAAATTCCCGTAAATAAATTCCTTGCACCCATAAAGTTAGCTACAAACTCGGTCCTTGGTCTTTCGAATATCTCATAGCCAGTGCCAACTTGCTCAATCTCTCCCCTGTTAATAACAGCAATTCTATCTGAAATTGACAACGCTTCCTCTTGATCATGCGTCACAAAAATAAATGTGATTTTAACCTCATGCTGAAGTTTCTTAAGTTCTATTTGCATCTCCTTTCTTAACTTCGGATCAAGAGCATTTAACGGTTCGTCGAGAAGCAAAACCTTTGGTTTAAGCACAAGAGCTCTTGCAAGCGCAACTCTTTGTTTTTGCCCGCCACTTAATTCTGAAGGTTTTCTATTTTCAAGTCCCGTTAACTGAACTAGCTCAAGCGCATCAAAAACCCTTTTTCTAATTTCAGCCTTTCCGAGATTCTGATATCTTAAACCGAAAGCGATGTTCTCAAAGACATTTAAATGTGGGAAAAGAGCATAATTTTGAAAAACCATATTAACGGGTCTTTTATAAGGCGGGATATCAGTATAATCAATCCCGTCAATTATAACCCTCCCTGAGTTTGGACTTTCAAATCCAGCTATTATTCTGAGAAGCGTTGTTTTACCACATCCACTTGGGCCAAGCAGTGAGAAGAATTCCCCCTTGTTTACAACAAGATTGATATTGTTAAGAACTTTAACATTATTAAAAGATTTACTTACGCCCTGAATCTCAACCAGGGCTTGAACCGAAGATGATGCCAACTCTCCCATCTCTTCTAAGTTCCCTCCAAATTTAATGGTTTTATCATGTTAACTTTCACAATTTCAAATATGTTTTCCTTTTGACAGCTCATGTTTCGTTTCTTCTTTTTTTAAATAAATATAAAATCTTTTTGAAAAAATCAAGTTTTGAAATATCTGAGCTCGAGTTATCCTTGAAAATAAAATCAAAATTCGCTACATTTTTACCAAGTAAAATAAAAATTGAGGTTTGAGGTATGTCAAAAACTTTAATTGCAGTACTTGGCGTCATAGGCTTTATAATTATCGTAGCACTGTTAATTGTTGGATGGATAACCTCGACATATAATCAACTTGTTCGGCTTGATGAGATGGTCAATCAATCATGGGCACAGGTTGAAAATCAATATCAAAGAAGATATGATTTGATCCCAAATCTTGTTGAAACAGTCAAAGGCTATGCAAAGCATGAAAGAGAAGTCTTCACGCAGGTTACCGAGGCAAGAGCAAAGGTTGGGCAGATAAATATAAGCCCAGAGGTTTTGAAAGACCCAGAAGCTTTTGCAAAATTTCAACAGGCACAAGATGCTCTCGGTTCAGCTCTCGCAAGATTACTTGCTGTCGCTGAAAATTACCCACAACTTAAAGCAAACGAAAATTTCCTTCAACTTCAAGCTCAATTAGAAGGAACTGAAAATAGAATATCCGTTGAACGAAGAAGATATAACGAAGTTGTACAACAGTATAATACCTATATAAGAAGATTCCCTGTAAATATAATTGCAGGAATGTTTGGCTTCAGAGAAAGACCTTATTTCAAAGCGGCTGAACAAGCGCAGCAAGCACCTAAAGTTCAGTTTTAAAAATAAACCCAAAACACATATGAAAAATGCACCCATTAAAACATTTACTTTTCTCGCCTTTGTTGTGATTTCACTTTTGTTTTCTTCCTTCATCTCACAAGAAGAACCTCTGAAACATCCACTTGAAAAACATCTTAAAAACATTCGCCAGCTCACATTTGGCGGAGAAAATGCCGAAGCATATTTTTCCTTTAACGAAACAAAATTAATCTTCCAATCCACGCGTGATAGTTTTGAATGTGATCAAATTTTTATAATGAACATCGATGGAAGCGACTTAAAACTTGTAAGCACAGGAAAGGGTAAAACAACATGTGCTTATTTTTTGCCAGGCGACACAGAGATTATTTATTCATCAACACACCACATAAATGAAAAATGCCCTCCAAAACCTGATTATTCCAAAGGTTATGTATGGAAACTTGATGATTACGATATTTTCAAAGCAAAAGCTGATGGTTCAAATTTAAGGCAGTTAACAAATACCCCAGGCTATGATGCCGAGGCAACCGTCTCACCGAAGGGTGATAAAATTGTCTTCACTTCAATGAGGGATGGTGATCTTGAAATTTATACGATGGATCTTGATGGTAGAAATATCAAACGACTCACTTTTGAAAAAGGATATGATGGAGGAGCATTTTTTTCCTGGGATGGAAAGAAAATTTGCTATCGCGCATATCACCCGAAGGATTCAGCTGAGATCGCTGAGTATGAACAACTTCTTAAAGATAGATATATTAAACCTATGAAACTGCAAATTTTTGTAATGGATGCAGATGGAAAAAACAAACGACAAATAACAAATAATAACGCAGCAAATTTTGCTCCATTTTTTCATCCCGATGGACAACGAATCATTTTCTCATCAAATATGCATGATCCAAAAGGAAGGGACTTTGATCTTTACATGGTAAATATCGAAACAGGTGAGATCGAAAGAATAACTTATTTCCCTGACTTTGATGGTTTTCCAATGTTCACCAAGGATGGGAAAAAACTTGTCTGGTGCTCAAATAGAAATAACAAAAAACGGGGTGAAACAAATATATTCATCGCGGACTGGGTTGACTGAGCAAAAACTTAAAGAAATAGAAGAAATCTTTGAAGAAATTATCAGTGGAAGATTCAATATCTCAAAGGTTGAACTCGTGTATGATAGCATTGATTTAACTGAAATTTTCATCAAGAAGCTTGAAAAATTGAATTTCATTCCTAAGAAAGTTAAAGATGTTGAAGTTGAGCTGGGATTTCGCGTCCCAGCTTTTTATTTAAAAAATCGCGAGGCGTTTTTTGGATGGGTTTTCTGGGAAATTTTCACGGAAACTAAAAAGCGTAAACTCTTTGGCTCAGTTCTGAAGAATCAGCGCGGGGATTGGGAAATTCAAATAACTGAAAATGAAAACACCATTATCTACGTCAACGAATTAAACAAGATTGAGATCGACCTATCAACAATGGCTTGGTAATCCTCACATCATCCCTGCTTTTCTCAACGCTTCAGCTCCACTTGCGATCTCAAGCATCTCCTTTGTTATCATAGCTTGGCGGGTCTTGTTAAAGAGAAGTTGCAAATCTTTAAGAAGCTCATTTGCATTTTCTGTAGCATTATCCATAGCCGTCATTCGTGCTGCCTGCTCCGCCGCATTTGACTCAAGCAAAACCCTCAAGATATGAGTTTCAAGATACTTCGGAATCAAATCCTTCAAGATGCTTTTGGGATCAGGCTCGTAAATATACTCAACAATAGGAACTTTCACACCTTTGGACGGCTTTACAACTTCAAGTTTTGAAACTATAGGGAGAAATTGTTCTACCACTATTCTTTGCTGAACTATTGATTTAAACTCATTATAAATTATCTCAACCCTATCAAATTCTTCCATCAAAAAACCGTCAACAATCCTTTTCATTATTTCTTGGACCCAAGAATACTCAATGGTTTTTCTAAAGAGCCCTGTGAAACTTCCAACTATTTCAAAATCCTTTTTATGTCTGCTGAAATAATCAAATCCTTTCTTTCCAACGCAAATTAGTTTAACTTTTCCACCTTGGAGTTCGCTTTTCCTTTCTTCTATCAAAGCTAATGTTCTTCTTATTATATTCGTGTTGAATGAGCCGCAAAGTCCTCTATCAGCAGTTACGACAACAAGTGCAATGTTTCTTACTTCCCTTTGCTTTAAAAATGGATTATCAAAACCACCTTCAAAAGTTAATATAAAACGCTGAATTAACTCATCAATTTTTTTAGCATAAGGTCTTGCTGAAATAATTCTATCCTGTGCCCTTCTCAAACGAGCGGCTGCAACCATTTTCATCGCTTTGGTGATCTTCTGTATGCTTCGCACAGCGTTGATCCGTCGCTTGATATCCCTTAAAGCAGGCATTAATCTTTCAAAGTTTATTTTTTAATGACAAACTTCACCCCCGCAATGAGCGGGGGTGAAACATAACTTTACAAAATTCACTTCAGCGTCGATTTAAACGACGAGACAAAGTCTTTCAAAATCGAATGAAGATTTTGAATCGTTTCATCATCAAGATCTTTCGTCTCAGCAATTTTATCGAGAATATCCTTATGCCTTGCTCTCATAAAAGCTAAAAATTCACTCTCAAATCTTCTAATTGACTCAACTGGTAATTCATCAAGATACCCTTGTGTCCCTGCGAAAATCAAAACAACTTGTTCCTCAACGGGCATCGGCTGATACTGATCTTGCTTCAATAATTCAACAAGTCGTTGTCCCCTCCTCAATTGTGCTTGAGTTGCCTTGTCAAGATCAGATGCAAATTTAGCAAATGCTTCTAGTTCTCTATACTGCGCAAGCTCAAGGCGTAACTTCCCAGCAACTTTTTTCATCGCTTTTATCTGAGCATTTCCACCAACTCGTGAGACAGAAATACCAACATTGATAGCGGGTCTCACACCTGCATTGAAAAGCCCAGGCTCAAGGTAAATCTGCCCATCTGTAATTGAAATAACATTTGTCGGGATGTATGCAGAAACATCACCAGCTTGAGTTTCAATTATCGGAAGCGCGGTTAAACTTCCACCACCAAGTTCATCGCTTAATTTTGAAGCCCTTTCAAGAAGGCGCGAGTGCAAATAAAATATATCTCCAGGATACGCCTCCCTACCCGGTGGACGCCTTAAGAGAAGTGAGACCTGCCTATAAGCCCACGCGTGCTTACTTAAATCATCGTAAACGATAAGAGCATGCCTACCCGAATCACGGAAATATTCTCCCATTGTACATCCAGCATAAGGAGCTATATACTGAAGTGGAGCCGGATCACTTGCAGAAGCAACTACAACAATTGTGTAATCCATCGCCCCTTCCTCTTCAAGCTTTGCAACAACCTGAGCAACTGTTGACATCTTTTGGCCGATAGCGACATAAATGCAATAAACTGGTTTTATTCCCAACTGTTTCGCTCTTTCAGTATGTGTAAACTTTTGATTTATTATCGTATCGATTGCGATCGCCGTCTTACCAGTTTGTCTATCCCCAATGATCAATTCTCTCTGCCCTCGGCCTATTGGAATCATCGCATCAATTGCTTTTATACCCGTTTGCAATGGCTCTTTCACAGGTTGACGATAAATAACGCCAAGTGCCTTCCTTTCAATTGGCATATACTTTTCAAATTCCACAGGTCCTTTATCATCAAGCGGTTGTCCAAGTGGATTTATCACCCTGCCAAGAAGTTTTTCACCAACCGGGACTGATAGAAGTCTACCTGTTCTGCGAACAATGTCACCCTCCTTGATAAGGGTATCCTCACCAAATAAAATGCAACCGACATTGTCCTCCTCAAGATTCATCGCAACTCCCATAACGCCATTTGGAAATTCAAGCAGCTCGCTCATCATAACCTTTGATAACCCATAAACACGCGCTATCCCATCCCCAACTTGAAGCACAGTCCCAACATCGTAAATATCAACCTCTTTCTCAAATCCAGTTAACTGTTTTCTTAATATAGCCGATATTTCATCAGGCCTAATTTCGACCGTTGCCATAACATTCTACCTTTGTTTTCTTTTTAACTCCCATAAATCAATTGTTCGCGCAAAAGTTGAATTCTTCTTTTTATGCTTGCGTCGTAAACAGTATCACCAATCTTTATTATAATCCCACCAAGTATCGATGGATCAACTTTATAAATCGCTTTAACTTTTTTCGCTCCAGTCAATTCAAGAATTTTTTTCTCAATTTTTTTCCTCTCGTTGCCATTAAGTTCCAGGGCGGTAATAACCTCTGCAGTCACCACCCCAACTTTCTCATCGTATAATTCCTGATACACTTTAACAATATCATGAAGTAAATCCTCGCGCTTCTTCTCAACCAGAAGAAGTATAAATTTCAAAACTATTGGATCAACACGACTATCAGCAAAAATTTCCTGGATTATTTCCCTTTTTTTGTCCTCTCTGATTATCGGACTTTTCAAGAAAAGTTGAAGATCACGCGAGCTTCTTATCATCGAATCAATCAACTGAACATCTTGCGTAATTCGATCAAGTTTCTTAAGTTCCTCAGCGATCTCAATTAACGCCTTAGCATATCTTTTCGCTATCCTTATATTAGCCATCTATCACCTCAAGCTCTTTTTTCAGAAGAAATTTCTTGAAGATATTTTTCAACAAGTTTCTTATGCTTCTGCTCATTTAAAGTTTCCCCAAGCAGTTTCGATGCAATCTGAATCGCAAGATCAACCACTTGAGTCCTCAACTGCAACATCGCTTGCTCTCTATGTCTCTCGATCTCCTCCCTTGCTCTCTCAATCATCATATCCGCTTCTTTCCTTGCCTTCTCCAATATCTCAGCACGTATTCTCTCAGCCGTTTCTCTACCCTCTCGAATTATTTTTTGCACTTCTTCCTCAGCGCGGGCAAGATTGCGTTTGTTCTCCCCCATCAATCTTTCTGCTTCCTCCTTTGCCCTTTGAGCATCCTCAAGAGCTTTCCTTATACTTTCCTCACGCCTTGTCAACGCTTCAATTATTGGTCCCCAAGCTACCTTTTTCAAAATTACAACGAGAATCAAAAATGTAATTATTGTCCATATCGCAACGCCTGGATTTATCTCAAGCATACTTTAAAAAATTTTTATTTTAACGCGAGAATGATACATATAACCTCAGCAAAGAGCGTGACACCTTCTATCAAAGCTGCTGAAATTATCATTGATGTTCTAACCTCACCAGCAACTTCAGGTTGACGACCGCTTGCCTCCATTGTTGCAGCTGCAAGTTTGCTTATTCCGTATGCAGCACCTATGACTGATAAAGCTGCTCCGAAACCACCTGCAATGTGTGCTAATTCGGGCATTTTCTCCTCCTTTTGTTTTTTGTTTTTATTTTAATGTTGATGTATTGAAAGACCCACAAATAGTGCTGTAAGCATTGTGAAAATATACGCTTGTATAAATGCAACTAATATCTCAAGAAAGTTTATGAAAATTGCAAAAGCAATTGAAATTGGAGCTACAAGAACACTTTTGAAAACGAAGATTAGACCAATCAAAGCCAAAATGACAATATGCCCTGCCGTCATATTTGCAAACAAACGAACGGTTAAAGCAAAAGCCTTAGCAAAAAGCCCAAGAAACTCAACTATGAACATAACTGGTGCAACAAACGCTGGAACACCATGTGGGACAAGCCCTTTATAATATCCAATTAAACCATGTTTTCTTATCCCAGCAATCTGAATTAGAATAAAAGATAAAAATGCAAGTCCACCTGTAACTGCAAGATTTCCAGTTGCGGTTGCCCCGTAAGGAATTAAACCAAAAAGGTTGCACAAAAGGATGAAAAAGAAAAGCGTCAAGAAATAATGAAGATATCTTAACCCCTCCTTACCAATTACAGATAAAATTATCTCATCACGAATGAAAACAACAAAAACCTCAACCAAATTCGCTAACCCATGTGGCACAACGCTTCTTCTATAGCTTCTGGCAACTAAAGACAAAACCACGATAAGGATTATCGAGACAAGCCACATAAAGAAAACATGCTTCGTAATCGAAAGATCTATTGTTATACCCCCAATATGAATCGGTGGAAACTGTGGAAGAGTTATATGTCCAAATGGTTCAAGATCAATTGTTCTTGAATCAGATATATGATGAAGCATCCAATCTGAGCTCTCTCCACCACCGTGAGAAGCTCCTGAATGCTTCAAAGTATCAGCTGCCACAGCTAAATTACTAATCCACACCTCCCTCAAAACTCCCTTTTTGTTGTCAATTTACCTAAAAATAAAACCTCAACCCCAAGGAAAACAAAGTAAAATAAAAGCAAAGATATAATAAGCCCATAAATTTCAAAATTTAAAACTTTCAGCAAGAGAAAAATCACTCCAGCGATCACAAATAATCTAATTCCCATGCTTCCTATCGTTAACTTCAAAAATTCTTTATTTGACTTCGCCATGCCTTGCTTCAGAATAAAAATTCCAATAATTGAATTGATAACGCTTATCAAAGAACCAACGATAAACGACTTTATGAACTCAACACTTGCAAATTTAAAAAGTGGATATGAAATTAGCAACCATACAACTACAACGGCAACCAAAGCATATATTAAAAATCTTTTGACATCAATTTTCATCATGCTTTTCCTTCCTTTTTAAAAGTTCAAGCACAGCCTTTATAAAGTTATACATACCCACAATTATACCGAGCGTCGCACCGACGATCATCCATAAAGGTGCTGTTCCATAATGGTCGTCAATCAATTTTCCTATAAACCAAAATATTACAACAGTTATCGCAAGCTGTAAACCAAGTCCGCTATACGGAGCCATTTCCTTTACAGCACGACCTATACCACGAAACGCTCCTTCCTTTTTCTCTTCATTTGACATTTTAGGAAATTTTGTTAACTGTTGAAACACTCGTCGTCATCACACACTTGCCATCAAATATCGCTCCCTCATCGACTACAAGCTTTGATGCTTTAATGTCACCCTTTATAACTGCTTTGCTTTCAAATACGAGCTTTTCAGCGACAACAATTGTTCCATTCACCTTTCCACTTATGATGGCACTTTTAGCCTCAATGTCTCCATGTACCTCCCCAGTTGCCCCGATTGTCAAATTACCATTAACATGGATATTACCGTTCACTTTCCCGTCGATTCGCATACTGCCTTGACTTACAATCTTACCCTCAATCACAGTTCCATTCGCAATGATGTTAATCTCAACATTTGAACTTTTTCCCTCCTTGTTCCCACCAATTAGAGCCATCGAATTTTACCCAAGTTTTAATTTGGAATATAATATCTGGGATTTAAAGGCTTTCCGTTCCTCCACAGCTCAAAGTGTAAATGTGGTTCATGTCCTGTCTTACCCGTTTTTCCAACAAGGGCTATTGCTTCACCTTGTCGGACAAAAACATTTCTTGTCTTCAAATTCATCTGCGCATGTTTATATACGCTCATATATCCACCACTGTGCAAAATCATGATTACATATCCATTTCTATAAGTCCAGTCAGAGAAAATAACATAACCGTCATCAATCGCCCTTATCACATCTCCTTCCCTTGCTGCAATATCAATTCCAAAATGTTGAATCTCTGGATTAAATCCACGAGTTAAAAACCCATTAAAAACTGGTGAAATAAACCTCGGCTTCACACCTTCAACATCGATTATTTGCAAAACATCGAAATCTTCATCCATTGTCATTTGGCTTCTCTGAGACATATTTTCAAGTTTGCTTATACTAACTGCAATACTATCGCTAACCTTCTCCCCAAGCGCTTGGCGTAAAAGATTATTGTAAAGTTTAACCTTCTCAAGTTCATAAGCAAAATTTTCAAGTCGTCGATATAACTCTTGCATTTTCTTCGCCCTCTCTCTGCTTTCGGCAAATGTTTCAGGAAAAACGATATATTTAACAGGCGTATGTATAACTATCACAAGAGCAATAGCAGAAATCAAAAGGATAAAAAGCACAATGGAAACAATCAAAGCCTCTCTACTTAACTTTACACCTCTGGGCTTCTCATTTTTATCAGAAAAAAATAAAACAGTATAAAAATGCTGCTTCTTACGCCTAAAACCTGACCTTGGAAATATCATCAGGCAGAAAGTTTAATTTTCAGGTTTTAAATATAAAAAAATAAGCCCTAAAAAACAAATTGCTAAAAATTTGCGGGATTAGACTTTGCCTGGGAACTTTATCACCGCCCCGTTTATTCCCTTTGCTTCTTCAGAACATAAATAACCTATAAACCTTGCCAAATCATAAGGATCCACCCAGTTTGAGTAATCAACCCCAGGCATGCTTTTTTTATTCTCTTCAGTTGCAATTACGCTCGGCAAGATAACATTACATGTAATATTGAAATCCTTAACCTCCTCCGCAATAACCTCGGTAAGTGCAATCAACCCCGCTTTTGAAACAATATAAGCGCCTTTTCCTGGTGAAGGTTTTAATGCAAGAGTGGAAGAAATATTAACAATCCGTCCATTTCTCTTCAGAATCATATCCCTTAAAGCCCACTTTGAACATAAGAAAGCACTTCGCAAATTCAAATCAATCATTTCATCAAATTCGCTCTCTTTAAGCTCAAAAATCATCTTCCCTTCAAAATATCCACCCACACAATTTATTAAGAAATCAACACCACCATGCCTTCTGACAAATTTAAAAATTTTTTCAACATCACCTTCCTTGAGCAAATTAGCTTTGACGCCGTACAGATTTTTATTTTTCAAAACATCTTTAAAAACTCCCTTAAACTTTTTTCCACTTCTATACACAGCATAAACTCTTGCACCATTATCAAGAAAATGTCTCACAACTACAGAGCCAAGCCCACCTGTTGAACCAGTTACAACTACATTTTTATCGTTGAACATGTTCTTTCCAGTTATGTTTTTAAAAATACTTTAATCCAGAAGCTGTATTAAAAATAACAACAATATCATCTCTTTTTATAATCCCATCAGAAACAAGTTTTTCAAGGGCCACCGCCGTCGCTGAGCCTTCTGGGCAAAGCATAATTCCCTCAACCTCAGCCATCTTTTTCATCGCCAAAATTATATCGCTATCTTCAACTTCAACCGCAGTGCCTCCACTTTTACGAATAATCTCAAGGATCAACCTTCCAGCAAATGGCTTTGGCACACGCAAACCATAAGCAATTGTTTTCGCATTTTCCCAGAACTCAACCTGAGTCTTTCCTTCTTTATACGCCTTAACAATTGGTGCACAACCCGAAGATTGAACTGCAACCATTTTCGGAAACTTTCTCTCGATCAAGCCAACCTCAATTAACTCATTAATAGCAAGCCAAATCCCAATGAGACCAGTTCCACCACCCGTTGGATAAATTATCCAATCTGGTACAACCCATCCAAGCTGTTCAACAATTTCAAACCCCAGAGTTTTCTTCCCCTGCAAACGATAAGGTTCTTTCATCGTTGAAATATCGAAAAATTCATTCCGACTTTGAACTATCCTCACAGCATCCGAAATTAGACCATCAACGAGCTCAACCTCGGCACCGTAAAATTCACATTCTTTTAAAATCAAAGACGGCGTATCCTTAGGAGCGCTTACAAAACATTTAATCCCTGCTCTAGCACAATAAGCACTTAAAGCACTTCCAGCATTTCCAGCAGTTGGCAAAGCAACCTTATCAATCCCAAGTTCAACCGCCTTTGAAACCGCACACGATAAACCACGAGCTTTAAATGAAAGCGTTGGATTAAACGATTCATCTTTTAAAAACAAATTCTTCAACCCGAGTATGCTCCCAAATTTTTCCAACCTTAAAAGCGGAGTCCATCCCTCACCCAAACTCACAACATTTTTTTCATCGATGACGGGTAAAAATTCAAAATATCGCCACATGCTTGAAACTCTGGTTTTAAAACTATCCCTGCTGACATGTCTTTTTATCCCATCGTAATCATAAACCGCTATCAATGGCTCGTTGCAATTCTGACAAAATCTTTGCACTTGGCGATGATCAAAAATTTCCCCGCAAACTGAACATCTCAGATAAATTATAAACGAGTTCATTTTTACTTTTGTTTTTGTTTATAAAAATTCCACCGTCAGTTATATAACCTGTAATGAGATCAGAGCCAACGACTTCAAAAATGACATCAATAGTTTTAAGATTTCCCCTTTTGCCAACTGTAAAAAATTCTTTAAAATTTTTAACAGGTTTCATACGCACAAATTTTGAAAAATCGCAAAGAACCAATGTCTCTTTCCCAGCAAGCCTTGCAATTTTAAAAATTGGCGAAGTCCCAGCCTTATTCAAAATATCCCCATTTTCAAATACCGCATCGCATCCAGATACAACGAGATCAACCGTCCCCAAAACATGATCAAGACCGAAATCATTTACCAGAAAGACATTAAAACCTAAATCCGAAAGTTTTTTCGCCATTTTATCGCCTTCACACTTGGGACACGAACGAAAAACATACACACTGGAAACCTTGTTCTTGACATGCAAAATGGCGTTCAAAACCGTTCCACTATAACTCAATGTGGCAATTGAAACCTTATTTAATCCATTTGCCTCAAGCCACCTTGAAAAATTATCCGCCACTTTCTCGCTGGCTTTTTTAAATCGTTCTTCAACAATTTTAATAACTTTAAACATATCTTCCCTTTTTGCACTACCTACCCGTTGCGTGCTTTCCCTCGCCAAAGTTAGAATTATATCAACCAGATTCTGAAGTTGAAATAAAAGCGGGTGATGTTTTTTCAAATCCCTTTTCAAGGCTTTAAGAAAATATAAAAAATCATCTTTCCTTTCAGTTTCCCGTGCTTTCTCTTTCAACACGCTGAATAACTTCCCCGCAAGGATTGAAGCCCCTGAAGTTTTATCCTCGTAAATTTTCTTTAACTTAGCATAAATCGTTGCATTACGCATAATCAAATCTTCCCTTTCTCCCGAGCAAAGATGAAATAAGCCGAGATAAGCACGAAGAAAGAGATCAAAGTCGAAGCTATGAAACTTTCAGATGGACTTAAACCCTCACCTTTAACAACAATCTCAGAAGGGATTTGCATTTGAGTTGTAACTTGCTTCCGCTTAGGATAATACGCTCCCGCTTCCTTGACATTTACAATCTGAAATTCAAAATAATAATCATAAATCTCATCCTCCGTTTCAACTGGAAGATAAAGTCCGAGCTTCTTCCCTACATTCCCGTAAATTTCTTGCACTTTTTTCTCATCGTTGAAATCAACATATGGATAGAAACCAGCGATTTCATAATCTCCTGAATTTGCAAAAACACGATCAGATGGTGCCAGATGAAGTTCAACAAAGGCATTTGGAAAAACATCAATAACATTAGAAAAACTCACAGGGAAGTAATTAAACTCGTTCAAATAATTAAAATTTAAAGCCTTCGATGCACGAGCATTGATTAAAATCTGCGCATCGTTTAATGGAATTGAGAGCTTTTCAGCTTTCTTATTTTTCAACCGCAGATGGATAAATGATTCATCGATGACAAACTCAACAAATATGTTCAAATCGGAGAAGTAAAGCCTGTCCCTTTCAATTGGCTTGGTAAGTTTGTAAACATACTCATATTTTCTTCCAAAGGGAAAGCTCGAATTGTTTTTAAGAGTGGTTGCTGAGTTTGCACTTGAGTTTTCTTTCAACGTCTGCTTTGAGCCACCACAACCTATTAAAAAGATGATTAAAAAAAGAAAAAATCTTTTCATTTCGCTTACCTAATTTTTTAAAATCTATACCGCAATGTCAAGATGAAATTCCGTATGATATTTTCTTCGTTCGTGATTAATCGGTAGTAATTATTATTAAGGACATAACTATACTGTGTATGGATTGTGCTCCATTTGCCGTTTATGTAAGCGAAATCGATCAAAAGCGTCTTTTGTAAAAGAACGCTGAAACCAAAAGTTAACAATTTAACGGCTCTGCTTGAAACCCCCTTGTCTTCCAAATAAGGTGAAGGTCTATAACTATATCCCGTTCTAACTTTAACTTGCTTTAAAAATGGTAGCATAAATTCAACGCCAGCGCTTAAACTCACCGTTTCCGTAAACATTTCTTTTATATCCCTATTGAGACCAACTAAATCTGGATTATCTTTAAATTCCATCTGACGCCAATCAACATAAACAACATCACCAGCAACAAGAAGAACATCTTTAACATTAAACGATACCCCACCACCAAAATAAAACGGCGTAAGCACACCGTATTTCGAAACCCCAGAATAAGAATATGAATACGAATCCCCGTTGTCAAACAAACTTTCACCAGATCTTGAATAATTTTCCCTCACACTTAAAGATGATGGCAACCTCGTCATCAACCCAAATCTGAAATAATTACTTCTATACATTAAGCCAGCATTTGCCGAAAAACCACTTATCGTAGCATCAATTATATCTGAAACAGTCAATTGATTGAAATCCCACGGAAAGTCCCGATAAAAATTTCTTGTATCACTTTCGA
Organism: Candidatus Kryptonium thompsonii; assembly: GCA_001442925.1. GTDB lineage: Bacteria > Bacteroidota > Ignavibacteria > Kryptoniales > Kryptoniaceae > Kryptonium > Kryptonium thompsonii. Next base: position 84,727 of record LDXX01000005.1, read on the forward strand.
CAAAACGTCTATCGTATTTGTAACTTCCTGTGACAATTGACAACGTAAGCCCCACGGACAAATTTTCAGCTATATCAATTGCACCTGAAACAAACCAATTGTTCAATCCTCCACTTTCATAAAGTGTTAATTTTTGGTGGACATTATTTAAAATCTGTGTTTTGCCCGTTGAATCCTCGAGCCCAAGCTTCCATGCAAGATCAAAGTCTGGGTCAGGGTCATAAAGTGATGGAACGATTGAACTTTGCGAATTAAAAAGCGAAATTGAAAGGGTATTTGTAAAGTCAGAGACACGAACATAACCCCCAGCGAAAACCAAACTTCCACGAATAGTTGGAACAGGGAGAACGAGGGCTACGGTATTTAAACTTGTGGCGGTGTTTTCAAATGAATTTGAATAATCAAAAACCCTTGCTGAATTGGTAAGCGATAAATAATTTAAGCCACCTGCAAATTCGAATCTTCTTATCTGGGCAAGCCCTGCTGGATTCCAAAAAATTGCTGAGTAATCATCTGAAACACCAATATATGTGAAACCAAGTCCAATAGCTCTTGCGCCAACACCAGAGTTCAATGTTGAATATCTAAGGGCATCATCAGGGAATTGTGCAAAAACAAAATTAAGCGATAAAAGTAAAACTAAAATTAACTTTTTCATCGCCTTCTCGACCCGATGTTTCTTTTTTCACTGCTATCCTGCTTCGCCTCCTTGCCTTGATCCCTTGAGTTTTCATTCTTCCTTTCACCTAAATTTGATTTCCCATCCTTTTCCATTGTCGATGAAGTGCTAGTTCCAGAATCCGATCCAGACTTCGGTGGTGTTCTCGTCGGTGGTGGAGGGTTAAATGAATTATTATCAGATGTTGCTCTATGTGATCCAAATTCTCTCGACCTTTCGGGGGAAGCTTCACTGCCAACTTGAACAGTGTCAACTGGACTTCCCGACCACCAAAGCCACCACGGGGTATTGTAATAACTCCACGGAGATGAAACATGCGCTGGAACTAAATTATAAAAATAAATCATGGCCGAGGAAGAGTGGCACTCAACACAATTGCTTTTGTAAGAAATATGTGAAGTATAAATTTCACCAGACGAATCGGCAAAATTCACATTCGGATGTTTTATAACCGTGTAGCAACCAGATAACAAGATAAGAATAAAACCAAATATCTTTTTCATCTTCTATTCCCTAAATGTCTTCTATGTTCTTGGCTTTGATCTGATTGTATGAAATTACTATTTTGTCGAAGTTGGGGCTGAGGCGGTTGATTGCTTAAAGTATTTTCCCTTTGGAAATTACGTTGAGGCGGTTCAATCAATGTACTTCTTCCTGTGTTGTAATCCCTGTAAATTTGAATCGAATTTCTATTCGTCCCTGTCCTTCTTGGTTGATCTGTTCTCTGTGGCGGCGTTGAACCTTGTCTTGGTGTTTCCGAATTTCCATCACCTGATCTTGGGACAACCCTTGGTGTTGACGGCGTTCTAACAGAACCTGTCTCACGTGTTCTTTCATCCCCTCTACTTCTTTCAATTGATGGTGCTTCTCTTCCCGAGCCCGATCTCTTCTTAAAACCTTCATCATTTGAGCTACCTTGCAAACTTCCGCTGGACTGCCCTGAAGGTGCATTTCTTGAAGGTGGAGTTAAACTTCCCGAAGTCGTGCCAGACCTTTCATCACGCGTTCCATTTCGCGTTGAGCCAAAATTTCTTGTTTTTAATATAACTGCTCCACCTGTACCGCCAGAGTAATATGGATAATTATTAACTACCATAATTATCGGCGCCCTATACCACCATGGATAATAATACCATGTTGGAAGATACCAATATGAATACCAATAATATCTATCCCACCAATACCAATCCCACCAGTAGTAATCAAACCAATATGGATCATAATACCACCATTCACCCCAACCAATTGCAAAGCCGGGAGTGTAGTACCTAAAAAACAAAGAATATCTCGGGTAAGGTAGATAATAACGATAAATATATCTTGAGTAATACCACGCGTCGTAGTTATAATCATAGTTATAATTAGAGTAATCCCGGTATTCCTTTTCTGATTGGGATGTTGAATAACCTTCATCTTCTTTTATAGTTCCTATCTGCGTATAGCAACCCCCAAATAAAATCCCAGCAAGCGCTATTAAAATTATTTTCTTCATTTTTCACACCTCCTGTAGTGGTGAATTTCTGTTTCAATAACTCTAACAAGCTTTGCGCTTAAAAAATTCTCCTCAAAAAGACTGGATATACTCAAGCTTCACAACCCTTGAATTTCCTGGCTCCTTGTTTTGCAAGATATCTTTCCAATTAAACTCAATTGTGAATCCACTTCCGAGTGACCATCTTATTCCAGCGTTTAAATATCCTTTCCCGCTTCCAAGCGCTCTCGGAGAATTATCATTTATAGCGAAGTTATATTCAACGGAAAATGTTAAATCACTCCCTATTGTTTTATCAAAACCTATGTAATAATTCAATGACGCATCGCTATCATCTTTTTCAAGGGAATAGTTAACACCACCATGGATTGATGAATAACCAAGAAACTTAAACGACTTGCTTCCAACCACAAAAAACCCTGGTGATTTAAAATCATATCTTTTCAAACTATCGATGTATCCCTCTCTACCTTGAGAATCAAACCCAATTGCAATTGCAGGAAAATTTTTGACTTCATCAATTATTCTAATTTTCAAATTTACCCCTGGCAATTTATACCATTCAACATTTCCATTTCCAATTATTTTGGAACCACCGTATGAAATTCCAAAATTCAAACGATTAAAAGCGGAAGCAGTGAGTCGAAGCATAAGTCCCCCATTTGAAAAGAAATCAGCATCAAGCGAAACACTATTTGACTTTAAAAGCCCCGCCGTCGGCATATCAACAATAAACCTCTGTTGAAAAGTTGCCTTGCTCCCAGCCGAACCCTGAGACAATAAATAACTCGAAGGTAAAATTAAAAGAAACAAAATCAAAAATCTTCGCATTTACACTCGCTCCTTGAATTTTAAATCTTACTTAAAAATAACAAAAATTTAACATCTTGTCAATCATAAAACAAAAAGGCGTGGCTAAAAAGCCACGCCCTCTATCTTATTGAATTTTTAAACCAACAAATCTATTACCAGCCGAACTTCTAAGTCTCAAAAGTATAACCTCCCCTGACTTACGGCTCTGGATTATCTTTTTCAAGTCATCCACATTACGAACCGGCTTTCTATCGGCTTCGATAATTATATCATTTTCTCTAATCCCCTTATCGTAAGCTTCCGAAAATGGCTCAACCTTTGTGATGATAACACCGTTTTTGACTTTATACTTACTTCTCGCCTCCTCGTCAAGATTTGCCACCGTTAACCCAAGTTTTTCAAAACTGACAACCCCAGGTTCAATTTCTTTTGCCGGTGGTTCCACATCTTTAGCCTCAGCTACCTCTTCTTCCTCTTTCCTCGGCTTCAATGTGGCTGTTAGTTCTATTGTCTTACCTTCGCGATAAATTTTCAACTTAACCTTATCCCCCGGTCTCTTCCGAGCGATGATCTCCTGAAGCTCACCAGGTCTGTTTACTTCTTTACCCTCGCATTCAAGTATGACATCACCGGCCTTAATCCCAGCTTCTTCAGCTGCACTACCCGATATAACATCCTGAACCAAAATTCCCCGTGGTTTATCAAGACCAAGTCCTTTTGCGGTTGACTCATCTAACTGGGAAATTTGCACACCAAGAACTCCACGCCTTACCTTTCCATATTTGATTATATCCTCCGCCACCTTTCTTGCAAGATTTATAGGAATAGCAAAACCATACCCTTGATAATACCCAGTCCTTGAAGCTATCGCCGTGTTTATGCCAACAACTTCACCATTCAAGTTAACAAGGGGACCACCGCTGTTGCCTGGGTTAATCGCTGCGTCGGTTTGTATAAAGTTTTCAACTCCATAAGAGTCCCTGATTATCCCTATATTGCGACTCAATGCGCTCACAATTCCAGCAGTGACAGTAAGATTTAAACCAAGTGGATTACCAATAGCAAGAACCCACTGGCCAACCTGCAATTCGTCGGAATTACCAAACCGAGCAACAGGTAAATCATTAGCCTCAATTTTTACCACTGCAAGATCAGTTAATTTATCCCTGCCAATGAGTTTGCCTCTAAATTCTCTCCCATCCCAAAGCGTAACCGTTATGCTCCCCTTTTCTCCACCTTCAACGACATGATTATTCGTGAGGATATAACCATCCTTCGTTATAATAACTCCAGAACCCATCCCCTCTTGAGGTCTTGGTTCAGGAATTTTAAATTCAAAATCAGGCCCAAAGAAATGAAAGAAATCAAATGGACGCGCTCCACCTTCACTCTTTGAAACAACCTTAATCGAAACAACCGTCGGAACAACTTCCTTTGCTACTTGAACAAAAGCATTTTGAGTTGAAAGTATATCAAATCTTGTATTCGTTGGTTTGTCCTGTGAACCAATAATTGGAACATCAAGCGCCGAGGTTGGTTTCACTGCGTTAAATCCAGATGTAAGTATAACCCCAAATAATATACCTGCAAGTACAAGTGCAATCGCTCCAACTACCTGTTTCTTTGTCATGGTTAGTCTGCCTCCAAAAGATTTTTTGTTTTTTATTGATTGTTTTTCAAAAACAAAATAACAACCTTTCGCCTCATTTAGTTCTACCTTTTATAATTTATAATAAACCTCAACCGATTTCAAGTTAACCAATTCGCCAAAATGCTTAGACATATACTCCATAAGTAAGTTGTGTATTTCATTATTTATATTACTTTGGATTTTCAAATTTGTTACATTTTCAATCTTCGCCTTTTCCAACCAAGCCAAACTCTTAAAAGTTGCAACAGAGTAATCGCTTGCTTTCATACTGGAACTACACTTAGAACACATAAAACCGCCCCTATCGCTCAGAAAAACTACCTTTTTTGATAAATTTTCATCACTGAATTTTTCCCCGCAGGAGATACACGAAGTGAAATTAATTTTAAAACCACTTACATCCAGCAGATGGATGATGAAAAACCATAGAAAATTCACCTCATTTTTTTCAGCCTCATTTAGCTTTTCAAGTGTATTGACGAGCAGATTAAATATTCTTAGATTTTCTTCTTCGAATTTCATAAGCTTATAAACAAGCTCACATATTGAAAGGCCAAGTATCATTTTATTATAGTCGGAATAGAGACTCAAAAATGGTTTTATTAGATCTGCTTGTGAAAGAAACTGAACTTCTCTTGTTTCTTTTTTGTAAAGAACTGCAAGGATATACGACATCGGTTCAAGCGATGCACCAAATTTGCTTGTTGTAAGCATTGCCCCTTTTGCGACTGCGTTTATCTTTCCGAACTTTTTTGTATACAGAGTTACGATCTTGCTGGTTTCTCTATATTTCACAGCCTTTAACACAACCGCTTCCGTCTTGGTTAACATTTAATCGCGGGCATAAATTTTTCTTTTGATTTTTTGAAGGTTTTCCTCAAAAGGTGGATAAATTATACCCACTTCTGTTACGATCGCTGTTATTAAACTATTTGGGGTAACATCAAAAGCTGGAGAAAATGTCTTAACACCAGCTGGCGCTATCCTTTGCCCCATTATTTCAACTATCTCCTCCGAGCCCCTCTCTTCAATTGGAATTTCATCTCCCGTTTTTATATTAAAATCAATTGACGATGTTGGGCAAGCAACGTAAAACGGTATGTTATGATATCTTGCAATTATTGCGAGATTATAAGTCCCAATTTTATTTGCGGTATCACCATTTAACGCAACTCTATCCGCACCGACAATTACGCAATCAACCTTTCCAAGTTTCATAAGATAAGCTGCCATATTATCGGTTATTAAGATCGTTTCGATTCCCCTTTGCATCAATTCCCATGTCGTAAGGCGAGCACCTTGAAGAAGTGGTCTTGTCTCGTCAACATAAACTTTTATCTTTTTCCCTTGTTCAAAAGCCGTATAAATAATCCCAAGCGCAGTTCCATAATCGCCAGTTGCAAGCCAACCTGTGTTGCAATGGGTCAATATGTTTGCTTCATCAGGGATAAGCTTTGAACCATGTAAACCAATTTGCCTACACATTTGAATGTCCTCGTTTTGAATGGCAAGGGCTTCAGCAAGCAATTTCTTCTTTAACTCAACTAATTCAAGATGTAAATTTTCATAAAAAACTTTTTTCATCCTCTCAATCGCCCAAAACAAATTCACGGCGGTTGGCCTCGTCTTTGCAAATACATCGCAAACATTTTGGAAAGCAACTTTCAAATTCTCCTTGTCATCATCTTCGAAATTCTTCACACCAAGATAAATTCCAAATCCAGCAGCAATGCCAATAGCAGGAGCACCCCGAATCTTTAATTTTTTTATCGCATCAGCTACAATTTTATAATCATCGGTTTCGATCAAATCAAGCTCGTTCGGCAGTTTCGTTTGATCAATAAATCTAACTTTATCCCCAACCCAATCTATAGAGCGCAATCTTGAGCTCATTTTTTCTTGACTTTTTTGTTCCAATTTTTTAAATTTATAACGAACCAAAGGGCCCTTAGCTCAGTTGGTCAGAGCAGCTGACTCATAATCAGCGGGTCGGAGGTTCGAGTCCTCCAGGGCCCACAAAATTTTATATAACCTCCATAATTCGCCTGATCGCATTATAATATAAATCAGCCACCTTCTCTATCTCAAGATCAATCCAATCGTTTATTTTTATCCTTTTTCCCTCACTTACAACACCAATCACAGCGTAAGGAATTTCATTTTTAAAGCAAATCTCTTCAAACTTTTTTAAATTTCCTTCCTCAACAGTGACTATTATTCTCGATTGCCCCTCCCCAAACAGCAGAAAATCCGGGCGAATATCATCTTTAAGTTCAACTTCGCATCCAAGAAGGTTTTCCTTATCAATCATACAGCATTCAGCAAGCGCAACCGCAATTCCACCATCGGATACATCATGAGCTGATTTTATCAATCCAAGCCGTATCCCATCAAGACAAGTTCTCTGAACGCGCTTTTCAAGATCGAGATCAATCCCTGGGGCATCGCCTAAAACTTTGTTATAAATTCGCGCGAGATATTCGCTTCCACCAATTTCATCGGTGTTTCTACCAAGAAGAACTATCAAATCACCTGGGGATTTAAAATTCGCGGTCGTGATATATTTCAAATCATCAATTATTCCAAGCATTCCGATAACTGGCGTTGGATAAACTGCTCCATCTGGACTTTCATTGTAAAAACTAACATTTCCACCTGTTACAGGTGTATTAAAAAATCTGCAAGCATCTCCCATTCCGCGAACTGCTTCCTTAAATTGCCAGAAAATCTCAGGCTTGTACGGATTTCCAAAATTCAAACAATTTGTAATCGCAACAGGCTCCGCCCCTGTGCAAACCACATTCCTTGCCGACTCAGCTACAGCTATCATTGCACCTCTGTAAGGATTAAGATAAACATATCTTGCATTACAATCAGTTTTAACTGAAATCGCTTTGTTCGTCCCCTTTATCCTTATAACAGCCGCATCCCCACCTGGTAAAACAACCGTATTCGTTCCCACCATTGTGTCATATTGTTGATAAACCCATTCTTTACTTGCGATATTTGGCGAAGAAATTAACTTTAAAAATGCTTCGTTTAAATCATCAGGCTTTGGAATTTCGTAAGGGTTAATTTTTCTAACTTCGGTTAAATATTCCGGTTCTTTAGCCTCCCTATAATAAACAGGTGCACCTCCTCCAACAACAAGCGAATCAGCAGGGATATCCACAACCAATTTCCCATCTTTTTTAATCTTTAGCATTCCATCATCCGTGACATAACCTATAACGACAGCATTCAAATCCCATTTTTTGAAAATTTCAATTATTTTATCCTCGAATCCTTTTTTCACTACCATCAACATTCTCTCTTGCGACTCAGAAAGTAAAATTTCATATGCGCTCATCCCCTTTTCACGAACCGGGACAAGATCAAGGTCTATTGCCATTCCGCTTTTCCCACGAGCGCTCATCTCACTTGTAGAGCATGTTATTCCAGCTGCGCCCATATCTTGAATTCCCACTACATAACCTGTTTTTATCGCTTCAAGCGTCGCCTCAAGAAGAAGTTTTTCAGTAAATGGATCCCCAACTTGAACTGAGGGTCTTTTTGATTCCGATTCCTCACTTATTTCTTCAGAAGCAAATGTTGCACCGTGAATTCCATCCCTCCCTGTGCTTGACCCAACTATTAAAACAGGATTACCCTTGCCTTTTGCGACTGCGCGAACTATCTCATCATGCTTTACGATTCCGACTGCCATCGCATTCACAAGCGGATTTTGGGTATAACTTTTGTCAAAATAAACTTCTCCAGCAACCGTCGGGCATCCGAAGCTATTTCCATAATCAGCGATGCCTCTCACAACGCCGTTGAAAAGATATTTAACCCTTGGCTCGGTCAAATCCCCAAATCTTAAAGAATCAAGAATAGCAATCGGTCTTGCACCCATTGTGAAGATATCTCTCAGAATCCCTCCAACACCAGTTGCAGCACCTTGGTATGGTTCAATTGCAGATGGATGATTATGTGATTCAATTTTAAAAGCCACTGCAAGCCCATCGCCTATGTCGACAAGTCCAGCGTTTTCTTCCCCAGCTGAGACGAGCAATCTACCACCGCTTCTTGGCAAAGTTTTTAACACCGCGATTGAGTTCTTATAACTACAATGCTCACTCCACATCACGCTAAACATCCCGAGCTCTTCAAATGTAGGTTCCCTTCCAATAAGTTCAATTATTCTATCATACTCTTCCGATGTCAAACCAAGTTCAATCGCGAGCTCACGCATTGACTTCACAGACTCAACCTGTGCTTTATAGCTCATTGTTATTTTTGCAACATTTCTTTTACAATCGGAGCAAGCGCTGTGCCAATTTTCTCAAAGTAAAAGTATGCTAAAACCAACAAAACAAAAACAAAAAATAAGAAAAAATAAACTTCCCATTTCGCAATCTTCCTTCGCCTTTCCGTTTTGCCGAAAAGTTTCTCAACCCACCCTATATATCTAAACCCCCTCCAACCACAATCACTGCATCTATAAATTTTATAGGGCAAAAGAAATTTAACAGCTCTTTCATAAAAATTTCTCGACCTTGACCTATGCAATGTTCCTATTTTACCACAATGCGGACATACCTCAAGGCGCATTTAATTTTCACCTTTATTTATTTTTAAAAATTTTGCTGTTTCCTCCGGTAAAGCTGTCGTTATATAAATTCCCGAGCCAAGTTCAAAACCAGCCGGAATTGTAAGGCGAGGCAAGATTTGAATATACCAATGATAAAACTCCTCGTTTGCATCTTTGAATGGCGAAGAATGGATCACATAGTTATAATCTGGATTGTTAAGTTTTTCATATAGTTGTTTTAAAACCAAACGGACAACCTTTGCTGTTTTACATGCTTCATCATAACTTATATTCGCAAAGCAAGCATTGTGTTTTTTCGGCATAACCCAGGTCTCAAATGGCGAAATAGAAGCAAAAGGTTCAATCACTATAAAATCTTCATCTTCATAAACAACCCTTTCACCGGAGTACGCTTCAATTTTAATCATATCACAAAAGACACAACTGCCATGGTCATCATAATATCTCGTCGCTTCCTCTAGCAAATGTCTAATATGCGTTGGAACAATCGGGCTAATTACAACTTGCGAATGTGGATGTTCAAGCGAGGTTCCGGCTCTTTTGCCATTATTTCTGAAGATTATCACAACATTTAGATTTTCATAAGCCATAAAATCTTTGTAAAGTTTGAGATACACCTTGAAAATTTCACAAACCTCTTCAAATTCCATCGTTGCAATTGTTAAGTTATGCTTCGGAGATTCAATTATGACATAATGAAATCCATAACCCGTGATCCTTCTGAAAAATTGATATTTCGTCTCCCTTTTTAAATCAACATTTGGGACAAGGGCTGGATATTTATTGGGTATAACCCTTATATTCCATTTTCCATCTTTTTCAAGGGTTAAAATTGGAGGTGGGGTCATATGTTCATTCCCAGGGCAAAAAGGGCAACTGGGATCGAACTCAGGAAGTTGTTTAGATTCTTCTTTAACGAGAAAATCGTGAGGTCTTTTTGCTCGTTCCGTTGCAACGATGACCCAATTTTTTGTTGCCCTATTTTGTCTAAACTCAGGCATTTAGCTTAAGTTTGATTTCGCTTTGTGTTCAAAATTTAAAAATAATTCGCTTGTCTTCCAAAAACTTTAATTTTCTAACTTAAAAGATTTGTAAAAACACCATCATACCAACGGAAAAGAAAAGCAAAATCCCGTTCCATCCGTTTAAAACATTACGATTATTCCCAACCTGGAGCATATTTTATAACCATATGCACACACAACTGCTAATGTTTATTTGATGAAATTGTAAATGGGTGAAATGATTTTAAATGAATACTGGAAAATTTTTACCCTTAGACCTACGGGCGGGAATAAAAAATTAGCTCCGCGGGCAGGACTCGAACCTGCAACCCGCTGGTTAACAGCCAGCTGCTCTGCCAATTGAGCTACCGCGGAAGGTTCGCTATAAATATAATATCAAAAATCGAAAAAATCAAGAGTTAGCAAACATCCCACCCACCCCAGAAAAATATGACAAAAAGGTAAAGATTTGATTTTAAGAAAGTCAAATTTTATATTTTCAAAAAAGCGAAGGAAAATCATGAAAACATTGAAAAAGGATAAAAACTTCCTATCTATCCCTGAAGAATTTTCAAATCTTGAAAGTTCAAAAATAGTAATTTTGCCTGTTCCATATGAACATACAACAAGCTATATAAAAGGCACGATTTTAGGTCCAGAAAAACTCCTTGAAGCATCTCACCAAGTTGAACTTTACGATGAGGAATTCAACCTTGAACTTTACCGAGAAGCTGGCATAGCGACACTTGAGCCGCTAAAGTTTACAAATTTAAAAGACGCAGATGCCGTTGAGGTGATATACAAAACCGTCCTTGAACTTTTAAACAAAGATAAATTCGTTGTTACAATCGGTGGCGAGCATACAGTAGCAATAGGCGCCATCAAAGCATATTCAGAAATTTATCCAAATTTAACAATTCTTCATTTCGATGCTCACTCTGATCTCAGAGATGAATATGAAGGAAATAAATATAGCCACGCATCTGCTCTCGCCCGCGTTTATGAATTCAACAAAAACCTCGTTCAAGTTGGAATAAGGGCACAAGATGCTGAAGAGGCAAAGTTCATAAAAGAAAACGGAATAAAAACATTTTACGCATGGGAGATAAAATCTGGCAAATATAACAGAAATGGAAAAACATGGCAAGATGCGATCGTCTCTGAACTTGGAGAGCATGTTTATATAACATTTGATCTTGATTACTTTGATCCAAGCGTTATGCCAGCAGTTGGGACACCTGTTCCAAATGGTCTATATTGGGATGAAACCATTGAACTCCTTAAAAAAGTAAGCAAACAAAAGAATGTGGTTGGATTTGACATCGTCGAGCTCTGTCCATTGCCAGGGATTGAGTACCCAAACTTTACAGCTGCGTTTTTCACAAATAAACTTCTCAACATCATTTTCGCCAACAAAATTAATTCAAGCACTTGAGCCAAAAAACTTACATAATAGATGGCTACAACCTAATTCACAAATCAACGAAATTGAGAGAAATCTTCCTTGAAAATCCACAACTTGCAAGAGAAACGCTCGTTTCAATCCTTTCCGATTTCTTTTCAACATTAAAAGATAAATGCATACTTGTATTTGATGGAAACCTTAACATACCTTCATCGTTATCAACCCCAAAAGTGAGAGTTATATTTTCAACGCCACCGAATAAAGCTGATGATGAAATTAAAAAAATTATAATGAGTAAAAACTTAAACGAAAGATCAAATTTCATCGTCGTTTCATCTGATAACGAGATAATAAACTGTGCAAAAGCATGTGGCGCAAGCAGACTCTCATCAGAAGAATTTTTAAAAATCTTGAACTCACGGAGACAGAATTCAAAAATCAATGAGGAGAAACCTTTTGTTAAACTCACAGAAGAAGAAATCAAAAGAATGTTCGGAGAATGAATATACTTGTCGTTGATGACAATACCGAAGCGAGAAAATTGCTGGCTGAGCTTCTCACTCAATCTGGATTTAATGTAATTGAAGCGGAAAATGGTAAATCCGCACTTGAAATTTTAAGCACAAGAAAGGACTTCGCACTTATAATATCTGATATCCTAATGCCAGTTATGGATGGCTTTAAATTTTGCCATGAGGTCAAATCAAACCCCGAATTAAGCTCAATTCCCTTTGTGTTTCTCACAGGAAGCTATATCTCCGATGAAGATAAAATTTTCGGAATTAAACTCGGTGCGGATGATTTCATAATAAAGCCGATCCAATTTGACGAGCTTCTAAAGAGAATAAACGATGTGATTTATAAAGGTAGAGCGAGAAAGGCACACGCTGAAATTAAGATCGATGAATTCACATACCTTGCCGAATATAATGCGAGACTTGTCAACAAATTGGAAGATAAGCTACTTGAGCTCGGCGATGCATACGACAAAATCAAGAAGAAAAGCGAAGAACTTGAAACAATAAATTTAATTTTATCCGCTTTAAACTCTTCAAGGGATATAAAACATCTTTTCAAGCAAATTTCAAAGCATATCGCCAAACTTTTTAATGCCGATGCCGTAAACTTTTACATCTACAATCCCAACACCAACGTCCTTGATTTATCATTTTCTTTCTTGAAAACTGGGGATGAAAACATATTTGAAAAATATAAAACTCTTAAGTTTGGCGATGACTTCGCAACAGAGATAATTAACCAGAAATTGATGATCTATCAAAACATTTCAAAAGAAAGCACGAAAGTAAGAAGTGAAATTCTTAAACATGATTTTAAAATTTTTGTGGAAGTCGCTCTTCGCTCCCGAGAAAATTTCGTTGGTTCCATTGAGTTAGCCTACAAACAGGATGAGGCACCTTTTGATGAAAATAAAATTTCGTTACTTGACACATTATCCCAGCAGATTGCGATCGGGGTTGAAAATTTGCTCTTGATCTCAAAGTTGAAAGAATCCGAAGAAAAATACAGAACTTTTGTCCACCTGACACCAGCGGGGCTTGTAGTTTTGGATGAAAATCTTAACATTTTATTCGCAAGCGAGATAACAAACGAAATCTTTGAAACCGAAATTGAAGGGAAAAATTTAAGGGAGTTTATTGGTTCTCAAATCATCGATTTGGTAAGAGCTAATTCAAGTAAAACTTTTGAAGCCAAGTATAAAGACAAGGTGCTTTTAATTTCAATGACCGCCAAATTGGACGATCTAAAGTTTGGGAAATACATTGCTGTGATAAATGATATAACTGAGTTTAGAAAACTTCAAGATGAAAAAAGAAAGATTGAATTAAAACTTTGGCAGGAATATCGACTTGCATCTATTGGGCGACTTGCTGGGGGAATTGCGCATAATCTTAGGAATCCCCTTACAGTGATAAACCTTGGTTTACAAGCGTTAAAAAGGAAGGGCTTTGAGCAGGAAAACATAGAAAAATTGATAAAACAGGTTGAAAGGATAAACCAAATCGTTGAAAATTTATCGATCAAAACGAGGGAAGAAGTTGAGAAAAACAAAAAGAGATTCGACCTAAATGAGCTAATAAGAAAAGAACTTGAAGTGCTTGAGTTTGACCCGTTTTATAAACATAAAGTTGAAAAAAACATCCAACTTTGTGAGAAGCCGATAGTAATTGAGGCGGTTTATTCGCATTTTTCAAGTGCGGTGTCACATATTTTAAGAAATGCAATTGATGCGATGATAAACTCTGAGGAAAAAATCCTTACAGTTAAAACATGGGAAGATGCAGAAAAAATTTATATTGAGATAGCGGACACTGGAATTGGCATACCAGATGAGATAAAAGACAAAATCTTTGAACCATTTTTTACGACGAAATCAAGTGAAAATTTCACAGAGTTGAAAGGCGTCGGGCTTGGGTTGACTATAACATATCACAACTTAAAAATTTACGGTGCTGAATTCGAAATTGATTCAAAAGTTGGAGAGGGAACGAGTTTCAAAGTCATAATTCCGAAGAAAAATGTCGGAGCTAAATAAATGATTTTGTACAGATACATACTTCGAGCGCATATTGGACCTTTTTTCTTTTCGTTTTTCGCTCTCATATTAATTTTCCTTCTTCAATTTTTGATGAAATATATCGATCAACTTATTGGGAAAGGGCTTGGATTTTGGGTCATCGCTGAGCTAATAGTCCTAAATCTTGCTTGGATCATTGTTCTTGCAGTCCCGATGTCAGTTTTAGTCGCCGTCCTGATGGCTTTCGGAGGGCTATCGGCGAATAATGAGGTCACTGTGATGAAATCAAGCGGGATAAGTTTGTACAAAATGATGTTTCCAGTGTTCATTGCATCTATTGTCATAGCACTCTTGCTCATCGTTTTCAATAATAAAGTTCTGCCAGATGCAAACCACAGGCTAAAAGTTTTAATGATAGATATCCATAGGAAAAAGCCAACCTTGACATTAAATCCTGGGATATTTTCAACTGATATACCAGGATACGCAATCATAGTCAGGAAAACTTATGAGCACACAAATGAATTTGAAGATGCAACTATATACAATAACTCTGATCCAGGAAAGCAAATCGTAATAACTGCAAAACGTGGAAAAATTTCATTTACGCCCGATTATAGAAAATTGATAATGGATCTCGAAAATGGAGAAATTCATGAGCAGGATATGGAGAATAAAAATCTTTACCGAGTTGTAAAGTATGCGAAATATAGAGTTGTGATGGAGGTTGAAGGATTTGGTTTTGAAAGGTCATCTGACAATGCATTTCAAAGAGGCGACAGGGAGCTAAGCGCTGGGGATATGCTTAGAATCGTCGATAGTTTAAAAAATATTCAGAAAAAGATCTACGAAAGTTTAAATTCCATAGCTTTAACTAACTTAAAAAATCCATTCTACGGTAGAACGATAATGTCGTCATCGTTTTATCAACCTGCTGTTCAAGACTCAGTAAGCGACTACGAAGCATTGATAACATCATCACAGAAATTGATAAGTTTGAACGCCATTATAAAAAATCATTTAACACAAATTGAATATTACAATCGCTCGATTGACGCATACATGGTAGAGGTTCATAAAAAATACGCAATTCCCTTTGCTTGCGTGGTTTTTGTCCTTGTCGGAGCTCCGCTGGGGATGATGGCAAGAAGAGGAAACTTTGGGGTTGCTGCAAGTTTAAGTTTATTCTTCTTTCTTTTCTATTGGGCTTGCTTAATTGGCGGTGAAAAGCTTGCGGATAGAGATTTGCTCTCACCGTTCTTAAGTATGTGGATAGCAAATTTTGTGGTTGGAGCGCTTGGGGTTTACTTAACCATAAGAATGGGAAAGGAAGC
This sequence comes from Candidatus Kryptonium thompsonii, assembly GCA_001442925.1. Classification (GTDB taxonomy): domain Bacteria; phylum Bacteroidota; class Ignavibacteria; order Kryptoniales; family Kryptoniaceae; genus Kryptonium; species Kryptonium thompsonii. Next base: position 100,235 of record LDXX01000005.1, read on the forward strand.
AATGATAATTGACTGGTATCGCATAAAAGAAATTATGCCCAGAAGAGTTAAAACATGGCTTGGAATCCCAGAGGAAGAAGAAATCTTAACCGATAGATATGCGAGATAAAATTAAAATAATTGACGCTTACATCACGAAAGAATTTATCCAAATGGTAATCTTCGGTCTTGTGGCTTTTATCTTGATTTTTATCCTTGTTGATTTGATGGAAAACCTTGACGATTTCATAGATCAAAGAGTTTCGGCATCGATAATCTTAAAATACTACTTTTACTTCGCTCCAGAGATCATAAAGCTAACTCTACCTGTTGCGGTTCTTCTTTCCTGTCTTTTTACAACTGGGAGGATGTCAAATCTAAATGAGTTAACTGCATTAAAAGTTTCTGGAATGAGTTTGTACAGATTTATGGTACCATTTCTTGTAATTTCCCTTATGTTAAGTCTTTTATCTGTCTATTTCAACGGTTGGGTCGTTCCAAAGACAAACAGGAAAAAGTTAAACCTTGAACGAGTTTACATGAGAAAACATCTCGAATCATGGGGGAAATATAACATTTATATTCAAGACACTTACACAAGGTTATTATCAATTGGATATTTCGATGATGAGCTCAACATAGCTCACAGAGTTGATATTCAGGACTTTGATTCAAGCGATGTGACGAAAGTTATCGCAAGGTACACAGCGCCATCAATGAAATGGGACAGCTCAAGTGGAAACTGGTTGTTAATTAATTGTATTTATCGTAAATTCAATCCAAATGGAGAATCCATTGAAAAAAGGGATACATTTAACATTGGGAAGTTAAACTTTAAACCAATTGATATAAAACGAAAGCAAATGAAACCTGACGAAATGAACCTTGATGAAATGAAAGGGTTTATTCAGGATCAGATACGAAGCGGGAATGATCCAGCAAGGTGGTTAACTGATTACCACTCGAAAATATCCTTTCCATTTTCGAATTTAATAGTTGTTCTCTTTGGGGTTGCGCTTGCGTCACAAAAGAAAAGAGCTGGGCTGGCGATGGAGTTTGGTTTGAGCTTGCTTATTGCTTTTCTATATTTTATCTTTATAAAAATTGGTGCTTCACTTGGGTATGCCAGGATTCTGCATCCGTTTATTTCTGCCTGGCTTGCAAATATTGTTTTTTTAGCTGTTGGAATAATTACGATTTTAAAAGTGAGAAAATAAAAAGGGTGCAAAAATGGGGCAACAGCAATTGTTACTCCTTGCCCTTGGTGCGCTTATAGTAACAATTGCAATTGCAGTTGCAATAAATATCTTTATCTCAAGGTCAGGGGCAATAGCTGAACAATATATAAATGATACAATTAATGATTGTCTTAGAATTGGGCAACAGGCACAAGCATGGGCGAGAAAGCCAGCAGAACTAGGTGGTGGAAGTTGGTCATTTCAAAGTTTTAGCCTTTCCCGTATTAACTTTCCCGAATCAACAAACTATGCAAAATACCAGGTTGATATAAAAACTAGTGACAGTTTAATTGTAATTGGAAGAGTAATAACTGGTCAAACTGTCGAAGTTTCAGTTACATTTCATGAGATAAGCAAGCCTAGAGTTACAAGATGAATTAAAAGTCCTGGGATTGGTAAATTATCTTGCCACCAAGAACCGTCATTAAAACTTTGACATCTTTTATTCTTTCAGCGGGGATGTTAAATATATCATCCGATAAAACGACAAAATCAGCTAATTTCCCAGGGGTTATGCTTCCTTTTTCATTTTCTGCAAATTCAGCGTATGCATTGTTTATCGTATAACATTCAACCGCCTCTTCAACAGAAATTTTTTGCTCAGGGAACCATCCTTCAGGATGCTTACCGTCAAGTGTTTGCCTTGCAACAGCTGCGTAAATTCCAAGTATAGGGCTAAGCGGTGCAACATTCCAATCACTTCCGAAACATAATTTAACCCCATTATCGAGAAATGTTCTAAAGGCGTAGCTTGTTTTACATCTTTCTTTCCCTATCCTTTTTTCAGCCCATCTCCCATCGTCAATCGCATGATAGGGTTGCATAGAAGCAATGACATTTAAATTCTTAAACCTCACGAAGTCCTTCGGATGTATATGTTGAGCGTGCTCAATTCTAAATCTTCTATCCCATGTTGGATTTTGCTTAACAACCTTTTCAAAAATAGAAAGGACCAAACTATTTGCGCTATCACCAATTGCGTGAATTGAAAGCTGAAGTTTTGCCTTATCAGCTTCGATCGCCCACTTTTCAAGCCTGCCATCAATAACAATGTCGGTTGCAAGTCCCTTGGTATTTGGGTTTTCATCATACGGGTCAAAGAAAAGTGCGGTCATTGAACCGAGCGAACCATCAGCATATGCTTTTAGAGATCCAATTCGTATAAACTCATTTCCAAATGGCACTTGTATCCCAAGTTTTGCAAGGTCTTCCCATTGCGAGATTGGAAGTCGAAGGAAAACCCTTATCGTCAGTTCACCTCTTTTGTAAAGTTCTTGATATGCCTTGAAATCTTCAACTGTCCCGATATCATGAACACCCGTAAGCCCAAGCTTTTTTGCCTCTTCAAGTGCAAGTTTAATTGCGGAGATTCGCTCTTCAAGGGATGGCTCGGGAATAACTTTATAAACAAGTGACATTGCTTCATCTTTTAAGATTCCCGTTGGCTCACCGTTTTCGTCGCGAACTATTAACCCTCCAGGTGGATCAGGGGTTTCCCTCGTGATTCCAGCAAGTTTCAATGCCAAACTATTCGCAAGCCCCATATGTCCATCGTATCTGGTTACAAAAACAGGCACATTTTGAGTATATTTGTCTATCCATTCTTTCCTTGGTAATTCCCCACCCCATAATTCATGATCCCAATCCCCTCCAGTAATCCACCTGCCTGGGTTTTTCTCAGCATATTCTTTAATTTTAAGCGCAAATTCCTCAGGTGTTTTAGCGGTTCTCAAATCAACGCTCATAAGCTGAAAACCACCACTTACAAAGTGCGTATGATCATCAATAAACCCAGGCAACATAAGCTTTTTCTTTAGATCAACGACTTTGGTATTTTTTCCAGCATATTTTTTAATCTCCGAGTTTGAGCCAACCGCAATTATCTTATCCCCAAGGACAGCCACAGCTTGAGCGACTGGCTTTGCTTTGTCGACGGTCCAAATTTTCCCATTGATGAAAATTAAATCTGCTTTTGGCATTTGTGCGATGAGAATTTGTTGAAAAAATAAGAAGGCAAATAGTTTAACAATCATTTTTCATTTCAAGTGTTTTATTTTTTACTCATATCTCAAAGCTTCAACAGGATTTAAATTCGCTGCTTTTCTCGCGGGGTAAAATCCAAAGAAAATTCCAACGGCAGCTGAAAATGCAAAGGCAAGAACTATAGCTCCAACCGAGATGAAAACAGGCCAACCTGCAAACCCAGAAATTATCTTTGATAGCAAGATCCCGAAGATTATTCCAAAGATCCCACCAGTAAGTGTCAAAACAACAGATTCAAGCAAAAACTGGAAAAGTATATCTCTTTTACGAGCACCAACTGAAATCCGAATTCCAATTTCACGAGTTCTCTCAGTTACAGAAACAAGCATTATATTCATCACCCCAATCCCTCCAACAATAAGAGAGACGGAAGCAATGCTTCCAAGCAAAATTGTCATGATTCTGGATGTTTCCTGAGCCGTAGATGCGATTTCATCTTGAGTTCTAACCGTAAAATCATCCTCCTGCCAAGGTTGAATTTTATGCTTTTCTCTTAACACTTGAGTTATCTGCTGTTGAGCTACGGGAATTAAATTTGGACTTACCGCCGAAACAAGGATAGAACCGATAAAAAAGAATCTTGAAAGCCGTGTCATAACAGTCGTATAAGGAGCAACAATTATATCGTCCTGATCTTGTCCCATCACATTTTGCCCCTTTGGCTCAAGCACGCCAACAACCTTTACAGGTACATCCCGAATTCTTATAATCTTACCAATTGGATCTTCCTCACCGAAGAGCGCATTTTTCACTGTTTGACCTATGACACAAACTTTTGCCCCTGCTTTGACATCTTGCTCCGTGAAATAACTTCCCGCTGAAAGTCCCCAAGCTCTTATTTGAAAGTAATCTGTGTTGACACCATAAATCCCAGTTCTCCAGTTATTATTGCCATAAATAATTTGTGCCCCTGTTCTAACAATTGGAGTTGCGTATGCGACAGCGTTACATTGATTCTTTATCGCCTCCACATCTTCAACTGTCAATCTACTTACCATACCAGCTTCCATTCTTACTCTACCAGTTTGAGTTGTTGCCCCTGGAAAAACGACGAGAACATTTGTCCCAAGCGATTCAATTTGCTTCTGAACTGAATATTGTGCTCCTTGACCAATTGCAACCATCGCTATGACTGCAGCGACTCCAATTATTATCCCAAGTATAGTCAAAAACGAGCGCATCGGGTTGCTTTTGATCGAGTGATATGCCGAAAGAATTGTATCTTCAAGATTCATGGCTCTATATTTAGCTTTTTTTAATTTTAGATGAAATAAACTTCAAAAAGTTTCACAGACTTGACCAGTAAATTTTCCCATTGTTTACAATACCAAGTGGTTTCCCTTTGAGTTTCCATCCAACAAATGGGGAATTTCTTGATTTTGATTTAAACTTGCCAGCATCGACAATCCATTCAAAATTTGGATCTAACAAAGTTAAGTTTGCAGTTTCACCTTCAGCAATTTTTACTTGGGGCAAGCCAAGAATTTTTCTTGGATTAATTGCAAATAGTTCTATCATACGATGTATTGAAATTATCCCTTTATTAACAAACTCACTAAGGATTAATCCAACCGCCGTTTCAAGCCCAATTATCCCAAATGGTGCAGAAGCAAAGTCAGATTCTTTTTCTTCAGGCGCATGCGGTGCGTGATCAGTTGCAATTACATCAATTGTTCCATCTTTCAGCCCGGAAACTAAAGCCTCAATATCTTCCTCGCTTTTCAACGGTGGATTAACTTTGAAATTAGTATCATAATTTGACTTCCATATATCTTTATCCGTTAAAAGCAAATGGTGTGGTGTGACTTCGGCGGTGATATTTAGATTGTCATCTTTAAACTTGCGCAACAATTCAACTGAACCTTTACTACTGATATGAGCAACATGATACCTAACATTTTTTATCTTGGGTTTTAAATACTGGATCAATTTTAAATCGCGATACAAAATTATCTCCTCACTTATACTTGGATAAGGTGCTAACCCAAGCAATGTCGACCAATATCCTTCGTTTGCCATTCCATTTTGACTCAAAGTTTTATCTTCACAGTGCTGAATTATCACTTTATCAAACATACTGATATACTCAAATGCTTTTCTCATAACCCCCGAATCCTGCACAGGATTCCCATCATCCGAAAACCCAATCACACCAGCTTCAACAAGTTCAGCGATTGGTGCAAGCTCTCTCCCCTCCCTTTTTTTAGTTATCGCCCCGATGGGATAAACATCCACAATTCCACCGAGCGAATCGCTTGCTCTTTTCTTAACATATTCGACAACCCCTGGTTCATCAATCGCTGGTTCAGTGTTTGGCATACAGCACAAACCCGTGAAACCTCCATTTGCTCCAGCTTCAACACCAGATTCAATCGTCTCCTTATGCTCAAACCCCGGTTCCCTTAAATGAACATGCATATCAATAAAACCCGGTGCAATTATCTTCCCGTTCAAATCATAAACCTCAAAATCTTCGCCACCGTCAACTTTTCCAACCTTTTCAATTTTCCCATTAACTATGACTAAATCAAGTATTTCATCGAGATTTTGCGCTGGATTAATTATGCGTGCATTCTTAAAAATTACCCGCATTAAAAATTAAACCTTTTTATTTTTCAATTTGCCATTGTTCCCAGAAGATAAAGAATTGCCATTCTAACAGCGACGCCGTTTGTCACCTGCTCAAGTATAACGGAATGCTCACTATCGGCAACATCTGATGATAGTTCAACTCCACGATTTATCGGACCTGGATGCATTATCAAAATTGGTTTACTTGCTTTTTCAAGCCGTCTACGCGTGATCCCAAAAAATTTATGATATTCCTGCAGAGATGGAATAAAGGCTGAGTTCTGTCTTTCAAGCTGTAACCTTAAAACATTTAAAACATCAACTTTTGGGATTACCTCATCGATGTTGTGATAAACTTCAACCCCAAGATTTTCTATATCCTTCGGGATAAGCGTCTCGGGACCGCAAACGCTGACATTCGCACCAAGCGTTTTCAAACCAAATATATTTGACCTTGCAACCCTGCTATGCAAGATATCTCCAACTATACACACGTTTAAACCCTGAATGTATCCAAATTTCTCACGCATTGTGAAAATATCAAGCAACGCCTGTGTTGGATGTTCATGTGTTCCATCTCCAGCATTTATAACATTAGCATCAATTATCTTAGCAAGAAAATGTGGGGCACCAGGTGATGAATGCCTTATCACAACTAAGTCAATTTTCATCGCCTCAATGTTTTTAACAGTATCTTTAAATGTTTCACCCTTTGCCATACTACTTCCAGTTGTTGTAAAATTAACAACATCAGCTGACAATCTCCGCTCTGCAAGTTCAAAAGAGATTCGCGTTCTTGTTGAACTTTCAAAAAACAAATTAACTATCGTCTTCCCCTGCAATGTTGGGATCTTTTTGATGGGCCTTTCGAGAACTTCTTTAAATGAAACGGCTGTATTTAAAATTAATTCGATATCCTCCTTAGGCATATTTTCAAGCCCAAGAAGATGGCGACTTTTCAACCTCATTTTTTCATTTCGCTCCTTTTATTTATACAAAAAAGCCGAAACCAAATTGGTTTCGGCTTCAATCCTCTTCAACTAAAAGAACCAAATCTTCTCCATCCACTTCTTTTAATTTAACCTTCACTCTTTCATTTAAACTCGTTTTCACCCTCCTTCCAACGAAATCAGCCTGAATTGGGAGTTCCCTACCACCACGATCAACCAAAACAACAAGTTGAACTGTTTTCGGCCTTCCAAAATCCATCAATTCATCAAGAGCAGCTCTTACTGTCCTACCCGTAAAAAGAACATCATCAACAAGAATTATATCTTTATCGTCAATAGCAAAATCAATTTCAGTCGTCTTAACTTCAGGTTGCCGCAATTTCAGTCTCACATCATCTCGATAAAAAGTTATGTCAAGAATTCCAACAGGAATTTGATTGTTTTCAAGCCTTGAAGTTTTTTCAGCGATTCTTTTTGCGAGAAATTCGCCCCTTGTTCTTATCCCAACGATTGCAAGATTTTTCGAACCTTTATTTCTCTCAACGATTTCATGAGCTAATCTGTTAAGAGTCCGTTCGATATCCTCCGCATCCATTATTTTCTCCTTAACCTTCACCCTGCTCCAAGCATTAAAATTTTTGTAAAGATAAAAAGTTAAACCCAAAAAATCAAATATCTGGACTTTGCCAACTTTTCTTGACAATTTTTTCCAAATGATGTATATTTATTTGCGCTAAAATAAAATTTCAACTGAAGTGTTCGAGAAACTCGAAAAACTAAAAAAGCGATACGAAGAGCTAACAAATCTTTTGTCGCAACCTGAGATCGTATCAAATTTTGAAACATACAAAGCGCTTTCAAAGGAACACCACGAACTTTCCGAAATCGTTGAACTTTACAATAAATATCTTGAAACGCTGAAAACTTTAAATGAGACCAAGACATTCCAAAGAGAAATAAATGATCCCGAGCTTAAAGAACTTGCACAGGAAGAGATAAATTCACTTCAAGAAAATCTCAAAGAACTTGAAGAGCAACTAAAAGAAGCTCTAATTCCCAAAGACCCAAATGATGCTAAAAATGCAATCGTTGAAATTAGAGCTGGAACTGGGGGTGAGGAAGCTGCACTTTTCGCTGCGGATCTTTTCAGAATGTATTCAAGATATGCCGAAAAGAAAGGATGGAAGGTTGAAGTTGTGGATTTCAATGAAACAGGTCTCGGCGGATTTAAAGAGATAATTTTCTATGTCACTGGAAATAATGTCTATGGAACATTAAAATACGAAAGCGGAGTTCATAGAGTTCAAAGAGTTCCAATTACCGAATCAAGCGGAAGGATACACACATCCGCAGCAAGTGTGGTCGTCTTGCCTGAAGTAGAAGATATTGAAATAGAAATAAATCCGGACGATTTGAAAATTGAGTTCTATCGTGCAGGGGGGCACGGTGGGCAGAATGTCAACAAAGTTGAAACCGCAGTTAGAATTACGCACATACCAACTGGGATCGTTGTTCAATGTCAGGATGAGCGCTCCCAGTTCAAAAACAGGGAAAAAGCGATGAAAATTTTAAGGTCGAGATTGTACGATAAAATGCTAATGGAAAAAGAAGCTGAACTTGTAGCGCACAGGAGAAGCTTGGTCAAGACAGGTGATAGAAGCGAAAAAATAAGAACTTATAACTTTCCTCAAAATCGTGTAACCGATCATAGAATCAACTTAACACTTTATAACCTTCAAGATATCCTCGATGGAGAGCTTGACCCACTGATTGAAGCGTTAAAACTTGCAGATAGAAAAGAAAAACTTGAACAAGGTTAAAAGGATTACTTGGGCAAGTTGAATTTTGCATAAATATAAATTTTTAAAATATCATCAGTTGGGATAAACAAAAGCGCTGGCCTTTTCACTTTAAATTCTGTTAAACTTATCTGAAACTCACCCTCAACTATCAATGAGTTCCCTTCTCTTTTCATTTTTCCTTTCATAGCTATCTCCCTCGTTTGTCCATGAAATGTTAACAGTCCTACAACGGTTATATCATCGCTCTCCAATTGCACATTGGTGCTTTTGAAACTTACAGTTGGATATTTCAACGCCTCAATAACCTCCATTGCGTGAGAATCACGGTTCGAATTCCCACTATTAAACTTAGCAACCTCAGCAACTGCTTCGGCTCTCAGTATCTTCCCCTGTCCAGCATCGAGTTCAATCAAAAACTTAACATCATTGTTTATCGCCCTTACGGAGTGAAGCGGATGCCTGAGAAAATATTGAGCGTAAGATGCGCCCTTTCCAGCTTCTACTAAGACACTCTGAGAAAACATTGTTGAAAATAAAAACACCAATAAAACAAATACCGATAAAACTTTCATTTTTACCTCTGCTGATTTGTTTTCACTTAAAAAACGTAACTACAATCATCGCTCCTGTTAAAGAAGCAAGTGTTATATAACCAGAAACTCTGTGAATCTGCCTTAGTCTAGCTGCCTTATCTGGGTCTAAGGTTTTCCTTGTGGATAAGCCTAAAATTGGTGTTGAAAGCATGCCTGCGAAATGAACCCAAGCAAGCGCTTTATGAATTGAAATTGAACTTGTCTCTTTTTCACGCCGAACAAGAGGTGGAGGAGAAAACAAAGAAAGCGAAGCTGTTAAATAATACGAAACAACTGTCGCTCTGACAAAACCTCTATGCTTGTTAATAAGTTCATATTTGCCATTGAAAACCTGCTGCCCATAGTAAACAGTCATAGCCATTAAACCAACCGTGACAAACCCACCCAACTGATGAAGCGATAACATCGTTCTCCTTAACTTCAATTCTTTCTCCCTTGATTCCATCGTAAGAGGCGCAATCCCAATGATTCTAAATAATCCTTGCTTCCCCCACAGTGTTTTTTCGACCAAGCTTAACTTCTTAGGCAATAAATCAAACGAAGCGGTATCTGATTGAGGATGCAAAAATTGAACAAAGAAAAAAAGAAATATCAATATAAATCCCAACCGCATAGCACCTCCGTAATTTTTTGAAAACTAACTCAAAAGTTTTAACACCCCTTAAAGAGAAACTGTTCCATCTACTCCCACCTCAAAGCCTCAGATGGGTCAATGCTCGCTGCCCTTTTTGCTGGATAATAAGATGCGAATGAACAAAGAAAAATTGCAGCAAGCCAAACAGCAATAAAATCTGTTAACTTCATTTCCACTGGAAGGGATGGAATTATATAAACTGTGGGATCAAGAGGAAAGATATGATATTTCTCCTGAATATAACAAACAATGAATCCAATCAAACTTCCAACGCTTGCCCCAGTTATGCCAATTATAATCCCCTCAAACATAAAAATTCTAACGATATCCGAGCTTTTTGCACCCATCGCCCTTAAAATTCCAATGTCTCTCGTTTTTTCAATAACCGACATAGTCAGGGAACCCAATATATTAAAAGTTGCGACAAAAATTATCAATGACAATATAACATACGCAACCCATCTCTCAATCTGCATCACCGAATATAAATCCTTGTGAAGGTCATACCATGTTTTAACTTGAAATTCATTCCCAAGCCGTGATTGAATTATTTTCTTAACATCTTCAGATTTATCGATGTCATAGAGACGAATCTCAACGCCATTTATCTTCCCCCTCATGTCAAAAAGTTCCTGTGCAGATTTAAGCGATGTAAAAGCATAATATCCATCGTAATCTTTATTGTTTGATTCAAATATTCCAGAGACGACAAATTTTTTTACATTCGGTTGAACTAATCCAAACATAGATGAAAAACTTGGACTAACGAGTGTCACAGTATCACCAAGAAGAGCATTTAATCTATCTGCTATCGTCAATCCCAGAATAATTTTAGGTAATTTATCCCCATCCGAAAGGTCAAAGTTTCCAAGAACTAACTTGCTTGGGAGCCCCGAAACAAGGTGTGCCTTTGTAGGATCTATGCCTTTAATATACAAAACTCGATTATTTCTATCTGAGATTAACATTGCTTTGCTTATAACAAAAGGAGCATATCCCCTAATTTGACTTATATCAGAGATTGCTCCTTCTATCTTTTTGAAATCCTCAGTGCTTAAATTTAACTTCTTTTCGATTCTTATATGCGGATCAAATTCTACGAGAATTTTCGTGACAAGTCCATTGAAACCATTGAAAACAGAAAGGACAATTATAAGTGCCGAAACACCAATAGTGACCCCGATAAACGATATTAAACTTATAATTGATACAAGAGTTATTTTTCTTTTCGAGCGAAGGTATCTCCAAGCGATGAAAGTTGTAAAGGGGAGCTTTAGCATATCACAAACGCTTGCTTTAAAAAGACAAATCTACAACAAAACCAGGTAGCCACCCGAAAGTGGCTACCTTGATTAAATTTAATAGTTCCCAGCGTAAACTGACAATTTGGTTGTATTTTTTCTGTTTACACTCACCCATGCTTTCCCATCAGCAACTAAGCGATCGCGCACTTGTTGAGGGGTGGCGCTGGGATTTCCTGATAGATAAAGAGCAGCCGTCCCAGCGACATGAGGCGCAGCCATTGATGTTCCACTGAGAGTTGCAGTTGAACTACCGATATAAGTTGATAAAATCCTAACACCTGGAGCATTTATATCAAGCAATGAACCCCAGTTTGAAAATGTTGCAAACTTATTTGATTCATCATAAGCTCCAACCGTGATTGCTTCTTTAACATGAGCAGGGCTGTAAAACTTCGCGTCTTATCCATCATTTCCAGCCGCAATCGCGTAAACAACCCCAGCATTAATTGAGTTTACAACTGCATAATCAAGCGAATTATACGAGGTCCCAGTTCTTGCACCAAGGCTCATGTTCGCAACCATCGGTAGATTTGGATTGTTAAGCTTTTGCTGGGTTACAAAATCAACACCAGCAATTACATTTGAAAACGTCCCCGAACCATCATCACCAAGAACCTTCACAGCAAAAAGCTCAACACCCGGTGCAACGCCAACAACATAACTATTATCATCCTTAGCCCCAATTATTCCAGCGACGTGTGTACCATGACCATTCCCATCATCAGCTGTTCCCTTACCTGTAAAATCAACACCACCAACAACATTTAAATCAGGATGATTTAATTGAATCCCAGTATCAATTACATAAACTCTAACCCCACTTACGCTTCCACTTCCATCTCCCGCCTTTGTTGAACTTATATCAGCATCAATTCTATCAATCCCCCACGGCAATGTTTGAGCAAAAGCATAGACAATTCCATCTTCCTCAATGTAATCTATCCTTGGATCGGCTCGCAAAGCAATAAGTTTATCCTCAGGGATTTCTGCAGCGAAACCTCTAATTGTATAGCGATAAACATGCTCAAGATTTAGACCATAAGTTGAAGCAATTTCACCAGCAATTTTATTAACTGTTTGAGCGACACTTTTGAAATCACCTTTTGGCAAAACATTTTCCTTGAAGACAACGATATATTTCCCTGGGATCGTATTTTCTGCTGATTTTATAACCGGTGCAAGCCCCTGTTGTTGTGTTTGACTGAACTGCTCTTGCTCAAAGGGTTGACTACATCCTGAAATCAACCCAATTAAAAATGAAATAACAAAGATTAAAGATATCGTGAGAATAACTCTCTTTTTCATCTTATCTCTACCTCCAGTTTTTACCTTTGTTATCTAAAATTAAAAGCCCAGCCTTTAAGGCTGGGCGAAAGGAAAAAACGTCAAACTACTTTTACTTCGTCGGCAAGGTATAAAGAACACCAACCCCAACATCCAAATAGTTTTTTGTCCCCACAACAGCTGAATACTTAAGGGTTCCAACAACCTTCACATTTGGCGCTGCGCTATAGGTGACAAATCCTCCAACTCCCCCAGTAATCTTTGTTGCGCTTTCTGGCTTGCTGACAAAAGCAACTCCCAAATCACCTAAAACCCCAAGCTCAACCTTGTCTTGAGTGTAAGCAGTGTAGCCCAAACCATACTTCACAGGGATGAATGTGTACTCTGCAGATTGATCCTCCTTCGGAAATGTCGTATAGCCAACTGAAAGTTGACCAGAAAATCCTTTCACCTTAAAAAAGCTTTCGGGAATATCATAACGATAATAAACGCTGCCTCCAAAACCAACCGTTGGCTTTGCAGTTCCATACCCAAGTGCTAATCCACCTCCAACCTCTCTCGATAAAGCGACACTACTTACTAATAAAGCTAAAGCCAAAAATAAAAAGAGCCCTCTCATATTAACCTCCCTATTATTTTTAATTTTTGATTTTTGTTTATTTTTTTACCACATCGTTATTATACAAAATTTAAAAATAAAAGTCAAGAGGTGTAAATTTTTTTTAAGCATTTAATCAAAAGTTTAAATTTTCCCTATACAAAAAATACATAACCAGCGACCAAGTAACTCAATTCCGACCTCTAAAATTTCAATAAATTTAGTCTATCCCCTACGCTCTAATTAAATCCCATAAACATCACCCTGAAACCTAATTTTAAAACTTTATAATCTTGCGATTCCCATTTTGATTTTAAAATAAAAAATTTGTATTATTAAGTGAATTCCACCAAAAAGGGTAATTCAAGAATAGACAGAGAAAATGCGCAAGAAAAACATTGAAAGAATCACATCACCGGTATGTTTCAAAGGTTTGTATTTAAAAATAAATTCAATAGGTTTGATCCTTTATGGAAAAGGATAATGAAGTAATCAAAATCCTTTTGATTGAGGATGACCCAAATATCGCGGGTTTAATTAAGTATTATCTAAATTCATACAAAAAATATTCCTTCGCTGTCGACTGGGCTGAAACGGCGGAAAGGGGGATTGAAAAACTTTCCTTGGCAAATACTTATAATTTAATTTTGCTTGACTATTATCTCCCGGAAATGAATGGAATAGAGGTGCTTAAAATTATCAAATCGCGAAACATAGATACATTAGTGATAATGCTCTCAAGCGTAAAGGAAAAAGAAGTTATGAGCGAAGTTTTGAAACTTGGAGCCACTGATTACTATATGAAAGAAGATATCATTGGACCACTTTTACCCGTCATCGTAGCAAGCGCCATTGAAAAAGAAAATCTCAAAAAGCAAATTGAAAAAGATAAAGGCGAACAATCTCAAAAAATTGAAGCAATTCAAGAAATAGTTATTACTGTATCACATGAGATAAATAACCCACTTGCTGCAATAAAGCTTGCAACAAATATTTTGCTTAAAAAAGATCTCTCCCCCGATGTAAAAACATACATCAAAATAATCAAGGAAAGCACAGATAGAATTGAACAAACTGTCTTAAAATTAAGGGAACTTAAAAGTGACCAAATCGTCCCATATGTAGGGAAGTTAAGAATGTTCGATTTATCAAATAAACCAGGTCACCAACAAAGTGAAAGCAAAGAATGAGTGGAAAAAATGTTCAAGCAAAAATTTTAATTGTTGACGACGAAGAATACCTATGCGAGTTACTAAAAGATGAACTGCTCTCAACAAATCTCTTTGAAGTTGACATAGCAAATGATGGAGCGCAAGCGATAAATAAAATTCAGAGTAAAATTTACGATGTTGTCCTTCTTGATATAAAAATGCCAAGGATTTCTGGAATTGAAGTTTTAAAGTTTATAAAAGAATATTCCCCGGATACAGAGGTGATAATGATAACAGCGCTTGGAGATATAAAACTTGCGGTTGAAACAATTAAACTCGGTGCATTCGATTTCATAACGAAACCATATAATTTTGATGAACTTCTCGTTTCAATTCAAAATGCGCTTGAAAAACGACAGCTTAAACTTCAAAACATATTAATGCAAAAGGAACTATCACATCTCACGCAAAGCGATGAAATAATTGGACAAAGCAAGGTATTTAAAGATGTACTTGACATCGTTGCACGAGTGGCTGGAACTGACACAACAGTTTTAATTTACGGTGAAAGTGGAACTGGAAAAGAAGTTATAGCTCGCCTCATCCATAAAAACAGTTTGCGCAAGGATAAACCATTTGTCACAATAAATTGCGCCGCAATTCCAGATACACTTCTCGAATCAGAGCTATTTGGTTACGAAAAAGGAGCCTTCACAGATGCTCACACATCAAAGCCAGGACTCGTAGAAATTGCAAACGGTGGGACCTTATTTCTTGATGAAATTGGTGATTTAAGTCAATATGTTCAACCAAAGTTACTTAGATTTATTGAAACGGGTGAATTTAGAAGAGTTGGTGGGAACAACATCTTAAAAGTTGATGTGAGAATAATCTCAGCAACAAATAAAGATTTAAATGAAGAGGTTAAGAAAGGTAATTTCAGAGAGGACTTGCTCTATAGGCTAAATGTTGTGACGATTCGCCTTCCAGCTCTAAGAGAAAGAAAGGAAGACATTCCATTGCTTGTTGAATATTTCCTCAACAAAAAGACGCGAGGAAGAAAAAAGATCAGCCCAGAGGCGATGCAAATTTTGATAAACTACGACTGGCCTGGGAATATTCGAGAACTTGAAAATGTAGTTGAAAGAGCAGCGATACTTGCTAAAGACGACATAATAAAACCCGAAGACCTGGCGTTAAAACCTGAACTTAAAGAAGATTACTATGCCAAACTTATGCGAAAACCTGTCAATACCCTTTCACTTGCTGAACTTGAAAAAATCCACATTGAAAATGTTTTAAAAGCAAACAACTGGAATAAGTCAAAAACAGCTGAAATTCTTGGTATCAGTTTAAAAACCCTATATCTTAAATTAAAGCGCTATGGAATAAGTGAACCGTTTTAATTTCTGGTTTTAATCAATTTTTTAAAATAAAAAAACGGGGAGATGAAAATCTATGGACATGGAAAGAGAAAATATTCAAACGCAAGAACAGGAAGAAACTAAACCGAGGTTGATAGCAGGGCGTCAACCCGTTATCGAAGCGCTAAAATCCCAAAGCGTGATGATCGAAAAAATTTATCTTCTCCACGGTATAAGGGGAAGTCAAATTGACAAAATCAGAAATCTTGCGCGCAAAAAAGGCGTGCCATTTGTTGAATTAAACAAACAACGATTTCGCGAACTTGCAAGTGATATAGCAACACAGGGAGTTATCGCAGTTATAAGCGAGGCAAAATATATAAGCGTTGACGATATTTTAAATGTATCAAAAGAGAAAAATGAACTACCCTTCATTTTAATACTTGATGAAATAGTTGATCCTCAAAACTTTGGAGCGCTTGTCAGAACCGCCGAATGCGCGGGAGTTCATGGAATTATAACCACGAAACATCACACTGCGATCATAAATTCAACTGTAGCACGTACATCCGCTGGAGCAGTCGCTCATGTCGGAATAGCGAAAGTTACAAATCTCGCACAAACTCTTGATGAATTAAAAGAGAAAGGAATATGGATCGTTGGCGCGGATGCAAATGCCTCAAGGCTCTACTACGAGATTGATTACACAGTGCCAGTAGCAATTGTAATAGGAAATGAAGGGCGTGGCTTAAGATTTTTGACCAAACAAAAATGTGATTTCCTTGTAAAAATTCCGATGTACGGAAAAGTCGAATCGCTGAATGCATCCGTTGCAGGGGCTTTGATAATGTATGAGGTCGTAAGAGCAAGAGAATTGAAAAAGAAAAAAATTGTAAATCCATATCTAACTGTAAACGAGCCACTTCTCATGTCATCCTCGACCTTTACTCAACCGTCGGAGCCATTGGCTCCTCAACCAGAAACGAATCAAGATGTTGAGCAAACTGAAGACAGGAAAGAAAAGTCGAAAAAGAAAACAACAAAATCAAAAAAGTGAATCAAACAGCTCAAAATAAAATTTTTCACCTTGCTGAAAAATTTTTCGCCAGAATGGTCTCGATAAGAAGAAAAATCCATCAATATCCAGAACTTGCTTACGAAGAATATAAAACATCCGAACTTATAGCACGAACCCTTAAATCACTTGGTTTAAAAGTCCAAACTGGAATCGCTAAAACGGGTGTAATCGGCATTCTTGAAGGCTCAAAGAAAGGAAAAGTCGTTGCGCTACGCGCTGACATGGATGCCTTACCGATACAAGAGCAAACTGGTTTGCCCTTTTCTTCAAAAGTTCCTGGAAAAATGCATGCTTGTGGACACGATGCTCACACCGCGATGGTTCTTGGCGCAGCAATGATATTAAAACAACTTCAAAGTGAGCTAAACGGAACAGTTAAGTTTATTTTTCAGCCAAGCGAAGAAAAAAATCCCGGTGGCGCAAATCAGATGATAAAAGAAGGCGCACTTAACAATCCAAAGGTTGATTATATCTTCGGTCTTCATGTTCGTCCAGACGCTGATCCAGGAACAATTTTCGTCAAAGATGGACCGCTTATGGCATCCGCTGATGAGATTTACATTAAAATTAAAGGGAAAGGTGGGCATGGCGCCCGCCCCCATTTTACAATCGATCCTATAGTAATTTCAGCAGAAGTTGTTCTAGCCTTACAAAAAGTCGTAAGCAGATTTTTTGACCCCATTGAACCGAGAGTTTTAACAATTGGCTCAATTCACGCAGGAACAGCAACCAATATAATCCCTGATGAAGTCACAATATCTGGGACACTGCGAACAATGAATGAAGAATGGCGTAAAAAAGCATGGCAAATGATTGACCAAATCCTACGCGGAATAACATCAACTTATGGTGCTAGTTACGAATTAAAAATTAATCAAGGTTATCCAGTTTTAGTAAATGATCCAGAAACCACAAGGTTTGTAAAAGAAAAAGCAATTGAACTTTTTGGAAAAAATAAAGTATTTGAGGCAAAGCCAGTGATGGGAGCTGAGGATTTCGCTTATTACCTTCAAAAAGTTCCGGGATGCTTTATATGGCTTGGTGCTGGACATAAAAACTCAAAACACGATATACACAGTTCAAAGTTCACAATAAATGAAGAAGCAATGAAATACGGCGCCTCCCTTCTTGCTTATCTTACTATCTCCATTCTGTCAAAATAAAAAGCCAATTTTTAAACTTGTATCCAGACCCGCAGACTAAGCTCGAAAAGTTCGCTGGTATACTTGACAAATTAATGCTCATCGTCGCTGGCTCAGTTATAGCAACACTTATAATCGAATATGGCTTCTACATTAGTGACTCGGTTAAACGGGTTATACAGCAGTTTAATCTGATTGCGATTTTCTACTTCGTTTTTTTCAACCTTTCAAAACTAGTGATAAATCCTCAACCACTTAGTTACCTTCGCAAAAAATGGATTGAATTCATCTTAACATTTTTAATCATACTTCAAAGCATTGGATTTTTATTATATTTCAGGGAACCATACACAATTGACATCAAAACACTCACAAGAATATATATCGCCTCTGCGCAAATCTATCTCACCCTTGACATCGGCTTAAAAGCAATAAGATATAGTCAAAGGTTAATTCAAAAATCGGTTCATCCCGCACGACTTCTCGTGATAAGCTTTATGCTTTTAATTTTTGGTGGAACCTTGCTGTTGCTTCTTCCGAAAGCAACATATAAAGGAATTTCAATAATTGATGCGCTTTTTACCGCAACAAGTGCCGTATGTGTGACGGGATTAACGGTTGTTGACACAGGAAAATACTTTACAACATTTGGGCAATTAATCATAATGTTTTTAATTCAACTCGGTGGACTCGGTATAATGACATTTACAACATTCTTTATGCTCCTTTTAAGTGGTGGACTGGGAATAAAAGAAAGGCTTATGCTTGGTGAAATTTTTAGCGAAAGAAACTTATCAAAGATTTCATCAACCGTAACAAGAATTCTTTTTATAACTTTCGCAATCGAAGCAATTGGGGCAATCGCTCTTTATAATTTTCTCCCAGATTCAATTTTTAAAAATGAAACCGAAAAAATTTTTTGCTCAATTTTTCATTCAATTTCTGCTTTCTGCAACGCTGGGTTTTCAACTTTCTCAAATAATCTAATGGACATAAAAAATAACATACCTGCAATTCTTACAATAGCAACCCTTATTATCCTTGGTGGGCTTGGATTCATTGTTTTAAGTGAATCGATCGAAAAACCGTTTTTAAAAATGTTGAGGAAAATCAAATTTTTGAGAAATAAAATCCCACCACAAAGAGTTGTCTTTAGTCTTCATTCAAAGTTAGCAATTTCAACAACTGCCATTTTAATAATTTTCGGGTCGCTGTTCTTTTTTATCCTTGAGTTTAATAACTCTTTAAAAGCTGAACCCACGCTCGGAAAAGTTGCTCACGCTTTCTTTCAAGCTGTAACACCAAGGACCGCTGGATTTAATACAATTGATATCTCAAAAATTAGCATCACAACGACGCTGTTTATAATGTTGCTCATGTGGATAGGTGCATCACCTGGCTCAACTGGTGGTGGCATTAAAACGACTTCCTTTGCCTTAATTGTTCTGAAAATTCGGTCGATGATAAAAGGCGATGAGAGAGTTGAAATCTTCAATAAACAGATAAGCGAGGAGAGTGTATCAAGAGCGTTCGCTTCGGGATTGCTTTCTATTCTTTTGATATTAACAGCCACATTTATTCTCACAATAACTGAAAAAACGGCAAACTTAATTGATATATATTTTGAAACTGTATCAGCATTTGGAACCGTTGGATTAAGCAGAGGGATAACACCTAATTTGACAATTTTTGGAAAGTTGATTATCATTACGATGATGTTTATTGGAAGAGTAGGACCCCTTGTCTTTTCATTTGCGCTTTTTGGAAAAGCCGAGAAAAAACGCTATGAACTTCAAAAAGAAAATGTTTTGGTCACATAATGAAGAAATTTGCCGTAATTGGTCTTGGAACGTTCGGAAAAAGTCTTGCCATGGAACTTGCGGAATCAGACGCTGAAGTTCTTGCAATCGATATAAGCGAAGAAAGGATAAATGAAATCAGCCACCCCAATATCACAGCTGTAAAATTTGACAGCACCGACATAAAAGAACTTGAAAGATTTGGAATAAAAGATACAGATGCTGTTATCGTCACAATTGGAGAAAATTTTGAAGCATTACTTTTAACCTGCGTATTGCTCAAAGAGCTTGGAGTCAAAAGAATAATTGCAAGAGCAAATGAAGAGATTCACAAAAAAATTTTGAAAAGCATAGGTATACGAGAAGAAGACATAATCACGCCTGAAGAAGAGGTTGCAAAACGACTTTCAAAATTGCTTTTAAGCGAAGGTTTTATTGAATTTTTTGAGATCACAAAGGATTATGAAATAGCATGGATAAAAGCCCCTAAAAGTTTTTTAGGAAAAACAATTCGTGAACTTGAATTGAGGCAAAATTACAATGTCCTACTTGTAACAGTTATAAGAAATGAAAAAACAATAGGCGTTCTTGATCCCGATACAACAATCGAACAAAACGATGAGTTGTTAATCTTTGGCAGAGATAAAGATATTAAAAAAATAATTCACCAAAGCAATGTATAAAATTTCAGCTCAGAAAAGATTTTCGGCTTCACATATAATCAAAGATTACCCAGGCGAATGCGGTCGCCTGCATGGTCACAATTGGAATGTTAAAGTTACAGTTAAAGCAAAAGAACTAAATGACTTTGGAATGGCTATAGACTTCAAAGAATTATCCCAAATTTTGAATGAAGTAATTGAAAAACTTGATCACTATCACCTTAACGATATACCACCATTTAATGAAATTCAACCGACCGCTGAAAACCTTGCAAAATTTTTCTATGATGAGCTGAAATCAAAACTGGCTCAATATAAAAATGTTGAAATTGACTCAGTTGAAATATGGGAAACTGAAAAATACTCCGCAATTTATCAAGAGTGAATAACTGTAAAAAATGAAAGCAAACAAGCCCGAAAACATACTTACTGTAAACGAAATTTTCTTTAGCATCCAAGGCGAATCAAGCTGGATGGGATTTCCCTGCGTCTTCGTCAGGTTAACATACTGCGATTTAAGGTGTGTATGGTGCGATACTGAATATGCTTTCTACGAGGGTGTTGATATGACAATTGATGAAATTATTGAACAGGTGAGATCATACAACTGTAATCTTGTCGAGATAACAGGCGGAGAACCATTATTCCAAGAAAACACATTGAAACTAATTGAAAAACTATGTGATGAAAACTTCACTGTTTTGCTTGAAACTGGTGGACATAGAGATATAAGCAAAGTCGATCCAAGAGCTCACATAATTATGGACATAAAATGCCCCGGAAGCAAAATGAGTCACAGAAACCGATGGGAAAACATAGAATATCTTTCAAAAAAAGATGAAGTGAAATTCGTTATAAAAGATAGAGCTGACTACGAATGGGCTAAAGAAATAATTAAAAAATTTAATCTCACTGAAAGAGTGAAAACGGTTTTATTTTCACCCGTATTTGGAGAGATTGAACCAGTTACACTTGCTACATGGATACTTGAAGATAAACTTCCCGTCCGATTTCAGCTTCAAATGCATAAATACATTTGGTCACCCACCGCAAGGGGTGTTTAAATTAAAATCTGTGAAACTATCCCACCGACTGTGAACGCTATAACCCAACTTGAACCCCAGATTATCAACCCTTCTACTAAACCTCTCTCCTTCAACATAACCGTCAGCGAAGCTATACATGGTACAAATAATGTAATCGTCACAAGTCCTGCAACCGTTTGCATAGGTGTTAGATCGAGCGCATAAAATCCAGCTGCACCGAAATCCCTTCTCACGATTCCCATTATAAAAGCTCTTGATGCCTCAGCAGGTAATTGGAGCCAATTAACAGTTAGCGGTGAAAGAAGTTGAATCCATTTATCAAGCAAACCTGTAACTTGCATAATTCCAATAGCAAAGGCGCCAATAAAAAACCACATTCCCGCCTCTTTTATAAAGAAGAGGGTTCGCATCTGTGTTTTTCTAATAAGATTATTAATTCGTGGAATCCTCATCGGTGGCAAATCTATAAGAAGTGGAGTTGCCCCACCTGGTAAAATTTTGTTTAAAACAACACCAACAAAGACGAAAACAGAGAACATTACAAAGATGTAAATTAATGTAGCTTGAAATCCAGCCCTCATAAGAAGCGTCGTTATGACCGCAAGTTGTGCCGAACATGGAATTGTTATTTGCAAAATCGCTGTCATAATCCTTTTATCCCTGGTCGTAGGAAGAAGGCGTGTTGTTATAGTTGCCATCGTCACACAACCAAAACCAAGAATCGTTGGAATAATTGCTTTACCATTCAACCCAATATAATTCATCAATTTATCGACAAAAGTTGCAAGCCGTGGTAAATATCCACTATCCTCAAGTACCGCAAGCATAAGATAAAACCCCACAACAAGAGGTAAAAGCAAAAATAAAAGATATCTGACCGTCATCGTTAAAACCCCAAATTCACCAAAAAATATAACTAAAGCTGGATTCTTAAAATTGAACTCATATTCAACATTTTTACCTCTAACAAAGTTTTGCATTTCATTTAAAAGCTCAGGTGAATTTTTCAAACCATGTTCAAAAGTAAAACTTTTACTATCAACTACTTCATCACTTTCGTTTATGACATTAACACTTATCTCAACTGGGAAATAATTTGCGATAAGTTTCTTGACATTATACTCATAAATCTGCACACCAATTTTATTCTCCGTGAAATCAACTAAATCCTGAGCTATCAATTTACCAATTATTAAGTACGCCAAATATAGAACAAAGGCGATAAAAACAAGACCAAACACAGGGTGCATCGCAAGCCTGCCAATTAGCCCTGAAATCCTCCCAGCCGTAGTATCAACGCTTACAACCTCCGCAACGATTTGATTTGCCCTATTTCTTCGCTCGATATAAACCTTCTCACGTTCATCATATTTACAAAGTTCACCGTCAAACCTCGACCCAAATTTAGCAATGGTCTCCGTATCTCCCTCGACAATTAAGAGAGCTTCAATTTCACTTATGTTAAGTTTTCTCGAAATATCTAAAATCTTATCTGCAAGTTTTTTATCTCTATTTCCCTGACAAGCTTTTTCAATTGCATTAACAACCTCATCAAAGCCAACTTGTTTAACAGCAATCGTTGGGATTACCGGAACGCCAAGTAATTTTGAAAGTCGCTCAACATTTATTCTAATTTTTTTCTGCTCTGCTTCATCCATCATATTCAATGCAACTACAACAGGCTTACCCGAATCTATGAGTTGAAGTGTAAGGAACAAATCTCTTTCAAGGTTTACGGCGTCAACAACATTTAAAATAACATCGGCATCCATAATTATGTTTTTTGCAATTCTTTCCTCATCGTTAAAGGAAGAAAGTCCGTATATCCCAGGAGTATCATATACAATGAAATTTTTATACCTGCCCTTTAAAATTTCAACCGTTGTCCCCGGATAATTTGAAACTTCAACATAAAGTCCGGTTAAGTAGTTGAAAAAAATTGATTTTCCAACATTAGGGTTTCCAACTAAAACGAGCTTTTTGAAACCCTTTTCTATTTTTATTTCTGTGGATTTATGTACATGCATAAGGATATCAGATTTTTTTGACAATAATTTTTTTCGCTATTTCACTTCCAACTGCTATTTCTTGGTGTTGCTTTGATATAACAACGGTGCCACCGGGCAATTTATAAGCACATTTAATTTTTACTCCCTCAGTGACACCAAGACGAACAAAGTGTGCTTTCACACTATCATCAGGTAACTTATAAACTTCAAGTTCCATTCCAGGTTTTGCATCGCTTAATTTCATAACTTCATCTTTTTTCATTTCTTTGCCCCTGCGCATTTTGCACAAAGTCCGTAAATTTGGTGCGTATGTCTTATCGGTTTAAACTTATATTTTTTGCATATCTCATCCTGAATTTTCTCAATCTCTTCGCTCCTAAATTCAATTATAGTTCCACAATTCACACATATCAAATGATCATGATGTTCCCTTCCAAAAGCTCTTTCATAAACGAAAACATTGCCCACTTTATGCCTTGAAACCACCCCAAGATCAAACAAAAGTTCAAGCGTGTTATAAACTGTCGCCCTCGAGACCTTTTTCCCCTCATTTTTCATCTTAACAAACAAATCTTCCGCACCAAAATGCCCCTTCATCTCAAGGATTGAATTCAAAACCTCATATCTTTGCTCTGTTGCTCTAAGATTACTGCGTTTTAAATGTGTTGAAAAATCTCTACGAACTTTTTCAATTAATTTTTCGCTCGCCATTTTTCACTCCATCTATTTTAAACTTAATCTAAATAAAAATTAAAAACTTTTGCAATAAAAAGCAAATAAATAAAAATGCCTACTGTCAAGACATATCCTGTATATTTGAACTTCTCACCTCAAATTGATATTTTTAATAAAAACAAAACTTCAAACTTGTGAAATGACAGATTATGTGATCATCTTGGTCACAACTCCAAATGTAATTGAAGCGAGGAAAATCTCAAAAATACTTGTAGAGGAAAAACTTGCCGCTTGCTGCAACATAGTTGAAAAAGTTAACTCGATTTACTTCTGGCAAAATAATGTAGTGGATGACTTCGAATCTCTCATTATAATCAAAACAAGAAAAGACCTTTTCCCTGAACTTGAAGCTCGGGTTAAAGAATTGCATAAATACACTGTCCCTGAAATTATAGCAATTCCGATAATTGCTGGTTCTAATTCATATCTTGACTGGATCAACGACACTGTAAAGCAAGTTGAAAAGACAAAATGAGAAGGTCATCAAGGGATTTGCTATTTAAAATTTACATCGCTGGGGTTTATGTTTTTCTTTACTTACCGATCCTTGTTCTAATTATCCTTTCCTTTAACAAATCGAGATGGACAACGATTTGGGAAGGATTTACACTACAATGGTATGTTAAACTTCTCAACAACAAAATTCTTTTAAACTCGTTAAAAAATAGCATCATTGTCGCTCTCGCATCAACATTTTTTTCAACTTTCTTCGGAACCATCGGTGCAATCGCCTTGAGGAAACTTGAATTCAAGTTAAAAGAAGCCTTCGAAATTTTAATTTATCTCCCTGTAATAATCCCTGAGATAGTCTTAGCTGGGGCATTGCTCAGCTTTTTCGGATTTGTCAAAATTACGCTTGGGTTTACAACTGTTATAATTGCACATATCGTCTTCAGCATTTCATATGTCATCTTGATCGTGCTCGCAAGACTACAAAACATCGAAAAGGAGGTTGAGGAATCGGCACTTGACCTTGGAGCAAATGAATTTGAAGTTTTTAGAAGGGTTACACTCCCGCTTCTTCTTCCAGCGATAATTTCATCGGCACTTATTGTCTTCACACTTTCAATCGATGATTATTTAATCACATCTTTTGTGGCTGGCGTTTCCTCCACAACGCTACCACTTCAAATCTATTCAATGTTGAGAACAAATATAACCCCGGAGATAAATGCTATCTCCACGATTATGCTTTTAACCACAACGATGGCGATAATTTTATCACAAAAGTTGCTGACATCGAAATGAAGGTGAGATTCTTAACCATAGTTTTATTTTCAATTTTCACCTTGATTTTTAATTCATGCTCCAGAAGCAAAAACGAAGTCAATGTCTATGTATGGTCGGATTATTTATCGCAAGATGTGATTGAAGAATTCGAAAAGGAGACGGGAATTAAGGTTAATCTCGACACTTATGATTCCAATGAAGCACTGCTTGAAAAATTACAAACTGGAGTAA
The DNA here is from genome assembly GCA_001442925.1 of Candidatus Kryptonium thompsonii. Classification (GTDB taxonomy): domain Bacteria; phylum Bacteroidota; class Ignavibacteria; order Kryptoniales; family Kryptoniaceae; genus Kryptonium; species Kryptonium thompsonii. The sequence goes on from LDXX01000005.1 coordinate 125,678, forward strand.
GTAAATATGATGTCGTCGTCCCCTCAGATTACATGGTTCAAATACTTATCAGACAAAATCTTCTTCACGAGATTGATAAAGCTAAAATTCCAAACCTTAAGCATATAAATCCTCGCTTTTTAAATCTTCAGTATGATCCCGAGAATAAATTTTCTGTTCCATTTTTCTGGGGGACGACTGGTTTTGCCTACCGAAAAGATAAAGTTGGGAAATTACCTGAAACTTGGTCAGTTTTGTTTGATGAAAAGTACAAAGGGAAAATTTTGATGCTTGACGATATGAGGGAATGTTTTGCAGTGGCTCTTAAACTTCTCGGACATTCAATAAATGAAACAGATACATCGATTCTTTTAAAAGCAAAGGAAATTTTGGCAAATCAGAAAAAACTTGTCAAACAATACAACAGTTCTGGCTTTGATCAAGCAATTTTGTCCGGGGATGTTTGGATAGCCCACGGCTGGAGTGGTCAACTTGTGAAAATAGCCGAATCGGATTCAAATATAGTTTATGTTCTCCCAAAAGAAGGAGGAACATTATGGATTGACAATCTCGCAATTCCAAAATCTGCCGATAATATTGAAAATGCCCACATTTTTATCAATTTCCTGCTGAAGCCCGAAATAAGCGCAAGGGTGAGCGAATTTTCCGGCTACGCAACTGTAAATGAAACTGCAAAAAAATTCATCAACCAGAAATATTTAACAAAACAAAGATATCCGGACGAGGAAGCGCTCAAAAATTTTGAACTTATGCAGGATCTCGGCACAGTTACAAAACTTCTCGATAGATTTTGGACGGAGATAAAATCACAGTGATTTGACAAAAGTCAATTTTTAAAAACCCTTTTATTCTTAAATTTTTAATGCAAAATTAAAAACAAACTTGGAGAACCTCAATGGCGTACATTATTGCAGAACCCTGCGTAGGGGTTTGCGACACCGCCTGCGTTCAAGTCTGCCCTGTAAATTGCATTTATGGTCCGGAAGGTTATGATGTTACGAATGAGGAACATCTGAAGGAGATGCGGGAGAAAAAGATGCAGCTTTATATCCATCCTCAAGAATGCATTGATTGTGGTGCTTGCCAACCGGAATGCCCTGTTGAAGCAATCTTCCCAGAGGCAGAGGTACCGGAAAAATGGCAGCAATATATCAGAATTAACTATGAAAGATTTGGTTTGTAATTTCTAAAGCCCGACCTTTAACTGGGTCGGGCTTTTTTATTTAAACTAAAAGCTTAAAACCCATGAAAACCTATAAAGACGCCGGAGTTGATATCGACCTCGCTGAGAAACTTGTTCAAAAAATAAAACAATTAGCTAGAAAAACTTTTAACGAACGTGTTCTTGCAGATATTGGATTATTCGGAGCTTTTTACGATGTAAAGTTTGAAGAATACAAACATCCCGTCCTTGTCTCAAGCGTAGATGGAGTTGGAACAAAGCTTAAAATCGCCTTTCTTGTAAATAAACACGACACAATTGGACAAGATTTGGTAAATCACTGCGTAAATGACATACTTGTTTGCGGTGCAAAACCTCTTTTCTTTCTTGACTACTTCGCAACGGGAAAGCTAAACATCGATGTTGCTGAGCAGGTGATATATGGGCTTGCAAAAGCGTGTGAAGAAAACAACTGCACTTTGATAGGTGGTGAAACTGCCGAAATGCCTGGATTTTATCAGGAAGGTGAATACGATTTAGCGGGAACAATAGTTGGAATTGTTGAAAAAGAAAAAATTATAAAGGGTGATAAAGTAAAAGATGGTGATATTTTAATAGCTTTGCCCTCAACTGGACTTCACACAAACGGGTACTCGCTCGCACGAATGATATTGCTTGAAAAATTTAAAATAGATGAATTTATCCCGGAACTTAACACAACTCTTGCCGAAGAACTTTTGAAGATCCATCGTTCATATCTAAAGCCAATTTTAAAACTTCTCGATAAATTTGAAATCCATGCGATGGCACACATAACAGGCGGTGGCATCATCGGAAACACAAAAAGGGTGGTGCCAGAAACTTTAAAGATAAAGATATACTGGGATTCATGGGAAAGGCCAGCTATATTCAACCTCATCCAAAAGCTTGGTAATGTACCTGAAGAAGACATGAGACGAACATTCAATCTCGGGATTGGTTTAATTTTAATAGTTGACAAAAACGATGCAGACAAAATCATTAATGAACTGAAATTACTAAACGAAAACCCATTTATCATTGGTGAGATAACAAAATAACTCAGCCTTTAAACCTTTCCTCCCTCACCCTTTGAAGAAGGATCAAACCAACCACAAAGAAGAGAGCCACGGAGATAACTGCTATCCTTTGACTTCCAGTGATCGATGAGACAAATCCAAAAACAAGAGGTCCAAGTATCGCTGAAGATTTTCCAAAGAAGGAGTAAAATCCAAAAAATTCGGTCTTTTTCTCAGGCGGAATTATCTTTGACATCAAACTACGACTTGTGGATTGAGATGAGCCCATCGCAGCGCCAGCGATGAAGCCAATTATGTAAAAACTTATTTTATCTGTACAAAAATACGCTCCGATGGCAGTTGCAACCCACATCAAAAGTGTGATGCTTAATGTTTTCTTTTGACCTATGCTATCTGCAATTATTCCAAATATAACCGAACCAAGTATCGCAGTTGATTGGACCGAAAGGAAAAATGTTAATATCTCTACAAGTGAAAAATTCAATGTGTGCCTTGCAAAAATTGAAGCAAAAATTATCACCGTGTTTATCCCATCTGCATAGATAAAATATGAGAGAAGAAAATTTCCAATGTTTTTATATCGCGTTGCATTTCGAAATGTTGATTTTACCCGTTCAAGCCCAACTTTAAAATAAGAGATATCCTTTGATAGATCGACTTTCCTTTCTTTTATCAAAAGGAAAAATGGTAATGAGAATACAAAGAAAAACAAGGATGCGATTACAAAGCTCAATCTAACATTGGTCATATTTTCAGCTGTAAACTCACCCTTTAAAAAAGGATAGACAAAAAGAAGTGAAGCGAATGAACCAACATAGCCCATCGCAAAGCCATATCCTGAAACTCTGCCGTAGCTTCTTTCGCTTGTTATTTCCGGAAGAAAAGCATCGTAAAAAACAAGACCGCCCTCAAACCCGATATTTGCAAGTATAAGCAAAACCATTCCAAGCACTACATCACCACGCTCTACAAAAAACATCAACCCAGTCGATACGATGCAAAGATATGTAAAAATAAAAAGGAAAAACTTTTTGTTCGAACTGTGATCAGCTATTGCCCCGAGAAATGGTGAAATCAAAGCAACTACAAACATTGAAATGCTGAAGGCAAGGCCCCAGAGAAAATCCCCGATCGCGGAGTTTCCCACAACAACTTCCCTGAAATAAACCGAGTAAGCAGTTGTTAAAATTAAAATCGAAAAAGATGTGTTCGCGAAGTCAAAAAGCGTCCAGATGAAAATTCTAAATCTATTCCCCACCTTTCAATCTCACTCTTTTCTAAAACTTTTATCAATCAATCCCCTGCCTTGTTTAAAGAGTTGACCTGTTTCTCTAAGTTCATTGTAAACCGCATCAAGAACTCCATTTACAAATTTGCTGCTTTTCTCGGTGCTAAACTTTTTCGCGAGTTCAATTGCTTCATTTATCGTCACCTTAGGCGGGATCTCAGGATAATATTTCAGTTCACAAACTCCCATCCGCAAGACAATTTTATCAATTAAAGCAAGCCTATCGACCTCCCAATTTTTCACTTTACTTGCGATTATTTTATCAAGTTCATCGACATGTTTAATCACATTTAAAAATAGAGATTTCCCAAATTCATAATTCTCCTCGTCGGATTTAAATTCCGAAAAAAGATCCGAGAGTATAAATTCAGGTGAATTGCCGGAAAGTTCGTAAGCATAGAGCATTTGAAGAACCCTTTCACGGACTAACCTTCTTTTAAAAACCACTTCTCTAAAATCGCTATTTGGTATTTCCTTTTCTATAAAACTTATCCCTTTTAAAATTTTAAAAAGCCCACCCTAAAACAGGGTGGGTTGAACTCTTTCAGCTACTATGGTATCTTCTTTCAAGTGATGCCTTCGTTAGGTCAAGTGATATTTTTCTAATTTTAAATGCATTCATAATCCTTTCCTCAGCTATTCTCGCTGAAGCAACATGTGTCGGAATTTTTTCTTTCTTAGAAATTTCAAAAACCCTCATAAGAGTATCATAAATCCCCTCAGCTTTCTTCATTGCGTGCTCTTTGCTGTAGCCTTCAACTTCCCTGCCAACATTTATTAAACCACCGGCATTTATGACATAATCCGGTGCGTAGAGTATCCCATGTTCCATAAGCATTTTATCATGTTTATCCTCATCAAGCAATTGATTATTCGCACCACCTGCAATAATTTTAAACTTGAAACGTGGTATTGTTTCATCGTTTATTATGCCTCCAAGCGCACAAGGCGCAAAAATATCAGCATCAACATCATAAATCTTGTCTGGTTCCACATATTCAGCTTTGCATTCAGAAAGGCATAGTTTAACCTTTTCAGGAACGATATCTGTTATATAGAGCTTTGCTCCATCCTTTACAAGGTGCTGACACAAAAATCTTCCAACCTGCCCCACACCTTGAATGGCAATTTTCTTCCCTTCCAGCGATTCATTACCATAAACTTCTTTGACACACGCTTTAATTCCAACATAAACTCCGTAAGCTGTTACAGGAGCAGGATTCCCGCTCCCACCAAGCGATTCAGGGATGCCAGTGACAAACTTCGTTTCTGAGTAGATCCATTCCATAACCTTTTCATCAGTCCCAACGTCTTCGGCAGTTATATACCTTCCACCCAAGCTTTGCACAAATCTTCCAAAAGCCCTAAAAAGAGCTTCATTTCTTTGAGTTCTCGGATCACCAATTATAACTGCCTTTCCACCACCAAGATTAAGTCCAGCCACAGCTGCTTTATAGGTCATTGCTTTTGAAAGACGAAGGACATCAAAAAGTGCTTCTTCTTCGCTTTCATATTTCCACATTCTAACTCCACCAAGTGCGGGTCCAAGAATTGTACTATGAATAGCAATTATTGCTTTTAATCCAGTTGAATCGTCATAACAAAAAACAACTTGTTCATGTCCATGTTTTTGGACAAGTTCAAAAACGTTCATGATTGATCTCCTTTTTGATTTTTAATTTATCCGAGAACTGCCTGATTTTGTCAGGCAAAAGAGTAATTCTGGGTTTACCTGTCGCTGGGTTTAAATCTACAAGCACATCAGCACCGTAAACATTTTTGATGTTTTCTTCAGTTAACACAATGTCTGGCTTACCAATTGAGTGAATTTGTCCCTTTGATAAAAGTATAACTTTGTCACTGTATGAAGAAATAAGATTTAAATCGTGCGAAACAGATATTATGGATGTGTTTCTTTCACGCGCAAGAGTTTTGAGAAGGGAAAATGTCTCAATTTGATGTGAAATGTCAAGATGAGCGTTTGGTTCATCAAGCAAAATAATTTTCGGTTGTTGTGCAAGTGCCCGAGCTATCAAAACCATCTGCCTTTCACCAAAAGATAAAGAAGTCACTGGTTTATCCGCAAGCTCCTTTATGTTTGTTAATTCCATAGCTTCAAGAGCTATTTTAATATCTTCCTTGCTTTCAAATCCAATCCCCTTGAGATACGGGTTTCTCCCCATTAAAACAGTCTCCAGCACTGTATATGGAAACGGGAAAAAATTATCCTGTGGAACAAATCCGATAATTTTAGCCAATTCTTTTAACGAGTATGAATTTAAACTTCGATTATAAATTAACACCTCCCCCTTGTTCGGAATGAGCAGTCGCATCAAAATTTTAAGCAAGGTTGTCTTCCCCGAACCGTTGGGACCAATCAAGCTGACAAATTCACCTTGCTCAACTTCAAAGCTTATATTTCTAAGAACGGGAGTACGACCATAACTGAAACATATGTTGTTAACCTTAACAATCATAACTTTAAATTCATTATGTAATCTCACCAAAAATTTAAACAAAAAAGGAAAATTTTGCAATTCACCGCAACACCTCCGAATTAACTTTTAATCAAATCTTCTAACCTTCGCAAAATTCTTAATGCTTACATTAACATAAAATTGAAACGCAAAGCCAGACAAATTAACATTTCCAAATTTTACCTTTCTTCTTTCCTCCTTATCTCCAACTTTTCTCAAAAATGACCATTCATTACTTTTTGGCGTCGCCTGATAATATACTCTCCCACCTATATTCACATCTGGAGTTATAACAAATTCAACTCCAGACCCCGCAGTTATACCAAAGAACCACAAACTTGGGCTTAATGCATACTTAACAGTATCCGAACCATCTGTTTTCTTAATTGAAAATTCAAAGTTTGAAAAAACTACATTCGACTCGAAAGCCAAAGCAAGCCTCCTAAAATAAAACTTTTTCATCAAACCTAACCCAAGCCAACCAAATGTAGCGTTTTTCACATCTTCCCCGAAGAACTTCGCCTTAAGTGGAATAATCCCCGCACCTCCACCTAACACAAGCCAGAGCTGCGATATTTGAGATCTAGAAACCCTACCAATGTTAAAATTCACATTAAATCTTCCAGCATACCCAAATTTGCCATGAGATATTATTTCAAGCGTATCATTATCTATTTCCCGAAGTATACCATTGCCCAATTGGCCTCTTAGCCCCAATTTAACAGCTTCAATTCCCACAGGTGAAAGAAACCCACCGAAAACAAAATCAAAAGGAAATCTTGGCCTTTCTTCAACAAACATTCCTCTTTCTATTTTGCCCCAAAGTATACCACCAATTATAATTTGTGCTCTGCTAAATCTTGCATCAACCTTTGTAACCCGTACAAAACCAACATTTTTGGGTTTTATTTCACCACTCGGTTCCTCAACCATTTCAATAACATTAAACCCATCGTCAATTCCGATACCTTCTCTTCTGCCGAGCGGAAAACTTACACTATTAAACCCAACCTCGGAAATCGGTGAATATAATTTGAAAAGATTTCTCATGGTAAGTTCAAATTTAAAAGCAATTGAACTTACTGCATTCATAAATGCGGTATCCTCAGCTGCAACTATATTTCCATCCTTTATCTCAAAGATTGACTCATCCTCATCTTCAATTTCATATTCTGGTTTAACAGAATACTGATTGTCTTTAAAATTAACTCTAAAAAGTGTCAATCCACCCTGAAGGGCAACTCTCACCGCTGGAACACGCTTTTCCTTTTTATCCACAACTTTAACGATAGTATCTCGGGAAGCAAGATATTTTTTGATAAATGGAACAACTACATATCCGGAGTTCATGATGCGTTCCACCTTTTCTGCCGAGATGCCAAGCGATTTAGCCTTTGTCGCTATAAAACTATTTCTTTCAGCCTCTGTTACAAGTGCAAGGGCTCTCATTTCCTTGTTGATGTCAAGTATTTTTATAAGCTCCGGCGCAAGATAATATTCAACATCACTTTTAAGCTCGTCCACTGATTTATACTTTTTACTTAAACAAACCCTTGCAAAATTTGAAGTTATTTCGCTTGGCAAACTCTCCCAATAAAATCTCGCCAACTTTATCTCTTTCTCAAGCAAAGAAGCAAAATATTTCCTATTCTTTTCAGACGGCGCCCTCAACATCTCCCCAATAAGTACCACATTATCATAATAAGCAATTGTTTTGGCGAAATATTTCCCAAGAGATGTTTCAGAGCTAACTTTTCCTAGTTCCTGTGAACTTAAATATGAAGCAACTGTGGAAAGCAAAATTAGAAGGCTCGCAAAGAAAGCTTTTAAACTTTTCATGAAAGAACCTCCCTTTAAGTTCTTTATCATCTAAATATAGTTAATTTTGAAATTCTTATCAATATGGAAGGCAAAAAAGGAAGTGGGCAGGCGCGGAATCGAACCGCGGACACACGGCTTTTCAGGCCGTTGCTCTACCGACTGAGCTACCTGCCCTTAGAAATGGATGGAAAATTCATAAAAAATATAAAAAATTTTAAAAAAGAATGCAAGTCAAAATTTGGATTAACTTCACCTTCTTCTTAAATTTCACAACAAAAATTAAAACTCACTTTCAACTTATGATGTTTGGCTTCGCAGTTTTTATGCTATTACTTGTCATTAGCATTCAAGTTTATCTGTGCAAAAAATTAATGTTTTATATAGAAACAACCAGATTACGAAAATTTTCAAAAGCGATACCCTTTATCTTTCTACTTTTTAATCTTCCCACCTTGCTGTTGTTCATAAATAGAGTTGTAAAAATACAAATTGTTACAAATTCACCTTTGTTTATTTATCCCTTTGCGATATGGCAAGGTACAACAATTTTCGTATTTATCGTGATTATGATTGCAAAGTTAATTGGTTCACTTGCAAATCCTGTATCAAAGAAACTGTTACACAACGAAACAAAATTAAATGAATCGAGACGAAAATTTTTGCGCACTGCCTTGGTTGGTGTATCAGCATACGCTTTCACTGGTTCAACAATTGGAACGATAGCAAGAAATGACTTTAGAATTGAGAAAGTAAGAATAAAGATTCAAAATCTTCCAGAAGAGCTGAAGGGATTAACAATTGGTTTGATAAGCGATGTTCACTCTGGAATTTTTATGACTGAAGAAGATATGCAACCCTACTGTGAAGCTCTGAATTCACTTGAACCAGACTTGATTCTTATGCCCGGCGATTTCATAACATCAGATCCAGACGAAATTTACCCGTTCATCAATGTTTTCAAAAATTTAAAATCAAAATATGGAATCTTCGCAACCCTTGGAAATCACGAATTTTTCCCAAGGCAACCCCAAAGGATAGCCAAAATAATCGAAGAAAATGGGATAAGGGTTTTAAGAAATGAAAATGAAAAAGTTGAAATTAATGGAGAAGAACTCTTCATAATTGGCATTGACGACCTTCGCTACGGTGCAGACCTTGATAAAGCGATGAAAAATGTTAAAAACGAAAAAGTTAAAATTCTTCTCTCACATAAACCTTACGACTTCCCAAGATTTGCTCAAAACCAAATACAATTGACTGTTTCAGGACATACACACGGTGGGCAAATAGTTTTTGCAAAAATTGATGATACCTACATCACCCCATCTGCACTCGTCTCAAAATTTGTAGCAGGGCACTATAAACTTGGTAACTCACACTTATATGTCACCCGTGGTATCGGCGTTGTTGGTTTACCACTACGATTAAACTGCCCAGCTGAAATAACACACATAACACTTGTCTAATTAAAGGGGCACATAGCGTGCCCCCCAGATATTTTATTCGCCAGAGCCTTCGGCTTTTTTCTTCGCGGATTTTTTCTCTTGCTTGATCTGTTGTATCTCAATTCTCACTTCCTGAGCAAGCTTTCTAAGCTCCTGCATCTTTTTTCTTAAACGAGTTCCAGCTGACATTACGCCTTTCTCATAAAACTTCCTAAAATCATCTTCAAGCGAATTAACAAATTCCTGAAGTTGCTGAAATCTGTGATGCATTTTAACCTCCGTTTTTAAGTTTTTAATCCGAGTTGCAAAAAGGCTTATATTTTTATTTTCCCTTTTGAAACCGCCTTTAAATGTGCATTTTTCAAATTTTCAACCAGCTCATTAATTTTATAGTAAAGTTTTTTGTGTTTCCTTGGCTTTCTTTTCGCAAGAGCATAAGAAGTAAGTATCGGCATCGCTATTGTTGAATCAGTATAGCACACAACAGCATCTGGCAATTTATCAGGATCAACCTTACCCCAGCTCACAGCTTCAGAAGGAGTTGCCCCCGACAAACCACCTGTATCAGGTCTTGCATCGGTAATTTGAAGAAAATAATCATGCCCTTTTTCATCTATCCCAAGCACTTCTTGAATTTGTGGCTCTGTTTGAAGCAGAAAGTTCTTTGGTGAGCCACCGCCGAAAATTAAAACAGCACTCTTACCACCAGTTGATTTTGCCCAATAAACGATTGCCGCTGTCTCGTTAACATCTTTGGTAATATCAATCTTAATTTTATATCCATTTAAAGCCATAGCGGAAATATTCATTCCAATTGAACTATCCCCAGGTGAAGAAACATAAACTGGAACACCGTATTCATAGGCTGCCGAAAGAATACTCATATCCTTAATTCCAAGCACTTTTTCCCTCTCCCGAACATATTTTCCAAGCAAGTAATGAAATTCAGCTGTGCTCATTTCCTTTTGAAATTCTGGCTGTTTTAAAACTTCCCTTATAAATTCATCCGTTGATAGCAAAACCTTGTAATCAAACAAAATATCATAAATTCTTATAACCCCTTCCTTCCTTAGAATCCTATCATCAACAAAAGGAGTCCCACGGTGAAGGTTATGCCCTATTGAAAAATGTATATCATGATACAAATTTGCCCCTGTTGAAACAATCCAATCAACAAAACCAGCTTTTATAAGTGGAACTATACAACTTCCCCCAAGCCCTGCTGGCGTCAAAGCACCCGTTAAACTCATACCAACCGTTACATCATTTTGGAGCATTTTTTCAACGAACAATTGGCAAGCTTCCCTCAAACGCCCCGCATTATATGCTTGGAAATATTCATCTACAAGCTTTGTAACCCGTATATCTGCCTCAATAGGCTTTCGATTGATCGGTTTACCAGAAAGCAGATGCTTTTTCTTCAACCTCACCTCATTTTTTTCGTTTTTTATAACTGTCTTGAATTTTAAAAAATTTTCAAAATAAAGCAAATTTTAAAGCTCATACCCTAAACTTCCATAGAAAATTTGGCATGATTTTTGAGCTTATCTAAAGCTCCCCCTAAAATCAAGTATGAATTGCCCTTTACCAGCATCATTCTTTGCAAATTCAACGCTTAAGATCAAATCATACGGCAAAATAAAATTCAAACCAACGCCATAACCCTTCCAGTAGTTCAATTTAAAAAATTTCTCATTGTTAAACCATGTCCTTCCTATATCCCCAAAGATTGCAAAATCAAGCCCAAATCTTAAAATTGAAAACTCCTCAAGCGGAGCTTTCCATTTAAAAAATTTTTGTTTTACAACAGGAATTCTATATTCAACTGTCCCACCGAATATATTTTCCCCCTCTGAAACTTTATTAAAATAACCCCTTAACCTTTCCTCGTATCCAAAATAATAATGTGAATAAATGGGAATCTTTCGTCCGAACGAGTTTAAAACAAAAAATCTCCCAGCAATTAATCCCACCCACACCTTACGATACCCTTGAAACTCCATACCACTCTGAACAAAAAAAGCGTCATTATAATTTAAAAGTCGATTTAATTTGAAGGCAAAATTAAACAAAACACCAACATTTGGATAAACTGGAATATCCCTTGTATCATATCTAAAACCAGAACCAATGACCAAAATTTTATCATTTCCAGATGGTGAAATAGTTTTTAAATGAACGAAATCACCTGTGACCCTTATATTTTTGAATCCAGCACTTGCCCACAGCTTTTTATAAAGCCCAAACCTCTTCCCGAATAAAAAATTAAAGACAAAATTATCCTCATGAAATAGCCCGCTCTCATCAATCAACATTTGGCTCCTACTTCTAACCCGTTGATAGTATGCTTCAATTGAATAAAACCAATATTTGCTACCAAGAATCCACGGATTTAAATACTCTATCCCAATCCATGGATCATAACCAAGCGCAAAACTTAATACTAACTTTTCGTTCCTGCCCCTAAAATTTGAATGAAGAAAACCAGCACCGTAATATAACTTTTTTAAATCTCTATCCCTCCATCCAAAAATAGGAAACAACCATATATACCATCTCTCGTTGACCCATACATAAACATCTACGCTATCACTCCCAGTCGAATCCCTCTCAAACCATATTTTAACTTTGTTAAAAAGACCAGTCCCGTAAACTCTATTCTCGTTATATTCAATTTTAGAGGTATCAAACTCTGAACCCACACTGAAACTTAATTCCCTTGCAATGATCTCGCTTTTCGTCTTTTCATTTCCAATAAAAACAACTTTTCTAACGATAAACTTATCCTGCATTTTAAATCCTTCATCAGACAACAGGGAATTTACCAGCGTGAAGCTCAGAAGCAAAAATTTTAAAATTTTAGGTTTCAATTGTTGCAATGAAAGCATAAGCACACTTTTATTTATCGCAAAAAGATCCCGCTTCTATCAAAACTTGAAATTAAATACTTTTTTGCCTATATTTATAATTGCCAACCAAGCTTGCCCCGTGGTGTAACTGGCAACACGCCTGACTCTGGATCAGGTAATCGAGGTTCGAATCCTCGCGGGGCAGCTTCCTTATTCAACCCATGTCAACCAGCCGTAAGGATCGTTCCCATTTCTAATAATGTCAAAGAAAACATTTTGTATATTTCTCGTTATCTCACCTGGCGCGCCACAACCTATTTTTATTTTATCCACGCTTCTTACAGGAGTTATTTCAGTTGCTGTGCCCGTCAGGAAAATTTCATCAGCAATGTAAAGCATTTCCCTAGGTATCAATGTTTCCTTAACCTCATAGCCAAGGTCCTTTGCAATTTGAATCACAGACATTCTAGTTATCCCGGGTAAAATTCCCGTTGAAATAAGGGGCGTGTAAATAACTCCATCTTTAATGATAAAAATATTTTCACCGCTTCCCTCGCTTATGAAACCGTTGTAGTCAAGCGCGATTCCCTCAGCATAACCATTAACTAACGCTTCCATTTTGATAAGCTGTGAATTCATATAGTTTGCCCCAACTTTTGCCATCATTGGAAGTGTATCAGGAGCAGGTCTTCGCCAGGTTGAGACGCACACATCAACGCCCTTTTCCACCGAATCTTTGCCGAGATATTCACCCCATTTCCAAGCAGCAATTACAACATCAATTGGGCAGTTCATCGGATTAACGCCGAGCTCATAATAACCGCGGAAAACAATCGGCCTTATATAACACTCGTCTAATCCATTAACTTTTATAAGCTCTAAGGTTGCCTTTGTCAGCTCGTCAATTGTATATGGGATTTCGGCGCGATAAATTTTAACGGAATCATATAACCGCTTTAAGTGCTCTTTAAGCCGAAAAACCGCGGAACCCTTCTTTGTATGATAGCATCTTATCCCTTCAAACCAGCTTGTTCCATAGTGAATGACATGTGAAAGAACATGAATTTTTGCATCATCCCAGTTTACAAGTTTTCCATTCATCCAAATTTTCTCTACTTTTGGTAGAGGCATAGTTTTACCCAAGTTTTTTTGTGTAAATTCGATATTTTTTGTAAGGAACAGAACCGATATTTTCAGCAACTCTTTTCATTGGTTCATTATCCTCAAGAACCCAACCAAGTTCAGCCTCTGAATAACCTTTTGCTATTCCATTTTTAATTGTGTAATAATAAAACGCAGCATCTATCCCCGAAAGACGATATTCATGAATTAACCCCATTATTAAAACGCGGATCATAGTTATTTTTTTCATATTTCTCATTAACTTGAAAATACCAAACGGCAATAATCTACCGTTTAAGCCTTTCAGAGCTTGATTTATATCAGGGACCGAGAGTGAGAATCCAATCGGCTTCCCATCAACTTCAGCAAACAAAGCGATTTCTGGAATAACAATTTGTTTTAATCCTTTAGCGATGTGGTTTATTTCATCGTCTGTAAGTGGTACAAAGCCCCAATTTTTGCTCCAAGCGTTGTTGTAAATTTCTTTAACTTTTTTAACTTCCTCGTCGAAATTTTTTAAATCAACAGGTCTAATTGTCGCATTCCTTCTTTTCAAAACAAGTTCCACGCCATGCTCAAGCCTTTGCATAACTTTTGGCGTTAACATCTCCTGTGAAATGTAGTATGAATACAGATCCCTCGCTTTCTCAAACCCGTAACTTTCGCAAAGCTTGGGATAATACTCGTAATTATACGGCATCATAATACATGGAGACTTATCAAAGCCATCAATTAAAATTCCACATGAATCGTTTGTGGATGGGTTAACAGGTCCCCTTATTTCATCAAGCCCCTTTCGCCTTGCCCAATTTTCAACGGTTTCAAAAAGTTTAAACGCTACATCTTTATCATCCACACAGTCAAAAAATCCAAAAAATCCGATGTTTTCATTATGAAACTTATTATGGTTATGGTTTAAAATCGCTGCGATTCTTCCGACAACTTGACCATCCTTGTAAGCTAAATAAAACTCAGCTTCACTATGCTTGTAAAAAGGATTTCGTTTAACATCAACAAGGTCTTTCTGCTCGATTAGAAGCGGGGGGACCCAATACGGATGATTTTTGTAAAGATGATAAGGAAATTTAATAAAACTGGAAAGCTCAGCACGGGATAATGCCCGGCGAATTTCAATAGCCATTTGCGTTACCTTTTATTTTTTAATCAATTAACCCAAGTTCCTTGCCAACTTTCTCAAACTTCTCAAGCACTACATCAAGGTGCTTATCTTCATGAGTTGCCATGAAACTTAATCTTAATAATTGCATTCCTTGTGGAACCGCCGGGCTTATAACAGCGTTTACAAAAACTCCGTTATCAAAAAGTCTACGCCAGAATTTAAATGTCAATAAATCATCACCTATGACAACCGGAACGATCGGCGTTTGCCCATCAAGGACATTAAAGCCAAGGTTCTTTAAACCCTGTCTAACTTTATTGGCATTATAGTGCAACCTTTCTATTCGTTCCGGCTCAGATTTTATTATTTCAAGTGCCTTTAAAACTGAAGCGACCTGCGCCGGTGTCATACTTGCGCTAAAAATCAATGCAGGTGAATGATGTTTAATGTAATCGATCACCGGCTTCTCACCAGCTATAAATCCACCAAGCGATGCAAAACTCTTGCTAAATGTCCCCATGATTATATCAACTTGATCATCAAGCCCAAAATGGTTCGCTGTCCCACGACCACCCTTGCCAAGAACCCCGAGACCATGTGCATCGTCAAGCATTATCCTCGCATTATAAGTTCTTGCAATTCTGACAAGTTCAGGCAAATTCACAATATTTCCACTCATGCTGAAGACCCCATCAGTTACAATCAATTTACCAGCTTCAAGAGGTAATTTTGAAATCACCTCTTCAAGATGTTTCATATCGTTATGCCTATACCTTACAAGGACATCGCCACCCCACAAACCCTTTGAAATAAGTGTTCCCTGAACTATGCTTGCGTGGTTATCCTTGTCAGAAATGACATACTCATCTTTACCGATTAACGGGACAATAGCCCCTTGATTCGTTTGAAATCCAGTGCTAAACAAAAGCGCTGCTTCTTTTCCAACAAACTCTGCAAGTTGTTCCTCAAGTTTAACATGAATGTCCAAGGTACCGTTTAAATATCTTGACCCCGAACATCCAGTCCCATATTTTTTAATCGCTTCAATTGCTGCCTCCTTAACACGGGGATCAGTTGTAAGACCAAGGTAGTTATTCGATCCTGCCATGACTATCTCTCGCCCATCCATCTTAACAATAGGTCCATAATTCTCATAAATGGGCTGAAAGTAAGGATAAAGTCCCATTGCTTTCACTTCCTCGTGCTTCTTGAAGGCATAGCACTTATCGAACAGGTCCAATTTAAACCTCCTCCTTAAATTTTTGATCAAACTTTATTTCTAATATAAACCAAATAGTTCAAAAAGTCAATCGCTTTTTAAGCATATTTGCGCAAAAGATTAAATCAGTTTGATTTTGTCTTTTTCATTTCTTAAAATACTAAAAAGCTAAATAAGCTTTGAACAGCCATGAAAGATATGAGCTTGTTCGAGCAACTTGTTTTTATACTCTATACACAATGTTGGGAACAACTTGGCAAAATTCCAAATCCCGTAACTGGCAAAATTGAGAAAAAACTTGATGAAGCGAAATTCACAATCGACTTGCTTGATATGTTAAAGGAAAAAACAAAAGGAAACTTAACAGAAAATGAATCAAGATTTCTTGAATTCTCAATTTCACAACTTAAGATAAATTACTTCTTTGAAGTTGAAAATGAAAAAAAGAGCAAAACTACGGAAACGACCGCTCAAGACCAATCATAAATAAAAAACTTACCTATTAATGAAATTCGGAATTATAGGCAACCTTGCAAAAGAATCCCTTTACGATATAGTTTTTAAATTAGCAAACCAACTTGAATGTGAAAAAATTCAATTTTTAGTTCAAAAAGAAATTGCAGATGAAATTGAAAAAAGATTCTCGAAAAAAATTGAATCACAAGCAACACTTCCCGAACTACTTGAAAATTCAGATGTCATAGTTTCATTCGGTGGCGATGGAACGATCTTGTCAACAGCCAGATTGGTTGGAGAGCGTGAAGTTCCCATACTTGGTGTAAACCTCGGGAAACTTGGATTCCTTGCGGAAGTTTCCCCTGAAGAAATTTTTGAATTTATAAAAAAGGTTTGTAAAGGCAATTACAGAGTTGAAGAGCGGATGGTGCTTGAAGCGAGTGTAAAGGGTGAAAATAAAAAATATTTTGCCTTAAACGATATTGTCATTGACAGGGCAGGTTCACCCAGAGTTATTAACATTGAAACATACATAAACGATGAATATCTTATAACATACACTGGTGATGGGCTTATTATCTCAACTCCAACTGGCTCAACTGCTTATTCGCTTGCCTCAGGAGGACCAATCGTAGCTCCATCAAGTCGAGTAATAACACTAACACCAATTTGCCCCCATACCCTTACAGCAAGACCTGTAGTTGTGCCAGATGATAGTATAATAAAAATTCAAATCGAATTTCACGAAAAAGACATTCTGCTTACCGTTGACGGCCAAGTTGAACACAAAGTTAAACCACCTGTTGAGATCACTGTTAAAAAGGCAGATCACAAGGTAAAACTTATAAAACGACTTGAGGTCACTTATTTTGATGTTTTAAGATCAAAATTAATGTGGGGGATGGATTTGAGAATTGAAAAAAACAAAAATGGGGAATGAAAGTGCCAACCTATGAAGATGCTTTGAAACTTCTCTTTGAATATACCGAAAGTGAAAATCTACGCAAACACGCCTTAGCCGTCGAAGCAGCAATGCGAGCCTATGCAAGGAAATTCGGAGAAGATGAAGAAAAGTGGGCAATAGTTGGTCTTTTACATGACTTCGACTATGAGAAATTTCCAACGCCAGACCAACATCCATGGATTGGGTCAAAAATTCTTGAAGAAAGAGGCTACCCAGAGGATATACGGAAGGCAATCTTAGGGCACGCCGATTATACAGGCATCCCACGAGATACTCTTATGGCTAAAGCTTTATACGCTTGCGATGAACTCTGTGGATTCATAACTGCGGTTGCGCTTGTCAGACCTAATAAAAAACTTGAAGAGGTAACAGTTGAATCAGTCAAAAAGAAACTTAAAGACAAAGCATTTGCAAGGTCTGTAAATAGAAATGACATTTATAAAGGCGCTGAAGAACTTGGAATTCCTCTTGACGAGCATATCCAGTTTGTAATTGATGCTATGAAATCAATAGCGGATAAACTTGGTTTGTGATGTCATATTTAACAATTTATTTTTGGATTTCGCTTGGTATCATATTTCAGGGAGAGATCGCCCTGATTGGCGCTGGACATTTAATTTACGCTGGAACTGTAAACTTTTGGGCTATCACTTTTATTGCGACTTTCCTCTCTTCTTTGAATGGTGAAATTTTTTTCACCTTCTCAAAATTCGGCTTAAGGTTTCTGCCACTTTCACAGGAAAAAATTTTAAAAGTTGGAAAATTAATCGAAAGGTATAAAACTTTTCTTTTGCTTTTTTCAAGATTTATTTACGGCATGAGAAATCTTATACCCATGGCGTTCGGTTTCACAAACATAAAACATATTGAATTCGCAATTTTAAATTTATTCGGTGCTTTCATCTGGGCATTGACTTTTACAACCGCAGGTTTTATTTCAGGAAATGTGACATCAATATTTATCGATGTAAAAAGATATCAAATGTTAATTTTGGGAATTTTTCTGGGAATTTCTTTTACAGTCACGATGTTGAAAATTTTAAAATTCCCAAAACAAAAAGGCAAATAACCATGTCGAATGATAAATTATCAAGGCGTCATTTCGTTCGAATTACCGGTTCAATTTTGATAGCTTCAATGGGGGGCTCAACTTTATCTGCCTTACTTCAGGGTTGCCAAAAATATGAGGAAACAAATCCAACTCAACCTTCACCTGGGTCGAAATTCACGATAAAATTAAGTGAACATCCTGAACTGATACAAGTTGGGGGATTTAAAACATTTAACATTAACTCAACTCCGGTAATCGTATTTCGAACAGGGCAAACGACATTTAAAGCTATATCGATGATATGCACACATCAAGGTTGCACAACCAATTGGGTAAACTCAGCACAGCAATTTCAATGCCCATGCCATGGGTCCAAATTTGACAAGGATGGAAAAGTAATCCAAGGTCCAGCCACGCAAAATTTAAAAACTTACACCGCGGAATACAAAGGCGATACAAATGAGTTGATCATATATTTCTAACCCCTGCCGATAAATCGTTCAATTAACAATTCAATCTTTTCTATATCGTATGGTTTTTGGATAAAGCCGTTTAATCCCTCTTCAGCCATCAATGTCGCCGGTGATGGCTCTGTTAAGAAGTATCCACTTGTTAAAACAACACATGCGTTTGGATTTATTTGTCTTATCTTTCTAAAAGTTGAAATGCCATCAATTGTTGGCAATCCAATATCAATCAACGCGAGATCGATTTTTTCAATATTTGCTTTGTAAATTTCTATTGCATCATATCCATTATCCGTGGCAAACACCTTATAACCTTTCGATTCAAGGTATTCTTCCAAAAGATACCTTAAATTATCCTCATCCTCAACTATTAAAATTGTAGCCGGCGTGATTTCACCAACTTCAACTCCCTCTTCAATTTCCTCAACTTTCTTCTCAACCGCCGGTAAATAAATATAAAAAGTTGTACCTTTTCCAACTTCCGTTTCAAAAGTTATATACCCATTATGAGCTTTCACGACCATTAAAACTATTGGAAGCCCAAGTCCTGTGCCCTTTTCTAAGGGTTTAGTTGTAAAAAATGGTTCAAAAATTCGCTCCCTCAATTCTTCAGGAATTCCCGTTCCAGTATCGGAGATTGAAATCACTACATATTCATCCGCAGAGATATTCGGAAACTTACCTTTTAACTCCTCGCCTTTGACACTGCCAACATTTATTCTTAACACACCCCCATTTGGCATCGCATCTCTTGCATTTATACATAAATTTATCAATGCTTGAACCATTTGACCATAATCAGCATTTATGAACTTAACATTTTCATCAATAAATGTTTCAACCTTTATATTTTCCGGAAAACTATGAGCAACAAGCACTCTGACTTCTTGAATTAAATCTTTAACATCAACAACCAGCGCTTTTCCACTTTCTCTCCTTACAAAGTTAAGAAGGCGCCTTGTTATATCCGCTCCCCTATCAGCACTTTTCTTGAGTATATCAAGTACCTTCACTATTTCAGGGTCATCATTAGCCAATCGTCTTTTCAAAATTTTAATTCCTGCCTGTATCGACGAGAGGATATTGTTAAAATCATGAGCGATCCCGCTCGAAATTGAGCCGATCGATTCAAGTTTTTGAAATTGAAACATCTGTGCTTCAAAAAGCTTTTGTTCAGTTATATTGCGCTTTATCGCAATAAAATTCGTTATGTTTCCATTAGCATCAAATAATGGCGAAATCGTCATATGTTCGTAATAAAAATCTCCGTTTTTCTTTCTATTTATCAATTCACCTCTCCAAACTTTTCCACTCAATATTGTTCTCCACATATCTTCATAAAATTTGCGATCATGTTTCCCACTTTTTAGAATCCTTGGATTCTTCCCAAGCACTTCCTGAATTCTATAACCCGTCATTTTTTCAAAAGCAGGATTCACATATTTGATATTTCCATTAGCGTCGGTTATCATGACCGCTTCGGATAAGTTTTCAATTGCCTTAGCCAATTCAATCTTTTCACGTT
This sequence comes from Candidatus Kryptonium thompsonii, assembly GCA_001442925.1. Taxonomy (GTDB): domain Bacteria; phylum Bacteroidota; class Ignavibacteria; order Kryptoniales; family Kryptoniaceae; genus Kryptonium; species Kryptonium thompsonii. Next base: position 145,702 of record LDXX01000005.1, read on the forward strand.
GAAGTTTTTCTTCCTCTGTCACATCCCTTACGATAACTATATACCCATCAATTGCCCCACTTGCTGTGAAAACCGGTTGAACATCGACAACAATTGACATCTCCACCCCCTGAAGTGAGCGAAAAGATACAGTGTGCCCCTTTATAGCTCTGCCGCTGAGCATTTCATTAGCGAAAAAGTTAATGTCTATATTTCCAAGGTCAAGAATTTCCATCAACTTTTCACCTACAACTTTTGAAATATCAGCTTCAACAAGTCCAAGCACTCGCTTCATCTCAGAATTTAAATAAAGTAACCGCCCTTCTGGGTCTATCCTCAAGATCCCAATGGGTGCATTTTCAAGAACTGTCTTTATGAATTTTTCCGAACTTTTCAAAAGCTCAAACAACCTTGCATTTTCAATTGCGCTCGCAACATCATTACATATATTGAGAGCGAGTTCAATTTCTTCGTTTTCAAATGAACGACCAAAGTTAAAATAAACATCAAGCCGTCCAATAAATTTTTCCTTGTATACAATTGGGAAAAAACAAAGTGACTTAATCCCTTCTTCAACCAATACATCTCTCAATTCAAAAAGTGATCTCTCACTCTCAACATCGTCTATTACAATTGGAAAAACTTTTTCCTCACTACCCCATGGTGTATAGCTTGATGCAACTTTAATATGTCTCTCAGACAAACCAATTGAAGATGCGCAGGTTAGAGTGCCACTTTTACTTTCTTTATCTTTTAAAAAAATTGCAACCTTACTTGCATTGTAACTTTCCTTTATTAATTTCGAAACAGACATCAAAATCTCCATAATGTCAATTTTAAATCCAATTGCTTGCGAGACTTTATTTAAAACATTTAATCGCCTTAATCGTCTAATTGCTTGGCTATAAAGTTCAGCGTTTCTGAAAGCGCTTGCGAGTTGAGGTGCAATTCGACTCAAAAATTCCCTGTCCTCGTGTTTTATCCCATCAACCTTACTACTTTCGACCCTTAAAACCCCAATGACTTCATCCCCAAGCAAAAGAGGAATGTCAAACTCAGATCTAACCTCTGCATGTTTTATAACACATCTTTCATCGTTTAAGACATCAGGTGAGTAAATAGAACTGCGAAACATATAAGCGTAGTTCATAAGATCCATTTGCCCAAAGGATATTTCCTGAACAAGATTTTTATCTTCAACTCCAAAAGAGCAAAGTAGGCGGAACTTTTGAGCATCTTTATCAGCAAGATAAATTGAGAAACGATAATAACCCAATCCCTCTTTAAAAACCCTTAAAATTTCACTTACGGCATCTTCAATTTCTATATTTGAAAGCAAAATATGGTCAATCCGCGAGACCATGAAGTTTTCAAGATCTCGTCTTTTAAGTTTATTGATAAGTTTGTCAAGATTTTCACCGATCTCCCCTATTTCATCCTTAGTTTTATAATCAATTTCAACATATTGCCCCTTCAATGCGCGATCAATGGCTATCTTATACTTCTCGATCGGGTTCAAAATTTTCCATATAAAAATATATCCAGCACCGAAGGCGAAAAAGATAACTGTGAAAGCAAAAACTTGTTCAACCCTTATACCAAGCTTAGAGATATTTGACATGATGATAAGAGTAAGGAAAGTTAAAAGTAAAAGCAGGGAAAATCTAACTTTTAAACTCATGACCATCCCCCCGAATTTGTTACACCTGTTAAAAAGTTTAAAATAAAAAACGCTGCAAGCCTTGCCGTCTTTCCATCAACATCATATTCAGGATTCACTTCTGCTATATCAAGGATTTTAACATTCAAATTTAAACCACAAAAGAGAGCAATTTTTAAAACATCTTCAGCTTTCAATCCATCCGGATATGTTGCGCTAACCCCCGGTGCATCCGCATTTCTAACCGAGTCCACATCAAAACTTAAATGAACAAGATGATCTTTCAATTCAAGCTCAATTGCATTTAATATAAAATCAAGCCCTTTTTCTCTAACATCATCAAGCGTAAAAATCTTGATGCCTTTCTCCAACGCATACTTAAAGTGATAAATTGAATTAGCATAGTTTTGAATTCCAACTTCAATCATTTTGTCAGGTTTATATTCCGATTCAAGGATTTGCCTAAAAGGCGTTCCACTATTTCTGACTTGAGAGTCACGAACATCAAGATGGGTATCAATGTTAAATACCGCTTTCTTTCTTTTTTCAAAATTTCTTGCAAACCCAAGATAGTCCGGAAAGGCGATGTCATGTCCCCCACCAATCACTATCACTAAAATTTCGTTTTTAATAAGTTCCTCTACCACGAAAATTAGTCGTTCATGAATTTTTTCAAGTTCCCCATCGGTTTTTAAATTTCCAAGGTCAAAGATTTTTAAATCGGTTACCTGTTTTTCAAACTTAAAGTTAAACGGAGTCAATCTATAAAAATACTTTCTCACTTCATCCGGGGCTTTTCTTGCGCCAGGTCTTCCTTGATTCCGTTTAACCCCTTCATCTTGGGGAACGCCAATAATGGCAACTTTTGTGCCTTCAAAATTTTTCACATCTCTAAAAACCAGATCACCCATTCTCGGATCATTTTTATCACCACGAGTGAAAAATAGTGATTCATCCGGAGGCGTTAGAAATTTAAAAATTTCATCGATCATTGCTCACCTATAAGTTTAGTTTAATTAAACCGCCGCAAGCGATGAATCAGCGAAAAACTTGAAATTTTGATCTCAAGATATTATATTTATAATGAACTTCCTTCAAGCGGGAGTAGCTCAGATGGTAGAGCGTCACCTTGCCAAGGTGAATGTCGCGGGTTCGAGTCCCGTCTCCCGCTCAAATTTTTCGCTTTTATCTCTCCGAAAGGTTCAATATCATATCCGGATGAATCAACCATTTCAAACTTCCCCCGGAAATAGATAAGCTACTAAATTCAACACAAGCAACGGTATTCTTTTTAAACTCGATTGGTTTTTTAAGACCAATGAGCCAACCTAAAAATTCACCAATGTGCGGTTCATGCCCAACCGCAAGAACATTTTCGGCTTTAAGCGAAAAAATTATCTCGATTAACTCTTCAAAATCAGAACCGGGGATGAGTTCGCTTAACTTTACAACATCAGATTGAACTCCCATAACTTTACGAAATATACCAGCAGTTTGAACAGCTCTGACAAGCGGACTTGAGACAACGATATCAATTGTCAAACCCATTCTTTTCAAGGCGGTAGCCATCTTTTCGGTCGTCTCTCGTCCAAGCTCGGTTAATTCTCTCTCAAAATCACTCATCCCCGGTTTCTTCGATTCAGCATCCGCATGTCGAACAAGGTAAAGCAACAAATTAATTCATCGCCTGTTTGTTTTTTACATATTTATCCAAGAACTCTACTATCGCTTTATACGCCTTTATTCTATTTTTAAGCTTAGACAAACCATGCCCTTCATCGTCGAAAACTAAATACTCTACAATCCCACCTCTTGACTTTATCGATTCAACAATTTGATCAGATTCCGATTTGGGAACGCGCGGGTCGTTCGCACCTTGAATTATCATAAGCGGTGCTTTGATCTTGTCAACATGATAAAATGGAGAGATTTCTTTTAAAAATTCGGCGTCTTTTTCCGGATCTCCGTATTCAGCCATTCTATGTTTCTGACGCCATGCACCTGTATTTCTTAAAAATGTCAAGAAGTTTGAAATTCCAACAAGATCAACACCAGCAGCCCACAAATCTGGATAAAATGTGACAGCAGCAAGCGTCATATACCCACCATAACTACCTCCATAGACAATAATCTTTTTCGGATCAATATACCCTGTTGATTTAAGGAAATTAGGTATCATGGCAACATCTCTTATCGCATCTTTACGCTTCGTTGTATTGTCAAGTGAAGCATATGTCTTGCCATATCCTGTGCTTCCACGGACATTTGGTGCATAGACAACATAGCCGCTGTGAATAAAGTATTGATAAAGAGCTGAAAACCTTGGAACTTCTTGAGCCTCGGGTCCACCATGAATTGAAACAATAACTGGTAAAGAACTGTCTTTTTTGGCTCCTTTCGGAAGATACAAATAACCCGGAATTTCAAGCCCATCAAATGATTTGAAACGCACAAGCTCAGGCTTGACAAATGAACTTAAAGGTATTCCAGCCGTAGAACTATAAGTGATTTGTGAGTATTTATTCGTCGGAATGTCGTAATAGTAAATATCTTGATTTTTAACGGGACTTTGATACGTAAAGATGATCTTTTTCCCATCCGCCGTAAATTTTAAACTTCCAATAATTCCGCCGGTAGGGAAGTTAAGCTTTTTTGCTTTCTTTGTAGCCAAATTTAACGAATAAACTTCGCTATAACCATCGACATTTAAAATGAAGACAAGATACTTTCCATCTTTTGAAAGCTCGATTGCTTCGACATCCCAATTCGTCGTGTAAATATAATTCAATTTCCCATTTGGAACATCAATGTAAGCGATTCCAACAAATTCCTTCCCTTCATCCGAAAGAAGATATATCCCTTTGCCATCTTTAGAAAATCTAGCACCAAAATATCTCGCAGGTTGTGTATGTGGGGTTATGTTGTAAACTTTCCCACTTTCATATTCGATAAGATACAGATCATTATCAAAACTGCTTCGATTTTGAGATACAAGAATGTATTTGTTATCGGGAGACCAAGCGACGACGGAGTTATTTCCATCATTTTGCCAGACAAGTTTAACTTTCCCAGTTTTTATGTTCATAGCATAGACATCAAAAAAAGCTCTATTTCTCTCGTTCGATGCAAAGGCAAACATCGTCCCATCTCCCGACCATGCACCGAAGTTGTAGATGACATTGTCATTATAAGTCAACCGTCTTATTTCACTACCATCAGATTTTAAGAGAAAAAGTTGTGTATGTTCATTTCCACCCATATCTTTCCCAAAAAGCATCCAATCCCCATTTTTCGGATTCCATGAAACAAATTGAACTCTCTCATCAAAAAATGTTAACTGTTCCGGACATCCCGAAGAAATTCTAACTTTCCAAACCTGATTTGTTCCAGTTACATCGGTAAGATAAGCTATAAACTTTCCATCAGGTGAGACCGTTGGAGAGGAAGCACTTCTTATGTTAAGATATTGCTCGATTGTGTAGGTTTGAGCAAAAAGGAAGAAAGGCAAAAGCACAAGTATAATTGAGAGCCAAAGTTTTCTTCTCATAGGCCTCCAAGATTTTGTTTAACTTAGCGCAAAGGATAAATTATAAAAATTTAAAGTTAAGGTCAAGTTCTCTAGGGAAATTTTGCATTTAGAGGGATTTTTTGATAATTTAAAGCAAATTTAAAACAAAGTTTGCAATCAAGATGTTGATAGGGACAAAATTTAAAGGGGTTGATTTTTACAATACCGACGATCTTTTAACCGATGATGAAAAGATGGTTCGGGATACAATAAGAGAATGGGTAGATGAAAAAGTCATACCTATAATTGAAAAACACTACATGGAAGGAACATTTCCGATGCACCTGATCCCAGAGATGGCGGAACTTGGAATTTTTGGAGCGACGCTTCCAGAAAAATATGGCTGTGCAAATCTAAACAATGTCGCTTATGGACTTATTATGCAAGAACTTGAACGCGGGGATAGCGGGATACGAAGTTTTGCATCAGTTCAAAGCGCGCTTGTAATGTATCCGATTTATGAATTTGGCAGCGAAGAACAAAAAAATTACTGGCTCCCTAAGCTTGCTCGCGGAGAAAAAATTGGATGTTTCGGGCTAACTGAACCTGATTTTGGCTCAAACCCTGGGGGACTCAGGACGAAAGCAGAATATAAAAACGGTGGCTTCGTTCTCAACGGAACGAAAATGTGGATAACGAACGGGACAATTGCAGATGTTGCAGTTGTATGGGCTAAGCTTGACGGTGTCATACGAGGTTTTCTCGTCGAAAAAGGCACCCCAGGATTTGAAGCACCCGAAATGAAAGGCAAACATTCACTTCGTGCTTCCGTGACAAGCGAGCTTGTATTTCAAGATTGTTGGATACCCGAAGAAAATATACTTCCGAAGGCGGTTGGTTTAAAAGCAGCTTTAATGTGCTTGACTCAAGCAAGATACGGGATTGCATGGGGTGCGGTCGGAGCTGCAATGGCTTGCTACGAGACAGCGCTTGAATATGCAAAAACAAGAATTCAATTTGACAAACCAATCGCATCATTTCAACTTGTTCAAGAAAAGCTTGTTTATATGCTAACTGAAATAACGAAAGCACAACTTCTGTGTATTCAACTTGGAAGATTAAAAGATCAAGGGAAAGCAAACTATGTTCAAGTTTCACTTGCAAAAAGAAATAATGTCTATCATGCACTTGAAATAGCACGACTCGCAAGAGATATACTTGGCGCAAATGGTATATTAAATGAATATCCAGTTATGAGACATATGAACAATCTTGAATCAGTTAAAACTTACGAAGGAACGCATGATATCCATACACTTATAATTGGTGAATATATCACTGGGTTCTCAGCGTTTACATGATTAATTCTAAAATTGTGATATTTGCTTGCTTTATTTTAAGAACTTTAAAGTCAACAAAATCTTAATTCAAAATCATGGCGAAAAATAATAAGTTGTGGCGTCATAAAATAATAGGACACGCATATACTTTTGATGATGTGCTCCTCGTTCCCGCGAAATCAGATGTTTTACCGAAAGATGTTGATGTCTCGACAAAATTCACACGAAATATAAAATTGAATATCCCACTTGTAAGCGCAGCTATGGACACCGTTACAGAATCCGAAATGGCAATAGCCATTGCAAGAGAAGGAGGAATTGGGATCATCCACAAAAATATGAGTATTGAAAGGCAAGCAAGCGAGGTTGATAGAGTCAAACGCTCTGAAAGTGGAATGATTCTAAATCCGGTTACATTAACGCCAGATAGAAAAGTTCGCGAGGCCCTTGAACTTATGAACCACTATAAAATTTCCGGGATCCCCGTGATCGACTCAAATGGCAAACTTGTTGGGATATTGACGAACCGTGATTTGAGATTTGAACCTGATTTAGATGCAGAGATTTCAAAATACATGACCAATTCAAATTTAATAACTGCTCCAGTTGGAACAACGCTTGAAGAGGCGGAAAAAATTTTACAAAGACATAAAATTGAAAAGCTCCCCGTTGTCGATAAAGATGGGTATCTGCGTGGCTTGATAACATTTAAGGATATCCAAAAAAAGAAAAAATACCCCAATGCGTGCAAAGATGAACTTGGACGACTTCGCGTCGGTGCAGCTGTTGGAATTAAATCTGACACAATTGAAAGAGTTGAAGAACTTAAAAAAGCTGGGGTTGATGTTATCGTGATAGACACTGCTCATGGTCATTCGAAAGGTGTTATAGAGATGCTAAAAAAGATAAAAAAGAAATTTCCCGAGCTTGATGTTGTAGCTGGAAATGTAGCAACAGGTGAGGCAACACTTGAATTGATAAAAGCTGGCGCTGACGCTGTTAAAGTAGGCATAGGTCCGGGTTCAATATGCACAACGAGAGTCGTGACAGGGGTTGGCGTTCCACAAATTACGGCGATCATGAACTGCGCTGAAGTCGCGATGAAATACAAAATTCCAATAATCGCTGACGGTGGAATAAAGCAAACGGGCGACATTGCAAAAGCAATTGCAGCCGGAGCTGATTCAGTTATGATAGGTGCACTATTTGCTGGAACCGAAGAAAGCCCGGGAGAAAAAGTGTTGTATGAGGGACGAAGCTATAAAGTTTATAGAGGTATGGGTTCAATTGAGGCAATGAAAGCAGGAAGTGGCGATAGATATTTTCAAGACATCGAAGATGATATAAAGAAACTCGTCCCAGAAGGTATTGAGGGCAGGGTTCCATATAAAGGACACTTAAGCGATGTGGTGTATCAAATGGTTGGCGGGTTGAGATCAGCGATGGGATATTGCGGTGTGAGAAATATCGAAGAGATGAAAACAAAGACAAAATTTATTTTAATGACAAACGCTGGGCTTAGAGAAAGCCATCCACACGATGTCATAATTACAAAAGAAGCTCCAAACTACAGTATATCAAATCTTTGAAATGGTAAGTTCGAAAATTAAACTTGAAAAAGTTCGAGAAAAACTTGACAAGTTCAAAATCGACGCAATCATAATAACCCACCTTCCAAATATAAGATATTTAACTGGATTTTCCGGCTCTTCCGCTATTTGTATCGTGACTAAAACCGACGCTTTCTTTTTGACCGACTTCAGGTACAAAGAACAAGTGAAGCATCAAGTTAAAAACTTTAGAAAAATCATCGCCATCGGCAAAACTTCACTTGATTTAATTCAAGAGAAAAAAATATTCGGTAAAGTTAAAAAAGTAGGATTTGAAGCTGATCACGCGCCATTTTCATTTATCCTTGAACTGAAAAGAAAGTTTAAAAATATAAAATTCATCCCAACTAAAAATTTTATCGAGGAAATCGCCGCTGTCAAAACGCCGGATGAAATCGAAAACATCAAACGAGCGATAAAAATAAGCGAGAAAGTCTTTTACGAAATTTTGAATCTTATAAAGCCTGGGGTTTCAGAGATTGACATTGCATCTGAGATAACATATCTACACAGGAAGCTTGGGGCTGAAAAGGATGCGTTCGACATAATTGTTGCAAGTGGATGGCGAAGCGCCCTTCCACATGGAGTTGCAACGGGTAAAAAACTTAAAAAAGGCGAACTTGTTTTAATTGATTTTGGATGCGTTTATAACGGTTACCACTCAGACATAACCCGAACGATATCAATTGGGAAAGCATCACCCGAGATAAAGAAAATTTACCAAATTGTGCTTGATGCGCAAACAAAAGCAATAGAAGGTGTAAGGGAAAGATTAAAAGCAAACGAGCTTGACTCTATAGCGAGAGATTACATAAGGCAAAACGGTTACGCCAAATTTTTTGGTCATTCGCTTGGGCATGGGATTGGAACGGAAATTCACACCTTGCCGAGAATATCTCCAAGCAGTGATTATATACTTCAAAATGGAAATGTCATAACTATCGAGCCTGGGATTTATCTCCCGGGGTTTGCTGGAATTAGAATCGAAGACGATGTTTTAATAAATTCAAACGCTGAAATTTTAACTTCGTTGCCAAGAAATTTAATTGAGGTTTGATGTTGAGAAAAGTTCTGATGATAACTTATTATTTCCCACCGGTCGTTTATGGCTCTAGTATCCGTGTGCTTAACTTCGTTAGACATCTTTTGGATTACAATTGGTCTTCATCTGTTTTAACACTTAACCATTCAACTTTCCCAACCCTAAAAGATTTTACTCTTTCGGAAGCGGTTAAGGAAAGCAAATCAAAAGTGTATGCGGTTAACCTTTTAAAACCATTTTCAAAAATCGCAACTGTTCGATATCCAAATACAAAGAAGGAATTAACTTCAAAATTTTTATTTTACATTGCAAGGGTTTTTGGTTTAGATGAGCCTGAGGATGTTTGGAAATTCAAAGCGATTAAACTTGGGGAAAAAATTCTACGATCTGACAAATACAACGCAATTATCGCCTTTGCACCACCGCTTTCAACAATTAAAATTGGTTCCTATCTCTCGAAAAAATTTAAAATTCCATTAATAGTTGATTATCATTCAATCCCGCACCAAAGAAGGTTAATTGGCTCAAAAGAAGAAAAACTTTTAAGAGCTTGCTCATCGATTATAGCAGATAACCGAAAAGTTAAAGACCATCTGCTTCAAAACTATCTTTTCCTTGATTATAATTCCATAAAGATAATTCCGACTGGATTTGATTTCTCAGAATTTAAAGGCCATAGCCCCAGAGTTGACGATAAATTTACACTTACGATATCGTACGGCAAAATCACAGCTAAAAGATTTAAACCAATTTTAACTGCCCTTGCTTCCCTTGCAAAAAAGGAGCTGCTTTTCAAAAAATCACTTTCACTTAATTTAATCGGCATTCCTGCAAACGAAGTTATAAACCTGCTTTCAAAACTCCAACTGAAAGAAAATGTTAACATCTACTTAAATATCCAGCGCGAAAACTATATAAAAATTCTTCTCTCGTCAAATTTTCTTATTTATCTTGATGACTTCGACATCGCAAATGTTCCATACGACTACACTGCAACCGGCAAACCATATATAGCAATAATCAGTGGACAAAATAACTACCGATATATCATTGGTGATTACAAAAATTGCTTAATAGCTGATATTAATGAGCCATCTTCAATTATAAACACATTCGCGAAAGCATTTGAACTTTACATAAATCAAAGAGAGATAAAGCCAAGGGTAGATTTCGAAAGCTACGACATTAAAAAAGTGATTATAAATCTCGTCCGCGAACTTGAGATGTTAACTTTCGATTAAAAATTAATAAACTTGGGCAAATGAAAGTTTTCGTGGTAGGTGGCGGGGGACGAGAACACGCGCTCGTGTGGAAAATTTCCCAATCCCCAAATGTTGAAAAGATTTTCTGTGCCCCGGGAAATGCTGGCATTGCCGAAATTGCTGAAACAGTTCCAATTAAGGTTGACGATTTAAATTCACTTTTAAAATTTGCGCTTGAACACAAAATTGACCTTACAGTCGTTGGACCTGAACTCCCACTTTCACTTGGAATTGTCGACTTGTTTGAATCAAACGGATTAAAAATTTTTGGTCCCCGGAAAATAGCAGCAGAAATTGAGAGCAGTAAAGTTTTCGCCAAAAATTTTATGAAAAAATACAATATCCCAACAGCAAATTACGAGACATTCACATGTGATGAAATTGAGAAAGCAAAAAAATTTGTCCTCAGTTTAACTCCACCAGTTGTGATAAAAGCAGATGGGCTCGCAGGTGGAAAAGGTGTAACGGTATGCGAAAGCATTGATGAAGCAATCAAAACAATTGATCTATATTTTTCCAAGAAAATCTTTGGAACAGCTGGAGAAAAAATTGTGATCGAGGAATTTTTAGAAGGTGAAGAGGCTTCAGTTTTTGCGATAACCGACGGAGATGATTTCATAACCCTTTCACCAGCGCAGGATTACAAGCGCGTATTTGATAACGACAAAGGCAAGAACACAGGTGGCATGGGTTCTTATGCTCCAACCCCCATGATCGACGAAACAACGCTTGAAAAAATAAAAACTCAAATAATCAAACCCACAATTCAAGGCTTGAAAAACGAAAACAGAGAATTCAAAGGCTGTTTATATTGTGGATTGATGCTTACAACCGAGGGTCCTAAAGTCCTTGAATTTAACTGTCGTTTCGGCGACCCAGAAACTCAAGTTGTTTTGCCCTTGTTGGATGGCGATATAATTGATATGTTTTTCAAGGCGATAGATGGCGGGATTAAAAATTTTAATTACAACATTAAAAAATCTACAGCAATTTGTGTCATACTGGCTTCCGCTGGCTATCCAGATGATTATGAAGTCGGCAAAGAAATTTATGGGCTTGATGAAGTCAAAAAGATGGAAAATATAATTCTATTCCACGCTGGGACGAAAAAGGTTGATGGTAAAATTTTAACCTCAGGAGGTCGCGTCATCGGAGTCACTGCAATTGGCGAAGAAAATGATTTTGAAGGAACAATGAAAAAAGTTTACTCAGCGGTTGAAAAAATAAAATTTGACGGCATGCACTATAGAAAAGATATCGGCAGGAAAGCAGTTGATTTTTTAAAAGCAAGAAATTTTAAAAAATGAAAACAATTTTCTTAAACAAAGACAACAACATTCGCAATGGCTGGAAAATTTTGATTTTCTTTGTAAACTTCATCGTTTTACTCCTGCTTTTAAATTCAAGTTTATCTTTATTCCTGCCGATCACGGATATTTTCATTGGAGAGCTTATCGCACTGATTTCAGTCGTGATATCAACCTTCCTAATGATGAAATTTTTCGAGAAGAAAAATTTTGAGGATGTTGGTTTAAGGTTGAGACCAAACACAATATATGAAATTTCCTTCGGATTGATCCTTGGCTTCATTATGATAACATTTGTCGTCGTTGTGAACTTGACTTTGGGGTATTATAAATACGAATTCACTCTAAATCAAGTATATCCACAAATTCTAAAAGCTCTCTCACTTTTCTTGTTGGTCGCCTTTTTTGAAGAAATTTTATTCCGTGGCTACCCTTTCCAACGATTAATAGACGGAACAAATCCAATCATTGCAACATTAATTTTTTCACTCGTTTTCTCACTTGCACACCTTCAAAATCCAAATGTAAACCTAATTGCACTTTTAAATATCTTCCTTGCGGGCGTTTGGCTTTCAACATCGTACATAAAAACTCGCTCCCTTTGGTTGCCTATCTCTTTACATTTTTCGTGGAATTTCTTTCAAGGCTATTTTTACTCCCTGCCCGTCAGCGGTTCAAGCTTGATCGAACCTATTTTTAATGCTAAAATAACATCGGAAAACATAATATCTGGTGGCAAATTTGGTCCCGAGGGAAGTTTGATAACAAGTTTAGTTCTTGTAGCATCAACTATTTTCATCACAAAAAACAAACGCTTGAGTAATGACGAAGTATATTAAAGTAGTCCTTCTTCTCTTCCTTGCAACGAATCTCCTTTCTCAAGGAGTTATAATAAACGAGATAATGAATGCGCCTCAAGGTGGTGAACCTGAGTGGATAGAGATTTTAAATTTCTCATCCGAATCCGTTAACTTAAAAAACTGGAAAATTTCAAATAGGAACACATCAACCAAATACACGATCACAAACTCAGATTACGTGCTCCAACCCGATAGCTACGCAATCATAACCAAAAGCGATACAATTTTCTATTTTCACTCAAACATACCTTCAAAAGTTTTCATTGTTCCTCAGATGCCAACTTACTTATTCAGAAATGATTCAGATGCAGTTGTAATTTTTGATTCGACTGGTTTTGTAATTGACAGCGTTTATTACAAAAGAAGTTGGGTTGTGAGCGGATACTCGATTGAGAGAATATATCCCAACGGTAACTCAAATTTAAAATCAACTTGGGGGATTTCAACAGATCCAGAAAGAAGCACACCCGGGAGAAAAAACAGCATTATGGCTAAATTTAACGACCTTGCGATAAAAACTTTTACAACTGAGCCAGTGCAGATATTTCAAGGTGGAAGCTTTAAGATTAAAACGACAATTTATAACATTGGAATTAATCCAGTTGAAAGCTTTAAGGTTGAGTTTCTTATCGATGTAAATAAAGATTCAATTTTTCAAGACGACGAAAAATTTGCCGAAATTCCCTTGTCTCAAAGAATTGAATCAACGGATTCTATTCAAATTGAACTTAACATAAGCGGATTAATCTCGGGGGATTATCGATCGATCTTACGGGTTTTACTCCCCCTTGATGAAAATACTGCTAATAACTTCGTAATTAAAACGATAAAGATTTTGCCACCGCCACTTTCATTTAACTCCATCGTGATAAATGAAATAATGTATGCCCCAAAATCTCCCGAGCCAGAATGGATAGAATTATACAACAGAACAAACGAACCGGTTAACCTAAAGAATTGGAAGGTTGGCGATTCACAGACACTCAAAACGATCAATGTCGATTTCATCATAAATCCAGCCGATTTCATAATTATAACATCAAAAGACACCCTCCCATTCATCTACCCGTGGCCCAATAGAAATAAAATTTTGATTTTATCACTTCCAGCGTTTAACAACGATGAGGATGCAGTTAGAATCTACGATCAGTATGAAAACTTAATTGATTCGGTTTATTATTTTTCAACCTTCGGAGGGACGAATGGCTTTTCCCTTGAAAGAGTTTCTCCAGATCAACCTTCAAACTCCGCATCAAATTGGGGAACATCGAAAAGCCCATTTAGGGCAACCCCATTATTAAAGAATTCACTTACCCAGAAGGACAAAGACTTAACAATTACAAACATCCGCTATACAAAACCAATTTTAAAACTCCACCCCGTTAAGTTAAACATAGCGGTGAAAAATATCGGAAAACTCGCACTTGAAAATTTCACAGTAAAACTTATAAACCACGAAAACGGTGATTTGATCGGAGAAAAACTCAACGCTGAGCCGTTGGCTCCCGCTGATTCAACTTTTATAACTTTTCACTTCACACCGATCGAGACTAAACCATACATCTTAACAGCAATTGTTTCACATCCTGAAGACGAGGATACGCTTAACAATTCTTTGCAAATCAAACTTGAAGTCTCATATCCCGAAGAATCGATTTTAATAAACGAAATCATGTTTGCCCCGCTTGGGGATGAACCAGAATGGATTGAAATATATAACGCAAGCGATGATACGATAAATCTGAAAAATTGGTATGTATCCGACGCCTCAAGCGAAGTTATAATAACCAAAAGTGATTTTTTAATTTTCCCAAATGAATACCTTGTTCTATCAAAAGATAGCACGATTTTAAACTTTTACGATATCAACTCAAAGATAATAACCCTTTCTCTGCCAACACTTAACAACTCAGGCGATGCTGTTGCAATTTATGATCAAACTAAATTTAAAATCGATTCATTGTACTACTTTGGAAGTTGGGGGAAGACGGGGTCTTCAATAGAAAGGATTGATCTTACAGAACCAAGCATTGATTCACTTAACTGGTCTATTCCTCCTGATACTATAAAAGCAACGCCTGGAAAGGAAAACTTTTCAAGGCGAAAAAACTTTGATTTAAGAATCCGAACAATTCAAACGCCAAATTCGATGGATTATGACAAAACCTTAAACGCTCAAATCACCGTTCAAAATTGGGGGTTAAATCAAGTTAACAGCTTTTCGCTGAAAGTTTACAATGACATTAACTTTGACTCAACTGAAACTGAAAATGAACTCATATTCGATCAAAATTACCAAGTCCCGTTAAACAAAAAAGATTCGGTTCAGCTAAATCTTGAAATTTCGAACCTCAAGCCAGGTGAAAATTCTCTTATCTTCTCCATTGATTTTCCAAATGATGAAGATTTAAAAAACAACAGGATCATAAAAAGTGTAAATGTTGGCTTTCCGACAACTTCGGTAGTTATAAACGAAATAATGTTTGAGCCACTATCCGGCTACTGTGAATATATTGAACTATTTAATCGCTCCGACAAATCCGTTAATTTAAAAAATTGGAAGTTTAACGATATGAGAAGTCAAGATGGAAAAGCCAATTTCATAAACATTTCATCGACGAATTTGCTCCTCAACCCCGGTGAATATCTCATCATCGCCCCTGATTCAACATTTTTCAAATATATTTCGCAAGGTGATTCAATTAATTTCAAATTGGTTATTTTAAACAAGGGTTTAAACCTCAACAATGATTTCGACGATGTTGTTATAACTGATCTTACGGGGAAAATAATTGACAGCGTAAGATATCACTCAAGCTGGCATAGTTCAATGATAATCGACAAAAGAGGAAGAGCGCTTGAGAAAATAAACCCCAATTTACCATCCTTTGAAAGGTCAAGCTGGACAAGTTCGTCATCTCAAATCGGTGGAACGCCCGGAAGAAAAAACACCGCTTTCATCGATATATCTCAGCAAATTTACACTCCGTCTGTAAAAGTCACACCGAACCCATTTTCACCAGATGGAGATGGCTTTGAAGATGTTTGTTTGATCTCATATGTGCTCCCATTTAACTCTGGAATTTTAAATGTAAAAATTTTCGACTCCTACGGTCGTCTTGTTAGAAATTTAGCCGTCAATCAATTTGCGACGAAGAGCGGAAACTTGCTTTGGGATGGGACTTCTGATGACGGGAGAAAATTAAGAATCGGAATTTATATAATTTTGTTCGAAGCGGAATCAGAGCAAGGTGAAAAGTTTCAGGAAAAACTTACAGTTGTGCTAGCGAGGAAACTTTAGAATAATTTATTGCTTTTGAGCCCCCAAACCTCAGGTTTTGCACTTCTACCCATAAGTTCTGATGTTGCGCTCATCGGATCTTTTCCGTTAAATAAAACATCGTAAACTGAATTAGTTATCGGCATTTCAATATCATACTTTTTTGAAAGTTTAACAGCTGAAATAGTAGTCCAGATCCCTTCGGCAACCATGACCATATCTTTTAAAATTTCATCAAGCTTTTTGCCTCTACCAATTTGTTCACCAACAAATCTATTTCTACTATATTTGCTTGTGCATGTAACGATCAAATCACCTATCCCAGAAAGACCAGCAAATGTTTCAAGTTTCGCACCCATTGCAATGCCCAATCTAACTATTTCAGCAATTCCTCTCGTCATTATCGCAGCCCGTGTATTATCCCCAAAGCCAATCCCATCAGCGATTCCCGTCGCAATGGCAATTATATTTTTCAACGCCCCTCCAAGTTCAACCCCGACAACATCTTCACTTGTATAAACACGGAAATAATTGTTAATAAAAAC
The DNA here is from genome assembly GCA_001442925.1 of Candidatus Kryptonium thompsonii. GTDB lineage: Bacteria > Bacteroidota > Ignavibacteria > Kryptoniales > Kryptoniaceae > Kryptonium > Kryptonium thompsonii. The sequence goes on from LDXX01000005.1 coordinate 162,095, forward strand.
ATCTTGGACAAACTTAGCCACATCCTTATTAAACGAAGCAACAACAACAGCTGTTGGCATCTTTCGGCTTACCTCTTCAGCATGGCTTGGACCAGAAAGAACACAATAATTCTCATCAACACCCAAAACCTCATGAACTATCTCTGAAATCCTCATCAATGTTTCATTTTCAATTCCCTTCGCAACATTGACGATAATTTTACCTTTGCAATTTTTAAATTCCTCCCTTGAAATAATACCTCTTAAATGCTGCGTCGGAACAGCTAAAACTATTATCTCAGCTCCATCCAACGCCTCGTTTAAATCTGATGTCAGGAAAACTTCATCTGGAATTTTAACCCCCGGAAGATAAATGGAATTTTCCCGCTCAATTTTGACTTTTTCAAGCAGTTCTTTTCTTCTAAACCATAATTTAACCTTGTGCTTGTTGTCATTGAGCAAAATTGAAAGCGCCGTGCCCCAACTACCCGAACCAATAATTGATATCTTCATGATTTCTTTCTAAAACTTAACTTGTTTTCATTTCCAGCAAGAAGTCGCTCAATGTTGCTTCTATGACGGAGTACGATGATAACAGCAATTATACTGCCAAATATCAAAATTGTAAAAAAGTCATGATGCTTAAATTTCAAAATCTTTTCGGTGAAAAGAATTACAAATGGAAAAGAAATTGCAGATATAATTGAACCAAGCGAAACATATCTTGTTATAGCAACGATGATAACAAAAATCACAAAAGAGATCAAAAGATCAAACGGGGCTATCCCCAACAACATACCCGCAGATGTGCTAACCCCTTTACCGCCTCTAAACCCAGCGAAAATCGTCCATATATGCCCAATCACAGCAAAACATCCAGCTATTATTTGTAGCGTAGTCAAGTTAAGAATTAAAGCATCGCTATAAAACCATCTCGCTATAAAAGCAGTCGCAAAGAAACCCTTAAAAGCATCAAATAAAATCACAAAAATTCCCCAACCCAAACCAACTACTCTTATAACATTTGTCCCACCGGGATTGCCACTGCCGTAATTTCTTATATCAATTCCTTTAACAAGCTTCCCGACGATTATGCTTGTCGGAATTGAACCCACAAGATAACTTAAAACAATAGCCAAGACAAGATTAAGCATTTGTCCCTAATTTTTTATTTCAAAATCTTGCAAGCAAATTTAAAAAATTTCACTTCAAAAATAAAAAGGGCGTGCGAAAAGCACGCCCCGTATGTTTAAAGCAAAATCAACGCCTTACCTTGACACGAAAAGTTCAACAACACCTTTTAATGCCTCGGCTGGAATTTTAGGTATTTGATATTTACCCTCGGCAATGGAAGAAGTAGGCAATTGAATTCCGGGCAACGACATCACATCCACATAAGGAATATTAGAACCAAACTTAGTATTTATTGCCTTGATAAATTCGTTCGCAATTATCCCATGACCACGATTTGATGGATGAATTCCATCCAAGCTGAAAAGTCCACCGGTTATGAAATCGGTCGTGAATTTAACACCGGCGATCTCAAGTCCATGCGCTTTAACCTCGTTTAACCTTGAATAGATGTCAACTTTCACAGTTCTTCCAGCTCTTGCCGGATTTGCTAAGACAGTATCAATTATCAGATTGAATTTCTGAATTGCTGTTCTTGCAATCGAAACCTCACTTGCATCAAGTATATACTCATTGGGTAGTGGTTTTCCTGCATTAGGAAGTTGACTAAATGGTGGAACATTCGGAAGTCCATATCCAGTTGCAATTAAGGAACTTGCGGTAAGCAAAACTAAATCTCCAGGTCCAAGCTGAGCTGGCTGACCACCCTTTATACCGATCAATGGTATCAAATTACCTTGAGCGTCTTTAACAGGTTGGCCAGTATTTGGATCAACAATAAACCATGGTATCGTTGTGAAAAATGGAATTACAGTTACATCAGGGATATTGGCTACAGCAACTTTCACTGTTGAATTAATCTTAAGGAGCGAGTCAATTGCCTGCCTGAAAAGAAGCTGGAAAATTACATCTGGAGTCGGAAGCTTACCTGTCGGATCAGTTCCCCTTGTTCCACCGCTTGCAGCATAACCGAGAACATCATTATTACCCATCCAGAAAAATACAAATGTTGGATTCAATGCCTTAGCCTGATGGAACATAGTTGGTCCTAATGCCTTGCTCCTTAAAACAATTTGGAAAAATGGATTTCCTCTCTGCACTGATTTGGTTGCGAAATCAGTGGTATCTAAAACATCATAGAGAATTGCTCCAGGAACAGCGAGATTATTAAATGGTGCAGGATGAGTTGAATTCTTAGGCGAACCAGTAACCATTTGCTGTTGAAGTTGAACCGGCGTAAGCGAAGTTAAACGCAACCTTGTCCCAATGCCAGGTTCGCTAATCAACGGTTGCACGAAAGTAACATTTCCGCCAATTTTATTAATTTGCTGAACAATTAAATTCGGATAAGAATAATTTTGTGCACCTTCGAACAAGGCTCCATCTTGAAAGCCAGCAGTTATTGAGTTCCCAATTGCAACTATCTTATCAAATTTAACTTGAGTTCCGAGCGATGGTGGAGTCCCAACCTCTGAAAATTCTTCACAAGAATAAAATATGAAAGCAGAGATAAAGATGAAGAAAACCGTCAAAATTCCCGAGAATTTGAATTTTTTAATCATAGCGCAAAACCCGTTTTTAGTTTTGAATTAAAAATTTAAAAAAGCTTATAAGAAAAGTTTATTCCGAGCAGATGCGCACTTGCGTTGTAAACCCCATCAAAACCAACTACCGTCCCGATGACTTCCCTTTGCTTAAACCTTACAAACATATAACCAAGGTCAATTGTTAAATTCCCCATCGTATATCCGGCTCCAAATGTAAATTCCCATCTGTCCGAATCAGGCAAAGATGGTTCAACATATTTATCATCAATCGGGTTTCGATCATACGCAATTCCACCCCTCAATGCAAAATTACCAAAACGATATTCTAATCCAGCTTTGTAAATTGAAACATCTCTATAATATCTTTCAAGTTTTTGATCCTTTTGAGCTTGTGTTTCGGTTTCGAAATCAATTTCAATGACATCATAAGAAGACCATCTTGTAAATTGGTAACCAAGCTCGAATGTTACATTTTCATTCGAGAATCCAATTCCTGCCATGATTACATCTGGCATTTTAACACTCGTCTTGATGTTTCCACCTGGGAGAAGCGCATCAAGAGCTGCAGGTTTTTTAAAATCCGCCGTTCCAGAGTAGTTAACTTTAACCTGTGAACGATAAGAAAATCCAACAGACACAGGATCAAGTTTCAACAACCACCCAACGTTAAAACCAACACCTGTTCCATCACCTGACAACTTAACATCAACCTCTGGCGTAAATGATGTGATTTTTCTTGTCAATGTGACGGTGCTATAAACAAAATCAAAGCCAGCGCCAATTGAAAGTTCATCTGAAAACTTATAAGCAATAGTTGGATTGATATAAAATGTTTTCAAATCAGATTCAACGGTTATCGCACGTCCCAACCAATCTTCTGGCCACTTTGAGCCAAGCCCATAAGGGTTAAAAACTCCGATACCAATTGCAAACCCGCTTTCAAAAGTATGCGTTAGATAAAGATTGCTTGGATAAAAAACCTGTTTCACCATCTTGGTTTCTTGGGTTGTGTTAAATTGATAAGGACCACGAAATCTTGCAGATGGAAATATAAGCGTCGTCCCAATTGAAAAGTTTGTTCCTTTCAAGTAAGTCAAACCAGCTGGATTGTAAAAAATGCTAATTGGAGCATAAGATGTAGCAAATGCCCCAGCCATTCCGGTGGCTCTTGCACCGTGTTCATTAATTTGAAAGCCACCTGCAAATAAAAGATTTGAAAAGACTAAAGCTACCACAAGGCAGGATAAAATAAATCGCATATGTCCTCCATATTTTTGTTTAGTTTGTGGAAATTTTTAAAAGAGATGCCCCTTTTTCAACAGCGCTTCCTTCACTGACAAGAACATCCTCAACAATTCCCTCAAGATCACTCCTTATTTCATTTTCCATCTTCATCGCTTCAAGAATTAATAACTTGTCACCGATTTTAATCTGCGAACCAGGCTTGACGAAAATTTTCGTCACAAGGCCTGGCATAGGTGATTTAAGGATTTTTTCCTTTTTGGCTTCCCCAGATGAGGTGCTACGGTAGGAATCTATAAGGCTTTGATACTTCGTTGAAACTTTACAATGGTAATCCCCAAAAGAGTTAGTTAAAATTGTCAAATCCCCGTCGATGGAAAAGTTGAAGGTGAAGATTTTATGATCAATCGAAAAGACGATTTGATCATTTGAGATATTTAAGACTTTAACTCGATGTTTTTGCCCCCCTACTTCAACTTCAAACTCGTTGGCGCTTTCTTTCCTCAGTTCGAGCTCAATATCTAAGTTGTTAACAGTTATCTTCATAGGGCGTTTATTTATCATTTTTCACACTAAATATAAACCAAAAAAATCAATATTTCAAGTGCAGAAAGCCTAACTTCACAGTTTTGGAAGTACCTAAGTTGTAAAATTACTCCTTTCTTCTTAACTTTACCTTTGAAAAGCACATAATTTCAAAAAAATTAAAGTTTCAAATATGCCCTCTAAGTTAATTTTTGAGCTAAGCCGTCCCGGGAGAAAGGGTTATTCTTTGCCCAAAAACGATGTCCCTGAAAAACATATTGAAGATTTAATCCCCCAAAAATTTCTACGCTCAACCCCACCCTCTCTTCCAGAATTAAGTGAAAACGAAGTCATAAGACACTACATACGGCTTTCAACATTAAATTACCATGTCGACAAAGGTTTCTATCCGCTTGGTTCCTGCACCATGAAATACAATCCAAAAGTAAACGAAGTCGCTGCATCACTACCCGGCTTCAGAAACATCCATCCACATATGGATGACGAGCTTGTCCAAGGAGCGCTTCAAATCATGTATGAACTTTCTGAAATGCTCGCCGAGATAACCGGCATGAAAGCTGTATCGCTTCAACCAGCTGCTGGAGCCCACGGTGAATTAACAGGAATTTTAATGATAAGAGCATATCACGAAAAGCTTGGGAATCCAAGAAAGAAAATTTTAATCCCCGACTCAGCCCACGGGACAAATCCAGCAAGCGTAACTATCTCCGGCTATACCGCTGTAAGCGTTAAATCAAACGAATACGGAACAATCGACCTTGAAGATTTAAAAGCGAAACTTGATGAAGATGTAGCCGGAATAATGCTAACAAACCCAAATACACTTGGTATCTTTGAAAAGGATATTCTTAAAGTTGAAAAGTTAATACACGACGCCGGGGCATTGATGTATATGGATGGTGCAAATTTAAATGCGCTTGTCGGGATAACAAAACCTGGAGATATGGGATTTGATGTAGTTCATTTAAACTTACACAAAACATTTTCAACACCACATGGCGGAGGTGGTCCAGGCGCAGGTCCAGTTGCTGTAAGTGAAAAACTCATACCGTTCCTCCCAGTCCCGAGAGTTGAGAAAAAGGACGGAAAATTTATACTGAATTATAACTACCCTGACTCAATTGGCAAAATCCATACATTCTTCGGAAATTTCGGAGTCATGGTTCGAGCATACACATACATCAGAATGCTTGGTAGCAAAGGTCTTAGAGAAGTAAGTGAAAACGCAATTATAAATTCAAACTACCTGTTAAGCAGAATAAAAGATTACTTCGATAGACCCTACCTTGGAAAACCACTCCATGAATTCGTCGTCTCAGCCAGCAGATATAAATTCGAGTATAATGTTAGAACGCTTGACATAGCGAAACGATTGCTTGATTACGGTTTTCATGCACCAACGATTTATTTCCCGTTAATTGTTTCAGAAGCATTGATGATCGAGCCAACGGAGACGGAAACAAAAGAGACGCTTGACGCATTCGCCGACGCTTTGATCAAAATAATTGAAGAGATAAAAACAAATCCTGAAGTAGTGCTCACCGCTCCACACACCACACCTGTTAAACGCCTTGACGATGCCTACGCTTCAAAAAATGTAAATGTTTGCTTTAAGGAATAAAACTCAAATTGGGGGCGATAACTTTATCGCCCTCTTCTCTTCAAAATTTTCCTTCCATTCTTAAAACCCGCCTCTGAAACGCAATTAAACCAAAAAATGTTAAAAATTAAAAGCGAAATAACTTAAACGGAAATGCAATGAAAAAATACAATCATCTCATAAATGAGAAAAGCCCTTACTTACTTCAACATGCCGAAAACCCCGTTGACTGGTATCCATGGTGCGACGAAGCTTTTGAAAGGGCAAAAAATGAAAATAAACCAATTTTTCTTTCAATAGGATACTCAACTTGCCACTGGTGTCATGTGATGGAAAAAGAATCGTTCCAAGATGAAGAAGTTGCGAAAATTCTAAATGAAAACTTCATTTCAATAAAAGTTGACAGAGAAGAAAGACCAGATATCGACTCAGTTTACATGAACATATGTCAAGCGATGACAGGTCACGGGGGCTGGCCCTTGACGATAATAATGACACCTGATAAAAAACCTTTCTTCGCTGGAACATATATACCAAAATACTCGAAATATAACAGGCTTGGACTGATTGACCTCCTTCAAAGAATAGCACAGTTATGGAACGAAAATAGAGAAAAACTTCTACTGCTGGCTGACCAAATAACCGATGAAATTAAACAAGCACTCACGCATATCCAACCGAAAGAAACCATAGATGAACAAATCTTTACACAGGCTTACGATCAACTTGAATCTCAATTTGACCCCGAATATGGCGGATTTGGCTCTGCACCGAAATTTCCAACCCCACATAACTTGATGTTTTTGCTGAGATATTGGAAAACAACTGGAAATATAAAAGCCTTAGCAATGGTTGAAAAAACATTAAACTCAATGTCGCTTGGTGGAATATATGATCATATAGGTTTCGGTTTCCACAGATATTCAACGGACAGACAATGGATTCTTCCACATTTTGAAAAAATGCTTTACGATCAAGCTTTAATCTCAATAGCATATCTTGAGGCGTATCAAGCAACTGGGAATTTAAGGTATAAAAAGCTTTGCGATGAAATTTTATCATATGTTTTAAGAAACCTCACAAATCCAGATGGGGGCTTTTACTCCGCCGAGGATGCGGATAGCGAAGGTGAAGAAGGCAAATTTTACCTATGGGAATTTGAAGAGTTAAGGAAGTTGTTAAACCAAGATGAGTTTAATTTTGTATGCGAAAAATTTAACATTCAAAAAGACGGAAATTATTTTGACGAATTAAGGAAAGGGAGAACAGGCAAAAATATATTTTACCTTACCCAGCAACTCAACGAAGAAGAAAACGAAAAGTGGCAAAGAATAAGACAAAAACTTTTTGAACATAGAGAAAAAAGGATACACCCGCTTAAAGATGATAAAATACTCACCGATTGGAACGGATTGATGATCGCAGCGTTCGCAAAAGCATATTCCGTTTTAAAAATTGACGAATATCTCAATGTTGCAAGAAAAAGCGCAGATTTCATCTTAAAAAACCTTTACAAAGACGGAAAGTTGCTTCATAGATTTAGAGATGGTGAAGCCAAAATAGATGGATATCTCGACGACTATTCTTTCTTCATCTGGGGGTTGCTGGAACTTTACGAAGCAAGCTTTGAAACACGATATCTTAAAACTGCGATTGATCTGACTGAAACAATGATCCAACTCTTTTGGGATGGTGAAAACGGTGGATTTTATTTCACGGATTCAGAAAATAAAGATGTAATTTTTAGGCAAAAAGAACTTTACGATGGCGCAATTCCATCAGGGAACTCGGTCGCTCTTCTTGATTTGATAAAACTTGCGAAAATAACAGGTAGAAACGATTTTAATGAAATAATTGATAAACTTGTTGAAACGTTTGCAACGATGGTAAAAAAATATCCTTCTGCCTACACTTTCTTTTTATCCTCGCTTTCCTTCGCTCTAACGCAATCGTTCGAAATTTTTATAGTTGGGAAAAGGGATGAACTTGGCGAAATTTTAAAGGTTATAAATTCAAGGTTTTTGCCCAACAAAGTTATTTTATTCAAACCATCGGACGAAGAAAGCGACATAACCACGATCTCACCATTTACATCAGAATATAAAGAAATTAATGGAAAAACGACGATTTACATTTGCACAAATTACGAATGTAAAAAGCCTGTAAATGATATAAAAGAGCTATCTAATTTGCTTGAAGAGATTTAAAGATTCTTATCGGTTTCACTATTTCATGTCTATGATCTTAGCTTCGCCGGGGTTGAGTTTAACATCAAAACTTTTCTCTCCAACTTCAACCTTGCCATTAAATCCAATATCCGACCCAACAAAAATAAATTTCTCACCCATGTTATTCATAAAAGGCAAATAAAAAATTCCCCCGTCGCCGTGCGTCTTGATATCCTCATTTATCATTTTTCTTATCTCTATTATTTCCCCATCAAACTTAATCTTTTCGATTTCCACACCTGATATATAAAGTTTGTTATCAAGTATAAATGCATCAATTCGTGAACCTCTGTAAGGCAAATTCTTCACTCCAAGCCAGTTCCACTCGGCAGGCAGAGATGGTTTTATTTTTATCTCTTCAAAGTCAAATGAAAATCCCCATAATCCTTCAATGACAAGCCATATATAAGTTGGAGGCATCCACGGGCTTAATGTCATCCCCAAACTGATCCCACTTTCACCATGAAGCCTCTCCGGAAACTGCCCGGGGACAAGGTTTTGATAATAAGAAGGATTTTCAGATTCGATTACCTTATAAATGTTAACCAATGCTTCTGCAACCTTTTCGGGGAAAAATTTTCTCACACCGAAGCCAATCCAAGCCGTCAAATTTGGCCAAACGCCACCCATAAGTTGAAAACCAAACTCAGGATCATAATTTTTTTCTAACTTACTTACAGTCCTTGCGCCATATTCTGTCCATATGTCCGGTTGAATTAGTCTCATTGAGATTTTATACTTAAGCTCATGTTCAAAATCCTCAGTGGAAAATTCTTTAAATTCATCTGGAGAATCCCCAAACGCAAAAATTAAAGGAAAAACGAGATCGCCAGTTATATCATGATGCTTAACACCATTTATATCAATATTTAAAACCGGCAACCCAGTCAGTTCTGAAATCAGCTTCTCATAAAAATTTTTTATTAAACTTCGAACATAATACTTATATCTCGAAAAATCCTCCTTGTTGCAAAGGTAATACGCAATTTTTGCAACAAGGCCCAAAGCATAAATACATTCTGAATTGATCTCAGTTACATATCCACTTAAATTATAATTTTCAATAATGTTCCTCCACCCGGTTATGCCATAGACTCCAAAACTATTTGAATCAGAAAAAACCAAATCATCTCTCAACTGCGAAAGAATATACTCGGCTATACTTTTTATTTTGTCATAATTTTCACGGAGCTCGTTCAAATTACACAACATAGAATGATGATACAAAGCCCATATCAAAAGCGGCGTATCATCGTTTATGTTTAAGTTATAATCGTAAGGTTTCGGCTCAACCTCATCAGCGTGGACATATTCAACAACCTTTCCATTTTTGCATACCCCGTGTTTAAGTGCAAACTCAATAATTTTATGCGAGAACTGCGGAGTCACATAATCCGAGCCCAAAACAAACCACGCAAGATCCCGCATCACAACTATATCCTGTGGTGGGTCATTTGTAAAAGCAAAACCGGATCTATAAAAATGCTCAACTCTGCACATATTCACCTTTGCCCATTGAAACCCTGAATTTATCACAGCATTTGGCGTAAAAACATAACTCGTATTCAAAATTTCATTAAGCTCATCATTGGAAAGCTTAAAAATCTCATCGTAAAGATCCCTGATATTTTCACTTGGTCCTTCTCCACCAATTGAATATAAAAGCAAAATCTCCATTTTTTCTCCGGGTCCCAATTCAACTTTTTGACAAGTTTCGATCTTGACCTCATCAACTTCAGCATCGCAGAAGTTAGTTTCTGAGATCAAAAACCGTTTCTCATCGCTTGAATCAAGTGATTTCACTTCAAAAGATTTTGAATCTTTTCTAACTATTCTATATCGTTTCTTCTTCTCCTCAACCGGCGGTTGCTTAGTAAAAAAGGGTGAATCAACCGCAGGGATAATTATTTCATGATTTATCAAAATATTTACTTTGGCATCTTCATTGTTGATAATCTCTATGACATAGAAAAATTTTTTCAATTTATCTTTCTCTGCCTCAAAATGTTCAATTTGAACATACGGGAGAAATGCTCTCTTGGTTATTGAAAAGTTTCTGGAGTCGCTGAGATATTTTGTCGCCTGTGAAAAAGGCTCAAAAATTGTTTCAACGGGTTTCAATTTTTCAGCACCAACATAAAATTCGATTCTCCACCTGCCGCAATAAAATTTGTTGTCAAGGGAATACCATAGACCTTCAAGGTTAGTTTCTTTATCAAAGCGAGCGAACAAAAGAAAATTTCCAAGCGAAGAACCAGTTTTTAAGTTTTCAGCTTTTCTAATATACCTCATTCGGCGTTAAAGTTAATTTTTGTTTTTAATTATTCTTTTAAACCCACGGTCGCCATGCTTTCAATGAAATATCTTTGAAAGAATGAATACGCTATGATGATCGGTAATGCAAGTAAAGTTGCTGACGCAAGTTGAACTCCAAGCTGGCTTCCCGCCTGACCTCCAAGCACGAAAATGGTCACAAGCTGGGGCATGGTCATAAGCTTTTCATCTCTTATAACGATAAGTGGCCATAGAACTTCATTCCAACTTGACATAAAAGTTAAAATTCCCACCGTTGAAACAGCTGGCTTTGAAAGGGGGATTATTATCTTGAAAAGTATTTGCAAATCGTTGCATCCATCAAGACGTGCCGATTCTATCAATGACTCAGGAATTGTTAGGAAAAATTGTCTAAAAACTAAAATCGAAAACGAGCTCATCATCCCGGGCAAAATTAAACCAGCATAGGTATCAACAAGCCCAAGTTTTACTATCAAAACATAAGTTGGGATCAGCGTAATTTGAAATGGTATCATCATTGTAAAAAGAATTAAAATCAGCAGAAACTCCCTACCCCGAAAATTTAACCTTGATAAAGCATATCCAACAATTGAACCAAAAAGTATAACTGAGAATGTAATTGACAGGGAGACAAATAAGCTGTTAAAAAATGCCCGAATAATTGGGATTTTCCCAAGAACGATTGAATAATTTTTAAAACTTATATTTTTTGAAAAAAACCAAATATCCGCTATTTCAAACTCCGGTTTTAAAGTCGCAAAAACCATCCACAAGAAGGGATAAGCGAAAACAAAAGCACCAATTATCAAGATAAAGTATGTTAAAATCTTACCTTTCAATATATCCTCCGCTCAATAAATTTTCTTTGCACAACCACAACTGCTAAGATTATCAATGCAAAGAAAAATCCAAGCGTCGCTGCATAGCCCATATGGTTAAAATAAAATGCCTGATTATAGATATACAGCATCGCTGAAAGAGTGCTATCCATCGGTCCTCCACCGGTCATAATGTATGGCTCAATGAAAAGTGAAAACCCTCCGATCGTTGATAAGACTACTACAAGAACTACTGTTGGATTTAACATAGGCAAAGTGATTTTGAAGAATTTTTGAAAACCGGAAGCCCCATCAATTTCAGCAGCTTCGTAAAGTTCCTGGGGTATATTCTGTAACCCAGCCAAGAAGATTACAATATAAAATCCAACATTTTTCCATGTAGCCATGACCGCAATTGAAGGCATTGCAAGCTCAGGACTTACAAGCCAAGGAATTCTTTTTAATCTAGCCTTAACCAAAACCTGGTTTATAAGTCCAGTTTCATAAGCATACATCTGTTGCCACAAAATGGTCACAACAACACCAGAAACAACAACGGGTAAAAAATAAAGGGCTCTAAAGAATCCTTTCATCTTTATCTTTTGATTTAAAAGCTGCGCGAAAAATAGCGCTATAAAAATTTGAAGCGGGATATGAATCGATAAAAAAACTAAAGTATTGAAAAGTGATTTAAAAAATAACTCATCGTTAAACAGCCTAACAAAATTTTTAAAACCGATAAACTCCATCGGGGTGGCTACATTCCACCTATGAAAAATTAAAATAAAGGAGAAGACAAGAGGATAAGCAACAAATGTCAAAAAATAAACAACGTAAGGCAAAACCATAAAATATCCAGCGCCACTTTTAACACTCCTCATCTTGACCATTCAAATATAACATTTATTCTCTTTATCAAACTTTTAACAGCCTCCTCCGATGTTTTCGCCCCATAAACCGCACAAGCTTCAAATTCCTTCGAGATCACATCAAAAATTTCTTTAAGCTCCATAACCTCATCAACGCCTCGCGTAAAAACAACTTGTTCAGCAAAAAATCTCATCTTTGGATTTCGATCAAAATATGCCCTGAATTTTTCACTTTCAAGCAAATCTCCCCTTATCGGCAATTGATTACAAATCTCAAGCAAGAGTAGATCAGCCTCCTCACTCACCAGAAACTTAACAAATTCCCAAGCTTCTTTTTTATGTTTCGTCGTGCTAAATATAGCTATATTTTTAGGATCACCATAGGTATAAATTGCACTGCCACCTTGGGCGATAAAATCATCCGGGACCGGAATGGGAGCAAAACTATATTCAAATCCAGCCGGCTTGTTCATCTCAAGATATGCGATCGTCCATGGACCCGTAAATCTAATCGCAACCTTACCCATCAGAAATGGATCAACTTGGAAGCTTGCTTTGGGAAAATATTTCTCATCAAAACACTTTTTAAAAAAATCAAAAACTTTTTTAGCTGAGTTGACATCAATTTTTAATTCATCCCCCTCAAAAAACGTCTTCCCGCCAGAAGAAGCAATATAAAATGGATAAAAATCAAAAAACCTCTGCCACCATATCGGTCTCGTATCTGTATACCCAGGCCAGATATCAATTTCTCCATCTCCATTCACATCTTTTCTTATTTTTTCACATGCTTTAAAAAATTCAGAATATGTTCTCGGCGGAGCATCGATGCCGGATTCTTTAAAAATTTTAACATTATAAAGCATCATTATTGGATTTGTCTTCCAAGGGAATTGATAGAAATGTCCATCTTTTGATCTGAAACTTTCAAGTAAATCAGGCGGAATTCCCCTTGCATTTACAACCGAATCAAAATCGCTAAACTCATCAAGAGGAATAAGTCCCTTCGCTTTTATATACTCAGCAATTGCACCAGGCCAAATATTTGAGCAAACATCCGGAGTTGTTCCACCAGCTATAGCAGCAAGTAAAACCTCCTCAGAAGATTGACCTGAGGGAAGCGGTTGAACTTCAACCTTGATATCGGGATGAAGTTGATTCCATTTCTCAACCAACCTTTTCGCCAACTCGATTTCTTGAGGATTTGCAGAAGGCCAGTACTTCAAACGCACAGTTCCAGCTTCCTCCAACTTATCTTTCTGCGATGAACAACCAAAGGTCAACATAAGCCAAAACAAAATCAAGCAAAACCTCATTTCAACATGACAAACTTTTTAATTTTTGTATGATTAAAAGATTTCAAAAGACAAAAATACACACCGCTTGAGAAAGAATCAAATCTTAATTTGAGAATGCCTGAATTTCCCTCACCTTGAACAGCGCTCGATGTTAAGTCGAAAATTTCTCTGCCCATGATATCGTAAATTTTTAAACTAAAAGGTTTCCTTGCTTTGTAAAAGATGTTCGCCTCAAAATTAAAAGGATTTGGATAAATTTCAAGATCTATTGCTTCATTTTCAAATAAATTTCTCCCCTCAACCTTTGTGATCAAAACTCGCTCAAGATTAAGTTCTCTGCCAGACGGTGAGATGAAAACTTTTCTTTCAACAATTGGTTGAACTATGAAATAGTCAATCCACACGAACTCATCATTTGAACTACCATTGAAAAAGATATCAATGGTGTGTTCACCATTTGAGAGCTTAAAAACTCCAGTAATTTTATCAATCCAGATATAATCCCCATAAGTTGAGCCTGACATATCAAGGTTAAACTCGTAAACGGAGTCTATTACTACTTTAATTCCAGCGTAACCTGATGGAACGGATCTTTTGCGATATTGAAAATAAAGAGTGTAATAACTTAGATCATCATAAACATTATCGATATAAAACTTGACTCTGATCGCATCTCCGCCCCTGAGCTCAACAAGATAGTTTTTGCTTATATAAGCCCAATTAAATTCATTAACATAAACTTTTTTCGGATTTCCTGAGAGAGTTATGAAATTCTCAGCTTCAATGATTTTATAAGAGTTATCCGACTTTGTCTTATAGAAAATATATTTTGATGCGACCTCGTCGTAAAGCACCGTCTGCAAACCAATAAGCCCTTCCACAACTGATTCTGCTCCTGCGTTAAGATTTAAACTTCCATCTCTTTTGACGGCATCGTAAAATCTTCCCGTCGAGGTATCATAAACAGATTTCCCAGCGATGTTATTCCCAAGCCACCATGAAGCATAAAGCCCACCCATCATTTTGTAAGTCGTATCACCAGTCATATTCCCATATTCGACAAAAGCTTGAACGATTGGGGCAATTCCATAATTTATCTGGTCACCTCTATCCGGATATGGTTTTAAATCTGTAAGGTCAAAAGAAAAAAACATTCTTTTGTAGAAGTAATCTATCTCTTTTCTTGCCGACTCGATCCATTCGAAATTATTAAAAATTTTCCCAGCAACGAGAAGCGCGTAAGATTGCCTGCTTCCCCACGAATGCCAAATGTAAATATTTGGGGTAAAAGATGGGTGCACACCAAATGGAAAATCATCAACATCTCCAAACTGATAAGTTGAAATTGCTTTGCAAAGTTTTTCGACCACCCAACGCGCCCTTTCACTTTTTGATATTTCATAATAAAGAGACGCCCCAAGGACCGCTTCAGCTGAGGCATCAGAACCATTTTCAAGAAGCCAATAACCTTGTGCTGGAACCTTCCATGCGATAAATGTATCGTAAATGTCTGATTTATTTATTGTCCTTATAGCCTTCGAAAGAGCTTTTTCTATCCTAGAAGCAAGCGTATCCTTAAACTCGCCCTCAATATTAAGTTTTGAAAATAAATTATATGCATATCCCATTGCCCAAAGGGCTCTGCAAGCCCACCATCTAAAAGTATCATTGTTACTTGTCCGACCAAATTTATTTATCGTCAGATCTGAATAAACGAAGTTATAAAATCCTCCATCATCAGCTTGCATTTTCAAAATGAACTTCAGCAAAAGCTTCGCTTGATTCAAACTATGTTCATCGCGAAATTTTTCATAATACATCAAATATGCAATCACAGCCCTCGCCGCATCATCAACACAAGAGATCCCCTCATCCGCTGGATGAACATATCTGTAATCTGGATAATTTGAATAAATGTGAATTATAGCAACCGTATCGCCACCCATCAAAACCTTTTCAACGAGATAGTCAATATGTGCTAAGTTTATATTTAAACTTTGTGCGTAAATTTTCTGAAAAATCAGAACCAAAATTAGAACTTTTCTCACAACAAAATCCCGTTTAATATTCAATTCCGAGAACAACTGTGTGAACTCCTTTTAACCTTCCATAGTCATTAAAAGAATAATCAAACTTAACCACCGTTTTACTAAACGGAATTTTTGTCCTCAAACCAACTCCCAAGGATAACCCGCCATCAGCATCTTTAAGAAAAAGCATCTGGTTCCCAATTCTAAGGAAAAACAAATCCTTAAAAGAATACTCCGCCCCAAGGTTTAGATATTGGTAATTATCACTTGGAGTAACCGCATCAGTTGAGATTAAAAGCTTGTTGTTTTCAGTTTTAAATACATAAGCAGAAAGACCAAACTGAAAGTTAAGTGGAAGTTGCCAACTTTCCGTCTCAAGCATCGCTGGAATTCTATCGTTGTTCCCATACTTGTTGGGATCGGGGTCGTAAAAAACTCTCGCATCTCTTCCATACATTCTCATGCTAGTCCCAAAATTTGAAATTGTTGCACCTATCATCATACCGCCAAGAAAATCAGTTTTAAAGAGCGTCCCGACATCAAGAGCGACACCCCATGCGGACATATGCCAAATTCTTTGCTGAATGTATTTAAAATTAAAACCAATTGAAAACCTATCGGTAAGGCTCCTCGCATATGTTAAACCTATGGCAAAATCAGTTGCGTTAAAGTATTCGCCCGTTCCCTCTGGTCTTTCTACCGTTCTTACTTCCATATCTGGAACAGTTAAAGTAGTTAAACTCGCCCCAACCGTCCCAATATTACCAACGGGAATGGCAACACCGATAAAGCCAAACTTTATATCGGCTATCCAGCTTGTGTACTGAAATATCGCTTCAATTCTATCAAACCTTGAGATGCCACCGGGATTCCAATATATTGCGCTTGCGTCATTTGCAACAGCAACAAACGAAGCACCCATCCCGGTTGCCCTGCCCCCAACAGGTATCTCAAGAAATGGAGCAGCTGTTGTAGCAACTTTTGAAACATTTGAAACAAATCTTTGGGCAAATACAACTTCTAAAGCAAAGCTCAGCGAAATTAAGAGAAAGAGAATTAACCTTTTCATAATTGCAAAAACTTTTCTTTTTACTTTATCACTGCAAATCTTCCAATTTTTTCTCCTATCCCAGGAGCCTCGACATGATAAATGTAAATTCCATAAGCTATGTCCATCCCATCCTTTGAGACAAGATCCCAAGATACAGCACCGTAATTATCTGTTCCGTTGTAAACGATCGTATCAACGAGATAACCTCTTATCGTGTAAATTCTTATAGTGCAATTCTTGGGTATATTTATAAACCAAATTTTTCTCTCGCCCCTTCCAGCTCTATATCTATTTGCTGGTTCCCATGAAGCAGTCGCAACATATGGATTTGGAACCACCGCAATTTTATCGAGATCATGCTTCGCCTTTTCGATGTCAATTTTTTGCCCTCTGACCTTAAATTCAAAATACTCTCCATTTCTAAATGGTTTCTTCGTAGCTATGAGAAAAACATCTCCCGGTGATGGTGGGATTTGAACAGGCTTCAAAGTATCCTCAAAAAATTGAACTCTCCATGTTGCTTTCCAACTCCTTGAACTTGGTGGCTGAGTTGCTGAATCACCTCCAAGCACAATTATAAGCCTATCCCCAGGCGATAATATTGAATCTTTATCAACATCGAAGAAAATGAAATCAGCTTTTTTATTTTCTGTTAAATTCCAAACTGTAAATTTAACTGGTATTCTTTGCTGACCAAAAATCAAAGCAAGAGAAGTATCAACAACTTTATCACTAAATCTAACCTCAAAATCAGCGGGATACCTTATATTTCGTGCAACGAAGGTCGGATCAAGGTCAACTCTAACTATATAGTTTGAATTACCTTTTACCCAACCAGTCCTGTTATTATCAAGTGAAACTGATGAATCATTATAGAGATAAATTATCAAACCATCAAAGACCGGAGACTCTTGACCGTAAATGCTCAATTCAACTGAATCGACGATTTTTCGACCATCGCTCATATCATAGATTGAATACTTTGGCACCGGCGAATTATAAAATTTCGAAGTATCAGCAAAAATAACCCTGTAAATATGTCCATCCTTTACTGAATCTGGTTGAAGAAGGTTGATTTGAATTTTACCTGTTCCAGGACCAATATGTGCTATATTACCATCCAAACCAGCTTCAATATATCCAGCGGATGGGGGATTTGGAGTTACGATTGCGGTGTTTATATCTGGTTTAACTGTGCCAGTTACATCAGCTTTTATAATAGCGGTGCACTCAGATGGAGCAATACCATCAATGTTGCCAAGAGCATCCCTTGTAACATAACCACGATCGTATGAAACAACCGCATAATAATAAGTTTGACCATTCTGAACATCATAATCAACAAACGAATGCCTTAAACCAGAGTCATCACCAAGGTAATATTTCAAGCCGTAAATATCAATTGGATGATAACCTTTAATTCCATTAACAAGATCAAATTGTGCAATTGGTTTTTTAAACAATTTATTCCCATGCGCATCTGTAATGACAAATGCTTCCAAAAAGCTCGGATCGGTGCTTTTGTAAATTTTATAACCTTCAAAATCATACTCTTGTAAAAATGGATCCCATGAAAGTTCGGCTCTCGAATCCCAATACAAAGTCACTTTTTTATCCCCAGGAATTGCAACAAGCCGTGGTTTTTCAGGTGGCTTAGCAAATCTATAATTTGCATTGTAAATTTGTTGAACTGTCTTTTTTCTTTTTATCAAATCATTTCTATCTTGACCAAAAAGAAGCGCCATTGAAAACCTTTCAACATGCCCAGCTGGCATTGGGAAAATTCCAGATGAGAAAAACATACCAAGGTTAACAGATTGAAGAAGTTGATCCCTGGCTGGAAGTGGAGCTGTGAAAACGCTCCAATTTTGCTCATCATCCCAAAGTTCATAAGTATGAACCGGGAAGATGGAAAAACCAGTTAAACCAATTTGATCGGACTCATCTTTATCAAGAATTCCAAAATTTGGCTCACCCTGATCAGGACGCCCATTGCCCTCTGAACCATCCGCATCTGGACCTGTATAACCCTCATCAAGAGGCCCAATTCCATCACTTCCGACATCATCGTTCAAAGGCTCTCCATTATCCCACCTGCCATTTTCATTTAAATCGGTAAATCCACGCCAGTTCATATTTTCATCAGCCGTCCACCAATAACCTTGTCTAACAGCTGGTATATCATCAACGCTCGAATAATTATAAAACCTTAAAAACTTACCCAAATCATAATTTGCTTGAATATAAGCTATGATATTTTCACGACCCTTAATTAGCATTCCTGCATCAGGGTCATTTCTTCGTTCATCAATTATCCCGTCATCGTCGTTATCTTTTCCATCATTTTGGATTCCAGGACTTTCAAGAAAGGCGTAACCAGCGACACCAACAGGTCCCCATCTTCCCGGTGTGCCAAGTCCATCTGAATCGAAAGCCCAAGCGATGTCAAGTTCGGTATCATACAAACCACTGTCATCTCCCGAATCATCTGTTCCACCAACTCCCCAATCAATATATTGAGCAAATAAACATTTTTGATAACTCGTTTTTCCCTCGTTCAGAATTTCGTAATGCCAAAATATAACATCTTGAGCAAGAACATGCGACCATTGAAATCCACGCATTGCAACTTCCATTCCTATTCCACGCCTCGTTGTATCATCCGGGTCAGGATAAAAATTCCACTCTTCATCCGGGTCATCATCAAAGACAAAATATGTTTCAAGGTCAGCATTCTTAACTCCCTTGCCAAAATATCCATTCCAAAATCCAGCCCAATCAGGCGGTCTATCGGGCCAAAAAGCTGGCCATGTTGATGGATCGTTGCTTATCGCCGGTTTCGGCTGCGTTGGATTAGCATAACCAGGCAAAGGCGCCCAACCCCAAGGAGTTCCATCCGGACCAATGTCGATAAACTCACGATACATTGTCTCCATCGGATGAATTATCTTCCCACTTCTATCTCTTGTTTCAACTTGAACTATCATTGCGACGCCATCAACATACGAATGACCGCTCCCCTTGGGCCACTCACCACTCGGCTGATCAGGCCAATGTGCTACTTCACCATGATTAAAAAACATAGTCCTAACCATGTTTCCATCCATTATCCCCTGCTTAGTGTACTTCCTGTGCCCAACATTTGGATCTGGCTTAACATGCTGTGAATGAAGAAAACTTGTGACAAGAGTAAATAACAAGATGAACATTAAACCACGCATAGCAATTAGTGATAGTTTTTTAGAGATTAGAAGTCAAATGAAATTCCAAAAATAATTTGCCTCGGCTCAGAATAAAAATCAGGGCGTTTAAAGTATTCTTCAACGGTATTTATACCACGCGGTCTACCTGAATAAATCATTGAAAGCGTGTATCCAGCCCTGCCAGTATCTCCAAAAACTTCAAGTTCATTCTTGATATCAAACAGATTGTAAATTTTAACAAAAAATTGAGCATTAAATCCAAACATCTTGAACAATTTATAAAAATACATATCAAAAGTGTAAACTGCTGGCTTGTTATCGCTGTTCTCAACCGCTGTCCTCTGATTTTGAAAAGCTGGCGTGTACGGTAAACCCGAACCAATCTTACCTATGAAACTCAGGACAAAATTATCAGGTTGACCAAGTGAAATTGTAAAGTTAAGTGAATGTCGCCTGTCCCAATCCAATGGAACAAGCTGTTTATTCCCCTCTATCGGTGGATCAGCTTGATTATTTAAAAACTCAGCATCCGGGTCAGAAGCATTGCCACGCGCAAGTTGAAGAGTATAATCAAGCGTCGCACCAATTCCACCTCTAAATCTCTTTTCCAACGATATAGTTATCCCTCTAACATTTCCATAATCTCGATTAATATACCTTGCAAACTTATCAACATTTAGATACTGGTGGATTTGAGTCCCAAGCAAATTTCTGATGTCTTTATAATAACCTGTTATATCAATTGCTATATCATCAGCTAATTGTTGTTGCAGTCCAATCTCATAGCTAACCGTTCTTTCCGGTTGAAGGTCAGCGTTCCCAATTTTACTCTTCAATCTTCCAACTTCAATTTCAAATTCAGGATTCGTGTAAAGAAATTCAAATGGTGGTATTTGAAAGAAATGTCCATAAGAGATATGAATCACACCGCGATCGGTTATTGGATAAGCCAACCCAATCCTTGGACTCAATTGATACTTTGGCTTTGCGCGTCTGAATAAACTATCCGGCAAAGGTCTATCGGAAGGTAAATGATCAGGATCGATTAAAACTTTCCCATTAGGTTCAAAGTAATCAAATCTCAACCCGACATTTGCGACAAGATATTCAAACTCCATCTTGTCCTGAATATAAGCTGAAAACTCATACGGTCTATGAAGATATTCATTGTTGTTAAATGCAGTTCTAGGCGGAAGTGATGGCACAAATCTATCTTTAAACCTTTCATCCCTTACAATTTCATACTCGCGAAGCCATAAACGATGAAACCGGGTTTCAACCCCTGTTTTAATTTGATGCGTATTGGTAATCTGGTTCGTATAATCAACTTTTGCAATATAAGTTCTCGTGTTTCTGAAAAAGTGCCACATTTGCGCTCCGCCTGTCAAAAAAGCATTGTTGCTTGCATCCTGAAGACGCTTCGGATCTGGATAAAGGTTTATGTCCTTCCAAACATATTGCTGATAATCATTGTAAAGCAATGAACCTTTAACAGTTAGAAAAGCTTTTGAGCTTAAAACATGTGTGTATGAAAGTGTAAGTGTATACGCATACTGATACCTTTTGTAATCGCCATCCGGATTGTATTTAAAGTTATGATCATAAATTTTATAAAAACGCCGTTGATATAAACCCTCAATGTTAAGCTTATTACTTGGGGTTACTTTGAAAGATAACTTGCCTTGTAATGTCAGCCTTCGTTCTGGATTCATTGGAACATAGGAACTATCGCCTGTTGCACCGATATACCACTTTGATGGATCATCCGAGCTAAAATTTGAAGAATCATAAGGTGTGAAAATTCTTCTACCATAGATCCAACCATCATTTTTGTAATACCGCCACGAAAGGAAGAAATTAACTTTATTTTTAAAAACTGGTCCCCCAAGTGTTCCCTGGAAATTATAAATATCTGTGGGGTTGACTCTCTCTATATTCATAAACAAATCTCTATTCGATGAAACATAATCGCCTGTATAAACCGAAAAACTTCCAGTATATCTTTCCCCACCTTCTTTCGTTACAATGTTAACTACACCGGACATCGCCTGTCCATATTCAGCATTAAATGTCCCGGTTACTATTTCCATCTCCTGAATGGCGTGATTTTCAACTTGGATGGCATAAGTGTTTGAAAACACATCGTTTACTGGAATCCCATCGATCATATAAGCGACCTCTCCAATCCTCCCACCACGAAAATGCCCCTCAACAACTCCTGCTTGCAAATTAATTATATCCGTAAAATTTTCAACTGGCAATTTCGCAATGATATCAGAAGAAACCTTTGAACTTGTCGAAGTTAAATCCCTCTGAACAAGCGGTCTTTCAGCAACGACAACAACCTCCTCACCAAGTTCGATCGCAGCTTCCTCAAGTTTAAAATCAACCCGCGTGGTTTGGTCAACAGAAACACGAACATTGGTTACCCGCACTGTTTTAAATCCAACAGCACTTGCCCTTACAGTGTAAACCCCGGGGGGAACATTGAGAATAACATAATTACCCTGCATATCTGTGGCTGCACCAAGCGTAGTTCCCTCCACTATTACATTTACAGCAAAAAGTGGTTCACCGGTTGAGGCATTTATAACTTTTCCAGCTATTTTCCCCGTTGTGCCTGAAAAGAGAAGAGAAAATCCAAAAGTCAAGGAGATAAGCGAAAGAATTGCTTTTTTCAACATTTCATCACTTCAAATTAATTTTGAAGAGCGGGGGCAAAAGCCCCCGAAAAGTGATCACTTCAATAACAACATCTTCTTAGCCACTATATTATTTCCAGCAACTAAACGATAAATATAAACACCTGATGCAACCTTTAGCCCATTATCATCAGTTCCATCCCAATAAACTTTATATCTCCCCGGATTGTGATAAGAACTAATCAATGTTTTAATTCTTTGACCTGCAAGGTTATAAATCTCAATTCTAACATGCGAAGCCTCCGGCAAAGCATACTCAATCACAGTTGATGGATTAAATGGATTGGGATAGTTCTGATAAAGTTCGTATCTACTTGGGATTAAATCTTTATCAGCAATTGGTTTATCATCAACGCCAACAATCACATCACTTATTGGTGCTAAAGCAAACTCATCGAAGAACACTTTACCATAGAACAAAGGCCAGAACCTTGCCCTCACACTTACACCAACAACATCATCATCAGGAACCGTTATCACAGTTGCAAACTGCGTCCAACCCAACCTCGTCAAACCTTGATCCTTCATGAACTTCAAATCAAACTTGTAATCCTCTGCCCTCTTCTCATTCCAACCTGTGTTCGGACCAACTACCTTAGTGTGCCACGTCCACGTAAAACCAATCGCATAACTCGGATTATCCAAAGAATCTGCTATCAAACTGTCTATCTTTACCCACGCACTTAAAACATACTTCTTACCCTTCCCCTTCACAGGCAACTCATATATATCACTTATCCAAACCACCTCATCACTATCCCAATCCCACTCCGCAAGCTTCAACGACTTGTTACCACTATACGCAGCCTCAGAACTCACAGTCGCAGTTATATACTGATTCGTCCCAAGCTCATAATCCTTCCACCAATAAAACCACCCCTCATTCGCATTAAAACTATTGTTAAACAAACTACCTACCCAATCCCATCCATCCGGCTTCCTACCATACAAAAACAAATCATCAAACCAAACCGTACCAGTCGCATCCTTGCCCCCAACCAATTTAACTATCAACTTAAACGCTGTGTCAGGCAAAACTACACTAACATCATTCTTAACCTCAGTCCAATCAACACTACCACTTGTCTGCGGAACATATACCCTGACAGGCTGACCCCCTATCAAATTGCCCTGCTTGTCATAAAAGTAAAAATCAAGATAAAACTTCTGATCATCATTTACGGGATTTGTGTTAACCCCACTCGTCTTAACATATCCACCCATCACAAGCTCCTTCCCAGGGAATATAAACGGAGCCCAATATGTGCACATGTTCGAACTCTCCCAATATACCGAACTTGATGTAGCCTGCTTGCTTATCTTCAACGAATATGACGCACTCCTCGATGCATCAACAGCCCACTCCAATGTCGCACCTGTCGCACCAACCGCCTTAAATAACGCCGGATTTCCAGACTCAAAACCACCATTTTTTAGAACATTGACATATTGACCGAATGCAAATGAGATCACCAAGATTACAAACAATCCGAGATAAGAAATTTTACGCCACATAACTTTAACCTCCTTTTGTTTGTGGATTTAAAAATTTCAATTCAAAAAGAACTTAAAGATCAAAGCATATAGTTTTGGTTAACCTTCACCTCCAACGCTATTTGTTTTTGAAAACTTAAATTAAACTTTCATCTATCTTGCTATCGTCGAAAACATAGAAACCTTTTTTCTTGGCTCCGCAAGAATCCCTTACAACCAATTTAACTGGGAGGTAAACTCGATTGATCCCTGAATTTGGTTTCCTTATCATTTCAACAAGATGCTTAACTGCAACAACACCGAGTTCCTCTTTATCAACCCTAACCGTCGTAAGCCGAGGTTCAACATGGATACAAGCTTCTATATCATCAAAACCGACCACAGCGACCTCATCGGGAACTTTTATGCCTTTCTCCTTTAAGAATCTCAAACACCCAATAGCCATAGCGTCATTTGCTGCGAAGATCGCCTCTGGTTTTAACTTCGTGAAGAGTTTTTCGCATGCTCTATATCCATTTATCACCCTTGTATCAGGTTCTTCAACTACACACATATCCACAGCGCATTCCACGCCAGCTTTCTCAAGCGCCTTTTTAAATCCCTCAAATCTTCCCCTTATACTTGGATGCTCAATATCACCACCGATAAAAGCAACTTTCCTATAGCCAAGCTTTAAAAGATGATCAGTCGCCATCTCCCCACCACCAACATTATCAATCATCACAGCTGAAACTTTCTTACCAGAAAGGTCATAATCAACAAGGATATATGGAAGTCCCAGTTCCTCAACATACTTAACATATTTTTGATTTATTTTCCCCGCAAAAATCACACCATCAACATTATTTTCAAGTAAAAATCTTGGAATGGCACTTTTTGAAAACTGCGTAGGGACGGTCGTTAAAAGAACATAATAGTTATAAGCCCTGGATTCAAACTCAGTTCCAAGGAAAATTTTAGTGTAAAATGGTTCACTCCTTGAGAAATGCTCCTCTGTTAAAATGAAACCTATATTCCCCGTCTTCCTTGAGGCAAGACTTCTGGCACTTCTCGCTGGATAATACCCAAGTTCTTCAATAGCTTGTAAAACTTTTTGCTTCGTTTCCTCACTCACATTCCCCTTATTATTGATGACAAGAGAAATTGTAGAGATCGACAACCCCGTCTTTTTCGCAACATCTTTAATCGTAACTCTTTTATTCATAAAACGCTTTAAATAAATTTTTAAATTTCCCCGATAAAAATATAAAAAATGATTAAAAATCAAAGAACTATTGATTAAAGCGTTTTACTAGCTATAATATAATAAATAATTTTGCCTTTGTCAAGTCCCCAAAGGATTTATTACCATTGGAATGACTAAACTACCCCTCCCACACTTTAATTCCCCAAATACTAACTCAACACAAATAGCCTACCACTTTTAAGTTCCTTCCAAGCAAAGTTATAGACCCCACCCTGTAACACTCGGAACACTGGCTTTGAAAAAATACTTTAAACTAACTAAATCTTTATGAAAATTCTCTTTTTGTACAAAATCCACATCAAAAAATACATCAAAAGCACATGTGCGATCGCATAAGCAAGTGAGCCATTCATCGGTCCAAGCCACGATGCGAAAAAGTTTTCATAAATATAATTTTTTACAGTTGTTGTACTACCATCGGACAAGCTTACCTTAAAATAAGTGCTTAATCTGCCAATTATACCTGATAAGACAAAAACTGTTATGGCGTTCATACCATAGACGACAAATGGATAGGTAAATTTTTTATAGCCTCTCACATCAACAAAATAATAACAAAACCCAAGAACTATTAACGCAAATCCAGCGGTAAAAACAGCGTAAGAGCTTGTCCAAAGATTTTTATTTATCGGCAACCACGAATTCCAAACCGCGCCAATAAATAAACCAAGATTTCCCATGATGAAAAGCCATAACGACTTTTCGATCTCACTTCGTTTGCTTCTCAACCAATGCCCCGTTAAAACGCCAAAAAGCGTAGTTGAAATCGCCGGAATTGTGCTCACAATTCCCTCCGGATCCCATGTTTTAGTTACGCTCCACATATGCCCGCTTAAAATCAAACTATCAACATATGCAGCGAAATTTTTGCCCTTTTCATACAATCCCGCACCAATCCCCGGAACTGGAACAAATTCCATCAAGCCCCAATAGACGAAAAGCAAAACCACAGACCAAAACACTTGCCCCCTTAAACTCGATGTCAAAAAAATAACGGAAGCAAAAAAGTAGCATATCGCTATCCTTTGCAAAACCCCCATTATCCTTATGGTTGAAAGATCAAATGTTGGAAAACCATTCAGAAAAAGCCCAAGCGCAAACAAAATTAAACTCCGTCTGACTACTTTCCAAAACAATTTAACTTTTGAATAACCCAACTCAACTCTTCTTGAAAAAGAGAACACAATTGCAACCCCAACTATGAAAAGGAAAAAAGGAAAGATTAAATCGGTGAAAGTCCAACCATGCCAATCAGCATGCCTTAGTTGGGAATAAACATAAGACCAACTCCCTGGGTTATTCACAAGTATCATCCCTGCAATTGTTGCCCCCCTGAAAACATCAAGAGATGTTAGCCTTCCTGAAATTCCCAAAGTTTTTTCTTCGCTCATTTTTAGCTCATTTTAGTTTTGAAACGCTATTTATTTGACAACTCGTGCTTTCACTTTGTTTCCCTTTTTTATCTCGGCTGTTGAATTAATAACTTTACACGAAGAAAAATGCTCATTTACCACATCAACTACCTCCAATTCTCCAATTTTTTCACCATCATCAAAAACAAAAAGCGTCATTCCAGCGACAATCCCATCTTCACTGCCAAGATTTACATAAACAATATTCTGTTTGCCAATTTGTAAAATTGTTCCTTCAACTAAGCTAACTTTCAACTCCGTGGTTCCCGAAATATCCATTGCCTCACTAAAACCAGAAATAATCTCAGGAAAATATCTTTTTAACCTTAATGCAAACTCCATCCCAGCCTTTCTCATCGCCTCACCGATGATCGTTTTATTAAATTCATTGCTTCCAAACTTTAAAAAGTCGAGCGAATAAAACTCGGAATATCTGTCCGTAGGTTTCCCAAGCAAAGTTAAGCCAAGACCTCGCTCTTTAACCTCACCTAAGATACCAAAGATGACATTTCTTTCACCTGTCAGCGCATTGTAAATTTCAACTTCAATATCAACCTCCGCATTATACGACTCATAGCCCGCCATCAATGGAAATCCCGTCGTGAACCTGCTAATTTTAAAAGTTAACACCTTCCCACTTATGATATGTTCAACGCCAAATTTTTTATTCAACTCAGAAAACAAAAAAGCATCTTTAAAATCCAATCCCTTCGCCATACCAATGACAGAATCAATTGGTAAAACCTCCACCCCGTAAAATTTCAAAATAAAATCCCCCAAATACCTCGGCACTTCAATTTTCAAATTCCACTTCCCTTTGAAACCTGATAAATCATCAAACGGTATGATGGCAAATTTATATTGAGCCAACGAAAAATTTAAAAGCAGAACAAAACTAAAAATTTTTAACTTCACCATGGCGATTTCGTTGAACCATCAATTTTCCAATTCTTCAACCAATAAAAATCATGGACAAGATTTATAAAATTTTCAAACCCTTCCATATCAGTTCCCAAAAACTTTTGGACAAAATTTCTCTTCTCATCCTCCGAACTAGCATCAATAACTCTCAAAATTAAATTTCTAATCTTTTCAACAGTTTCATTTATTTGTGCAACGATCCTCCCTTTGTAGATCTCTTCATCAATCTCTTGAAATTTTCTCCCGCTTTTCAAAAATGAAAATACACGCCATAAAAACTTCGAATGAAAAGCGATTTCATCTATCAAATCCATCAAATTATTTTCAATCGCAATGGAGAGCAAAAATTCAAATCCATCTTTTTCCTTCAACTTCCCGCCCGAAAATTTATCGACCAACTCAACTATTTCATTTGCCTTCATCATTTTAAAACCACCATCTTAATTACATCGTGAAATTTTCCAGCCAAAAGAACACAAAAATAAACCCCAGAAGAAAGCCCAGACGAATCAAAATTAACCTCATAAATTCCAGGCTTGAGCTCCCCCTTAAAAATTCTTGTGGTTTCCCTTCCAAGAACATCGTAAATTTTCAATTCAACTGGATGAGATACGGATTCTGGTATTGAAAATTTTATCTTCGTTTCAGAGTTAAATGGATTCGGATAGTTTTGAAAAAGTTTAAATCTCAACTTTTCAGCAATTGGTTCATCTTCAACCAAAGTAACTTTAACCGGATATGTCACGCTCAAATCATCTATAAAAATTTTACCTGAGTATTCAAGACCATCTGAATAAGCACCAGTGAAATAAAAAGCAATTTTTAAAATTTTTATTGGATAACAGAAATAAGTTCCGCTTGCTGTTTGAATTGGATATTTTGTCGAAGCCCCAATCCTTCGCCATTCATTAGCCCAATTTATAAGTCCACCCGTGAAGACAAATATCTCATCGTTATCATCCGCGACAAAATAATAAACTCTATAAGAACCGCCATCACCATACGCATAAAGATAGATCGAATCAGGAACCCCATAAATTGGGATTTCAGAATTAACATAAATCCAATGCTGTTTTCCAGATACATGAATAAATCTATACTCAATGCCCAGCGATTTTGATTCAGAAATAAAATTTGTGTCACTTAAAAAAATTTTACATTCGTCTATATTTTCGGTTGAAACTGTAAATTTCATCTCATCAAATTTTTCAAGCAATCTCTCCCCCTTCCCAATTACAACCTGAACATCGGCCGTATCCGAAAGCTCGTCAAATTTTGAAACAACCTTTCCACTCCCCTCCATTTGCCCACGAAATAACCCAAGAACGTTCACAGTTCCAATATCACCGATGACTTTCCATTCAACATCACTTGCTGAGATTGTTCTGAAATTTCCCTCCAAATCAAAACCTTTAACAGAAAACTGAATTGTTCTACTCGTATCTGTCACCACATTCTTGGGCGATATCGAGATATTTTTCATACCGTAGACGACAACAAAACACGAGTCCCTCAATCCATTAATATGGGTCACATAAACATAGCCACTATCATTTTTCCTGCCAGCGGTGAAAAGTCCCGACAAGCTTATCGTCCCAATCGACGAATCACAAGACCAAGAAATTTGATTTGAAGTAATTTGAATCGGGTTAAAATACTTATCATATCCAAAGACACTAAATTGAAATCGCTCTCCTCTAAAAATTTTTAATCTCTTCGGTTCAATTTCAATTCTACTTAAAGTATCCTGGGGAGCAGAGCTTACGATGATAATTGCATTTGAAACTGATCTTTCGCCAGTTGCATCTGAAGGTGAGTTAACGACTTTACCCCTGACAACCATCGTTGTTGAACCACCGCCATCAAGATTAACGCCATTCCAAACCCCAAGCGTCAGCATAAAATTTGCGAGCTCATCAAGTGTCATCCCGACGCTCGATGCCTGTCTTCCATCAACGGTGATAAAATAAATTTTTGTGCTATCCTTTGAAAAACCAACGGCTGTCCTAGGATGTCTGCTATAAGTAAAGCTCGAACTCGCCCCTTCTTGCTGATATGTTTGCGCAACTACATTTTGCCCATCCCTTATTATCCTCGGAAGCCCACCGATCGCTTGAAAAACTTTCCCAACATTCGGTGTAAGACGCAAAACAATTTTAACCGTGTCCTTAATCTTTAAGTTATTCCTTAGAAACTCCCCTGCCCTCCCATGCCCCGATAAAACTGCTTTACCAACGGGTATTTTCATGCTTCCAACCCAATTAACAATTGTATCAACAATGCAATAAAGCGTGTCGTTAACAATCCATTGATTTAACGGACTTATCAAAGCTTCACTCCCCCACTGATTTGTCGCGGTTGAATCCCCAAAATAACCATTGTAAAAAATTAACATATCACTTCCGCGCGCCTCATTAATTCCATTTATCGCTATTAACGAATCCCCTACAATTAAACTTCCAAAAAAGCTAAAAATTTCAATAAACGGCTTTTTATCAACCGCGATTCCAAAAACGGACCTCGGATACGGTTTTTTCAAAATTTCGCCATTTTCAATTTGCATATTTATGGGCTCGCCAGTTTGAGTATTATAAAAATCGCCGTTAACCGCACCCACAACAACATGACCAGAATAACTTTTCCTGTTTGCCATTGAACTTGTCTTTTCAAACGCCCTTAACTGCTCCCTCCCATTTTTTGATGCCTTAACCGTTTCAAGAGTTATGAATGGATTTGTAATGTCAACCTCAAGAACATTTATTTTCCAAGGTATGCTTGGAAAAGTTATCGATAAATGCTTTACACCTGGTCCAACATATCTTGAAGCAACTGTATCAGTTTGAGAGTAAACAGGCAAGCAAAAAGCAAGAAAAACAAGCAAAAGAAATGTTTTTAATAGGCGCATTTTTACGATAACTTGTTTTAAAGCACAATAAACTTTCAAAAGGAAATTACATCTTAAATTGAAAAAACGCAAGAATTAAGAAACGAAAATTACTCGGGATATTCTTTGGCTTGTTCTTCACCTCTTAAAACTCTTAAAACCCCCAATGCGAGTGCTCTCATCTCATCTTCACCTGGAAAAACCAAAACTGGTGCTATAAATGAAACCCTCTCAGTTATCCAATCCACTAACATTTTCGAATTTGCAAGACCCCCTGTTAAGACAACGGCGTCAACCTTACCTTTCAAAACCGTCGCCATCGCTCCAATTTCCTTTGCAATTTGATAAGCCATAGCTTCATAAACTTCCCTCGCATATTCATCCCCGTTCTGTATTCTTTTCTCAACCTCATCTGCATTGTTCGTCCCAAGATATGCAACAAGTCCCCCTTTCCCCATAACCATTTTTCTAATCTCTTGTTCAGTATATTTCCCTGAAAAACATAAAGATATAAAAGGCTGAAGTGGAAGTCCACCCGTTCTTTCAGGTGAAAATGGTCCATCGCTACTTGCATCATTTGCATCAATTATCTTTCCACCTTTAACGGGACAAACAGATATCCCACCACCAAGATGTGCAATGACGAAATTCGTTTCATCAAGTTTTTTACCTATCTTCTCGCTTGCAAGTCTTGCAACCGCATGGATGTTTAATGCATGTGATAAACTCCTTCTCTGGATCAAAGGATGCCCCGAGTATCTAGCAAGTGGTTCGAACTCATCAACCGAGACAGGATCAACTATAAACGCATCAACTCCCCCCAACTTGGCAATTTCATAAGCAAGAGCGCAACCAAGATTTGATGGATGCTCGCCTTGAAAATTAGCCCTTGCGTCTTCAAGCATCTTGTCGTTTACACGATATGTTCCACCCTTAACTGGTCTCAAAAGCCCGCCAATCCCAACAACTGCTGAAAAATCGGAAGGTTTTAAATTTTTCTCTTCAAGAAAGTCAAGAATTATTTTTAATCTAAAATCAAACTGCTCCCACAAAGTTTTAAAATTTGAAAGTTCTTCAGGTGAATGTCTTAACACTTTTAGATCGATTTGTTTCTCATCTTCAAAAATCGCAACCTTTGTTGATGTTGAGCCTGGGTTAATCACAAGAATTTTCATCGTTTTAGAAAAGTTTGTTTTAAAAAGCGACAAGGTATTGACTAACTCAAAATTCATTGTTAATTTAACAAAGAAAAAATAATTCATCCAGTCTTGCTTTTAAACAAAAGATATGAAATACTTTCAAAAATTGGCCAAGGCGCAGTCGCTGAAGTTTTTAAAGCGCGCGATGCACTGCTCAATACAATAGTAGCGCTAAAAATTGCAAAGCCGAACCCTGTCTATGAAGAAAAAATAGCAACCGAATTTAGAATCACTACACAATTTGAACACCCAAATATAATTTCAGCCTATGATTTCGGAACCGTAAGAATCTGTGAAGATCAAAAACTCTTATCGCGAAAATTTATCGTGCTTGAATATTGTGACACACAAGATATAATCAAGTACCTTTCAAACGCCGAATTCAAAGACAAAATCAAGATTATGTATCAAATTTGTCACGCTGTGCATACAATTCATAAAGCCAAACTTGTTCACAGAGACCTTAAGCCTGAAAATATACTGTTTGACTCAACAACTAGTAGGATAAAAATTACCGACCTTGGACTTGCCATCGGACAGGAACAGATAAACTTTGATGAGTTACCTGCTGGAACGCTTTATTACCTTGCCCCAGAAATACTACAGGGTAGCAAATTCGACCATCGCGCTGATATTTATTCGCTTGGGATTTTGTTTTACTACATCTTGAACGGCAAACTGCCTTTTGACACAGATGAACCAGTTGAAATTTTAAAGTGGCATCTTTCACCAAGGCACATTGATTTTTCAAATATCCCAGAGGAAGTGCAAAAACTTTTAAACTCAATGCTTGAGCCCGATCCATCGCATAGACCTCAAAATCTCGTTGAGGTTATGAACCTACTAAAAACTTTAATGCCCGATTTACCTGAGATAAAAAATTTCAAAGTCAGAAAACCATTTGGTAAAGATGAGGCACTCAAAAAAGCGATAGAAATCCTTAAAACAGCCACTATCACAACTGGAAAAATAACTCTAATTACTGGGGCTGACGGAATTGGAAAAACATCACTTCTGCGATATATAAGCGCTGAAGCAAAACTACTCGGCTTTGAGACAATTTTGATCAATGAGATCAACATTCAGAAAACCTTAAACCTCATCTTAAAATCGCCGTTGGCATCCTTTCTAACCCCTGAACTAAAAATGAAGGCAGAAAAACTAAAAGAAGAAAAAATTCTAAACTATCATACCGTTATTGAATTCTCGGAGTTTCTTGAAAAACTGCTTTCGGATGCCTCAAATAATTTCCCACTCGCTATCTTTATCGATGCTCTAAATCCTTCTGAACCACTCTCTGAAATTTTTATTAAATCCATCTTACTCTCGGATAAACTAAAACGAAAAAACATTGCCATTTTTATAGCATGTGAGACGACCGAATTTATCACATTTATTGCACCAGAGGTAGAAAAAATTTACCTTCGCCCACTTAACACTGAGGAACTGAAAAATTATCTTTACGCCAACTTTGATTTCGATCCTGCAACGGCTCAAGAACTCGCCGAAATGCTCAGTGAATACACAGGCGGAATATCTGCGGTGCTCGAAATCTTCTCCAATTACCTTCAGGATAAAATTGATAAAAGCACAATAGAAATATCCAAAATTGCAAATCTAGAATTTGACGCAATACTTAACAGAATAAAACAACTTAATTCAACCCAAAGAGAAATTCTTGACATCTTAAGCTTAGCAAGTGAACCAGTTGAAATTGAAATTTTGAGCAAATTCTTCAATCACGATATATCGTCACACCTATATCAACTTCAAAGTTTCGGATTTATAAAAATTGAAAACGAAAAAGTCTCAATAGCATACAAAGCTTTGAAAAAATATATCGAATCCGATCTTGATGAAGAGGCGAGAAAGAGATTCCATTTAAATTACACTTTAGCCTACCATGACGAAGACATGAAAAATGCAGATAAAGTTTTATATCACTTTGCAAAGATGGGAGACAGCGAAGGTGTGTCAAAATTTGCAGAAGTTGGAATTGAGAATCTAATATCAAAAGGCGAATTTAAGAAAGCAATAAATCTGTGTCAGGAAATTTTTGAACTTTTGCCTGAATATCTGAAAACCTTATTTAAAATCAAACTTGGATTTATACATCTTCAACTCGGCAATTATAAAGATGCAATTTCAACACTCGAGAATCTTGATGAATTAGATGCATTTGAGTTAAAATCCGAGGCATATTTCCACCTTGGAGACACAAATAAGGCAATTGAAATTTTAAAACATACATTTAAAATGTATGATACGCTCTATGAGAAAATAAGAATCGCAACAAAAATATCTCAGATCTTGGCGTCGATCGGTGATATTGACACAGCATTAATATTACTTGAATTATTTGAAAACAAAAGGATACTTTCATTTATTGAGAAAACGGATGTTCTTGGAGATCTTTATGCTGGGCTTGGAATAATCTTTCAGATGAAGGGATATAAAGAAAAGGCAAAAATTTATTTCGAATTAAGTTTAGAACACCGTTTAAAAAAGCAAAACCAGTTCAAGCTCATTGCGGGTTATAATAACATCGCAAACTTTTACAGCATTAACGGTAAATATGATGAAGCGATAACATATTGGAAAAAAGCACTTGAAATTTTGAAATCAACTGGCAATATAGTTCAAAGCGCACACATTTATAACAATATCGGGGTAAACCAATTTAAAAGAAATAACTATGAAAAGGCGCTTGAAAACTATCAAAAAGCACTGGCAATTTACAGAGCCATAAACGATGTACATGGAGTTGCAAATGTTCTGGGAAATATTGGGGAATTGATGATTGAAGAATTTAAACTTGGTGAAGCATACAAACATATAAAAGAAGCAAAAGAACTTCACATAAAAACGAATAATCTCGACGGCTTGCTCGAAACAGATTTACTTTTACTTTCCCTTTACCTTGTTGCAGGTGATATCAAAAATGCTGAACTAACTTTAAATGAAATAAACCAAAAACATCCTGAAACCCCACCCGAACTTATCGAGTGTTACCGTGCGTGCATCGAGATGAAAAAGAAAAACTTTGCGGAATCTGAATCCATTTTGATGAAGCTTTTAAACAACGAGAACATCAAGGGAAACGATGATATTTACTTGAAAATTTTAATTTCTCTTCTCAAATTAAACTATGTAACAGGCGGAATAGAAAAACTTGAAATGGTGAGATCAATTGCTGAAAACTACGCTGAGCAAGTTGAAAATTTCAATCTAAAGGCTTTGTTATTTTTCCTTATCTCGCTTAGCTATGAGGATAAAGACAAATCTCTTGCAGTTAAATATCTTAACAAGTCAATTGAGTCACTTGGTTATGAATTCTTCGAGCCGAAGTGGAAAATCTACCTTATGCTTGCGCAAAATTACAAGAGGCGAGGAATTGAATCAAAGTTTTTACAAAGTTTCGAAACAGCATTGATAAATTTTCAAGAGTTGCTTCAAAGAATAGAAACGCCTGAATTCGTTAAATCTTATCTCGCTGATGTGGAAAATGAAAAGTTTTTAAAAATACTACAAAACTTAAAAATTTGAACAGGGTGAACTATAAATTTAAAATATTCCTGATAAGCACCAGCAGGGCAATTCTTGAAGATGTTAAAAGATTTATCCCCACCGAAGAAGGTTATTTTGATGTCAGCTTAATATCTTCCTATAACTCTTTGCGAAAGTTTGCAATCCAAAACCCAGACCTTGCCATAGTTGCTATTTCAAACGATAGCGATGAAATATTGCTTGAAACCGCTGTCGAGCTATTTGGCTCACAAACTGTGGCGTGCGTCGATTACATTAAATCATATGCCTTGACCGTTAAGCTTATAAAGCTAAGAGTTTTATCATACTTTTCAATGCCAGAAGAGAGCACTTCATTTTCAGATTTCTTGAAAGGGAAAGTAGAAGATTGGAAGAAAAAAAGTGATATAGAAAAGCTTTTAACGATAAGAAGGGAACAATTTAACTTCAGCAGTTTCATTGGAAATTCAGAAAAAATTCGCGATGTAATAGCTCTTGTTAAAAAGGCAATTGAACATAGGGATTTAACAGTTCTCATAACAGGTGAAACGGGGACAGGTAAAAATCTCATCGCCAGAATAATTCATCAAAATACTTATTCAGACATAAAACCTTTCGTAGAAATAAACTGCGCTTCAATTCCACCTACGCTTCTTGAGTCCGAATTGTTTGGTCATGAGAAGGGTGCTTTCACAGATGCGAAGGACAGAAAAATGGGTTTATTTGAAGTTGCCAGTGGCGGGACAATTTTTTTAGATGAGATAGGAGATCTTGATTTTAATCTACAGGGAAAGATTTTAAAAGTTCTTGAGGATAAGACATTTAGAAGGGTTGGCGGGGTTGAAACTTTAAAATTTGAAGGCAGAATTATAGCTGCGACAAATAAAAACCTTGAACATCTTGTTGCGGAGAATAAGTTCAGGCGCGATTTATACTACAGACTGATGCTTTTGCCAATTTATTTACCACCCCTGCGTGAAAGAGGGGATGACATTTTTATTCTTGCGGAATATTATATGAACAAATTTAATGAACTCTACCGTAAAAATCTCCCCAAACTTAAGGGGATATCACCGGAAGCAAAGGCTTTACTGAAAAGATACCCATGGCCTGGAAATGTCAGGGAGTTGAAACATGCGATAGAAAGGGCTGTTATTTTAAGCGATGGAGAATACTTAACACCCGATGATTTTAAATTTTTATTTGAGAAGAAACCAGCATCACTAACCCAACAAATCGAGGAAGCCTCTTCAAACATTCAAATAACATTACCATTCGAGTCGGCAAGCCTAAAAAATCTTGAAAGAGAACTCATAAAGTCTGTTCTTGTCCGCGTCTCAGGGAATAAAAGTCGGGCTTCAAAAATTTTGGGAATATCCCGCCCCCGTCTCGACCGCCTGATCCAAAAATACCGCATCAATAATCCCTGAAATAAATCATTACACACTGCAACAATTTGTTACATCCCATTATTTCAAACCTTTACAAAAGGCATAATTGGATAAGCAAATAAAAAATGTCTATTTAGCATAACTGCTTAATTTTCAACAACTTTAGGTTCAATTCCCGACTTTGGCACAATCTTTGCAAGTCCTATATATAGATTTTGTTCTTTACATGTTTGATGCAAGTTGAATATGAAGATTCTGGCAGCTCTGATTAAGACTGGGAATTTTAATTGCTTGTTTTAAAGAAGTGTGTGAGGCTTGATCGCTTTAGAAAGTTTAGTTTATTGTTGTGTAAATTAACTATAAATGTTGGTAAATTGTAGTTTCAAGTTTAACTCGTTCTTTTAAATTACGCAGGGCTTTTATGTCATTGTGTTCTGTTATTTAAGCATTTGCGGAATCGAATGTAAGGTTTTTATCTGCTCCAATTTGAGATATGAGGAAGAATTTAAAGTTGACTAGCGCTTGCAATGTGTGATCTGTTTAAAGTTTAATGGTTATAAGTTAACTGCGAAAATTGTTAGCTGCAGTTTAGCTTAATTGATATTAAACCCTGTAAAGATATTGATGTGAATGTTTTTTTGCTAATTGTAAATGTGAATTTTACTAACCATAAAACTTAAAAACTAACTAAATGTCAAACTAAAACAAGGAGGTTACCATGAAGCGCTTAATCTCAGCCCTCAGCGTCATCATCTTCGCAATTAGCTTAGCTTTCTTCTTCACAAGCTGCGCAGATAACCCGGTGGGGCTTTCAACTGGGAAGCCGGGGATTATCAACAGAGATGGACAAATTAAACTTTTGAAGTGGAATGACGCGTTTAAGCAAGAACTTCTTGCGAAGAAAGGATTTGCTGGAAAGTGGGTATTCCCAGGAAAAGATGCAACTGTCGGAGGAAGGAAAACTTACAATAATTCCGTTTATATCCCTGCGGGCGCGGTGAGTGAACCAACCTATGTGACAGTTGAAGTGCTTGGCGGAGATTATGCAGCTGTTGAATTCAATCCGAGCATGACATTTAACACAAATGTTACGATCTCACTTTCATACGCTGGGATTGACCTTGGAGATGGTTCACCATATGATCTCAAGCCAGTATGGTATAATCCGGACACTGGAAACTGGGAATATGTTAATAGCCCAGTGACTGTTGACACTAAAAAGCAAACAATTAGTTTCCAGACCAATCACTTCTCCAGATATGGTTGGTCATGGTAATTTCGGTTTAATCTAAATTTTTCACAACAAGGAGGCGAAATTATGAAGAGACTTAAATCAACTTTTTTAGATAAAGTTATAGCCGTCGCCCGCAGGTATTGCGGGGACGACTTTCTTAAAAAATTTAATGAGATACTAAAAGAGCGAGAAGAAAATCTCGCTCTAGACTTAAAGGAAGCAAAGGCGAAAGTTGAAGTTGAACCCGAAGTTCAAGAAGAAATAATAGCCGAAATTAAGTTCGATACGCTTTTAAGTTTGGCTGGTGAATATCTAGATCAGTTTAAGTTCATTCAGATGTGCTTTGACATTGGAGATGTATGTCTAACTTATGGCGAATTTAACAAAGCTGAAAATTGTTTCCTTCTGGTGATAAAGAAAGCAGGTAAAGGTCGAGAATTTGACGAAGCAAGGGCGAAGGCATATATAAAGCTTGGTGAGGTTAAAACGAAGCAAAACGAATTGAGCGATGCTGTATCCGCCCTAAGGCAAGGGCTGAAGATATATCAAAAATTGCGGAACACCGAAGGAATAGCAATATGTGAAAATGGTCTTGGGATAGCATTTTATGAAAGTGGTCGCTATGATTTTGGCACTACATACTTTAACAATGCGCTTAAAAAAGCAGAAAAGACAAAGAATGAAGAATTGATCGCAAGATTGCATATAAACCTTGGTATAATCGAGAGCATGCGTGGAAACTGGGATAAAGCAATTTCGCATTTTCAGCAGGCATTACCGCGACTTGAGAAAAGAGGTGATGCGCTTAGGCTTGCCCAAACATACCACAACATTGGCATTACGCTTATTCATAAAAACGAATACGACGCTGCTCTTAAAGAATTTGATAAAAGCATTGAGCTTGCCCAAAAGCTTGAAGATAGTTATATGCTAGCCCTTGCCTATCTTGGAAAAGCGGATGCTTATGTTAGGATCAAAGATCTCCCGCTTGCAACTGCTTATGTGACCCGATCACTTGATATATTCTATAAAATTGGAGACAGACAAAGTATCGCTGATGCTTATAGGATTCTCGGCGTTATTCAAATCGAGCATGGAAATTTACAACTTGCGGAAAGTTATTTCAAGACCGCCATTGATTTAAATCTTGAATTTAGAAACTGGCTCAACCTTGGCGAAACCTACTATGAATTGAGTCAACTTTACAAGAAGCAAGAGCAAATCGACAAAGCCCGAGAATCCTTAAAATCATCGCTTAAATACTTGAAGAAGATCAAAGTTAAATCCTATATCGCTCGAATTCAGGCTGAATTAGCAGAGTTAAAAGAAGCGTAGAATTTAAATCAGGTCCGGCGGTTTTCAGGAACCGCCGGCTTTTTAAAAATTAACTCTGGTTTAATCAAATATGATTGAAAATTTCGAAATATTCGAGGAAGTAAAAAAGAAAATAACTGATGTCAAAAAAAGAATTGAAGAACTTGAGGGAGAAAAACATAGGAATTTGGAAATTATCCTCAATGTAGTTAAAGCGATCAACTCATCTCTCATTCTTGACGAGGTTCTAAAAATAGTGTTGGATAATTTAATCTCACTTGCAAAAGCTAATAAGGGTTGTCTTTTCCTGGTAAATGGGGATAAAAATCTAAAGTGTGCGCTCGCCAGAAATTCAAAGGGTGAAACATTAGACGAAGAAGCAATCGCATATAGTAAAAGTATAGTTCAGGATGTTTATTCCAGTGGGGAGCCGATAGTCATTGAAGATATTATCAACTACGAAGATTTCATGAGAAAAGAAAGCATAATTGCTTTAAACCTGAAAACTATAATTTGCGTCCCGTTAACAGTTGATGGTCAGATACTTGGTGTTGTTTATGTTGATAGCAACCGTGTTACAGAAATTAACAAAAATGAAATACTTCAGCTTTTCGAGATACTTGCCGGTCATGCAGCTATTGCGATAAGGAATGCAAAACTTTACGAGAAGCTTTCAAAAGCGTATATTGATTTACAATCAGCGAATGAGGCAATGATAAAAGCTGAAAGAATGGCAACGCGTGGAGCACTTGCATCTGAAATTGGACATGAGCTATCAAATTATTTAACCATTATTTCAATTAACGCAAAGCTTATCTCAAGAGAGATAGCGAAAATTTCGCAGGATGAAAAACTAAATAATTCCATATCTTCCCTACTATCTGGGATCAACAAGATGAAATACTTCATCCGCGGGCTTCTTGACAGCGCGGAGATGAAGCCAAACAAACAACCAAGCAATATAAACAACATCATCAAGGAAACGATACAGTTCGTACAGCCGTTGTCAAGGTACTCTATTGCAAAATTTGTTGATGAACTTGACCCCGAGCTCCCGCTTGTTAACATTGACCCGTTTCAATTCCAACAACTTTTGATCAATTTGTATAAGAACGCAACAGACGCTAGGAAAGATGCCACGATAATAACAAGAACATACTTTGACAAGGAATTAAATAAAATCGAAATAAGAGTTGCGGACAACGGTCCAGGAATCCCCCCAGAGGTCCGCGAAAAGCTTTTCAACATAAACTTAACTACAAAGCCCGAAGGACACGGGTATGGTCTAATGATATGCAAAAAAATAATCGAGAATCACAATGGTAAAATTGAGGTTATAAGTGAAGTTGGAAATGGAACGGAATTTATAATTTCGATCCCGGTTGAATGAAGTTTTGAAAAAAGGCGCTCGGGGACATTGGGGAGCTATGAGCTCCCCTTTTTTATTTTATTTGAACAAGTGTATGGTTTGAAATTTGAAAAACCTTTGCATCTTTCACCATTTCAATGATAGAATAATTGTGCGTGGCCATTATAATCGATGTCCCACGAAGATTTATCCGTTTTAGTAGCTCTATTATTTCAGTTGATGTATCTGGGTCAAGGTTTCCAGTTGGTTCATCTGCGAGAATTAAAAATGGTTCATTAACGATTGCTCTTGCTATGGCAACCCTCTGCTGTTCCCCACCAGAGAGCTCATCTGGCATGCTGTTCTTTTTGTGACTTAACCCAACTTCAGTAAGTGCCATTAAAACCTTTCTGTTAATTTCTTTTCTCTTAGCCCCCGTTACATAAAGAGCGAAAGCGACATTTTCAAAGACGTTTCTATCATCAAGAAGTTTAAAATCTTGAAAAACTATGCCAAGACGTCTTCTTAAATAGGGAATTTGCCTTTTCTTTATCTTTCTTGAGTCGAACCTTCCAACTATGACTTTGCCGCGATTAGGGAAAATATCCATATAAATTAATCTAAGCAATGTACTTTTCCCAGAACCGGTCGGACCAGTGACGAAAACAAACTCACCATCGTTAACTTTAAAATTCAAATCCTTAAAAACAAGATTATCATCAAACCATACCGATACGTTGTTAAATTCAACCATTCCAATTATTCCTTTTCTTTAAAATGAAATGCACTCTTTCCGATCGCTCGCCTCCCTCCAAAAAAGAAAACCCATCAAAACAACCAACAACTTCAAAAAGACCGTTGCTTTCAATAACATCTCTGATCTCTGAAATCCTATAAATTTTCTGCGCATGCTTCTCAAAATACTTCTCACCGTTCATTTCAATTTCAAATTCATTGATGTGAATTCTCTCGTCCCTTAGATAATAACTTCTTCTAGTATACTTTATCCCGAAACATTCCCCGCTTGAATTCATCAAGCTTGAATTTTGAATTGAGTTATATTCAGTTGAGATATCAAAGATGAAAATTCCCCAATCATATAATAAGGCTTCAACGCTTTTAAAAAGACCATCAAGCTTTTCTATGCTGTCAAGATAATTCACACTATCATAAAGACACAATGCAACATCATATTTTTCATCGACTTTGAAATTTGACATGTCCCCAACAAATAACTTAACATCTTCAGCTTTAATCTTCTCCTTTGCTTTATTAATCATCGCAGCGGAAAAATCCATTCCATCAACAATGAAACCAGCTTTTTTTAATAAAATAAGCATAGTCCCAGTTCCACAAGCTATTTCAAAAATTCGCCTTGCATCGGGACAAAATTCTCTTATCAATTCAATGATATATCTTGCCCACTTCCTATACGGCACACTTTTCATAATACAGTCGTAAATCTCAGCGAGAGCAGTATATGGCTCTGTTTGAATCATTTTATTAAAATTAGCTCCTTTTGTGGTGTGCTTAAGAACTCTGCCCCTGTTTCAGTTATTAAAACATCTTCTTCAAGTCCAATTCTTAGATAACCGTTCCTTTCCTTGCTGTAAAGATAAACTGATGGCTCAAGCGCAAAAACTTGGTTAGGTAATAATTTATAAAAGGGTCTCTTCCCATAACGATCTTTCCAATTTGGACCAAGTAGAGGTCCAATCTCATGAGTTGAATATCCGATGACATGACCCGCTGCATGCGGATATTCCTCATAACCAGCGTTAACGATCACAGCTCTTGCAGAGCTGTCAACTTCAAAACCAATCACACCAGGTTTCATCTTTTTAAATCCTTCCTCGATCGCCTTAACATTTGTTTCCCACATTTTCAAAATATAATCTGGCGGTTGTTCCTCATCTTCCCTCAAGACATAAGCAGTCCGCTGGATATCTGTGCAGTAGCCACTTAAATTAATACCAAAATCAATCGTTATTAAATCTCCCCTTTGGATCACATAATTTGAAGGTTCAGAATGGCCTCGTGTAATTCCAGCATTGACACTTGGACAGCTCTCTGGTTCCCAAGAAGGTCCAACTCCGTAATCACGCATCAGTTTTTTTATGTAATTAGCCACATCTTTCTCGGTGGTCTTACCTGGTTTTATAACTTCATTGCTTAAAGCTTTTGAAATTATTTCTTCCGTTATTTTCACAGCCTCTCTCATAATTTCGATCTCCTCGGGTAAAAGTTGACTTCTGTAAGCCATCACAATATTTTCGGACGAAACAAAACGACTTGCGAATTTCTCACCAAGTATGTTTTTTAAATAACTTAATGTACTAGCCGAAAGACCATCTGCAATTGGAAAATCCTCAGAAATGTTAAGTGCTATCTTTCTTGGATTTTTCTCCTCAACGATTTTTTTCAAATGCGGTGCAAGCCCTTCTTTTTTGTAAGAAATAACTGTATCATAAATTCCCGACTTCTGGATTGGGTCAACATCATAACTTGCGCAAATTGCTATTCTTTTCAACGAGTTACCCTCGTTTATAAAGACAAGAGCTGTTCTCGCAACTGCCCTATCAGCTGATAAATCTTTGGCAAGTGGATCAACGACATATTCCCTGGTCAAAACAATCCACATATCAATTCCTTCATTTCTCATTGCTGGGAGAACAAACCTTTCAAGTTTCGCCTTTTTAATTTCAAAAAACTTTTCCGCTGGCATTCGCTTAATTTTCCTAGGATATTGATATGGTGTTTCCCGAACACATGAGCTTATATTCAGAAGAAAAAACGCTATGAAAACTAAAATAATTTGCATGGGTTCTTCTTTGCTTTGTTTTTAATAAAGTTAGCAAACACAAACTAATTAAGCAACGAACTTGAAATCATACAGAGTTCAATTTGAAATTAAATTCTGAAAATTTTATCTTTAAATTAGTCAAAAAAATTTCAGGTCGGCTATAGCTCACTGTTACGCTGTTAAACATAATCGCTGATAGGCTATCAATATGAGATCAGGAGCTTATGTGATTTTATTTTTCACTTTTTTCACTCTTTCTTCACTCGCAAAAGGTTTAAATTTTTCTTTCCACAATATAACTTTCCCAGATACGAATGTAACTAAGATTGACACAGCCAAAGTTGATTCAACCACAGGAAAAAATTTTTTCAATAAAAAGTTCGTTTTAAAACCATACATTCAATTAAATCGTCCCCAATTCCACCCCTTGTTATTTATGCCTTCAAACTTAATAACGCATGAGATAAAAATTGATTCCACGGGCAGGTTCGTTAAAATAACAGAAAAAATTGCGGGCAGTGATCGGACTTTCCCCCTTGTGATACCGCTTGAAAAATATATACAGATAAAGCTTGAGGAAAACAAAAGAAAATCATGGATTGAACTTGCGCATAGATATGAAAAAAGAGAGGAAAGAGATGACATTGAAAAACTTTTTGGAAGCATAACAAACATTCAAATACCTGTTCCGGCAAACCCAATCTTCAGCATATTTGGTCCCCCCGTTATAAACCTTCACATTTCAGGTGCTGTCGATATAACAGGCGCATGGAGAAATGAAAAAACCGAACAACTCATAGTATCAAGGCTTGGAAGTGTTCGAAATGAACCCGACTTTAATCAGCAAGTTCAAATAAATGTTGG
Source organism: Candidatus Kryptonium thompsonii (assembly GCA_001442925.1). GTDB lineage: Bacteria > Bacteroidota > Ignavibacteria > Kryptoniales > Kryptoniaceae > Kryptonium > Kryptonium thompsonii. The sequence continues at coordinate 206,269 of LDXX01000005.1, forward strand.
CGGAACTATAGGAGATAAACTTAACATAACCGCTGATTGGAACACCCAAAGACAATTCGAGTTTGAAAACCAACTTAAGATAAGATACAAAGGCTACGAGGATGAGATAATTCAAAGCATTGAAGCAGGAAATGTTTCGCTCCAAACTCCATCTTCTTTGATTGGAAGCAGTCAAGCTCTCTTCGGTATAAAAGCAAATTTACAACTTGGTCCACTTAAGCTAACAACCATAGCAAGCCAGAAAAAAGGTGAATCGCAAGAAAGGGTTTTGACTGGTGGAGCTCAAACGCAATCTGTAGATGTTTTCCTTTATCAATACTCGCAAAGACATTATTTTATTGATGAGAAATACATTAAAACTTATGAACCCTACTATCAAAACAGTCCTCCATTAAGAATAGCTCCGGAGTTGCAGGTTAAAGATATTGAGGTTTGGATCTCTCAGCTTGAGCGCCCCGAACCTGGCTTGACAAGATTTATCGTAGCAGACATCAATTTGCCACCAACCACAAACAAATCGTATTACGATAGTTTAAGAACAATTAGACAAAGTGATCCTGGTAGAATTGAGGTTGGACTTTTCAGAAAACTTGAACAGGGAAAAGATTACACAATCAATGCCGACATCGGGGTTATTTCACTTAACATAGATATTCAAGATAACCAAGCAATTGCGGTTGCTTATAGAGTTGAAGGACCAACTCAAATTGCCGATGACGATACAGTTTATGGTGATTTTGTGAATTCGTTGACCGATACAGCAGTTACACTTGTTTTAAAACTTGTAAGACCGAGATCCCCGCAACCTTCCTTCAAAAAAGCATGGATCTTGCAGTTAAGAAACATTTACTCTCTTGCTGGTGCAAGAAACATAAAAAAAGAGGGATTTGAACTAAAACTTCTTTACAAACCAAGCCCGGATCAGGAAGAGAGGGAGGATATAGACGGGATAAACCTTTTAAAAGCTTTCGGATTTGATAGATTTGCAGAGGATGGTTCTCCAGGCTCGGACAACAAATTTGATTTTTCCGACCAAACGATAAACCCAAGCCGTGGTGAAATTATCTTCCCATTTCTTAAGCCATTCAGTAAGGAAACGTTGAAAAAAATTTTCCCTGACAAAAACGACGAATTCATAAATTCAATTGCCTACGATGATATTTACGATACAAATCAAGTTGCAGCAAGAAACAATACAGCAAAGGCATCAAAATTTAAAATTTCTGCAAAATTGACAAGCGATGCCCAGGCAACTTATAATCTTGGATTTAATGTTGCTGAAGGGAGTGTTCAAGTTTATTTAAACGACAGAAGATTAGTTGAAGGTGTCGATTATAGAGTTGATTACATACTTGGTCAGCTTACAATTTTAAATCGGGATGCTCTCTTACCAGGGGCAAATCTAAGAATAAGATATGAAACAAATGATCTTTTCTCTTTCGCCTCCAAAACAATTCTCGGTGCTCGAGGCGATCTTGACTTGGGCGAAAATACGAAATTTGGCTTTACATTTATGAACTATGCACAGCAAACATTAAGTGATAAAGTTAGATTAGGAGAAGAACCGATTAGCAATACAATGTTTGGAGTTGATCTTTCAACGAGATTTAATTCGAGAAGGATTTCCGAATTCTTTAACATATTCCCAGGATATCAAGCAAAACAAGATGCTTCATTTTCTCTTCGAGGTGAATCCGCTTTCATAATTGCTGATCCAAACACAAGGAAAAGTACAATCGTTGGGGACAACAGAGAAAGCGTCGTTTATCTCGATGATTTTGAAGGTTCAAAAAGGATTATTTCCTTCAGTTTAATTTCGAGCCATTGGCATTTTTCAAGTGCACCTGCTCTTATGCCCTTGCTCGGTGAAACAAGAAAGGAAGAAATTCCAGATACAATAAAAGTGCAAAGAAAGGGATATCTTGCATGGTTTAACATACCACAATCTGTTCAAATAACAGAAGTTTGGCCACAGAAAAGAGTTGCCCAGGAAGAGCAGTTTATTACACCGTTAGACATTCAATTTTTCCCACAACGACGAGGACAATACAACTACACCACCAAATGGGACTCAATTAAGAATTTCCCCCGACAAAACTGGGCAGGAATGATGAGAGTTCTTCCGTACTTTTCGACCGATCTCACAACCGAAAATATAACTTACATTGAAATCTGGTTTAAAATCATAGGTAATCCTGGACCAAACGCAAAAATGCTGATAAACCTTGGGCAAATTTCCGAGGATGTAATACCGAATAAACGACTTGACACAGAAGACAAAAATGGAAACTACCGCCTTGATCCTGATGAAGATGTTGGGCTTGATGGTATGAACGATAGCGAAGAGAGAGCAAAATATCCCAATCTTGGTGATGATCCCAGCCAAGACAACTTTGACTATGGAGACTTAATGCGAAGAAATGGAACAGAAGGAAATAGAAACTTTTACCCTGAACCAGATCAGGAGGATTTAAACAGAAACCACATACTTGATCTTGTAAATAATTATTTCGAGTATGAAATCCCGCTTGATACGGTAAACAATCCATACATAGCTGGTGGTGGTTCAAACGGTTGGTATCAGCTTAAAATACCGCTTTCTTCATATACACGAAGCATTGGGAATCCAAGTTTTACACTGATTGAATTTGTAAGGGTTTGGTTCACTGGATTTGATAACGACGCAGTAATTAGGATAGCTGAATTTAATCTAGTTGGAAATTACTGGGAAGAATTGGTAAAGAACGATGAAATGTTCAAAGTTACCGTCGTAAGCGTTGAAGATAATCCAGATTATACTCCTCCACCTGGTGTGCAAAGGCCAAGGGATAGGACAAGACCAGATCAGCAAATTGAAGGGAATGAACAATCACTTGCGTTTGTTATTCGGAATTTACCAGATGATACGCTCCGTCTTGCAATGAGAAGATTCCCTCAAAGACTTGACCTTTTCAACTACAAGATCATGCGTCTTTTTGTTCATGGTGATAGAAATTTCTACTTCCGCGATACCACAGATTATTCAGCTGAAATTTTTATCTGGATTGGAACGGATACATCAAATTATTACGAATACCGTCAGCCGATATGGCCCGACTGGGATGTGCGAAATAATATTCAAATCGTCTTTGATCAACTTACTGCCTTAAAACAAACAAGAGATTCAATAAATCAACCTATTAAGAGAATACCTGTGCCAGATGGGCCACCTGGAGCAACATATTGGGTCAAGGGGAATCCATCTCTAACAAACATCACATTTATTGCAATTGGCGTCACAAATCCAAAGGGGAAAGGGCCCCAACTACTTTCAGGTGATGTTTGGGTAAATGAACTTAGGCTTCTAAAAGCAAATGATGCCCTCGGCTGGGCATATAATCTATCCGCTCAATTTAGCGTACCCGAACTTTTAAATGTCAATTTTGGAATTGCGCGAAGAAGTCCTGAATTCAGAGGACTTTCAGATAAATTTGTTAATTCATCCGCTCGAGTTCTCTCAACAAATTGGGCTTTTTCAACGAATTTTAATATCGAGAAAATTTTGCCTTCGTTTTTAAGCTCATCGTTGCGAATTCCATTTACATATTCCAGAACTGAAAATATAGGAATCCCGAAATATATCCCTGGCAAAGACATACTTGCAACCGAAGCTGCAAATCGCCTCAGACAGACAATCATTGAAAAAGGCGGAACAGAAGAAGAAGCAAATAGAAAAGCGGACAGCTTGTTAACTGTCATCCAGCAAATAATGGTGTCAGAAACATGGGCAATTCCATCAGTCAACTTTACAATTAACTCCCAAAAATGGTATATCAGAGATGTCATCAACAAAATAAACATTGGATTTAACTTCAACCGTTCAAGGTTTAGAGATATAAATACTGAACTAAGTAACAAATGGGGCTTCAACTTTCAAACGAATTATTCAACCAGTATTAAGCCAATAACCCTTAAACCTTTTAAATCACTTTTCGCAGGGATCCCACTTTTGGACACATATAAAGATTGGGAAATTCAACTCACCCCATCAAGCCTTGCTGGAATGATGAGATTTGATAGAGGACATGAGAATAGAAAATTTAGAACGAAGACAACTTACGAACCAACAACTCGCATCTTCAACGCTCAAAGAGGCTTTTCATTTGATTGGAAATTCTCAAATAATGGTTTGATAAATCCATCTTTAAGATATCAAGTTGACATAGGAAGCAATCTCGTCCACCTTGAAACCGATTCCCTTGGCAGACAGCGGAGCACAAAAGAAATTTTTAGCGACATCTTTTTCAAAGATGGTTTGATCAACTTTGGCAAGACATCAACTTTATCTCAACAAATAAGCATAGGAACAAACCCGAGGATACCACCGATTCTTGGTTTGAACAAATATCTAAATGCTAACTTCAGTTATTCCTCCGCATATAGATGGCAAAATAATTTCCAACAAAGAGAGCTTGGAAGGAGCGCTGGATACTCTGCAAATTTAAACTTTAACTTATCATTAAAATTAAAATCGCTTGCCAACTCATGGTTTGGAGAAGATGATGAACGAACTGGGCGCGGTCGCGGAGCCCAGGCTCAAAGGGACACATCAAAAAAATCTGGTTCAACCATATCACCCAAGAATGTTCTAAAAATGCTTATAAAAACCCCATTTCTCGATTACGAAAATGTTCAAATTACATTCACTCAGACAAACACAGCAATGAACACAGGACTTTACAGCGAAAGACCAGGCATGGGAAATCTTTGGTCATGGCTTCCGTTTATAAGCGATAGAATTGAATATGGACCATCGCTTTTATATCAACTTGGACTTGTCTCCAATCCGAACGGTAAAATTCAACTTACCCCCAAAAAAGGTTTCCCATTTTTCGGATTTGAGCAAAGTCCAGGCTTAAGAGCACCAAATGGAAATCTTGACGATAATTATACACAAAACAACAAAATTTCGATAACCACATCTCGCTCCCTTTGGCAAGGTGCTTACCTTGATTTAAGCTGGAATCTTGGGTGGAGCTATCAAAAAAATCAAAGAATTATAACCGATTCACTTGGAATACCCAAAGTTACATCATTTACAAGTTCCGCCTCAGTAAGCAGGTCATTCCTGACATTGCCACCTGTTTTTATATTTAGCATTTTCAAAAGTGGAATTAAATCCGTAGCATCTGTATATTCCGAACTTAAACTCGACCCAAATGATAAAAGAACCGATGATGAAAAACTAGCCCAGGCATTTGAAGAGGGTTTTGAAACGCTCCCATTTTTAAGCAAACTTCTTGGCGGTTTCTTCCCCAGGCTTAACTGGAGGTTAAGATGGGATGGGCTTGAAAAGTTTTCCATCTTTAAATCTTTTGCAACTCGCGTCTCACTTGAACATGCATACACATCAAACTTTGAAAAAAGATGGAGAAGCTTCATAGGTCAAGGACAAACATTTGAAGGTGAACGAACTGGCTATGATTTTAACCCCTTGATCGGACTTAATCTAACCTTTAAACCTTTATGGAACGGAAATCTAACTGGCGGTTTCAGATACATAACATCAACCTATTATGATTTGAACTTTTCGGCTAAGGCGATCGTTGAAACATTCAGACGAGAAATCTCATTCAACTTGAGCTATTCAAAGCGAGGTTTCAATTTGCCAATTTTTGGTCTCTCACTTAAAAATGATGTTGACATAACATTTACTTATTCATCATCGAAAAATTCAAGGCAAACATATCAAGCACGAAATCTTTCTCAAGCTTTGCCACTTGATGGAATTCTTAGGACGACAATGGAGTTGAGATTTCGTTATATTTTAAGCACGCGCGTCACAGGTTCGCTATTCTATCGACTTACAAAATCAAAATCGGATTCAAGAAGCACCTTTATCCCAGGTTCAACAATAAATGAAGTTGGAATTGACCTCCACATCTCGATTGGAACATGATTTTACAAACAAAATTTTGAAACAAATGAAAAATTTTAGAAGGACAAAAATAGTGTGCACCCTTGGACCAGCGGTAAGCACACTTGAAAAGGTCGTTGAACTTATAAACGCTGGAATGGATGCGGCACGATTGAATTTTTCACACGGCGATTACGAGGAGCATTTAAAATTTATAAAACTTGTCAACGAAGCATCAAAAATCACGGGTAAATTTATCCCAATAATCCAGGACCTGCAAGGACCAAAGATAAGGGTTGGAAAATTAAAAACAGAACCAATTGAACTTAAAACTGGAAATTTTGTCTTTCTTACTTCGGAATCAATCGACGGCGACAATGAAACCATTCCAATTCAATATGAATACCTTACAGACGATGTTAAAGCTGGAGATACTATACTCCTTGATGATGGGATGATCGAACTTAAGGTTATAAGCGTTGAAGGTAAAAAAGTAAAATGTGAAATTGTTGATGGAGGGATTTTGAAATCGCATAAAGGTGTAAATTTACCTGGCGTAGAACTTCAAGTTCCATCGCTTACAGAAAAAGATATAGAGGATCTAAAATTCGGACTTGAAAATGGTGTTAACTATGTGGCACTATCATTTGTCAGAAAAAGGGAAGATATAATCAATTTGCGCAGAAAGATGGAAGATTTAGGTAGAGTTGTTCCCATAATCGCAAAAATTGAAAGGATTGAAGCAGTTAAATCGATTGATGACATAATTGAGCTTGCTGATGCGATAATGGTCGCAAGAGGTGACCTTGGCGTTGAGCTCCCAACTGAGGAAGTCCCTGTTCTGCAGAAAATGTTAATTAAAAAAGCGAACATAGCTGGTAAACCCGTTATAACCGCCACGCAGATGCTTGAATCGATGGTTTCAAATCCAAGACCAACACGTGCGGAGGCAACCGATGTTGCAAATGCTGTCCTTGATGGAACCGATGCAGTGATGTTAAGTAGTGAAACATCAGTTGGCGAATTCCCCATCGAAGCAGTCAAAGTAATGAACAGAATAATACAAGCAATCGAAACGCAATATAATTTTTACGGACCTGTTTTTGACTCCAACTTGAAATTAAGAGATGAGGTCGATGCAATAGGAAGAGCCGCTTGTCTTCTTGCCCAACAATTAAATGCAAAAGCGATTGTAACTATAACTCACACTGGAGCAACGGCGAAATCAATTGCAAAATACAGACCTGCGGTTCCAATAATTGCCCTTACAGACAATGATGAAGTTGTAAAACTTTTGAATCTTGTATGGGGAGTGACTGGAATTAAACTCAAAGAAATTTCAGAAACGGATAAAACGATAGAAAACGCAAAGATTCAATTAAGGGAAAGTGGAATTTTGGAAAGCGGAGACTTAATAATAATGACAGCTGGAATTCCACTATTCCAACGAGGTTCAACGAATATGATAAAAGTCGAACGAATTTAAAACAAAAATTTCGTTTAAAAATATGACGGAAAAAGAAATTGCCGTAGTTTTGGTAAGTGGAGGACTTGACTCCTGTGTTACAGCTGCCATCGCTAACTCCCTTGGTTATGAACTTGCTTTTCTTCATTTAAATTACGGTCAAAGAACAGAGCAAAGGGAGTTAAAAGCTTTTCATGATATAGCCGACTTCTACGGCGTCAAGAAGCGCCTTGTGATAAATATTGAACATTTGAAATTAATCGGCGGATCAAGTTTAACGGATGAAAATATACCTGTTGAAGAAGCGGATTTAAACCGAAAGGCGATCCCGACAAGCTATGTTCCCTTTAGAAATGCGAATATGCTTTCAATCGCTGTTTCATGGGCGGAGGTGATCGGTGCAACCAAAATTTTCATCGGTGCAGTTGAAGAGGATTCATCTGGATATCCAGACTGCAGAAAGGAATTTTATAAAGCTTTCAACGAGGTTATAAAATTAGGAACGAAAGCAGGTGTTGAAGGAAGACCCATTGAGATAGTAACACCAGTTATCGAGATGAAAAAAGTCGATATAGTCAAAAAAGGAATTGAACTTAAAGCACCCTTACACTTGACTTGGAGCTGTTATCAAAGGGAGGATGTCGCTTGCGGTGTTTGCGATAGTTGCGCTTTTAGATTAAGAGGATTTCAACTTGCAGGTGTAGATGATCCAATTCCTTACGAAGTTAAACCCGTTTACATATAAAAAGGTCTGGGCTCAACCCTGATTAACAGAGTTTCACCCAGACCCTTACAGCGATGAAGCAGGACCTCCCCCCAGAGGTCCTCGCTCCAGAAATGAATTAACTTTTCACTTAAGAATATAATATTTGATTATGGTCACTTTCTTTGATGGAAATCACAAATTTTGAGATATTTTGTCAAGGTTTTTGTAGATATGCTTATACATCATTGAGGTATTTTCGCAAGAATTGGCCCGTGTATGAGTTTGGATTTTGAGCGATTTCCTCTGGGGTTCCAACCGCAACTATATAACCACCTCTATCTCCTGCGTCAGGTCCAAGGTCAATTATCCAGTCGGCACACTTTATCACATCCATGTTATGTTCAATCACGATGATCGAATGTCCCGCATCAAGAAGTGCATTAAACGCTTTTAAAAGTTTAGCGATATCATCAAAATGGAGCCCCGTCGTTGGCTCATCAAAAATAAACAATGTATGTGGACTCGTTTCAGAAGCGAGAAGATGCGCCGAAAGCTTAACACGTTGTGCTTCCCCACCAGATAAGGTATTTGCAGGTTGTCCAAGCTTAATATATCCAAGCCCAACCGCATCAAGAACCTTCAACCTCTCAACAACTTTTTTATGCCCTTTAAAGAATTCAATCGCCTCAGTAACGGTCATATTTAAAACATCGCTTATATTTTTCCCCTTATACTCCACCTCGAGTATTTCACTCTTATATCTTTTTCCATTGCATGAGTCACAGGGAAGATAAATATCGGCAAGAAATTGCATCTCAATTTTAACAAAACCATCACCTTCGCATGTTTCACACCTTCCACCCGGAATGTTAAATGAAAAATGTCCCGGCGTATATCCCCTAGCTTTTGCAAGGTAAGTTGAAGCAAAAATCTCTCTTATACCATCGAATGCCTTAACATATGTAACTGGATTTGAGCGCGGTGTTTTTCCGATTGGAGATTGATCGACCATCTCAACCGCGTCAATTAACTCATGTCCCTCTATTTCATCAAATTCACCTATTTTCCCTTCGTAAGTTCCGTCTTTCAATTTTTTCAAAGCTGCATAAAGCACATCATGAACAAGGGTGCTTTTCCCCGAGCCACTTACACCTGTGACACAAACAAAAACATTTAAAGGAAACTCAACATCTATATTCTTTAAATTATGTTCCCTTGCTCCACGAACTATTATTGAATTTCCCTTTTTCGGCTTTCTTCTTTGCTTAGGTACTGGGATCTTCAACTGTCCGCTTAGATATTTACCTGTCAGCGAATTTTCATCTTTAAGCAAATCTTCATATTTACCCTGAAAAACCACTCTCCCGCCATTTTCCCCTGCCCCGGGTCCAAGATCAACTATATAATCAGCTGATTCGATAACTTCCCTATCATGCTCAACAACTATAACCGTGTTTCCATTTTCTTTCAGTGATTTCAAAATTTTTATAAGACGATGCGTGTCCCGTGGATGTAAACCAATGCTCGGCTCATCAAGGATATAAAGAGTTCCAACAAGTGAAGAACCAAGCGCAGTTGCAAGATTTATTCTCTGTGCTTCACCGCCCGATAGAGTATTTGATAATCTATTAAGCGTTAAGTACCCAAGCCCGACATCATAAAGATACCTTAGCCTACGATTTATCTCCGAAAGTATACTTGCAGAGATTGTTCTTTCGTATTCAGTTAACTCAATATTTTGAAAGAAGAAGTACGCCTCTTCTATCGACATCCGAACGATATCATAAATTGTTTTTCCAGCAATCTTAACATTCAACGCCTCCTTTCTAAGCCTCGAACCACCGCAGAGATCGCATGTTGTATATCCTCTGTATCTTGAAAGCATCACCCTATAGTGAACCTTATATGAGTTCTCCTCGAGCAGTTTAAAAAATCCATCGATACCCTCAAATCCATCGTACCCATTTTTTATAATTTCGATATGCTCAGGGCTTAAATCCTTAAAGGGCACATCGATCGGGATGCCAATTTTCTTTGCGACGCGCAGTAAATCTTTTTGAAACCATGAAAATTTTTCGCTTCTCCACGGATAGATTGCTCCATCCTTTATACTTTTTGTTTTGTCCGGAACAAGCGCGTCCCAATCAATTCCATATGCTCTGCCAAATCCTTGACACTTAGGGCAAGCCCCGTAAGGATTATTGAAGGAAAAAAGTCTCGGCTCCGGCTCTTCATATTCTATTTTGCAATACGCACATTCAAAATGTTCACTAAATTTCATAATCTCACCCGAGTCAAGAACTTTGACAACAAGATAACCTCGCCCTTCGTTGAAGCCCATTTCAACTGAATCAAACAATCTTGCTTCATCAATATCAGAACGAACTACAAGACGGTCAACAAGGACATAAATTTCTTCCCTTTTAAGCTTTTTAAAATCAATTTTTTCATTTAAATCGATGAGCTCATCGTTAACAAAAATACGGTAAAAACCTTTCTCCTTAAGCGCTTCTAACTCATCTTCAATGGTATGTCCCTTATGGACATGTAATGGGAAAAGAATATAAATTTTGCTTCCCTCAGGAAGTTGTTTTATTCTCTCTACAACAAAACCCGGCGTATCTTTCTGAACGAGATTTCCACACCTTGAACAATAAGTTTTTCCTACCCTTGCGAACAAGAGACGAAGATAATCGTAAATTTCTGTCATCGTTCCAACGGTTGAGCGTGGATTACGCCCCGTTGATTTCTGGTCAATTGCAATAGCGGGAGCAATCCCCTCAATCAAGTCAACATCAGGCTTATCCATTCTTTCAAGAAATTGTCTCGCGTATGCCGATAAACTTTCAACATATCTTCTTTGTCCCTCCGCATAAATTGTATCAAATGCAAGGCTTGACTTCCCAGAGCCACTTACACCTGTAAAAACAATGAGTTTATTCTTGGGGAGTTCAAGATCTATATTTTTAAGATTATGAACGCGAGCGCCTTTAATTATGATTTTTTCATTCTCCACGGCTTTCAAACGCAATGCAATTTTTTCCCTTGAAAGTTTTGATTTAATTTAAAGCAAATTAAAAAATCAAACAAGTTCTAAGAAACTTCAAACTCCCGCCTGCGTCTAATTATTAAAACAAAAATTAAAAGCCATTTATGAAAATTTCAAACAAAGGGCTAATTGTAATTATAATTGTCGCAATTATTGGGCTTTCCCTTCCCAAATTGAAATCAATTTTCGCAGATAAAAAAACTGTAAATAGAAACCCCGGGTTCGCACCTGAGTTCACCGCAAAAGCATACATAGCAAAACCACAAAAACTTGAAAATAAAATTAAAGTAACTGGAACAATCCTTGCCAATGAGGAAGTGGAAATAAGAAGTGAAATTTCAGGAAAGGTTGAAAAGATATTCTTTAGCGAGGGGGGAAGGGTTAAAAAGGGTGATATACTTGTTAAGGTTGACGATTCTGAACTTCAGGCACAGCTTTTAAAAACCCAATATCAAAAGAAATTAGCCGAAGAAAAAGAGTATAGACAAAGAATGCTTCTTGAAAAAGAGGCAATAAGTAAACAAGAGTACGATGTTGCTTTAACCGAGCTTAATACACTTGAGGCAGAAATTCAACTTATCAAGGCAAGGATAGCTAAAACCGAGATAAGAGCTCCTTTTGACGGGGTTATAGGTTTAAGGTATGTAAGTGAAGGAAGTTATATTTCACCAGCGACGAAAATTTCTACCTTGCAGGATATCGATACTTTAAAAATTGAGTTTTCCATTCCTGAAAAATATATTAAATCTGTAAATGTCGGTGATAAAATTGACTTCAAAATTCAAGGCTCAGATAAAACCTATAGAGCGGTCATTTACGCAGTTGACCCAAAGATAGACCCGACAACCAGAACCCTTCAAGTTCGTGCGATCTTCCCGAATAAAAATTATGAAGTTCTGCCTGGCTCATTTGCCGAAATTGAAGTTATACTTGAGGAAATACCCAATGCAATTTTAATACCTGCTGAGGCTATAATTCCGAGCACTGAGGGAACCAGTGTCTTCATCTACAATAATGGGATAGCGCTTGAAAGAAAAGTTGAAACTGGAATCAGAACCGAAAGGTTTATACAAGTAAAATCTGGCCTCAAACCTGGCGACACCGTTCTTACAACAGGTCTTTTACAATTAAAATCTGGATTTAAAGTTAAAATCAGTGAAATTGAATAAAATTTAAATTGGAGATAGAGCTATGGGGCTTTCATCACTAAGTATAAGGCGCCCAGTTTTGTCAATTGTTATGTCTCTTGTGATTTTGATTTTTGGAATCATCTCTTACTTTTATCTTGGTGTAAGGGAGTATCCTGCCGTTGACCCACCTGTTGTAACTGTGACAACAAGCTATCCAGGTGCAAATCCTGAAGTTATAGAATCACAAATAACAGAACCATTAGAGGAATCAATAAGTGGGATCGCTGGTATAAGAACTATTACATCTGTGAGCAGTTATGGGAGAAGTATGATAAGGGTTGAATTTACGGTTGATCAGGACCTTGAAGCAGCCACAAACGATGTGCGAGATAGAGTTTCCCGAGCGATGAGACTTCTTCCCCCGGATGTTGATCCCCCAATTGTCCAGAAGGCGGATGCTGATGCATTTCCGATAATAGTTTTAACAATTCAAAGTGACAAAAGAAGCTTACTTGAATTAACAGATATCGCAAACAACATCTTCAAAGAGAGACTGCAAACTATACCTGGGGTAAGCGAGGTGAGGATATGGGGCGAGAAAAAATATTCAATGAGAATATGGATGGATCCTGTTAAACTTGCCGCTTATCACTTGACACCACTTGATGTTAGAAACGCTCTTGCCAGGGAAAACATTGAATTACCAGCCGGAAGAATTGAGGGTAAAACCACCGAATTAACAATAAAAACACTTGGGCGCCTTCAAACACCTGATGATTTCAACAATCTTATAATTAAAGAATCCGAAGGGAAACTCATAAGATTACAGGACATAGGATACGCTGAGCTTGCGCCAGAAAATATAAGAACGATTATGAAAGGCAAAGGTGGAATTCCACAAGTTGGGGTTGCAATAATTCCACAGCCAGGGGCAAATCACATAAATATAGCAAATGAATTTTATAAAAGAGTTGAACAATTGAAGAAAGAAATCCCGCAAGATATACAAGTTGGAATTGGGTTCGATACAACTAAATACGTTCGCCGTTCCATAGCAGAGGTAAGGGAAACTATTCTTATAGCTTTTGGACTTGTCGTTGTGATAATTTTCTTTTTCTTACGCGAGTGGAGAGCGACATTAATTCCAATTATCGCAATTCCTATTTCACTTATTGGTGCATTTTTCATAATGTATCTGGCTAATTTCTCAATCAATGTCTTGACGCTCCTTGGGATCGTCCTTGCGATAGGTATGGTGGTTGACGACGCAATTGTCGTCCTTGAGAACATTTACTCAAAAATTGAAAGGGGATTTAATCCATATGAAGCTGGTGTAAGGGGAACAAAAGAGATTTTCTTTGCTGTCATTGCCACAACGATAGCCCTTGTGGCTGTGTTTATGCCGGTGATATTCATCCAAGGATTCACTGGAAAATTATTTAGAGAATTCGGCGTTGTGATAGCTGGCTCAGTGATAATTTCATCTTTTGTTGCCTTAACATTAACGCCAATGTTGAGTGTGAGACTTTTAAAGAGAGGACATTCAAAATTTTACCATAGAACCGAACCATTTTTTAATAAGTTAATGAACCTTTATAGGAATTCGCTCGATAAATTTATGCAAAGAAGATGGCTTGCGTTTGTCATAATGACTATATCGGCAATTGCTATTGTAATTTTCGGAACAAACTTACCTTCTGAACTCGCCCCACTTGAGGATAGAGGTATGTTAAACATAAATGCAGTAGCGCCGGAAGGAACATCATACTATCAGATGCAAAAATATATGGATGAACTTTTACAACTTGTCGAAAGTTCTGTCCCAGAAGCTGAAGCAATTTTCGCTATAACATCGCCAGCATGGAGAGGAACTGGTTCCAACACTGGTTTTATGCGTGTAAGATTAAGTGAAAAGGACAAACGAGAGAGAAGTCAACAAGAGATAGCCAATGATTTAACACGAAAGCTCAGACAGTTAACAGGGATAAGAGCCTATGTATCTCAGGATCAAACGATAGGAGTTGCCCGTGGCGGATTACCAGTTCAATTTGTAATTCAAGCTCCAAACTTTGAAAAACTGAAACAGGTGCTCCCAAAGTTCCTGGATGAAGCAAGCAAACGACCCGAATTTACAGTTGTTGATGTTGATCTTAAATTTAATAAACCTGAATTGAAAGTTAAGGTAAACCGCGAAAGAGCAAAAGCACTTGGCGTCTCAGTCGCGGATGTCGCTCAAACGCTTCAACTTGCATTTAGTGAGCAACGCCTTGGCTTTTTCACAATTGGTGGGAAACAATATCAAGTGATTGGTTCGATTATCAAAGAAAGCGCTGAAAAACCAGCTGATTTAAAATCAATATATGTGAGAAACAACGAAGGCAAGTTAATTCAACTTGACAACCTGATAACTATAGAGGAAGAAGCAAACCCACCACAGCTTTATAGATTTAACCGCTATATTTCAGCGACTGTCTCTGCAGGACTTGCTCCTAACAAAACCATCGGCGATGGGATAAAAGCAATGGAAGAGATTGCGAATAAAGTTCTCGATGAAACATTCTCGACTGACTTGAGTGGTCCTTCAAGGGACTATGCAGAAAGTTCATCAAGTTTAGCTTTTGTGATGTTTCTTGCCTTGCTTTTAACCTACCTCGTTCTCGGTGCACAATTTGAAAGTTTTGTTGATCCACTCATTATAATGTTTACAGTTCCGCTTGCCCTTGCAGGTGCTTTATCTTCGTTGTGGTATTTCAATCAAACGCTGAACATCTTTAGCCAGATTGGACAGATAATGCTTGTGGGACTCGTGACTAAAAACGGAATTTTAATTGTTGAATTTGCAAACCAAAGAAAAGCTATGGGGCTTTCAAAGATTGAAGCTGTGAAGGATGCTGCAGCTCAAAGATTCAGACCAATTCTTATGACAAGCTTAACTACAATCCTTGCCTTTGTTCCAGTTGCACTTGCACTTGGCGCTGGAGCTGAAAGCAGAAGATCCATGGGCATTGCTGTCATAGGCGGGTTAATTTTCTCAACAATTTTAACGCTTTATGTCATACCCGCTATTTACTCCTACCTCTCCAAAGAAAGCAAAAAGGAAAAAATTCCAGTTGAAGAACAACCATCTGAAATTGAACTTGCACAAATTAACAGCGTGCAAATGAAATAAACTTTAAAACAAAAGTTTTTGAAGAAATCATGAAAAAAATTGTGTTTGCTGTTTTAATTTTTCTATCCCCTTCATTCTCGCAGGAATTGTTAACACTTGAAGATGCGATAAATCTCGCCCTAAGAAACAATTATGATATAAAAATTTCAAAAAATACGCTTGAAATTGCGCTTAACAATTATTCGCTTGGAAATGCTGGTTTTTTACCAACGATTGATTTAAACTTTGGATTCTCCAAAAGTTCAAACAATACAAGACAAGAATACTTTGACGGAAGGGCGATAAACAGAACAGGCGCAGCTTCGAACTCTCTCAACCTCGGGGCTACGCTCAACTGGACTATCTTTGATGGGTTCTCTAATTACATCACCTATAGAAAACTTGCTGAAACACAAGATATTGCTGAAACGTCATCAACTGCAACATCAGAGGAAATCATCGCAAGCGTTGTCTTGGCTTATTATGATATTTTACGGCAGAAAGAAATTTTAAAAACACTGAAGGAAAGTATATCTATATCCGAACAAAGAGTAAAGATTGCGGAGGAAAAATACAAAGTTGGCACCGCATCAAAAACAGAGCTTCTTCAGGCAAAGGTGGATTTAAACTCAGATATGAATACATTACTTAAACAGGAAATTGAACTTAAAAATGCAAAGGTCAATTTAAACCTACTGCTTGGAAGAAACCCAGATATTGATTTTGACATCACAGATACAATCAAAATACAAAATCTTTCACTTGAAGACTTACTTTTAAAGGCAAATGAAAATAATCGGTCCATTCTAATTGCCCGTAAAAACAAAAATCTTGCGAGATTAAACTTATCCAGCGTAAGAGCAAAGTTATTTCCAAGAGTAGATTTTTTTGTTGGTTATAATTTTATACGCTCACAATCTCAAGCCGGATTTATAGCCCTAAACCAAAATTTAGGTTTAAATTACGGCATAAGTTTATCTTTTAATCTTTTCGACGGTTTCAACACAGTTAGGGAACATGAAAACGCACGAGTTGAACTTTTAAGTAGCGAGGTAAAATATGAGCAAGTCAAAAGCAATGTGGAAGCACAGATATTAAAACTCTACGAAACTTATACCACAAGTTTAAAATTAATTGAACTTGAAAAGGAAAATCTTGAGATAGCGCGAGAAAATGTTGAGATTGCGATGGAGAGATATCGCCTTGGGATTTTAACACCGCTTGAGTTAAGGGAAGCGCAAAAAGCGTATATTGATGCAGAAAGTAGGTTGATTTCAGCGTTATATCAAGCCAAAGTTGCTGAAACGAACCTTTTGAAGTTAACAGGTCAACTGAACAACACTTACAGATAATTTTATTTCGAAGGGTTGTATATTTTGGTTCATTTTTTTAAATTTTAAACACAAGCAAGGAGGGGTGCCGGAGTGGATGATCGGGGCGGTCTCGAAAACCGCTATCCCGCTAAAAGCGGGATCGTGGGTTCGAATCCCACCCCCTCCGCCAGTTTACAATTTCAGCATCTTTTGGGGTTATGCCTTGCATTCGCTTCGCTTGACTTTTAATTACAAATTTCTAAAATTATATCACAATGCCAGGAGAAATGTTAACAATTGCAAAAAACATTAAGAAATACTAAGTAAAACTATGCATTTCTCATGGCAAGTTATCTAAACTTGCAGGTATTACTTTACATACAATCACCAAAATTGAGTTGGTGGCTACACCAAACCCCAGAATTGAAACTTTCAAAAAATTACTGACGCTTTGAGCGTTAGTATTGACAATTTAATGAGGTAAAGCCATGGAGAACTTATTAGACAATTTAAAAGCCTTACTTAAAAAAGATGAACGGCTTGTTAGCGAAGGCGAGCTTTTAAGGAATAAAATTATAGGGCTTGCTTTGAAGTTAGATAAAGACCTCATTAAACTTCTTTTATCTGATAACAAAATGAAAGAAGTATTTTTTGTTGATATAGATGGCACTTTGATTTTTGACAAGGATAAATTTATTAAGTTTGTTTCTAATAAGCAATTTTTACCAGATAGTTATACCGCCTTTAAAAATAAAATTGGTTTAGTTGATGAAAAAGGAGAATTTATCAGTGAGAAAAAAGATGTAGTTTTATCTTGGCCTTATAAAGATTGTGTTTTAGAAGGTGGAATGACAAAAGAAGACCAAAAGCGAGATGAAATTTTCTGGAACGAAATTTTAGCGCCAGATGAAATTAGTCGTCTTTTAGATCCAAAAGTTTTTACCAACGCAAAAAGAATTGATAAAGATGGTGAACATAAATTTGATGGATTTAGAACCGATGAAAAAGGAGACATAAAAGACAATTTAATAATCAAAGGCAATAATCTTTTAGTCCTTCATTCCCTCAAAAAAAGATTTGCAGGAAAAGTAAAACTAATTTATATTGATCCGCCGTATAATCCAGATAATCCAAGAAATACCTTTACTTACAACAATAGTTTTAAACACTCTACTTGGTTGACTTTCATGAAAAATAGACTTGAGGTAGCGAAGTTGTTATTAAAGGACGATGGAGTTTTGCAGATTGCTATTGACGAAAATGAACAAGCGCGGCTCGGGGTCTTGATAGATGAATTATTTCATGGCTATGAAAAACACTGTATCACCATAGTACACAATCCCAGAGGAGTACAAGGTACCAATTTTTCTTATACGAATGAGTTTGTTTATTTTGTTTTCAAAAAAGGTTTAAAAGTTATACATAAAATCAAAAGGGATACTCCTCTAGTAGAAGAATTTAGAGACCATGGGGGAGAATCATTGAGGAGTGACGCAAAAAATTGTTTTTATCCAGTGTTAGTAAAAGATAATAAAATTGTAGGTTTCGGAGAAGTGCCAAGCGATGATTTTCATCCGAAAGGAAAAAATGTTAAAAGAGAGGATGGGACAATAGAGGTGTGGCCTATTGATGTTAAAGGAATAGAAAGAAAGTGGGTTTTTGCGAGACAAAGTATAGATGAAATTAAAGATAAATTATTTGTAAAGAGTAAGGATAACGGAGAAATTGATATTTTTAGAATAAAGGACGAAAAAATTCCACGCACTGTTTGGTTTGGCTCAAGATATGATGCAAGTACCCATGGATCAAAAATAGTTAATAAAATAATTGAGGGTAAAACAGTGAGTTTTCCAAAATCGCTTTATGCTGTTTATGATTGTATTTATTCAGTCGTTAAAACTGATAAAGAAGCAATTATTTTAGATTTCTTTGCTGGTTCCGGGACAACTGCTCATGCTGTAATGATGCTTAATAATGAAGATAGTGGCAATCGGAAATTTATTTTAGTAGAACAGTTAGACGAACACGTGGAGGTAGCAACACAAAGAATTAAAAACGAAATTGAAAAATTCGGCAAAGGCGATTTTGTCTATTTAGAACTTCTAAAATGGAATGAAAAATTTGTTGATGAAATTAAGAGAGCGGAAACAAAAGAGGAATTGAAAAAATTGTGGGAGCAAATGAAAGAAAAGGCATTTTTAAGTTATAAGGTCGATGTTAAAACAATAGATGAGCACGCTAAGGATTTTGAAGATTTGTCAATTGAGGACCAAAAAAGATTTTTGTACGAGTGCTTGGATAAAAACCATCTCTATGTAAATTACAGCGAAATTGATGATGAAGAGTATGGGGTAAGTGAAGAAGATAAAAAATTAAATAGGGGGTTTTATGGAAAATATCACGGATGAAGAATTACATCTACCATGGGACAATGATACACTTGAGAAGTTACTTCTGAAGGTTGTTCAAACTGGAGAAACAACCAAGGTTGATTTTAAGCAAACATTGAATCTTGACACCGCTGAGCAAAAAGCAGAATTACTTAAGGATATTTCTGCCCTTGCGAATAGTTATGATCAGGCTTATTACAATTATGGATTTATTATCATTGGGGTAAAGCAAAATAAATTAATAGGTACATCATTTACACAAGAAGTTGACCATTTGCAATCTCAAATTGATGAACTTGTAAAAAACTACATTGGACCCTTTATTACAACACATGTTAGAATATTTAATACCGAGGGCAAAACATGGGGAGCTATTGTAATTCCGCCCACAAAAAATGCCCCCCATGTTTTTATAAGAGATATCCATAACAAACACCGTGGCGATATTTATGTTCGTAGAGGAACAGTGACTGAGAAAGTTTTACCAGAAGATTTTCCTCGCTTCTTTAGGCACCATTTAGATGAATATACCTATGAACTGCGACAAGAAATAAAAGATGTTCGGTCTGAACTTGAAGAAATAAAAAGGAATTTGGTTTCTAAAGAAACTAGTCAATCCTTAGAGGTAAGTGGACGGAATACCCCCGGGAAAAGAATACCGGCTAGAAAAAAAACTGTCTCTTTATTGCAAGAGATTGAGAATATTTTTGCGTCTGAAGAAGATCCAATTAAAAATGGTTTAATTAAAGAAGCAAGAAAAGTACAGTCTTTTCTTGAATCTGATTCTATTCCATGGGATCTTCAAGTTCCTTCAAAAGAAGATGGACAGAAACTTTTTTCTGCCATTGAAAAAGAGGCAGAAATATATTGGTTAGCTTTATCAAAAATTCTTCTTAAAGATGACAAAGGAAAATATGATGAGGTGATTATTCAATCATTGAGATATCTTGCCCGTTATTATGAAGTACCGGTGGGCATAAGGCATACTGATTTAGGGCAATATATCCGATATTACCCACTAATTGTAAGCTTATATATCGTTTTTATCATTGGTGCGTTCAAGAAGAAACAATTTCTTTTAAAAAAGTGGCCGGCATTGAATTAGTGAGACGATCACTTTATGAAGAACCATATCCTATTGCTTATTCTTTGTTTTTTATTCGTCGTGCTGGCGAGGTTTTTCAAACCCAGTATGAAAGCTATCCCAATTCTCGATGGTGCGATCCGGTAGCTAGTTATATAAAAGTATTGTTTGATCGAAAGATTCATATTGATGATTATCTCTGGGATAAAGATGCGAATTTTTATATTAGAGAATTCCTCTTAAGTTTGCTGCCTTTAGATATAGTAGATAAAAACACCGGCACACCAGCTATTGGTCATCCGTCATCTGGACTTTTTATCTATATAAGTGATTCTATACCGGCTATTCGTAGATTTTTGAAGAACGAGAGCGGTTGGGTTGCTAAAATTTTTTATCGTCCTTTTGAAGAAATTCTAAAAAAATTTGATGAAACAGCAAAAAGGTTAGTGTCTGGGTTATGTTGGGCCAATGGATTTGTATCTGGTGCACTTGAAGCTGCTTTTCCAGAAAAAAATGAAAATAGGTGAATCAAAAAAGTAAAGTTATAAACTATGCTCTACGAAACTTTTAATTCAATAAAAGAATCATTTGGGGAGGATTATTTTACTTCAAGGATTGATCCGGAAATAGTTCAAAATCTTAATCCGAATTTTGAATTACGGGAATATCAAAAAGAGGCGTTAGGTAGATTTGACTTTTATTTTAGCGAATACCAAAAAAGAAAATTTCCGGTGCATCTTCTTTTTCATATGGCGACTGGGAGTGGAAAGACACTTATAATGGCGGCGAATGTTTTATATTTGTATAAACTGGGCTATCGCAATTTTATCTTTTTTGTGAATAGCGTAAATATCATTGAAAAAACACGGGATAATTTTCTAAACCCTTTATCAGAAAAATATCTCTTTGCTCCGAAAATTAAATTCGGAGATAAAGAAGTTTTTATCAAAGAAGTTCAAAATTTTGAAGGGGTAAATCCTGATGATATAAACATTATTTTTACTACTATTCAAGGTTTGCACATTAGAATGACCCAACCGAAAGAAAATGTTTTAACAGAAGAAGATTTTGAAGGAAAAGATATTGCTTTGATTTCAGACGAAGCACATCATTTACAAACAATAACAAAAAATCAGAAGGAACAGGAATTAGAGAAAAGCTGGGAATATACTGTTATTAAGAGAATTTTTGAAAAGAATTCCAAGAATATTTTGTTAGAGTTTACAGCTACAATTGATTTAGGAAATAAAAACATAAGAAAAAAGTACGAAGACAGAATTATCTTTCAATACGACTTAAAGCAATTTCGCTTAGATAAATATTCTAAAGAGATTGAAGTTTTGCAAGCAGATTTAGAGCCGATTGATAGAGCTGTGCAGGCGGTAATCTTAAGTCAGTATCGCAGAAAAATAGCTGAGAAATATAAACTACATTTAAAACCGGTAATACTTTTTAAATCTAAAAGTATTAGAGAATCAAAAGAAAATTACGATGGTTTCTTGGCAAAGATAAAAAATTTAAAGCCCAACGATTTAGAGGAAATACAGTCACGAGCTAAAGGAACGGATTTAGAAAAAGCATTTAACTATTTTAGGAAAGAGAATATAACTTTTGATAATTTAATTAAAGAACTTCAAGAAGATTTTTCTGAAGAAAAGGTGATGCTTTTGGATTCTGAAAATATTGATGAAGAGAAGCAGTTAAAACTTAATTCTTTAGAAAGTAAGAATAATGAAATTAGAGCAATCTTTGCAGTGAATATGCTTAATGAAGGTTGGGATGTACTTAATTTATTTGATATTGTCCGATTATACGATACGCGCGACGGAAAATGGGTTCGCGGGAAATATAAACCAGGTAATACAACAATAGGAGAGGCACAACTTATTGGCAGAGGCGCAAGGTATTTTCCATTCCAGTTGGATGAAACACAAGATAAATATAAAAGAAAGTTTGATGATGATATTGAAAATGAATTAAGAATTATAGAGACATTGCATTATCACAGCGCACATAATCCCAAATACATTGAGGAGATAAAGAGTGCCCTTACAGAAATGGGAATTATACCAGAAAAACATGTTCAAGTAGATCTATTTATTAAGGATTCTTTTAAAAAGACTGATTTTTGGAAAAACGGAGTGATTTTTATAAATGATAGGGTGCCGAATCTAAGGACAGAGATCTTTAGCTTAGATGATGCAAAAATTGAGCGAATTTATACATATAAGCTGAAAACTGGCGAACTTAGAGAAAATGTTATCTTAGAGGAAGAAAAGAAAGAAAAACTTACCAGAGATGTAGTGCTAAGTAAGAGGAAATATAAACTTTTAGACTTTGGAGAAAATATTATCAGAGGTGCATTAGATAAATTTGAGTTCTATAAATTTGAAACATTAAAAAAATATTTCCCCCACATCAAGTCGGTCAAAGAATTTATTTCTTCGTCTCAATATTTGGGTGGAGTTGATATAGAAATTTCAGGTCCAAAAGAAAAAATTGAAAAACTAACTCCAGCTGAGAAAATGGAGATAGCTTCATTCGTAGTTAAAAATATAGCGGAGAAAGCAAAAGTGAACACTTCAGAATTTGTAGGGACAACTCTTTTTAAAGCAAGATTGCTACGGCAAGTTTTTAAGGATAAAAAAATCAAAATAGACATTGATGAGGTCGATACTAAAGAATTAAAAGACATCAATTTGGCCGAGAAAGATTGGTATGCTCAGAATGTATTTTATGGCACAGAGGAGGAACAGAAATTTATCAGTTTTATTGATGGATTTATAGAAAGGTTGAGACAAAAATATTCGGAGATAGCACTGCTTCGCAATGAGAAATATTTTCAGGTGTTTGATTTTGATGAGGGAAGACCATTCGAACCGGATTTTATAATGCTGTTGAGGGAGAGAAGCAAAACAATCAAGATTTACCAAATTTTTATTGAACCCAAAGGAGATCAATTTAAAGATAGTAAGGGAAGGTTTGAAAATTCCAAAGAAGGATGGAAACAGAAGTTTTTGCTTGAGTTAGAGGATAGAGCAGATACAGATTTAAAATTTGAAAATAAACATTTCAAGCTTATTGGCTTACCCTTCTATAATGAGAAATTAAAAAAAGAATTTGAACAAGCTTTAGAAAGTAAAACACTTTCATAAATTATGGATACCCTTTGTTCTTACTTTTTTAGCCCGTTGGTCCTTGAAAAATTTTTGGCTTTGCCAAAGAGCAGACAGGCAAAATGAAAGGAAAGGTTTAAGTGTTATTCCCACCAATGAATCTTTGCCCGCCTGTTGTCCTGCAAAATGGAATTGTCGCCCGCAGAGCGACGATTATAAATCGCAGTCCGGATTTTCATCAAAATAAGTTCAGATTTTTTAAGACATACCACTTCACAAATGCTTACTTAAATCACAAAACATGGGCTCAACAAGACGAACATAGTCCGCCATCTTCATCTTCACAACATCGTTGTGAGTCCCACCGTTAAAACTTATCTCATCATTTGCTTTAAATCTTTCATCAACATAAACAGGAACATCATATAAATTCCCAAACGGAGGCATCGCACCAGTCTCACAATCCGGGAATAACTCCCTAAATTCAGATTCACTTGCAAGTGTTAAATTTTCAACATTCAAAATCGACTTCACCTTTTCAAAATTCACCCTATGATCAGAAGGAACAACAAGCATAAAAAATTTACCATCCGACTTAACGATAACACACTTCGCAAATTCCTTCCCCTTAATATGAACGCTGGCTGCTACCTCCTGTGAAGTAAAAGCGGTTGAATGAACGATGGTGATATACTTCACCCCGTTTGAATCAAGATAGTTTTTCAACCTTTCACAGATCGCCATGGCAGGACCTCCATTTTGAGTTATATTTCTCAGCTGGTCAGATGCGAGAGGAATTCATCTGAAAGAAATTTACTCCCTAAAACTAAAAAAATCAATCACTTCCCCCAACAGAAGAACCTGTGTAGATTACTATCTTCTGCCCCACCTTTATCAAATTCCCCGTTAAACCATTCCATCTCTTAATATCGCTAACCTTTACATTATATTTCTCCGCAATAGAGCTCAAAGTATCTCCCCTCTTAACTCGATAAATAACTCTCCCATCCATATTATTAACCCTCGTCCTATTTACTCTAAAACCTACATTAGAGTATGAACGAACTCCTGAAATATCTGGCACCAGAATAACTTGTCCAATCCGCAAAGACCTTGGTTTAACCTTGGGATTAAAACTATATAGAATTTCAAGCGGAACACCATATTTTCTAGCAATCTTATTGAGCGTCTCTCCTTTCCCTACCTTATGAACTATTAAATTTCTTTTCTCATCATCTGGCAAGGCATTATAATTAGCCATAAAAATTTCCTTCTTCCCCTTTGGAATTTTCAATGTATACTGATGTGGTGGTGTATATCCACGGATGAGCTCGGGATTTAGCTCAAGCAAAGTTTCAAGATCAGTTTCTGCGCATTCTGCGATTTTCTTCAAGCTAACACTTGCATCTGTTACCACTTCATCATATTCAATTGGGTCCTCATCTGTAACTGGAAATTTAAAACCATACTTTTCGGGTTCAAGTGCTATCAAAGTAGCAGCTATATACTGCGGTACATAATTTCTTGTCTCCCTTGGCAAATATCTTCTTATTTCCCAAAAATTATAAGCGCCGGCTTTTCTTATTGCTCTTTGAACCCTCCCTGCACCAGAATTATACGCAGCTATCGCCAAGTGCCAATCTCCAAATAACTCATAGAGATCTTTAAGATGTTGGGCAGCTGCTCTCGTTGATTTCTCTAAGTTCCTTCTCTCATCATACCACCAGTTTGATTCAAGCCCATATAATCTTCCTGTTCCTTTGACAAATTGCCATACCCCAACCGCTTTAGCTCTTGAAACCGCAAATGGATTCACCCCACTTTCAATCATACAAAGATAGATTAATTCCTCAGGTAGATTATACTCAGCAAAAATTTTCTTAAACATCGGCCAGTACTTCGCAAGTCGGTTCAACCATAACTCCATAAAATACCGACCACCATTCTGGAAATAATCAAGATAACTTTGAACATATTCATTTATCACAAGCGGAATCGTCGTTTTAATCTTAACGATTTCTTCACTTTTCAACTCAACCTTCAAACTATCAACCTTTTCAGCAATTTGATTAAGCTTATCTTGAATGTTTGATATATACTCTTGAACCATTCCCCCCTGCAAGAGTGAATCAAACTTTGAAACATATCTTTGATAAAAGCTTAATACTTCCCCGCTTATGGTCTCAAAATCTTTGCTCAACTCAACTTCACTTGTCCTCGAAATTTCATCGAGTTTCTCCATTGCATCATGAATTATCTCAACTGCAGAAATCGTATCCCCCTGATTGATGTATTCAAGCGCAAGCTTATACTCCCTCCTAACTTCATCCAAGATTTTCGCCGTCGTTAATGAATCATATATTAAAATATCATTTTTCAAAAGGTGCTTTTGGTTATCAACTGTCGAAGTATCCTTAACAATCGAAATTGTTGAATCTGGGAAAGAGCAAAAACTCGTTGTATCTGGATTCTGTGAAGCTTGCGTTTCCTTTAAAATGTCGTTTTTAACAGCACAACCATAAATGACAAAAACAATGAAAAACAGTAAAAGTTTTTTATGCATCTCACCTCCAAAAATTTTGAACATGTTTCTGTCTATCGCTAAGATATTAATTTGAAAGAACAAAATCAAGGAAAACACAGATTTTACCGAGAGTTTGAGATATTCCGAATTGTTTTTTAGAAGCGCTTAATTTATATTTTATCAAGTAAAATCAAACTCAAAGTGGTCATTTGCTTAATGTTTCGAACATACTTGTTTGCCGAACCGATAAAATTGGTGATGTGGTGTTAACTTTGCCTGTTATGAATGCTTTAAAGAATTATTACCCCGAATCTAAAATAACTTTTCTAGTAAGCGAATATACAGCCGAAATCGTTGATGGACACAGAGCCATCGATGAGATTATGATTTACAAGCCTGAAGAGAATGTTTTTCACCTTGCGAGAAGAATAAAGCAAAAAAAGTTTGACCTCGCAATTGTCGTTTTTCCCGTCTTCAAAGTTGCCCTTGCGCTGTGGATTGCTGGCGTTCCAATAAGAGTCGGAACTGGCTACAGATTTTATTCTTTCCTTTTTAACAAAAGAGTTTTCGAACATAGAAAATACGCCGAAAAACACGAAATTGAATATAACCTCAACTTGATTAAAGCAATTGGAGTTAAGGTAGACGAAATCAAATTTGACATATTCATACCCAAGTCCTCATTTGAAAAAGTGAGGGAAATTTTAAACAGAAATGGTTTAAGCGAAGGGGATTACATAATAATTCACCCTGGGAGCAAAGGCTCAGCACGAGATTTAAAACCAAGCAAATTTCGGGAATTAGCGCAAAAGTTAAGTGATTCGGGTTTTAAAATTGTTATAACTGGAAGCGAATCTGAGAAAGAACTCGCTAAATTTGTAAGCGATGGATTAAAAAATGTTTACAACTTTGCTGGCTTATTTAACCTAAAGGAGTTATCTGCATTGATAAAATGCGCGACTATTTTCATATCGAATTCAACAGGACCAATTCACATAGCAAGCGCTGTTGGAACCACCGTTGTTGGATTTTATCCGCCGATCAAGGTAATGAGCCCAAGACGATGGGGTCCTTACACAAACGATAAGATTATCTTCATGCCAAATGTCCCTTTTGAATGTAAAAAATGCATCGGCGAAAAATGTGAATTTTTTGATTGTATGGATTTGATAAGCATAGACGAGGTTGTAAACGCAATAAAAGAAAAGCTTAAAATCAATGTATAAAATTTTGAGCTTTCCACTTGTTTTCTTGGTTGCTATCTTTTTTAAGCAGAACTTAGACGAAAAAACAATTCAATTTAACAGCAGAAAAATTGAACATAACGCTTTTAAGGTTGGCGAACGTTTGCTTTACGATGTGAAGTACCAATTTATCAAGGTTGGCGAAGCGGAGATTTCTCTATCTGAGATAGTTGAATACAACGGTCGCAAGTGTTACCGTGCCGTGTTTAAAGTTTGGTCTCTGCCGTTTTTCTCGGTGTTTTATAAGGTTGATGATAGATATGAAAGTTTAATTGATGTTGAAGGCATTTACCCGTGGAGATTTGAGCAACGCATAAGGGAAGGCGGATATAAACGTGATTTCTACGCTGAGTTTGACCATGTTAATTTGATAGCAAAAACATCAGAAGGAATTTATCCAATTCCACAATATGCACAGGACGTTTTCTCGGCTTTTTACTACGCAAGAACACAAGACTACTCAAATAAAAAAGTTGGAGATAGAATAAAACTCGAAAACTTCTACAGAAATAAGACATACCCGCTTGAAATTAAATACCTTGGGGAGCAAACTGTTGAAGTTAAAGCTGGGAAGTTTAAATGTGTTATAGTTGAACCATTGATAGTTGAAGGTGGACTTTTTAAAGCAAAGGGAAGATTTCTCTTATGGATAACAAATGATGCTAAAAAAATCCCCGTTAAAATGACAGCCGAGATACCGATAGGAAACATAACGGGTGAGTTAAGAGAATTTGAAAACATTGAAAAAATAGATGCAAAGATAGAGTGATGAAATCAAAATATGAAAAAATAGACCTTTCAAAGGTCAAAACGATCACAATTAAAAACAGGAAAAGCAAAGTTAACACAGCAGAATTTGCAAAGGTATTTGATCCTAAAACGCAAAGTTTTTCAGAGTTCATCGACTCGCTCCCGGAAATACTTGTGGCAAAAGATTTAAAAATTCTCGTTGACAAAATTGTAAATGCTTATGAAAAAAATAAACTTGTCATCTTTTTGATTGGGGCTCATGTTATAAAAGTTGGGCTTGCACCGCTTTTGATAGAACTTAGCAAGCTTGGGGTCTTAAAAGCAATTGCCATGAATAGTGCATCTGCTATTCACGATGTTGAAATCGCCTTGTTCGGTCAAACTTCAGAAGATGTGGCTGAAAATATAATGGACGGAAGCTTCGGCATGGCAAAAGAAACCGGGGATTTCATAAATCTCACACTTGAATATTACTGTAAAAATTCAGATCTCGGCTACGGTGAAGCTCTTGGGAAAAAATTAAACGAGGTCGATGCCCCAAATAAAGATTATAGCGTTCTCGCTTCACTTTATAATTTAGATATACCTGTGACAGTTCACGCTGCTATTGGAACTGATATCGTCCATCAACAACCAACGATGGATGGCTCCATCACAGGTGAGATGAGCTTTAGAGATTTCAAAATTCTTTGCAATGTTTTAACAAAACTTGATCAAGATGGGGTGGTCGTAAATGTTGGCTCTGCAGTCATAATGCCGGAAGTTTTCCTTAAGGCTTTAACCATAGTTCGCAACCTTGGGTACAACGCCTTCGGATTTACAACAGCGAATTTTGATATGCTGAGACATTACAGACCAACAGTTAATGTTATACAACGACCAACCCAAGGTGGAGGTCAAGGTTTTATGATAACAGGTCATCATGAAATAATGATACCACTTTTGGTAGCAATGATAAAAAGTAAAATTTGAAGAACAGAATGGAGCAAGAAAATTTTGATCAAAAAATAGAGAAACCCCAAAGCTCTCTTAAGGCTTCCCCAATTGCGATGACCTTAATAGCGCTTGGGACAGTTTTCATATTATACCAGTTTTTCGGAGCAAGTTTAACTTTTCTGCTTTTCGGTGGTTTGAACGAAGCAAATGTCCAAAACTTCAGGTTGATGACTTTGATTTCTCAATTTTTATTTATCTTTATCCCAACTTTATTGTTCGCAAGATGGCAAGAAATTGGGTACAAGGAAATCTTCAAACTTAAAGCGCCATCTTTATTTGAGCTTGCTCTTACAATAATTGGGACTTTAGCACTTCAAAATATAGCACAAATCTATCTTTATGTTCAGGACATTATCATACCAATTGAAAAACTTGGTCCCATTTTTGAAACAATGCGGAAGCTCATGGAACGAACTTATTCAATTTTAATCTCGGCAAAATCACCACTTGAATTTGCCTTCGTCGTTCTTGTTGTAGCGCTTACGCCCGCCATATGTGAAGAGTTTTTGTTCAGAGGCCTTGTCCAATACAACTTATCAAAAGCGAGCAACTACAAACTTGGGTTTATCATAACTGGGGTCATTTTTGCAATGTATCATACAAACCCGTTCAACTTTATCCCTTTAGTTGCGCTTGGGGTTTATTTTGGCTACCTTGTTTATAAATCTGGAAGTATATATCTTTCAATAATTGCTCACTTTGTAAATAATTTCAGCGCTGCTTATCTTTATTATGCCATCGGATCGGAAGGTATAATTCCAAACAATAGTTTAGCTTTATTTACAACGATGTTTTTTTCGATAGCGATTTTCATTGCTTCAATTTACATTTTTGAAATTTTACATGTAAACAAAACTCAAAATTAAACAGAAAATGCCTAAGTGTCCGCTTTGCGGTTTTGTGTATCCGGAAGGTGTAACCGCTTGCCCGGATTGTAATATAAATTTGATCGATGAAAAGCCCGAAATATGTATATATTGCGGTGCAGAAATTGAACCGGGTTTGCTCTATTGCCCTGAGTGCGGTAAAATTTTCTTAACAAGAATTTTTGAACCTGAAGATGAAATCGAATGCGAAGAACATCTTGATAAGCCAGCTGTTGGAATTTGCGTTGTATGTGGAAAACCCATTTGCAAAGAGTGCGCAATTGAAGTTGATGGCAAAATTTACTGCAAAGAAGGGAACCACAAGCAATATAAAGAGGAATGGTCTATCGTCTACACAACCCAATACGAATATGAAGCTGAAATGCTAAAAGCAAACCTTGAAAGCGCTGGTATTCCATGTGTCGTTTTCTCTACAAAAGATCACACTTACTTTATGACGGTTGGCTTTGGAATAGTTAAAGTGCTTGTCCCAAAAGACAAGAAAGATATTGCACTCAAAATAATTGAAGATCTCAAGTACAGCGATGAGGATTATTACGAATAAAAATCGGGTGAAAAATTGAGTAATCTCACCATTCGAGTCTTGGTTGCAGTCGTTGGCATACCTTTAATAATCCTTATAACGCTTTATGGAAAATTGCCTTTTCTTATTTTCGTTCTTCTCATATCCACCCTTGCAACATATGAATATTACAAGCTCGCCACTCATAAAAATTCATCCCCGATCATCTTGATTGGAATGTTTACAATTTTAATAATTGATTTAATTTTTTACCTTGGCGAAGTTCAGCACTTAATATCACTTTTCATTTTAGCGATTCTTTTAACTGGGCTTGTTGAATTGTTTAGAAAACCCAAACCCAATGGATGGTCAGCCATTTCAAATCTTGCGACGACCCCATTCCCAATTTTTTATATTGGATTATCGCTTGGAACATTGATTGGTTTAAGGGAAGCTAAATATTATGACTATTTCAAAGGTGGTGTTTTTATAATTTCAATCTTTGCGATAATATGGATTTGCGATACAGCAGCATACTTTGTAGGTAAGTCATTGGGAAAGCGAAAGCTTTATGAAAGGGTAAGTCCGAACAAAACAGTTGAAGGATTCATTGGAGGTTTGATTTTTGCCTTTTTATCATCATTCATAGCAAGGTATATGGTGCTTGATTTTTTAACAATCTATGATGTCGTTGCGATAGCGATAATTGTTGGGGTTTTCGGACAGCTTGGGGATCTTGTTGAATCTTTAATTAAGAGAGATGCTGGTGTTAAGGACTCATCAAATATAATTCCGGGGCACGGTGGTGTTTTTGATAGATTTGATAGTTTGATTTATGTTGCCCCGCTTGTTTATCTTTATTTTACAACTTTAAAATAAATTTTGTACTCATGTGAGAAACGGAAGGAAGAAAATACATGTTTTGACGCTTGGTTGTCCCAAAAACCTTGTCGACTCAGAAATTTTAATAAGCAGATTGAAAGATAACTTTAAAATCGTTGAAAAGCCGGAAAAAGCCGAAATTGTGATAATAAATACCTGTGGCTTCATTGAATCCGCAAAACAAGAGTCAATAGATAAAATTTTTGAGGCAATCTCGCTTAAAGAGAAAGGAAAGGTGGAAAGTGTTTATGTAATGGGTTGCCTATCTGAGAGATATAAAAATGAACTTGAAAAAGAGATACCGGAGGTTGATAAATTTTTCGGCGTCGAACAATTCCCCGAGATTTTAAATGAACTCAGAGTTGATTATAAATATGAACTGCTTGGGGAAAGGGAAATTTTAACAACTGGGCATTTTGCTTATCTTAAAATTTCTGAGGGTTGTGACAATCCCTGCTCCTTTTGCGCTATACCTTTAATTCGTGGCAGACATGTAAGCCGTCCGATGGAGGAGATAATTAAAGAAGCCGAAAAACTTGCATGGAAAGGTGTAAAAGAGTTAATAATTATCGCACAGGATACAACTTACTATGGTCTCGATATCTATGGTGAGAGAAAACTTGCTGAGCTTTTACTTAAACTTTCCCAGATTGATGGAATTGAATGGATTCGGTTAATGTATGCATTCCCATCCAAATTCCCCGAAGAAGTTATAGATGTGATAGCGCAAAATCCTAAAATTTGCAAATATATCGATATCCCAATCCAGCATATTTCCGATAAAATTTTAAAGTCGATGAGGCGAGGAATCACAAAACGAAAAACGATCGAACTCCTTGAAAAAATCAGAGAAAAGATTCCAGATGTCGCCATAAGGACGAGTTTGATAGTTGGTTATCCTGGCGAAACTGAAGAAGAATTTGAAGAATTGTTAAATTTTGTCAATGAATTTAAGTTTGATCGTCTCGGTGTTTTCACATATTCGCAGGAGGAAGGAACGCCTGCTTTTGAACTTGGCAATCCTGTTCCAAGCGAGGAAAAAGAAAGAAGAATGGCTTTAATTATGAAAGCACAACATGACATCATAATTGAGAAGAACGAAAAAATGATTGGAAGGAAGCTTAAGGTTTTGATAGATAAAAAAGAGAAAAATTATTATGTAGGTCGAACGCAATGGGATGCCCCAGAAATTGACCTTGAAGTCTTGGTTGAGGGAAAAGATTTAAAGGTTGGGGAATTTTATCAAGTTGAAATTTACGATTTTTTTGAGTATGATTTAATTGGACGAGTTGTTCAATCATGAGTCTGAAGAGATTTTTAAGAAACAAACTGAAAAATATTTTTGTTAAAAGTTTTTGGAATAAAAATTTAAAACCGATTTCAAGTCGGGTGGAGAAAAAATGAAAAAACTAATTTTAATTTTGCTAATTCTCATAGGCTCGGTTGTTTACTCACAAGTTGAGACGAGTTCACCCAGAAGCTACGCAATGCCCCAGTTTTACTTCAGCGCACTCAATTTCGCTGGGGATATGAGTCAAAATGGGAGCAGAGTTGATATCTATGTTCAGGTCCCGTATGAATATCTTCAATTTGTAAAAGAAGGTGATCGTTATGTTGCTAGTTATGAAGTTGATGTCCGAATCATAACGCCAAAGGGCAAAGATGTGGTTGAAAAAGTATGGACGCAGAAAGTAATAGCGGATAACTTTGATCAAACGACTTCAAGGGCTTTCTGGGATATATCACAGGCATTTTTGAATCTTCCATTTGGCGAGTATAAAATTAGTGTTCAAGTAATCGATATTGATACAAAGCGAGGGCTTAAAAAAGAGGGCACAATAAGCGTAAGAAATTTTGCTCAAAGACCGATAACGATAAGCGACTTGATGATGGTTTCATCTGTAAAGGTTGAAGATGGCGTCAAAACAATAGTTCCTAATGTGTTAAACACAATATCCACTTCTGGCGATAAGAATTTTTACCTTTTCTTTGAGGTTTATAACAACACTAACATCTCGGATTCCGTCGATATAACTTACAAGATTGATAAAATAAAGAAGCGCAAGAGGGAACAAGACGTTTCTTTTACAGGAGCAGTGAAGGAATTCATTAAACCTGGAAAAAATTCAATCATATTTGAAGTTTCCGAACCAAAAATTGGCTTTGGTGATTATATAATTTCTGTTCAGGTTAAAATGTCATCGAATCCGGACTATTATTTTACAGCTCAAAGAGGATTCGTGGTCAGATGGCATGAAATTCCAGAGTTAATAACTGATCTTGACAAAGCAATTGAACAACTCGTTTATATTGCAAAACCAGAAGAGCTTAACTATATCAAATCAGCACAAGATGACACAGAGAAAGAAAAAAGGTTTCTTGAGTTCTGGCGCAAGAAGGATCCAACGCCAAATACGGTTAAGAATGAACTTATGGAAGAATATTACAGCAGAGTTAAGTATGCAAATGAACACTTTGGGCATTACCTTGAGGGATGGAAAACAGACATGGGAATGGTTTATATAATTTTCGGACCACCAAGTAGTGTTGATAGACACCCATTTGACATTAATGCTAAACCATATGAGATATGGTACTATTACGAAATCAACAGAAGATTTATCTTTCTCGACGAGACAGGTTTCGGAGACTACCGTTTGATAACCCCACTCTGGGATGAATGGACAAGAAATATTTGGCGTTAATCAAAAAAAGTCCATATAACGCCAAATCTTAAGCTTCTATCCTGCATTGGGTAGAAAGCCGTGGTCATATATCTTGAATTTGTAACATTAGCAAATGTTAAAAATATAACTGCGCTTTTCACTCTCCCACTCAAGAAGAAATCAAGCGTTGTAAATTTCTTCAACTCATATTTATCCTGAACAAACATAAGACTTGAATTGATAAATTTATAGCCAGTGAATTTGTCCGAAACTCTTGCCCTGATGCCTGCCCTTAAATTTAAAGTTCGAGTCAGCTTGCCATCGAAGAAAAATTCAGCTTTGATGAAATATCTTGGATACGGCTTTGTCACTTTATTAAGGATTAAAGATGAGTTAACAACTAAATTTAACTTCCAGAGTTTAACACTGGCATCTACGTCGCCAAATGTTCGGCTTAAATAAGTTCTATAAAATGATGAATCTTGAAAAACAAGGAAATTGAAAATTTTTCTGTTTTGAACTTTAATACCAAGGGCGAAGTTTTCATCATTTGCTTTCATCCCAATTTCATAAACTCGATGCTTTTCGAATTCAACCGAGTTTGTTATAAACTGTTCAAGTAAAGTTGGAACTCTATACGAATGTGAAAATCCAGCATAAAAATTTAAATTGCCCAACTTTGTTTCAGCTCCGAAACCGTAAGCTGAAACCACCCTATTGAGAAGATTTTCAACCTTGAAAAATAAGGAAAGCCCAAAACTTGAAAAATTTAAAGAAGAGTTCAAAAATGATGTGACAGACAAAATCGAACGTGAACCAGGCAGAATATAGCCAGTTGAAAGAGAGTCGTTCAATAAATCGATCTTCAAATTGTTTTTTTGAAGTTCAAATCCAGCGTTTAAATTTACAAGCCAAAACATACTTTTAAAGTTTAACTTAAAGCCGTAAAAATTTGAAATTCGTTCATTTGGGTCTTTTATCAAACTAAGCCTATCTTTTTGAAAAGTATGGTAAACTGTAAAGTTAATCACAGTAGTCGAATCCAATTTATAAAGTGATGTCAAAGTCAGATCGTTT
Organism: Candidatus Kryptonium thompsonii; assembly: GCA_001442925.1. Classification (GTDB taxonomy): domain Bacteria; phylum Bacteroidota; class Ignavibacteria; order Kryptoniales; family Kryptoniaceae; genus Kryptonium; species Kryptonium thompsonii. The sequence goes on from LDXX01000005.1 coordinate 241,094, forward strand.
CTTTTCGACGATAAATTTGAGCTTGATTCAATAACAGGGGCAATCCTTTCGTTGTAGATTACATCTTCAGCTTCAGGTGATGCTTTAGTTGTATCGATTCCCCCGTTTAAGCCCATGTTAGTTGTCGTATAAATATTTAGAAGTGAGATATTTACTCCGTGTCGGGGAATCCAGAACGAGTTTATGAATAAGTTCCAAGCATCATATTGTGAATTGACAAACCTACCAGCTGACACACTTCTTCGGAAACCAAAGGTTAGATTTAAATTTCTATAAAAGTTATATGAAAAGCTTCCGTCCGCTGCAATTAGGTCGTAAGCGTCTTCAATGTATCGTATTCTTGTAATGGGTCTTTGTGTGAAAATGTTTTTAAAGATATAGTTTGAAGCCGACGAATTTGAATTTTGAAATATGGAACTGGAGTAATCCTTTACAGTTTCAATTTTATAAATATTGTCAAGCGGAAGCATGTGAAAGGATTGATACGGATAAACATAACCACTCAAAGTTCTTCCATTCAGAAAAAAGTGGGAAGAGCGCATGTCGGCAAAGTTAAAATTCAGATTGACAGGCTTTCCATTTTCGCCAAGCTCGTTTGAAAAAACATTGAAGTTTAAATTGAAGATATCCAACGCAAATTTATAATCTAATCTCTCAATCTGTTCAATTTTTATCTCAGCGACCTTAGAAAATGTTGGGAGTTTGGAGATCTCAAAAAAATTAATTGTATCTTGTTTTGATTGAGATAGAAGGGGGGTCGAGAGTAGGAAGAGAAGGATGAAAAGTTGCATTTTTATGAAAACTTATTGATTTTTTGTGAATAAATTTATCAAACATCGTCGAATTTTTCAATTAAAGATATTTTGAGCGGTGTTATTATTTGGTTTTTCATTGTTTATTTCAGTCCAAATTTTTATATTTATCAACGAGTTTAAAAATAAAAATTTTGTGAGATGAGTTTACAAGCACTTGTTTTCTTTGTCTCCGCTCTCATTGCAATAGTTTCAGCAATTCTAATGATAACACGAGCCAATCCCGTAAAAAGCGCAATTTTTTTAATTATCAATTTTCTTTCACTTTCGATTATATACCTTACTTTAAATGCACAGTTTATAGCTATCATCCAAGTTTTAGTTTATGCTGGCGCAATAATGGTTTTGTTCGTATTCGTGATAATGTTACTTAATTTGCAAGATGAGAAAAGGTTATCAGATAAGCTCGACATAAGAAAAGCAATCGCCTTTTTGTTTGTATTGCTCGTCTTCAGCAGAATTGCGCTTGGATTGGGTAAATCTGCAAGCGGAAGGTTCTTGGAACAAGCTAAAAATTCGGTTGAGCTAGGAAAAGTTGAGTCCATTGGTGAAAAATTATTTACAAGTTATATCCTACCATTTGAAATCACATCTTTAATTTTAATCGTTGCGATAGTTGGTTCGATTGTTCTCGCTAAAAGAAAATTCGAGTAGCCTTGCTATATGAGAATGCTTACCAAACTAATTAAAACAAACCTGGGCGTGTCATGATACCTTTGTCATGGTATTTATTTTTGAGTTTGATTCTTTTCACCATCGGAGTTTTGGGCGTTCTGATAAGGAGAAATGCAATCGTCATTTTCATGTGCATTGAGTTGATGTTAAACTCTGTAAATCTTGCCCTTGTTGGATTTTCAAGCTACATCGGAAATGAAATTGGACAAATGCTTGTCTTTTTTGTGCTAGTTGTCGCAGCTGCTGAAGTTTCAGTTGGACTTGCAATTATAATCGCAATCTTTAGGAACAGACTAACTGTTAACATTGACGAGATAAATTTACTAAAATGGTAAATTAAAAAAAGAGGCACCTGAAAATGCATAAGTATATCGGACTTGCGCTCATATTTCCACTTGTCGGTTTCATCATTAACGGTTTATTTGGGTGGAGAATAAAGAAAGAAAAAGTAATTGGATGGTTTGGAAGTTTAACTGTTGGAGCTTCATTTATTGTTTCATTTCTTATCTACCTTGAACTTGTTAGGTTGCCATTTTACGAACGAAAATTTATTGTTGAATATTTCTCCTGGATAAAGACAGGTGGATTAGATATTTCCTTCTCGTATCTTGTGGATCCTCTTTCAATTTTAATGGCTATGGTTGTCACTGGCGTTGGTTTCTTGATTCATATTTATTCAATTGGATACATGCATGGCGATAGGGGCTTTGCAAGATTTTTTGCGTATTTGAACCTTTTCATATTTATGATGCTAACACTTGTTCTAGCTGATAATTACCTGCTTATGTTCCTTGGATGGGAAGGGGTTGGGTTATGTTCCTACCTTTTGATTGGATTTTGGTATGATAAACCTTTTGAAAAAATGACGACAAGCGATGCGGGGAGAAAGGCATTCATAGTAAACAGAATTGGGGATTTTGGGTTTTTAATCGGTTTGTTTTTAATGTATAAATATTTCGGCAGTTTAAACTTCAATACTGTTTTTTCAATTGCGAATAAACTTCAAGTTGGGGATTCAACCGTTTTTTGGATAACTTTGCTTTTATTTGTTGGAGCCACTGGAAAATCGGCTCAAATTCCGCTTTATGTCTGGCTTCCCGATGCGATGGCTGGTCCAACTCCCGTAAGTGCATTGATTCACGCTGCTACGATGGTAACTGCTGGAGTTTATATGATTGCAAGGTCATCAGTTTTATATGCTCTTGCGCCAACGACGATGGAAATCGTAGCCATAATAGGTGCATTGACCGCTGTTTACGCAGCTTCAATGGGACTTGTTCAAAATGGTATTAAAAAGGTTCTCGCCTATTCGACGATAAGTCAGCTTGGATATATGTTCTTAGCAATGGGTGTTGGAGCATTTTCCGCTGGAATATTTCACTTGACAACTCATGCGTTTTTTAAAGCTCTTCTATTCTTGGGAGCAGGTGCAGTGATGCATGCACTTGATAATGAAGAAGACATTCAAAAGATGGGCGGATTAAAAGCTCATCTGCCAATAACTTATAAAACCTTCTTTATTGCGTCGCTTGCGATTGCAGGAATTCCGCCACTTTCTGGATTTTTCAGCAAAGATGAAATTTTGTGGGGTGCTTATTCTCAAGGTTCGTTCTGGTTATGGCTCCTTGGAGCAATTGGTGCTTTTATGACAGCGTTTTATATGTTTAGGCTTGTTGCGCTTGTCTTTGAAACACCACCAAGATATGGGGCAAAGCATCCCCACGAAGCTCCAAAGGTTATGACATTACCTTTGATAGTTTTAGGCTTTTTCTCAGTAACCGCTGGATTTATTGGAATTCCTGAGTCTTTCGGTTTGAAAAATTTATTCCATCATTGGCTTGAGCCTGCATTTGAAGATGCAAATGCAAAACTAATACTTGAATCTACTCATTCAACTTCCACAGAATTCATGCTTATGTTTATTTCAGTATTGATAAGCGTGGGTGGGATATTGCTTGCAAGATATTTATATCTCAAACGAATGAATATAGTTGCGAAATTAACGCAAACTTTTTCAGGCGTCTACAAATTGGTTTACAATAAATATTATGTTGATGAGATATATGACACAATTGTCGTCAAACCTATAAAATGGGGAAGCGAAAAATTGCTGTGGAGATTTTTTGATGTCAAAGTTATTGATGGCATAGTCAATGGAAGTGCGAGGGTTACATCAATTGTAAGTTCGGTAGTTCGCTTTGTTCAAAATGGAATCGTTCAATTTTACGCTGTTGTCTTTTTGATTGGGATTTTAATTATCTTGTGGATCATCTTCTGAACAAAAATTAAAGAGATTGAAAAATGGAGTGGCTTCAAAAACATATCTTAACTACGATAATCTTCCTACCACTTGTCGGCGCACTTGTGATTTCACTTATAAATAGCGAAAGAAAAAATTTGATAAAATTTCTTGGGCTCTTTTTCTCAACCTTAACCTTTGCTCTCTCTGCGTATGTTTTTCTAAAATATGAACCACAAAAGACAGGATTTCAATTTGTCGAGATTTACCCTTGGATCCGTTCCCTTGATATTTCCTATAAAATTGGAATTGACGGAATTTCACTTTTGCTTCTTGTTTTAACCACATTCTTAACACCTGTTGGATTACTTGCTACATGGGGCTCCGTCGATAAAAGGGTAAAAGGTTATGTTATCATGTTTCTTTTGCTTGAAACGGGGATGAATGGTGTTTTTTGCGCTCTTGATACTTTTCTCTTCTACATCTTCTGGGAAACGATGTTGATTCCGATGTACTTTATAATTGGAATATGGGGCGGTGAAAACAGAATTTACGCAGCTGTTAAGTTTGTAATTTATACCATGGTTGGAAGTTTGCTTATGCTTGTTGCAATTATAGCTCTTGGAAATTTTGCAAGCCAGCTAAATGGCCAATTTACTGGGGATCTCGAAAAGTTATATGAAGTTGCGCCAAAGGTTGCTTTGAACGCACAAATTTTGATGTTCCTTGCCTTCACCTTAAGCTTTGCTATAAAAGTTCCGCTCTTCCCGTTTCACACATGGCTTCCAGATGCACATGTTGAGGCACCGACTGCTGGAAGTGTAATACTTGCCGGCGTTCTTTTGAAAATGGGAACTTACGGAATTTTGAGATTCTCAATTCCACTTTTCCCTGAGGCAACCTTCATCTTTTTACCTTACATTGCCGTTTTAGCTGTCATTGGGATAATTTACGGTGCACTTGTTTCCTTCGTTCAACCTGATTTAAAAAAGCTTGTTGCTTATTCTTCCGTTAGCCATCTTGGCTTTGTTGTGCTTGGGTTAATGGGGTTAACAATCGAAAGCGTACAAGGTGGATTAATTCAAATGGTCAATCATGGATTATCAACAGGTGCTTTATTTATGCTTGTTGGGATGATTTACGATAGGCGTCATACGAGGATGATTGAAGAATTCGGTGGTCTTGCCCGTGTAACACCTGTTTATGCAACATTTTTTATGATAGTTGCGCTTTCATCGCTTGGCTTGCCAGGGCTGAATGGTTTTGTCGGTGAGTTTTTAATCTTGCTTGGCTCTTTCAAATCGAAATTTTTGGGCACAACTGCATTTTCAATTTTAGCAGCAAGCGGTGTGATTTTAGCTGCGGTTTATCTTCTCACTGCATATCAAAGGATATTCTTTGGGAAAGTGACAAAGCCTGAAAATCAAAACATAAAAGATTTAAATCTTCGAGAAATTGTCTCACTTGCTTTTGTGTTAATTTTTATAGTATGGATTGGAATTTATCCGAATACCTTTTTGAAGAAATCGGAACCAAGTGTGAAAAAAGTTGTCGAACAAATGGAAAAATATCGCTCGGGAATTTTTAGAGCGCAAAAGTGAAAAAATTAAACCGAAATTTGAAATAAATTAAGGGTGATAAATGAAAAAAATAATTTTCGGAAGCTTAATCACTCTAATTTTGCTGTTCTTTCAAGTGTCGGATGCTTTTGCGATAGAATATGAGATTCTTCCGGTTAATCCGGTGATGATAACACCCTTTATCTTACTTCTCCTTGCCATTGCTGTGATGCCATTTATAAATCGTCATTGGTGGGAGCATAATTACCCGTTTGTTTCCTTTGCCCTTGGTGCTGTCACAGTGATTTATTACTTCTTCATTCTGAAAAATGCCCCAAGGATGTTGCATACAGCAATTGAATATTTTAGTTTTATCTCGTTGATTGGGTCACTTTTTGTTGTTGCTGGTGGGATTCACATAAGGGTTAAGGGTAGATCAACTCCGCTTGCAAATGTTATATTGCTTGGGATTGGTTCTGTCATATCGAACCTTCTTGGGACGACAGGTGCGTCAATGGTGTTGATAAGACCTTACATCAGATTGAACAAGTATAGAATTTCAGGATATCATATTGTTTTCTTTATTTTCATTGTTTCAAACATTGGTGGGATGTTGACGCCAATAGGTGATCCCCCACTCTTCCTTGGCTATCTTAAAGGTATACCGTTCTTCTGGGTGATAACGAAGGTTTGGCATATTTGGTTGATATCAGTTGGAACTATTTTACTTATATTTTTTCTCATTGACAGGCACCATTATAAAAAGTTGCCGGATGTGATGGAAAAGGAAATTGAGACGAAAGGTGAAGAAGCTGTTGTGGAGGGTTTACACAATGTTATATTTCTTGCGATAATTCTTGGTGCGGTTTTTCTTAAGGAACCAATCCGGGAGACTATAATGATTGGTTCTGCGATAGCGAGTTATCTTACGACCAAGAAAGAGATTCACGAACGAAATGATTTTAACTTTATTCCGATAAAGGAGGTAGCGATTCTGTTTGCGGGTATCTTTGCAACTATGGTTCCCGCTCTCGATTGGCTTGAGTTGAACGCAGAAAAACTTGGAATCACACATCCCGGACAATTTTTCTGGGGCACTGGGATTTTGTCGGGTTTTCTTGATAATGCACCAACCTATCTAAACTTTTTAAGTGCAGCTTTTGGGCTTCATGGTTTAAGCGTCGATAACCCACTTCACATGAAGGCTATGCTTGGTATGCTCTCACCTAATGACTTGAGCCATTTACATATTTTACATAATTCAAATGTCTTCCCAGTAACACCTGAATCTTGGAAATATATACAAGCAATATCGGTCGGTGCTGTTATCTTCGGTGCAATGACTTATATCGGCAATGGTCCGAACTTTATGGTCAAATCAATTGCTGAGCAAGCACATGTTAAAATGCCAAGCTTTTTCGGTTATATGATTAAATATTCAATTCCAATTCTGTTGCCCATTTACACACTTATATGGTTTATTTTCTTTAGGACATTTTGAAATAGCACTTTGTCTTAACATAAAAATAAAGGCAAATTTGACATGAACTTTTACAACGACCTACTTGGCATATCGCCGGTTTTAATTGTCTCATTAGCTGGCTTGATCGTTGTGATTTTAGAAGCACTTTTCAAAAAAGGTGAAACGATAAGTTATTTTTTAAGCATAATTTCACTTATTTTAGCGGGGCTTTTTGCTATCTACACTTATTCAATGTATTCGACAGCTTTTAATGGGATGGTTGCGGTTGGAGGATATGCGAGTTTTTTCAACTTTATTTTCTGCGTTGGTGCTTTACTCACAATTTTACTTTCAAAAGATTATCTTGCTAAGAGAAACATAAATTATGGTGAGTTCTATATACTTGTTTTGTTTGCGACTGCTGGCATGATGTTTCTTGCATCGGGTGTTGATCTTATCATAACTTTCCTTGGAATTGAACTTATGTCCATTTCCCTTTATGTTCTTGCAGCTTTTGCCAGGACAGATCCGAAATCAAATGAGGCTGGTTTAAAATATCTTCTGCTTGGGGCGTTTGCGACTGGATTTTTGCTTTTCGGGATTGCGTTTATTTATGGGAGCACAACAACAACCAATTTAAAAGTTATATCCGCGAATTTCCAAAATTATCAAAATGATTTCCTCTTTTGGCTCGGGGTTGGACTCTTGCTTGTGGGATTTTCATTCAAGGTTGCAGCTGTGCCATTTCATATGTGGGCACCCGATGTTTATGAAGGAGCTCCAACGCCAGCAAGTGGTTTTATGTCAGCAGTTTCAAAGTCAGCTGCATTTGGCGCCTTTGTTTTAGTTTTCATATTTGGCTTCAATGGCACGAATGAACAAGTAAGATATGCGATAGCTATCATTTCCGTTTTATCAATGGCTCTTGGAAATATAATAGCACTCTCACAAACCAATATTAAAAGAATGCTCGCCTATTCAAGTATAGCTCACGCTGGATATATCCTAATTGGGCTCGCCTCAGCAAATGAACTCGGGAAACAAGGGGTTCTTTACTATTCTTTAGCTTACATTCTGATGCAAGTTGGAGCCTTTGGGGTTGTTTCCATCGTTGAAAGAGAGGAAAACAAAGCACTTAATATAAATGATTACGCTGGGCTTGGGCATAGGAAACCTTTGATTGGCGTTTTGATGTCCATTTTCATGTTTTCATTAACAGGTTTTCCACCCTTTGCTGGATTCGTCGGAAAGTATTATCTTTTCGCATCAGCTGTACAAGCTAAAATGACTTGGCTTGCAGTGGCTGGAGTATTGGCAACGCTTGTATCAGTTTATTATTACCTGAATGTTGTGATAAATATGTATCTTAAAGAACAGCCAGCAGAAGTTTTAAATAATCCTGAGCAAGAAAAAATTTCTATTTCAAGTGCTTTTGCGGTTTTAATCTCAGCAATTGGTATATTTATCATAGGAATTTTGCCGACCCTAGTGACGAGGTATTTTGAGAAGTTGTTTTAATATAAATTAATCTTTTGGCGAAATTTATGCTTTTAGTTGCAACCCCTGAAGAAATGAGGAAATGCGATAGTTATGCGATAGATAACCTTGGGATTCCGGGGCTTTTGTTGATGGAAAATGCGTCACAGGGTGTGATACAGTCGATTTTAATGAAGTATGGCAATGTAAATGGAAAGAAAATTTTCGTTTTTTGTGGCGGGGGAAACAATGGTGGTGATGGTTTAGCCGTAGCCAGAAAACTTTTCGGAATGAAGGCTGATGTATATGTCTTCTTACTTGTTGAACCAGATAAATTGCGTGGCGACGCTCGAACAAATTACGAAATTGCGCTCAAAATTCATGAAAAGAAAGGCAAAGCAGGAATATTTGAGATTATAACTTTGAGCGATGTAAAAGAACTCGATAAATATCCCAAGCCTGATCTTGTAATTGATGCTATATTTGGAACTGGATTTAAAGGAAAGGTGGAAGGTTTGTTTTATGATGTGATAAGTTGGATAAATTCAACGCGCGCTTATACGGTTTCAATTGATATTCCATCTGGTTTGAACGGTGACACTGGAGAAGTTGAAAATATCGCGGTGAGGGCTGACCTTACTGCAACTATGGGGCTTCCCAAGACTGGACTTATGTTAAACATGGGCAAAATTTTACCCGGGAAAATTTACATCATTGATATTGGAATCCCAAGCTTTGTTTACCATATGATGGGAATAAAAACTTACTATCTTGAATTACCTGATGTAAAGAAAAGATTACCCGTGCGACCTTTTAATGCACACAAATATAGCTGCGGGAAAATTTTCGCTCTTGTTGGTTCACCTGGACTTACTGGGGCTGCGACAATGTCAACACTTTCAGCTATGAGGGTCGGTGCTGGAGCTGTCATCGCTGGTGTTCCGAAAAGTTTAAGTCCTGTGCTCGAGATGAAATTAACAGAAGTCATGAAACTGCCTCTGCCAGAAACAGAAGAACATACGATAGGATGGGATGCTCTTGATCTAATCGAAGAATACATTGAATGGGCTGATGTTTTAATAATTGGTCCAGGGCTTTCAAAAAATTATGAAACGAAGCAAGTTATCTTAAATGTCATAAAAAAACTAAACAAAAAAGCAGTTATCGACGCAGATGGATTAAATGCAATAATTGGGAATCTAAATATCCTTAAAAGTTTACACAATGAAATTGTTTTAACTCCCCACCCAGGCGAATTTTCTCGTTTAACAAATTTACCAGTTGATAAAATAGAGCGAGAAAGAATCAAAGTTGCCAGAGACTTTGCTACTGAATACGGAGTTGTGCTCGTTTTAAAAGGAGATACAACTGTAATAGCCAATCCCGAAGGTGAGGTTTTCATAAATTCCACTGGAAATCCAGGAATGGCAACCGCAGGAAGTGGCGATGTCTTAACAGGTATGATAGCAGGTCTTATGGGTCAAGGATTAAGCGCGGTTGATGCTGCAATTTGTGGAGTTTATCTACATGGTCTTGCTGGTGATATCGCTCGTGATAAACTTGGGGAATTGCCAATGATGGCCATGGATATCTTAAACTCCATCCCCGACGCGATTCAAAAAGTTATGAAAGAAGAAAAGGGGTGAAAGAATTCTTGAAATACCAACTTCCAGCTCCCCTATGGATGGGCATCATATTTATCCTTTCATCCATCCCTGGAAATTACTTTCCAGAGCAACCATTTGATTTGTTTGATAAACTTGTTCATGCAACCTTGTTTGGAATTTTAACATATCTTATTTATCGAGCCCTTCAATATCAAGATAAAAGTTTTTTTCTTAAAAACTTCAGCATCGCAATTGCTTTCCTTATATGCGTGATTTACGGGATATTTGATGAACTTCATCAGGAATATGTCCCAGGTCGAACTCCAGATATAACAGATGCTTTCGCCGATATATTGGGTGGTGGGCTTGTCTCACTTTATCTTCTCTTATTTAACTATAGAAAACAAAAGTGAGAGGTTAAAATGTCCTGGAAGGTGATAATTACAACTTTCACGGCGATTTTTCTCGCAGAGCTTGGGGACAAAACTCAAATTGCAGTGTTAACTTTATCTGCTGAATCAAAAAAGCCAATTTCAGTATTTATTGGTGCAATAGTTGCTTTTGGAGCGATAACACTAATCGGTGCTCTTTTAGGTGATGCGATAACAAGGATTATCCCAACACACATAATAGAAAAAATCGCTGCCCTTGCCTTCATTGTGATTGGAATTTTGATGTTTTTTGAAAAAATATAACTCAAAATAAGTCATGTTTGAAAAACTTGGCTTTAAAATCGGGCATTATACAAATAAAGAAGCCTTAACAGGGTGCACAGTTATTTTGTGTCCCCCAAATACAGTTGGCAGTTGTTTCGTGAGTGGAAATGCCCCAGGGAGCCGAGAACTTGAGCTTTTATCCCCACATATGACAGTTTCAGAAGTTCACGCAGTTGTTTTGACTGGCGGTAGTGCCTTTGGGCTTGCATCTGCCGATGGAGTTATGCGTTTTTTGGAAGAAAATGGAATTGGATATCAAACACCTTGGGCGAAAGTTCCAATCGTTCCAACTGCCGTCGTTTATGATCTAAATGTTGGTGATCCCAAAATAAGACCGACATCCGAAGATGGATATAAAGCTTGTTTAAACGCGAATGTTAACTTTGAAACTGGACTTGTTGGCGCTGGAACTGGAACAACCGTCGGAAAATGGGCTGGATTTGAATATAGAATGAATGGTGGATTTGGTTTTTCAATTATACAAATGGATGATTTAATTGTTTCGGCAGTTGCGGTTGTAAATTCAGTTGGTGATATCGTAGATGAAAACGGCAGAATAATTGCTGGAGCAAGGAAAGACGGTAAATTTATTGCCGAGGATAAAAAATTCCGCTTCGCGCTACAGAGAAAAATTCAATTTGGGACAAACACGACGCTTGTATGTGTGATGACGAACGCGAAATTATCAAAAGTTGACGCTTATAAAATTTCCAAACGAGCTGACGATGGAATTTCAAGGGCAATTCACCCATCCCACACAAGTTATGACGGGGATGTAATTTTCACAGTTGCAACCAAGCAAGTGGATACTGAATTTGAAATCGTGGCTGAACTTTCTTCTTATGTTGTGGCTGAGGCTATAAGAGATGCAGTTATAAAATCAAATCGTTAACTTTTGTAAATTCAGGGAAAGTTTTTAAATTTTTAACGAGTTTAAAAACAAACGACGGGAGATAAAATGAAGGAGGTAATTTTATTAACAATTTTCCTATTTGCTGCGGGGCTTGCCGTCTCAGCTGAGAAGAAACAACAAAGGTTTAAAGGTGTTGAAGTCACTTGGCTTGGTCATGCTGCATTTCTTTTAAAATCCCCCAACGGTAAAGTCGTCTTAATTGATCCATGGCTTGATAATCCAAAAGCGCCGGAATCAGCCAAGAATATTACAAGTGCAGACATCATACTTCTAACTCACGGACATTTTGACCATGTTGGTTCAGCTCCAGCAATAGCGAAAAACAGCAAAGCGAAGGTTGTTTGCATCTTTGAAGTTTCAAGATATCTCGCAAAACAAGGCGTGCCGGAGGAGCAGATTATAGGGATGAATTATTCAGGAACTGTCGAGGTTGACGGGATTAAAGTTACAATGGTTCCAGCAGTTCATAGTTCTGGGATATCGGATGGAAACAATATAATTGAGGGTGGTAACCCAGCGGGATATGTGATTGAGTTTGAAAATGGTTTCAAGGTTTATCATACAGGAGATACTGGTTTGTTCGGAGATATGGAATGGATTAGAAAACTTTATGCTCCAGATTTGATGCTTGTTTGCATTGGTGGACACTTTACAATGGGTCCAAGGGAAGCAGCTGAGGCAATTAAACTCGTTGCACCAAAGTATGTCATACCGATGCACTATGGCACCTTCCCAATCCTTGCTGGGACCCCAGCGGAGTTGAAGAAGCATTTACCTGCAAAGTTTAAAAACTCAGTTGTTGAGTTAAACCCCGGGGAAACCGCAAATTAACAAATTTTTAAAACAGGCTGTGTCATAATATATACTTTTTCTCAAAAAATTGAACTGTGACACAGCCTGTTCACTAACTTATTCAAAGTTTCTGCATAATAAACTTTACTTAACCCAGAGAGCGTAAAAATTTCGGCACTTAACTCAATAAAGTTCACTTTTAAAGATTTTATTTCAATCCATGCTGAATATAACCACTTTGGTAAAGCGTTACCCCCCCCCGATAACCATATTCTTCTCGCTTCCCTTCTGCATTTCGTGAGCCTTTTCTCAATCGCTTTTATTGATACCCCATATATTCTTGCTATCTCTTTACGCGGTTTCCCCTCAATGTAAGCTAAAGTTATCATTTCTCTATATTTCGGAGACAAACTTTCAAGCAAATGTTGAACATCCAATCGCAAACAATGATCTTCTAGGTGTGCAAATAACCCCGAACAATTCTTATCCCTATTAAGTTTTTCCACAACTTCACCAAGGCTACTTTCTTTTTTATTTCTCCCACTATCAATATAGTTTAAAGCCATATGCCTCGCCATACTAAATAAATATGATTTAATATTCTTAATAGCTAACAACTCTTCCTTTTTCATCTCACATAACTTCAAAAATAAATCTTGAACTATATCACATTCCACACCCGTAACTTTAACAATTCTTGCAACATAATTTTTTAAAGTATCCGCATAATCCTTGTATAATTTTGAAATTAGTAAATTAGCTTCGTCATCTTCCTTTAAAATCTTATTATTGTGACCCATCCCTAATATAGAACCTGTTTCCTTAACAAAATTCTAGGTAATTTTATAAAATGAAGCATAAAAAATTACAAGCCAGTGGGACCAAGGCTGAAATTGAATTTAAGCAAAAACCCCAAAATAGTTAAAGTGAGATAACATAGTACTGTTAAAATAAAAACAAACAATGGTCGTTCATGATAAGAAATTGATAAGTTAAATGAAATGAGCAGAAGATACAATAATGAAAAAACTTCTACTCTTGCCAAAACAAAATGAAATAAATTATCCGGATTAAAATAACGATGACCAATAAGCCAAGTAGCTAAGCTTGTGGTAGGTAGTACTTCAAGTAAAATAATTCGTATTACTGTATCAAATATAACGCCGATAGATAAAATAACTGTAAAAATAAAAAGGATGTCAAAATATTGCCTAGAAATCAGCCATTTGCCCATAATGAATGAAAAGCAAAGCCAATGAAGTAATATAAAAATACCTAAATCTCTAGTTCTCTTAAAAGCAACAAGCGAAGAACCATACATTCTATACACTGGATTTTCTATGACCATCCTTGTCATTTCAAGCATATCTTCGTACTCCGCGGGAGCTTCGCCAGAAGCCTCTAATTTCTTTTCGTGCTCAGAAAATACATATTCCACATAGAAATCCAGCGATGTAATTAAGTAGCTACAAGCAAATACAGTAACTATATAAACAATGGGTAAAAAAATATACAATTCTTTTGGAATTTTCCACATACCAATTCTAAACAACTGTAAAAAACTTTTCTTGCAATATATTAAATTTCCTTTCGTCTAAACAATATTAAACCAACAATAAAGTATATTGATGAATAAATAATAAAGGTAGCCACCAAAGGTATCAATGGAATATCCACATTAGATAAACTATATTTTATGACATCACCCATTGTTTCCATTACTTTTTGAAGTGGGGGAAAAAGGTAGGGAATTTGAGATAAAATTAAAATCCCACTTCTTTTAAGACTATCTAAATAACCACTTAGGAATAGCAACACTACATTAAAACCAATAGCAACCGTTCCATTCTCAAATATCACCCCTAAGATAGCAGCCACAGACGACATAAATAAAAACATTAAAAATTGGCAAAGTAACGCAACGATTGGGTTAATTATAAAAGCTCCCCCAGTTTTAAATATCAAAACAAAGGTAATTAATGAACCAAAAATTAAAAAATCAAATAAAGCAAATAAATTAACACCTAAAAACTTTTGAAGAAACACATTGGTTTTAGATATAGGTTTTGTGAAGATAATCTCTATAAATGGGTCACGGAGAAACTCAGCAAATATCGGAGAACTTCCAATAACTAAAAGCAACATGATAAAAAATAAAATCAAGGAGGAGATTGAATTTAAAAGATTTAAAGCCACCCCTTCTTCTAATTCAGAACCAAAAATTTTTACTGAAATAAGCGTTCCTTGATCATAAATTAAATGCACCCCAAATATTAATACCAACACACTCACTACTTGAATACCTATTACACCAAAAATAATCGGTTGTGATAATAATTCTCGGAAGGTTTGTTTAATAATAGCTATTTTCCCCATTCTATTCTCCCCTTATATATTTTACAAATAAATCTTCAAGTGATGTTTTAATAGGACGAATTGCTTTAATAGAAATATTACGATTTTTGAGAAAATCCATTATTTTGTGAAGATTCTCTATCCCTTGAACTTTGCATATCCACGAAGAATTTTTCTTTTGAAAGTTCCACTCACCCATATTATTGTCAATTTCTCCACTTACTTCAACTTCAAAATCGCAACTTTCTCCTGCAAGCAAATCATCAAGCGCTCCTTCAACCACTAATTTCCCCTTGTTGAGAATGCCAATCCTATTTGCAACCATCTCAACCTCTGATAGTAAGTGTGAGTTAAGCAGTATTGTCATTCCATTTCTTGCAAGTTCAAAAATAAGATTTCTTATCTCAATTCTACCTAATGGATCGAGTCCTTCGGTAGGTTCATCAAGAAATAAAATCTTTGGATCATTGAGCAATGCTTGTGCAATACCTAATCGCTGTATCATCCCTTTTGAAAAAGTTTCAACTTTACGATGAGATACATCAGATAATCCCACTTTAGATAAAACAATTTCAATCTTATTCTTCAATTCCTTGCCTTTTAATCCACTTAATTCACCCAAATACTTAAGTGTGCTATAGGCTGTTAATTTCGGATTAACCCGAAATAACTCTGGCAAATATCCAACAGCTATTCTCATTTTCCAATCACTATTTACAGGATTGCCAAATATAAATGCTTCACCCGATGTCGGTCGAATAAGACCAAGCAAAATTTTAGTCAAAGTAGTTTTTCCAGCCCCGTTTGGACCCAAAAGCGCATAAATCTCTCCTTCATAAATATTGATAGAAACCTCATTAAGAGCAAGAATGCTTTTCTTAAATCCAGCAGCATAAATTTTTGTAAGCTTATTAGTTTTGATTGCTAATTCCTTAACCATAATTTGTTCTATTTATGTTTTTCATTATTCAAAAACCAAAATAGAAGTTTGTTGGAAATTAAAATGCTGGTAAAATGGCATGCCAAATATATTTAAGCCATCTGTTGGTTTATCTTCCATGATAAATCATCTTGTATTTTTTTACAATTGTTCTTTGATTTTCTATAGTATATAAATAACCATCTTGATCAAATGAAATCCAAGATGACTGTTGAGGTAACTTGAAACTTGTTATTATTTCGCCCTTATCATTCAATACAAAAACATCTCGCTTTGGCGAAGAAGCCACATCCCCAATAAGAATAAAAATATATCCTTCGCCATTAACCCACAACGAAGAGAAAACAAGGTCTTCCGGCACTTCAATTTTTTTGCCAAATAATCCGCCCGTTGAAATAATTTTCTTTCTTGATTCAGGGATACCAGGGATTGTGAATTCACTTTTAAAATTGCCAGCGCTATCCCGAATTTCTATTTTATTTCTAAAATTATATGCAACAATGATATCACCATTGGTAGGATTTATAGCAAAGTCAAAAAAATTCCAAATTTCGTTTCCAATTTCTTTAACATTTCTAGAATTTTTAAGCTTTATAGATTTTAAAACAGTCCCTTTTCGATTAACTTTAACGAGATTTTGATTCTTCCTATAATAAGAAACCACGCCTAACCATATATTACCATCCCGATCAAATTTCAACCTGAAGACGATGTCAGGGGCATAGAAACTTGATTTATACTCGAGATTATCGGAGAAAATATGAACTCGGCGGGATGAAAATTCAGCAACTGCAACTATATTTTTGTATACATCAATTTGGCTTGGACCTTGAGTAAATTCACCAGGATTTTTTCCCCTTTTGCCAACTTGAAGAACAATTTTGCCAAATTTATTAATTTTCTTCAGCTTATAATCAAGCTTATCTGAAATTATTAAGCTACCATCTTGAAGATGCCCTATACTATGAACTTCAAAAATAAGATTTCCCTTCTCATTGCCAATTGTTAGCTTTTCTTGGAGTTTAATTTGTTTAGTCGATATTTGAAATGCGAGAGCATCTGTATGATTTATAATTAAAAAAAGAAGAAGCAAAATTTTCATATTCTCTATTCGTTTCTTCTAAATCTTTGCTTTCATCTTAGGTCGATCCTATAAGCAATGTAACATCCGAGTGCGTTCTTGCTTTAAACAAATTATTTAAGTATTGTAGGTATTTTACCCCTCGCTACACTAATAACCACCCCTAAATCCCTACCGTACCCCTCTTCCAATAACCATATTTTTCTCGGTTCCCTCCCACATTTTGTGGATCTTTTTTAACCTCTCTACCGATACTTTATTCAAGGTACGCTTTTTTCATTTATACTCTACTATAAAAAATATTTTGAAAAATTGCAACATAACTCTCAACCCAGCGGTGCTTTTATCTTATATCCGTTGACAACCTATATCTAACGATTCTATTATTTCCAGTATCAGCGATATAGAGAATCCTATCAAACCATGCAACACCTTTTGGATTTTTTAACTTGTCATCGCCAAGTTTTCCGGGTCCAAATGATTCCTTCAAGAGCTTTCCCCTTACATCAAATTTCATCAAAGAATCAAGCCCTGAGTCAATAACATAGATATTGCTTCGTGTATCAAGTGTCACATCTTCCGGGCTTACGAAGATACCCTGTTGGGTTAAATCAGTTGCATTTGGTTTAAAATACGCTTCCCAATTCGGTGGCACAACTTCACTCCCGGGGTTGAAACGGAACCATTTAACTTTAAAATTAGCTCCTGGATCCGTCTGTGCTACGATAAAATCAGTTGCCCTTCTTCTATCGGAAAAAGTTGCGATTGCGCTCATTTGATTTATTGAACGAATCCCACTTCCGGTGGCGTCAAGATTCGGCGTAAGATCAACATATTCACGGGGATAAAGTGAATCATTTTTGCTGAAATGAAGTATCATATTATCCGGGTCGAACAAACTCGTGTTATCTGGTCCAACGCGACAGACATAATAACTGTTGTCAATTAGTTCCGCAACACCTGTAAATTTACGCGCTGGTTTTTCAGGCTCCCAATAAATTGTGTCAACCTTTGCCATGTTAATATTATGCGCTGATTCAAATAGCCTTATTTTATAAATTGCGCCATATCTATAGCCCCCGCGCTCAAGTTCACCAGCGACAATAAGATTAAATCTTCTATCTTGAGCAATTGCAACCGGGCGTAAAATTCTTTTTTCGCCAACATAATTTCCAGCTAAATCAAGCATCACCACTCTATCATTCCCTGTATCGGCTATGTAAACAAATCCATCATGCCCAATATAAATATCTTCTGGCTGATTAAATTCCAAAGCGCCAGCTTTTTTCCAATCCTCACCCTCTTTGACATAAACCGTATCTGAGATTGAGATGCCTCTTGGGGCATTGTTAAACTCAGCGATGTTAAGTTCTTTCCCACACCCGCCAAACAAAATCATTCCAACAATTAGAAATGGGACAAAGAACAAAGGTATTTTCTTCATCAGCGTTTAACTTTTTATTTTCAATCAAACTTAAACAAAAGCGAAAATCTGTGCGTGCTTCCAAGTCTTGTGAACCTTGCGAAGGCGTAATCAAAATTTAAATTCAAACCCGCCATTTTCAAGGCAACACCAGCTCCAAAGGTGAAATCTTGCTCATCAGCGTTTATCTTATAACCACCTCGTATGAAGAAAGATTTTTTAAATCCATATTCAACTCCAAATCCAAAATTTTCAGCATTGTCATTCGGATGATTCAATTGTATCGCTGTTGTCAACCTGTGAACTTCGTTCATCACTGGTTCAAACGCAAACCCAAATCTAAACATCGTCGGCGGAGAGAAAGATTGAAAGGATGTGATCTTCTCACCATTCAAAAGTGTAACCTCGCCTTTTGGTGCGATATCGCCACCAAAATTTGAAATTGAAACTGCAAACCTTGATGTTCCAAGTCCAATCCAATAAAACGTGCCAAGGTCAATAAGAAAACCTCGCATTTTTAAAACATCTATCGTTTCATCGATATATTTAACCGTCAAACCAAAACTAAATTGGTTCGTAAGTCTCCTCGCGTAAGTTAGACCAAGCGCCAAATCAATATATTTGAAATACCTTCCCGTCCCGTAAGGTTGAGTTTCAGTTGTGATTTCCATATCATCGGTATAAAGCGTGGTTAAACTCAAGCCAATCGCATCGCTTCTTGAAAGATGGTAAACTCCGCCGATGAAATCATGCTTCACATCGACGACCCAATTGGTGTGGGTGAGGATAATTTCGTTTCCATCGAACTGAACGATTCCAGCGGGATTCCAATACAAGGCTGAAGCATCGGTTGCATTAGCGACAAAAGCATCGGCCATTCCTACAGCCCTTGCTCCAACTCCAATCTTTAAAAATTGTGCTGTCGAAATCCCTGCCCTTTGTGAACCAAGCGCTGGAAACAGTTGTGCATATGCAGAGCAAATTGCAAAGTTAAGAAGAGCGAACATAAATACGAGTTTTCTCATAATGAAAATCAAAGTTACTTTTAAAATCTAATTGCCAAACCAAGTTTTATATTTCTCTGTGGCAAATATCTTGCTGGATTAAACGGGAACGGATCCACAGGAGCTTGAAGTTCGGGATAAAGCGGATCATTCCATTCAACAGGTGTTGGATCGCCGTATTCGTAAGCTCTTCCAGTCACAGGATTAATTATCTGAGAATTTTTATTGTTGAAAAGATTGGTCACTTCAACCATAAATGTAAACTCAAGTCCGCCAAACTTTATATACTTTTCAAATGTCAAATCAACCCAAAACCATGGTTTTCCAACTTTGCTGTATCTATTTCTTAAATCAGGCACATAAACTGGCTTACCATTTGACAACGTATCTCCCGTGAAATAATATGGTGTGTATCTTCTACCCGACTGATAAAACGCTCTCAAATAAAGATTAAAATTATCAAGCACGCCCCTACCAATTCCAAAAATTCCCTTGCCCTTATCAACATAAAAGTTTAAAATTGCAGAAGCTTGAACAGGTCTATCCCAAACAAGATAAGTCTCTTTGATGCTCTCGTAAATCTCCCCTCTTATTGCGAGAACACCTTCGTCTGGAGAGGAACTTTTACCAGTTGCAATTGAATACGAGCCACTCAGCGTAGCTCTAAACCACCGCCCTATTCTCTTTTTATATTCAATCTCAATCCCTCGACTTCTCGCATAATCAAGATTAACATAAGTTATATAACTTCTCCCAAGTTGTCCTGCAATTGTTATCCTTGCTTGCTTTGTTGTGACATAGTCAAAGATATCTTTGTAATATGCAGTTATCGTTAAAACATCGTTTTCGGAAAGTTGATTTCTAAGACCAAGTTCGTATGCAACGGTCGTTTCAGGATTTAAATTTGGGTTTCCAAACTTTTGAAAAGTTGACCTTGCTGTCACAGGGTTAAGCTTTGCATAAACAAATTGTGGGCGTGGTCTTTTAGAAAAATGTCCATATGAGAAAAACAATGTTTGATTATCCGAGATCGGGTGTGAAACCCCGAGCCTCGGGCTTAATCTCCCCTTCCATCTGCGACCGAAAAAGTTGTACGTCTCGCGGAAATATCTTTCGCGTGCCTCATCAGAAATTGTGATAACTTCGGGATTTCTCACAGCGTCATCAACAAATTTCCCAGGGAACCAATAATCAAATCTCAAACCAAAATTCAAAATCATTCCACTATATGTTATGTTATCCTGAACATAAAAAGCACCGAAAGCTGGGCTAACTTCATAAAGGTCATTATTTAAACCCATAGGTGGGACCCACGGCTGATAGATATCAACAAACCTTAACCTTTGAAAGCTCATTTCAAATCCAGTTTTAAACTTATTCCTTTCGCTGAAAAAGTGCGTCAAGTCACCTTTGATTGTGTATTCAACAACCGAATGATCATGCCATGTGAATGGATTTCCAGTGTCGTAAAATCCATCGCCTGGGATTAATCTAATTGTGTCGCTTCCGGTGTTATAATAGTAAGGTGGTAATTGCGGAACATCGCGGGGCTCTTTATAACTTTTCCAATCGAGACCATTTGCATCGCTTCTCAAACGAGTGAAATATCTACTTAAATTGAGTTCGTAAAAAGTCTTTTCACTTAATGTATGCGTAATGCCAATCTGATGATTCAAATTTATGTGGGAGTAAACATTTGCGTTCCACAAGATATTTTGAAACTCATATTGATACCCGGGTCCGGGCTCAACATATTCAAGCGTAATTTGAAGTGAGCGTGTGTTTTGATTTACGCTTGCGGAGAAACTGAAAGAATAATTAAGCTTGAAAGTTGTTGCAGGTTTCCAAGTTAGTTTAAGCAAACCCATATAAGTATTTTCCGCCCGCGGTGTATAGCGTGGACTATACCTATTTCCGAAAAATTCTGAAAAAAGGGATGAATAGAGTCTCCCAGGCCTTTTCCCCGTCCTGCCATAAGTATAGCCATCTGAAAATCCAACGCTTCCATTTGCAAAAAATGTCAACTTCCCAGGCAAAAAGTTGAGCAATGGACCGCTTAAATTAAACTCAAAAATATCGGTGTTAAAATTCGAAGGGGAGTTGCTGTTAAGCCCGAAATGATCAAATTTATAAGTAAATCTACCTTGAAATTTATCCCCACCCTCTTTAGTTCTCACTCTTACAACTCCGGATGTTGCTTGGCCATATTCAGCGTTAAATCCTCCAGTTATAACTTCTATTTCTTCGATTGCATCCGGACTTAACTGCAAACCAAATCCCGTTCCAGCAAGTGGGTCTTGAACCGAAACCCCGTCAACTAGATAAGCACTTTCATAAGCCCTGCCACCACGAATGTGAACACCTTCATCGCTATAAACAACGCCAACTTGAAGAGTTACAATATCTTTCACATTCTGAACAGGTGCAATTTGAATTTCTTCGGCTGAAATAGTACGCCTTGATTGTGTTTCCTCTATATTGAAAAGTGGTCTTTCACCGATGACGACAACTTCCTGCTCAAGAGTTAACACTGTCTCTTCCATTTTTATAGTCTTTAAATCCGTCACTCCACCTGCCGTAACCTTTACACCGGTTATTGTAACCTTCTTGTAACCAATTATTGAAATCTCAAGTGTGTAAGTCCCAGGATTCACATTTTTAATTTCAAATCTCCCATCAAAACCAGTGGCAGCCCCGTAATAGGTTCCTTTTACTACGACATTTACCCCAGGAAGACCTTCACCAGTTTTAGCATCGACAATCACACCAACTATTCTTCCTCTATCTTGGGCATGAATAAAACTTAGAGATAAAATCAGCAGTGCGGTCAATTTTAAAATCTTTTTCATCTCTACTTACACCTCTGATTTAGTTAATTTGTTGCACCAAAGTTTTTGAAAACTCTGTAGATGAACTCGCCAGCATTTTTAGTTCCACCATTAAACCTGTATATTGGAAAGCCAACAAGAACAAAATTTCCATCATTTGACTCCGCTCCTACTATAAAACTTTTATTACCCCACGCGCTTTGAGGTTCAAGCCAGTAAATCGAACGCGCATTTACCGACGGATAAAGCGCCCTTAAAAAAGCAACTATCTTACCACCATCAATGGGATTATCGGATGGGCTATCGCGCACCAAAACAGGATAGTTTGAAGTTTCGCTTGGATTTGTTGGATTGTAATTTAAAATTCTCGTTCCACTGGGAACAAAACCGGTCAACGGCGCCAAACTGACGCTATCAACCACACCTGAAAGATCGCTCAATGCTTTCCCCACATCGAAACCGGGAGTCGTGCTTTGAGGCAATATGAATGAGAACAAAGTTTTTCCACCAACGGACTTGAACTTAGGCAAAGAAATCGCCGCTATATCGAAATTTGTTTCGTCACTTGAAACCCAAAAAACATACTTATAAAACCTCGCTAAAACTTCCGCAAAATCAACCCTTGGGAATGGAGGAACAAGACTCCCACGCCTTGGATACCTTGCGCCAACTCTTAAATCCCAAACATCAAAATTTCCACCGACAAGCGTATCAAAAATTGATTTATAAAAGTTAATCGAATTATCAGCAACACCGTAATCTGCAACTATCAAAAGATTCCCTTTTGGTCTCTTAACAAACCATGTTTTACCCTCGGATGGCATTCGTATAGTTGAACTAAATGCGCCTGCAACATCACGAGCCTTTAAATAAAAGACATTGTTGGCATTTAATCTCATTTTTAAAGTCCCTTGAACAGGCGCGCGACCAAGTGTCTGCATTGAACTTGGTATCACAAGAGCGTCCGCAACGCTATCAGACTGCGTGAAATTCTCAGCAAGAAGTGTCAAAAACCTAAATTGCCCCGGAACCCTCACCCAATTCGTCGTGTCGTTCAAAGCAACCCAAAATTCAGAAATCGTATTATCACCGTCAATGTCAGATGCAATCCATTGAAAAGATACAATTGGAAAAGTTGTATCAGGAACATCAAGTCGCGTCCCTGTAAATTCACCAGTCATAGCAAACTCAACCGTCGGCGGAGTATTTTTTATCGGAAATTCTAAATTCGCTGGCGTATCGTCGTAAGAGTCGTCAGGAAAAATTTCAAACCTTTCACCTTCATTCCAAAACCCATCGCCATTTTTATCGACAAAATTAACTTTGCTTCCTTCTTCAAACTTAACTTTCACCGTATTGTCAACAGCTAAAACCCAAAAATGATAACTCGTATCAGGTCCAAAAATTGGTAGTCTAAAAACGCTGTCATTTTTAAATGTCCAAAACCAATTCTTCCCATCAAAACTAAAAACATAGCCAACCACCCACCCATCTTCATCCGTCCCCCACCAATGAATTTTTAAATTGCTCGTCGACTGACTCAAAGATGAATCGGGGAAAAGAGAAATATAAGTCTCTGGCTTTGCATTTGGATAAGGTTCGCTTACCTTATGCTTAACACAACCATAAGCGAGAATTAAAACAACGGAGAAAATCAGAAATTTAAGCTTCATTTTCTCTCCAACCTTTTTATTCAATATGTAAAAAGAACCCACACTAAAGCTTCAAATCACTTCAAAAGCATCATCTTCTTAACATCAACGAATCCACCAGCTCTCAAAACATAGAAGTAAACTCCGCTTGAAATTTGACTATTTTCAAATTTAACTCTGTAAGTTCCAGCCCCTTGAACCTCATCAACAAGCGTCGCAACTTCTCTGCCAAGTACATCGTAAACTTTCAATGTCACATAAGATTGCCTCGGCAACCTGTACTCAATGTAAGTAGATGGATTGAACGGATTTGGATAATTTTGCAAAAGCTCGAATTTATCCGGTATCTCGGAGTTATAAGCAACTTCAACTTTCGTTATCGTCCCAAAGTCATCATCTTGCCTTGGTTCAAGTTTATAGTTTCCGAACGAGTAGTAAAATATCCCGCGCAGGTAACTGATTTTATTCCCTTTATAAAGTATTCTAAACCCAAGAGATGTATCCGGAGGATAATTGCTGAGCCTATAAGCGCCATCATCATTAACTCTACAAGGACCTGTTCCATCGTCAACGACAAACTCTCTAAATGTTCCACCATTTCTATCAGGATCGATATCGGTAACTGATACATTTCTGAATTCAACAAGCATGCTTTCCCATTTTTCTGAACTCTCCGTCCCGTTGGGTTTATTTCCAACTTCACCTGTCTTTACGACAACCGGTGGATAAACAGGTCTATTTCTTGTAATTATTTTAATGGAATCGACGACAATTTCGGTCACATTATTTCTCTCTCTTACAATTCCAACAACTTCAACGCTGTCGCCCCTTTTAGCAATATGTGAAGCACTTCCATATAATCTAATTCCACTCCAGGCGGAAGTATCATCTTGAATATACACTCTTAACTGGTCTTTACTTCCAGCATTTGGTATTGCTTCTGCTGGGAAATCGCTTGTATCCGCTACCACTATACCGCGAACTTTTACTCTTAAATCCCAAAATCCAGTGTTTCCATTTCTCAAAATCGTATACTGCAAATCTTTTATCTTCAATTCACCATCCTTCACAAAGTAGAAATAAATATTTTGCGAAGTATCACCGGGAAGAATAGATGACTGCCCCTTTGAATCAATCGCCTTGAAGAAATATCTAACGACTGAACCGTTTGCTTGGGGCGGGATAATTCCTTCCCAAAGCGTATCACCGCTAACCTTAGACATCAAAAGCTCATTGAAACTGGCATAATTTACACTGTAAAGAAGTTTAACCGTATCAACAGTTACACCGGGCTCAGGATCTGTAACTTTAACAATTGCTCTCACCTTAACCGGGTCACTGCTTGATGGCAAAGCAGGTTCTCTTTTCTGCGGGCTTGTGAAAGCATGATTAATCTCCGGAGCATAGGAAAGAATTTTCACATCACCCGGATAAAGTGGCGTAATCGCATAGCCGCTACCAACCCCGACTATGACACCGCGAATATATTCAAGCTTTGTCCCAATTGGTGGCGGAGTCCAATTAGGATCAAATGCTCCAGTTCCACCTCTGAAATATTTTGAACCATCATAAACTTGCATCACATTGTCCGAGTCATCTGCTACCCACCAGGTCCATCGTCCGCCAACAACTCCACTGCGGTTGAAAACTCGAACATTCTTTATTACAACATACACATCTTCCCATTGTTCCCCATTAGAAAAATTAATTCGATGCCCTCCTGCAGAAGCGTTTCCCCTCACAAAATCCGAAATTTTTACCTCAACAGGTTCTGGTCGGCTTAATTTCCAATCAAGAACTTCAATTGGAATTATTTGTCCTGTTCGTGGATCTGGTATGACTGTAAATAACTCAGTGTATCCAGTGCTTGAAGCGTTTGGAAATTCCTCAACCCTACCAACAATTTTAACAACCATTCCTGTATCAAGAACTTGAATTCCCGTCGCCTGCGTTGCTGATGATGTAGTATCATTCGCGAGAACAATTATACCACTCCATGGTCCACCGCTTGTGTCCTGTATAAAAACTGCATACCTATTCCCAAGCGCATACATCTGTGGTTTGTTCATAACTATTCCGACAACTGTGAAAGTATCTCCATATTGAGTTGCTGAAAGTGGCGGAACATGCCAGTATCTTGAATCCTCAATCCAGTGTGGGAAATTGGTAGCGTTGAAAGCAACTCCAGCTGCTTGCAAACTATCTGCTTTTCTCAATGAGTCGGGATGAACCCATTGAATTTCCTGTATTGGGATAAGCGGGAAAGGGCTTTGTGCAAATGCTATACCCACAATTAAAAGTAATGCAATAACTCTCATTTTTCTCACCTTTTTATTTTTATTTGATTATTACAAACTTACCTCTTTTGATCTCTCCTGTTTCAAGGTCCTTAACCGTAAAAAGATAAAGTCCCGTTGCAATTGCTTGGTCATATTTTGAAATCAAATCCCATGCGTGCTCTCCGCCTGAAAATTTTTGCGTTCCATCTCCGTAAACTTGAAACCACTGGATATCAGTTCCACTGTATGTATCCGCATCATGAATAAATCTATCAACTATATCACCAGCAAGCGTGTAGATTGTTATCTCACATTTTCTCGGCAAATTGTAGAAATAAATTTTCCTTTCTCGTTCACCGCCTGAACCATCCCATATTGCCTTTGCATAGTATGGATTCGGATAAACCCCAACTTCTTTTGATTTATCTGATGTTGGAAGCGACCCTGGCACCACTCTTTTTAAAACCCTGATGCTTGATTGACTTGGGATGTTGTTTACTGGATCGCCTTCATCAAACGCTTCAACCCCGAAAATATATTGCCAGCCATTAAGTAAGTTTTGAACTGTGAATTTGTAATAATACTTTACTGTGTCATCAGGAAATGTTACAGGCTCCGAAAGTTTTATCATTCCAAATCCAGTGTTGAAACCAACATCATTACCTGGTTTATCAAACTCGGCAAGCAAAATATAAGGGTCCTCGCCAGATTTAACATATCCAATGTCAAAACCGTGTTTTGTCATGTAAATTCTATATCCTTCGAAATCTTTTTTATTCAAAACAGGATCAATCACATCTTCAACCGATTTATCCCAGTATATATCAACCTTTCTATCTCCTGGGATTACTCTTACCTTTGGTGGTGGAAGTATTGTTGGGAAGATAAATCTTGTTATCTTGCCATCGCCATCAAGGTCCTCGCCTGGGTCAAGAATGCCGTTCCCATTTCTATCTTCGCCGTTATAAGTCTTCTGAGCCCACATAGCACTTTCAATTAAGAGTTTTTTGCTCAGCGGTGTATCGTCAGTCTGCGGATCAGTTCCATATTTTTTAGCACAAATGACAGCAAATGCAACCTTAACAGAATCACCAGGCTGTAAAGTTGGGAAAGGTCCAACGGATAAAAGTGTGTATCTATTTCCAGGGCGTTTCAAATCTGAAATTTTTACCGCTGGAAATGGAAATCTCATTTTATCATATCTTTGCTGGTCATTTATTGGGGATATTAAATCGGGGTCACCTGTGCTAGCTCTAAATTGCCACACTTGATAAACTGTATAATTATTCAAACTATCAAGTGAACCACCAAGCAAAGGGTCAACCCCAAGAAGTTTTATACCAATATAGTTATCAGTTGGACCATCCGATGGCCTATTTTCAGCATCAAATGCGTAATGAAGTCTTAAACTATCAATATAACCAAGCCCTGTCCCAGAATAAAAAACTGAACCTTCGGCTGGAAACCTGTAATTTGTATTTCTAACGACAAGATCAGTGACGAGACCAACATACAAACTTTCAATGGGAACATCGACAACATTTTTTATCGTGAAATTTAAAATGACGAAATTATCAGCAATTGAATATTGCCACGCATATGTTTCAAAATGAACGGAAACACCAAGCGGGTTATGCCCTGAGATTGGTTCACCTGTTAACGGATTTATCGTGTTTGTATCTGTAAAGTCGCAGTAAAAATCTTGATGACTTATCGCATCTGGGCTGTAATATCTTGATTCAAGTAAACTTGAACGTTCATATAAACCTTGATCCACGGGCTGTGTAAATTCACTTGAGAAGCGTCTGTCATTCGTGGCGGTCGTAACGCTTAACCCACTTTTTCCATATCCTCCAACCCACAGCCCACCGTTGAAGAGATGCTCAATTCTTGTTCTAACAGGTTTTATAGGAAACTCGCATGAGGGTTGAGATGGCCAAAAAGATGGATTGAAGCCGTTACCGATCTGACCATATGAATTTACAGCAAGTCCAATTCTACCAATGTTGGTTGCCCGATTATCCTGCGGTTTTTGAGCGAGAATTAAAGAAGGTAGAAGGAGAAGAATTAAAAATTTTTTCATCACAAACGAATTTATGTTTTTTCATCGCATCGTTTTTAAAATTTAAAAAATTACTGGCTTAAAAAAAATTTACACACCATTGTCATCCTACCCCTGACCAATGCAAGCACGAGCTTAGATTTTTCATTTTAACTAGCTTAAAATTGTAAATTTTTGAATTTGATTTTTTGTGCTCGAAAATTTAAATTTGAAAAAAGCACAATTTCAACGGGAAACGATGACAAGAGAAGAAAGCAGAGATATTGAAAAACTTAAAGAGAGCAATCTTATAAAGATAGATATCCCAATTGTTGGGATGAGTTGTGCCAGTTGCGTTTTAAAGGTTCAAAACAGCCTGTTGAAACTTCCGGGGGTAAAAAATGCCATAGTAAATCTCGTGACAGAAAAAGCTACACTTGAAATTGATCCGAATAAACCAATAAATCTTAAAGAGGTAGTTCAATCTGTAAAGTCAATTGGTTATGATGTCGCCATTCAAAAAATAACCATTCCCGTTGAAGGGCTTTCTTCGGCGTCGTCAACTTATCTTGAGGGTGAAATATTAAAATTAGATGGGGTTATCAATGCATCCGTAAACATTGCGACTGGAAATATAACGATTGAATTTCTTCCAACGATTGTCTCACTTGAGCAGATAAAAGAAGAAATCGAAAAATTTGGATACAAAGTTCCTCCAATTGCAGAGGAAGATGTTGAACTTTATGAAGAAATAATCAGGAAGCGAGAATATGAAGATTTAAAAAGACGTTTCGTGATCAGTGCTATTTTAACTGCTTTGATCTTAATTGACATGATTTCCCACTTTTTCTATCACATTGAGAATAGAACCATTGTAAACTACATTCTTTTTATTTTAACTACACCCGTTGTCATTTATGGTGGTGGGAAATTCTTTAAAAGCTTCTTTGCTGGAATTCGTCACTTGTCAATGGACATGAACACATTAATAGCAATAGGAACTGGCTCGGCGTACATTTACAGCGTTGTTGCAACACTTTACCCAAAGTTATTTACATACGCTGGTAAAACACCAGATGTTTATTATGAAACATCTGCAGTTATCATTACACTAATTTTGCTTGGTCGACTTCTTGAAGCGAGAGCGAAATCTCAAACGACGGAAGCGATAAAAAAACTTTCTTCTCTACAACCTAAAACCGCAACAGTTATAAAGGATGGTGAGGAGACCGTTGTTTCCGTCAAAGATTTAAAAGTTGGGGATATAGTCCTTGTTAAACCGGGCGAGCGTGTCCCCGTTGATGGAGTTATAGTCGACGGGTACGGCTCCATTGACGAGTCAATAATTACAGGCGAAAGCATGCCGGTTGAGAAAAAACCTGGGGATAGTGTCATAGGTTCAACCTTAAACAAAGCTGGGGCTTTCAAATTTAAAGTGACAAATGTCGGCAAAGATACGGTCCTATCCAAAATAATCCAACTTGTAAAAGATGCTCAAGCAACAAAACCACCTGTTCAAAAACTTGCTGATAAAGTTGCGTCTATATTTGTTCCAATTGTGATTGGAATAGCGACTTTAACATTTTTAATATGGTATCTCCTTGGGTATAGTTTTACATTTGCTTTAATGAATTTCGTCTCAGTTTTAATTGTCGCTTGTCCATGTGCACTTGGACTTGCAACGCCAACCGCGATAATTGTAGCAACCGGGAAATCGGCGGAACATGGTATTTTAATAAAAAATGCTCAAGCCCTTGAGCTTGCAAACAAAGTTAACACTATAGTTTTTGATAAAACTGGGACGATAACATACGGAAGACCCGAAGTAACTGATATATTGAAAATTGGAGATATACCTGAGAATGAACTTTTAAAACTTGCAGCATCAGTTGAAAGAAATTCCGAACATCCACTTGCCGAAGCGATAGTAAGATACGCAAAGTTAAGAAACTTAAAGCTTTACGAACCAAAAGATTTCTTTTCAATCCCTGGTCAAGGCGTGTTTGCAAAAATTAATTCAAAAGAAGTAGCTGTTGGAAATGCAACATTTATGAAGAATTTAAATATCGAAACAAAAACTTATGAAAAACTACTGGATGTGCTGACCAATGAGGGTAAGACACCGATGTTTATCGCTGTTGATGGTAAAATTGCTGGGGTAATTGCCGTGGCGGATACGATAAAACATGATGTTAAGCAAACTATCTATGAACTTAAAAATCTTGGAATTAATGTTATCATTTTAACTGGTGATAATTACAAAACAGCAAAGGCGATAGCAAATAAAATAGGGGTTGAAAAAGTTTTCGCTGAAGTTTTGCCCGAGCAAAAATCTGAGAAAATCGAAGAACTGAAAAACTCAGGATTTATCGTTGCAATGGTTGGAGATGGTGTTAACGATGCCCCAGCCTTGGCTAAAGCGGATATTGGAATTGCCATCGGCTCAGGAACAAATGTAGCCACTGCAACAGCGGACATAATTTTATTAAAAGACGATGTTAAAGCTGTCCTTCACCTTATAAAACTTTCTTCGAAAACCTACAAAATCATAAAACAAAATCTATTCTGGGCTTTCTTTTACAACATAATTTTAATCCCAGTTGCTGCCGGGGTTCTATATCCAATTCTCGGAATCCTTCTAAAGCCAGTTTTCGCATCGATCTCAATGTCGCTCAGTTCAATTTTTGTCGTTTCAAATTCACTTAGAATTAAAAAACTAAAATTATGAGGTGAAAAATGAACAAACTAACATTAACAGTTGAAGGAATGACTTGCCATCACTGTGAAATGACAATTGAAAAAGCGGTCAAGCAACTGAAAAATGTTGTATCAGCAAAAGCTGACCATATGAATAAAACGCTTGAGATAATTTACACTGGGGAACTCAAAATAGATGATGTAAAACAAAAAGTAGAAGAAGTTGGATATAAAGTCTTGGTTTAAAGCGTAAAATGAATTTTTGAGGGATAAATGCAGGAGATTTATTACGACCTATTTAAATTTTTTCTCGCAATTGTATTTGGTGGTTTAATTGGGCTTGAAAGAGAATTAAAGGGGAAACCCGCTGGTTTTAGAACGAATATTTTGATTTGTCTCGGCTCAACACTTTATATGATTTTATCTATGAAAATTGCCGGTGACCCCGGTAGAATTGCAGCACAAGTGGTGACAGGCATTGGGTTCATCGGCGCTGGAACAATAATCCAAGCAAGGGGCACTATAACTGGTTTAACGACGGCAGCTACAATCTTCGTGGTCGCATCAATCGGTCTTGCTATTGGGTCAAATCAAATCATCCTCGCAACGATATTCACAGGTTTGGTTTTAATTGTGTTAACTTTGCTTTCAACTTTTGAAAAAACACTTCTTGGGAAATGTCACTTTCAATTTCTTGAAATTGAGATACTTGATGAGAAAGGAAAAGGCAGAGCCGAACTTATAGAAATCCTGAATGAGCACGAAATAAAGCCAAATCAATATCAGCTGATTGAAGAAAATGGAAACTTGAGAATTAGCATTTCATATTGTGACAAACATCCTTCGCATCACCGCTTTCTATCGGAGCTTTTAAAAATACCATATATTAAAGAGATCAAAACTAAAACTTAACTTGCAAGCCTGTTTGAATTCCGAGCCATTGGAAACCGCTCGTTTGCTCAAGCCGTAAAATAAGCGTTTGCCACATCTCACCAACAATTATTTTATACCTTGCATTCAAATTTAATGATAAATTCTTTATAATTTTGAATTCAACTCCACCTCCACCCCAAAATCCCGCACCCCAATCCTGATACCTTCGCTCCGCAACATAATCAATTACATTTCCAACAGAGTCCTTAATAGAATATTCCCCTCTCAAACCAAACCAGCGATATAATCCAGTGCCAAGAACGCCATAAAGGTTTACAAAGTAAAAATCAATTAGCGAATGTCTATATTCCGCGCCAACGCCATAAATTTTCAACTCAAGATTTAAATCCTTGTAGTAAAGTTTGTCTTTGTTCTCCTTGTAAAACTTGTAAAATTCAATTCCACCGAAGAGAAAAGAGCTTCTTCCTCGCACTTGACCAAGGTAAATTGTTCCAGAATAATGTTTATCAAACCAACCCGAGAACCCACCAACGGGAATTATATAGATCCCTTCACCTGCAACCGTGAGTTGAGCATGCGAGTAATCCAAAGAAATTAAAGTTAAGGCAATTATGATGAAAATTTTTTTCATCTCAATTCAAAGTTAGATTTTAATAACTGAACGAGAACCCAAGTGAAAATCTAAACACATCGCGCAAGACAAAATTTTTATACGATTCGCCAACATCACCAAGCGTAATTTTCCCAAATTCAATTTTTTCAATTTTATTCACGCTCGGATAATGTTCAAACTCAAATCCAAACACAAGCGATGCAATTTTAGTTAGCTTATAACTTCCATCAATTTTTACACCGAAATTTAAAATGGTTCCCTTTTTACTTGGTGCGTTGTTTTTAAACGAATACTGAAAAACATATGTTTCACCTTCCGGAACATTCGGGAACTTTTTCCACCACGTTTCATTTAACCAAAAAGCCCTCTCATAAAATAAAACTCCAGCCCCAAGTCCAGCGAAAATTTTAAATCCTCCAAGCTGAAGCTCTCTGCCGATTTGAACTTTCACAGGCAAAACATACAAACGCTGTTCAGGATTTAACTTAACAGCATAATTTGAATCAGCCATCAATGTGCGTATATGATTGCGATACCAAATTCTCCAATAATCCCAATTCCATCTTTCAATCGTCATCGAGTCGGATGGTTCAAGTTTCATATCCTCGTAGCCCGAGATGAATTTAATTTTCCAGTTTGAGCCCGCAACTCCAAATTTTAAATTACCCCAAAAACCAAGCCCGATTGCTTTGGTGACATAATTAATCCCTCTAATTCCATAGGTGAAATTTGACCCAAGCGTTATGCTTTCGATCTTAACTTGACCATACAACTGCTGTGAAAGATAGAAAAGCGCCAGGATAAAAAATTTAAAGCGCATCGGTGTTAAGTTTTAAATTTTAAATCAAGTTAGGTGCGTCAAGAAATTGATTTTTACCGTCCTTATAAAGCGCATATTGAAAACCTTTTCTTAAACCCATCGCTCCAATTTCACCCTTCAAGTTAACAGCGATAAATGCAACTTGGAAATTCGGGTCCTTGTCAATCCATTTTTTGTTGACTTTTAAGACGCGTTTTAAGGTTTCCTCAACCGCTTTTTGTGGATGCATTCCATTTCGCATATATTCAACCACAAGAAAACTACCACATGTCCTTATCACAGCTTCACCAACGCCGGTTGAGCCAGCAGCACCAACTTCACCATCAACATATAGCCCAGCACCAATTATTGGCGAATCCCCAACTCTTCCGTGTATCTTCCACGCAAGTCCACTTGTTGTAACGGCACCCGCAACCCTTCCTTCCTTATCAAGTGCAAGCATTGCGATTGTGTCGTGGTTTTCTTCGGGCGAAAGCCAATTATCGTTTGGGCTTGCTTTCCTTTTCCATTCAAGCCATCTTTTACGAGCTTCATCTGTTAAGAGATCAACTTCTGGAAATCCCATCAATTTCGCAAACCTATCTGCCCCTTCCCCAACTATGAAAACATGTTTCGTCAATTCCATCACTTTCCTTGCAACTGAAACTGGGTTTTTACACTTTTGGACAAATGCAACAGCACCAGCGTTAAAATTCCAGTCCATTATGCATGCATCAAGTGAAACATGCCCACACTCATCCGGTAATCCACCATACCCAACGCTCATAACCTTTGGGTCATCTTCTGCGGTTCTAACTCCCAATTCAACTGCATCAAGCGCTGTTCCACCTTCTGACAAAACCTTAAATCCCATTTCGTTCGCCGCTATCCCCTGTCTCCATGTTGAGATCAAAACTGGACGACTCACTTGCTTAGACGACTTTGCAAATGCAACTTCTGAAGGCCAGAGTGGTTTGAATTTTTTAGCAATTATTGCCCCAACCCCAGCAAGTAAAGAATTTCTCAAAAATTCTCTTCTTCCGATCATTGAACTTTTGCATTTGTTTTTAAATATCGCTGTTAAAAATTTAAAACACTTAATTTCAAAAGGCAAGTGTTTTAAACAAAATTAAACCTCGTCAAGCAAAATAAACTCCAAAGCGGAATTCTTGTTAACCTCAACATCCTTTGTCTTCTTTTTATAAAAACTTTTCATCTCAAACTCGCAAATTTTATAAATTGGGCAAACACCACATAGCGGATCTCTTGCCTTGCAAATTGCTCTTCCAAACTTTATCAAACCAGTGTGAAGATGATAAGAAAGTTTATCAGGTATAAGTTTACCAACAGCGAAAAAGGTTTCCTCCGGCGTTTTTGTTTTAACTATGCCAACTCTATTTAAAATTCTATGAATGTGAGTATCCACAGGAAAAACCTCTTTATCAAAGCCAAACAAAAGCACGCATCCGGCGGTTTTTAACCCAACGCCTTTAAAAGAAGTTAAAAACTTTATCCCATCCTCGACCGACAAATCTTTAAGGAAAGATAAATCAAAACCCCCATGCTTTTTCTTCAGCTCGATTAATAAATTTTTTATCCTCTTCGCCTTCTGACGCGCAAGCCCCCCAACTTTTATCGCTCTCTCAATTTCCCTTAGATCCGCGTTAGCCAAAGATTCAAAATCTGGGAACTTGTCCTTTAAATTTTTAAATGCCTTGTGACTGTTTAAATCGTTTGTGTTTTGCGACAAAATCGTTGCAATTAAAATATCAAGTGGGTCTGATTTTTCCCTCCTCTTGATCTCAAAAAGTTTACTAAGCGCATCGGATATCTTGCGAAGTTTATTTCTTAACTTTGCCTCATCCTTAACCATCCCAGCTATTGACCTTTATTTCCGAGAAATTAAGATAGATCCCCCTTCCATGTCTGTCGTAAATTCTTATAACCTTCGGTAGCGTTATTTCACCGACTTTGACATACCTTGAATATCTCACTTCAAAAAATTTATCTCCCCCCTTGGAAAGAGTACAACTTTCAAGTTCAAGGTCTGAATTAAAATTTAAAGTAATTTCCTCATCGCCCCTTCTCTCATAAATTGAAAAGCCGTAATCAGCAAGATTATACATTTCAGCGTTGCTAACCCTTGGCGATGCAATCAAAATGTCAACAATTTCATCAAATTTAAGATTAAACTCAAAATATCTTCGCAAATATTCACTTACTCTACCCGACAAAGTGCGATCATTAAACCTATCGACAAGTTCAAAACTATCTCCATAAATTTTAACTTCACCCAAATTTATTCCAAATACTGTCTCAAACTTCAACATCAATGTGTCTGGTCTTTTTAGATTTACCCTTAAACTTGCCGAGCTTGAAAACTCAGGCGAGTCAATTGTTATGCTCCCCTTTGCAGTTATTAACTTAACATATCTATCACGGAAGTTGAGTTTACCAAGGGCTGTTTCAAAGTTTAAATCTGTTAACACCTTCTTTGATGGAGCGCATGAGATTAATAGGATAGCAATTGTGATAAGGCTTAGAACTTTATATTTGACCACGCTTTATCTTTTCCTTTAGTTTCTCGTTCGATGGATTTTTCTCAAAGGCTTTCTTCCAGAATTCCAAAGCTTTTTCTTTATCTCCAAGCTTAAAATAAACATCCCCCAAATGCTCAACAACCACAGGGCTTCCACCTTTTTCGACTGCTTTTGAAATATATTCCCTTGCTTTTTCATAATTCCCAAGTTTAAAATAAACCCAACCAATAGTATCAAGATAAGATGGATTATCAGGTTCCTGTTCAATTGCTTTTTTTGCCATTTCAAGTGCAAGTTCTAACCTTTCCCCACGCTCGGCAAGCGTGTAGCTGTAATTGTTCAAAAGAAGATGATTATTGGGACTGATTTTTAAACCAAGTTCATGGAGTGAGTCAGATTTTGCTGCCTCACCGATGGCATCGTAAACAAGAGCGAGTGTACTTATTACATCAATATTTTGTGGTTCAATCGAAAGAGCTTTTTCAAGTGGCTGAACTGCTTCCTTGTTTTGATCAAATCTATGATAACCCAGACCAAGCAAAAAGTTTAAAAAGAAGTCGTCTGGGAAATTTTTAAGTCCATCTTTCATCCATTTGATAAGCTCCTCAAAATTCCCGATTTCATAAAGAGCAACCCCAATCCCACGCCACGCTTCAACGATTTTAGGATTAATTTTTACAACATTCGCAAACTCCTTAAATGCCCCTTCATTATTCTTATCTTCAGATGCAATAACACCCAGCAACCAATGCACTTTCCATTCATTGGGATACCTTGCCGACAAATCATTTAAGGATTTTTTCACCTTTGGTATTAAACTTGTATCATTACTTGACCTTCTAAGCAATGTCTCCACAGCTTGCAGTTTTATGTCAACCCCAATAGAGTCATCTGATAAAATTTCATCAAAAACTTTAATGGCGTTAC
Source organism: Candidatus Kryptonium thompsonii (assembly GCA_001442925.1). GTDB lineage: Bacteria > Bacteroidota > Ignavibacteria > Kryptoniales > Kryptoniaceae > Kryptonium > Kryptonium thompsonii. The sequence continues at coordinate 277,418 of LDXX01000005.1, forward strand.
TTTTTTCTCCCAATTGAAGCAAAACCCCCATGTGGGTTACTCTCGCTTGTGCATCTGAAGGTTTTATTTCAATAAGCTCAGAAAGGATTGATTTTGCCTTTTGAAACTCACCTGCATTTATGTATGTTTCAGCGGTTAACTTTCTAAGCTCATAATTTGACGGATCAATTTCTATCATCATTTCAAGTGCATGGGCGGACTCAGCAAACCTACCAAGTTGAAAAGAAAGTTCAGCGATCCTTTGCAAGGCGTTCCATTCGGGACCATAGTTTTCAACGATCTTTCTATAAAGTTCAAGGGAACGCAAAGGTTTACTGCTTTCATAAAGTTGAGCCAGACTGAACAACGCCCCATAGTTTAAAGAATCAAGCCGAAGTATAGCCTCCAACTCATCTATAGCTTTTTGCGTCTCAAATGTCCCTATGTAAATGTCAACCAAAGTTTCGCGATAAGCTATATTTGATGGATCAAGTCTAACGGCTTCTTGAGCCATTTGAACAGCCAGTGAATGTTTCCCAATTTTATGGTATGATTTTGCAATGGCATTATAAATCCCAGGGCTTTTATCATACCGAAGAGCATCTTGATATTCAAGTATTGCGCTTGCGTAGTCACCTTTGAGTTCGTAAACTTGCCCCGCGATGAAATGCTCAATAGCCTTGTCCTGATTAAAATCTTGTTTATATGTTAACTTTTGAACTTCAGATGAGCTTGGCTCCGTCGAAGTTGAAACCGTTTTTTTGCTTGAGGCACAACCAACCAGAATTAAAGCTATAAAAATTAAGACGTAGAAATTACAGCATCGCGTCGTCATAAAAATCTCACTTTGCTAATTTTTAAGTAAAATTAAACCCCTCTTTCCAATTTTCCAAACAGATCACCGAATGTTTATTTTTTTAACCCGAACCAAAACTTCATCCCCATAACTTGCTTTAAAAAACTCTCTAGCATTCCCATTTCTTATCCCAATCTCAATTAATCCACTGCTGTCAACTAAAGCAACAACTTCCGAAATCCCGACATCAGAATATGTTCTTGAAATTTTACTTATTGTAGTCCCCTTAAACTTAACCTCACCATTGATCTCACCCGATGCCCTCAAATTCGTTATCAAATTTCCAAATCTGTCAATATAAATAACCTTGCCCTTATAACTACCCTCACCCTGAATTTCAATGAACATTTTCTCTGGCTTTTTAATGTTAAATTCACTTCCAAGTTCACTTATATCAACCCCGCGTGAGATATATGCAGAAACTGGTGCAAAGATATCCCTGCCATGAAAAGTTGAACTAACTTTCTCAAGAAAATAATTTTTATTTTCAACATAAACTGCTTTTAAAACTCCAACCTCACTCAAAACAAAATCAAGGAGCCCATTATCTGGGGCGATAAAAATATATTCCCTCGTTTCAACAGCGATAATTTTTCTCTCACTTCCAACCCCAGGATCAACAACACAGACAAAAATTGTCTTCGGTGGAAAGTATTTGTAGGCATTCCATAGAACAAATCCTGCCTCGTGAACATTTTGAGGTGAGATATCGTGGCTGATGTCAACAATCTCAACATTTGGATTTATTCGTAGAATAACGCCCTTCATTGTTCCAACAAACCAGTCTCTATTTCCAAAATCAGTCAAAAGTGCTATGATCATCATTTTCTTAGTAATTTGTTTTTGATTTAACTTATTGCGATGGCAGAAATCAATAATTAAAAATAAAAAAGGGGAGCAAAGAAGCAAATCCTTGCTCCCCTTTGAATCAGCTAGTGAAATTTTTAAAATGTATACCTAATTCCAATCTGCGCTTGCCATCTCGATGCAAGGTCAAGTGGAAGCTCGCGAATTGGAGTTCCAGTCCACTGGAATCTTGGCTTACCTGTTGTTGGGTCAAGGCTGTGGAACCTGAGCAAGAAGGCTCTTTGGAAAGTAACTCCCTTTACAATTCCCCAATCCTTATTCAAAAGATTAAGCAAATTCAAAACATCAAATGTTATCTCAAGCTTTTGCCCTCTAAGTGACGGTATCTCAAGCGTAAGCCTTGCGTCAACCTGATGTGACCATGGACCACGAGCGCCCATCCTTTCAGCAAATTTACCACGATTCCTGCTCAAATAAGGATCACTTTCTATAAATGCATTCAGTTGATCGTAAGCTGGGTTATTATAAGGCAAGTTATTGCCACCCGCATCAACAAGAATTACGTCATTTCTATCCTTCGGTATATAAACAAGGTCATTTTCCGTTTGTCCATCTCCATTAACATCACCGTTATAGACCCACGAATATGGTTGACCTGAAAGACCATTATAGAACAATCCAAGTGTTGCGGATATACCTCTGAAAATTTCATATCTGTAGGTAATTATGCCAAGGATTCTATGCCTGTAATCAAAGGAAGAGTATGAAAGCGTTGGATTGTTAGGATCAATAGCATGATTAAATCTCCACTGCGAAAATGCCTGAGATGATGTTCCACTGTTCATATCTTTCGATACGCCATAAGTGTAAGCAAATTTAGCATAAATTCCATCTGGCGCAACAGGCCTTTCAAGTTGGAATGTGATATTGTAAGTATATCCTTGATTTGTATTCGTCAACAGGATAACATTTGTGAAAGTCGAATTATATTTTTGCACAGTCCATCTTCTCGTTGCATAATTCCATGTTCCATAAATTGGCCTTCCATCGGCAAGATAACCCTGTGGTATAAGGTTAATATCTTGATAAAGGATGTCGTTTACGACTTTTGAATATTGAGCCTCAATTGTTCCAATAAAGCCAAATGCAAGAGTTTTATCAACGCCAAAACTTGCCCTCCAAAGTTGAGGGAGCTTATATGTTGGCGCTGTAACATTTATCTCTGTCGTTTGTATAGGTGTTCCTCCTCTCGGCGGATTATATGGGTCAGGAACAAAATCTGGAACTGAAGCACCAGTCAAGAATAATCTTCCAAATTCCATTCCAGTGTTTGAATATTGATTAGAAATCCAAACATATGGAACACGACCAGTAAACAATCCAACGCCACCACGAACTTGCAATGTCTTATCACCAAGCACATCCCAATTTATACCCAACCTTGGACCCCACATAAATTGTGCCTTCGGAACCTTATCAGTTGAGATATCGTAACCAAGCGGTTTGAATGTTGAATCAACCTTAGGATTATATGATGGCTTATCCGGGAATGTCGGAACATCAAGCCTAAGTCCATAAGTTAATCTCAAGCCTGGTTTAACTGTCCACTCATCTTGAACATAAATTCCATATTGAATTGCTTTCCATTCAGCTCTTGGAGCTGGGTTGCCTGGTATATTTGAATAGCTCAGCTCATATTGAGCAGCTTTTCTTCCAGCAAGAAAATCAGCAAGCGAGTTCCAATGGTATGCACCAAAGAAATCGCGAATGAAGAGGTTGCTAAATGAGAATATCTCGTTATGAGTTCCAACCGTGATAGCATGACTGCCAACAAAGAATGTTAAGTTATTCGTAATTTCGATGACCCTTTGCTTCAAATCATTAGCCATTCTGAATTTCTCTGAACCAGCAGCAAGATTATATGTTCTACCCTGTGCATCGTAGGTCCTTACACTTACATATGGGAACGGTTGCCCATAGTATAAAGGTGCATCATGAATGATGGTATAACCAAGGATCAATTCGTTTGCAATGTTATTCCCAAATAAACTTCTCAATTGAAGGACTGTGGAGTTAGTCGTATTTTGAGTTTTATACCTTGTGTTCTCTGCATATATCGTAGCAACTGATGGTGCAGGAATTCCAGATGTCGCTGGTGCATTATCGTCAAAAGCATCAAGATAGCTGTGTCTCAACGATAGACGATGATTTTGGCTGATGTTAAAATCTAACTTAACGAAGAGTTTGTTACTTTGTCTTTGAAACTTAAGAGCATCAAATGAACCTGTTTCATAACCATAAGCATTTTTCAAACGCTCGCGGAACAATCTAACACTATCTGGGGAAACAGTAAAGATGTTCGTTCCAACAGTTGGCGCTCCGAAAACTCGGTTCAAAGGAGAATTATAACGGGTAATCTCACCGTTGATGAAGAAGAATAAACGATTTCTTAAGATAGGTCCACCAACTCTAAAACCAGTTTGATAATCTGTAAAGTTAGGATAAGGTCTTCTCAACGAATCAGGGCTCTTTCCAATGAATTTTTGATTTCTCCCATAATAGAAAAGCGCCCCTGAAAATCTGTTAGTTCCACTTCTTGTGATGACATTTACGCCACCGCCTGTAAATCCGCTCTGACGAACATCATAAGGAGCGATTACAATTTGAAACTCTTCAATTGCTTCAAGGCTTATCGGCGTGACATTTGACTGTCCTGCTGGTGTTCCTGTGGCGCCCAAGCCGAATAAATCATTGTAGTTCGCACCATCAATTTGAATGTTGTTGTAACGGTTGTTCCTACCGGCTGCGCTGTTCCCAACAAAATATGGTGAAATTTTGTAATAATCCTGGAAACTTCTTGAAATCGTCGGAAGCACATCAATTTGCTGTCTCAAAACGTTTGTTGCGGGTCCAGTCCTTGCAGCATTTATAACACCAGCCCTCTCACCCACAACCTCAACTTCTCCAAGTTGAACTGGCTGTTCAGTAAGGCGGAAATTAAGTTCAAGATTCTGACCCAAGGCAAGCATTACATTTTCTCTCCTCTGCTGAGCATAACCAACATACGAAACAGTGATTGTGTAGGGTCCCCCGACTCTTAATCCAACAAGATTATAGTGCCCATCAATTCTTGAAATTGTTCCATAAACCGTTCCACTTGGTTCATGGACAGCGATGACATTAGCCCCAGGGAGAGGCTCACCTGTTTGAGTTGTTACAACACCACTTATGCTTGCGGTTGTGATGCCCTGCCCCCAGAGAATGGAAGGGATTAAGATAAATAAAGCTAATAACATCAAATGCCTCATGGGAAGCACCTGTTTTGTTTTAATTGCTGTGTTCAATGGAAATTTAAGCAACCAAATTTAAATTTCAAATAAGGAAATGTTAAAATTTCGTTAAACTTTTCACCTCAAACCAAACATAGCAACCGAAATTTGAGCAAAATTAACAATCGGGGTGAAATAAACACCAAATAGCAAAGTCGGTATCACAAGTATTAGCATAACAACGATGTGAGCTGGTGAAAAATTAATAGGCTCTTTTCCGGACTCTGGATCCCCAAGAAACATATTTCTTACAACCCGAATATAGTAGTAAAGCGAGACAACACTATTCAAAACTCCAACCACAGCAAGCCATATGACCTTTGCATTAATCAGCGCTGAGAAAAGATAAAGCTTTCCAATAAATCCAAATGTTGGCGGTATCCCCGTCAACGAGACAAGAAAAATTGTGAACACAATGCTAAGAAATGGTGCACGATACCCAAGCCCCTTGTAAACCTCGATGTCCTCACTTCCAGTTTTTTCAGCGACAAGCATAACGCAGTAAAAGGCGCCCAAATTCATAAAAAGATAAGCAAGAAAATAAATTAACATCGCAGAGATACCAAGATTTTGCATTACAACGACACCCATCAATATGTATCCAGCATGTGCGATACTTGAATAAGCAAGCATCCTCTTTAAGTTATTTTGCCATATCGCAATTATATTTCCAACCGTCATCGTTAAAGCGGATAAAACAGCAACTATCTCAGTCAATGGTAAACCTTGAATTACTGCCCATGCGCCTTCAATCCCAAGCGTTATTGTTCTATCAATAAAGCTAGCCTTTAAAAACCTGACCAACATTGCAAATCCAGCCGCTTTGGAGCTAACAGACAAGAAGGCCGTTACAGTTATCGGCGCACCCTCGTACACATCTGGAGTCCAATAGTGAAATGGCACAGCCGAAATTTTATATCCAAAACCAGCAAGTATCAATACCAAAGAGATCATCAAAACAATTGGACTATAACCGCTTGATAAAAACGAAGCATTTATCGCATATATATTTAATTCACCTGTTAACCCGTAAACAAGCGAGATTCCATAGATCATCAAACCAGATGATAAAGCTCCATAAATTACATACTTCATTGAAGCCTCACTCGAACGCTCGGATTCCTTGATATAGCCAGCAAGTATGTAAGAGCTTATGCTTACAAGTTCAAGCGAAAGATACATCATTATCAAATTGACAGAGCCAGCCATCAAAAATGCACCAAGCGTCAAACTTAAGATAAAAAAGTAATACTCCCCTATCCTCCTCCTTGCAGATGTCTCCCTAAGTTCATACGATTGTAAAGAAAATATCACAATGACAAAAGCAGAGAGCAAAAACACAAATTTGAAAAATGTTGAATAAGGATCAACGACAAACATTCCCCTGAAGATCTGATAACTTCCACCATATTGCTTAATTGTAAAGAACAAAGTCACAACTAGCCCAGCAAGCGAGACAAAAGCACCAATGTTTTTAAATCTTCTTCCAAATATCAAATCAAGCAAGATGACAAGTGACAATGTCACAGTAAGTGAAACTTCAGGTAAGAAATTTTTCAATGATTGCGTTAATTCTATAATAAACCTTTCTTCCATTTTTTTATCTCACCAGATTTTTTATTTTTCAAGGTAAAATTCCCAATTGCATCCCTGCTTGACCCATCTCAGAAACAAATTTAACAAGATGATTAACCGATGTATTCATCAAATTGATCAAAGGACTCGGATAGACACCAAGGAAGATAACAATAATTGCAAGTGGTACAAGCGTCACAAGTTCACGAGCATTGATATCAGGCAGGTTTTTCCATCTCTCAGGTAGCTGGCCAAAGAAAAGTCGTTGAGTCGTCCAAAGAATATATCCCGCAGTTATTATCACACCTGTTGCAGAAAAGATCGCAATCCATTTATAAGTTTGAAAAGCACCAAGGAATACAAACGCCTCACTTATAAACCCACTTAATCCAGGGAGTCCAAGCGCAGCAAAGAAAGCAATTATGACAATTCCAAAATATTTGGGCATTTGATTTGCAAGCCCACCAAATTCATATAACCCACGTGTATGCGCCCTATCATAAAGAACCCCAACTATAAGGAACAACATCGCTGTTATCGTCCCATGGTTAAACATCTGCATAATTGCGCCCGTAACGCCTTGCGTGTTTAAAGCTGCCATACCAAGAACAACATAACCCATATGGCTTATACTTGAATATGCGATAAGTTTTTTGAAATCTTCCTGCGCCATCGCCGCAAGCGCACCATAAACTATATTGATAAATCCAAGAATAGCCATCGGAAGCGCATACTTTATCATTCCATCTGGAAAGATTGGAAAACTTATCCTCAACATTCCATAAGTTCCCATCTTTAATAATACTCCAGCAAGTATGACACTTATTGGGGTAGGTGCTTCTACGTGCGCATCAGGAAGCCATGTATGGAAAGGAACTATTGGAACTTTTATTGCAAACCCAATGAACAATGCAATATAAGCAATATATCTCCATGTTGTATGTAAACCTGAAAAGATTGAACCAGGCTCATAGTTCTTTGGATCCATCATTGCAAGCATATTAAATGTATGAACCTTCTCACCTGTCACAGGGTCAATTATACTTGTGCTGAAATACAAACCAATCATAACAAGGAGCATCAAAACACTACCCAGCAAAGTGTAAATAAAGAATTTTATCGCCGCATATTCCCTTCTCGGTCCGCCCCAAATTCCAATCAGAAAATACATCGGCAAAAGCATAACTTCCCAAAAGATATAAAACAAGAAGAAATCAAGTGCAACAAATACTCCCATCATTCCTGTATCGAGCAAAAGATAGAGTGCATAATATCCCTTGGTCTTGGGCAATTCCCAAGATGCTATGGCACCGATAAAAGAAATTAAAGCAGTCAAAACTACCATCGGCATGCTCAAACCATCAACACCAAGGAAGTAATCAATTACGATCCTACCAAACCATGCAACCCCAGAAACATCAATCCAACGATATTTCTCAACAAATTGAAATCCCTCAAGTGTATTAACACCAGCAAGATCATATCGATAATTCAAAAGCAAAACTGCAGCAAGTATGACTTGAAGTCCAGTCGCTACAACTGAAATCCATTTTATCCAAGTTTCTCGGCCCTTTGGGACAAGCAAAACAAATATCATAGCTACAATCGGCAGGAAAACAATCCAAGTCAAAATTCCGATGCCAAGTATTTGCATTTATGCTTCCTTACTTTATTTTTTGTTTTTAAACTTGTTAATTTATCATCCAAGGAAAATGTAAAACAAAACTATCACTGCAAAAACGACATAAATTATGTATGTCTGAACCTTTCCATTCTGCAATAGCCTTGTGATATAACCAAAGAAACCAGTTATATAAGCAAGCAAATTAACAAGCCCGTCAATTATATTCCAATCGAATTTGCCAACTGAAAAAGACCATAACTTTGTCAAATGAGCTGAACCATCAACGATACCATCGATGACCTTGATATCAAACCATCGAGCAAATTTGGAAATCCCAAGCGTCGCTAAAACAAAAGTATTCTGATAAAGTTCATCAAAATACCACTTGTTCTTCAAGAATGTATAAACTGGCTTTAAAGCATTCGCAACTTTTTCAGCGCTTATCTTACCCCATTGATAAGTTAAAAACGCAAATAAAATACCAAGCCCTGCCATCCCAAGCGATAGCAACATCGCAGGGATATGTGCCTCATGAAGCGCATGCTCATATTCAGTAACTAAAACACCCTCCTTGGGCAGATTAAACTCAAATTGCTGTTCATGTGGAACAACGCTTTCAGGTTTATGAATATATTTTTCAACCCAAGTTGCGCTCGCATCAAACGGATTTGGTCCAAAGATAAACCAAAGCGACAAAACAGCAAGTATAATAAGTGGAACAACCATAACTTTCGGCGACTCATGTATATGCTCAAAAATATCCTTTCTCTTTGGCTCGCCATGAAATGTCAATATCAAAAGCCTAAACATGTAAAAAGCAGTTAAACCAGCCACGAAAAATCCAATTAAAGGTATCGCCGTATGACCGCTTAATTTCCCAAATGCAAAAGCACCAGCGAGAATTGAATCTTTACTCAAGAATCCAGATGTAAGCGGAATGCCTGATATTGCAAGTGTGTAGATTAAAAACGTGTAATAAGTTATCGGCATTTTTTTCTTCAGTCCGCCCATGTTCCGTATATCCTGCGGGTCTGTATGATGGTCATGAATTTTGTGTAAAGCATGATGCATAGCATGTATCACAGAACCAGAACCAAGGAATAAGCCAGCTTTAAACGCAGCATGCGTCACAAGGTGGAAAAATCCTGCAACATAAGCTCCACTTCCGAGCGCCATCGTCATATATCCAAGCTGTGAAATCGTTGAATAAGCCAGAACCCTTTTTATATCCGTTTGAGTTATGGCGATTGTTGCAGCGATAAATGCCGTCACAGCCCCGATATATGCGATGAATGTCAAAGCATCTGCACTCATCATCGCATAAGTTCTCGCAGTGAGATAAACACCAGCTGCGACCATCGTTGCTGCATGAATTAAAGCGCTGACTGGGGTTGGACCCTCCATCGCATCTGGCAACCACACATGAAGTGGAAATTGAGCCGACTTACCAATTGCACCGCAAAAAACCAAAATCCCAGCAGCAGTGAGTAATCCCCCAGACAGTTTTCCCTGCTCAATCCCAGCGAAAACCTCACCAAAGTTAAAGGTCTTCAAACTTGCCCATATTATCATTATCCCAACGAAGAAACCAAAATCTCCAACTCTATTTACAATGAAAGCCTTCTTAGCAGCATCGGAAGCTGATTTTTTCTCATACCAATGACCTATCAAAAGATATGATGATACACCAACAAGTTCCCAAAAAACATACATCGTGAAAAAGTTATTCGTCAAAACAATTCCAAGCATTGAAAATGTGAAAAAGCCAAGATAAGCAAAATAGCGTGAATACCGCACATCATCTTTCATATAACCGATCGAGAAAATATGAACGAGAGAACTTACAACAGTCACAACGACAAGCATCGTGGCTGAAAGGTTGTCAATTAAAATCCCAAGCGTTATCTTCATCTCACCCCAATTTTCAACAAATCCAAAATTCACCCATTCAAATTTCCATTCAATCGGATTTGGGAAGTAAAGTATTTTATTGAAGAAAATTATAAACGAAAGAACAAGCGAACCAAGGACAAGCCCAGTTTCAATCACATCACCTTGTCTCGGCAGTCGCTTTCTCCCCCAGAAGATCAAAAGAACAAATCCCAAAAATGGCAAAAGCAGAGCAAGAATAGCAAGCAAAATCAGCGTATTTTGATTCATGCTATCTCAATTTTGTTTTATTTTTAAACTCAAACTTTGGCAGTTCAATCATGCCTTTGAAATTCATCGCTTTAAATTGTCAATCTCGTCGATGTTGATGGTAAGAAAGTTTTTATAGATGTTTAAAACAATAGCGATAGCAATTGCTGCTTCGGCAGCAGCGAGAATTATAACAAAAATTGCAGCAAGGTGACCGCTTAAATCCGCAGTGCTATATTTTGAAAAGGCGATGAAATTTATATTCGCAGAATTTAAAATAAGTTCAATCCCCATCAAAACCATGATAGCATTTTTTCTCGTAACCACAGCGTAAATCCCAAGTGAGAAAAGAATTGCCCCAATGATCAAAAAATGCTCAAGCCCAACACTTTTAAGTCCAGATAGATTTACCAGCATCTATAGATCCACTTTTATTTTTTAACTTTTAACCCTTTCTCTTCTTGCAATTATAACAGCGCCAAGCAAAGCAACAAGCAAAACAACAGATGCAACCTCAAACGGCAGAAGAAAATCAGTCATCAATCTCTCGCCTATTTTTTTCGTCGTTCCATCCCATTGGACATTCAAAATATCAAACCATTTCGTTTTCAAAATTACCCCAAAAAGTGTCCCCATGATCGCACCTGTTACCACGATTGCAGGACCAACATGCAAAGTTTCAGTTTTTACAGGCACATCAAAAACCTTCGTTGTAAGCATAACACCAAAAATTATCAAAACAAGAATTCCACCGACATAAATCAAAACTTGCGTCACCGCAATAAAATCAGCATTAAGCAAAACATATAACCCTGCGACACCAAAAAATGTAAAAAGAAGTGCAAATGCAGAATAGATGATGTTCCTTGAACTCACAACAACTATCGCTGAACCAACGGTTATAAACGCAAGAACATAAAATGCAACATCAAATAAACTCATTTTATCCAATCTTTTGTTTTTTTAAGATTTTTTCTCAATGTTTTCGGGATTGTTAACTGTAACTTGCTCCGCTGGCTTTGCCTTTTTCATCTTTTGCTCAAGCTCAAACTGCTCAACTTCTTTCTTTTTCAGCTCAGCCTCCTCAGGAGTGAAGTTGCTGAAGTGATAAATCAAGTTATGTCTATTGTATTCTGAAAATTCATAAACATCCGTCATATAGATACATTCCGTCGGACAAGGATAAACACACAAGCCACAATAACAACACTTGCTTATATCGATGTCAAACTTCGTGACCCACAACCTCTTCTTATGTCCCGTTGATGTAACCCCGAGATCCTCATTTGGTAACGCCTTAACTGTTTCAATAGTTATGCAATCAACAGGACACGCCATCTCGCACTGCCTGCATCCAATGCAATCATCTATGTTAACATAAAGACGATTCCTTGCTCTATCTGGAAGTTTTAATTTAACATCGGGATATTGAATCGTCACAGCTCTTACAAAGAGATGTTTAAAAGTAAGCTTCAAACCAATAAGAATCGTCCAAATAGCCACAAATATATTTTTAAAGTATTGTCTCATTTTAAAGCAAGTTTTATTTTAAAATTGCCCACAAGCCGACCACCATCAAATTTACAAATGAAATCGGAGTTAACACTTTCCATGAAACATACATCAATTGGTCAACCCTTAACCTTGGCAATGTCCATCTCAACATTATTTGCAAAAACACGAAAAATAAACCTTTCGAAACGAACCAGAAAACTCCCCATCCTGGACCTGCCAAAAACTCGCCAAACGGGCTACTCCATCCACCGAAAAACAAAATCGCCGCAATCCCTGAAACAAGAAACATGTTTGCATACTCAGCAAGGTAAAACATAGCGAACTTCATTCCTGTATACTCGGTATGATAACCCGCAACGAGCTCTGATTCAGCTTCGGGGATGTCAAATGGCGTTCTATTAACTTCGGCAAGTGATGCAGTAAAATATATTAAGAAAGTTATCAACATGAACGGTGGATATTTAAAAATGTTCCAACTAAATAATCCTCCCTTCTGGATTTCACATATCTCCTGCAAATTCAATGTCCCAACAGCAACAATGACGGTCAAAATTGATAAAACAGTAGGGATCTCATAGCTTACAATCTGAGCCACGGATCGCATCGCACCAAGCAATGAATACTTATTATTTGATGACCAACCCGCCATCAAAATTCCTATCACAACAAACGAAGTTATAGCAACGATGTAGAAAATTCCAATATTTAAATTCGCTGCAATAAAAGTTGAAGTAAACGGGAGCGCAGCATACGCAGCATACGAACTTGCGAACACAAGTATTGGGGCTAATGTAAAAAGAATTTTATCAGACCTTTCGGGTGTTATATGTTCCTTAGTTAAAAGTTTCAAGAGATCCGCTATCGGTTGTGCCCAACCATGAAAACCACCCGTATACATATACCCAAGTCTATCTTGAACATGCGAAGCAACTTTTATCTCAACCCATAAAATTACAACCGCATAAACCAGTATGAACAGAAGTGGGATAACAGAAGCAATTAACACATTCAAAATTTCAGGCATTTCAAAAGCAAAATTTGTTTTTGAATTTTACCTATCAACCTCACCTAAAACTATATCAACACTTCCAAGTATAGCCACAAGATCTGCAATCATATAACCTCTTGAAATCTCCGGTAAAACGGATAAATTGACAAAGCTTGGTGCCCTTGCCTTAACTCTAAATGGAGATGCGGAGTGACCATCGCTTATGATATAAAACCCAATCTCGCCTCTTGGATTCTCAGTTCTAAAATAAACCTCACCTTGTGGGGGACGAACCTTTTTAGGTATCGCAGAATGAACATCTCCGGGCGGAAGTTGCTCCCACGCTTGCTCTATTATCTTTAGACTTTCTTCCATTTCCCTCACACGCACATAATATCTATCCCAGCAATCTCCAACTGTTCCCATCTTCCCCTCACCAACAGGGATATCAAACTCAAATCTATCATAAACAAGGTAAGGTTCATTCTTTCTCAAATCAAACTTAACACCAGAACCCCTTAGCATTGGACCACTACAACCATAATTTATCGCAACATCAGCAGGCAAAACCCCTACATTCGCAGTCCTATCTATAAAAATTTTGTTAAATGTCAAAAGATCGTTTATCTCTTTCAGTGCCTTTGGGAATGTTTTCAAAAAATCTTTAAGTTTTTTCCCAAATTCAGATGGCAAATCATGGGATACACCACCAACCCAGATATAGTTGTAAAGCAATCTTGCACCACATGTTATTTCAAACAAATCAAGAATTTTTTCCCTTTCCCTGAAACACCACAAAAATGGAGTAAAAGCCCCAAGATCAAGTCCATAAGTACCAATCGCAAGAAGATGGCTCGCTATCCTTTGTAATTCAGCCATTATAACACGAATATATTGAACCCTCTCAGGAACTTCAATACCCAATAATTTTTCAACCGCAAGAACATACGCAAGTTCATTTCCCATTGCTGCTACATAATCCATTCTATCAACATAAGGAATGACTTGTTGATAATTTGTCATCTGCTCGGCGTGTTTTTCAAAACAACGATGAAGATAACCTATATGTGGGATGACATCAACTATTACCTCACCATCAACTACAAGCTCAAGTCTTAAAACCCCGTGAGTTGACGGATGTTGTGGACCCATATTCAAAATCATTGTATCGGTCTTCAAATCCCCCTTAACCGAGCGAGTGGTTATTTCAAAGGTTGCCATTAAATTAACACCTATTGTTTATTTTTGTTCATCTATATTTAATACGGAACTTTCATTCCGTTGTAAAATTCTGGTACTTGGAAATCTTTCCTCAAAGGATAACTACCTTCAGGCCAATCATAAGGCATCAAAATTCTTCTCAAATCTGGATGACCTTCAAAGATAATTCCGAACATATCATACGCCTCCCTTTCATGCCAGTTTGCACTTTTCCAAATGGACTCAACAGATTGAACAACTGGGTTATCAATCGGAACTTTAACCTTTAAAACAAATCTATGCCCATGTTTCATTGAATAAATGTGGTAAACAACTCCAAGCGTCCCGTTGCCATAATCAACACCACTCAAACACATCAAATAATCAAAAGCAAGCTCAGGGTCATCCCGGAGAAACTCACAAACATCCTTTACTCTATCGGCTTTTACCTCAAGATATGGTTCAACAATTGCATCTGCTTTAAACTCAACAATCGCATCTTCAAATTTTGATTTTATCCTTTCGTAAATTTCATTTGCTTGCATCATTGCCTCAATTTTTATTTTTCCTCGACATAAACTGGTGGAAGTTTTTTCTTGACCAAGCTTTCTCTGCGAATTTTTTCCCGAAGCTTTATTATACCCTCAAGCAATGCCTCAGGTCTCGGTGGACAACCCGGAACATATACATCAACAGGAATAACTCTGTCAACTCCTTTCAAAACATGATAACCATGCTCCCAGTATGGACCCCCACAATTTGCACAACTTCCCATAGATATCACATACTTTGGATCCGGCATCTGTTCATATAATCTTTTCACACGAGAAGCCATTTTCAAAGTTACCGTTCCAGCAACTATCATTAAATCCGCCTGCCTTGGGCTTGATCTCGGAATTATTCCAAATCTCATTATATCAAAATGCGAAGCCGAAGCAGCCATCATTTCAATCGCACAACATGCAAGACCAAATTGCATCATCCACAATGAAGATAACCTCGCCCAATTTAATACATCTTCAACACTTGTTATAATTATATTTTCGGTTTCAAATCTTTTATCTAAAAGTCCCATTTTAATTCTCCAAGTTTTAATTTTTATCAACCCTTTTTTAAAGGGCAATGATCACGCCTGAACTTCTTCTATCTCTCTTTTCTCCCTTTCAAATCCCAAATACTTAGGCTTTGGCTTATCCCATTCAAGATCTCCCTTAGCCCAAGCGTAAACATAACCAAGTATCAAGATTAAAAGAAAAACAACCATTTCAATAAATGCGAACAAACCAAGCTCCTTGTAAATCACAGCCCACGGAAATAAAAACACAACCTCAACTTCAAAGATCAAAAATATCAAAGCAACTGTGTAAAATCTAATGTTAAACTTTACCCACGGATTTCCAATTGGTTCTTCTCCACATTCGTAAATCGTGGATTTTTCAGGATTTGGTTTATGGGGACGGATAAGACGATTTGTAATTAAACCTCCAGCAACGAAAATTACACCTATGATTAAAAATAACAGAACTTTCGCAAATTCACTTAGCATAAAATTTCTATCTTTATTTTCGTCAAAGAACTCTTTGCAAATATATTAAAACCAAGGGATAAATTCAAATTATACAATGCAAACACACCGAAATAAAAATTTTCACGGCAATGGCAAATTCTTCTTTTTTATAAACCTCAACCAATCAACATTTCTTTCAAGCAATGGAACCGCAAGAATCCGATTGTTAAACCCAAGAAAGCGAACAACGATCGTGTTTATGTAAGTAACCTCCACAGCTTTTAAGATTTCGGGCTTCACGCTTACACCGTATTCATCAGCAAGCGAAGCAATTAACTTATTTAGAACAACGCCAAAAGTGTCATAGTTTACAACGAAAAGCGTATCCTTTGGCTTTCGTTTGTCAATAAGTTTAAAAATTGAATAACCCTCCTCAGTATAAAGTGGACCATAAACTTCACCTATTTCAAGGGTACCTGCAATTTGACCTATCTCACCGAGTTGATTTGAAAGAACATAGCCAATTATCCCATCATTCTCCCTCGCAATTTCCCTCTTAGAAAACCTCCTCGCAAGTTCCCCCATGTCATATCCAGACTTAACAAGATTCAAAAGCGAATCTGCAAGATCGATATCATTAACAAGTATTTCTTGGATTTTTATCTCCCATATATCACCCGTCGTTGGACGATAACTCTTTAAAAGTTCCTCAGCTGAAATCGAGCGATTAAACTTCAAGGAGTCCAACACCAACTTTTTAACAGCATAAGCAAGATAAGCATCACGCCACATCTCCATATCCTTTAAAACCTCGGGCGATTTATCTAATCCACGCCTATATCCCTCAAAAGCGAGAAACTCTTCATTGATTATTGTCTTTAAAAGACCATTTAAAACACCTGAAACACTTTGCCTATCCGAATGAAGGACGAAACCTTTAAAAGAAAGCTGATCTATCACATAATCAAGCGTTCGATTAAAACTATCTCCCTTCAAGAAATATTGATCAAGGAATCCAGCAAGCCTCGACTTTATATCAAGAAAATCATCCCTTAAAACAGCAAGCGGATAAACCGAAACATTTTCCGCTTTACGAACATACTTTTTCTTCTCAACTATGTTGTTTATCTCTCTATAGAGAAGTTTCAAAAGGTGCGCATCCACTTTTAAAATTTTACCCTTTCCAAATTCATTTACAAACTCAATAAATCTTTGCTTTTCCTTCCGCTCTTGAATTATCTTCCTCACTTGGCTCTTTGCGCTTTCAATTTCATCAGGACTTAAGCCAAACTTTGATGACTTACCCGCAAGCTTTATGATATACCACAGCGAATCCACCTGCACAGGTTGGTAAACTTCGCCAACAGAAAGATAGTCATAAACGATCTTTTCTATGGGCTCGTAAATTTCCCCCCACCTTAATTTTTCAGAATTATTCTTTTGTCCTAATTTCACCATCAAACTATCGAAATCTTCCCCACCTTTCAGTAAATTCCAAAGCGAATCAGCTTTCTCTTTCGTCTCTGCAATTATGTAATGTAGTTCAACTTCAGTATTATACTTCGGCAACGCTTCAAGGATTTCCCTTTCAGACACACTGACTTTGTTTTTTATCTCCTGCTTATAAAGAGCATCAAGCACTAAAAGTTTTTCCGTCTGTTGAATTGCCCTTTGAATTTCTGGATCTTTGTCAAGCCCAAGTTCAAGCCCCTTAAACGCAAGCAATTTTTCAGCGATCATCGAATATAAAAACTCAAGTTTATTCTTATCAACCTGCGTTTTCTTTTCTTTCCCCCGCCATACCGTCAATTCATATCTCTCAATAAAATCTCTCACCGTTATGGCTTTATCCCCGACCTTGGCAATTGTATCATTTTTAATCTCGGATTTAAAAAAGTTCTGCGAAAACCCAATGGTAGTAAGACAGATAAGCAAGGTCAAAGCTATATTTTTCATCTTGGATAATTCCTGTCTAATTTTTTCATCCAAAAGTTAAACAAAGTAATCAAAATCTTCAAACATTTAGTTTCGTATTGATGAAAGTTGGATTTTTTTAGATGCTTGATTAAATTTAGGTTTGATTTTCAAAACAAAATCCACAAAACCACAAAAATGAAAAGGATTGGAGTATTTACAAGTGGTGGTGATGCCCCGGGAATGAATGCATGTATAAGAGCGGTCGTAAGAGCTGGGATTTATTACGGTCTTGAAGTTATCGGAATTGGTCATGGATATCAAGGAATGATAAATGGCGAATTTATACCGTTACAAGCGAGATCTGTGTCAAACATTCTCCAACGCGGTGGGACAATTCTAAAAACCGCAAGATCAGAAGAATTTATGACCAAAGAAGGCAGAGCGAAAGCCGCAAAGAATCTGAAAGAGCAAGGAATAGAAGCGCTTGTTGCAATTGGTGGCGATGGAACCTTTCGTGGCGCTGTCGCACTGTATGAAGAACACGGTATCCCATCGGTTGGAATACCTGCAACAATTGATAACGACTTATACGGAACTGATTACACGATCGGGTATGATACAGCGGTTAACACAGCGCTCGAATCAATTGATAAGATCCGAGATACAGCAGATGCGCATGATAGATTGTTTTATGTTGAGGTGATGGGAAGAACAAGTGGATTCATAGCGGTTGAAGCTGGAATCGGCGGAGGGGCTGAATATATCGCAATACCCGAGGAACAAACAGATTACGAGGAGATACGGAATGTTTTAAAGGGCTTCAGAAAAGATAAAACAAGCAGTATAATAATTGTCGCAGAAGGGGATGAGGAAGGAGGGGCATTCAAAATCGCCAAAAAAGTGAAAGAACTTTATGGATTTGATTACAGAGTTGTTATCCTTGGACATATTCAACGCGGAGGTGCTCCGAGCGCAAGGGATAGAATTCTTGCAAGTAAACTTGGCGTCGCAGCGGTTGAGGCATTGATAAATGGGAAATTTAATGTTATGGTTGGAGAGGTAAAGGGTGAAATTAAACTTACACCTCTTAAAGAAACATTTGGTAGAAAGAAAGAGCCTGATCCGTACCTTTTGAGAATTGCGAAAATTTTATCAATATGATCACAGTTTTATCTCCTTCCTCTCTCTTCCTTCAAAAACCGAAACCTTGCCACCCCCATAAATTTGAATCAATTGATACGCAACTTCAAACCCTTTCCCTACATCATTGGGGTCGTGTGCATCTGATCCAAGGGTAAGCGGAATTTCATACTCTTTAACAATTTCAAGAATCCAAATCGAAGGATAAATTTCCCCAACTTTATGCCTCAATCCAGATGTGTTAATTTCAATACACAACCCACATTCCTTCACAATTTTTAATATCTCCCTTACCAACTCCTCAAAATTTTTATCCGAACGGTGACCAAATTTCTTTATCATGTCAAAATGCCCAACAATATCAAAAATTCCAGAGGATACAAGCTTTTTCACAGTTTTATAATAGCTTTCGTAAACCTCGTTTACATCCCGTCCATCCCATTTCCACGCCTCCCTATGGCTTGCGATATTCCAATCACCAATAAAATGAAGCGAACCAATTACATAGTCAAATTTTCCGTTCAAAACAAACTCTTTGATGAAACCGATTTTCTCTTCTATAAATTCAGCCTCAATCCCAAATTTTATCTTAATTTTATCCCCGAACTCTTCAACAACCGAGTCATACCATTGCTTGTAAGTTTTAAACTCATCAACACTCATCCTATGCTCAGGGTCAAAACCATCAGGCAAAGGCATATGGTCAGAAACCCCTATCTCTTTAAAATTTTTGTTGATCGCACTCAAAACATAATCCCTAATTTCTCCACTTGCATGCCGACAAAGTCTCGTGTGTGTATGATAATCAACCATAGAAAATATCTCTATTTTTTACCAATGTAAGAACTTACAAGTCCAAGCATCTGAGAAGCAAGGTTAACCGAAATGCTCTTCTTTTTGAAAGCGACCCTTATCGTCTCTATCGCCAGCGAAGAATAAAGTGGTAAAATCTCAGGAAACTTATCTTTAAGTTCATTAAGGTGAAGTTCAAGCGTTTCCAAATCACCTCTTTCAATTGGTCCAGTGAGAGCGTTCACAACTCCAAGTTCATCAGCGTTTTTAAGCGATGCCTCCACAAGCGGGATCAAAAATTTGTCGTCGACATTTAAATTTGCTTTCCTTAAAATTTCACCGATCGCATTCAAAAGTGCGATCACATAATTAGATGCGAAGACACAGGCAATGTGATAAAGGACTTTACAAGATTTATCTATTGGAAAAATGTTCGAATCGAAATTGTAAAAAATCCACTTTGTTATGTCGTAAATCTTTTTGCTACCTTCAAGTGTGAATTTTATCTTCTTTATCTCGTCAACTGTATAATCAAAGTGCGAAACTGAATAAATAGGATGTAAAGAGCCGACCTCTGAACCACATCGATGCAAACTATCAAGGACATCACTCGTTAAAACCCCGGATGTGTGATAAACTACGAGATTTTTAAAATTTAAATTTTCAAGTTTGGAAATCTTCTCAGCAACCTCCTTAATCGCTGAATCAGATGTGGTTATAAAAATAACTTCAACTTCAGAAGGTAAATCATGAATTGATTTTGAAGCGACATCAGCCTTTACTCTTTTCAAAAACCTCTCTATTGATTCATCGCTTCTGCTTACCACAGCGATTATCCTATGCCCAAGCACCTGACTAAGAAACTTCGCCATCAAAGTTCCAACTCTCCCAGCACCAACGATAGCTATGTTGAAAGATTTAAGCGCCAACCCAAATTAACCTGCTTTAAATAGAACAGCGGACAGATAGCCAACAACACCTGTCTTATCGCCTGTGACATCCCCTGAATTGCAATAATAAAGAACTTCTGATTTATCTGCCCCAAGTTTTTTAGCTGCACGCATAACTGCGACAGTTGGACCCCCACCACACGCTTCACATATTTGCTGCTCAAGGTCGCTCATAAGCTTTTCCTCATCAAAATTCGCAACATCATCGATCACAATCTTATCAAATTTAATCGCAACTTCATAAGGATAGTAATGAGATAAATCGGTGCTTGCAACGAGAAGGACATTGCGTCCGCCTAAAACCTCACCAAGTATAT
Source organism: Candidatus Kryptonium thompsonii (assembly GCA_001442925.1). Lineage (GTDB taxonomy): Bacteria > Bacteroidota > Ignavibacteria > Kryptoniales > Kryptoniaceae > Kryptonium > Kryptonium thompsonii. The sequence continues at coordinate 298,053 of LDXX01000005.1, forward strand.
CCCCAAGGCGAAAACAGTAATCCGCTTTTTGATCACCCATCACAATTGGGACAAGCTTAAAGTGGTTTAATGCTTTTTGAAGAAATGGAAGATGAACCTCAACCGCATGTTCAGTTTTATGACCGTGCGATGAAAACTCGATCAAACCATTTCCCATTCCAACAATTTTTTCAGCGATCTCAAAATCAATCTCAATCTCCCCAAGTGGTGTTTTGTAAGATTTCCCATCGTAAATTGAAATAGCATCAAAATATTCCCTATGGCTCGGTGAAACCACAACGACCGTATCATAATCCTTGCCACGAACGAAAGAATAAGCGATGGCAGCAGTTTGACCTGAATACATATAACCAGCGTGAGGTGCTATTATAGCTTTTATCTCGCCGTTAATTTCTTTATCACCAATTATATCCCTGACCCTTTCAAACATCTTTTCAATTTCCGCATTTAAAATTGATGGAACATCGGGATAAAATAAACCAGCAACCGCTGGAAATCTTACCTTTTCTTTTATCATACACCCTCCCCTGTTTTTTGTTTAAAATCGCTCTCTTTAAAAACAATTGCAGTGAATATGTAAATTTCAGTTTCTTTATCCTTCCAACAATCGGGTGGTAAACCAGCCTTCAAACATGTATGCTCAAGAAATTCTTCCCTTGTTAAGTTATGTTCAATCGCAACTTGTGGCAAAAGCAAGCCACGACGCCAACCTCTTTTTATCATTATCCCATTTTCTCCAACCTTTATCTCATCAACTGATTTAACACGAGTTAAGGGGGATAAAACTGATATTTCAATTTCGATCTTGTCAAGCTCATAAGGTTCGACTGGGGGAAATCGCGGATCCTCGAGCGCAGATTTAGCTGCTACCTCATTAACAGTTTCAGCAAGCGATTTCACCGGCTCAACATAACCGATGCATCCCCTCAAACTGTCGTTAATCGTTATCGTCACGAAAGCTCCACATGGGGTTTTAAGATTTTCGGTCTTCGGTTCAACCTCAGGAAGCCCTTCCCCATTAACAGTGCTTGTAATCGAGTTGCGAGCAATTCGCAAAAGTTCAATTTTTTCTTCATCGGTGAGGTTCACTGCCTTCACACCTCTAAATTATAAACTCATCGAAAGAAAACTAAGAAAAATTACCAAATTTTTCAACTTAACCCTGACAATCCAACTCAATAACCTCCCCCTCAGAAAAATTCTTTGGCTTCAGATATGGTTATTCTATGAAATAGCAGCTGAATTTACTTGAAAACGCATTCAAAATTTTTTCTTTTTCACCGACTTTTTCAAAAAATCCAAAAACAGCTGAACCACTCCCCGACATCAGTGAAAAAACCGCCCCGATTTCGTAAAGTTTTTCTTTTACATCAGCAACAATCGGATGATATCGGAAGACAACATCCTCAAGATCATTTTTGACAAGTTCCCTCAACTTATCTGGTTTATCGATGTTTTCAACGACTATCTTTTTTAAACTTTCCTCCCCATCGTGACTTCTTAAATTTAAATTCCCATAAACCCATGAAGTTGAGACCTTAACATTAGGATAAACGATGACAATTTTATATGGCACTTTAACCTCAATTGGTTCAATGATTTCCCCACGCCCCGTGGCATAAGCTGTGCCCCCCTTGATGAAAAATGGAACATCGGAACCAATTAAACTGCCAAGTTCACTTAGTAAATCATCATCCGCACCGACACCAAATAAAATGTTAAGCCCTTTCAAAACCGCAGCGGAATTACTGCTACCCCCACCAAGCCCAGCTCCAACGGGGATTCTTTTTTTAAGGTAAATCCTTACACCGCTATGAATTCCAAAACTTTCAAAGAAAATTCTCACAGCCTTCAAACAAAGATTTTCAAACCCACGCGGAATCTCATTGGAGTTAGTCTCAAATTCAATTTCATCCGAGATTTCCATTTCAATTTCATCAAAAAGTTTCACCTCATGAAAAACCGTCTCTATATCATGGTAGCCATCCTCACGCTTTCTCCATACCCTCAACCCGATGTTTATCTTGCCTGGTGAAAGAAGTTTTACCCTGTCCATTTTATATCGTCAACATTTTCAATTTTGTTCGCATACCTCGCAAGCACAAACAAAAGATCCGAAAGACGGTTCACAAACGGTATCACATGTTCATTTATCCTCTCTTTTTCAGAAAGCGAAACAAGTCTTCTCTCAGCTCGCCTGCAAACTGTTCGCGCGTGATGCAAAAGCGATGCAAGCAGAGTCCCACCAGGAAGTATGAAATTTTTCAATGGAGAAAGTTCCTTATCAATTTCATCGATCAACTTTTCAATCATCTCAATATCATCCTTTGAAATCCTCTTTACCCTTTCATTTTTAACATCTATCGGCGTTGCAAGATCAGAACCAAGAACGAAGAGAAGATTTTGAATATCGCGAATTATCCCACTGATAAATTCGTTTTTTGAAACAGCCCTTGCAATCCCAAGAATTGAATTAAATTCATCAATTGTTCCATAAGCTTCAACCCTTGCGTCATTTTTTTTAACTCTTCCACCCGCAAAAATGGAAGTTGTTCCATCATCACCTGTCCGTGTGTAAATTTTCATCTACCAATTCAATTAGTTTTATTATTTCAGTTAACTTGTTTGCTTTCTCCAGATATCCGTTGTTCTTATAAGAAAGAGCAAGATTTTCAAACATTCTCTTAACAATTACATCAGCTGTCGCTCGCTTTAAATACTTGCAATTTTGAGAATATCCAAGCTGAGAAATTAATTTTTCACAATCTGCCCTCGACATTATTTTACCGCCGTTAAACGGGTCAACATAAATTTCAAAACCATTTGATTCATACCTCACGACAAAACACCCTGGTAAATCAATGCCATAAACGGGAAGATTTGCCCTCCTTCCAACAAGGATGTAAACCAGGGAAAGCGTTATGGATATCCCCAATCGCCTGTCTATCACACGATTTATAAAGATGTTATCAGGCTCATAATAATTCTCAAAATTTCCCCTGAAGCCTTTTTCAACGAAGAAAAATTTATTCACAGCATCAATAATGTCATCAAAATTTTCCCTTGTATAAATTCTTCTCTTTAATTCAAGAGCCATCAAATCAAGCTTTTCGGAATATTCCTTGAAATTAACATCGGGATACGCAAACTTTGCAACAAGATATGCCCCTCTTTCAATATCCCTTTCAGCATCTTTAAAATATGCGACAACTTCCTCAAGATAACCTCTATATTTTATAACATCCACAATTTCATCAAGCAAATTTTTAAGATTTCCACCAATTGTTTCACGCAAGTTCAAAAGCACAGGAAGTGCCTCTACTCCAGAGTTTATTAACTTTTCATAAGCAGTCTTTGAAATAAAAACATCCTCATCATCAAGAAGCTTAACAAGCGAAATTATGCGTCTTTCGAAGTTCATAGATAATGTTTTGTTAATTCATTTTTTAGATATTCAAATGCCTCGATCGGGGAATCAACAAACTTAAAAAGTTTCAAATCATCTTTATCAATTACACCATGCCCAACCATAGCATCAAAATTAATAATTTTTCTCCAATATTCGCTCCCGTAAATTAAAACAACCATCTTCTTTTTGATTTTTTTCGTCTGAAGAAGCGTTAAAACTTCAAAAAGTTCATCAAGCGTCCCATATCCACCTGGAAATATAATAAGTGCCTTGGCAGGGTAAACAAACCAAAACTTGCGCATGAAGAAATAATGAAACTCAAATATAAGTTCATCTGTGATATATGGATTTGGCTTTTGCTCGTATGGAAGGCTTATGTTAAGTCCTATACTCAAACCTTTAGCCTTATATGCTCCCTTATTTGCAGCCTCCATGATACCAGGTCCCCCACCAGAACAAACTACAAACCGATGTCCATTTGCGTCACCAAGACTTTTCGACCACTCTGTTATCAACCTCGCAAGTTCTACAGCATCCTCATAATATCTTGCCATATAAACATCGATCTCAGCCTTTGCTCTTTCCTCTATTAAACTTTGAGGCACAGGTTTTCCCTTCGACTCTAAATCTTTTATTTTCGCCTCAATCTCCCGAAGATTTGCTTTTGCTTCCTTCATTGGTTTCGTTCTCGCAGAGCCAAAGAAAACTATCGTATCAACAATTTGATATTTTTTAAACCGAGATAATGGCTCAAGATATTCAGCAAGAATTCTCAAGGCTCTCGCATCGGGGCTATTTAAAAATTTTAAATTCTTGTACGCCTTCACAGGCTGTCTGTCCTCGCTTAATAACTTCTCCTCTTTTTCGATCTCCTCTTTTGGCATATCAAATTAAGTTTTTGTTTATAAAATTGATCTTCCACCATCAACTGGGATGACCTGCCCAGTTATGTAATCTCCCTTGGTAGCAAGGAACACAACTATTTCTGTTATATCCGAAGGTTTACCATATCTTTTCAACGGGATCTTATGTTCAGGTATGTGCTTTATTTCGCCAGATTCCTCCCCCGGAATTATTATAGTGCCCGGGGCAATCGCATTCACAGTTATATACGGAGCAAGCGCCTTCGCCATAGCTTTCGTCAACATTATCAAACCCGCCTTCGCAACATTATAGGCTATATGCTCCGTCCAAACTTGCAAACCACCAAGCGAAGCGATGTTTATTATTTTACCCTTCTTCCTCTCAAGCATGAACTTAACAACCTCTCTTGAACATAAAAATTGACCTTTCAAGTTAGTATTAATCACATAATCCCAAAGTTCGTCAGATATCTCCCAAAACTTAACAGGCTTTGGAAAAATCGCTGCGTTATTCACAAGCACATCTATTTGCCCAAACTTTTCAATTGCTTTCTCAACCATCCTCTTCACTTGTGATCCTTTCGTTATATCAGCTTTAATTACAATCGCATCTCTTCCAAGTTCCCTTATCCTGCTCAAAGTTTTCATCGCTTCATCCCTTGATCTATTATAATTTACGACTATATCAAAGCCCGACTCAGCAAGAGCAATGGCGATTTGCCTTCCTAATCTTCTTCCAGAACCAGTTACAAGAGCGACTTTCTTCTCCATTTTTCCGTCACTTTTTCTTTAACCTTAAAATTTTGAAACCAACAAATCAACAATTTTTTCAAGATAAACTTTATCAACCTCATCAAAATTATTTAACTCATAACTATCAATATCAAGCACGCCAAGCACTTCTCCATCTTTAATTATTGGAACAACTATCTCGGATTTTGAATCGGGATCACAATAAATATGTCCCGGAAATTTCTCAACATCAGGAACAATTATAGTTTTCTTCTCCAAAGCAGAAGTCCCACATACGCCCGACCCAATTTTTATCCTCGTGCAGGCAAGTTTACCTTGAAATGGTCCAAGGACAAGCTCATTCCCTTTCATCAAATAAAATCCAACCCATGAAAAAGATGGGAACGCTTGCTTTAATACAGATGTGACATTGGCAAGATTTGCGATTAAATCCGGTTCATCAGCAATTAGCGATTTTATCTGCGGTAAAAGTTCTGAGTATATTTCTTCCTTTGTCTCTCCTTTTATAACTATTTGCTCCATCTTTTAAACGCTCAGATTTATTTTTAATTAAATTGAAAACGGTGGGATGACAATCATCGCAGATGAAACTTCACCATCATATCTAATTTCTACTTTCTCCCCCTGAACAGCATGATTTATTTTAATATAGCCAAGGGCAATCAACCTTTGAAAACCATAAGAATAAACTAAGCTGGTTATCTTGCCAACCGCTTCATCATTAACATATACCTGAGCCCCCTCTCTAACTTTTCCTTTACCCCTATCCCTTTCCATTATAAATCCGACCAATTTCTTCTGCAATTTATTATAAGAGTCAATTCTCGCCAAAACCTCCTGCCCAATATAACATCCCTTTGTAAAACTAACATATTTACCCAAATTCGCCTCAAGTGGATTGTAATCCTGTGTTATCTCTTTTCCATAAGCTGGAAAACCCGCTTCAATTCTCAACATCTCTAAAATTTCACGTCCAATTGGCATTGCACCCCCTGAATATAACAATTTCCACATCTCAACAGAAAGATCATTTTTGAATATCAAATTATATCCTGGAATTAAAAATTCATTCGTTCTTGCTAAAACAACCTCACTATCAAACGCAAAACCACGAACGAAGTTATGAATTGGCATCTTTGATATATCTGTGAAATGTCTATGGTCAACCTTAAAATTAGGCTCAATGATTTCATGAATGTTATGACCATATGCAGAAATAATCGCATAATCGTCGGTCACATCTTCAAGTCTCACATCATCCGTGATGACCAACTTATCAATCCAACTTTTTACCTTTTCTAATGCTTCATAACTTAACAGAGCAAGGACCTCTTGATAATCTTCCCTGGACTCAAAAACATAAATAATCAACAACTCGATCATCTTCCCTTTTTCATCCGTAAGCACCGTGCCAATTCCCATCCCTGGCGAAAGCCCCCTCAAATCATTAGTTGAAATCCTGTTCAAAAAATCAATCGTGTCCTTCCCAAAAATCCGCAATTTTCCAAGATATGTTCTGTCAATTATGACATTCGATGTTTTCGCTGCTTTGTATTCATCCACAGGATTTACATAATGCTTCGGCAATTCCCAATCGGAATAAGAATCAAATTCAGCACCAAGATCAAGATGTATTTCATATAGTGGCGTTCTCTTCACTAAACCTTCATCTTTGAATTTTCTTAAAAAATAGCAATTTTTTGAAACTCTGTCAAGTTTATGAAGCCCCTAAAATTCACTTTAGTTTAATAGTCACCCACCAAAGAAACTGGCTCCAATCGAACCACATGCGTCCAAGGAATAAAACTTTTCTTTCTCTTCTCGATACTTGACTTTTAAATTTTGCTTCATTATATTTGTTAGGAATCCTAACAAAATTCAAAACAAAATTTACGGTGTCATCATGATTAAAAAGGCAATTTTAACGGTCGGCTTATTTGCCATTGCAGTTTTGTTTTTATTCTCAAATATCTCCGGTCAATCCAAGCCCAGTGTTCCATATCCCGAAGGATACAGGAAATGGGCTCATGTTAAATCAATGCTTATCCTGCCAGGACATCCGCTTTACGAAGCATTTGGTGGAATACATCACATATATGCGAACGATAAAGCAATGCGTGGATACAGAACTGGCAAATTTCCCGATGGTTCTGTAATTGTATTTGATCTTCTTGAAGCTAAATCTGAAAACAACACATATGTTGAAGGTGCAAGAAAAGTTGTCGGTGTGATGTATAAAGATTCCAAAAAATTTAAAAATACTGGTGGATGGGGTTTTGAAGCTTTCAAAGGCGATACAAAAGAAAGGGTTGTGAAAAATGCTGAGCAAGATTGTTTCTCATGTCATGCATCACAGGAAGCAACAGATTTTGTTTTTAGCCAGTATAGAAAGTAAATTAACGTAAAACAAAAGGCGGGGCTTTCCTGCCCCGCCTTGTAAAAAGTTAAACAAACTTAAAAATATGGCACCGGTATTTGATCCGATAGAACAAAATGAAAACATTGATTCAAAAATTATTGCAGGGCTCGAAAGAATCTCAAGAGTTTTTAGACTTCTTTTATGGGATATCGCAAAAGATGAAAATTTAAGCCCAATTCAAATTCAATTTTTGATTTTTCTTCTCTACAATAAACCCTCCCGAAGACGCATAACAGATATCGCAAATGAGTTCAACCTCACGAAAGCAACCGTAAGTGATGCAATATCTTCACTTGAAGAAAAAAATTTAATCGAAAAAGATAAAAACACGGAAGATAAGCGAAGCTATGCTATCAAACTCACCCCAAAGGGTAAAAAACTCGCAAAACAGCTTTCCATCTGGGCTGATGTTTTAAAAAACAATCTAAAAAATTTTAATCAGGAAGAGAAAGAAGCAGTTCTTAAATTCATCTTCAAACTAATCGAGTCCCTCTACGAAGCAGGAATAATCACGATACAAAGAATGTGTTTTTCATGCCTTTACTTCCAAAGGGACATTCACCCAAATCCAGAAGCCCCACATCATTGCAACTTTCTTAACAAACCACTTTCTATCGTTGAGCTTCGCCTCGATTGTGAGGACTACGCTCCGATTGAATCAAATTAAACATCTTGCTTCAAAACCAACTTAACAAAAATGTTAAGCTTTCTTCTTCAAAATCACAATATATTCATATCTCATAGTGAGATCTTTTTCACCTTTGACATTAGATGGTGAGTTTTCAATAGGCATTCTCTTATTAGATATTGCCCTTACAATTGTTTTTTGATGTTCAAAACCCTGACTTTCAAAAAAATCCGCAGAAATTTTATCTGTCGGCAGTTCTAATCCTTTTACCTTTCTATTGCCAACGACAAAACAAACAAAACCTTTCTCTCTAACTTTCTTCGCTATGATTTGGATGGATGTGTATAAATCCGCATAAAACGAAAATACCTCCTTTGCTCTCTTTTCATCTTTATCTGCGATCTTTTCTATATATTTATAAAGTAAGTCCGAAGGTAATCCTAAATTAATATCCTTAGGTTTTGCCCCAAGCGATGTTCGATCTACATTCTCCTCTAATCCCAACCATCTTAAGGATAACCTTGAAAATTGACCATAAGCCACTGTAGTTTTTGAATCCCCATAAGGCGGAGAAGTGATTACCAAATCGACGGAATTATCTTCCAATGGAATGCCATCTATTATATTCCTTTCCTCAAGTTTTAGAGAGACTTTGTGCGGTGTGAATTTATTGTAAAAATCTGTAAGTAGCCCGATATTTTTTAGAGACACTTCTCTAAAGGTTTTTACAACATCAGGAGTATCATCGTCTTTTTTTCTTATCAGCTTAAATTCTTCATACCTTGCTTTTGAAACTCTTCTTACAGTTTCTGAAAATACTACTTTAAAGAAATCCCTTACATCACTGTTTTCTATGTTAAATATTACTTGTCGTAGTTTCGACAAATTTTTTATTACATCCTCATCAAACCAATAATAAATATTTGGGAATTCCACGGTTTCAGGTTTCTGCTCTTTAAAGGTTTGCAAGATACACTCTAATGTCTCTAAAAGCGAATTGAATGGTATGGGTGTTGTTCTAACTTTTGAGATTAACACAGCCAATGGATTTATATCATAGCCAACAAAATTTCTTCCGCTAATCAAACATTCGCCAGCAACTACTCCAGAACCCATAAACGGATCTAAAACATTTTCTCCCTCATTAGAAAAATTCTTGATGATTTCCCTCACAACTAAAAAGTGAAACATAGCGGGATAAGGATGTATTCCATAGATTCCAGTGCCTGCTGGAGTATCTTTGAAATCAAAATATTCATCTCTTACTCGCTTAAAAGGCAACCTCTTTACTAACTTATTAACTTCGACATTCTTTCCTTCAGTTTCAAATAGAGCTATTTGTTTCATATTTTTCTCAGCTCCTTAGGTAAATCAGATAATTTTCTAATCCAAGGCATTTTTTTAAAGGCTCTGTTTTTCAATAGTTCATCTCTAACAAATGCGATTAGCCCTTTCTGATTTATTTCGTTAGCTTTGCTTTCTGGCAAATTTTCATCTATTGTTATAAGGTAGATTCTTTGATTTGGTCGAGCTTGCGGAACTTCTTGTTTCCATCTTTCTCTCAATGTTCGTTTACAAGTTAAAAATATTGCTCTATCGGGAGTTTTAGTAGCAATCTCCACAGATGGTATTACTATATCAATCCGTCTTAACTCCTCTCTTGCTTTTCCTTTTGGGATTTCACATTTAATATCTATAAAATTTAAGAGTTTTAAAAGCACTTTTTCAAAAGTTTTACCGCCCCTTGCCTTTCTCATGTTACCTAAAACCTTCTCAAAATTTTGAACCAAAACACCAAATTCTACAAAAATTTCACTTGCCTTTTCTATAAACCTATCCCACCCATCCTGAGCAACAATTTTCTCTAACCTTTCCTTAATCTCTTTCTTTTGTAAACTTATCCAAGATTTTGCAAGTTTCTCTAAAGCCTTTCTCTCATAGTTTCTGAATATCTCTGTTGCCTTTTCATCAAACATTACCAATACTTTTCCAAAATTATTTCTTACAAAAGATTTATTTAACCCCAGATCATCCCATGTCTCGTTGAGAATACGGTTAACAGATGGAATTTCACTTTTTGCTGTTTCAATGAGCTTTTCCATCAAAAATTTTTTCTCCTGTTCACTTACTTTTTATCGTTTGTTAACATCATTTTAACGAAAAACAAGCAAAAAATCAATTGGTTTTAGTAGTTGCGCAACTCTTCTCCAACACTGATTCTTATCTCCTACAGACTAAACTTTCCAAACTTTTAGTTGAACTTTTCAAAATTTTGAGTTAACATTATACAAAGAAAACAAAAAATACCGCTTGACATGAAAAGAGTTAGATTTTTAACCATCGTAATTCTAATCCTAACTATTACAATTTCAGCATCTGCGCAAAAGAAGCTCACACTTGAGGACATTTTTAAAACCTTTAAATTTAGAACCAACACCCTGATAAAGCAATGGTTATCCGACGAAGATGCCTATACCACCCTTAAATATGATTCCCTCTCAAGATCAATGGCAATTTATAAGTATGATTTAAAATCTGGCAAAGAAGAAAAAATTGTTTCTTACGCTGAACTTGACTCCCAAATTCCGAACTTCTCAAAAAATGTAAGCGCTTATTTCTTCTCACCAAATAAAAAATTTATACTTTTCACTGGCAGTCTGCCAGCCCGAAGATTGAAAACCGGTGGGAATTTCTATCTTTACGACATTCAAACAAAAACCCTAAAACAAATAACGAACACTGAGGAACCCCAAGCGATAATAAAATTCTCACCCGACAGCAGGTTTATAAGCTTCGTCAGAAATAATAACATCTTTGTTTATGAAATTTCAACTGGAAATTTTAAACAGCTCACTTTTGATGGTTCTGAGACAATCCTAAATGGACTTTTCGATTGGGTTTATGAAGAGGAATTTAGCATAATTGATGGTTATGAATGGTCCCCCGATGGAAGGCACATTGCTTTCTGGCGTCTCGACCAGTCAAAGGTTCCAGTTTTCAAACTCATTGATTATGAACCAACTTATTTAAATGTGATCGATCAGCGTTATCCCTACGCAGGTTATCCAAATTCAACTGTTAAAATTGGAATCGTTAATGTTCAAACTGGCGACATCAAATATATTGATTTTGGAGATGAAGATATTTACATACCAAGGGTCAATTGGACGAGAAACCCAGATATTTTATCCTACCAGAAACTTAACAGATTACAAAACAAACTTGAACTTATATTTTATAACATCAAAACTGGCGAGCAAAAATTAATTTTAACAGAGGAATCAAACACATGGGTTGATGTTCATGATTATTTGACTTTTCTCAAAGATGGTAGACACTTCATCTGGGCAAGCGAGAGAGACGGATGGCTTCATCTTTACCTTTACAGAATCGATGGGAAATTAATAAATCAAATAACAGAGGGGACATTTGAGATCGACCAACTTTGCTTTGTTGATGAAAAGAATAGAAAAATTTACTATACATCAACTGAGGTCTCACCCCTTGAGAGACATCTTTATGTAATCGATTTCAAGGGCTTAAACAAAAAGAAGTTATCCGTTGAGGCTGGCTGGCACAATGTTGACTTCTCTCCTTCGGGAAGTTTCTACATCGACAATCATTCAACGATAACGAGACCACCGAAGTGGAAACTTTATAGCTATACTGGAAAATTTATCCGAACACTTGTGGACAATCCAGACGATATTCTTGCAGGTTATGATAAAGGAGAAGTCACATTTGAAGTTGTTGAAACAAGCGATGGTGTGAAACTAAATGCATGGATGATAAAACCCGCAAACTTTGATTCAACCCGAAAATATCCTGTGCTTTTCTATGTTTACGGCGGACCTGGAAGTCAAACAGTAAGAAATGCCTTTCTTGGAAACTATGCTTGGTATCAATATCTTGCACAGAATGGATATATAATTTTCAGTGTCGATGGGCGTGGCACAGGAGCGAGAGGAAAATCGTTTAGAGATGTGATTTATAAAAATCTCGGATATTATGAGTCAAAAGATCAAGCTGAAGCAGCGCTCTATCTTATCAAAAAATATAAATTCGTCGACAGCTCAAGGATTGGCATCTGGGGTTGGAGCTACGGTGGATATATGTCAAGTTTAACGCTTTTTAAATTTGGAGATATTTTTAAATTAGCTGTCGCAGTGGCACCCGTGACGACATGGCGATTATACGACACCATCTACACAGAAAGATATATGCAAACCCCTGAACTAAACCCCGAAGGCTATGAGCAAAGCTCGGTATTAAAATATGCAGACACTCTAAAAGGTAAATACCTTGTGATTCATGGCACGACCGATGATAATGTACATTGGCAAAATACGATTCAACTTGTGGATAAACTTCAAAAAGCGGGAAAGCAATTTAATGTGATGTTTTATCCAAATAAGGACCACAGCATTGCGGGAAGAGACACAAGGTATCATCTATTTACCCTGATAACGAACTTCATTCTTGAAAACTTGTGATTAAAATTATTCGCTTTTCATTGCCACTTGTTTTGTTGAAACTGCATATATAAGAATGTTGGAGAAAAGCTGTAATTGTGTAGTATTATCAATTGAAGGGTTATCAAACTTGCTTAAGATTCGCATATAACCTTTATTTGAGAAAACAACGATTATTCTCTTTTGCCAAAAGAGAGCCTCAAGATAGTTGTATTTTTCTTCCCTTTCAAATTCTTTTACTTCGACTATATCATCAGCTCCAAGGGGGAGTTCCTTTATTTTCGCCCAGATTGAATAAACCGGGTGAGAAAGAAAAATTTTCTCGATATAGCTCCCCTCAAATTTTGCTTTTATTTTATCAAGCAAATCCCTTGCACCAATGTTAAATTGACTCGATTTTGAATGATTTAGATCATCAATTAAAATTATGCCCCCATTTCTTATACATGCGGCGAAGTTATCGACCGCAACAGGGGAAAACTGAGGTTTCACCACCCCACCGCTCACAACGACAAGATCTGATTTAGCAACGCTCGGCGACTCAGCCCTTCCACTCTCAAGCGTAACCTTTAACCCCTCTTTTTTATTCAGAAATTCAACAAGATTTTTTAATCCAAGTTCAACTATTTCTTCGCCATCTCCCCCGTACTTAACTTGGAAAATTTTTATTTCCCTATCTTTTATCGTTTTTAAGTCAACCCCATCCCCACCTGCGGCGATAACCTTAGTTGCCTCTGTAACTCTTCGAATTACAGGAACCCGTTTAAAGTAAAAGTTAATATCTATGAAATCGCTCGGCACGTTATTTTCATCATATCCAACTATGAAATTTTTCAAGACAACCTTTATTCGTTCAACTCCTTCTGACAATGGATCAAAGACAACTAACCCCTCCCTGCTGTCACCTTTATACAAAGGTCTCCCATAAGTTAACATCGTTCTTCTCGCTATTCCCATCCTCGCTTCAAAAACATCTTCATCAATTCCCGTCGATCCCTTCCTCGCACGGTAATATTCCTCCAAGCTATGAAACTTACTTGTCTTTGCTTCAAGCCCATAGGCAATAAATCTATCACCCCGGTCACTTAACAAAATCGCATTTTCTGGATCAAAATTTATTTTGGGTGCAGCGTAGTTATATATTGAAACCTTAAAGACAGTAAATCGATTCGGCGTATAACCTAGCTCAGGATCAACCCAATCGCCATAAGTGTAGGGATTCGTAGAGTAAATTCCACCCTTGGATTCTTCGGGAAACTCAAAATTGTTAAGCTGATAATCGCTCATATATTTAATTTCAACTTTAAAAGTGCCTTTATCGAAGACGATGGTCATCGAATCTTTGCCAATGTAGTAGCTCGTATCCCCTGCCGTTTTCATCATCTCTATATCGGGAACGATCTCATATTCAATTTTTTGCGGAGGGAAAAAGAGGAAACGATAAACATTATCACAACCGTTTAAGATGAGAAACAATAAAAAGAGAGGAAGAATCTTTTTCATCTCGTGAGCAAATTTATTTTTCACTGACAAATTCAAATCTAAAATCAATCGATTTAACTTTTTCATTGTCCTTATAAATGTTTACCTCCGGCAAAATGAAGAGCAACCATCGGACCTTTTCAGCTGGCTTCCTGAAAACAACTAATCCCTTTCTAACAACACCAGGATATATTTTTTCATCACGAAGTAAAATATCCTTCAAAAATTTTTTGTTCAATTCAGCTCTCCTTTGGCTCGACAGCAAATACCCTGCGAGAAATGGATCATAAATGGTGTATGGATTTATATATCTCATCGGATATGGAATTGATTCAGTTTGAATTATATCATCAACCTCAAGAGCTCGAAACTGATTTCGCTTATCGTCCAACAAAACACTGGCGGATGGCTTTATTTCTACTTTATCAGAGCGCAAATTCTCAATGGCGACGCTTAAAACAATGTAAGGAATTTTTCCAAAATCATCTTCAAATGGGCTTGGGATATTTTGTGGTGCTATTTGATTTCCGAACACATCGTAATAGTTTCCATATTCTTGGAGATGAATGTATTCATTATATGCTGAAAGAATTTCGGAGTTATCCTCTTGGGCATAATTTATGTATTCATCCTTCAAAATTTTCTCAAAATCCTTTTTATCATATCTCTTGCCCGCAGCTATTTTTCTTATCTCAGCTGGGGTAAGAAACTTGACACTTACTTTGATGCTATCTTTTATAACCGTTGCAAGCGTCTCAGCCACATTATAGTTGCTTACTTCGTATGGTTTAACCTGCTCGTCATAATTTTCACTCAAGAAATAGGCGCATCCCCATAAAAACAGACCAAATGCAAAGGATAAAAATTTAAACTTCATTTTAAATCGCCTCCACAAAAAAGAATTTTTAAGTTTTTAAATGCTTATTGTTGCATCACAACTTTCTCTTTATTCTTTGCAACAATGCCACCAGGTTGATTCATTGCGAAGATAAGTATATTCAAACCCATTTGCAACTGTCTCGTGTTATCAAGCGGTGGAGTTGAATATGGCCAATCTCCCCACGCTTGGGTATAGCCGCGATTTGAAAGGACCACCGCAAGTCTCCCACCAAGCCAAATTCCCTCAAGATAGTTGTAAATTTCACGAGCTGGTCTTCTTGAATCAACCCTTGCAAGATCATCACCAGCCGGCGGACCATCAAAATCTTTCCAAATGTGATAAATTGGATGACTGTTAGGAATCCTCTCCCACACGGCATCATAGCCAAGGGCATCTTGGATCAACTGTTTTACAGATCTGGTAAATGGTCCATAAGCAGATGCAAGCCCATCATCAATGAATAAGAAACCACCGGAGCGAAGATATTTAGCTAAGTTCTCGACCTCGTTTTTTGTGTAAATCACTTCACCATCATAGCCCATCATTATAAGAATTGGAACATCCATAATATTTTTTGAATCGAGACGAATTGAACCCATGAGATTAAGTTGAAGGTTAGGCAGAACCTCCATAGCGTATCTTTGAAGATTCTGTAAAGCAGATGGTCTATAATTCCACATTGGTTCACCATTTGGAGCTGATTTACTGCTCCTATATTGCACTTGATAGACATTTAAAAATCCTCTCCAATCCTCTTTACTTCTGCCACGCTCAAGCCAACCCTCAAATCTGTCCATGAAGTTCGTATAACTTATCAACTCTTCCTGTAAACTTTTTATCGTTCTTCCAGAATGTCTGGTGTCCATTATATCATAGTTTAAACTTGGTCCCGTTAACATAGCAGGAGGACTGTAGGTTCTTTCCACATATTCCCCTGGTCTGGCAAGCGAGGCAAGAGCTGTCCCTCCATGGACAGTGGCAGTTGTCATAGAACGAGCAGACATTCGAGGTTTTTGAGGAGACACAAATCTTTGAATAACGCGTTCAACTATTGTCGGCATCTTCCTGAACTCAATACTTTTCGTCAAACGCGGCGGTTTTTGAATAAACTTTACAGTCGTCGGCGGTCGCTTAATCTCTTTCTTTTCTGGAAGCTTCATATTTAAAATTACAGGAATGCTATGGATAAAAAATGCAACAATTAAAAATTTTAACAACGCCTTACGATTTTCATATATAAACCGCGCTATCTTGTCACTGAGTTCAACTCCAGGTATTTTGTAGTTCGTCTCTCGCATTTTAAATCATTTAACTTGGATTTCCTCTTCTTCTTTCTCCGTGGCTATTGCAAGTTGATCAATTCCACATAACTTTGCAATGTCCATAACTTTCACAACTATACCATGTAGCGTCTTTTTATCAGCTTTGATTATCAAAACCTTGCTTCCAAATATCTCTTTATCCTTGAGCATCTCCTCCTGCAAGTTGTCGAATGTAACTCTCCTTCCATTTAAATCCATCTCTCCATTTGAAGAGATAACTATCGTTAAATCCTTCTCCGGCGGAGCATCAGAAGATGCCGCGGTTGGAAGGTCAACTTTTAAACCACTTTGAACAGCAAACACAGTTGTCACCATGAAAAATATCAAAAGCTGGAAAACACAATCAATCATCGGTGTTAAGTTAATATCAACTGAATAATCACTATTTTTGCTTTTTTTCTTCATTTCTGGTTCATCATTCTTTTTTAACCTTTAAACTTTTAATAACCTCATCCTCAATAGCCCGCGCTTCCTCATCCGAAATATCAAGTTCGATTCTTTTACGCCTCAGATATTCGCCTCCTTCCTCAGTTAAACTTCCATTTCTGTAAACGCTTGCAACGATCGCCCTATAAGACTCTATTCTACCATGTTCATGAAGCAATGTATTGACGAAATGATTTTCAAATGGCTCAAGATGTTTAGTGATTTTTTCAGCCCTTCTTCTCAAAAAGCTATATCCAAGAACAGATGGTATCGCAACAGTTAAACCAGCAGCCGTGGTTAAAAGTGCAACCGATATCCCATGGGCTACAACAGCTGGATCTCCACGTCCACCTTTTGCAAGTTCATCAAAAGACATTATCATTCCAATAATAGTCCCGAAAAGTCCAAGCAATGTTGCAACATTTGCAATTGTAGCAACTATTGGCAAAAACTCTTCAAGATAATCACTCGTCGAATCAACCGCAGTATCCATCAACTCCTGTCGCATATCGTTTATAGAGCGATTCTCTTGGAGTAAAAACTCGTATCTTTTCAAAACCGATAGAAACACAAATGAAAGTGCATTTTTTTTGTTCTCAAAATATTTAACAACCGGTTCAATCTTTTTGTTTGTCCTTAAAATCTCCTCAACTTCTTCCAGCATTTGTGCTATTTTTTTATCCTTCGGGATTTTTAGATATCTGTAAATTCGTTCAATAATTATTCCCATTGAAATTACAGAAAAGATAAAAAGCGGGACCATAATGTATGGTCCACCCTTTATAATTATGTCAACAAGCCAGTTATCCCAAAGCCAGGACCACCACGATTTCTGCTGAATTAAAAGAATCATAAAATCATCGCCCAATTTTGTTTTTCAAAAATTAAAGTTGCTCTTTATCCATTCAAGATGTTCCCTTGCGAAAATAACAGCAGCCCGAGCATTATCATCGCTTGAATTTTCATAATCTCGGATTATTTCTTGATACATCTTCGCCGCCGTTCTCCAATCTCCAAGTTGCTCATAAGCAGCCGCTATATTAACCCGACACCCAACGACGATATCAGAATCTGGATATTTCTGCCATATCTTCGTCAACTCTTCAATCGCCCGACGATAATCCTTGTTGTCAAAATATCTCATCGCCTCTTGATACTCAGCATAAACATTTATAAGTTTTAAATCTTTAATAAGTTGCCTTGCCTCACCTACTTTTTCATGCTCGGGATACAACATCACAAACTCCTCATATGCCTGTTGAGCCTTCTGATAGTCTTTCAAGTTATAATAATAATCCCCGATCGTAAAAAGAGCGATCGGGGCATATTCACTTTTAGGATAGCGTTTTGCAAGTTGTTTAAAAGATTCAACCATTTGCTCGGGTTTTTGAAGCTCATAATAGCACCAACCTTCGCTGTAAAGAGCCATTGGAGCAAGCTCATCGTTTGGGAACATCCTATAAACATTGCTATACTCACGAATTGCCTCCTCATATTTGCCCATGTTATAGTAAGATTCACCAATGTTAAAATAAGCCTCAGGGGTTAACTCATCCTTTGGAAACTCTTTAACAAACCTTCTAAAATACATTGCTGACTTGTCCCAGTATCCAAGTCTAAAATACGAATAGGAAAGGAAGAAAAGAGCATCTTTATAGTTTTGTGAATTTGGGAAAAGTTTTAAGAATCTATCAAAAATCTCAATCGCATTTTCATACTCGCCCTTATCGTAGTAAACTGCCCCAGTTGAGAAGAAGGCATCTTGGATAAATTTTGAATTAGGAAACTTTTCAGCAGCCTTCGAAAGAATACTCAGCGCCTTATTGAATTCACCGAGTTCCCTATGTGAATTAGCAAGCACATAAGTTGCCTTTGAAAAAATTAACTCGTCCGAAACATCGCTTTGAAAAACATCATTTGCAAATCTTATCGCATTTTTATAATCTTTCGCTTCAAAATATGCTTCAGCAAGCACAGCGGTGTATCTAATCTTTTCTGTAAACTCAACCGTTTCACCGACCAACTTTGAAATAAAACTTATCCCCTTCTCAATCTGACCAATTTTAATGTACGAAATCGCCAACTTCTCGTTTACCTGGGGAATAAGTTGAGAAAGATCAGCTATAAATCTCTTGTTCGAGATGCAATTTTCAAAATCAGTTGTTGCTTCCTTATATCGTTCGAGTTGATAGTAAAGCGAGCCACGAGCATAAATTGATTGAAGTTTAAGTATCTCGTTAGCCTTCGGGTCATCTATGACAAGTGTTAACTCATCAATAGCATCCTTGTATTTCCCCTGTCCAATGTAGATATCCGCAAGCGAGAAATGAACTTCAGGAATGAAATAGATGCTGTCTTTTAAAGATTCAGCGGTTCTAAAAATATCCTTGATAAATTTTTCTCCCTCGGCAAATTTGTTTTGTAAACTAAATGATTTTGATACCTTTATAAAAGCAGGCAAGTAAAAACTTGAACCAGGTGTAATTTTAGCGAAAATATCCAATAGGCTATCATATCTTTGGGTATCAAAATAGGTCAAAAGGATATAGTAATAAACCTCATCCTTGTTTAAACCAGCTGGGTTCTCAGCAAGTATTTCATTAAATTCACTTAAAGCGTTTTCATATCGTTTCCACTCATAATATGTTCTCCCAAGTTGAACACATGCTGGCGCATATTGTGGAGAATTTTTGTATTGTGTCTTTATAACAACAAATGAACTCTCCGCCGATGCATACTCTCCCACTGCAAGATGCGAAATCCCCTTGAAAAAGAGCATATCTGGGATGTAATTAGAACCTGGAAATTTTATCAAGAAAGAATCACACTCTGAGATTGTTTCTCTATATTTTTTTGCATTGTAAAGACATATAATTTTTGAATAAGTTGCATCTTCAACAGGAAAATCAATTAAGAACGCAACTTCACCATATGCTTTAATATAAAGGTCATATTCACTTGCTGCCCTATCATAGCGAAGCGAGTCTTGATATGTCTTCGCAATTAAATATTGCATTTTTGCCTGCAATTGCTTATTCTCAAAGCTTCTATCAATTGCCTCCCTATAAATTGAAATTCCAGCTTCAAGCCCTTTCTTCTCAAGCGTATATTGAGCCATTTTTATATATGCGGTTTCAATTAAGCTTGGCAAAAGAGTGTATGTTGCTATAACATTTCGGTATGATTTTATCGCCTCATCAAAGTTATCCATCATTTTATAGCAATCAGCAATCCTTAAATTTGATTTTGCAACAATTTCAAGCGGAGTTTCTTCCCCTTCTCGTCCAGTTATAGCTTCAAAAACTTTTCTTTCCCTTACAGCTTTCAACTCGATTTTTTCAAATTCTTCCCTTTTAAAACTCTCAGGTTTAAATTTATCAACGATATCTTTGAACCAATTTAACGCTATATCGAAGTTTCCCTTGTCATAATAATTTTGACCAATCTGATACATAGAATGTGGCACAAGCTCACCTTTGGGAAATTTTTCAACCAACGCCTTAAAGTAGAAAATTGAACTGTCAAGCATTTTTAATTCTCTAAATGCCCAACCAATCGTATAATATGCCTTCGGAACACGCTCGTCATTTGGAAATCTATCAATTAATTTCTTTGACTCCGCTATTGCTTCCTCAAGTTTACCTTCCGAGTAGTAAATATCAGCAATTTGGTATTGGGCGAGAGCTGAAAGCCAAGGTGAATCATTCCTTTTCTCAGAAACAACTCTAAAGCTTTCTATCGCTTCAGCGTTATTCTTCAACTTCCTTAAAGCATTCCCCTTTTGATAATAAGCTGCTGTTTTCACACTAACTATCAAATCACCGTTGAAAAGCGCAACTTTTACGCTGTCCTCATTTAAGAATTTACTTTCGGTATTTATAATGAAATCATATTGCTTTATCGCTTTTTTAAAGTCACCGCTTGCATAAAAATTTTGTCCTGAGTTAAAGGCTTTCTGGAGCTCAAGCGGTGTCGGAATGAAGTTTGCAATTATAGATGCGGTTAATGTAACGATGATAATTATCTTCCACATGCTGACTCACCTCCATATTAAAAACCTGCTATGACAGTGAAAAATATAGCCGACTCATCACGACTATATCTTTCCTCTCCAGGCTTTACAAATTTTCTCTTTGTAAATTTATAGCCGAAATCAACAACGATTGAATAACCTTTATACGAGCTTTGATTCGTCAGCGAAAAAGCAATTGTGCCTCTATTTTCACTGCCCGTTCCATCTTTTAAGTTCCTTATCCGATACGAAAATATATCTGGCAACCCTATAATGCTCAAACCTTGAAGTCCAAAGTTAAAAACAGAGCGATCAGTCAACTTATACCCAACTCTGAAAATCGGTATCATCTCCTGTGTGTGTTGAATTATATCAGGAACTTTTCTTAACTCTCCACCAACATTAACATATCCAAGCCTTACCTCTTTGACTGTCCTAACTTTAAATTGGGGTTTTACATCAAGACGACCATTAAGGAATCTAAACGTATAATCAATTTTATTAACTAAACCCCACAGCGTTATCCTTCCCTCAAGCTGATCACCAGTATATTTTGCCTCAGGGAGCAAAGCTTTTGCTGGATCGCCAAGTGGGCGCTGAAAATTAAGCTCAAAACGAACTTTGTTTTCAATATTAAGATTTGGTATCTGTGTATATCTTGCTTCAAAATAAAGATTATGGACAAAACTATTTCTATACCTCAATAGATCCTCCGTAAAGACTGGGAAAGGACTCGTTATCGTTATCACACCTTTATACTGATAAACTGGATTTGGAACTTCATCCCTAACTCTCTTCATCACATAATACAAAAGGATTGAACCAAGCCGAGGGTTTGTCGCAGTATAAAATGTTTTAAGATAGAAAACTCGGTTAATTCCACCCCTTGCGATAGCTCTTTCATTTATAAAGCCAACTTGAGAGTTCCAATTTCTCGTTAGACTTATCTTTGTAAAGGCATGATAACCATTTATGTCTGGCTCATAAGGATAATCGGGGTATATATCATTTTCTTGTTCATCAATTATACCATTATTGTTCCAGTCATCACCATAATCAAAGGTTGGCGGATCACTGTAATATGTTAAGAAATCTTCTTGGTAATCGGGGATACCGTTAGCGTTTTGGTCATCGTCAGGTATCCCATCGTTGTTTCTATCTTTCCCAGGAAATATACCCGCATCAGGTCTTCTTATTATGCTTGTTAAACCGATCAATTCATTTGCATTTTGTCTGTAGCCAAGCAAAAATGGATCAGGTGTAGGATTTAATACATCGGTATTCTCAAATGTCGGGTTTGGTGTTGCATTGTAAAAATAAAATCCATCTTCCCATCTATCTCTATCGTCATTATCATCAACAAGTGAAAAATAAGCTCCGCCTGGAATAAAAGAGATTGAGCTCGAAACATCGTAAGCTGTTACACCATAAACATCAGGCGCAAGGTAAGAATAACCCGAACCAGTCCACAGCATGTAGTAACTGTTCTCAAGTGAATAAACATTAAGGGAAGTTGTATAATTCGGTTCAATTTTATATCGTTCAAATCCAAAGGTTAAACGTCCAACCTTTTTGGAAGCTTTGATATAAAATGCGTTCCCTTTTTGTGTAAAC
Source organism: Candidatus Kryptonium thompsonii (assembly GCA_001442925.1). Classification (GTDB taxonomy): domain Bacteria; phylum Bacteroidota; class Ignavibacteria; order Kryptoniales; family Kryptoniaceae; genus Kryptonium; species Kryptonium thompsonii. The sequence continues at coordinate 320,333 of LDXX01000005.1, forward strand.
CAAGGACCACGCCCCACAGGATATTTTGACCACTCCAAACTTTGAGCAAACTCGCCTTCTATATTAAACCCCTTCCAATTGAACTTGAGGTTTAAACTATATACACTCATTCCTGTCGTTAAAGCGTAATTAAACATCACTATTTGTCTATTCGATGCATCTTTAACATTTCCCTCCGCTCTTTTTATAAGTCTGAAAAATGTCGGCGTTCCAACGGCGATTGAATCATAGTGTGGAATAAACCGCGCACCCGTAGTTTGCTCCCAATCATCAAGACGGTTAACAAAATCATGTGCTGCTTCAATCTTAAAATCATTTGCAACGACAAGTTCAAATTCAACAGATTCAACTTTGGGTGGAATTATATAAGCAAATGTTATATTTCCATCGCTTGGAATTTGCTCCGGATAAACTGGCAAAGCTGATAGCCTCGATCTGAATTTATATCCCGGACCTCCTTGAATTGGTGTATAAGCGGTATAACTTAATGTATCAGCTCCAGCAACCCAAAGCGTTCTATCTATGCTGAAGTTTCTGAAGACATAATATTGAATTGGCGCACCAAGAACAGTTTCCTGCGGAGATGGAACTTTACCATTTATATTTTTGGTTGAAACTCTCACACCGTTAATCTTAACAACCGGCTCTGAATAAATTATTGGACCTGAGCCATCCCTAGGGGAATCATCACTTATTCTGACAAAAATGATCCTCGGAACACCGTTTGGCGGAACCCCTTTGAACGGAACATCTCGAGCGTTAACATCCATTCGCCTTGTGTGTTGATTTACATAAGTTGCACCGATCGTCAAAACATCACCAATATCTGTTTCAAAATGACCTCCGAAAAGATATTGAGCCCAGTTTCGTGTCCTTTGAATGCCATCTATCAAAAGCGGTGAATCAAACCTAAATCTAACAGGATCACTAACTCTTGAAAAAACAACCGTACCTCTATGTTTTGTTGTAGCCCCGTCCCATCTAACACCATTAAACCTTGCCTTATCAAATGTAAGCGATGTGAATTTCGTTCTTATGGCATCTCCAATTATCAATCTTGTTTGAAAATCCCCATAATTATCACTGGCGATCACAAGATTTTGAAAATATTGATAATAAAACCTTGACTTCGTCAAGCTGCTGAACCCACCCAACTCTTGCCCTACAAGCTGCCTCTGATTTTCAAGCAACTCAAAAATTAAACTTCCATCTATGAGAAAATTCCCAAAGTTATCATAAAACCTCTTTCTCAAAAACGATATACTGTAGTTTTCATAATTTCTCCCCGAGTAATTAAGATAACCTTCTTTATCCCTTGCTATAAATTGAGCATTTAAAGTTTCAATTCCGATTGTTAAAACCACAAAAAACAGGATAAACACTCTCATAGCAATTAGAATCATTTTTTGTTAGAAATTAAACTCAATGCTGAACTTATGGCTTCCACCTGCATCAGATATCTCAAACTGATAAACATAAACATAATCAATCTTGAATTTCCAATATCTTATCCCAAATCCAGAATTCAAACTCGATTGTCTACCGCCTTCTACGATAGCTCCCCCTGAACCTCTCAAGATAAATTCAAAACGATCTTTCAAAAACTCAGAAGAAAAAGCTAAAATTTCCACTCCAATGTCAGCCTTTATATCACCCTCCGATTTTGAAATTCCCAACCCTATCAGATAATTGTAAGAATTCGAAACATATACAACACCACCCGAAATTTCAAGTGGCAACTTTGCATCATTCGACTTATTCACTGCTATGCTTGGTTGTGTTATATTCTTTAGTACCATCCCAAATCTCAAATCAGAACCATTGATAAAATCCCGCCATACAAAAATAGCTCCAGCATCAAATGTGAAATTAAAATATGAATAATTTGATTCTCCAACTGGTGCAACTGCAGACCATCTTAAAAATTTCAGATTCCCACCCACCGATAAACCTTTAAACCCACTTGCTACTGAAAGAACAACTTGGTTTTCACTCCACATCCCGATTTTAAAATGAGAAATTCCCACACCAAAATCGAAAATTGAAAAGCCGGGTAAGACGCCAGATAAAGTTAAGTAGTGAAGCTTTTCATCTTGAATAAAAGGATAAAGTCGTGAATATGTCGTTGCTAAACCAAATTTTTTTATTTGCGTCATTCCAGCAGGGTTATAAAACATAGCATATGGATTATTTGCAATGGCAACATAACTTAACCCAAGAGATACAGCTCGAGCCCCATTTCCAAGGTCTTTAAAGGCGCCAGCAAACCCAAAATTAAATCCAAATACAATCACAACTGTCAGAAAAGCAATTTTCTTCATTAGAATGAAAAATTATTTTTCAATAAACAACAGTTATAGTTTTAAAAATTGACTCAGCCCCAGCGTCAGCATTTATCATAACCCTCAAAAGGTAAACACCAGGTCTGACAAGCTTCCCATTATCATCCCTACCATCCCATAAAAACGAATTAGAAGAAATATAAGCAAATGCTTTACTTGGACCATCAAAAACTGTTTTGATAAGCTTACCTGTCAAATCAAAAATTTGAATTTTTAAATTTCTCTCAATGTTAAGATTGGAAAGGAAAAAACTTATTTGAGTTTGGTCGTTTAACCCATCTCCATTTGGAGAAAACGGGTTCGGATTTACTTGCAAGTCAACTATTAACTTTTCAGAAACCCCAGTTGTTAAAACAGTCCAACTGCTCAAATCTCCCCTTTTATACACATTAACAAACTGTGGATTTAAAGGTGTGATTTTGCTTATAGCAACTGTTGGAAACTCATTGACATCAAGATAAAGTGTTAAACTTAGCTTAACAGTTATCCGTGAATTCGAATTTATCGACTGATTAAAAGCTACCTTGATATATTCAGGGGTTGATACCAGTGAATAGGCAACTGGAGCTCCATTGAGTAAAACAGATTCAACATTAGCTGGGGATGGCGTAAATATCAACAAAGTATCAATACCAAGCGAATTTTCATCAACTTCAATATTAAAATCGCAAGATATCTCGGTTCGCTTTAAAATTGGAACAACAGGTGGATTGACTTCAAAAGCGATGTTTCGAGCAACGAGTTTTTTATCATAGAATATCGTAAGCTTTTTCAAAACTGGCGTCTCCGTGCTTGATGTGGATAAATTTGCCTTAAATTGAATATAACGCCTTGGCTCATCAACTTTTAAAATCTCGGTTTGAGAAATCTCTGGTGACCACTGACTCCATGCACCATTAATCCCTGGCGTAGCCCCCGTACGAAATTGAAAAGTTACATTGGTACCCTCGGGCAACTCAGCATCCCATTCAGCCCAACCCCAGTTCACCGTTTGACCCACATCAATGACCTTAGAGTAATACTCTCCATATGATAAATATCCAACACCATAGATCTCTATCTCACATACAACGGTCGAGCTAAACCTATCAATAACATCAAAAACGATCTTTACAAATCGTGCAATAATAGGGTCAAAAATATCAATCGTTTTTACATCAAGATTATCCGTTTTTTGCAAAACCCTCGTCAATTGAATCGAATCAGTCCCTGCGTAAATTGTATAAGCCCTTGGTCTAAGGGATTGATTTAGACCAAAAGTTACAATCACAACTTTGTTGATTTTTCTAAGTGCGAGTAAATCAATGAGAATATAACTTCCATCACCCCCGGGCCTAATCTGGCAAAATGTCCTGGTATCCCCATCAATTACTTTCATTGGATTTCCTGTAACGGTATCTCGGTCCCCTGTTTGGGTTTTGGGCTCACCGGTTCCGTAGTAAGTTATTGTCGCCCTTCTATTCTTGGCAAGATTTTCCTGTTCGCTTGTTTTCAAAATCAAATAACCTGACGAATTACCAACATTAACCCCCTGGCTAAGTGTTGTGTCAATAAAAGTAGCAAAATTTGAAATAACTATGGTATCTGGGGGAGTCTGAGATTTAGCACTGACAATAGAAATGATTAGCAGAGCGAACAAAAGTTTCAATCTGTGCATGATGCTTTAAGAAGCGATATTTTTAATTTCAGTAGTCTAATTTATCAAATTTTTACTTATCAAGTCAAGGAAATTGAAGGAATTAATCGGTGGGCGATAAACTTAGCTTTTATCACCTATTAGTCTTACTCAAATTTTTTATAACCTTACTTAAACCCTTTGAGTAAACCACATACCACAGGTTCTCTTCCGTGAGATATTCATTAACATCAAAAATAACGGGATGGAGAATTTTTTTAAATTTCATATAGTAAATCTCCTTACCTTGACTTCGCCATTTCTGTTCGTATTTTGTCGGATAATATCCTGGATTTTCTGTGGTGAAACCATTTGGATATACACTTTCAAAAAAACCGGAATCAAGAACCGACTCGATCACGAAATCTCTAAATTCAGGATGATCCGTCGTCACCGAAATTAGACCTCCATCTTTAAGCCGTTTGGCAAGCAAACAATTAAATCCAAACTTAAGTAATCTTCTTTTTTTATGCTTTTTCTTAAACCAAGGATCTGGGAAATTAAAATATATATGGTCAAAGAGCCTATCCCGAAACAGTATCAAAAGTAATAACTTCGCATCCCCGACAAACAATCTCACATTGTCAATCCCGGCGTTTCTAATTTTTTTATCAGCTTTTTTCGCGAAGAAGTTCACAAGTTCAATTCCAACGAAGTTCTTACCTGGGTTATCTCTGGCTATTTGAAGGAGAAAAATTCCATTACCAAATCCAATCTCAAGTTCAGTTTCGGAATTTCGGTTAAAAATAGATTCTAAATCAATCGGATAATTAAGACTGCGCCAATCGACGATGAATTCATTCATTTCTACCAGTGATATTATTTAGTCAAAAATTGTCTGGCAATTTCATATTTTACAACAATTTTCGAATTCTAATGCTGTTCTTGTTGGTCTCATATATATTAAAAATTTTATACACAAAATCTTTACTCGCAAAATTAAATATGCGTTTATCAATCACATCGGAAGATGTAGCTCACATTTTCTCATCCCTCTTATCGCATTGCATATAAAAATTTCGTCCGCATTAAGCAAGTCATCTAAATACAAAATTTCTTCCAAAGCATCTTTATTTGTTTCAAGAATATATTGCCGATAAACTCCGTTTAACAAACCACATTCAACAGGCGGTGTAAGGAGCTTAGCACCTTTTCTTATAAAAACATTACTAATTGCGCCTTCTGTAATTTGGTTTTTCTCATTCATGAAAATAATGTCAGCATAACCCTCGCTTAAAGCCTTTTTATATAGTTTATCGTAAATTTCTCTTTTTGTCGTCTTATGATAAAGAAATATATCATTAGAATTTGTCTTAACATCAGAAATTGTAATAATTAGCTTTTCATTTTGATTCTCGTCCACGGGAAACTTTTCAATTTTTATTTCGCCAAATAGGTTTAAACTTACTCTAATTTTATACTTCCTTCCCCTTTCAAGACAGGCTTCAAATTCTCTTAACATCTCGACTAATTTGTTTAAGTCAAATTGAAAATCAAAATATTTTGCTGAGCTTGACATTCTTTTTATATGCTTTCCGAGTAATCTATATTCTTCATCCCACAAAATTGATTCAATTATTTCAAAAGTTTCAAGCGGTTCGGTTAAGAATTTTGCTTTCAATTGGCATTCTTTGTATTCGCTTTCTGGGTCAGAATCATAAACTATTCCGCTTCCGCTACCCATTTCGCCATGATTTCCCCTAATCACAATTGTTCTGATTGGAACATTAAACACCGCTTCTCTAAAAGCGCCTTTTGGAGCAAAATACCCGATCGCACCAGTATAAACACCCCTTGGTTCCAGCTCGAGCTCGCTGATTATTTCCATGGTTCTAATTTTAGGCGCACCAGTCACAGAACCGCTTGGAAAAATTGCCTCAAAAATTTCATAATATGTTAAATTATCCCGAAGCTCGCCTTCAATTGTTGAAGTCATCTGAAATAAAGTTTGGTATTTTTCAACTTCAAAAAGTTTGTTAACTTTTACACTTCCAATTTTTGAGATTTTGCCAAGATCATTTCTTAACAAGTCAACAATCATTAAATTTTCGGCTCTATTTTTCTCATCGTTTCTTAACCATTCACTCAACTTATTGTCCTCATCAAGAGTTTTTCCCCTTTTAACGGTTCCTTTCATTGGTTTTGTTATAATTTTATCACCCTTTATTCTAAAAAATAATTCTGGGGCAAATGATAAAATAGATATTTCATCGGTTTGTATAAGTGCGCCGTACGGGACTTTTTGTTTTTCTCTCAAAAATTTATATAGCGAAATTATAGAACCTTTTTCAGATGGATCTTTTGAAACAAAGTTAAAAATAAATTTTCCAGTAAAGTTAACCTGATATGTATCACCGGAAATTATATACTTTTTGATAGACTTAATTTTCTCAAAATAAATTTCTTCCGGGATATTAAATTTTATGTCAGTAATTTCAAGATTCGAATTGTTAATTTCCTGATGGCTTTCAATGAAATACTCATTTTCAATTTGCATAAGTCTATGGTCAAAAACAACAACTTTATCATACACACCCAACCAAGCCAATGGATAATCTAAGGCTTTTGCTAAGTATGGTTTTTGAATAAAATGATACCCACATTCATACGCAAAGTATCCAGCGATATAAAATGATTTTTTAAGGTAGGTTTCTATATCTTCGAAAAGCTTTGGAATTTCATGGATTGAATTAGCTGTTAAAATTTTAACGGGTTGAACGAATAAAAATGATTTAAAATTTTCAGGGTCACATTTTATAGTTTCAAGAAGGACAAAATTGGTTTCTTTTGCTAAATTATTTAAATATTTTTCAGGAAGTTTTGAGTATAACAACGTTTTAGCAGCAAACCATTTGTTTTAAAAATTAATTAACCTACCGCTAGTTACATCACTACACAAAGGCACTTTTTACAAAATGTTATCTAGATAAGATAAAAAATCACTATATCCGCTGCAAAACACGGATTTTTTCACTAGAAAAATTTATTGATAAACGCATAATAGAATTAACAATATTGAAGCCTTAGAAAGGATTTAGAAACTTAACAAAAGAACTCAAGAATTCTTCTTCTGATCTAACTCTATTACTCTTATCACGAGCAGGCTTATAAAGTTCTTTGTTTCTAATTCTAATGCTGTTCTTGTTGGTCTCAAAATTTAGATATCGCATTTATCAATAATAAATTCACCTTAAAAATCCAAATTGAAGAGAGCTACGAGATGTTGGAGCGAGGATTTTGGTTATTTGGGAATAGTTACAGGGGGGCTTGTAAACAACTGGGTATGATTGACACTCATAGAAACTTCGTGGAGATAACTTAAATTTAAATGCCGCCTTCTCTCTTATTTTCATTTTAATCGTATTATTAAATTCTCACTCGATCATCTCTCCCAAAATGGAATACTTTTACTTAATTGTGGTTTTCAGAACCTAGAGGTTTACAAGCTATATCCAATCTATTTCCTTTCGCACATCTTTTACACCACTATTATCAGAAACAACTTTAATGAAAATTTCCTCAAGCGTTGCATATGTCTCTTTGCTTATTTCATCCTTAATCCTCTTTTGAATATTTTCCGTCCTGTCTTGAAAAACTATCCTCCCCTTGTTTATTATCGCAACTTCATCACAAAATCTCTCAACCATATCAAGATAATGTGAACTAATCAACACACTTGCACCTCTATTTACCATCGACCTCAATATGTCTTTTACTAACTTGCTTGACATAGGGTCAAGACCCTCCAACGGCTCATCAAGGATCAAAAGTTTTGGATTGTGAATTATCGCTGCCATAATTGATACCTTCTTCTTCATCCCAGCTGAGTATTTCTCTATCAGCTCATCGCTTTTTTCCTCAAGTTCAAAAAGTTTAAGTAAATTGTTTACTCGCCTTCTCGTTTCATCCCTCGGAATATCAAACATAGAACCAACAAATTCTAAATACTCCCTCCCTGTAAGCTTCTCAAAATAAACCGGCTTTTCAAGAACAAATCCAATAAAACGCTTATATTCATAATCACTCTCCCTAATTTTATTGCCAAATATATAAATCTCTCCGCAATCCTTTTTCACAAGTCCAGCAAGTATATTGATTGTCGTCGTCTTCCCCGCACCATTTGGACCTACAAGACCTAAAATTGTCCCCTCTCTCAAAAATAAATTTAATGAATCAAGAGCACGAACCCCGTTTGAGTATGTCTTGCTCAAATCTTTAATCTCTAATATATTCATACCACTTATTGTTGTGTTTTTTATCTCTAACTATGAAATAGATATTCTATATTTCGCTCTAATAGTTTGCTCCAGTAACGGAGCAATAAATAATATGCAATAAATAAAAATGTCACTAAACAGAATCCAACAATGATACTGGCTTGAGTTAATATGATGAATAAAATGCTTATCAATATCTCCAGGATAAATACTACAAAAAGGATTACCGGCGATGTAGCTGATAGTTTTATAAATTTAAGTGAAGCAAAATTTAGTAGGATAATTGTTAAAATTGATAAAAAAAGTGAATATAACATACTGAAAACCAAAACATAAGAGCTCGGTTTGAAGTATAGATATCCACAAAAAATACTAATTAAATTTACACTTACTAAAATAATCAAAATTGATATATTTTTAGAAACGATATAAGGATATATAATGTTAGGGAATTGAATTAAGTTAACAAAGCGTATCCCCATAGTTGTATAAAGCTTTCCGCCAATAAGGGAGCCAAACATGTATGTTATAATAAAAATGAAAGAAACAAATGCCATACTTACGATTTTCATGTTCATTGTATCTAAATTTAAAATTGAAATGGGTAATAAAAAGAACAATGGGATAAATAGCATTACAAATAAAATCTTTTCACTACGCTGCATCAACTTTGCATCTGTAAATATCAAATTTAAATAGCGCTTACCTTGAAATGCTTCTGCAATCTTAGTAAAGGTAGAAATTTGGTGCTTATCAAAATGTGGTTGAATTTTAATTTTTAAAGTAAATTTAGAAGATAATTTTTTCTTCACATTGACTAATCCTGTGTAATATATATTTTGAGAGATTAAACTAACAGGAAAAACTAAACTAATAAAAAGTAACAAAGAAGCTAGACCCAGCAAGACATCCTTAATTTTAAAACTAATTAATGATACCAAGCTATCTCTAAACACAGAAACAGGTAAGAGGAATTCAATAAAATTAAATTCATTTTTATACACTAGCGGAGCCGTTAAAATAATAAAAATAAAAGTGGAAAAAGTAATTGTTAAAAGTAGCCCTAACTTTTTAACAGCCGTTCTCAAAATTAACATTAAAAGGAAGAAAAGCAAGGAAATTGCAAAATAACCAACTAGGAATACGCAAATAGTTAATGCAACAACACCCACATTTGAATTTAAATAAAAAATAGTAATTACCATACCTATTAGTGGCAAAACGTATAACCATAGTCTCTCACTTAAAACAAACATGAAAAACCTAATGGTAAATTTTTTGGTCCAACTGAAAGGGAAAAGCACAAATGCGGCTACATCGAAAAATGAATTAGATACCGTCGCTTGCCTGAATATAAAAAATATTTCCATGGTAAATAGGAACCAAATAAATGTATTCAATAAATCCGTAGGTTTCCCCCGAGCTATCATCGGGATGGTGATTAGAACTGTCAGAAATAAACCAGCAACAAGATAGTAAATGTAAATAATTTTTCTATCAAGGAAATTTATTTTCCCAAGCCAAAGTATTTTGAACATATTTTTTAAATCAAATGTATATTAGAAGCACTGACTACCAATTTGGAGTCCAGCCGCAAATCCAGCAGAAATACACATCGCACCACATTCGTCCACATTGGTACTCATTTTTGTCCAACCTATAAGGGCAAGTCGAAGCAATAAATACGATAATGGAAAACATGCTTCACCTTTTTCTATTATATATAAAGGCAAATAACCACCCTTAAATCCCTACCACTCTTGCTAATTTGGTTCTTGTATTTGTCAATAGAGCTATAACTCTAGAGCCATAGATCTACTTTTATTTTAAAAATTTCATTTTTGATTTTCGAATTTTTCGCAATTTTTACTAAACCAAATCCTTAAAATTTACTTATTTTAAAGAGAAAGTGCGCAATTTTGCAAAGTTAAATATGCATTTATCAATTTACTTTTAATCCAACGCCATACTCAAAAACAAGTTTCATTCCAAAATAAGCCGTTCTGAAAACAAGTAATAAACCGATCAAGTATAATCCAAGTAGAATTGATAAAAGTCGAGAAGATGAACTTTTAAATTTCAAAAAAATGTAAAGTTTAAACATAAAAATCACAGCAGATATGACCAAAAATAAATTCGCACTATCCTGATGTGAGATAAGTATCTCCTCAGCTTCTTTTGAAAAACTTAAATTTTGGGCCTCAACATTTCCCGTTTGAACAGCAACGATTGAGAACAAAAGAGAGAAAAACAAAAGGAGAAATGCGAAATTTTTAAATTTACCCTTCGATGTAAATTCAATTATCTCAAATATGAAAGCAATTGTAAAAAGTCCGATCGGGAAGTGAACAAATATCGGATGCAATTTCATATCGCTCCAACTTTTATTCATCATCCAGGTGGCCACATCATGATTCTTCCACCCAAAAGATGCAGGTGAACATGATAAATGCTTTGCCCAGCTTCGCGATTACAATTGAAGACAAGCCTAAAACCACGATTGTGAATATTAAACTTTTTCGCTACCTCATTCGCAACAAGGATTAGCTTTCCCATCAACTCTGCATCTTCAGGTTTAATGTCAAGGAGCGTTGGGTAATGTTTTCTCGGGACGACAAGTATGTGAACTGGAGCCTGTGGATTGATATCCTTAAAAGCAACTATTTCGTCATCCTCATAAACAAAATCCGCCGGCATTCTTTTCGCGATGATTTCGCAAAATATACATTCATTCATCAGCAAGTATCCTTTTGTTTTTTAAGATATCAATTTATATGTGATGTACTTCCGCGCCGATATCCAGCTACCCACAAAGCCAAGAACCAAACCAAGTAAAACTAAAGCAGGGAAAAATAAATCAGGTATATTCACACTGCTTACAACATCATCTGGAAATTGCGGTATCACAACTCTGAGCATCGTGTAAATTATCATCGCCGACAAAATCCCGGCAATCAACCCTTGTAAAAGACCTTGAATCAAGAAAGGAAGCATTATGAACCCGCGAGTTGCCCCAACAAGCTGCATTATTTTTATTAATTTTCTTTTCGCATATATGCTCAATCTTATCGTGTTAACTATCAAAAGAATTGAGATCAAGCTTAACAAAATTCCACCTCCAAGAAACGCCCACGACAAAATTTGAAAACGTCTTTCAATTATCCTAAGCAATAATCTCCTGTACTTAACATCTTCAAAATCTGGGATCTTTCTTAACTTTCCAACCACACTTTCAACCCCGCGCGAGGTCCTAAACCCCTCCTTTAACTTTATCTTGAACGACGCTGGAAGTGGATTGAAATCAAGAACACTGAAAATATCCTCCCCAAACTCCTTCTCAAATATCTTCGCTGCTTCCTCTTTTGATATATAAATCACATCTTCAACTTCATCAAACGACTTAACAATTTTTTTCAACGAATCTATTTGCTCTTTTGTCCGTCCATCCTTTATAAAGACCTCAATTTCAATCTTTTCCTTTATCATCTTGATTAAACGATTTACATTATATCCAACAATTACAAATGTGCCCATCGAAAGCAAAGAAACAAAAAGCACAAAAATTGAAGCAAAAGCTGATAGCCTCGATCTTTTAAAGCCAGACATTGCTTCTTTAAAAGCATATCTAAATCTCATTCAACTTCCCTCCCTTTCTCATAAGTCCCGAGAAACTTATAATACTGCGTCATTTTTTTCAATTCACTTATCGCATCAGCACAAATTTCATCTTCAATGCTTCCCTCAAAATCAAGATAAAACATATATCTCCAAGGTTGCCCAATTATTGGCCTCGATTCAATTTTCAAAAGGTTAATGTACCTATAAGCAAAGACGCCAAGCGCTGAAAAAAGAGCGCCTGGTATATTTTTCGTTGTGAAGATAATCGATGTTTTAGGATTTTTGCGCGCTATGATTTTTCTTTTTGACAAAATTAAAAACCTTGTGAAATTTTTTTCATGATTTTCTATGCCCGATTTTAAAGTTTTCAAGCCATAATATTTGCCCGCTTGCTTGCCGGCGATGGCTGCTCCGTCAAGTATTTTTTTCTCTTTTATCATTTTCGCAGAGCCAGCTGTATCATAAGTTGGAATTATTTCAACACCTTTCAACTTCTTAAGAAAATCCTCACATTGAGCTAACGCTTGCGGGTGTGAATAAATTTTTTTAACATCGCTCATTCTCACACCGTAATTTGCAAGCAGATAATGTTTTATCCTTAACTTTACTTCACCAACTATATAAACATTATGCCTCTGAAGCAAATCATAATTTTGATGTATGCTACCGTACAACGAATTTTCAATTGGTATAACTCCATAATCAACATCACCTTTCTTCACACTTTTGAAAACTTCCTCAAAAGAGTGAAGAGCGATGGGTATCATCCTATCGCCGAAAAACGCATACCCAGCCTGTTCGCTAAAAGCTCCTCTTTCCCCTTGAAATGCAACCTTTACTTTCAATCTAATCTCATCCCTTTATTTAGTAATTTGATTCATCACGCCAAAAAACAATTAACCATGGCTCAGATGGACTGCTACGCTGCAATATAAAATTTGCTTTTCCATCAACCTTAACTATATCACCAGGATTGAATGTGACGGTCAAATTAAAACTTCTCACAACATTCCTATAAAGCGAATCCCCGGAATCAACAATTATATTATTCCATATAAGATCAAGATTCTGGGTATTCCTGAAAAGTCCATAAGTCGCTCTCATCTCATCAACCTTTCCCCATGAGATATCTTGTCCCTTATCATAATCACGATAAACAAAGACAAAATTTTCATCAAGCAACTTGCTATAAACGGAAGTATCCTTAAGCACATAAGCATATTTAAAATTTTGAAAAACACCCTCAATGGTCCTTTGATCGCCAAGCAATACTGATTCCTCACCACTTGTATCAAGCCCTGGTGCAAAAGGATTAACGCAAGAAAGAGTTAAAACCGAAAGTGTAAAATAAAAAAATCGCATAATCAATAGCTAAACTTTGCTTTTAACTCACTCCAACTAAATTCGTTTTGAATTTTTATATCAATCCACTTGTAAATCACCCAATTCCCGTTTTTATCCGATACAAGATAAAACTGCAGATTTCCTTTTGCGCTTTGTGGAACATCCTTAACTACATGCTGGAAATTCACAAGATAACTTGCATAATAGACAGCCTCGTCAGTGCCGAAACTCTGAAAACTTCCAGATAAAACAAGATCAGATGTGCCTCCTTGAGGAACATTAGTTTTGATATTATTAAAATAATTCCTTTCGCTATTTAAACTCCAATTTCTGAAAATATCGGGATATTGTATCTGTGCTTCCTGAGTTGGGACAAAAGTAAATCTTTTGTCTGAAAAATTTGAATCAACGAAACAACGAATATAATTTTCAGTGTTCCTGTAATAAATTGCGTTACGCAGGTTTTCAAGGGTTATCTCAGGAGTTATGGGTTGTTTCCAGCCCAATTGCTCGGTCACCTCAGTTGGCGTCTCAGGACTTCGCGTCTTAAAAAGTTGACAAGAAATAAAAGCCAAGCAAAGTAAAAAGGTTATCCTCATCATATTAAGTTATTTCTCAACCAGCACAGTTGATTTAAACTTTATATACTTTTCAAAATCTTCTCTAAACCTTTGAACCCCAAATTTTATCGGCCAGGCTGCAGCATCTCCAAGAGCACAAATTGTGTTGCCTTCGATATTATTCGCAACGCTGACAAGCAAATCAAGATCCTCAGGTCTTCCGCCACCTTTAACAATCCTGTCAAGAATTTTAAACATCCAACCTGTCCCTTCTCTGCAAGGCGTACATTGACCGCAGGATTCATGCCAATAAAACTTTGCAATCCTCCATAAAACTTTAACCATATCAGTATCCTCATCCATCACTATAACACCACCTGTCCCAATCATTGAGCCAGCGTTTCTTAAACTGTCAAAGTCCATTGTCACACCCTCAATTTGATCACCTCTTAAAGCTGGAGTTGAAGATCCACCTGGTATTACTGCTTTAATCTTCTTGTTATTTCTCACTCCGCCAGCATACTTGTAAATTAAATCGGTCAACAAAATTCCGGTCGGCAGTTCATAAATACCTGGTTTATTCACATGGCCACTCACACCAAAAAGAATTGTCCCCGGATGTTTTGGAGCACCGATTTTAGAATACCATTCGCCACCTTTTTCAATTATCACAGGAACGTTTGCAAGTGTTTCAACATTATTTATCGTCGTCGGATAACCCCAAAGTCCATATTGAGCTGGGAAAGGTGGCTTCACCCTTGGGTAACCTCTCTTTCCTTCAATTGATTCCATCAAAGCAGATTCCTCACCACAAATATAAGCCCCTGCACCACGATGAATATAAATATCGACGCTAAATCCAGAACCAAGGATATTTTTACCAATATAACCCCGAGAATAAGCTTCATCAATCGCATTTTGAAGAATTTTCATCCACTTAACATATTCACCACGGATGTAAACATAAATCGTTTGTGCCCCTATAGCATAAGCTGCTATCAATGCGCCTTCAATTAATTGATGTGGATTCTTCTCAATTATCGCTCTATCTTTAAATGTTCCAGGCTCACCTTCATCTGCATTTACAATTAAATATTTCGGCCTCGAATCCTTTGGCATAAAACTCCACTTCATGCCCGTTGGAAACGCAGCACCACCTCTACCTCTTAACCCTGACTTCTTTACTTCTTCAATAATTTCATCAGGTTTCATCCCAAGTGCTTTTCTCAAAGCTGAATATCCACCATTTGCCTCATAAACTTCTATTCGATGAAGTTCAGGTATATCTTTTAGGATTAATTTTATTTGTTCCATTATTTTCTGTCCCGACTTAGTTGTTCAATTAATTTTTCAAGTTTTTCTTTACTCATATCTTCATAATAATCATCATTTACCTGCACAACAGGTGCAGTTCCACACGAACCAAGACACTCAACCTCTGTTAATGTAAACTTCATGTCAGGCGTAGTTTGCCCTACTTTTATCCCAAGCTTTTTCTCAAGATACTCAAGATTTTCATAAGCGCCCCTCAACATGCAACTTACATTTGTACATACCTGAATATGATACTTACCAACTGGCTTTTTATTATACATCGTGTAAAATGTGACGACGCCGTAAACATGGCTGTAGGGCAGTCCAAGAAGTTCAGCGACATAGCGCATCACATCTTCTGAAATCCATCCGAATTGTTCCTGCGCTATCCAAAGAACAGGTAAAAGTGCTGCTTGAGATGTTGGATACCTTTTTTTAATTTCTTCAACCTTTTTCAAGTTTTCTTCTGTGAACATTTCAAACAAAAATTTATTTTTTGTTTATTTATCAGCCTCTCCCATGACAGGGTCTATACTTCCAATTATAACGACAAGGTCAGCAATCATATGACCTTTAAGCATCAAAGGCAACGCTTGAATATTGGTAAAAGACGGGGATCTAACTTTCAATCTCCAGGGATAACCTGTACCATCGCTCACAATATAAAAACCAAGCTCTCCCTTTGGATTTTCAACAGCGTGGTAAACTTCGCCAACAGGAGGAGTGCCACCGAAATTTGTGAGAATAAAATCATGAATTAACTCTTCCATTTTCGTATAAATCTTCTCCTTCTTGGGATGAGTTGCTTTCGGCTCATCTGCTTTTACAGGACCCGGTGGTAATTTCTCAATGCATTGTCTTACAATCTTAACACTTTCCTTCATTTCATCAAGGCGAACATAATAACGAGCAAGGCAATCCCCCTCTTCATAAACAGGTATATCAAAATCAAGCTCGCCATAAACAAGATACGGTTCATCTTTTCTTAAATCTCTTGGCACACCAACTGCCCTTAAATTTGGACCGCTCAGACCAATGTCAATCGCTTGCTCTTTTGTTATAACACCTATTCCATCTGTCCTTTCAATAAAAATTCTATTTTTGTTCAACAGCTTCTCGCACTGTTCAAGTTCTTTTGGAAAATTATCGATAAACTCTTTTATCGCATGAATTGCCTCATCGGTTATATCCTGCGCAACTCCTCCAATCCTTGCATAACTTGTTGTGAATCTAACTCCCGTCACAAGATCTAATATGCTTAAAATTTTTTCCCTTTCCCTAAAGCACCACATGAAAACAGTCAAAGCCCCGACATCCATAGCAAAGGTTCCAAGCCACACAAGATGAGATGCGATCCTTGAGAGCTCATTCAAAATCACCCTGATATATTGAGCCCTTTTAGGTGCTTCAACTCCAAAAAGTTTTTCAACCGCAAGCATATAAGCCGTATTATTAGAAAGAGGAGCGAGATAATCCATTCTGTCTGTGTGAGGTAAGAACTCAAGAAAGGTCATATTTTCAGCAATTTTTTCCTTACCTCGGTGTAAATAACCAAGCTCTGGAACAGCATCAACTATATATTCACCGTCAAGCTTTAAAACTAATCTCAAAACCCCGTGCGTCGCTGGATGCTGAGGACCGACATTTAAAATCATTTCAGTTCCAAGTGGGTCCCTTCTTACTTCGGCTTCTATATTTCTCCTACTTAGCGATTCAACTATCTTATCCATTCTCTCTTCCATACTCTAACTCCGTTGAATTTTTACTTTTTCCTGTCCGGGCAAAGGAATTGATCCAGGTATCCCCTGCAATGGAAAATCTTTTCTCAGTGGATAATATTCGAAATCCTCAGGCATATAAATTCTTCTTAAATCAGGATGTCCTGAAAATTTAATCCCAAACATATCAAATGTTTCACGCTCGTGCCAATTCGCCGCCGACCACACAGATGTGACAGATGGTACGACAAGATCCGGCTCATCAACATAAACTTTTAACCTCAACCTGAACTTATTTTTTAAAGACCATAAATTGTAAACCACGGCAAACCTATCCTTTTCACGGTAATAATCAACCCCACAAATATCTACAAGGTAATCAAACGAAAGCTCAGGATCTTCTTTTAAAAATTTACAGATATCGACGATTTTCTCTTTTTTCACAACTATGGTAAGTTCTCCGCGAAATTCAGATATTTCAACTATATCGTCCTTAAAAGAACTGTTTAGCTTTTCAATAACTTTATCCTTCATTTCAATCCCCGGATTTTAAGTTTAAATGTATATCGGGTCCCTTTTGGGTGGAATTCCATTCTTTATAAGCTCCTGAATTTTAAGCAAGCCATTGATTAAGTTCTCCGGTCTTGGAGGACAACCGGAAACATAGACATCAACAGGCAAAAACTGGTCAATTCCTTGAACAACAGCGTAGGATCTATACATCCCACCGGTTGAAGTGCAAACCCCCATGGCTATCACCCATTTGGGCTCCGGCATTTGATCGTAAATTTTTCTGACAACGCGAGCCATTTTATAAGTGACTGTCCCAGCAACTATCAAAAGATCAGATTGGCGTGGTGAAAATCTCAAAAATTCGGAGCCAAACCTTGCTACATCATATTTCGGCGCAGCGAAAGCCATCATCTCGATAGCGCAACATGAGATGCCAAGAGGCATTGGCCAAAGTGAATTGCGTTGAGCCCATCTGATGAATTCACTTAACTTCGTTGTTAAAAATCCTTGCTCCTCTATGTTAAATGTGTTTATTATTCCCATTTTAGCGCACCTTTTTTTATTATGTAAAAATACCCAACCAAAAGAACGAAGATAAAGAGAAACATCTCTACATAACCTAACACACCAAGCTTGTCAAAAGTTACAGCCCATGGATAAAGAAAAACAATCTCGATATCAAAAATTATAAAAAGCATCGCAACAAGATAAAATTTAACAGAGAACCGGTCTCTCGCAGTTCTTATTGGTTCCATCCCACTCTCATAAGTTGAAAGTTTTTCGGGATTAGGTTTTTTGGGACCGAGGATTCGGTTGGATAAAACCATAACTGAGGCAAAGGCGAGAGCAAAAATCATCAGTATGAAAATCGGTAAATATTCACTTAACATGTTTTAAATATGTGCTTTTGTTTAAAAAACTTTGGTATAATTTAAAAAAGGTGCTTAAAAAATCAAAAAGGCACGCCCGAGGACGTGCCTTAAATTGTTAAGATTTCTTTTCCTCTGTTTGAGATGCGTAACGAATCGGAGTCAAAATCAAAAGCAAAGCTATCAAAACTATCACAACTAAGCTGATAAGATAAGAAGGAGTCGGTGTGATTGGTTTTATCTTCACCTCATAAAATGCAAGCCCTGCAAATATCAAACCCATAAGAGCTTCACCTGCAATTAAACCTGACGCAAGGAGAGTTCCGTTATTTTCAAGCTTTGACATTTGTTCATCCGTAAATTTACGCTTTTTAGCAATTAAATCCGTGATTCCTCTTATTAATCCACCAACGAAAATGGCTGATGTCGTCTCAAAAGGTAGATACATCCCAACACAAACGAGCATCGGACTTCTAACTTGCAAAAGGATAAGCCCAAAAGCCATAAGCATCCCAACAATTATGAGAGGCCAAGCCATCTCACCGCCGACAATCCCTTTCGATAACATAGCCATCAAACTTGCCTGAGGTGCAGGAAGTGCCTTTCCACCAAAACCAGTTCCTCCCGCTTTTATATCACCTTGGTGCAAAACAAGCAACGGGAAATACAAAACAAACGAAGCAACGATAACACCAATTATATCTCCAACCTGCATCTTCCACGGCGTTCCACCAAGGATATGCCCAACCTTCAAATCTTGGAACATTTCACCTGCAACAGCTGCAGCAACACAAATTACAGCTGCAACCCCAAGCACAGCCGCCACTCCAGGTAGTCCCTTAACACCAAGAACAACCATCAAAAGTGCAGCGACAATCAAAGTTGAAAGCGTAAGACCACTCACAGGATTATTACTTGAACCAATTATTCCAACGAGATAACCTGAAACTGCAGCGAAGAAAAATCCAGCAATTATCATCACAATCGTCGCAGTTATCGATGCATTGAACATTCCGCTGAAATAATAATAAAGTGCAAAAGTTAACACAGCAAAAATTAACAAAAGCGGAAGAACCCACTTCAAACTTAAATCTTGATCAACCCTACTCACACTTGCAGTTTCCCCAGCTGTTGCTTTTTTCAAATCAGATATTGACCTTTTCAATCCGACTGCCAAACTGCTTCTCATCCTATAAAGCGTATAAATTGCACTTAAAAGCATACCACCTATTGCGATCGGGCGCACAATGAATTTCCAAATAGCATAAGCCAACTCAACCCATGAGGTTGGTTGCCCCTCTTGAGTTATAAGTGGTTCAAGCTGCGGACCAAGGAAATACATAAGTAATGGAACAAACAAACCCCATGCAAGCAAACCTCCACTGAAGTTCAATGCTGCAAGCCTCGGACCAATTATAAATCCAACACCAATATAAGCTGGGCTTACCGCTGGGGCTGTTAAAAGAGTGCCACCGCCTGCTGAAACACTTGTGATCTCTTGTCCTCTTCCACTCAACAACTTTACACCTGTTTTGGCAAATGTCGTAAACTTCTCCCAGCTTGTCGCAAAGAAATTGAACTTGCCAAGAGTTTGAATTAAAGCGCCAATGCCCATCGCCCCAAACAAATATTTCGCCCCGCTTCCACCAGCTTGACCAGCTTTGTGAATCTCAGACGCAGCAACTGATTCGGGAAACGGCAACTCAGGATCCTCAACTAAAACCCTTCGCAAAAGCGTAACAAACAAAATTCCTATCACACCACCTATGACCATTATGAAAGATGATTCCCAATATCTCTGCGGAGAATCAAAATTTTGCCACACGCCAGCAATTAAGAAAGCAGGAATTGTAAAAATAGCACCAGCTGCAACGGATTCACCTATTGAACCAACAGTTCTTGCAAAATTCTCCTCAAGAATTGTTCCCCTGAACAATCTCAAAAAAGCCATGCTTATAACCGCCGCTGGGTATGTAGCTGCAATCGTCATACCAGCTTTTAAACCAAGATAAGCATTCGCTGCACCAAGAACCACAGACATAATAAGACCAAGAATTAACGCACGAACAGTAAATTCCTTCATCGTTTGTTCAGGCGGAACAAGAGGCTTGTACTTTAAACCAGAGCCACTTTTAATTTCTGCCATTTTCTCCTCGCTTTTGTTTGTTAATTAATTTATTCAAGGCCAGTTATCGATAAATCTTTGGGATGTTCAACATAAAACTTAAGACCCAAAGTTCTTTCCTCGGCAGGTTTCAAGCTGATTTCCCATACTATAATACCTTCAGCATCAATCTTAGCTTCGCTCTCGGATGGAGATTCGAGGACAACTTTTATTTTCTCATTCCTTGAAATCGGATAATTATCCCTAACTTCAATCGTTATATCCCGACTCTTCCCATTTTTTACTTTTACCTCGTATTCGTAGTGAATTTTTTTGTTCCTCCCAAACGATGTAAACTCTGTAAATTTCTTTTTCAATTTTCTCTCTATCTTGACATCTTCATCAACCCCAAGGAATAAATCAAATATTTCATCAGGTAAAATTTTTTTGAGTGAAGAAGTTGAAATATACTTGCCATCGATGTAAATCCTTGCTTCGCCTGGGAGGATCGGAAAATTAAACTCATTTCTCAAATTTGCTGTTAAATACGCATACCTTGACAACTTTGGAACGGCATAGTAAGTAAATTTAACATCCTGTGAAAACGAAGAAAGAAAAACCTTATGAAATTGATTATCCGAAGGAACACTTGATTTTGGAAGTTTAAAACTAACTGATGTCATCTCAACTTCAACTTCGGGAGAGACATATTCCGGCGCCATTTCAGCGGCAACCTCTGGCGCTTTAATAAATGCTTCCTCCTTTAAAAAATCCTTTTTAAATCTCGGCTGATAAACATCGACATACCATGGATAAAGTTCTGGTGGTGTGCCGAAAATAAAAACAGGCGCAGTCCCAATTTCAATTGGGACATCTACCCAATCCTCACCCGTTGATTGCTTTACAAATGCAAATAAATTTAAATCGACCTTGCCTGCGTTAGAATTTGCCCTTACCTCATAACCAGGCGTCCATGTCGCCCCAGATACAAGATATGAAACCTTGAGGTCAACCTCACCCTTGGAAGCAGATAAAAGATTTATCTGGATACTCTTACTCTTTTCCTTCGCCGATGAAAGTTTATTTAATTCATCTTCAATTAATTTTCTATCATAGCTCAACTTTTCAATTTCCTTTTCAAGTTTTGTTTTTTTCTTCACACTTTCACTTAACCACTTGCCATAAAATTTAAAATAATTCTCAAGCTCAACGGTTGTCAACCTTTGCCCTTGCAAAGTTGGGGACAGCTTTTTTAAAAATTCAATCTCACCTAAAATTATCTCAATCTCCCCCTTTTTCGAATTTATCAAATCATTCAAACTATCCAATTTAGCCTTCAACCTTTCTACTTTTTCAACCTCTGGCTTCTCAAGATATGTCTCCTCAACTTTGACATCCGAAATTTTAACATCTTTACCCCTTAAAATCTCAACTTGAACCGAATAATCCAAAAGGTTCGGTGTTAACCTGTCAATTCTTATTTGATTTTCTCCCCTATCAACGGAAGTGGAAATCGTCTTAGTAATAAATGCATTATCTCGATAGATTACAACTGATGTAAGCTTTGATTTCACGACATCGCCAGCGGGATAAAGCATAAAGGCAAAAAATATAAAGGAAAGAACTAAACTCATCTTCTCTCGTATTTGATTTTAACTACACAAAATATAAAAACAGCACAGGAAATTTTCAAGTGGTTCAACAGGAACTTATAATCTGAGGCTCGCTTAAATTTTCGATCCCCTTCTTGAAATTTATTCTCGATTTCGGTATATTTTCACCAAAGCCAATAAAAATGAAATCGATCGCGTAAAAATACCACACCTGGAAGCGGTTAGGAAAGGAGTTAAGATATGTGCAATAGAGCAATTTTATTCAATGAATTTTTTGGTTTGTTAGTGAAGTGTGGGAGTGTGGTTTTATGCACAAGAAAATAGAATTACTTGCGGAGTTTCGAGTTTTGAAATCTTGCAAGTTATGAAAGGGAGGAATAGCTCATATGCCCCTTAACGAAGCTGATACCCGCGCACAACTAATTGAGCCAAAGCTGAAAGTAGCAAGATGGACAGAGAAGGAGATTTCACGGGAGTTCTATTATAAAGCCGATCACCAATACACTCCTGGCAAAATTATCCTTGTTGGCGATAAAGTACAACGAGGGAAACCCAAAAGGGTGGATTACCTTTTGCGCTACACAGATGGATTTCCAATTGCAGTTGTAGAGGCAGAACCTGAGGATAGCTCACCGGAAGCTGGATTAGAGCAAGCCAAGCGCTATGCTCAAGATCTTGGTCTGGCTTTCGCCTATGCAACTAACGGTCACAGAATTCTCGAATATGACTTTTTCACTCACACAACACGAGAGCTGGAAGAATTTCCAAGCCCAGAAGAGCTTTGGCAACGCTGGAAGAAAAACACAGGTCTTGAACAACCCAGTGTTGGGAAAGTTCAAGAAGCACCTGCTATCTATGGTATTGACACCGAAAGGCAATCCAACCCGCTTCTTTATCCTTACTGCCCCGAAAACCAATGCGGTAAGCGTCCATACTACTTCCAGGAGAGAGCGATTCGTGAAGTTATTTTGCGTATAATGCGTGGACAAAAACGCATTCTTCTTACCATGGCTACGGGAACGGGCAAGACCTTTGTCGCTTTTCAAGTGGTTTGGAAACTCATTAAATCGGGATGGTTACAAAGACAACACCCCGAACGGCCTGCTCGTGTGTTATTTTTAGCCGATCGCATAGTGCTTCGTAATCAGGCATATAACACCTTCTCCCCCTTTGCCACTGGCACCGCTGACCCGCGTCATCTCATTGAGGGACATCCGCCAAACTTGAACCGAGACCTATACTTTGGCATCTATCAGACACTTTGGAGCCCGGATGAGAACGGAAAAAGGCTTTTTGAAAAGTTTCCAACGGATTTCTTTGATCTTATCATCATTGATGAGTGTCATCGCTCCGGCTGGGGAACTTGGAGAGAAATTTTAGACCACTTCTCTTCGGCAATTCACCTTGGTATGACCGCTACACCAAAGCAAGATGAGAATGTAGACACCTATGCTTATTTCTGTGCAGAGGAACCAGAAGTTTTTATTGAGCCCGAAAAGCCAGAGAGGGGCAAATGGCGTCCACCCGCTTTTCAATATAGTTTGGGGCAGGGCATAGAGGATGGCTTTTTAGCAACATATAAGGTCCACCGTGTGCGCACCACTGTGGATGCTACAGGATTGCGCTTGGAAGATGCAATCGAACAAGGTGCGGAAGTTTTTATTCCGGAAGATGTAGAGCCAAGAGAGATTTACACAACGCCCCAATTTGAACGAGAGATCACGTTGCCAGATCGCACCCGTGCCATGGTTCAACACTTGGCTAATCTTTTGCGTCGTTTTGGACATATGGAGAAGACCATGGTCTTCTGTGTAGATATGGAGCATGCGCGTTTAGTTGCGAGACTTTTACAAGATGAGTTTGGTCCTGAAACTGGCTTAGACAACTATGCTGTTCCGATCATATCTGAAGAAGGTGAAGAAGCTCATCGCTGGCTGGAAGATTTTGCCGACTCCGACAAAAAGTCACCTGTTGTGGCCACGACTGCTGAATTACTTTCTACAGGCGTGGATGTTCCCGCTTGTCGAAACATCGTTTTTATGAAAACAATCTCTTCTCCCATTCTCTTTAAGCAAATCATTGGGCGCGGAAGTCGTATCGATCCAATCACAGACAAATCCTGGTTCCGTATAATTGATTTCACAGACGCAACTCGTCTTTTTGACCAATGGGATCGCCCTCCAAGTGCACTCCCAGAGATACCGAAAGGTCCGTTTACAGCAAAGCTGGAGGGTGTAGTCTTTCACACAGAGACGAAAGAACGCATCGTTGGTGCGTCTGTGAGCGTTCAGATAGGTCCAAATACTCAACGCGGTCCAATTCGAACCGATGATGAAGGTAAGTTTATCTTTGACAATCTCCCGGAGGACGCACTCACTTTGATCGTTAGCGCAAGTGGTTTTGTTCAGCGCAGGATTAGAGTAAACACATTGGCAGATCACACGACTTTTATAGAAGTCCCTCTTAAACCTGAGACAAAAGGTAAGAAGAAAATCCGTGTAGAAGGGCTTGAGGTTAGCATTGCGGACGAAGCAATTTTCACCATAGACGCCACAGGTCAGCAGTTATCTTTGAAGGAGTATCGAGACTACACTCGCAGGCAAGTGCTTCATCGTGCACCTAAGATTCAAGATCTTCGAAATATTTGGGTAGATTCAAATCGCAGGCGAACATTCTTGAACGAGCTGCGTCGTCTTAGTATTCACCCAGAGATCTTGGCTGAAGTAGAAGGGCTTGCCGAAGCAGATATTTACGACATCCTTGCTCATATTGCCTTCGGAGCTCCAATACGCACGAGAAGTGAACGAGCAACCGCTTTTCTTAACAGAGAACAGAGCTTCCTTAAACGCTACAGCGATTTAGCTCGTAAGGTAATCTTAGAGCTTGTAGACAAGTACCGTGCAGGCGGTATAGAGCAACTGGAGCCGGAGGTTTTTAGCGTTTCTCCTTTTAGGGAATGGGGCGGTGCGGTGAAAATTAGTAGTTGGTTTGGTGGAGTTGAAAAGCTTGGCGATACTCTTAAAGAAATGCGTGAGCGAATATATCCCGTTTCGGAAGTAACACCATGAACAAACACTGGAATAAAAAAATTAAAATTTCGGAGATAACGATATGAACAATCGCCCCCAAACTCGTGAAACTTTAGCAAATGAAATCTGGCGCGCTTGTGACATTTTACGCAGAGACAACAACTGTGGCGGTATCATGGAGTATGTTGAACATCTTTCTTGGCTTTTGTTCTTGCGTTTTTTAGACGCACAAGAAGAAGAATGGGAAACTCAAGCTAAACTGGCTGGCCGTGAATATCGCCCAACTATAGAATCACCTTACCGCTGGAGAGATTGGGCGATGAAAGATTATCCTGCTGATGAACTACTTAGCTTCGTCCATGGAAAGCTTATTCCCTATCTACAGAGCCTTGGTGGAGATCCGCTGCGTGACACTATCCGAGGTGTCTTCGCTGAACGAAATGTAATAGTCTGCGCCTCTGGGTACAATCTCAAGGATGTGATCTCCATAATCAATAGCATCGACTTCCACAGCCAAGACGATATATTCACAGTTTCCCAAGTCTATGAAGAACTACTTCGCAGGCTTGGTAACGAAAACCGCATGGCGGGCGAGTTTTACACTCCCCGTCCAGTCGTGCGCTTTATTGTAGAACTCGTGAATCCTCAAATCGGTGAGACTGTTTACGATCCCGCTTGCGGGACTTGTGGGTTCCTGGCGGAGGCTTATCTTTGGATGAAGCGTCAAGAAAAAACTATTGAAGACCATAAAACTCTGCAAGAACAAACTTTCTTTGGACAAGAGAAAAAGCCCATTCCAGCTCTCTTGGGCTTGATGAACATGGTTTTACATGGAGTCACTGCACCTAAAGTTTATCGTAAAAACACGCTTGAGGAGAACATTCGGCAAGTAACGCAACGCTTTGATGTGATCATGACTAATCCACCTTTCGGCGGAACTGAAGGACGACATATTCAGCAAAACTTCCCTGTGCAATCACAGGCAACGGAACTGCTATTCTTACAGCACATCATGAAAAAACTGAAACCCCGAAACGGGGCAAGATGTGGGATGGTTGTTCCCGACGGCATGCTTTCCGGTGGTGGAGCGTTTGCAGAGGTCAAGCGGACACTTTTGGAGGAGTTTAACCTCCACACAATCGTGAGCTTACCAATTGGCACTTTCGCTCCTTACTCCGATGTAAAAACTGCGCTTATTTTTTTTGAACGCCCGGGTCCAACTAAGGAAATCTGGTATTATGAGCTTCCGCTACCTGAAGGACTGAAAAAGTTCAGCAAGGGTAACCCAATCAAAGACGAACACTTTGAAGAGGCACGCAAGCTTTGGAAGGCTTGGGATGCTTACCGCAAAGGTCAAGGTCCTCGTGAGTCGTGCCTTTCCGAGCGTTCTTGGATTGTGTCCATTGAGGATATTAAGAATCGTGGTTACGACCTCACCGCGCGCAACCCCAATCGCAAAGAGACAGAATCACTACCATCACCAGTGGAAATCGTTGTTAACCTTCTTGAGCGCGAACAGGAAATTTTGAGCATTGTTGAGGAACTAAATGAACTCCTCGGCAACAATAAGGAGGGGACGGAAGCATGAGTGAGGGACCCTACAAACTTCCCGAAGGCTGGAGATGGGTAAAGTTAGGAGAGGTTGCTACTATTGAGCGACGCACGGTAGATCCTAGGCGGTTCCCTCAAAGTACGTTTTACCTTTACAGCATTCCTGCTTACGACAAAGGCCAAAGTCCTGAAAAGTTAGCTGGTAGTCAAATTGGCAGCACCAAGATCGTCATAGGACCAGGCATGTGTCTTTTCTCCAAGCTGAACCCACGCATTCCACGAGCCTGGGTGGTTACCGAGGTACCTCAAGATGGAGTGTCCGTTGCATCAACAGAGTTTATGCCCTTACGGCCTAATTCTAGCGTTTTAGATCTTGACTATCTCGGCAAGCTACTAGTGACAGAAGGATTTCTCTCGCAAGTGCGCTCGGATGTAACCGGAGCAACGGGAAGTCGCCAAAGGTTGAAGCCCGAAGTTGTATTGAACGCACTCATTCCTCTCCCCCCTCTCTCCGAACAACACCGAATTGTAGAGCGGATTGAAGAACTAATGGAGCGGATAAGGGAAGCAAAGCGCCTGAGGGAAGAAGCAAAACAAGATGCTGAACGCCTTTGGCAGGCTGTGCTTGCCGAAACCTTCCCTCGCCCCGGAGATGAACTTCCAGAAGATTGGAGATGGGTGAAGTTGGAGGAGGTTGCTGTTATTGAACGGCACACTAAAAAGCCCACAGATTTGCCACCAGAATTGCCTTATGTGGGATTAGAACATGTTGAGTCAGGAACAGGGAGTGTTGATATTGACAAATGTCCTCCTGTGTCGTCCGTGAGTAGTCAGGTGTATTTGTATGACGAAAGCCATGTCCTTTACAGCAAGTTGCGCCCCTACTTGAACAAGGTCTACCTACCTGAAGGGAAAGGAGCCTGCACTACTGAACTTCTCCCTCTCAAGCCCGATCCTTCTCGTGTAGACAGACACTTTTTAGCTTGGTATCTGCGGTCGCCTGGTTTCGTTGCCTATGCCAATGCTCACACAACAGGCTCAAGGCAACCTCGTGTTGATCTGCGAGCTTTGGTAACTGCTCTTATCCCTCTTCCTCCACTCTCCGAGCAGAAACGCATTGTAGAGCATCTTGAAGCGGTGCAGGAACGGATAAGGGCTCTTAAAGAAGCTCAAGCTTATACCGAAGCTGAACTCAAGAGGTTAGAACAGTCTATCTTAGAAAAAGCCTTTCGCGGAGAGCTATGAATGCATTTGATCTTTGGGGAAATCCCGTCAAGCGAAGCGCAACATACTATGTCTACCACGATGAGAACATACCGAACAAAAAATGGCTGCTGATAGGACTTCGGGCAACTCAGTTGGCTTTAGTGGGAAATTCACATCGAGAAACTAAGCACGAGCCTGTCAGGTACATTGTTCGCTGGTGCTATGGAACAGATGTTTTTTGGAGCTTTGTAAAGGGAAGATTCCTAAAGCATCCTAGAGCATCAAGAAATTTGCGTTATATTTAAAGTAATAGTAACTTTGTTTAGCGAACTAAATCCCCAAAAACAAAAATGGTCAAAGGTGCCATGCGCCTCATTACAATTTCCACCTTACCTTTACTTTTAATATCAATACTCTCAACATTCACTTTTTCTCAAGAACAACCACAATGGACCTCAAAATGGTACTGCGTTTATGCAACTTACGATGACGAGACCAATGGAACAGGACACAATACACCAAGCGTCGGGGTATTAAAAGAAAACACATTCATCGCCTGCGTTACAACTTATAATGCAAGAAGTTTTCTTATACCTTATGTAAATGCAGACTCAGCCACTGGACGCCTTTACTACTATGGGTATGACACCCCCGGAATTGGCAATTTCTTTCTCCCTTGGACAAATCCAAATGATGTTTTTGACGAAGTCCTGATGAAGAATGCATGGTTTATCTTGGCAACCCCAAAAGATAGTTTGATCTATGTAGCAAATAACGATGAAAAGCATAGTATCCTCGTTTTCAAATTTACAGGAGACACAATTCTCTCAACCCCTTACCGTCTTGAAACCGGTGACAACATAATTTTTTCAATCGACCTTGATGCAAATGGAAATGTCTTCGTGATTAACGACAGCAGTTATGGAAAAACTGATGACATTAAAATCTTTCCATCAATTGAAAGCAACAAAACAGCATGGGAAAGCCACACAACCACCCCTTTAAACACAATTGACTTACCTGACGGAGTTTACAAAGGAATTGAAGTTAACAACGACGGCACTTGGCTTTTCGTTTCTTATTCTGACACGACAAAAAGAAAAGTTGTAAAGTATGTTGGCTCCATCCAAACTGGATATCAAATTGATACTAAATTTAACTTCCAACTTGGAGTAGCTGACACTGGAGCTACTTCTGCTTGGAAAGCAAGTCCAATTGGTCTTGAATACCTTGATGAAAATAATTTATTATTTATCGCATGCGCAGTTTGGAGACCATCCCCACTTTCAATGGGTTATCCCTACGGCAGGATCTATGTTGTAAGCGGAACAACTGGTGAACCAATTGACACAATAGATATAGCAAAATGGAATTTCATCAAGACGGGTGGCTATAACCTTAGAGAAAACGGAACCACACCTGGGAATGCGTCTGGGTATACCTCAGTTTATGATGTAAAATTTGACGAGAAGAAAAATCTTTACACTCAATCCTATTACGGTTGGACAGTTGATAAATGGGTTTACCAGGGAACACTGCCAATTATACCATTAAAAGTTGAAAAACTAAACGATGAAATTCCCAATGGATATGAATTAAAGCAAAACTATCCAAATCCATTTAATCCAACCACAACAATTGAATTTTCGATTCCAACACGACAAAATGTAACTTTAAAAATTTACACGATTTTAGGTCAAGAAATTGCAACTCTTGTTGATGAAGTTCTCGATCCCGGAACTTACAGAGTAATATTTGATGCAAGTAAACTTGCAACGGGATCATATATTTACACTTTGAAGGCAGGGAAATATGTCGAAAGCAAAAAGTTAATGTTTGTCAAATGAAAACACGGGGCGGTTTCAAAACCGCCCCATATCGTTTTTTCTTAACCCCTCAAAGAAAGCCCTCAATAAACTTTGTGCTTCATCCCCCATTATCCCACCGATGACTTCAACTTTATGATTCAAATTCCCATCTCCAGCTATGTTATAAACACTTCCACATGCGCCAGCCTTGAAGTCATACGCTCCGAAAACAATTTTATCAACCCGCGAAAGAACAATTGCCCCAGCACACATTGGACACGGCTCGAGCGTCACATAAATCGTGCATCCATCAAGCCTCCACGCTTGAAAATAATTATACGCTGCGGATAAAGCGATCATCTCAGCATGAGCGGTGGCGTCTTTCAAAGTTTCAACTTGATTATAACCTTTCGCAATGATTTGCCCCTTATAAACTATAATAGCACCAACGGGTATCTCACCGAGCTCAAAAGCTTTCTGCGCCTCCTTCAGCGCGTATTCCATCCAATACCTATGCTCATGCATTAATTTAACCTCTTCCTTGGTTCAAATCCCGCGTCTTTTATCGCTTTTAACATTTGATCAAGCGTGACGAGATGCTTTGTTCCAGCTGCACTTACAACATTTTCCTCAATGAGCAAACTCCCAAAATCATCAGCACCAAATTTTAATCCAATTTGTGCCATCTTCAAACCTTGCGTAACCCAAGAAACTTGAATCGTTGGGATATTATCAAGCATCAACCTTGATATCGCAAGCGTCTTGAGATAGTCAAACCCCGTCGACCTTTCCTTCAAATTATCCATGTTTTCCGCAAGCTTTGTATTCCTGGGTTGAAATGTCCACGGTATGAAAGAAGTAAATCCACCAGTTATATCTTGAAGCTCACGAATTAACAACATGTGCTGAACCCTATCTTCATATGTCTCAACATGTCCAAACATCATCGTTGCCGTCGTCTTCAAACCAAGCTGATGCGCCTCATACATAACCCCAAGCCATTCATCAGCGCTACATTTTTTAGGTGAAATTTTCTCCCTCACCCTATCAACTAAAATTTCAGCCCCACCTCCGGGGATTGATTGCAAGCCCGCATCAATTAATCTCTTCAAAACATCGCGAACTTTCAATCCAGAAACATCAGCTATATGCAAAATTTCCTCAGGCGAAAGAGCATGAAGCCATATCTCAGGATAATTTTTCTTTATCCATCTGAATAAATCTTCGTAAAACTCAATTCCAAGTTCTGGATTTAAACCACCTTGCAATAAAATCCTCGTCCCGCCGAGTTGAATTGTCTCCTCAATTTTCTTCGCGATGGTTTCGTAATCAAGTGTATATCCCTTAACAGTGTCCCCAACCTTCGCATAGAAAGCGCAAAATGTACACTCAGTGGTGCAAATGTTTGTATAGTTTATATTTCGATCAATTATGTATGTCACCACTGGCTCTGGATGCAAACGCCACCTGACCATATCCGCCATCATTCCAATCGTGATGAGATCATCAGATTGAAAAAGTTTAACGCCGTCTTCAAATGTGAGTCTTTCTCCATTTTCAACCTTTTTATATATCTCAAGTAAGTTTTTGTCCATCCAACAACCTGATTTCTTTTTAATTTTTGCAAATTTAACAACCCAAACCCTAAAATAAAAATTTCACTTAAGCCCCAATTTCAGATAAAATTTCCCTTATGATTTCCTTACACGAAACCCTGACCTCGGAAGAAATAGAACTGCCAACATCGAAATCCTTACCAACAATACCATAAATAATTAACTCCTTCGGCAATTTACCAAGCGCCTTTGCAATTTCGATATATTCAATTAGCCCAACGGAATGAGTTGAAAAAAACTCCAACTGGGCGGGTATTTTATCAACCCCAAATTTCAAACGATAGATTTTCCCCGGTTTTTCCCCAGATTTAATCGCGTCAATAAAAATGATTAAATCATAATCCCCAAAAAATTGTATCAATTCATCGAATGATGTTTCAACCCCAATGATCTTTACATTTTCTTTAAAACACCTTTTCAAAAACCTTGCGATTAAAATTCCAACAGCATCATCACCGCGAAATACATTCCCAACCCCAACTATTAAAAAATTCTTTTCTCTATTCCCTTTCAATGTAAAGTTTCAAAAAGTGAGTTGCACATGAAATACACGGATCATAGTTTCGTATCGCTTGTTCACATTTCCAAGTCAGCTCATCTTCAGGAAGATTTAGATAAGTAGCCACAAATTTCCAGAGATCACTTTCCATCATTTTCAAATTCTGCGAAGTTGGCGGGACAATTTTAGCGTCAAGTATCGTTCCTTTTTCATCCACTTTATATCTATGGTAAAGGATTCCCCTCGGCGCTTCCGTGCAGCCATAACCGATGCCCGGTTTCACAGAAAAATCGACAAACGGTTTATCGAGATCATCATATTCTGATATTATTCTCAAAGATTCATCGCAGGCGTATAGCGTTTCAACAGCCCTTGCAAGTATGCTCTTAAATGGATTTTTACACACCGGTTTAAAGTTAACCTCAAGTGCAATCTCTTTTGCGATATCGGATAATTTATCAAAGTTCAAGTTAAATCTTGCAAGCGGTCCAACAAAGTAAGCACCCCTACCGACTATCATCGAATGCAAAGCATTTGAATGTGGAACATGCTCCTCGACAAAATGATTATCATACTCATTTACGGAAATGTCAAGACCCTTATTTGAAACAATTCTACCCTCATTGAGTGGATACTCATTCGGATGCCTCAGCGCAACAAATTCATAATCTTGCTCGAACTCCGGAAATTCAAGATCAGCAAGGAACTTAACAGTCTCAATTGAAAAATCCCTCGCCCATTTTAAATCATCTTCAAGCTTTCTCAATTCCTTTTTCGAAGGCAACTTATAAAATCCACCGACTTTCAAATTAATCGGGTGAATCTCCCTGCCCCCAAGGATTCTGATTATTTCGTTTCCGATTTTTTTAAGCCTCAATGCCTTTTGAACAGTATCGGGATAATCTTTAGCCATTTGAATGACATCATCATATCCAAGAAAATCCGGGAGATGAAGCATAAATATGTGCAACGCGTGGCTTTCTATCCATTCACCGCAGTAAATTAACCTTCTTAACATTCTAATTTGTTCAGTTACCTTGACACCAAATATGCCCTCAATTGCATGTATAGAACTCATTTGATAAGCAACGGGACAGATCCCACAAATCCTCGCAGTGATATCTGGAACTTCCCTAAAACTTCTTCCCCTTAAAAATGCCTCGAAAAAACGCGGTGGCTCAAAAATTTTAACTTTTACATCGACGACATAACCATTTTTAACTTTAATATAAAGTGCCCCTTCACCCTCAACTCGCGCCAAGTAATCAACTTTTATTGCTTTATCTTTCATATGCTTCACTCCCTTTTCTGAACGGTTCTGCATAAGAGTTAAAGTTTCTTAAAACTCTAACTATATCCGCCGAAGACAAACCGTTTTTTAGAAAATGTTCCGATAGCGAAAACACATTTGGTGTCTCCTTTGGCCCAAAGCATCCATAACATCCTCTCTGATAAGATGGACATATAGCTCCACATCCAGCTTGCACAACTGGACCTAAACATGGAGTTCCACTTGAGACCATGACACAAACATTACCATTCCTCTTACACTCAACACAGACACTATACGAAGGTATATTTGGCTTGCGATTGTTAAGAAATGCACTTATGACCTCAATCAATTGATATTTATTTATCGGGCAACCCCTAAGTTCAAAATCGACAAATACATGATCTGATATCGGAGTGGACTTGCTCAATGTCTCAATATACGAAGGATTCGCGTAAACAATTGAAATGAACTCCTTTACATCTTTAAAATTTCTCAACGCTTGAATCCCACCGGCAGTGGCACACGCCCCGATTGTAATTAAATACTTAGAAACTTTCCTTATCTTGTGAATCCTCTCAGCATCATGTGGCGTTGTAATTGAACCTTCAACAAGTGAGATGTCATATGGACCTGAAACAGTAGCCCTTGAAGCCTCAAGGAAATACGCTATTTCCACCGCACCAACAATATCAAGCAGTTCATCTTCACAGTCAAGTAAACTCAATTGACATCCATCGCACGAAGCAAATTTCCAAACTGCAAGTTTTGGTTTCCTTTTCTTCATTTTTTAAATCTCCCGCTTAAATATCAAATCCTTTACTTGATTATAACTAAACACAGGACCATCTTTGCAAATAAATACCGGCCCAAATTGACAATGCCCACATAATCCAATGCCACATTTCATATTCCTTTCCATCGAGAGAAATATGTTGTTCTCTTTAACACCCCTCTTGATAAGTTCAAGCGCTGTAAAACGCATCATTATTTCAGGACCACAAACAAGAGCAACCGTATTTTCCGGTTCAAAAGGAGCTCGCGGAATTAATGTCGTGACAACGCCAACATTGCCTTTCCATCCGCTGATTCCCCTGTCAACGGTGACATAAACCTCAAAGTCAAACCTCGATCTCCATTTTTCAATCTCATTCTTATAAAGAATGTCATCAGGTGTCCTTGCCCCATAGAGTAAAATCACACGATTATATCTCTCTCGATTTGATAAAATGTAGTAAATCGCTGGTCTTAACGGGGCTAACCCAATACCGCCAGCAACTATGACGATATCACACCCGCTACATTTATCAACTGGCCAACTTGAGCCGAAAGGACCTCTTATGCCCAACAAATCCCCTTTCTTCAGTTTCCCCATCGCCTTCGTCACAATTCCAACCATGCGCGTCGTGTGCATTATGCGGTTCTTTTTACTTGGATCACCACTTATCGAAATTGGAACTTCGCCAACACCGAAAACATACACCATGTTAAACTGCCCTGGAAGAAACTTAAATTCAGATTTTGAATCCAATGGTTCAATTTCAAGCGTAAATGTATCATTTGTTTCCTGCTTTCTTGAACGCACCTGAAAGATTAAAGGAAGCATCGGGTTTTGAACAGCTGTTAATACTTCTTTTTCAACTGGCTCCATATAGATCAAGCAATTGTATTCTTGTTGCTTGAAGTCTTTGCTCTACAACAGTGATAAATCTTTTTAAAATCTCATATCCCAAACTATGGTCTTCCTCGCACTTATTTCTTAAACATTTCCCATCAAAAGCTATAGCTCTCGTCGGCTCAACCACCCTTGCGTCAAAATGCCAATAATACGGTGGTGTAATCCATGACCACCCAAGGACTTCACCACTTTCGAGCGTTTGAATTATAACCGGCTTTTTCCCAGGAAATGAAATTTCAAGTGCCACCTTGCCATCCCTTATAAGATAAAACTCTTGTGCCTCTTCCCCCTCACGAAATATAAACTCACCAGGTTTATAAAATGCATTCCGCGCACACCCAACTATAAACGAAAGGTAATCCTTTTTGAGATCTTTAAAAAAAGGATGTTCTGCAAGTAGCCTTTCAAGTGTTTCCACGGCCATAACTCTCACCAGTTTTGAGTTTTAATTCACTTTCTTTGAAAAGTTTGACATTCTCAACTATATCAATGCCAACAGGACACCAAGTTATACATCTGCCACACCCAACACAGCCGATCATACCGAACTGATTTTTCCAGGTTGAAAGTTTGTGCGTCATCCACTGTCTATATCTCGAAGCAGTCGAATACCTTACACTTCCCCCGTGTATATAAGAAAACTCAAGCGTAAAACATGAATCCCATTTCCTCACCCTTTTTGCACTTTGCCCTGTTAAATCCGTTACATCCTCAACTGTATGACAAAAACATGTTGGACAAACCATGGTACAATTAGCACATGTCAAACACTTTTCCGAAACCTTCTCCCACAATGGATTTTCATAATTTGATTGAAGCATTTCAACAACATCACTTAGATCAACTTCCTTTCTAAACTTGTTAACTGCTTCATTACTTACTTTATCTGCCTCATCAATCTCTTGAGTCGTCGCCTCCCTAAAACCTAAAGATGCCAATATTTCTTCACCTAAGTCTGAGCCTGGCTTCGCAATCAGATAATGCCCACTCTCAGAAATAACCTCGGTTAAAACAATATCATAACCAGTTAAAACTTTTGGGCCCGTTCCAGTCGATAAACAAAAGCAATTATTCCCAGGTTCGTTGCAATTTACAGCGATTATAAACGCATTTTCCCTTCTTCTTAAGTAATTTGGGTCAACATATTGTCCACCGCCGAAGATTTTATCCTGAATCAAAATGGCGGAAATCTCACATGCCCTAACACCTACAAATACAAATTTTTCCTCAGAGTAGTTTTGTTCGTAAATCTTAAACTTTCCATTTTCCCTTTTAGCTTCCCAGAGCGTTAAAATCGGCGGGAAAAGAAATTTTTTCCACGAATGCGGTCCGACAACATAACCAAATAAAGCCTCGTCATTTCTTCGCTTCAACCTGTAACTTCCAGGACCTTGCTCATCCGTCCAACCCAAAGGCAAATCATTAACACTTTCAATTTCATCGTAAACAATTGCATTATCTTTAACGGTGGGACCAGCGATTTTGTACCCCCTTGTTTTAAAGTAGTCAAAAATCTTGTTTAATTCCTCAGGTGCTAAATAATAAGATTTAAACTTTTCCATATTCAATCTATTTTGTTAAATCTCAAACTAAATATTAACAAAAACTATGCCTTAAAAAATTGAATAAAAATCAATAAACCTCACAAACAAAAATTAACAAAATGGGGAAATCAACGACAGGACAGCACAATCAATCTCTCCACAACTTAAATCACCAGCCGTAGTAATAAAAGTTATAAAACGGGAGTTGGCGATATTGGATATTTATTAACATGTTATTAAATGGGCGATAGTTCAACTCAATGCGATTAATATAAATTCCGTTGATCCCCCGCTGGAAATTTTTCCCAAAACTGCTAAACGGTGAGCTAACCAGACTTATGTCAGCTTGCAAATTTAAATTATCTGAAAATCTATAAAAAATTGAATTCGTATACGAATTTATCATCATCCCTTTCCCACCTATGCTAATGTATGAAGCTGAAAAAGTATGTCTCATAAATAAGTTGCTAAGCCATCCCCCTCTAACGATTGATTGATAAACATCGGGCTTCGTCTCAATTTGCTCTTTGAACTGAGCAAACCCGAATGAAGTCGCAAAGATAATTAAAACTAAAACCATGGTTAAACGCTTCATCGCAAATCTCCAAATTTTGTTTTTCATCTTCAATATAAAAAACCACAACCAATTTTTCAAGTTCCCACGCTTTACTTTATCACCACCATCTTTTTAACATCTCTAAAGATACTCCTTCCTTCTTCCACAGCCTCCATAACATAGAAATAAACTCCACTTGAAACCTCAACATTATCACTTCTCCTCCTGCTATCCCACACAACCTCATAATACCCAGGCTTGAAATAATCATCAACAAGCACTGTGACCTCTCTCCCTATGACATCGTAAACTTTTATAATCACACGACTATACCTGGGCACATGATATCTTATAACCGTATTCGGATTAAATGGATTTGGATAATTCTGCAAAAGTGCAAACTCCTTCGGAACATCTGGAATAGTGCTAAGTTCTATCCTTTCATAAAAATCATATACATTCCCTGAAACCCCAAACAATTCATAAGCAATCACACCCTCACCTTTTGATTCCTTGATCGCTTTAAACTCAATCCTTGCAACAACATCGTTCCCCAACATACCCAAATTACCAAAATTCGCAAAGTCAATCACAATCAACCCATTCACCGAATCAACATAACTTAAGAAGATCGTCTTGCCACTATCAAGTTTACCAAACACATCTCTATCTTTTATCCCGACAAATTGTAAAACTTCAGGATCATATTTGAAAACAAACTCACCCGCATAAATTGTATCTGAAAAACCATTCGCTAAATTGAACCTAACATCATAATTGATGTACTTGTCGTTCGATCCGCCAATACGACTGTACTTGTTAAATGGCTCAATCCTATCGAGCATCAATAATTGCTCTTTATAAGCTTTGGCTACAGTTATTACTAATCCGTTTGAGTCATCGTTCTCAAATAATTTGCTTGCCAACTTGAACCCACCAGTTTTAACCGTCCAATTCCAGTTCATCACGAAAACCATCAAATCTTCAAAATCAACTTTGCCATCTGGTTGAACTATCATCTGCGGTGGTTTGCCGGTCGCAGGTCCAATCTCTCTACTTGCGTGCTTATTAACCCACACATCCCTGAACAAAGCAAGATCTTCAATGTTAACTTTTTTATCAAGGTTATAATCCCCAGGAATCGTTGAAACAAATGTCAAAGTTACATCATCAACAGGTGAACCTTCTGGATCTCCATCTTTATCCCCATCAAAGGTATTTCCATTTGAATCCCTAAGGCTATCTGCAATTATTTTTACAGTTACCGTCTCAGCAGAAGCGAAGTGGGGAGATGGGATAAGATAAAAAACGCTGTCAAAAGATGATGCGTTAAATCGATGTTCACCTGTCAAACTCCCATAAATTTTTACCCCAGCTCCAACCCCATAAACTTTTCTATCAAACCTTAACTTAATGGTATCGTTATAGAAGCTGACATTGATTGGATAAGATGAAAGAATAATTGGGCCTGTTTGATTGTCAACCTTAAATCTTCCAGATATAGCATATCTACCTGTATCCCTATCAAACGGCGTTATCTTAAAGTAAACCCAAACATCTTGATTCGGTAAATCAGAATCCGATAACCATATCACACCAAGCGTATCATTATACCTCGACCCCATCCTTACAGTTGCACCTCTCCAATTCATCGTATCACCAACTGAATACTCAAACTTAAAACTCAACAAATCTCTCTCCTGATCAAACGCAACAAACTTGATCTCAAACGCCCCTGATTTCTCAACTTGCGGCGTTTCAACATATGTTATAACAGGAACCTCATTATTATCAAGATGAAATACTATCGTATCAGCTACACCAACAACCATATCCTTTGGAACAACTCTAAACATCAACGAATCTATATCTTGACCATCCAAATCTAAATTCGACTTCCACACAAACGAACCTGAATATTTCCTATACCCTACAACAGTATCACCCTCAACTCTAGCCCTATGCCACGAACCATCATAAAAATACTCTGGAACAAGAACTACCTCAGACAATGTGTC
>LDXX01000006.1 GCA_001442925.1 Candidatus Kryptonium thompsonii
GGAACGATGCGGAGCCAAAGAAGGGGCATTACAGTTTTTCACAACCTGTTATTGGCAATCTTTTCAACACAAGGCAAGGACAGGAAAGTTTTTTGCTCTGGATGAATAGGTCGGCAGATTACTTAACATATATGCAAGAGCATTGGCGTGAAGATATATTGAAGGTTAAAAATGAAGAAGATTTCAAAAGGATTTGGATTGAATGTCTTGAGAAGGGGGTATATGAGGTTAAAACTTCAAATAAAAGTGTGCGGAAATATAGACCAACTTATGAAATTATTGCTGATGCTGTAAACTCGCTTAAACCTAAATTGAAGAGCTTGGATGGAAAAATTGAACTTATTTTATATCAGGATATTTCTGTTTCGGATGGAAGATACGCAAATAATCCATGGCTTCAAGAGTTACCGGACCCAATTACAAAAGTTTGTTGGGATAATTATGTTAGTGTTTCCCCTGAATTTGCGCTTGAAAATAATTTGAAGCAGGGTGATGTCGTAAAATTATCTTACGGAAGATATGCGGTCGATTTACCTATTTTCATTCAACCGGGTCAAGCTTATGGAACATTTGCAGTTGCCCTTGGATATGGAAGATGGAGGGCTGGTAAAATAGGGAATGGTGTTGGCGCTAATGCTTTTCCATTTATCATTTATGAGGATGGGACATTTAGATACTCTGCAACTGTTGGTAGGGACTTTGCTGATGGGGTGAGGTTTGAAAAAACGGTCAAAAGTTATAAGCTTGCTCAGACACAACTTCATTCCGAGCTTGAGGGGAGACCCATAATTAAAGAAATGACGCTTGAGGATTTAAAAAATGGCAAGCTTGCAAGGGATCATACAGGTGAAGGATTGTCATTCTATCCAGAGCACAAATATCCCATTCATCATTGGGGTATGGTTATCGATCTTAATGCATGTATTGGATGTGGGGCTTGTGTTATAGCGTGCCAGGTTGAGAATAATATCCCTGTTGTTGGGAGGGAGGAGGTTTTAAATGCAAGGGAGATGCACTGGATAAGAATTGATAGATATTATTTGGGTGATCCCAAAAATCCTAAAGTTGTTTTTCAACCGATGATGTGTCAACATTGTGACAATGCGCCGTGTGAAGCGGTATGCCCTGTTTCTGCAACTATGCACAGCAGCGAGGGCATCAGCCAACAAATTTATAACAGGTGTATTGGCGTTAGATTCTGTCTTAACAATTGTCCTTATAAAGTTCGCAGATTTAACTGGTATGATTACACTGGGGCTGATAGCTTTTCTGGAAATGAACATATAATTGCTATAATGGACGATGAAATTGAGAGGATGGTTTTAAACCCTGATGTAACTGTGAGGTCAAGGGGTGTTACAGAGAAATGCACATTTTGTATCCAGCGAATTCAGGCAGGGAAGTTAAAGGCGAAGATGGAAAACCGTAAACTTAAAGATGGGGAGATAAAAACAGCATGTCAGCAAGCATGTCCAACAAAGGCAATAGTTTTTGGAGATTTAAATGACCCTGAAAGTGAAGTCTCAAAAAAATTTAAAAGTCAAAGACTTTATTTTGTCCTTGAGGAATTAAACACAAAACCAGGCGTGGGTTACCTTGCAAAAGTAAAGAACAGTAAGACATGAAATTTGTATCACACTTGAGAGAGCCATTAATTCTCGGAGTGAAAAATTATAAGCAAGTAACGGATGATCTTTGTGTCAATGTTGAATCAAAACCTGGTAAATACTGGTATATTGCGATAGGGATATCATTATCAGCTTTTTTGATCGGGGTTATCTCAAGTTTTATCACTATTTATGAAGGGATCGGCACTTGGGGTTTGAATAAGACGGTGAATTGGGCAATGGATATAACAAATTTTGTTTGGTGGATAGGAATTGGTCACGCTGGGACTTTTATATCCGCAATACTGCTAATTCTCAAACAAAGGTGGAGAACAGCTGTAAGCAGGACTGCAGAAGCTATGACGATTTTTGCAGTTATGTGCGCTGGTTTCTTTCCACTTATACATATGGGGAGACCATGGCTGTTTTTCTATATAATTCCCTATCCTAACACCCGTGGTCCTTTGTGGGTGAACTTTAACTCCGCTCTCGTTTGGGACTTTTTTGCCATTTTCACTTATTTCACAGTGTCCCTTCTATTCTGGTACACAGGGCTTATACCAGACATCGCTACATTGAGGGACAGGACAAAATCAAGATTGAGAAGATTTGTTTATAATGTGCTTAGTTTTGGGTGGAGTGGCTCGTTAAAGCAGTGGCACAGACATGAAGTATTATCAACTATACTTGCAGGTCTTGCTACACCACTTGTTGTATCTGTTCATAGCATAGTCAGCTTGGACTTTGCAACTTCTGTGATTCCTGGCTGGCATTCAACTATATTTCCACCCTATTTTGTCATAGGGGCTATCTTCTCAGGATTTGCAATGGTTCAAACTC
This sequence comes from Candidatus Kryptonium thompsonii, assembly GCA_001442925.1. Taxonomy (GTDB): domain Bacteria; phylum Bacteroidota; class Ignavibacteria; order Kryptoniales; family Kryptoniaceae; genus Kryptonium; species Kryptonium thompsonii. The sequence continues at coordinate 2,448 of LDXX01000006.1, forward strand.
TTGTGATTATTATGCGAAAAGTTTTTAAGCTCGAAAATTACATAACTTTGAAGCATATAGAGACAATGAATAAAATGCTTCTCTTGACAGGCTCACTTGTTGGTATAGCCTACTTTACAGAGATATTTATGGCCTGGTATTCAAATAATCCATATGAGTTTTCCGTGGTTCTTAACAGAATAAAAGGTCCATATAGATGGCTTTATTGGCTCATGCTTCTTTTCAATGCTATCTTTCCTCAACTTTTCTGGTTGAAAAGGGTGAGGACAAGTATTTTGGCAACATTTATCATATCAATCCTTATAAATGTAGGGATGTGGCTTGAAAGATTTGTGATAATTGTAACTTCCCTTCATAGAGATTATCTTCCATCAAGCTGGACAATTTATATCCCAAGCATAGTTGAGATTGGTTTATTCATTGGGACGCTCGGATTTTTCTTTACAGCTTTTCTTATCTTTGCGAAGTTTTTCCCTGTTGTTTCCATTGCTGAGATTAAATCAATTTTTAAAGTTTCAAGTGAGGTGGTAAAAGGAGATGGGAAACCTGTTAAAGACAATAAGCCTGTTGAATTGCCGAGGTTTTCAAGTTTTCGGGGGCAGCAGTTTATGATTATTTATAACGACGAGAACAAATTAATCGAAGGATTGAAAAAATTTGTAAGTTTGAACTTTAAAGTTGTTGATGTATTTACACCATTTCACATTCATGGAGTTGATGAAATTTTAAATTTGAAAAAAACAAGGCTACCAAAGGTTGCTTTCTTTGCTGGTTCCATCGGTGCTGTTACAGGTTTTGTGTTTCAGTCGTGGGTTCATGCTCTTGACTGGCCAATGAATTTTGGCGGTAAACCTTATTTCTCGTTCCTTTCTTTTATCCCAATTACATTTGAGTTAACGGTGTTATTCTCAGCCCTTGCCTCTGTTTTCTCATTTTTCTATAGAAGTAAATTGTTTCCAGGAGTAAAAAGCCGTAATCCGATTATAGATGATGCAGGCGATAAATTTGTTGTGTTGATTGATTTTGATGAATTTAGCTTGAGGAGGGAGATAATAGATAAATTATATGAAATTGCGTTTGAAACTGGGGCAATTGAGATTAAAATCAAGCAAGAGAAATGACATGAATGCAAAATTTAAAATAACTTTTCTAATTTTGGCTTTGTTCCTTATATCTTGCAAAGATTCCAAGAAACCAAATTTTGAATATGCCCCAGATATGGCGCATTATTTACCTTATCCATCTTACTCTGAAAACCCAAAGCTTCCGTTGGGTAGATCAGCACTTACACCTGTGGAAGGAACTGTACCCCGTGGGCATAAACCATTTCCATATCCAAATGATATAGATGGTTTTGAAAGAGCTGGAAGAGAACTTAAAAATCCATTTGCTTCAACTCAAAGTGTTCTGGCTGAGGGGAAACGGCTATACGATATATACTGTAGTGTTTGTCATGGTGAAGCTGGCAGGGGAGATGGACCTGTCACAAAAAGTGAACAATTTCCAAAGTTAACTACCATGGATTTGACATCTGAGGTGGTCAAAAATCTTTCCGAGGGTCAGATTTATTTTGTCATAACTCATGGTTTTGGTCTAATGAACTCATATGGCGGTGTGCTAACCCCGGAGGAAAGATGGGAAATTGTATCCTATGTGCGTTATTTACAAAATCTTTCTGAAAGTCAACCTGTTCAAAGGGATACTTTATCAAAACCTAAAATTTCCGCTTCTTTGGATTTTTACCCGAGAGGCAAGGTGGGAAACAGAGATATGATAATAATAGCGATTGCATTTTTGCTGGTGACTGCGGTTATTACTTTGCTTAGAAAAAATTATTTAGCTCTGATCTTTTTAACTTTAATTCCTGTTGTTATCTATCTTGGCGTCCAATTTTTTAACTTTTTAGCATCTTTTGGGAGGCAGGAAGGTTATCAACCGGAGCAGCCTATAATATTTTCGCACAAAGTTCACGCTGGTGAATATAAAATTAACTGCCTTTATTGTCATTTTGCAGCTGAAAAAGGTCCTGTTGCTGGGGTTCCATCCGTTGAAACATGTATGAATTGTCACAAATTTATAACGGAGGGAAAAAATACGGGAGAGGTAGAAATAAAAAAGGTTTTTGAAGCGTTCTCAAATTCAGAACCAATAAGGTGGACAAAGGTTAACTTTCTCCCTGCGCACGTTCGCTTCAGTCACGCTCAGCATGTTAAGGTTGGGAAAATAGACTGCCAGAGATGTCATGGTCCTGTTGAGCAAATGGATGTTATGAAGCAGTTTTACTCACTTTCAATGGGGTGGTGTATAGATTGTCATAGGAAAGCTTCAATTGATTTGAGTAACAGATATTATGGCATAAAAGCTAACCAAAAGATCACTGTAGTTGATGTTAATAAACTTGATTGTCAAACATGTCATTACTAAACAAAAGTTTTGCATCGGACATGAATATAAATAACTACGCACCGTCTGAGAGATTTAATTTTACAAGAGGGCTTAGGATTTTCGTTTTTGTTTTAATTTTAATTGGGATTGTCTCATTATCATACGCTGTTTTAAATGGATATCCGTTAAAGAGGATACTCGTAGCGATTTTTGTTAACAATTTTTATTTCTTGAGCATTTCATTCGCTGGAACTTTCTTCATAGCAGTTCAATATCTAGCTGGCACAAGTTGGTATGTTTGTTTTAAGCGTGTTCCCGAAGCGATCTCTTCATATTTCCCCGTAGCTGGTTTAGTTATACTTGCGCTTTGCATTGATCCTGGCAGAATTTATCCATGGGTTCATTCCGCTGAATTAAGTGTAAAGTTCCCAAATAAATTTTTATATCTTGAGCCAGGTTTCTTCACATTTCGTACAGTTATATATATTTTGCCTTGGGCTATCCTTTCAAGTTTAATAAAGAAAATTTCATTGAGACTTGATATAAGTGGAGATGTTAAGTTATTAAAACATGGAGTTCTTTACTCGTCGGCGTTTGTTGTCTTCTCTGCGATCACTACTTCAACATCAAGTTGGGATTGGCTTATGTCGATTGAACCGCACTGGTATAGCGCTCTCTTTGGGTGGTATAATTTTGCGGGGATGTTTTTAAGTGGCGTTGCCTCAATGACAATTCTCGTTTCGTTTTTAAAGGCACGTGGTTATTTGAGCCTTCTTAATGAAAATCATCTCAATGACCTTGGGAAATATGTTTTCAGCCTGAGCATCTTTTGGGCATATTTGTGGTATTCACAATTTTTTATAATCTGGTATGGTAATATACCCGAAGAGGTATCTTACTTTTTTAAGAGGGCACATGACTACGAGGTTATCTTTTACGGAAACATCATAGCAAATTTCGGGATACCTTTCTTTTTGCTCTTAAGTAAAAAATCTCGTCAGAGGGTTGTTTATCTTGTTGGGGCATCATTAGCCATTTTGGTGGGGCGTTGGTTTGATTTGTACTTGATGGTTGCCCCAGGAATTAGTGAAGCCAAATCAATCCCCGACATTTTTGAGATTGGGATGTTCGTTGGTTTTCTTGGGGTATTTATGCTGGTTGTCTTCAGATTTTTGTCAAGCAATAATTTAATACCGTCGGGTCATCCATACTTTAAAGAAAGTTTAAATCACACTTAAACTCGAAATTTTTAAACCTCTTAGAAATTTGGTTAAATTAAACAAAAAACTTCAACACCAAATGATTTTGTTGATTTTATCACTTCTATCGCTCTTCGTAAATCAAGGATATGTTTACGCTGGTGATATAAAGGGAAAGGTTTTGATTCAAGGAGGGAAAGGGGTTAAGGATGCAGTTGTTTATATAGATGAGGTACCGGGGGGAAAATTTTCACCGCCAGGCGAACCCGCTGTGATGGATCAACGGAATTTAAGATTTATTCCCCATGTTTTACCAATTCTTGTCGGGACTACAGTTTATTTTTTAAATAATGACAATGTCTTGCACAATGTTTTTTCGCCAGATGTATGTCCTGGTGAGCTGGATTTGGGTACATGGTTTAAAGGTGATGTTAAAAAATATACATTTACAAAGCCATGCATTGTGACAATACTTTGCAATGTTCATCCAGAGATGGAAGCTTATATAGTTGTTCTTAAAACGCCCTACTTTGCGGTCACCGATAGGGGAGGGAATTTTACTATCAAAGATATCCCACCCGGTGAGTATACATTAAAAGTTTGGCATGAAAAACTGAAGGGAAAAGATATAAAAGTTAAGGTTCCCGAAAAAGGATCGGTTTATATTAATTTAATATTGAGCCGATAATTCAAGATGATTTCTTTCTTACGGAGTTTTTTCTGCGTTTCGTTGAATTAAGCTTCTTAAGGATAAGAAGTGCTACCAGTATTAATGTCCCAAATGGGAGAAGCAGTACAAGAATATATTTCCAATTTATCTTTCCATTGAGGGGTTGCCGGCGCCCTTCTTCAACGATCTCATCAAGATATTCGGACAGATACCGAGGTCCTTTTGATTCCTTCATACCGTTTGTTAATCTATGATTTTTTTGTTATTTGGTTTTAATTTAGCAAAAATTTTGAGATTTTTGAAGTGATTCAAATCAAGATTTTGATTTTTGGGGGGTAATTTTTAAATTTTCAAAGCAAATTAACAACAAAAATAGGTGATAAATGGCGGTAAAAATTTCTCCCACCGAAGTTCACAGCACCTTAGCAAAGCACATACTTGCTGATGGATTTGAAATGGTTCTTGACCTTAAGAGAAGCCAAGGCAGGCGCCTTGTCGATGCAAAAACGGGAAAAACATATTTAGATCTATTTTCATTTTTTGCTTCTTCAGCTCTTGGTATGAACCATCCGAAATTGCTTGAGAAAGATTTCCTTGAAAAATTAACGCTTGTTGCAATTAATAAGCCAACGCTTTCAGATATTTACCCAGCTGAATATGCGGAGTTTGTTGAGACATTTTTTAACCTTGCTGTGCCAAATTATTTTAAGTATGCATTTTTTATCGAGGGTGGAGCTCCTGCGGTTGAGAATGCATTAAAGGTCGCTTTTGACTGGAAAATGCAAAAAAATCTTGAGCGTGGATTTTACAAGTCGATTGAAGATGAATCAAAAATGGTTGTTATACATTTTCGTCAGGCATTTCACGGGCGTCTTGGCTATACGCTTTCGCTTACCAATACAGACCCGATAAAACATAAATATTTCCCCAAGTTTAAGTGGCCCCGCATTCATAATCCTGCGATTAAATTCCCACTTAATGAAGAAAATTTAAAGAAAGTTGAAGAAGAAGAACAGCTTGCATTGAATCAGATAAAAGAAGCGATAAAAGAACATGGGCATAATATAGCTGCTTTAATAATTGAGCCAATTCAAGCAGAGGGTGGTGATAATCACTTCAGGAAAGAGTTTCTCGTTGCCTTGCGTGAGATCTGCGATGAAAACGAAATTATGTACATAATGGATGAGGTTCAAACTGGAGTTGGTTTGACGGGTAAGATGTGGGCACATGAACATTTTGTTAAGCCAGATATAATTGCCTTTGGGAAGAAAACTCAGGTTTGTGGAATTCTTGTGAGTGAACGAGTTGACGAGGTAAAGGATAATGTTTTTCATGTTTCGGGCAGGATAAATTCAACATTTGGCGGGAATTTAACGGACATGATAAGATTTGCAAGGGTACTTGAGGTCATCCATGAAGAAAATTTAATCGAGAATGCAAGAGTTGTTGGTGAACATCTTTTAAACAAACTGGTTGAGCTTCAGAGCGAATTTCCAGAAATTATTTCGAATGCTCGTGGGCGTGGATTGATGTGTGCATTTGATTTGCCTGATGCCGAATTTAGGAAAAAGTTTTTGAAAAAGGTTTATGAAAACGGCGCTGTGATGATAGGTTGCGGAGAAAGATCAATAAGATTTAGACCACCGTTGACAATTACAAAAGATGAGGTTGACGAGGGGATAGAGATAATAAGGAAATCGCTCCTTGAACTGAAAGATTAGTTCTTAACACAATTAAAGTTTGGATGCGCTTTAAAGCTTACCATAAGTCTTGAAATTCATATATATATGTTAAATTCACTCTGCCGACTTGACAATTAGAATTTTACTTCTTACATTATAGCAAAACCGCTAATTAATTTTAATGTTTTGTGAAAGCGGAGAACCCTGATGTATTTTTTTAAAACAATTTAAAAGGAGGTTTGTATGGAGAAGATTAAAAAGGAAGCGATGAGTGTCACAACTAAAGTTGACACTCACGAAGAGGAAACTTTATCCTTATATAAATCTTCGGGAAAAGGTTTAAAGTTTCATAGATTTTTTACGAAACCGGGCGTTCATCCATTTGATGAGATCCAGTGGGAAATAAGAGATGCGGTGATAACAAATGAAAGAGGTGAGGTTGTTTTTGAACAAAAAGGGGTTGAGGTGCCCGCTTTCTGGTCGATGCTTGCAACGAATATAGTTGTGTCAAAATATTTCCATGGTCAAGTTGGCACTCCTGAAAGAGAATACAGTGTTAAACAGTTGATAGAAAGAGTTGCGAGGACTATAACCAATTGGGGGATAAGGGATGGATATTTTGCAAGCGATGAGGACGCTGATATTTTTTATAATGAGCTTGCTTATTTGCTCGTGAATCAATATGCTTCTTTTAATTCACCTGTTTGGTTCAATGTTGGGATTGAGGAGAAACCGCAAGCTTCTGCTTGTTTTATAAATTCAGTTCAGGATACGATGGAGTCAATTCTTGAGCTTGTGAAAACCGAGGGAATGCTTTTTAAATATGGCTCCGGCACTGGGACGAACTTTTCAACACTTCGTTCATCAAAGGAAAAACTTTCCGGCGGAGGAATTGCAAGCGGTCCAGTTTCATTTATGCGTGGGTTTGATGCCTTCGCTGGTGTTATAAAAAGTGGTGGAAAGACCAGAAGAGCAGCAAAAATGGTTATACTTAATGTCGATCATCCTGATATTATTGATTTCATCAAGTCAAAAGCCGAGGAAGAAAAGAAGGCACATATTTTAATAAAAGCAGGTTATGATCCTGGGTTTAATGTGCCCGGCGGTGCTTACGACTCTGTTCAATTTCAAAATGCGAATCACTCTGTCAGGGTGACAGATGAATTTATGAAGGCAGTTCTTGAGGATAAAGAGTGGCATACAAGATATGTCACAACTGGTGAGATATGCGATACATATAGGGCAAGGGATATAATGCGTATGATAGCTGAAGCAGCGTGGCTTTGTGGAGATCCAGGAATGCAATTTGACACAACGATCAATAATTGGCATACATGTCCAAACACTGGTAGAATAAATGCAAGCAATCCATGTTCTGAGTTTATGTTTCTTGATGATACTGCTTGTAATCTTGCTTCTTTAAATTTGATGAAGTTTAGAAAGGAAGATGGAAGTTTTGATGTTGAGGCGTTTCGCCATGCAGTAGATGTTTTGATAACCGCTCAAGAAATAATAGTTGATAATGCAAGCTATCCAACGAAAGCAATTGAGAAAAATAGTTACGACTACAGGCCCCTTGGACTTGGGTATGCAAATCTTGGGGCTTTGCTGATGTCACTTGGGCTTCCATATGATAGTGAACCAGCACGAGCTTATGCAGCTGTGATAACTGCGATCATGACAGGTGAAGCATATAGGCAATCGGCTTTGATTGCAAAAGAAATGGGTCCTTTCAGAGGTTATGAACTTAACAGAGAGCCGATGCTTGGTGTGATAAGAAAACATATGTCATATGTGGATAAGATCGATAAAAGCTTAATTCCCGAGGAGTTATATGAATCCGCTAAAAAAATCTGGTCAGAGACTTATGAACTTGGGCAAAAGTATGGATATAGAAATTCGCAGGTGACAGTTATCGCACCAACGGGAACAATTGGATTTATGATGGATTGTGATACAACAGGAATTGAGCCGGATATTGCACTTGTTAAGTATAAGAAGCTTGTCGGTGGCGGGTTTTTGAAAATTGTAAATAACACTGTTCCACTTGCCCTGAAAAAGCTTGGTTATACGGACAAACAGATCGAGGAGATAGTTAATTATATTGATAAAAACGACACGATTGAGGGAGCTCCACATTTGAAGCCCGAGCATTTGCCAGTTTTTGATTGTGCGTTCAAACCAGCTAAGGGTAAGAGATTTATCCACTATATGGGTCATGTTAAGATGATGGCAGCTGTTCAACCATTTATATCTGGGGCTATTTCAAAAACAGTCAACATGCCGAACGATGTGACTGTTGATGATGTTATGCAGTTGTATATTGATGCGTGGAAGATGGGACTTAAAGCAATAGCAATTTACCGTGATGGTAGCAAAGGAACCCAACCACTCTCCACAAGCATCGATGATGAAAAGAAAACATCAGCTGGTGAAGAAAAGAAAGTTGAATTTAAACCGGTGCGCCGTCGCCTTCCGGATGAGAGAAATTCAATCACGCATAAATTCAGCGTCGCTGGTCATGAGGGCTATATAACTGTTGGAATGTATCCAGATGGAACACCTGGGGAAATTTTCATAACGATGAGTAAAGAAGGTTCAACTTTGAGTGGATTGATGGATGCCTTCGCAACAGCAATTTCACTTGCGCTTCAGTATGGAGTGCCTTTGAAAGTTCTCGTTGATAAATTTAGCCATATGAGGTTTGAACCAAGTGGTTTCACAAACAATCCCGAGATACCAATTGCGAAATCAATAATTGACTACATTTTCAGATGGCTTGGTAAAAAGTTTCTGAAGCCAGAGGAACAGCCGAGCAATGTTGATCACACAGATATTTTAAATGAGATTCATTTATCCCAAGAGAAGGTTGTTTTAAGAAGCGAAACGCTTGAGAAGTATGAAAAGCAAATTTTTGAAATTCAATCTGATGCTCCACCATGTCCAAGCTGTGGGGCTATAATGCAGAGGTCTGGTTCTTGTTATGTTTGCCCAAATTGCGGTTCAACTAGTGGCTGTTCGTAAATCAAATTGGGCATCCCCTTGTGGATGCCCTTTTTAATTTTTAAATAAAAAAGCACATAGAAAAATGCGAAAGATGATAATTGCTGGAAACTGGAAGATGAACAAAGATATCAAAGAAACCTTTGATTTTCTCCTTCCTCTGAAAAATAATTTAATTGGGCAAAACTTGAATGTCGAAGTTGTGGTATGCCCACCGTTTACATCTCTTTTTATTGCCTCGGATATTTTGAGAGAGACAAATATAAAAATTGGGGCACAAAACATGTTTTATGAAGTTGAGGGGGCATACACAGGGGAAATTTCACCGAAGATGTTAAAATCGGTAAGGTGTGAATATGTTATCCTCGGGCATTCAGAGCGTAGGAGATATTTTGGTGAGACAGATGAAATTGTAAATAAAAAGGTTAAAAAAGCAATTGAATTTGGCTTGAAACCAATAGTTTGCGTTGGCGAAACCCTTGAGGAGAGGGAAAATGGGGAAACATTTAAAGTTCTCGAAAAACAGATAAAGGGAGTTCTTGAAGGTTTAACTTACGAGCAAATGAGAAATGTTGTAATTGCATATGAACCAGTTTGGGCGATTGGAACTGGAAGAAATGCCACGCCAGACCAAGCGCAGGAAGCGCAAAGATTTATAAGGGAGCTCGTTGCTGGCTTGTTTAATGATGGTATAGCACAGAACTTAACAATTCAATATGGTGGTAGTGTCACACCTGAAAATGCTTATTCCCTTCTCTCCCAACCCGATGTCGATGGTGCGCTTGTTGGAGGTGCAAGCTTAAAAGTTGATGCGTTTTTGAAGATCATAAAAGCAGGTGAAACTGCATCTGTTGAGAAGAAGAATTGAATTTACTTTTGAGGTTGCGGTCTTACTATTAAAACTGGGCATGTGGATTTTCTTATCACCTTTTCCGCGGTGCTGCCGAATAATAGATGCTCAACCCCAGTATGTCCATGTGATCCAATCACAATAAGATCAACATTTTCACTTTTAGCAAATTCGATTATCTCAGTATAGGGTTTTCCAAGTTTCACAAGCCCGCGGACATTATATTTATCTTTTAAAGCATTTACGATTTCATTAACTTTATCTTCTGATTTTTGTATCAACTCACCCTCGATTGAGGGTATGTTAACTTGACCCATTGTTAAGTCGGCTACAAACATAATTGGTTCGACAACATTTAAAAGAATAAGTTCGGCGTTGAATTTTTCTGCAAAGAGTTTTGCATATTCGAGGGCAAAGAGCGAATGCTCTGAAAAATCAATGGGGATGAGAATTTTTTTGATTTCGTTCATTTTTATCCCTGGTTTGCTTTCAATTCTTCAATGTTTGATTTTAATGCTTCAATTTCTGCTTTTAGTTGGGTGACTTCCTGATTTGTCCTTCTCAGTCTTTCTGCGATTATTTCGGCGAGTTTAAGAACAATTTTAATTCCAAGGCGTGGATGTTTTTCAATTATTTCAAAAAGGTCGGGTCTAAAGAAGCCAATTATTTGACAATCCGTTCGACAAATCGCTGACGCAGATCGTGGAGATTCATCTATAAGTGCAATTTCACCGAAGAAATCACCATCTTTTAAGATTGCCAATTCTTTTTTATTTCCATCTGGATCTGTGTATTGAATCAACACTTCACCTTCTTGAATGATATACATACCAAGGCCTGGGTCTCCTTGATAGAATATATACTCTCCCGCTTTATATTCCCTCTTGTGAACGATCGATGCAAGTAGTGAAATTTCTTTGGGTTCAAGATGCGAGAAAGCAGGAACATCCTTCAATATAGCTTCAACGGTTTCATCTTTCTTTTTTCTGCCCCTGAATATATTTGCCCAAAAAATATCTCTTGGTATCATTTTTAAGATCACATTAACTTTTGTTTTAAATAAAATAAAAAACTAAGCTTAAAAAAACAACGGGTAAGCATTAAAGACCTCCTTGCCCGGCTGTTGGAATTAAAACTTTTGAAAAGTTTAAAATTAGGCTCAAAATAGCCCTACCCTATTGACAAGTTTTAATTTTTTTTATATATTCTTCGCAGAAGGCGTTCTTAAAAAAGCGATAAAAAGTAAAATTTAATATGGAGGTAGATTATGCTTAAGAGGTTACTTTTTATCTTTTTATTTTTAGTTTTGACGCTTGGAGTTGTATTTGCCGGTGAGACTGGCAAGATTAGGGGTAAAGTAGTTGACAAAGAGACAAAAGAGCCATTGCCCGGGGTAAATGTTGTTCTTGTTGGAACTGCGTATGGTGCTGCTACTGATTTGAAAGGCGAATATGTTATTGTTAATGTTCCCGTTGGGACATATGATATAAAGGCTTCTTTTGTGGGTTACAGATCGGTTACTATAAAAGGCGTAAGGGTTTTGCCTGACTTTACAACGGAGGTTAACTTTGAACTCCCAAGTGAGACGATTCAACTTGAAGAGGTTGTTGTAACGGCGGAGAGGAAGTTAATCCAAAAGGATGCTACTTCAACTGTTACCGCTGTGACCGCGCAAGAGATTCAATCCATCCCTGTTAATTCTTATCAAGAAGTTATGACGCTTGCTCCGGGTGTTGTTCAGGCAAATAATGGTGGGCTTGGTGGAGGTGATAATGGTATACATGTCAGAGGTGGGAGAACAACCGAAGTTAGCTATGTTGTTGATGGTATAAGAGTTGACGATTTACTTTACGGTGGTTCAGCCCTTGATGTTTCACGACTTGGAATTGCGTCTGTTTCAATTTTGTCTGGAGCATTTAACGCTGAGTATGGGCAAGCGCAATCGGCTATTGTTAATATTGTAACTCAAGAAGGAGGTCCTAAATTTACTGGAAATTTAAGATTTGGGACAGATCAATTTGGGAAACTTGGATGGAAAGATAATGATTGGGGGACTTTTAGAGGCGAATTTTCATTAAGTGGTCCAGTGATTCCAGGTAAAGATTTTGCGACATTTTTCATAAGTGGTGATAGGGCATTTACAAGAACTTATTTGAATAGGTTTGCGGGTCCAACTTATAAAACGCCAGGTGGTAGAGTAGTCCAGCATAACTACGAGAATTTGGGATTTTTTGATAATAGAGTTAGGGGTAATGCAAAAGTTGCATTAAAATTCTTTGAGAACTTGAAGCTTCGTCTTGGCTATGCTATAACAGATAGGAGAAACAAAGGTTACGATCATTACTTTAAGTACCAATATCTTCTGAAGATGCAAGACCCGAGTTTGCCTGAGTTTCAGGGGACGAATTATAGGACAAGCACTCTTTACACAGCACACTTAACACATGCATTGAGCGGTAATACTTACTACGAGGTTAAATTTTCGCAGTTTAATACAAGATATAAATTCTACATTTATGAAGAAGAACTAAAGGGTGATTTTTCAAGGATATTTTATACAGTCAGTGGCAATAATTTATTTGATTCAACCTCGAACTATGAATTTGGAGGTCCTTATAGGGTGACCCTTTGGTTGAAGGATGCTTTAAAGATGGGATTCCCACTTTATCGTGATTATGTGATCAATGGTGATACAATTAAGAAAGGGACAAAATTAACCCCTGAACTTATTGATAGGTTACGGCAGGCTGGATATGACAGGGTTGATGTGCTGGCGCTTTCAATGGATGATTATGTTCAGCATTATTTTGTATTAACGAATACACTTTCAGCAAGCTTTGCAAGTCAGATTGATAGGTATAATTTCATTAAATTCGGTTTTGAGTATAAACAATATTATTTGAGTGATTGGTGGATAAATGGGGTTAATAACTATTGGGATCATCTCGATACGCTCCAACCAGAGGAAACAAGACATTATGAAACGGCTTATTACAAATTTAGGCCAGTTCAAGCTGCAGCTTATATTCAGGATAAAATTGAAATTGCAGATCTCATCATAAATATTGGAGTTCGTTTTGATTATTTGAACCCAAAGGCTCCTGATGTTTATAAAGTAATTGATTTAAAGGCAACTGATCCAAATGCTGATATTACGAAAGTTGGAAATGTTAAACCTAAATGGCACATAAGCCCAAGGATTGGATTTTCACATCCGATTTCAGATAGAGCAAAGATTCACTTTGCATATGGGCAGTTTTATCAGTATCCCGATATGTTTTTCCTTTACAGGAGATTTAACCAAAATAATCCAAACTACCCGTATCCAAATCTTGCTCAAGGATATGAACCGAGAATTGGAAATCCAAACTTGAAGCCCGAAACAACGCATGCTTATGAAGTTGGTGCGGATGTGATTTTAAGTGAAGATATCGTCATGAGCATAACTGCTTTTTATAAGGATACCTATGACTACATTTCGACAAAGAGATATTTTAGAGATCCGTATACTTACACTCAGATTGTGAACCTCGATTATGCAAATTCAAGAGGTATTGAATTTGCGTTGAGGAAAAGATTAAGCAATCATTATGCTTTTCAGGTTAATTATACTTATTCAAGGGCGGAAGGAAATGCTGACAATTGGGCTACGCACTTCTGGGAAGCTTACACTGCATCGGTTACAGGTTATATCCCGCCTAAGAGGACAACCACTCTTGCATGGGACCAACCGCATACGCTTTCATTTATCTTCAATGTTGTCTATGATACCTGGGGCTTGAACTTTATTGGTAATTTTGGTAGTGGTCTCCCATATACTCCAACTGATGCGCGCGGGACATATCTTACAGGTGAGATAAACAGTGGTAGACAGCCTTGGACTGGAAATATTGATGTCAGAGCTTATAAGACATTCAAACTTGGATTTTTGAACGCTACACTTTGGGCTGATATTACAAATCTTTTGAACAAGAAGAATGTGTTGAATGTCTTTGATGACTCTGGTAGACCTGATTATAGTACGAACCCAGCTATTTCACCTGAGAATAGACATAGACCACACTGGTTTAGCGCCCCGAGACATGTTGAGGTTGGGATAGAGTTTAACTTTTAGTTTTAAATTTTTTAAGATTCCCCCACCACTTAATGTGGTGGGGTGTATTAAATTTTAATTTTTTTAACAAAAACAGGAGGTAGAAAATGAAGAAATTGTTAGTGTTTATCCTTCTATGCTTCACCATTGGGTTATTTACCAACACGATTGCACAGATTAAGGAAGATCCAAACTGGATGACAAAGGAAAAGTATTATAACACAGTCCTTGCTCCACAAAGAGGATTGAAACCATTATCGAAATCCCTTGGTCCCGGGGATAGAAAGAGATCTGTTTTAGATGTTGGAAATGTATGGGCGAGAATTTCAAACGCAGCAACTCTTGGTTACGATAGGTGGGGGCTTTGCTGGGAATTTCCCGCGAGAAGTGGCATAACCTACAGGTGGACTATGGCTCCAATTATTGGAGCGAAGAAGAAAAATCCAGATGGAACATACACCAAATTTTTTGCAAGTGGAACAAGAGGTGCAGCAAGATTTAGTGAGGAAGAGTATCAACCTTTGCCAGGATTTGATGCGGGATATGTTGATGAGAAAAATAACATTGGAATTGCATTTAGTGATAAACCACAATCTTGGCCACAGCGTTGGCCATCTTTGAGTGACCTTCCGGCACATGCAAGGAAAATAACATATACTCAGCCGCCGGTTGGTTCAACTGGATTTCCTGGGGTTCTTAATGGTGAGGTTGTTGCGAAAAGGGAAGCTTATTTTGTTGTTACAGATAACGACCCCGATGCTGGAAATAAACCAAAGCCAATGGATATACGCCTTGATATTTGGGGTTTACAATGGGATGATTTCTTGAACCAGGATTTCATAATTTTCAGGTTTATAGTTACAAATATTGGCCCAGATACTCTTTACGATGTTTATGTCGGGATTCACGATGACCCTGATTGTCCTGAGCAAGGAGCTTATGAGTGGACAGATGATTTTGCGGCGTTTATTCCAGTGGGAACAGATGTTGAAGGTTACTCACCAAGCGAGGACTCATTGCTTTGGAACTTTACATATCTTTGGGATGGAGATGATAAAGTTGAGGGGTTGATAGCATCAAATGTTGGTTGGGTTGGATTAAAGTTTCTTGAAACACCGATTAACCCTGCTACGGGACAACCTATGGGCATAACAACATTTCAAGTTTTCCCGTATAGCGAGGCACCACAAACTGAAACAGCTGAGTATGACCAAATATCCGCTGGGGTTTCACCGCCACATAATGTTAATCCACACCCTGATGATTGGACTCAAACACCGAACTCTTATGGACCTGATATAACTTATGTTGTCGGCTCTGGACCATTTAAGCTTCCCCCAGGTGGACAGCTTGCATTTACATTTGCTTCGATACATGCAAGAAATAAGAGAGATTTGTTTAAGAAAGCGATGCTTTGTCAATTACTTTATAACAACAGCTATCGTGCAGCTGAAGCTCCGCCAGAACCATCAGTTAGAGCAGTTGCAGGTGATAGAATGGTTATTCTTTATTGGGATGACCGCTCAGAAAAAGGAATTTATTATAAGCCAGATGGAACAATTGATCACATAAACGATAGATTAACAGGTAACAATGCATTTGAAGGTTATAAAATTTACAAGAGCACAGATAGGGGACAAACATGGGGTGAAGCTATAATTGATGCGTTTGGACAGTTCCAAGGTTGGATTCCGCTTGCGATCTATGATTTGAAAAATGGAATTCAAGGTGAGTCAGAAACAAGAAGACATTTCAATCTTGGAAGCGACGCTGGAATAAGACATTATTTCATTGATAGGAATGTTAACAACGGGTATGAATATTGGTATGCTGTAGTTGCTTATGACCATGATGATGGACCTATACCGCCACTTGAAAATGCTATCAGAAGTTATCCGAAAGAGGGGACGAATACAGTTGCTGTTATACCAGGCAAGCCAGCCTCAGGTGTGACACTTGGGAGCGCGGATAAGGAAGCAAAACATGTAAGCGGAAATAGCGAAGTTAAAATTCCGATCACACTTCTTGATCCTGGAAAGACAACAGGAAAGAAATATCGCTTGACGTTTAAACAAGGTAATACACCATTTAGCTTGCTTATGGATTTGAAGGATCAGGATGGAAATTATGTCGTTGCTATAAATGGTGATACGATAAGGAATTACCCTTACTTCTATGATCCCGCTCTTGATAACGCAATTATATTTGATGGTTTGTATCTACCTGTTCAAGATTTGACACCCGATGTTAATTGGGATGCTCTTGTTGATGGCGATAGCGTTCATATTTACGACGCATGGACAATTGATTTAACTTTTGAAGGTGTAAATGCCGGAGCAACGATTGATTCACTCTCGAGGGATGCTTTGTCATCCGATTATGAAATTAGAATTGTAAGTAATCCCGTCCTTTATCCCGCAGTTGGCGCAAGTTTGAATCCAACAGGTGGAACGATAAGTGCACCATTTGAGATATGGAACTTGACGACAAACACAAAAGTAAACGCTGCAATTCGTAATCGTGGTGCTGCTGGATTTAATTGGGATGATTACGATAGAATTTTCATAATCAATAAACCATATCCGGAAAACAACCCTGGCTCATTTAATGCGTCATCGCTTGCTGATATACCATATAGGGTTAGGATTTATTCCGAAGCCCTTTCAGTTCCTCCGGGTGATAAAATAAAAATCGTCACAAATAAAATTTTGACTAAAAATGATGTTTATGAATTTAACACTGTAAAGCAAACGACGACAACGATGACCGCTTCAGATTTAGAGAACATCAGGGTGGTTCCAAATCCATATGTTGTCAGTTCTCCTTATGAGACAGGTAAATATGGCGTTCAAAAAGAGGTTCAATTCCATCATTTGCCACCAAAGGCAATAATAAGAATTTATAATGTCGCTGGAGACTTAATCAGGGTTATACATCACGATGGCGGATCTATCGCGAGATGGAATTTACAGACATATAATGAACAAGAGGTGGCTTTTGGGGTTTATATTTATCATGTTGAGGGTTTTGATGAAACTGGAAGGAAAATTGGCGAGGTTGTGGGTAAGTTTGCGTTGATCAAGTAAAAAGTTCCCGCCCCATCTTTGGGGTGGGATGAAAATATTTTTAAGAAAAACAAAAAATTTGGAGGATGAAAATGAAAAAGTTTGAAATAATTACAATCTTGCTTTTAATAGCCTTATCAAATTTCGCTATAGCTCAATTTGACAATGTTGGAACATCTGCCGCAACCTTTCTTAAGATTCCAGTTGATCCCCGAGGTTCGTCACTTTCAAATGCAGTCGTGGCTAACGCAAATGATCCATCTGCGGTTTATTGGAATCCTGCTGGACTATCGCAGATGAAAAGAACGGAGGTCATGTTTGCAAACACAGATTGGATCGCTGATCTCAATGTCTCTTTCCTTGGGGTTGGTGTTCCACTTGGAAATTTGGGTGCAATTGGAGTTGGGATAACTTATCTCTCGATGGGAGATATGCCGATCACTACATGGCTGGATACGGAAGGCGCAAGCGGTCAAACTTTCTCCGCCTATGATGCCTGCTTTGCTGTTGCTTATGCGAGAAAATTGACCGATAAATTTTCAATTGGTTTAAGTGTTAAGTATGTCACGGAAACAATTTCCCATTCAACCGCAAGCGCCTTTGCTCTTGATATTGGAACCTTGTATGATACGGGATTCAGAGGATTGAAAGTGGGTATGTCTTTCACAAACTTTGGAACCAAAATGCGTCTTGATGGAAGAGATTTAATCATAAAGGTTGACCCATATCCAACTGCTGGTTCAAATCCAACCGATGTGATAGCTAACTTGAAAACCGAAGAATGGTCATTGCCTTTAACATTTCAAATGGGTATGTCATTCAATTTGATTGAAAGCGAAACGTTTAGGTTTACATTAAATGCCGATTATAGGGATGAGCGTGATTATAGAGCGTTGGGGCTTGTTGGTGGTGAATTTGCATTTAAAGAAATATTTTTTGTGAGAATTGGTGGAATGAAAAGATATGCGGTTGATGAAACTCGTGGGAAGTTTACATTGAATGCTGGAGCTGGTTTAAATCTTGGCATCCCAGGCTCATCCATAAGATTAAAATTTGATTATTCCTATTCGGATCTTTACAGGCTAAAGCAAGCCCATAGAGTTTCCCTTGGCGTTGTTTTATAAACCAAAAATTCATTACCCCTATCCCCGGCTCAGCGATGAGCTGAAGCCGGGTTTTTTTATTTTTAAAACTTTCCTTTCCTTGTTTTCGTCATAAAAATAAAAAATTTAACTTGCTATGAAAAAATCACTTGCTCTCATTTTTTTGACTTTTCTAGGTTTTTCGGTTTTAATCTGTGATGATTTCAAGTTTTGGAAAGGGGGAGTTTATAACCCAGCAATTTCAACCCCTAAGCAAATTCTTGGATATGAGATTGGAGACTTCATAACTGAACATTATGAAATGGAACGCTATATTGATGCACTTGCTAAGTCCTCCAACAGAGTAAAAGTGATAAAATACGGTGAATCATATGAAAGAAGGGGAATGTATCTTTTGGTGATAAGTTCACCCGAAAATCTCTCTCGACTTGATGAGATAAGGGGAAATATAAAAAAATTAACAGATCCAAGGATAACATCTGAATCAGAGGCTAAGAGGATAGCTGAATCTAATCCGATAATCGTTTGGTTGAATTATTCGGTTGATGGCGATGAAACATGTGCTTTTGAGGCGGGAATTCAGGTTGCATATCAACTTTGTGCTGGTGAAGATGAAACAACTAAAAAAATTTTAAAAGATGCGGTCGTTATAATTAACCTTCCACATAATCCTGATAGTCATCAAAAAGCCGTCTCGTGGTTTAAAGCAACATTTGTTGGAAAATATGGAAATCCAGACCCATACGCTTCCGAACATCGCGGTGATTGGAGGATGAAAACGAACTATAATCATTATCTCATTGATTTAAACAGGGATGCGTTTGCATGTTCACAGATTGAAACACAAAAAGTCGTTGAGCAACTTCATTATTGGAATCCTCAAGTTTTTGCAGATCACCATGGCGAGACAAAGAATATGTTCTTTGTTCCTTACGCTCCCCCTGTAAATCTAAACATACCAGCGACAACTAAAAAATGGGCGCAAGTTATTGGTCTTAACATTGCTCGAGGATTTGACGACTATGGTTGGAGTTATTATACAGGTGAAGTTTTTGATTTACATTATCCTGGATATTGGGATTCATATCCAGCTTTAAATGGAGCAATTGGTATGACATTTGAAACTGATGCCGGAGGGAGAAAAGGTTTTCAATTTGAAAGGGAGGATGAAACTGTGATAACTTTTAAGGAGGGGATCCATCACCATTTCATAGCATCGATGAAAACGCTTGAAGCAGCTGTGAATCATAGAAGTGAAATTCTCTTTGATTTCTACAAGTTTAGGCAAACAGCGCTTGAAGAAGCAAAAAGAGAACAATATAAACAATTTGTCATCGTGCCTGACAAGGACAAAGAGAAAACTTCAAGATTTATCGAGCTTTGCTTAAAGCATGGCATTGAAGTTTATGAGGCTAAGGAATCATTTACAAGTGCATCCGCTAGAAGTTATTTTGATAAGACAACGACTAAAAAAACATTTAGGAAGGGTGTTTTTATAATTCCAATGTATCAACCTCAAAAACGACTCTTGAAAACCCTATTTGAACCAGATCCTCAAATGGAAGAAGAGTTTTTAAAGGAAGCAAAATTTGCCTACGAATACAATAAAAAACTTGGAAAAAATGTTCGTCGCCTTCCACTTGGATTTTATGATGTCACCGCATGGAATTTGCCAATCGCATGGGGAATTGAGTGTTATCTAACTGAGGACGAAGCGAAGGTTAAAGTTGAAAGAGTAAATCAAAAACCCGAATTTAACTTTTATATTCCAACTGATACGCCGAAATATGCCTATGTCTTTAAATACGATACAGACGCCTCAGCAAAAATGCTAGCTAAACTTTTGACTTATGATTTTAAAGTTGGGGTTGCATCTAGATATTTTTACAGTGAAACGGGTGAATTCTTTCCCCGAGGGGCGGTAATAGTTCGTGTTGAAAGAAACAGACATATTCAGGATTTCCATCAAAAGATAAAAACGTTTGCGAAGGAATTTGGTGTGGATCTTTACACAATAAATACTGCATACACAGAACGTGGAATTGATTTAGGTTCAAATTGGGTGGTGGAGTTGAAGAAACCTAAAATAGCTGTATTAACCGAGGAGCCAGTATCTCAAACATCTTATGGAGCGATATGGTATCTTTTTGAGAGAGTTTATGAATATAGCTTCACGCCGATACGATGGGATTATTTTTCAAGCGTTGATCTTTACCGCTACAATGTTTTGATAATTCCAGATGCAAATGCGAATCAATTGAAAAAATTGCTTGGAGACGATGGTGTTAAAAAGTTAAAAGAATGGATTTCAAATGGTGGTGTTTTAGTTACATTAAAAAATGCTTCAGTTTTTCCAACTTTGAAAGGGGTTGAATTTACAACATCAAAACTTCTCGGTGAAGGTTCCTCTGAGGATGATGAGTACGAGGAGAAAAAACCTGCGGAGGCAAAGGATACTGTCAAAGTAAAAGAGAAAAAGGTTGCTGAAAGAATTGAGTTTACACCTGGGGCAATTATGCGCGTTAAACTTGACACTTTACATTTTCTATCGTTCGGCTATGGCGACGAAATAGCTGTTCATATATATTCAAGTTTGATTTTTGAGAAATCGAAGGATGGTGCGAACCCTGGGGTTTTTGCAGATAAAGATGTTCGCATAAGTGGTTTCGTCTGGGAGGATATGGAGAAGAAATTTCCGGGAAAGGCATATTTAATTGAAGAACCGGTTGGGCGTGGGAAAGTTATAATGTTTGCTGACGATCCCAACTTTCGGCTTTATTGGCAAAGTTTGAATCGGTTGTTCTTGAACTCTGTTCTTCTTTCACCAAGTTTTTGAATTTTTAAGATCAGTTGTTTATATTTTTTAAAAAAGGCGGCGGATTTCCTCCGCCTTTTTAAGTTAAAAAACTTAAAAATAGAAAAATCATACCATACATGTCACATATCGGGGAAAATAGTGGGGCGGTGCGGAAAAATCCTGCAAACTTAAAGCGGGGGTATCTTTATGAGACTAAAAATTACTCTTTTCCCTCAAACTGTTCCTACTGTAATTCCAGTAAATTACAATCATCTTGTATATGCAGAGATAGGGGACAAGATAAAAAGACATAACGATGCATTTAAAGGCGACAGAAGATTAAAAAATCTTGGCATTTTTAAGGAAAGATTTAGGATTTATACATTTTCATTCCTTCGCTTTAAAAATTTTTTGATAGAAAATGATGAGGTGAAATTAACAAATCCTGAGGAATTTAATTTTTTCATCTCATCACCTTTTGGTTCATTTATCGAGGGATTAGCTCTTGCATTTTTAAGGGACGGGAATTTCAGAGTTGGGGATGCTAATTTTGTGGTTAAATCGGTTGCAAAAATTGAGCCACCAAAGTTTGCCGATGAAATGAAACTTCGGCTTCTATCCCCAATTGCTGTCGTCAAGAGCAAAGGTAAGAGGGAAATCTTTATGACTCCAGAGGAAACAGGCTATTTTGACAAAATAAAAGAAGATTTAATAAGGAAGTATAATTTTTTATACGCCGAAAAAATTAAATCAGTTGATTTTGAGATGCAATTTGATAAGGAATATATTGATTCAAGGGGCGGTAAATTTTCAAAGTTAATCAAATTTGGGAAGATGAATGTAAAGTGTTTTCTTGCCCCTTTTATAATAAAAACTGATCCAAAGCTAATTGAGGTGGGGTATGAGTGGGGATTCGGGCATAAGAACCATTTTGGCTTCGGGATGGCTGTGGTTTCAGAGCATGACATTAAAGAGCAATGATTAATTTGACTTTTAAAATAGAATGTATTATATTTACATCGTGGATATATGATGTCCAAATTAAAAATTTGAGGCTTTATGATAGTATCTAAGACACTTGATTATGCGGTTAGGACTTTGACATATCTTGGTAAGAGGCAGAGCGGTAAAACGGTTTTAATGAAGGAGATAGCGGAAAGCCAAAAGATACCATTGAGTTATTTAGCCAAGGTTATGCGACAGCTTGTGAAGGCTGGGATAGTTTTTTCCGAATATGGACCAAATGGTGGATATTCTTTGAAAAAGACGCCTTCGGAGATAACCCTGAGACAAGTTTATGAAGCAGTTGAAGGGACATTGAGAATGGTTGAATGTTTTGATGTTTCTGGAATAAGTTGTGTTTTTACTTCTTGCTGTGGCCAAGCAGATGTATGGCAGGAAATAGAGAAAAAATTATTGGATATTCTTGGGAGTATAACAATTCAAGATATAATCGCGCGTGAGTGCGTGTATCCTGAAAAGCTTTTATTTACAAACAAATCGGAGAACAAACATGCCAACTCTTGAAGTTAGGGACTTATATGTGAGCGTTGATGGGAAGGAAATTTTGAAAGGTCTTAATTTCACTGTTAATAAAGGTGAAGTTCATGCTTTAATGGGTCCGAATGGTTCTGGAAAGAGCACGCTTGCTTATACAATAATGGGGCACCCAAAATATAAAGTTGAATCTGGAGATATTTTATTTGAGGGCAAAAGCATACTTGAAATGAAACCTGACGAGAGGGCGAAACTTGGATTATTTCTTGCATTTCAATATCCCGTTGAAGTTCCAGGGGTTACCCTTTTTAATTTTTTGTGGAAAGCGATACAATCAAATAATCTTGATTCTACATCGCCTCGCGTATCAAAATTGCCCAGATCAATAGTTGATTACAAGAAGGAATTGATAGACAGAATAAAGAACTTAAATATGAGTGAAATTTTTATCTATAGACCTATTGGAGTTGGGTTTTCGGGTGGTGAGAAGAAAAGAATGGAAATTTTGCAAATGGCGATGTTAAAGCCAACAATTGCTTTTCTTGATGAACCTGATTCGGGACTTGACATCGATTCTTTGAAAACTGTTGCTGATGTTGTGAATTCTATTCGCAGTCAAGATCTCGGTATGGTTGTAATTACTCACTATCAGAGAATTTTAAATTACATTAAGCCAGATTTTGTACATATAATGTTGGATGGTAAAATTGTTAAATCAGGTGGACCTGATATAGTTGAGAAGCTTGAGCAGGAAGGTTATGCTTGGATTAGAGAGATAGCGGCGGAATCCGCGGATTAAAGATTAAAAATAAAAAATAAAAAAGGGAAACATCATGCAAGCAACCAAGAGAAAAATAGATATAGATTACACAAAATACGATTTCAGAGATGAAGTAAAATATGTGTATCAATCAAAGCGTGGGCTGAGCAGGGAGGTTGTTGAGGAGATCTCATATTGGAAAAATGAACCCGAGTGGATGAGACAGTTTAGATTACATTCGCTTGAGGTTTTTCTTAAAAAGCCGATGCCGACATGGGGTGCGGATTTATCCGAGATAAATTTTGATGAGTATATCTACTACATCAAACCAACGGATAGGCAAGGTAAATCTTGGGATGAGGTTCCTGAAAAAATAAGACAGACATTTGAACGGCTTGGTATACCTGAAGCTGAGAGAAAATTTCTCGCTGGCGTTGGAGCTCAATATGAAAGTGAGGTTGTATATCACAGTTTAAGGGAAGATTTGATGAAGAAGGGAGTGATTTTCGTAGATATGGATACCGCTGTTAGAGAGTATCCCGATTTAGTGAAAAAATATTTTGGTACAGTTATCCCACCAGAAGATAATAAGTTTGCAGCTCTTAACAGTGCGGTTTGGAGCGGTGGCAGTTTTGTTTATGTTCCGAAGGGTGTTAAGGTTGATTTTCCGCTTCAGGCATATTTCAGGATAAACGCTGAAAGCGTTGGACAATTTGAAAGGACGCTCATAATAGCCGAGGAAGGTGCAAGTGTGCATTACATAGAGGGTTGCACTGCGCCTGTATATAGGGAAGATTCACTTCACAGTGCTGTCGTTGAGATCATTGCTCTTCCTGGTTCGCATGTTAGATATACAACTGTTCAAAACTGGTCAAAGAATGTTTATAATCTTGTCACTAAAAGAGCCGTCGCTTATGAGGACGCTTTCGTTGAGTGGGTTGATGGGAATTTAGGTAGTAAGGTGACTATGAAATATCCCGCTGTTTATCTTCTCGGCAAAGGGGCGAAGGCGGAGATTTTATCGATAGCTTATGCAGGTGCTGGTCAACATCAAGATACAGGCGCCAAAGTGATTCATGTAGCACCGTATACGACAAGTAATATCGTTTCGAAATCGATAAGCAAAGATGGTGGCAGAACAAGCTATAGAGGTCTTGTCAAGGTACAGAAGGGGGCAGTTGGAGTTAAATCAACGGTTAGATGTGATGCTTTAATGCTTGATGAATTTTCAAGGTCGGATACTTATCCGTATATGGAAATAGATGAGGAGCTTGTGAGCATTGGGCATGAGGCAACAGTTGGGAAGATAAGCGAAGATCAGCTTTTCTATCTCATGAGTAGAGGGCTAAGTGAGAGTGAGGCGTTGACATTAGTTGTTCTTGGTTTTATTGAACCCTTTGCGAAGGAGCTGCCACTTGATTATGCGATCGAACTTAACAAACTTATAAAGCTTGAGATGGAAGGTGCCATCGGCTAAACAAAAATTTTACGGAGGTGGAATCAAATGCCATTTTTTATAGTTCAACATAGACACGAGTCAAACAATTGCCCAGCAAAAAATCCTGAGCTTGGGCAGATGCTTTTAAAACATTTAGCCTCAGCAAAGGATTACAAAATTGAAATTAAATCCGAAGGCGTTGTGGATGGCTCCCATAGATTGTTTCTGTTCGTTGAATCAGAAAGCCGTGAAAATGTTGAAAACTTTATGAAGCCATTTTCACAGTTTGGCGAGGTAGAAATTTTATCTGCATCGCTTTGTGAATCCGTTGTTGAAAGAGGCGGTTGTTAATTTACTCAAAATTTTTTAACTTTAACACGAAAACTAATTCTTTGGAGATAGATTTATGTCCGAAATTGTGGTGCCGAATTGTTTGTCCCCAGAAACGATAGACAAGCTTTCATCTCAAAGGAAGGAACCTTTGTGGCTTTTAGAAAAGCGGAATCAAGCTCTTGAAATTTTTGATGATTTAAACCTTCCAGAATCAAAGTATACAAAGGTAAAGGGCTTTAAACCTGAAATTTTAAATCCATCTCTTCCTGGAAATCCCGATAAAGTTCTTTTTGATGTAGAGAAACTTAGCATTTTTATTGTTCAAGCAAATTCATCGTCAAGGTATAAGATTTCGCCAAAGTATCGGGATAAAATTATCTTGATGTCGCTTCAAGAAGCTCTTGCCAATGGTTATAGTGATTTGGTGAAGGAAAAGATTTTTACAAGGTTTAGATATGATCAGAATAAATTTACCGCCTTGCATCTTGCCCTGTTGAATTCTGGTGTTTTTATCTATGTTCGTGATAATGTTGAGATAGATGAACCAATTTACATTGTGAACGAAGTTCAATCTGAAAATGCTGGGATCTTCTCGCATAATTTGATAATCGTTGGAGAGAATTCACATGTGACCATTGTTGAAGAAAATCATTGTTGCCTTGGAGATGAATATGCAGTTGTGACCAATGTGAGTGAGATATTCGGGGGCGAGGGAAGCAATGTTAACTTTATTAGTATAAATAATCTTGGATATGGAATTTACAACTACATTGAGAGAATTTTCATCCCAGCGAAAGATGCGAAAATTAATTTCATTGGAAATTGGCTTGGTGGGAAATTGACAATTTCAAAACATTCAGCGTTCCTTGAAACTTCAGGTTCTGAGTTAAGAGATGTGCAGATCGCTTTTGCTAATGGCGTTCAGCATTTTGATTTGACAAGTTATGTTCAACATTTAAGTCCATACACGAAAAGCAATGTCGTGATGCGCGGTGTTGCAAAAGATAAAGCAAAGATGGTTTTTTATGGCCTCGTCGATATTGAAAAGAATGCTCATGATTCTGATTCTTTTCTGAGTGAACATGCGATGCTTTTAAATCCCGGTGCAAAGGCGAATGCGATTCCATCGCTTCAAATTAAAAATGCAAATGTCAAAGCTGGGCACGGTGCGACGGTTGGACAAATTGATGAGGAACAGATTTTTTATCTTATGACCCGAGGTTTGAGCGAAAGTGAGGCGAGAAAAACAATTGTTGAGGGATTTTTGCTACCAGCATTCGATGAGATAAGAATTGATTTTGTTCGTGAAAGGATTCAGGAAATGATCCATCAAAAATGGAACATGTAAAAATAAATTTCAAGGAATGAATGGACGAACTCCAATTGGAAATTTTGCTTGACCATTACAATAATCCAAGAAATTTTGGGCACCTTGAGAATCCCGACATAGTCTATGAAGATGGCAATCCGTCGTGCGGTGATCAAATTAGGATTGAAATTAAACTTGAGAACGACAGGATATCGGATATTAAATTCACAGGAAAAGGTTGCACGATAAGTCAAGCTTCGGCTTCGATTCTTACTGAGGTTGTGAAAGGAAAAACGCTTGAAGAAGTTAAAAACTTTGGAAAGGAAGATATGCTTAATGCCCTTGGTATACCGATCAGCCCAATAAGATTAAAGTGTGCGCTCCTTGCGTTGAAGGTTTTGAAAGCTGGAATCTATGGAATTAACACTTGGCCAGGGGAAGAGGATTAAAAACAAATTTTAATGTCGGCGATGGCAGAGGTTGGCGAATATGTAGAAATTGCAAATGTAAGTGATATTAGAGATGGTGAGCTTAAAGTTTTTGAGGTGAATGATGAATCAATAATTTTGATAAAGCTTGGTGGTGAATTTTTTGCTTATAAGAATCAATGTTCTCATATGGAGCTTGAACTAAATGACGCTGAAATTGAAGGAGAGACTTTAACCTGTCCATGGCACGGAGCTCAGTTTAACATAAGAACTGGTGATGTTGTCAGGCTTCCAGCTTCTGGACCCCTTGAGAAGTATGAGGTGAAAATACAAGATGGCAAGATTTTTGTAAAAATTTAGGAATAGAAAACTATGCAAGGGCAAAATCAAGAAATTTTAACAGGCAAAATTGATGTTGAAAAAATAAGAAATGACTTCCCAATTTTAAATCGCCTCGTCAACGGTTATCCGATTGCTTACTTTGATAATGCAGCAACTACGCAAAGGCCAAGGCAAGTAATCGATGCGGTTAAAAATTTTTACGAAAGCATGAACGCGAATATTCACAGGGCAGTTCATACTTTAAGTTATGAGGCGACACTTGCTTACGAAGAAGCACATAAGAAAGTCGCAAGGTTTATCAATGCGAATTCATGGCGTGAGATAATTTTTACAAGGAATGCAACTGAAGCTGTTAATTTAGTTGCTTATGCGTGGGGGTTAGCAAATTTAAGAGAAGGTGATGAGGTAATAGTTACGATTATGGAACACCATTCAAATATTGTTCCATGGCAGTGGCTCAGGAAATTCAAAGGCATAGTCTTAAAATTTGTTGATATTACGGATGATGGATATCTCAAAGTTGAGGAGTTTGAAAAATTGATAACTGAGAAAACGAAACTTGTAGGGGTTGTCCACGCTTCAAATGTTTTAGGAACTATCAACCCTGTTAAGGAAATAACTCAAATTGCGAAGTCTAGAGGGTGTTATGTTTTAATTGATGGGGCTCAGTCAACACCACATATTAAAATTGATGTGCAAGACATCGGGTGTGATTTCTTTGTTGCATCGGGGCACAAAATGCTTGGACCAACTGGGATAGGTTTTCTTTACGCTCGCCGTGAAATTCTCGAAAGTATGGAGCCATTTCTTTACGGTGGTGATATGATAAGCACGGTTACAACTGAAGGTGCAACATGGAATGAGTTGCCTTGGAAGTTTGAAGCTGGAACGCCAAATGTTGCTGGTGGCATTGGACTTGGTGCAGCGGTTGATTATTTGCAAAACATTGGGATGGATAAAGTTTTTGAACATGAGAAAGAGCTGCTAAATTATGCCTTTGAAAAAATGGCTGAGATTCCTGAGATTGAAATCTATGGACCGAGGGAAAATCGGCTTGGTGTTATCTCGTTTAACATTCGCGGGATTCATCCACACGATGTCGCTGGAGTTCTTGATCAGCATGGTATAGCTGTTCGTTCTGGAAATCATTGCACACAACCTTTGCTTACACGACTTGGGGTTGAAAATACTGTTAGGGCGAGTTTTTACATTTATAACACTTTTGATGAAATTGACAGATTTGTTGAAGCGCTGAAAAAAGTAATTAAAATTTTCAAAAGATAAAATTATGGCTTTACGCTTCCCAATATATCTTGATAATCACGCGACGACACCGCTTGATCCGAGGGTTCTTGAGGCGATGCTTCCTTATTTTACCGAGAAATTTGGTAATTCTGCAAGTCGTCAGCATCAATTTGGATGGGAAGCAGAGGCAGCTGTGGAACTTGCGCGAAAGCAAATAGCAAATCTTATCAACGCAAATCCAAAAGAAATTATCTTCACAAGCGGAGCAACTGAATCAATAAACTTGGCTTTGAAAGGAATTGCGTTTGCTTATTCTGAGAAAGGGAAGCATATAATTACCACTCAAATTGAGCATAAAGCTACGCTTGACACATGCAAACGACTTGAAAAATTTGGATTTAAGGTTGATTATGTTCCCGTTGATAAACATGGGCTTGTTGATCCAGACGAGATTAAGAAAAGGATTACATCTGAAACAATCCTTGTCAGTGTGATATTTGCAAACAATGAAATTGGGACGATCGAACCAATTGAGGAGATCGGAAGGATATGTTCGGAGTTCGGCGTTTTATTTCATGTTGATGCTGCGCAGGCGTTGGGCAAAATACCAATCGATGTTCAGAAATTGAATATCGACCTTATGTCGATGTCTGCGCACAAACTTTATGGTCCGAAGGGTGTTGGGGCTTTGTTCATAAAAAAGAAGACACCGAAAATTAAAATTATACCGATCATCGACGGAGGCGGTCATGAAGGTGGTTTAAGGTCTGGCACTTTGAATGTTCCTGGAATTGTGGGCTTTGGGAAAGCGTGCGAGATAGCGGGGCTTGAGATGAGTGAAGAATCAGAAAGAATTAAGAAACTTCGTGATAAGCTTCAAGATGGAATTATGAGTTCCCTTGAGGATGTTTATTTAAATGGTCATCCCACCTTGAGGTTGCCGAACAATTTAAATTTAAGTTTCGATGGCGTTGAAAGTGAGGCAATACTTATGGGGATGAAGGAAATAGCGGTATCGACAGGTTCTGCTTGTTCTTCTGCGTCGGTCGAGAAATCACATGTTTTAAAAGCGATTGGATTAAACGATGATCTCATTGCTGGAGCGATAAGATTTGGGCTTGGTAGATTTAACACGGAGGAGGAGATTGACTACACAATAAATCGGGTTGTTGAAGTCGTAGAACATTTGCGAAAAATTTCACCAAAATATAAATTAAAGAAGGAAATGTCAAAAACTTAAAACAAACCTTACGCTGACCATATGAAAGAGATGAAAGAACTTCAAATTCTCAAGGACAATTGGGAAGAATTTTTAAAGTTTATGAAAGAACATTATCCGCTTTATCATCTTTCAAATGTTTTTGTTAGAGATATTGAGTATGCGATTAAAAATTATTTTCTAAACAAAGGGAGAAAGATAAGTTTTGCTGAGGCTGAGTATCTTGCTGGAGAATTTGCTAAATTTATGGTTGAGAAAGGGATTTTTAAGCCTGTGAAAAATGAATTTAACAAAGTTTGGGTTTTAAACTATCCAGAGTTCAAGAAACAGAGTGTTCAAAGCCAGGAGAAATAAAAACTTAATTTAGGAGAGCTAAATGAAACAGATAAATTTAGAGCAAACCGAAAAGATAAAAATTACCGATAGAGCAGCAAAGGAAATAAAGCAAATTATTGAGGATAATAATATCCCCAGTGAATATGTTTTGAGGGTAGGGGTAAAAGCAGGTGGTTGTTCTGGATTTTCATATGTTTTGCTATTTGATCAAGTGAAAGAAAACGATATAGTTTTTCTTTCAAATGAGATAAAGGTGGCGGTTGATCCGAAAAGTTTGTTTTATCTTGAAGGAACGGAGCTTGACTTTGTTGATGGCTTAATGGGGCGTGGTTTTGTTTTTCATAATCCGAACGCAACAAGAAGTTGCGGCTGTGGTCATTCGTTTTCGGTGTAAAACTAACTAGAATTGCTTATGATTACACGGAGGAAATTTTTGAGGGGAGTTGCTTTAACTTTCCTATCGCTTCCTTTTGTTAAGTTTTCAAACTTATTTTCACAAACAAAACAAAAAAAGGAGAGAGTGATGCCTTACGAAGCCAAGAACTTTGATCATCTTCTTGGGACGCCTGGTTTTAGTGACCAGCTTTTGAAGAATCATTTTACTTTGTATCAGGGTTATGTGACGAACACAAACAAGCTTGCAGATATACTTGCGCAGATGGTTAAAGAGGGCAAGACTGGAACGCCCGAATATGCTGAGCTAAAAAGAAGATTTGGATGGGAATTCAATGGAATGAGACTTCATGAATATTATTTTGGGAACATGATAAAGGGTGGAAAGGAGCTTGACAAGGGTTCAGCTTTTTATAAAAAATTGACGGAAGATTTTGGCTCTTATGAGAACTGGGAGAAGGATTTCAAGGCGTCGGGCACGATGAGGGGAATTGGTTGGGTTGTTCTTTATCTTGATCCAATTGCGAACAGGTTGTTTAACACATGGATAAACGAGCATGACCTTGGTCATCTTGCTGGTTCAATTCCACTTTTAATCATGGATGTTTTTGAACATGCTTATATGATTGATTATGGACTGAAAAAAGCTGATTATATTGAAGCGTTTTTCAAAGCAATCGATTGGTCTGTGGTTGTCAATAGGTTTAACAATGCACCAAAGGTAACATTGTAAAAAATTTGAGCGGGGGATGGTTATAAACTATCCCCCGTCTTTAAAAATGAGTAAAATTAATATCTGTGTCGTCAAGGTTGGCAAGGTTGAAGATTTTGTCATCTTGTCTCTTCAGAGTGGTCTGAAAGTTAATTTTGGGTGGGAGGTTAAATTAATTGGGGAGTTTGAAATTCCATCTCAAAGCTATAACCGCATCCGAAGGCAATTTCACTCCACGACCATACTTCATCATATAAAAAGTCAATTTAAGACTGACGATTGTTTTATAGTCCTTGGTATCACATCGGTTGATTTATATGTTGAAGGTTTGAATTTCGTCTTTGGAGAAGCAAAACCGTCTGATAAAGTTTGCATAATTTCGATTCATAGGCTAAGACCTGAGTTTTATAATGATAAACCAGACATGAAAATTTTCGAGCGAAGAATTTTGACCGAGGCAATTCATGAAATTGGACATTTGTTTAACCTTCGGCATTGCCTGAATCCAAATTGTGTCATGTTTTTCTCAAATTCAATAATTGACACGGATAGGAAAGGATTTTTATTTTGTAGTAAATGTCAAAGTAAATTGGGAATTTTAAAATGAAGTATCTACACGAAAAGCATTTTACAATTGAGGAAGCGAAGAGCCTTGTGGAACAGATAAAACCGCTTGTCGCACGGATGATTGAACTTAAACGGATTCTTGACTTGAAAGGTTATGATATTTACCAACATAGATATTTCACTGGATCACCGAATGGAGAAAAAAACTATCCACCTGAGGTAGAAGAACTTGTTGGTTTAATTGAAGAAATTGAAAACATGGGAGTGCTTGTTAAGGGAATTGAACAAGGGCTTATAGACTTTCCCCACATTCGCCAAAATGGTCAAGAGGTTTACCTTTGCTGGATGTATGGAGAAAGTTCAATTAATTATTGGCATACAATAAGCGAAGGTTTCATGGGCAGGAAACCAATTGAGGAAATTTAAACCTTAGCAAGTTTTCGTAGCGTTGTCAAGTTCATTATGTCAAGTTCATCATTATATCCCTTGGGGGTCTCAATGATTTTAGGTATGTTTTTGAACTTTGGATTCCGCATTATGAAATGAAATGCGTCTTTCCCAATTTTGCCTTTCCCAATATGAAAATGTCTATCGATGCGAGAATTTAACTCATTTTTTGAATCGTTGAGATGGAAAACTTTTATTTTATCAATCCCAATTATCTCGTCAAATTCTTTAAATACAAGCTCACATCCCTTCTCAGTTCTTATATCATAACCAGCTGAAAAAATATGACAGGTATCGATGCAAACCCCGATGCGATTTTTATCTTCAATGAGATCGATTAGCTTTTTGATTTGTTCAAATTTATAGCCTATCACTGTGCCTTGTCCAGCAGTTAATTCAATAACTGTTAAGGTTTTAAAGTTTGGAGTTTTTTCATGGATTAGATTTAACGATTCAGCAGTTTTTTCAATTCCATAATCTTCGCCTTTCCCAAGGTGAGCCCCTGGATGGAAAACAAGGCACATTGCACCTATGCTTTCGCATCTTTTTAATTCTTTGATAAATGAATCTCTTGACTTTCTGAGTATTTCTTTATCGGGGGCACATAGATTTATGAGATATGAACTGTGAACTACGACGGGATATATTTGGAATTTTTTAAGTTCAAGATTAAACCTTTCTATTTCATCTTTGTTTAATTTTCTTGCTTTCCACTGAGCGTTGCTTTTCGTAAATATCTGCATCGTTTCACATCCGATTTTCCAAGCCCTTAAAACAGATTTATCAAGACCACCACTTATTGAGACATGCGCACCAATGTTTAATCTTTCAGCCTTTCTCATCTCTTTTTGAGTATAAAGTAAAGCCCAAGAATTATCAAAAGAACTGGCCAAAATTTTTCAAAATTTTCCCAAAATTCAAAGGAATATATTATGCCGATGTCGGTAAGCAGGAACAAAGTTCCAATTCCAATTAACATTACCGCAGGCAGAAGCAGAGCATAATCCTTAGGGCGATTAACAAATGACATTAGGAAGGATAAGCCAGTTACAATTAAAACCACTGGCCAGAAGAAATGTATTTCAGGATTGAGTAGTCCAAATGAATCGATAAAGAGATAAATCCCAAAGAAGAAAAATATCGAGCCCCAGAAGACCTTTTTATTTGAGTTTAGACCAAAGCCAGAGTATCCAAGATAAGCCCCGTAGGTTACAGATATTATTGAAATGATCTTTTTTAAGTTCAGGTTTAGGGCTCCGAGTTTGTTAAGCAGGATTATTAATCCAACGATGACAAGAATAATTCCAAATATTAGCCCAGTTTTTCCGTTTCTCTGCATATTTGAAGTCATTTGTATAGTTAAACTTATGTTTTCGTCATAATAGTTTTACTCAGTAAATCTTCAAAAGTTTCGCGTCTTCGTATAAGATAATAATTTTCGCCATCAATTAGAACTTCTGCGGGTCTAAGTCTGGCGTTGTAGTTTGAGCTTGAGACGAAGCCGTAAGCCCCAGCTGTCATAACTGCGATATAATCTCCCCTTGAGACAGTTGGGATTTTTCTGTCCCGGGCGATAAAATCACTTGTCTCGCAAACTGGACCGACGATATCAGCTATCTCTGTTTTCTGCGCTTTAATCTCCACAGGGACGATTTGATGATATGCGTTGTAAAGGGCTGGTCTTATAAGTTCAGTCATTGAAATGTCTGTGATTATGAAATTTTTCGCGCCAGTTTTTTTGGTGTAGATAACTTTACCAACGATTATTCCGGCGTTTGCAATTATAAATCTTCCGGGTTCAAAGGTGAGTTCACATCCAGTTTTTTCAAGTATTGGTAAAACTTCATTAGCGAAAACTTCAGGTTTTAATTCCTTATCATCGTTTTCTTCGAATGGCAGGTTCTCGTTAACTATTACATTTTTATACTTCACCCCCAATCCACCCCCAAAGTCAATGTGTGAGATTTTGATTCCATTTTTTTCGAGCTTTTCAATGTATTGTAAGATAAATTTCGCAGTTTCAACGAACGGTTCAACATCAACGATTTGCGAGCCAATATGAGTGTGTATCCCAAGAAGTTCAATGTGTGATAAGTTTAAGGATTTTTTAAAGACATCAATTGCTTCGGTTGGGTCAATGCCAAATTTGCTTGTTTTTATTCCAGTTGAAATATAAGGATGGGTTTTAGCGTCAATATCGGGGTTTATGCGGATTAAAATTTTGGCAGTTTTATTCAAGTTTTTAGCGATTTCGTTGACCACAAGGAGTTCTTGCGGAGATTCGATGTTGATTGAGAAAATTTCGTTTTTGATTGCAAATTTTATTTCATCGTCATACTTTCCAACCCCCGCAAATGATATCTTTTCGGGTTTAAATCCAGAATTTAAAGCGATATAAATTTCTCCGGCTGAAACAGTATCAGCCCCAGCTCCAAGTTGATTTAAAATTTTAAGTATTGCTGGATTTGAATTTGCTTTGAGAGCGTATAGGATTTTTGCATTGGGTAGAGAATTTTGAAGAGATTTGAAATTTTCGATTATT
The DNA here is from genome assembly GCA_001442925.1 of Candidatus Kryptonium thompsonii. Lineage (GTDB taxonomy): Bacteria > Bacteroidota > Ignavibacteria > Kryptoniales > Kryptoniaceae > Kryptonium > Kryptonium thompsonii. The sequence goes on from LDXX01000006.1 coordinate 36,863, forward strand.
TGAGCCTTGCTGTAGATGTATATCGGGGTTCCGAATTCTTCTGCAATTTTTCTAACTGGGGTTCCTTCGCAGTAAAGCTCGTTATTTTTGTAATAAAAGTGAAGCAATTTTTGCACTTTTTTCAAAAAGGTAACTTTATTTGATGAAATTTTCAATAAAAAGTAAGGGAAAATGAGCGGGGCTTGAAAATTACTTGCTTTATTTCGGTAGCGGAATTATATTTATTTGGCTCTTTAAAATTTAATTAAAATCCAAGAGAATGGCTAAGCAGAAAACGCAATTTATCTGTCAGAATTGTGGGTACATTTCGCTCAAATGGATGGGGAGATGTCCCGAATGCAATGAGTGGAATACGATGGTTGAGGAAATAGTAATGCCTGAGGATAAGCTTCAGGAGCAAATTTCACTTTTGAAACAGCCAGCTATAGCTGTTGATATCGATAAGGTTGAGCTTAAGGAGGATGAACGAATAAAGACCGGAATAAATGAGCTCGATCGTGTCCTTGGTGGCGGAATTGTTCCGGGGTCGGTGGTTTTAGTGGCTGGGGATCCGGGTGTTGGAAAATCAACATTGATGACGCAAATTGTTCCGGGTTTGAAAGGTAAAAAAATTCTTTATGTCACGGGGGAGGAATCAATAAAACAACTTAAACTTAGAACCGAAAGATTAAATTTCCCAAAGTCTTTTCAATCGAGAAACTTCCTTGTTCTTGCCGAGACAAATTTAAACTTGATTATAAATGTTATTGAGGAAACCAATCCCGACATAATTATTATTGATTCAATCCAAACGATGTATAGACCTGAGCTTGAGAGTTCCCCTGGAAGCGTCAGTCAAGTTCGTGAATGTGCTTCTCTTCTTATGCAGATTGCGAAAAATACAGGTAAATCTATTCTTTTGGTCGGGCATGTGACAAAGGATGGATTGATAGCTGGTCCGAAAGTTTTGGAACACATGGTTGATACTGTTTTGCAATTTGAAGGGGAAAGGCATCAATCGTATAGGATCTTGAGAGCGGTGAAAAATAGGTTTGGCTCAACGAATGAGATAGGAATTTTTGAGATGACAACTGAAGGCTTAAAAGAGGTTAAAAATCCATCTGAGATATTTCTTTCGGAGAGAACATTTGGCGTATCAGGTTCTTCTGTTGTTGCGTGTATTGAAGGAACGAGACCGCTTTTGGTTGAGGTCCAGGCGCTTGTCACACCAGCAACTTATGGGACACCGCAGAGGACAGCAATTGGATTTGACTATCACAGGCTTTCGGTTCTTCTTGCTGTGCTTGAAAAGAAAGTTGGTATAAGATTAAGCGGATATGATGTTTTCATAAAAATTGTCGGAGGTTTAAGGATTGATGAGCCAGCTATTGACCTTGGTGTTGTCACTTCAATTGTTTCGAGTTTAAAGGATATACCTGTGGATTCACAATCAGTTGTGGTTGGAGAAGTTGGACTTAGTGGCGAGGTTAGATCGGTCACACAAATAGAGAGGCGGGTTCAGGAGTCTGCAAAGCTTGGTTTTAAAAAAATTATCATTCCCAAAAATAACATGCGTGGTTTAAAAGTTGACGCTGAGATTGAAATTGTCGGAATTAAAAAAGTAAATCAAGCACTTGAGGAACTTTTAAACATTTAAAAATTAAACACACCGGAATAGATGAAAGAGGCACTTGGTTTAATTGGGCTGATAGCAATTGTAGCATGCTGGATACCCCAAACATATGAATCAGTTAAGCGCGGTTATACAAATGTGAATTTATACTTTCTTTTAATTTATTTCATTGGAAGTTTATCTCTTACAATTTATGCCATTGGAAATTTTGTCTTTTTTACGCTTAATCTTCTCGCTGCCATTGGGAGCTTGATAAATCTTTACTTTAAATTTTTCCCGCGCGTTAAAATAAATCCAGAAAATGTTAATGAAAATAGTCCTTGCAACGAGAAACAGACACAAGGTTGATGAGATAAGACAAATTTTGAAAATTTACCTTGATGGGGATTTATACTCCCAAATTGAAATTTTAGATTTGGATAATTTTCCGGCGGTCCCGGAGATAGAGGAAGACGGAAAGACATTTGTTGAAAACGCCTTGAAGAAAGCTAAAACAGTTTACGAATTTACGGGACTTTGTTCAATCGCGGATGATAGCGGGATTGAAGTTGATTTTCTAAATGGTGAACCTGGAATATATTCGGCAAGATATGCCGGTGAAAATGCAACGGACGAGGGAAACAATAGAAAACTTTTGAAGTTGCTTGAGGGGGTTCCAATCGAGAAAAGAACAGCGACTTTTAGATGTGCGCTTGCTTATGTCGATGGAAATATTGAAAAAGTTTTTGAAGGAGCAACAAAGGGAAAGGTTATCTTCGAACCCCGCGGTATGGGTGGCTTTGGGTATGATCCGTTGTTTGTTCCCGATGGATATGAGTTAACTTATGCGGAGATGCCGAAGGATTTGAAAAATAGAATAAGCCACAGGTCGAAGGCTCTTCAAAAGTTTGCCGAATTTTTGCGGACATATCTTGAATCTAAAAACAAATTTTAAAGGTCAAGTGAAAAGGAACAAAAGCAAAAAGCTTTACATCAAAGCTCAAGAGTTAATTCCCGGCGGTGTAAATTCCCCAGTTAGAGCTTTCAAATCCGTTAATTCACTTCCGCTTTTTATCGCCAAAGCATCTGGTTCAAAAATATGGGATGTGGATGGGAACAAGTTCATCGATTATGTGATGTCTTGGGGACCTTTGATACTTGGGCATTCAAATCCCGAAGTTATTTCCGCAGTTAAAAATGTTCTTAAGAATGGGACAAGTTATGGGGCGCCGACAGAGATTGAGGTTAAAATGGCTGAATTGATAAACAAAATGATGCCATCGGTGGAGCTTGTTCGAATGGTCAACTCTGGCACGGAGGCAACGATGAGCGCAATTAGGCTTGCAAGAGCTTATACGGGGAGGAAGAAAATTATAAAATTTGAAGGTTGTTATCATGGTCATGCAGACAGCTTTCTTGTTAAAGCGGGTTCAGGAGCTACGACGCTTGGAATTCCAAGCAGTCCAGGCGTCCCAGATGAAATTGCTTCGCTTACTTTAAACGCAAAGTATAACGATATCGAATCTGTTCAGAAGTTAATAGATGAAAATAAAGGTGAAATCGCTTGTATAATAGTTGAACCTGTTGCAGGAAACATGGGTGTGGTTTTGCCCAGAAATGATTTTTTGAAAAAACTTCGTGAAATATGTGATAGAGAAAAAATTGTTTTGATATTTGATGAGGTGATAACGGGTTTTAGGCTTGCCCCTGGTGGAGCTCAGGAGTATTTCGGTGTTGAAGCTGATCTCACAACGCTTGGAAAGATAATAGGCGGTGGTTTTCCCGTTGGAGCTTACGGTGGCAAGAAAGAAATTATGGAACTTGTAGCGCCATCTGGACCTGTATATCAAGCTGGGACGCTTTCGGGAAATCCAATTGCGATGACAGCTGGGTATACAACATTGAAAATTTTATATGAAAAAAGAAAAACTCTTTACAAGCAACTTGAGCACAAAGCGAGGACTCTCGCTGAAAATTTCAAAGATATCGCTGATAAAAATGGTGTTAAAGTTCAGGTAAATCAGATTGGCTCAATGTTAACTGTGTTTTTCAACGATTATGAGGTTTATGATTACGAGTCGGCTTTGAGGTCAGATGTGAAAAAATTTGCGATGTTTTTCAATTCGATGCTTGAGAACGGGGTTTATCTTCCACCATCGCAATTTGAAGCGATGTTTTTGTCATCAGCTCATACGGACGATGATATAGAAAAAACTATTAAGGCGTTTGAAATATCTATTCGGAATCTCAAAGCGTAAAAGATTTGACGGCAAGGGATGAAAAATTTTTAACGAGGCGAATTCCCCGATGCATGAATTGGCTCATGGGGTTGTTAATTTGTATTTTTGCTTTTAATGTTTCTTTTTCTGGGATGAACGATTCTTCAAAGGTTAATCCATATCGTCTTGGTCTTGTTTTGGGAACAGCGGTGGGGGTTTTTACAGCTGCACATCTTCAGCAATATAGTTCATGGTGGAAGGGTGAATTGACGAAATTTCATTTTAGAGATGATTTCAACCAAGTTTTGAGCGCAGATAAATTTGGGCATGCTTATTTTTCTTTTTTGATATCTGATCTGCTGGGTAGATCTCTGCAGTGGGCTGGGGTTAAGAAGAGCTCGGCTTTTATATGGAGTGGGGTTGGAAGCTTGCTTTTTCAAACTTATGTTGAAGTGGAAGATGGTTTCAGACCGTCGTTGGGGTTTAGCATAAGTGATGAAGTTTCAAATATAATTGGGGCTTTCCTTCCCTATGTAAGGGAAAGATATAATTTTTTAAAGATCGTTAATTTTAAAATAAGCATGTTTCCATCTGAAAAATTTAAATCTGGTGCGCATAGATTTATAGTTGATGACTATGAAAGTTTATATTTTTGGCTTAGCTTCGATGTTTCTAAAATTTTAAATATGAAGTTTTTAAAATTCTGGCTGTTTGATTTTTTTGATCTTGCCGTTGGCTACAGCGTGAAAAGTATCAATTGGAATGGTGGCGGGGAGAGGGAGATATTTTTGTCGATCGATTATGATTTGACGAAAATTCCAGTGAATGTTTGGATTCTAAAGCAAATCTTTAATGTGTTAAATTATTATCATCTTCCAGCGCCTGCTTTCAGGTTCACCCCAAGTTTAAAATTTTATCTGATTAAATTTTAACCTTTGGGATTTGAATGAAGAACGCTGTTCCTTTCTCGGGTTCAGCCCAGATTTTTCCGCCATGTGCTTCGACTATTATTCTGCTTATCGTAAGCCCAAGGTCGTTGTAGCGTGGCAGCTTTTGAAGCACTGCTTGTTTATACCTGTCAAATAAATAAATTCAATGTCAATTGTTTGAGTTTTATCAACTATTTTTATCAAACAGTTCGAACTATCCTGTGTTAATAAAATTTCGACATCTTTGCCGCCGGCGTTTGAAATGGCGTCGAGTATAAGCTCAATTACACGGGTTATTTTCTTTTTATCAGCATATATTTGAAACGATGGTTCATCAGCAAATGCTTGGAAAGTCAAATTGAGGTTGGATTTAAATTTTTCCAAAACATCGGTTATGATTTTATCAAGTTCGGTTTGTTCCCTTGAGATTTTATCAATGTTGAATTCAAGTCTTGATAGCTCGAGATATTCGTTCAAAAGTTTTATGTGTTTGTTGATCGCTGTTTCAGCTATCTCGAGGATAAGCTTCTGGTCACCAGAGAGTTCGTTAAGCTTATTTTTAAGCGCAAGTTCAAAGCTACCTTTGATGACCGAGATCGTATTTTTCAGATCTTGAATCAGAAGATATGTAAATTCCGAGCGAAGTTTTTTAAGTTCGTCGTTTGTTTTTTTAATTTTTAAAACATTTGAAACCCTGATTAAAAGTTCTTCGATGTTTGCTGGTTTTGCTATAAATTCCGTTGCTCCTAAGTCAAAGGCTCTTTTAATGTTTTGGGGCTCTGCATTTCCGGAGACGATTATAACAGGAATATCGTTTGTTTCGGGATTTGATTTTAAAACCTTTAAAACTTCAAAACCATCCATATCCGGCATCTGTATGTCAAGAATTATCGTGTCAGGTTTTTCATTTTTCATGATCCCAATACATTCTCGCCCATTTTCACATGTTACCACATCATATCCCCTGTCTTTTAGGATGGTTGCAAATATAAAACGAGTTGCGGGTTCATCTTCGGCAATTAAGATCTTGTCCGGCACTTTTCAAACACCGCTTTGTTTCTAATACAATTAAAATTTTAAAATAAAAATTGAAAAATGTCAAGTATAAGATGTCCCACCAAACTTTGACAATTTTCACAAAACTTTTTATTTTAAACAAAAGTTGTCGAACAAAAATGAATAAAATTTTTCTTGCGATTATGTTTTTACAAATTTCGTTTTTTAATTGGATGGGTAGAAAAGCCCCAGAGCTTGAAGGAGGCATTGGATGGATAAATTCAAAACCGTTGAAATTGAGCGAGCTTAAGGGAAAGGTCGTTCTTATAGATTTTTTCGAATATACATGTGTCAATTGTTTAAGAACTTTGCCATATTTGAAAGAATGGCATAGAAGATACGCCGATAAAGGTCTTGTGATAATCGGGGTTCATACTCCGGAGTTTGATTTTTCAGCGGAATTTAAAAATGTTGAAAACGCCGTTAAAGAGCTTGGCATAGAATATCCCGTCGTCGTTGATAGCAAGTATGAGATATGGAATATATTTAAAAATCAATTCTGGCCAAGAAAATTTTTGATTGATAAGGATGGAGTTATAAGATATGACCATGTTGGCGAGGGGGCTTATGGGCGAACGGAGGCGAAAATACAAGAACTTTTAAAGCAAATAGATCCGAATTTGAAATTTCCTGAAATAATTGAATATCTTCGTGAGGAAGATAAACCCGGCGCTGTTTGTTATCCGAGGACGCCGGAGATGTATGCGGGTTATCTCCGTGGTTATTTTACACAGCGTGTGAATCCTGATAGTGAGGAATATTACAAGGATAAAAACGAATATAAAGAGGCTCAACTGACGCTTAACGGTTGGTTTAAGGTTGAAGCATGGAAACTTGTGCATACAAAAAATGGGGAAAAGTTCAGCGACTATGTCGCATTTAAATTCAGGGGAACAGAAGTTAATGCTGTCTTTAATTCCGATGGATATATTTATGATGTCGTTGTAACACTTGATGACAAACCAGTGCCTGAAGATATGAAGGGCGAGGATATCTTTTACGATGATGAAGGTAGAAGTGTTGTCAGGGTAAATAAAGGCAGAATGTATAATCTCATATCGGGGCGAAGGTATGGGGTTTACACCTTAAAGCTTTACACGAACTCTGATAAATTTTCACTTTACTCGTTTACATTTGGTTCTTGCGTTGTTGAATAACTAAAACAAATAAAACGGGTTTGCGTCGATGCGAATCAGCAAAGTTAAAAGCGAGATAAGAAAGTATGAAGAACTTATTGAGAAAAATCCCGATTCTCCTTTGCTTGTTCGTTTAGCATCCCTTTATCTTGAAGCGGGAGATGTTGAAAAGGCGATAACATTGTGCAATAAAGCCATACAAAAATATCCGGATTATTCAACAGCTCATCTTTTAATGGCAAAATGCTACATAGAGCTCAAGGCTTATTCCAAAGCCCTTGTTGAATTAAATCGTGTTGTTGAAATTTTGCCTGACTCAAAATTTGTGATTGATTTGATTTCCCAAATTTCATTGAAGCAAAAACGGGAGGAGACGCTCAAGGGAGTGATAAAGTCGAAAGTATCTGAGGAAGAAGTTGAAATTAACAAGGATAAGCTTCCCGATGTTGAAATTCCCGAGGTTCAAATAGCTAAGTCCGAAGCCTATTCGGTTAGTGAAAAAGTGGGCGATGAAATGTTTGATGAGATTTTCGAAATGCCCGATGTCGAGTTCGGCGAAGAAAAATCGTATGAGGTGGAAGTGGAAACTCAAGCCTCTTACCTTGACGAATTGATAAAGCGGATTGAGATAGGAATAAGTAAGCGAGGCACTGAGGACAGACCTGCGAAGGAACCTGTTGTTGAGTTTAAAGAGGAAGATTTGAGTTATGAAGATATATCGATTGTTACCCCAACGCTTGCTGAAATACTTGTGAAGCAGGGTGCTTACGATGAGGCGATAAAAGTTTATAAAAAGTTGATTGAACAGCGCCCATTTGAAAGGGAAAAATATGAGATGGAGATAAAGAAGCTCGAAGAAAAACTTGGCAAGTAAAGATAGAAATGCTAAGACCTGTAAAATATCTCGGTCAGCACTTTTTGAGCGATAAAAATATAGCGAGGAAAATTGCTGAGGCGGTCAATCCCCAACCCGATGATGTGATAGTTGAAATCGGGGCTGGTGAGGGGTTTTTAACCGAACAATTCGTTGGGAGGGTTAAAAAAGTTTTTGCAGTTGAAGTTGATAAGAGAGCTGTTGATTTTTTAAAAGTGAGGTTTGGTGCCGAGGAGCTTGTTCGTGAAGATAGGATAGAGATTATTCATCAGGATTTTCTCAAACTTGATTTAAAAATGTTCGAGGGATTTGGGAAGGTAAGATTGATTGGGAACATACCGTATAGCATCACAAGTTCAATCATCTTTAAAGCGATAGAGAATCGAAATTTGATAAAAGATTTAACGATCATGGTTCAGCTTGAGGTTGCGATGAGAATTGTCTCAAATCCGGGTGTCAAGGATTATAGCATACTTTCAGTACTGTGTCAGGCGTATTCAAAGCCGGAGATTTTATTCAGGGTTTCGCGGAATGTTTTTTATCCAAAGCCCAAAGTTTCATCGGCTGTAATACGACTTGATTTTGAGAAAGGTGAGCTTTCCGAAAAAATAATTGATGATGCTTTTTTTAAGAAAATCGTTAAGACCGCTTTCAACAAAAGACGAAAAATTTTGAAAAATACACTTGCAGAGTTGTTTGATGAGGAGACGCTTTCGAGATTAAATTTTGATTTGAGCCTTAGGCCTGAGCAGTTAAGCGTTGAGGAGTTTATCGAGCTTTCAAATATGCTTTATGAGATTTTGGAAGAAAAAAACAAAGAAGGCGGTAGATGAATTACCTTACAAATTTACGCAATCTGCACCTTGGGGACATTGTAAACATAGTTTTTTATCTTTTTTTAGTTTTTATTGCGGTGCTCTTTTCCCATCAAATAAAAATTTTGTGGTTGATTGTTTTGTTTAACCTTTTAGTTACTTCTTTCATCATATATGTGGCTGTGAAGTGGGAAAGTTCTGGAAATCCTGATTTTTTTTCTGCTAAAAGATTTATCAGGGAGTGGTATCTTGTTCCGCTCATCCTTTTAACATTTAAAGAAATTTACTTTTTCATCAATCTTCTTAATTTGCCCGACTATGATTGGATCTTGATAAAAATCGATTACATGCTCTTTGGCGCTCATCCAACTTATGTTTTAGATAAAATTTCCAATCCAATTTTGACGGAGATTTTGCAAATTGTCTATTCAACATTTTACTTTCTCCCGATAATACTTGCCTATGATTTTTATCGAAGAGGTGATATCAAGGGGTATCGCTATGTGATGGGGACGGTCGTTTATGGGTTTTACCTTTCATATATCGGTTATTTACTTGTTCCAGCGATTGGTCCAAGGTTTACGCTTCATGATTTTTCGAGGCTTGATGAAGAACTCCCAGGGCTATTCTTAACTAAGGCGCTTCGCTGGATAATTAACACTGGGGAATCGATTCCGCCCGGCGTTCCAAATCCAGTTGATTATGCTCAAAGGGATGCTTTCCCGAGCGGTCACGCACAGCTTACACTCATCATTATGTATCTTTCTGTCGTTTTGAACTCAAGAACGAAGTATTTTTTGATCCCGACGGGCATTTTGTTAATTTTTTCAACTGTTTATCTTAGGTATCACTATGTCATCGATTTGATAGCTGGGTTTTTATTTGCTGTTTTCACAGTTGCTACATCGCCATATCTTTTTAATCAATGTGAAACAAAAATAGGATTGAGGAATGCAAGGGAAGACCGAGTTCAAGCCGTATGTTCCAGCTGAAACGAATTTGCCAGAGTTGACTTTGAGATCGATTTTTTTAGGTGTGATAATGGCTGCGATTCTTGGTGCAGCAAATACATACATTGGTTTAAAAGCAGGGATGACGATTTCAGCAACTTTTCCAGCTGCTGTTGTTGCGATGGCAGTGATGAGAATTTTGCGTGGTTCAATTCTTGAAGAGAATATAACCAGAACAACTGCATCTGTGGGTGAGGCGCTTGCAGCGGGGGCAATTTTTACTATACCTGCTTTTGTTATATCAGGCGTTTGGAATGATTTTAACTATTGGGAAAGCACAGTGATAATGCTTGTTGGTGGAGTGCTTGGGGTTTTGTTCATAATTGTTTTGAGAAAACCACTTGTAAATGATCCGGATCTTCCATATCCAGAAAGCGTTGCATGTGCTGAGATGGTGAAGGCAGGTCAGAAAGGAGAAACAGGGGCGAAGTATGTTTTCAGCATGATGGGAGTTTCTGCTTTGATTGAGTTTTTTAAAAATAATCGTGGAATGAAATTATTTGAAGAGACAATAAGTGGATTTGTTGAGTTTGGGCGCTATAAAATTCAACTTTTAAGCGGTTCAAATCCCGTTGGGAATGCTCAAACATATACAGGTGGGGTATTTCTCTCAACGCCTGTCGCTTCGCCCGCTTTAATTGGTGTTGGGTATATAATTGGTCCGAGGTTATCCGCAGTTGCGTTCTCAGGTGGTGTTCTTGGATGGTGGCTTTTTATTCCTCTTGCTATATTTTTCAATGTTGGGGTTGGCGACTTAATTAAAAATGGAGCCGATTGGGAGTCTTTGACGAATGCTGTATGGTATTATCAAGTTAGACCAATTGCGGTTGGTGCTATGATAGTTGGAGCTTTTCATACTCTTTGGGGGATGAGGAAACAGCTTATTCAAGGCATAGCCAAAGGCATAAAAGATGCATCTCAAATCAAGATAAATAAATTTGCATATTCAAGGCTTGAAGATGATTTGCCGATTACGTCTGTAATTGGGGCTATTGTTTTGCTTATAATTCCAGTTGTCTTGATTTACTTTTATTTCACGAAAAATTTACTTAGCGCTGTGGTTGCGGGCATAGTTATGAGCTTAACGGGTTTTTTGTTTTCAGCTGTTGCGGGTTATCTTGTTGGGGTTATGGGTGGTTCAAATAATCCGATCTCTGGACTTACGCTTTCATCTCTCGTTATATCGGCGGTTTTAATGGTTGCTTTAGGAGTGAAGGGAACCGCTGGAGTTGGGGTTGTTCTTGGCGTTGCAGCGGTTGTATGTTCAGCACTTGGCATTGCTGGAGATATGCTTCAAGATTTGAAGGTTGGTCAGTTGCTCGGTGGGACGCCAAGGAAAATGCAGATCGCTGAAATAATAGGGGTTATATTCACTGCGCTTGTTCTCGTTTTTCCGATGGCTATACTTCATAAGGGAACGGAGGGAGGGATCGGTGGTAAATATCTTCCAGCGCCACAAGCGGGATTGATGAGTGTGATGTCAAAAGGGATTGTTAGTGGGGAGATTGCATGGCCGTTGATAATTTTTGGCGGTGTTCTCGCTTTTGCGTTAATCTTACTTAAAACGCCATCGCCAACTCTCATCGCAGTTGGAATGTATCTTCCTTTTGAGACGACATCTGCTATATTTGTTGGTGGCTTGATAAAGTACATTGCTGATTTAATAGCGAGGCGAAAAGCTCATACTGAATCTGAATTCGTTAAGATAGAAAATCGGGGCATATTGCTTGCTTCAGGGCTTGTGGCTGGAGAATCAATCATGGGAGTTTTGCTTGCCGGTTTATATCTTTTGAATGTAAATCTTCCGCATATTTCAGAGAATCCGTTCATAGGGCTTTTGGTTTTTCCACTTGTTGCATTGATTTTAATTTTTATCCCGATGGGAAAAGTGAGGGAATGAGTTTCAAAGGTTGGAGTGTTTGCTAAAACTTCAACTTAAAAAACAAAAAAATTAAACTATGAAACACATAAAATCATCCCTTTTCGTCCTGTTTGCTTTATTAACTTTATCTCACTTCATATTTTCTCAGGTTAAAACAAGTGGTTACTTACAGTATATGTATCAAGCTGTATTTGAAGAAAATAAAACCAAAGAAACATTTACACCCGGAGTGATTAACCTTAAGTTTAGCGGAGCCCTAAGTGAGAATGTTAAATGGGAAGTTCAATTCGGTGTTAAGGAGATGAGCTTTAATAAGTTTTTAAAAGATTATTGTATTGAGCTTATAGACCCGATACCTGGTGTTAAAGGACTTGAGGTAAAGTTCGGGCAATTTAAATATTACTGGTCAATTGAAAGAAAGGAAGGTTCTTCTGAGAGGAAAACTATTTATCGATCTCAAGTTGTTTCAGCGCTTGTTGCTGACAGAGATCGTGGGCTTGAAATTTCTTATACAGGCTTAAAGAACTTACGCTTAGCTTTAGGACTCTGGAATGGAGAGGTTGTTTATAAAAATTTGGGGACAATTTATGAAACGATTGATTACACAAGAAATCTTGACGACTCTGGGGCGAAGAAAGATATAACTGGATTTGCAAGCTATAATTTTGAAATTGACAAAAATAACGCTTTAAGTTTGAACGCTGGTTTTCTTGCTGGTTCGAACGATAGATTGAATGTAAGAGATAAGAAAAGATACACTCTTGGTTTGGATGCATTTCTCGTAAATAAAAATTTGCATTTGCGAAGTGAATTTATAGGTGGCAGAGATGACAATGTTAAAAAGCAAGGTTATTATTTACAGCTTAGTTATAAGTTCTTTGACTATCTTGAACCAGTTGTAAAATATGAGTTGTGGGATAACAATACCAATGTTGAGGGTAAATCTGAGTGGTTAACACTTGGACTTTATTCAAAAGTGCTTAATTATGTCGTTTTTAGGTTGAATTATGTGTTAAAAACTGAGAAGCCAATCAATGTTAAAAATGATGAATTGATGTTCATGGTTCAAGTGAAGTTTTAAAATTTGGTTTTCCCCACGACAAGGCTTGGAGCTTAAGATGGAATTTTTAGTTTTCAGCAGACTTAAGGAAATCAATTTTGAAGCTGTTGATCATGAAATTGCTTTACTATCACCAATAGCAGGAGGATAATCAATATGGCGGAGAATTTGAAATATATAACCTTTGAAAGAATAGATATAAACTCTACATTGGATGTATTCACTGATGGTTTTCCTAAATGTGGTTCTGTGGTGATCTTTGAGGGGCGGGTAAGAGCTGATAAGATTGATGATGCGGTGGTTGAAAAAATAATTTATGAATCGTATATTGAGATGGCAGAGAAAGAGTTTGAAAAGATAGAAAAAGAAGCGATTGAGAGGTTTGGAGTGGAGAAGGTTATAATAAAACACAGAATCGGTGAGGTAAAGGTTGGGGAAGTCGCTTTGCTTGTTGCGGTTTTGTCGGCTCATAGAAAAGAAGGATTTTCAGCAATTCAATATGTGATTGATGAGGTGAAGAGAAGAGTTCCGATATGGAAAAGGGAAATTTTATCTGATGGAAAAACAAGATGGGTGGAAGAACACGGTCATTGATTGATGTCATATCTTTAAGGTTATTAAGTTTGTACCACATAAAGAGAAATAGTAAAGTTTGAATTATGGTTTTAGCTATTTTTCTTTTTTTCCTAACTGCACTTGTTTATTCAATGGTTGGGCTTGCTGGTGGAAGTGCATATGTTGGGATACTCGCATTATTAAATACCGACGTTCGTTATATACCTTCAACCGCTCAATTTCTTAACATCGTTGTAGCTTCAATAGGTTTTTTGAATTTTAAAAAACATTTTGATAAGAGGAAGTTTAAACTTATTGTGCTTATCTATTTTTTAGGAATCCTTGGGGTAATTTGGGGAACGGAGATCGCCTTAAAAGAGAATGTATTTTTCATCGTTCTTGGGGTTCTTCTTATAACTTCATCTTTGGTGACATTTTTGAAAAATTATATTCCAAGGATTAACTTTAGGTTAAATCATTCCTTTCTTCCTGTTATAAGTTTCATTTTAGGTTTTTTAACCGGTCTTTGTGGAATAGGTGGAGGAATTTTTCTTTCCCCTATTTTATTTTTTGCGGGTTTTCCAGTAAAGGAGATAGCAAGTATAACGACCCTTTTTATATTTTTAAACTCCGGTGTTGGATTTGTTAAAAATGCTATTGTCGGAAGAGTTGATTTTCTCCTTTCTATTTCGCTTGGTTTTGTTGTTGCTTTGGGTGGTTTTTGTGGCTCTTACCTTGGTTCATCAAAATTGAGTTCAAAATTACTTGAAAAAATTCTCATATTTATAATTGCAATAATAGGAGTAAGGTTGCTATGGAAAGGAATAACATCTACATAACTTTTGAAGAAGCACAAAGACTTTTGCTTGAAAGTGTAAAGCTAAATAAAAGCGTCAAGGTTCCGGTTAAGGAATCCCTTGGGTGTATTCTTTCAGAGAATGTATATTCTCCGATAGATCTACCGCCTTTCACAAATTCAGCGGTTGATGGATATGCGATAAATACAGATGAAATCTCAGAGCTTCCGGCAAAGCTTGAGGTGCTGGGTGAGGTAAGAGCGGGCAAATCAAAAAGGTTTAGTATTTCTAAGGGAGGAGCTATAAAAGTATTTACAGGTTCACCAATACCAGATGGAGCGGATGCGGTTGTGGAGGTTGAACGGGTTGAAACTAAGGATAATTACATAATCTTAAATGAAAAACCGAAAAAGTGGAAGAACATAAGATTTCATGGTGAAGAGATAAAGAAAGGTGAAAAAGTTCTTGAGGCTGGGGTGGAAATAACACCACAGGTTGCTGGCTTTTTAAGCATAATGGGAATAAAATATGTCAAGGTATATAAAAAACCAGATGTCTTTGTTATAGTGACGGGTTCCGAGATTGTAGAACCAGGGAGAAAATTAAAATATGGTCAGGTTTACGATGCGAACTCAACTTCACTTTATACTGCTTTGACCAAAATCGGGATAAAACCGAAGATAGAGCGTGTAAAAGATAATTTCAAAGATGTGAAAAATGCGTTCAAGAGGGCTTATAAAAGCTCTGATATAATTATTTTCACAGGGGGAATATCTATGGGTGATTATGATATGGTTAAGATTTTGGTTCAAGGGGAAGGCGTAAAAAGAATTTTTTATAAGGTGAGACAAAAACCAGGAAAGCCTTTATTCTTCGGGAAGAAAGGTAGGAAATACATCTTTGGCATTCCTGGAAATCCAGCAGCTGTTTTGACCTGTTTTTATGAATATGTCTTACCAACTATAAAGAAAATGATGGGTTATAAAGATGTTTTACTGAAAGAGGAAGAAAAAATCTTATCTCGGGATATAAAGAAAAAGGGCGATAGATTATACTTTTTAAGGGGCAAGATTGAGGGGGATTTTGTTATACCATTACCAAATCAGGAATCACATATGCTTTCTTCTTTTGCTGTGGCGGATTGCTTGATCCTTGCTCCGCAAGGAGTAGAATTAATAAAACAGGGTGAGAAAGTAAAAATTCATAGACTTTAAATGATGGTGAAAACTACTGGTGCAGTTTTAGCTGGAGGAAGATCGGAGAGATTTGGAAGTGATAAAAGATTTTTCAAGTTTGGCGATAAAACATTGATTGAAATCGCTTGTGAAAAGATTAAAAATTTTGATGAAAAATGTTTATCTATTGACAGGGGATTTGACATTAAAAGTTTGCCAGAAGTTGCTCATGACTTTAAGGTGATAATAGACAAGTTTGAAAATAAAGGTCCTTTGGTTGGAATATATTCTACGCTTATTGAAGTGGAAAGTGAAGGCTGTGTATTCATCCCTGTAGATATGCCCTTGATTCCTGGCGAATTATTGAATTATATGGCTAATTTTACGGGGTATGATGTTATTTATTTGAAAAGTGGTGATAGGGTTTATCCATTACCTGGGTATTATTCAAAAAGATTGGTTGCTTTAATTGAGAGAAACATAAAGTCGGATAAGTTATCACTTATGGAGTTGATATTTAAAGGCGAAGGTATAAAAGCGTTGGAGATAAGCTATTGGGATTTAAAAAAATTCGGTGAGCCAGATAGATTCCTTTTGAATGTGAATAAGGTCGATGATATCTTGGGGATATGAGGGTATATAAATTGAAATCGTTGCTTTTTTGTTGTGTTGGTTCGGCTATGAAGGTTACAAATTACTATTTGAAAATATGAATTCCTTTACATTCATAGAAGTTTCATGTATTTTCAATTGTTTTTGTGCCGAGGCATAAAAAGTTTGATTACTGTGAAGAAATTAATACACTTTTTAAGTTTTTCATTTCTTGCTAAATTTAAAGAGCTTGTGGTGTTTGCATTTGTAAATTAAAGGCATGAGTCCTTAAAAAATATAGAGTGAATAATGAACTTTACACTGTTCGATTGGGCAATATTGTTTTTATATCTTGCCTTTTCAGTTTTCATTGGCATAAGGGCGAAAAAGTATGTTGAGGATATGGAGGCGTATTTTGTCGCTGGAAGAAGGGTTAGAGTAGCGCTTGGTTCGGCGACTTTAATTGCAACTGAGATAGGGATAGTTACATTTATGTATCTTGGTGAGATAGGTTATTTAACTGGTTTTTCAAGTTTCGTTCTTGGCGTGATAGGTGCAGTTGCATTTCTTATAATAGGTAAAACTGGGTTTATTGTCTCAAGATTGAGGAAATTAAAAGTTATAACGATTCCAGAATTTTACGAGTTGAGGTATAGCAAGGGGGTTCGATTATTGGGGGCTATAATTCTTTTTATGGGTGGAGTTCTAAATATGGGTGTGTTTTTGAAGTTTGATGGTTTATTCCTTGGTGAGGTTATGGGGTTTGGGGTGAGCAGAGATGTTTTGTTCATCATTATGACTGTTATGTTGATAATAGTTATAAGTTATACAGTTCTCGGTGGTATGTTTTCGGTAATCATAACTGACTTTATGCAATTTATTGTGCTTTCGTTTGGGATGTTTATAACGACTTTTTTCATTTTAAAAAGTGTTAATTTATCTGATGTGGCTCACGCTGTTTTGAATTACTATGGGGAGGAAGGTATAAATCCTGTTTTGAATTCAAGATTTGGATGGAAATTTTTGCTCTGGATGTTGATCGCTAGCGTCACAACATCTGGATTATGGCAGCCAGTGACATCAAAGTCGCTTTCAGCTGAAGATGAAATTGTTGGAAGAAAAATTTTTACATATACTGGGCTCACGCTTGCAGGAAGGTATATGATTCCAATGTTTTGGGGTGTATGTGCACTTTCAGTTTTTGGTCCTAGTGTTAACTCTCAAATAGCGATGCCTAAATTAATTGCTCATGTTGTTCCTACTGGATTCTTGGGGCTTTTAGTTGCAGGGATGCTCGCTGCTTCTATGTCAACATATAGCGCATATTTGCTTGCATGGAGTTCGGTTGCAACGAGGGATATAATTCAGCCGCTTTTTAAGAAAGACCTTGGTGAAAAGGGATCAATTAATGCGACCAGGGTGGTTGCGGTTTTAATTGGTTTATATCTTCTCTTTTTTGGTTTATTCTATGAGATACCAACCACAGCTTTTCAGTACATCGCTGTTACAGGTGCTATGTACACTTCAGGGGCTTTTGGATGTGTCGCTGGTGGGTTATATTGGAAAAAGGCGAATTCAACGGGCGCATATGTTGCACTTATAGCTGGAGCGGTGTTTCCCCTTGTATTTTTGATTTTGTCATTGTTTAAAAACTTCATACCTGAGACTTTACATTTTCTTCTTGATGTCAATCTTTCAGGTTTTTTAAGTTTTATACTTGCTAGCATTGGAATGGTGGTTGGCTCTATTTTAAGTGGTAAAACAAATCCACCAAAAGAGATAAATTTTGAGAAATGAATTACGGAGCTATCTTTTGGATTGTCGTTTATTTGATTTCAACGGTTTTATTTTTTGTGGTTGCTGGCATTATAACATTTGTCGGTTTGATGGACTTAAAGTTTTTGACAAGGGGACGGAAAATACAGGCTGACAAAAGTGATAATTAAAATATTTGAAACTGTTTTAATCCTATCCATTGTTAATTATTAACGAGGGTTAAAATAAAAGTCGAGGTATTTAGAAATGCAAAGTGGGGTCAAACTTGACCGCAGAAATTTCATACGCATCATCACAACTATTTCGCTCCTTCCGCTTTTTAAGGCTTGTAAGTTGGATGATTTAATTAATCCCAACCCTTCACCCGAGAAGCCGAAAGTTGACTTAATGCTTGAGGGGAGCGAGGAGGAGATCGCTTGGAAGGTGAAAAATCAATATGAAAACATTAAATCAATCTATGAACAGCAAGGCAAGGAATTTAAAATTGGTTTTGAATACGGGAATGGATATGGAGTTTTAAGGTTGTCTTTCGTCAAGGATGATTTAGCAACTTATCCACATTTAAGGATCGTGAACGATTTAACGGGAGATAGGGCAAATATCTTATGGGGGATGGATGGGATTTATCCATCAATTAAGTTTGTCGATGACTCAGGCGAAACTATAGTTAAGAATGGTTATAAGCTTGAATTTCCGTTAAAGCTTGCTGGGTCAGGGAAGACTACAAGCTCGGTAAATTCTGCTCGGGATTGGCTCATGATTGGGATAAAAGTTTTTGCGGTAGCGTTTGCAATTTGGTTTGGGTTGTCGATAAGCAAGTTTATAATTTCAGCGATTGCATTTGTTGCCTTCAATGCGATGGTCATTGGTCTTATTATGATTGGTTTAAGTGTCATAATTCCTCTTGTTAAATGGATACTTGATGTGACGGGTATAACCCTTGATGATGTGATTTCTTTATTTAAAGAAGCATTTGACTTGTTTGTTTCAACACTTCGTTCAATAGTTGATTATTTGAAAAATTACTTCGGTGGATAAGCGCTGGAGTGCGATTTACTTATCCTGCCCATTTGGTTTTCTGATGCTGTTTTTAAATTTGTCGGGTGCACTTTCGGTTTTTGGTGGGCAGTTAAAGTTTTTTGTTTTTATATGGAAAATTTTTAAAATTAACAGTGGAGCAAAAAACAAACTCGGGGAGGATGTATGCAGAACTTTCAAAATCTTGCCGAGCTTTTTGAGTTTGGGGTAAAAACCTACCGAAATCCCAAACTTTTAAACTACAAGTCATCTGAGGGGGTATGGAAATCAATTTCAGCTGATGAGGCATTAAATCGTGTTAAAAACATTGCGCTTGGACTTTATCAAATTGGAATTGGACACGGTGATAAAGTTGCACTTTTATCCGAAAGCCGTCCAGAGTGGACGCTAACAGATCTTGGGATTATTTCACTTGGTGCGATTGATGTTCCGATTTACACAACCCAAGCTTTGCCCCAAGTGGAGTTTATTCTCAAAAATTCGGAGTCAAAATTAATTTTTATTTCAACGAAACAACTTTATGAGCGAGTTTTACCGGCGCTTCGAAATGTTGGTTTAGCGGATAAGGTGATCACATTTGAGAAAGTTTCCGATGATATTATGACACTTGAACAGCTTGAGGCAAAGGGGGAAAAGCTTAATAAGGAAAACCCAGAGCTTTACGATCAGCTTAAATCGAAGGTAAATCCTGATGATCTTGCAACGATAATTTACACATCTGGAACAACCGGAGATCCAAAGGGGGTTATGCTTACGCATTCAAATCTTATTTCAAATGCTGTAACTTGCGCTTCTCTTTTCACATGGAATGCGACCGATGAGGTTGCGCTAACTTATCTTCCACTTTCACATATTTTTGAGCGTATGATAATTTATCTCTACCTTTCTATCGGCATTCAGATTTGGTATGCTGAGTCAATAGATAAGCTTGCAGATAATCTTCTTGAGGTCAGGCCAACAGTTATGACAACCGTTCCCAGATTTCTTGAAAAGGCTGAAGAAAGAATGTTAGCGCAAGTTCAAAAGATGTCACCGTTGAAGCGAAAACTTTTTAATTGGGCAATGGACATAGCAAGGCAATATGATCCTGAGAAAAAATTCCCAATCTCTTACAGAATTAAACATAAAATCGCTGATATACTTGTTTATAAAAAATTAAGACAGAGATTCGGTGGAAGGTTTAGATTCATAGTTTCAGGTGGAGCTGCGCTAAGACCAGACCTTGCGAGGATCTTCACAGCTGCGGGAATCCCAGTTTTACAAGGCTACGGTTTAACTGAAACATCCCCTGTTATATCAGTTAATCGCCTTGAGAGAAATAGGATTGGTTCAGTTGGACCAGTAATACCAGGTGTCGCTGTTAAAATTGCAGAAGATGGAGAAATTCTCGTTGATGGTCCAAATGTTATGAAAGGTTATTACAAGAATGAGGTAGAAACTCAAAAGGCTTTTTATCACACTTGGTTTAAAACTGGTGATATTGGTTACCTTGATAAAGATGGGTTTTTGTTCATTACAGATAGAAAGAAAGATTTGATAAAAACAAGCGGAGGGAAATTTATCGCACCCCAAGCAATTGAAAACCTTCTCTCGGCAAGTGTTTATGTTGATAAAGCAGTTGTCATAGGTGAGGGCAGGAAGTTTGCTTCAGCTTTGATATTTCCGAATTTTGAAGCGTTAAAGCAATTTGCACAAGAAAATAACATAACTTATTCGAATAATTCTGAGCTTGTCAACCATCCTAAGGTTCAAGAGCTTTATCAGAAAATTGTTGACGATGTAAATCAACACCTTGCTCAATGGGAAACGATAAAGAAATTTGCTGTAATTGACGGAGTTTTAACAATAGATGATGATTATCTAACACCAACTCTGAAAGTTAAACGGAGAAATGTGGAATCGAGATACCGTGATTTAATTGAGTCGTTCTACAAAGAGTAAAAAATTTAAGCGCACAAAATAAAATCAAACAAAAGGGTAACCTAAAAATGAGACCCATCAAAAAAGTCGCAGTTCTTGGCGCCGGTGTTATGGGGGCGCAAATAGCAGCGCACCTGGCAAATGCCGGAATCCCATCGTATCTGCTTGACATTGTTCCAAAAGAATTAACCGAAGAAGAAAAAGCAAAAAAATTAACACTTGAAAGTCCAGAGGTTAGAAACCGTATAGTTCGTGAAGGGCTTGAGAGGGTTAAAAAATTAAAACCAAACGCTTTTTTCATACCAGAGCTTGAAAAACTTATAACAATTGGAAATTTTGAGGACAACCTTAACTGGCTTTCCGAGGTTGATTGGATAATTGAGGCTGTTGTGGAGCGTCTTGATATCAAAAGGGAGCTATTTAAAAAAGTTGAGCTTGTTAGAAGACCCGGTACAATTGTTAGTTCAAACACGTCAGGAATCAGAATAAGTGAGATTGCTGAAGGTTTAAGTGATGATTTTAGAAAGCATTTTCTTGGAACGCACTTTTTCAATCCACCAAGGTATATGAAGCTTCTTGAGATAATACCGACACCTGAAACATCAAAAGAGGTCATTGAGACCATAGCTGAATTTGGAGAAAAGGTCCTTGGCAAAGGAATTGTGTATTGTAAAGATACCCCTAATTTTATAGCTAATCGAATTGGGGTGTTCGCTGTTATGTATGTTTTACATTATATGCTTCAAAATGGCTATACAATTGAAGAAGTTGATGAGTTAACGGGACCTGTGAGTGGAAAACCAAAGAGCGCAACTTTTAGAACTCTTGATATCGTCGGACTTGATACACTTGTCCATGTTGCAAATAATCTTTACAATGCTGTCCCAAATGATGAAATGCGTGAGTATTTCAAAGTGCCCGATGTGATTCAGAAGATGCTTGAAAACAAATGGCTTGGTGAAAAAACTGGGCAAGGATTTTATAAGAGGGTGAAAAAAGATGGAGAAAGCGAAATACTTGTACTTGATTTTTCAACTATGAATTATAGGGAGAGGCAGAAGGTTAAACTTGGCTCGCTTGAAATGGCAAAGGCGACGGAAGGGTTGAAGGATAAAATTCAAATTTTAATGAATGCGAAGGATAAAGCTGGTGAATTTTTCTGGAAGACAACAGGTGCAGTTTTAGCTTATGCATCAAATAGAATTCCTGAGATAAGCGATACGATAGTCGATATTGACAATGCTATGAAGTGGGGTTTCAATTGGGAATTGGGTCCGTTTGAGATGTGGGATTTAATGGGTGTAGAAGGTTCACTCGAAAGGATTGAAAAGGAAGGGTTCAAAGTCGCAGATTGGGTCAAAGATATGGTCAAGTCTGGGAAGAAAAAGTTTTATGAGCAAAAGGATGGTAAGATTTACTTTTACGATGTTGTTGGCTTGAAGGATTATGTTGAGATGAAAACAAAACCGGAAATAATTAATCTTGCGCTTTTGAAGGAGAATAAGTCTAAGATTATTAAGCAAAATGCGGGAGCAAGTTTAATCGATCTTGGCGATGGCGTTCTTTGTCTTGAATTTCATACGAAAATGAACGCAATTGGAGAAGATATTCTTGTGATGGCTAATTATTCTCTTGATGAACTTGAGAAAAATTACGAAGCTCTTGTGATTGGGAATCAAGGTCAACACTTTTCTGCTGGTGCTAATCTTATGATGATACTTATGCTCGCTCAAGATGGCGAATGGGATGAGATCGACAGAGCGGTGCGGATGTTCCAGAAAATGAATATGAGGATAAAGTATTCGCCTAAACCTGTTGTAGTTGCTCCACATGGGATGACGCTTGGTGGAGGTTGCGAAATTGTATTGCACGCTCCGAGGGTCAGAGCTTATGCCGAAAGTTATATTGGTCTTGTTGAAATTGGTGCGGGTGTCATTCCAGCTGGTGGCGGAACTAAGGAAATGCTTTTGAGGGCGATTCAAAGAGCACCCAAGCGAGATGACATTGATTTAACCCCGTTTATACGTGAGGCTTTTGAGACGATCGCCTTTGCAAAGGTTTCAACAAGTGCGCTTGAAGCTAAAAAGCTTGGTTATCTTCGAGAATATGATACGATTTCTATGAATAAAGATTATTTAATTTACGATGCTAAAAAGATCGCTCTCTCAATGGTTGAAGAAGGTTATAAACCACCGCTCCCAGCTGAAATTGTGGCACTTGGTAAACAGCTTTATGCGAATTTCCTCGTTGGTATTTATTTAATGCGGGAGGCAAATTATATAACCGAGTATGAAGCTCATATTGGAAAGAAGTTAGCGTATATAATGTCAGGTGGCGATTTCACATCACCTCAAATTGTAAGTGAACAACATATCCTCGATCTTGAGCGGGAAGCTTTCTTGAGTTTGTGTGGTGAGAAGAAGACTCAAGAGCGAATGCAGTACATATTAAAATATGGAAAACCATTAAGGAATTAACCTTAGTAAATTCAAAAACATAAAAGGGTTTATAAAATGCAAGACGCAGTAATAGTAACCGCAGTAAGAACAGCGGTCGGCAGAGCAAAAAAAGGCACCTTAAAAGACTTTCGACCTGATGAAATGCTTGCCACGGTAATTTCTGAAGCCGTTAAAAGAACTCCAAATTTAAAACCAGATGAAATTGACGATGTCATAATTGGCTGTGCATTTCCAGAAGGTGAGCAAGGGTTGAATGTTGCAAGAATTGCGAGTTTAAGGGCTGGCCTTCCAGTTAGCGTTCCAGCTATGACGATTAACAGATTCTGTTCATCAGGTCTTCAATCGATTGCCTTTGCAGCTGAGAGAATCAAACTTGGATATGCTGACATTATAATTGCTGGCGGGGTTGAATCAATGAGCATGGTTCCGATGACGGGGAATAAGTTTTCAGCAAATCCATATCTTGCAGAAAATTATCCAGAGGTTTACATCAGCATGGGATTGACAGCTGAGAGAGTTGCGGAAAAATATCAAATCACACGGGAAATGCAGGATGAATTTGCGTTGAAAAGTCATCAAAAAGCGTTGAAGGCAATTCAAGAGGGAAAATTTAAAGATGAAATCGTTCCACTTAAAGTTGTAAGTAAATATATTAATGGAAAGGGAGAAAAAGTCGTTGAGGAAAAAATCTTCGACACCGATGAAGGTCCTCGACCGGATACCTCGCTTGAAAAACTTGCTCAACTAAAGCCGGCATTTAAAGAAGGTGGAACGGTTACAGCTGGAAATTCATCTCAAATGAGCGACGGTGCAGCTGTGGTGGTTGTCATGTCTGAGAAAAAAGCCAATGAGCTTGGGTTGAAACCAATTGCAAGATTTGTCTCTTACGCCGTCGCTGGTGTGGCGCCTGAGATAATGGGTATCGGACCTGTCGAGGCGATACCGAAAGCATTAAAATTAGCCGGACTTAAACTTGATGATATTGGATTAATCGAGCTTAATGAGGCATTTGCAGCTCAATCGCTTGCGGTTATAAAACTTGCTGGACTAAACGAGGAAATTGTAAATGTAAATGGTGGCGCAATAGCTTTGGGACATCCGCTCGGTTGCACAGGGACAAAATTAACAGTTACAATTTTGAATGAAATGAAAAGAAGAAATGTAAAATATGGAATGGTGACGATGTGTGTGGGTGGTGGAATGGGTGCTGCAGGGATTTTTGAATTGATCTAAAAAAGAGCCCCGACATTTCGTCGGGGCTTTTTAGTTTCATTGTTTAGAGATGTAATCAAGATAAATTAAAATAAGTGAAGCTCCAGCAAGCGAAAGATTTTTAAAGAAGTGAGCCATTTGATTTGCAGAAAGTCCGGGGTCTTGAACTCCCCAAAACTTGTGCATTATAAATGCCACTGGGACAAGAAAAAGGAATAACAAAATAGCTCCGACAGTTAAGTAAAAGTTAAACAAGACGCTTAACCCACCAAGTATAATCATAATCCCAGTCAACGGAACGAATAACTCTGGTGCGGGAGCTTTCATCATTTGAGCATATTGAATCATCTCTTTGCGATTTCTGAAATGCCCAAAACCAGACATTATAAAAAGAGCTGAAAATAAAATCCTACCGACTAACCAGATTATTTCCATTTTATCCTCCTGATTTTTATTTAAGAAATTTCCTTTTTCAAAAGCCCTAATTCGACGGAAATTGAACCTGGTCCAAAGGCGAGTATCGCCAGTGCGCATGCAAAGAGTGCAAGATCAAGCTCAGCTCCAACACCTGGCTTATCCATTGGCGCTATGAGTCCAACTTTAACTTTGACAAGAAATGTTGCAACAATCATATCAATTGCAAGCAAAAGCGCAGCCCATCTTGAAAAAATACCAAGTATGAGAGCAATCCCTCCGAAGAATTCAGCGATGGTTACTATCACAGCAAACAATCCCGGTAGAGGCACACCAAGCCCTGATAGAAAACTTGAAAAACCTGAAATTCCAAAGACAAATAGTTTGGGATAGCCATGCGCTATAAAGATAACCCCGAGAATTACCCGTATTATAACAAGGGATATATCGGTGAAAGTTTTGTTTGATAATTTGGTCAACATAATTTTGGCTCCTTTTTGTTTTTAAATTAAATATTGAAAATATCTACTGCTTTTTTCTTTACAAGTTTACCGTTTTGATAATCTTCAATTGCTTGGATGATCTCTTCTTTTGTATTCATAACGAATGGTCCCCACCGAGCGACCGGTTCATTTAGAGGTTCACCGCATCCAATGAGAATAATCGAATCTTCAAGAGCTGCGAATTGAATCAAGTTTCCCTTTGTTAAAATGGCAAGTTGATGCTGTTTTAACTCTGCTCCATCTGAAAATTTTATTTTACCTTCGGAAACAATGCAAAAAACATTCATTGTTTCTGAAACTTCATATTTAAAGTCGCTTCCTTTTGTTAACCTAACATCAAGATAAACAATTGGATAGCTAGTCCAGCTTTTCTGTTTTATTTCGTCAAATGCTCCAGATAGAAGGTTGATTTTCGTATCACCTTTGTTCAGTTCAATAGCTTTAAAGTTGTAGTAGAAAGGGTCGCTCATTTTTTCCTTCGCTGGTAAATTAATCCAAAGTTGATATCCCCATAGCAAACCTTCCTTCATAAGGGGCATTTCTGAGTGTATAACCCCGCTTCCAGCATTCATCCATTGCAGTCCACCGGAGGTTAGTTTTCCTGTGCTTCCCGTGCTATCTTTATGTTCAAATTCTCCGTTTATCATGTATGTAAGTGTTTGAAACCCACGGTGTGGATGGGGTGGAAAACCAGCTATATAGTCATTAGGATCATCCGATTTAAATTCATCCAATAGAAGGAAAGGGTCGAGATAGTTCAAGTAAGGTGAGCCAATGTATCTTCTTAACCTTACGCCGGCGCCGTCGAAAACTTCGATGGATGGAATAACTCTGTAGACACTACGAGTTTTAATTGTTTTGATATGCATTTTAGTTTACCTTTTGCTTATAAATTTTGTGATATAATTTGAAAATTCTTCAAGCGCTCGCTCATTTACGCTGAAATAGTGATATTGTCCCTCTTTTCGCACATTTACTATTCCACTTTCTTGTAAAGTTTTCAAATGGTGTGATATTGTTGGTTGTTTCAAACCAACTTTTTCCGTTATCTCCTTGCAACTTATCTCCTTTGATTTGGCGATTAATTCAAAGATTTTACATCTTGTTTCATCCGCAAGTGCTTTTGCAACCTTTGAAATTTTTACCTTAGCCATTGTGCTTAGACTTTGTTATTAAAAATAGATATATAGACAAATGTCTATATAAATATAAGCAAATAAAATCCAAATGTCAAGTTCAGTCACCTCGCGGGACGGGGTTGAATTTGTCAAATATTTCACGAGACTTTGTTATTTGATTTTAATTCTTAGTTGGGCTAATTTATTTTAGATTTAAAATCAAAGTTGCTTTATTTATGGGTTCGACGGTTGTTATATGTCATTATCATGAAGTCGCATTGAAGCAAAAGAATAGAGAGATTTTTGAGAAGAAGTTGAGGACGAACATCGCCTTTATGCTTTCGGATATCGTCAAGCAAAATATGGTGATGCGTGGTTACGGAAGGTTGAAAATTGTTTTGCCATTTAGCTATGAAGATTCAGAAAAGGTTGAGGTTGTTAAGTCAAGGTTAAGAGATGTCTTCGGATTAACTAATTTTGGGATTGGGGTTGCTACTTCGCTTGATCTTGAAAAAATTTGTGAGGCAAGTTTAAAGGTTTTGCGAAACAAGGAATTTAAAACCTTTAGCGTAAAGACGAAAAGACAGAATAAAAAATTTCCTTTGAACTCTATTCAAGTAAACCATGAGGTTGGCGCTTTCATTCTTGAAAAATTTAAAAACGAGGGACACGAGGTTAAAGTTGATCTTAAAAATCCTGAAGTCACAGTACATATTGAAATCGTTGACAAGGAAGCCTATGTTTACGCAGATAGATTTAAAGGTCCGGGCGGGTTGCCAGTTGGATCAAGCGGTAAAGTTGTTGCTTTGTTATCAGCTGGGTTTGATTCGCCGATAGCGTCTTATATGATGATGAAGCGAGGTGCAAGAGTTATATTCGTTCACTATCATAGTTATCCATATACTTCGTATGATTCAATTGAACAGGTTAAGCAAATTGTTAAGATTTTAAGCAAGTATCAATTTTATTCGAGACTTTACATAGTTCCGATAGCGGAGGCGCAGAGAATAATAGTTTTAAATGCCCCTGTTGGGTTAAGGACGATTTTGTATCGAAGATTGATGGTTAAAATTGCTGAGGTCATAGCTGAAAAGGAGAAAGCAGAGGCGCTTGTCACCGGTGAAAGCTTAGGGCAAGTTGCTTCACAAACATTGAGAAATATAAGGGTTATAAATCAGATTGCGAGCTTGCCAATCCTTAGACCATTAATTGGGGTTGATAAGGAGGAGATAATTCAAAAAGCGAGAGAGATTGGGACTTATGAAATTTCAAGCCAGCCGTATGATGATTGTTGTAGCTTTTTGACTGGGAGACATCCGGAGACATGGGCAAATTTCGAAGAGATATTTGAGGTTGAGAAAAAATTTACATGGAATGAGCTTGTCGAGATGTCGCTTGCAAAAGCCGAGGTTGAGAACATATACGCCGATTTTCTGGATAAAAATATAGTTGAAAAAATCGAGGATTGAAAAGTGTTAAGAGTTTTACCACTTTTTTTAATTCTTGTGCAATTTCTTTACTCTCAAAGCTTTAGATTGAAACGCCCGGTGCCTGACCATATTCAAATTAATGGCTCATATCTCTATGGTGAACCAAATATCCGTGATCCCCAAAATAGAGCTCACACCGGTGTTGATATTCTCGTAAGGTATGACACTGTTTATTCAGCTTGTGATGGGGTGATCTATTTTGTTGCATATAATCCGTATGATACAGTTGGTGGATACGAGCCCAATGGAGCTGGAAACTATATTTTTATTAAAGGGCAATGGGAAGGAAAGGATTTATACTTGCTTTATGGGCATCTTTCAAGGCCGTTGAAAAATCAGGGCGACAGTGTTAAAGCCGGTGAACCTGTTGCAATTTCTGGAAATACCGGATATTCAACGGGACCACATCTACATTTTGAAATTCGACTTGGAACACCAAGATATGATGCTTACAGGACGAGGCGAAATCCTGAACTTTGGTTTGCAATGAGTGGAACAGGTGCTATTTACGGCAAGATTCCCAACGCTCCTAATTCAACTCGAGTTGATATAAGCCCCGATCCAAAACCAAGACCACCCTATACAACTTTTAGTTATGCTTTGACTTATAATTTTAACGATCCTTATATCGGAAGCGATGATATTTATCGAGAAAATTACGCAATAGGTGAGGTTAAGCCCGGGACTTATACGATAACTGCATTGAACGGACTTTACAGAAGAACTGTTGTTGTAAGAGCTGGTGAGGTTGTAAATGCTGATCCGCCAACGCAAGTTGCCGATGAAGAGATTAAACTTGATAGATTTGAGCTTTGTCAAAATTATCCCAACCCATTTAACACTTCAACGGTCATGAGATATTATCTCCCTGAGCCAAGACGAGTTGTTATTAAAGTTTATGATTTACTTGGGCGTGAGGTCAAAACACTTCTTGATGAAGAGAGAGGCTCAGGTTTGCATTACGCAGTTTTTGAGGCCGAGGGACTTGCAAGCGGGGTTTATGTTTATACGATTTTTGCTGGGGATTTTGTTTCTTCAAAATTTATGGTTTTTGTAAAATAAAATTTGGAGGGTAAAAGTGAAGAAAATTGGTTTTATCGGACTTGGGATAATGGGTGAAGCGATGGCAAAAAGACTTTTGCAGAATGGTTATGAATTGGTAGTCTATAACAGAACTGCTGAAAAAATTTCAAAGCTTGGCGCCTCAAATGTAGTTCCAGCTTTATCGCCAGCTGAGGTTGCAAGGAATTGTGAAATTGCAATTTCAATGCTTGCTGATTCAAAAGCTGTAGAGGAAATTGTGTATGGCAAGGGTGGAATTTTCGAGAGCATGAAGCCCGGATTTATCCATGTTGATATGAGCACGATTTCACCAATAACTACAAGAAAGCTTTACAATGATTATAAGGCTCGTAATGCTTATTTCATTCACGCACCTGTGCTCGGTAGTAAGTCACAAGCTGCGGATGGGACTTTGTTAATTTTTGCGGGTGGAGATAGAGCGGTGATAGATAAATGTAAAGACATTTTCATCGTTCTCGGGAAAAAGGTTTGGGAATTTGATTCGGTTGAAAAAGCTACGATATTAAAATTAGCAATGAATTCAATGATCGCAACAATGATCGTTGCTCTAAGTCAAGCTTTTGTCATTGCTGATAAATCTGGAGTTTCAAAAGAAACGGTTTTGGAAATCCTTGAAAATTCTGCCCTTAACTCGGCGATGTATCAAAACAAGGGGAGGACGATAATAAATGGAAACTTTGAGCCAAACTTTTATGTCAAACATATATTGAAAGATGTAAATCTCATCCTTGAGTCAGCTATGGATTTAAAAATTTCTCTGCCGGTCATTTCGGTTATTCGTGAGCTTTATATTCAGGCGCTTTCCAAGGGGTATGAGAATGAAGATTATTCAGCCATTTTTAAAGTTATCGCTGAGCTTGCTGGAGTAAAAATTTAAATCTTGGTTTTATGAAACTTAAACTTTTAACTTTGTTCGCTTTCATCTTTTCATCTTGTGCAACATTGAGGCCACCTTTTGAATATCAGCCCAAGATTATAATGGCTTGGGTTGTCAAAGCGGATACAACCAGTTTTTTATCCTTGCAGAGAAATTCTGCTTTAATTTCAATTGCTTCTCCAACATGGTTCAGCATTGATAGCGCTGGAAATATAATTTCAAATGTAGATTCAAATCTTTTAAATTTTGCGATTCAAAACGATATACCATTGATGCCTTTAATAGTAAATCAGGGATTTCGCACTGATGTTGCCGAATCTTTGCTTTCAGAGCCAAGTGTTAGGGAAAGGATTGCGGATTCAATTTTGAAACTTGTTCTTGATGGAAATTATGTTGGAATTAACCTTGACTTTGAAGGTCCTTTCGTAAGCGTTAGGGATGGATATACAAAGTTTGTTGAACTCGTTTGTGCAAAACTTCACAATTATGGAAAGATTGTAAGTGTAGATGTTGTCTCGAAAACGGAAGAGAAATTCACGGGTTGGGCTGGAGTTTATGATTATGCTGAGCTTGGAGAAGTTGTTGATTATTTTGTGATAATGGGATATGATTATTCCGGTCGACTTGACCCGCCCGGACCAGTTGCACCAAAGTGGTGGGTTGAGGAAACGATAAAATTTGCTATTTCAAGTGGTGTGAAACCTAAAAAGATAATTCTTGGGATTCCATTTTATGGGAGGTGGTGGAAGGGAAATGAACAGGGTAGAGGGATTTATCATCCGGAACTTAGGAGAGTGATTGCAAAGTATAATCTCAAGAAAAAATGGGATGGTAAAGCAAAAGCCCCATATTTTAAGTTCAGGGATGAAAATGGTGTTGAAAATATAATTTATTTTGAAGATGAAAGAAGTTTGTCTGAGAAGATATCGCTTGTGAACAAATATAATCTTGCCGGGATCGCTATATGGCGACTTGATGGCGAACCAGATGAATTTTGGAAAGTTATCGAAGTTAAACTTAAACCAAAAGAATTTTTATCAAATTAAAAATGGAGGAGAGCTATGAGGAAAAAATTATTTGTTTCAATTCAGTTTATTTTAACTTTGTTCGTTATTGGTTTCGCCCTTTCGCAGGAGAAATGGACGCCTGATGTTATGATAAAATTCAAGAGAGTTGGCGCAACTGCTATTTCACCCGATGGTAAACTCGTTGCCTATACTGTTTCAGTTCCGTTAATGGAGGGGGAGAAGTCCGAATATCTAACACACATCTGGGTTGTCTCATCAGATGGGAAAATGAATTATCAATTTACATTTGGTGAGAAATCGTGCACAAATCCATCTTTTTCTCCGGATGGTAAATATCTTGCGTTCACATCTGCAAGGGGCAAGGATGGGAAAAATCAGATATGGGTTTTGAGGTTAACCGGCGGGGAAGCTGAGCAGGTGACAAATGTTAAATCTGGAGTTATCTCTTACAAGTGGTCGCCTGATTCAAAGATGATTGCTTTTACCAGCCCTGATCCTGAAACAGAGGAAGAAGCAAAAGCGAAGAAAGAAAAACTTGATATGGTTGTGGTTGACAAGAATTTCAAATACGCTCATCTTTATGTCGTTAAACTTGAAAAAGATAAAAAAGGTGAATATCCTGTTAAGCGTTTGACATCAGGTGAGTTTCATGTTACTTCGTTTGATTGGTCTCCAGATGGTAAGTTTATTGTTTTTTCACATCAAGTTAATCCAACAGCTGATGTTTGGACAACATCTGATATTTCAATTGTTCCATCGGATAGTGGTGCGGTGAAACCATTAATTAAATTGGGTGGAGCTGATACGAATCCGGTATTCTCCCCTGATGGAAAGTTTATAGCTTTTGAATCAGATGGTGGAACGATAAAATGGGCTGGGTTAAGGTATGTTTATATTATTCCATCAAGTGGTGGGGAACCAAAGAGATTAGCAGCTACTCCAGATGAAAACTGTAGAATAATCGCTTGGTCAAAAGATGGGAAAGAAATATATGTAAGTGAAACTTACAGAACTTCGGCTAGGGTTTATGCTGTTCCCGTTGATGGTGGCAAACCTAGAGCTTTAACTCCGGCGGATGGTAATTATACCGGCGTTTCGTTTAGCTTAGATGGAACTGCAATGGCGTTTGTTTACCAAAATTCTGAGACACCACCGGATGTTTATATAACGAGTTTGAAAAAGTTTGAGCCGAAGAAGTTAACAGATGTCAATTCCGACTTCCCGAAACTTCCAATGGGCAAAACCGAAATTTTGACATGGAAATCAAAGGATGGGAAATTTGAGATTGAAGGGCTTGTCACTTATCCTGTAAATTATGAAAAGGGGAGGAGATACCCCTTGGTGCTTTTAGTTCATGGTGGCCCAGCTGGTGTTTTCACACAGAATTTCACAGCGGCTGGTGCGGTTTATCCTATTCAGGCGTTTGCTCAAGAGGGTTATGTCGTGCTGAGACCAAATCCAAGAGGTAGCAGTGGTTATGGTAAAGAGTTTAGATTTGCGAATTATAACGATTGGGGATTTGGGGACTATGATGATTTAATGGCTGGAGTTGATAAGTTGATTGAACTTGGGATTGTGCATCCGGAGAGCTTGTGTGTTGCTGGATGGAGCTACGGCGGTTATATGACATCGTTTATTGTGACTAAGACGAAGAGATTTAAAGCCGCAAGCGTTGGTGCAGGGGTAACAAATTTAATAAGCTTTACAGGCACAGCTGACATACCGAGTTTCTTGCCAGATTATTTTTCAGGTGAGTTTTGGGATAGATTGGATGTTTATATGAGGCATTCTGCGATCTTTAATGTTAAGGGGGTAACGACCCCAACTCAGATAATTCATGGTGAGGCTGATGTAAGGGTTCCAATTTCTCAAGGTAAAGAATTTTATAATGCTTTGAAGAGGCAAGGGTGTCCAACGGAGATGATAATTTATCCACGCACTCCGCACGGTGTCCAAGAGCCAAAATTCATTGCTGATATTGGCAAGAGAATAATTGCTTGGTTTAATAAACATCTTGGTCGAGACGCTAAGCTGACGATGGAAAAATAATTTGATTGACTGAGTTAAGTTGCTGATTTTAGCTTCGGATTTTTTAAACTTTAAAACAAAAACGAAAAATAAAAATGAAAAAATCAATCGTTTTACTTATGCTTCTTATCTCTAACCTTGCGATTTCACAAAATAAAATTTTTCCTTTCAAAATTAACAAGGTTGTTCTTGAAAATGGGTTAACTGTGCTTTCCGTTCCTTTTGATTCGCCAGGGATAATAGCTTATTACACTGTTGTCAGAGCTGGTTCAAGGAATGAAGTTGAGCCCGGGAAAACCGGCTTTGCTCACTTTTTTGAGCATATGATGTTTCGTGGGACGGAGAAATATCCGGAACAGGTTTATAACGATATTTTAAAACGGCTTGGGGCTGATTCGAATGCTTTCACAACTGCTGATTGGACAGCATATCACATTGTTGCAAGTAGTGATGCGCTTGAGACAATCATCGATATTGAGTCCGATCGTTTTATGAACTTGAAGTACACAGAGGAGCAGTTCAAGACCGAGGCGGGCGCAATTTTGGGTGAGTATAACAAAAGTGCTTCAAGTCCGTTCCTTCCCCTTTACGAAAAGCTTCAAGATCTTGCGTTTACGACCCACACTTATAAGCATACAACGATAGGATTTTTAAAAGACATACTTGATATGCCGAATCAATACGATTATAGTTTGCAATTTTTTGATCGATATTATCGCCCGGAAAATTGTGCAATTGTTGTCGTTGGTGATTTCGACCAAAAGAAGTTAATCGAACTTGTTAAAAAGTATTACGGTGGATGGAAAAGAGGAAATTACAAACCTGAAATTCCTGTTGAGCCACCACAGACGGAAGAGAGAGTTGGCCATATCGGGTGGAAGGGTAAAACATTGCCTTACCTTGCTATAGGTTATCATGTTCCAGAGTTTTCAACTAAAAATATTGAGCGCGCTGCCATTGATTTCGTCTCCGAGCTTCTTTTTTCCAGAACTGCTCCGCTTTACCAAAAACTTGTAATTGAAAAGCAGTGGGTTGATTTCATTCAAGGTGGAGCACCAAGTCGAAGAGATCCGTTTTTATTCACTATTTTGACCAGAATTAAAAATGAGAATTTAATCGATTCTGTGAAGAATGAAATTTTTAATGCAATTGAAGAGTTAAAAACAAAACCTGTTCCCAAAGAAAGGCTTGAGCAGATAAGATCATATCTTAAATATTCTTTTGCTATGTCGCTTAATAATCCAAATACTGTCGCTTATGTAGTTGGAAATTACTTCCAGTTGACGGGTGATCCTGAGTCTGTAAACGAACTTTATCAGCTATATGAGAAAGTGACCCCACAGGATGTAATGAATGCAGTAAAAAAATACTTCACAAAAGAGAACAGAACAATAGTAACATTAACGGAGGAGAAAAAATGAAAGCAAGCAAAATAATTTTACTGATGTTGTTAGCAGTGGCAATTTCATCGGCGAAAAATTCGGAGATAAAGATTAAAGAGCTTTACAGTCCAAATTATCCAATAATAACATTCAGGGTAATGATTGGGACGGGTTCTGTGAATGATCCGAAGGGGAAGGAGGGTTTAAATGCTTTGACAATTTTAATGCTTGCGCAGGGTGGGACCAAGGAACTAACATACAAAGAAATTCAAGAAAAACTTTACCCTTGGGCAGCGAGGATAAGTTATCAATTTGACAAAGAGGTCAGCGTTATAATTGGCGAGGTCCACAGAGATCACCTTGAAAAATTTTACAAAATTTTCTCCGATTTGATCTTAAATCCAAGGTTTGATGAACAAGATTTCAAAAGAAATAAGGATTTGTTGTTAAACTACATTAGAGCAACGATAAGAAGCGGGGATGATGAAGAGCTTGGGAAACAAGCCCTTGTTTGGTTTATATACGAAGATCATCCTTATCATTCTCCGGAGTTTGGAACTGTTGAGGGATTAAACAACATTACGCTGGAGGATGTGAAAAACTTTTATAAAAAATATTTCACGCAAGGTAATATAACGTTTGGAATTGCTGGCGGTTACCCAAAAAGTTTAATTCAAAAGATAAAGAAAGATTTTTCAAAACTTCCTTTGGGGAAACCTGAGCCAGTTAAGTTGCCGGAGCCGAAGAAAATTAATGGGCTTGAATTTCTTTTGATTGAGAAGGAAACACGCTCAACGGCGATATCATTTGGATTTCCAATTTCAATTAATCGCTCTCATAAGGATTTCTACGCTTTGATGGTTGCAAATTCATACTTTGGGGAACATAGAACTTTCAATGGCATTTTGATGCAAAAGATAAGGGGTCAGCGTGGTTTAAACTATGGCGATTACTCGTATATTGAGCATTTCGTCCAAGATGGCGGTTCAACTTTTCCAGTTCCAAACATACCAAGGAGACAGCAATATTTTAGCGTTTGGATAAGGCCCGTTGAAAATAAAAATAGGCATTTCGTTTTAAGGCAGGCGATAAGGGAACTTGAGATTTTGGTTAAGAATGGGTTAAGTGAAAAAGATTTCGAGTCGACGAGGGAATTTTTGCTGAACTATTCGAAGTTGTGGGTCCAAACTCTTAACAGACGGCTTGGCTATATGATGGACTCCGATTGGTATGGGATTGAATATTTCATTGATAAAATTCAGAAGGAACTTCCCAAGTTAACAGTTGAGGATGTTAACAATGCGATAAGGAAATATCTTAACTTTGAAAACATCAAAATAGTTGCTGTGACGAAGGATGCGCAGTCATATATGCAGGATTTAGTTTCAAATAAGCCAAGCCCAATATCTTATGTAAGCCCCGTGTCACAGTCGATTCTTGAGGAGGATAAGATAATACAAGAGTATAGGTTAAATGCCAAGCCGGAAAATTTCAGAATAATGTCGGTTGACGAGGTTTTTGAAAAATAAATTTTATGGGCGGGTTTATCCCGCCCGGTTTATATGAGCCCGTGTAGTATTTGTGGTGAAAGAAATTTTGTTTCAAAGGTTTTTAATGCTTGCATCAATTGTATACGCAAAAATAAAGACAATGTAGTTGAGAAGATTCTTAAATTTCACGCCCAAACGAGAGCAGAATTTAACCTTCCTTCTCAAATTCCACATTCAACTTTTGATAAAAGTGTCACTTGTAAAATCTGTGGCAACGAGTGTAGTTTATCTGAGGGTGAAGTTGGGTATTGTGGATTGCGAGTGAATTTTGGAGGAAAATTATTTCATCTTGCTGGCACATCAAATAATGGGTTACTTGATTGGTATTTTGATCCTTTGCCAACGAATTGTGTTGCTAGCTGGGTTTGCGATGGCTCAAAGCAAAGCGGGAAAAAGAATTTAGCTGTGTTTTACAGAAGTTGCAGTTTCAATTGTTTATTTTGTCAAAATTGGCATTTCAGGGAGACAAATATAAAAAGGGCGAGAAAAATTTCTGCGGATGGGCTTGCGGATGTCGTTGATGATGAGACATTTTGCGTTTGTTATTTCGGTGGGGATCCATCTACGCAGGTGGTTCATGCGATTAATGCTTCAAAGATAATTTTGAGAAAGAGAAACGATGTTCGAATTTGTTGGGAGACGAACGGAAATATGAATAAGAAATTTCTTGAGGTTGCCGTTAAGTTATCTCTTGAGTCAGGTGGTTGTATAAAATTTGATATAAAGGCATACAATGAAAACTTAAATATAGCTTTGTGCGGTGTAAGTAATCGTAGGACATTGGAAAATTTTGAATTTGCTTGTCGATTTATAAGTCAACGTCCCGAGCCCCCACTTGTTGTTGCAAGTACACTTGTTATACCCGGATATATCGATGCTGAAGAGGTTTATCAAATTGCCAAATTCATAGCTCAATTTGATAAAAACATCCCCTACTCCTTGCTTGCATTTTATCCGCAGTTTTATCTTTGCGATCTCCCAGTGACATCAAAACAGTTGATGAGGGAATGTGTGGATGCAGCGATTTCAGGGGGCTTGAAAAGAGTTTATATTGGGAATGTTCATTTGCTGATTTGAGATAGTGCCCCTGGCAGGATTCGAACCTGCGACACGCGGTTTAGGAAACCGCTGCTCTATCCATGCTGAGCTACAGGGGCGAAGTGAATTTTTTTTAAAATTAAAAAAAGAGAAGAAAAAAATCAACAAATCTGAGGTGTGGTACTTTAGGTTTAGAAAGTTGTTTTTTTAGGAACGATTTTTTTAACTTTAAAAAAGTAGAAATTCAAATCGCAAACTTCAGATGGGAAAGCAGAGGAAGGGCATAAAGATAACTCCGGAATTAATTGAGGAAATAACAAAGTTAGTTGACGAAAGGATCCGGATCACATATGTGAAGCGAGATGATTTCGAGGGTTTGAAGGAAATAGTTAGACAACTTAGTGAAAATGTTCTTTCCCTTGCAGAAGCGCAGAGAAGGACACAAGAGGAGTTTGTATTGTTTAGAGAGATGACCGAGGAGAACTTTAGGAAGGTATGGGAGGCTATAAATCAACTCACAATTAGAGTAGATCAGCTTGCTGAAGCGCAGAGGAGAACTGAGGAGAGGTTGGATGCATTTGAGAGGACAACTGAGGAGAATTTTAAGAGGGTATGGGAAAGCATAAATCAGCTTGCTGAGGCGCAGAGAAAGACGGAAGAGAGGCTCAGTTCACTTGCTCAAAGAGTTGATGAACTTGCTGAGGCACAGAGGAAAACGGAAGAGAGGCTCAATTCGCTTGCTCAAAGAGTGGATGAACTTGCTGAGGCACAGAGGAAGACTGAAGAGAGCATCAATTCGCTTGCTCAAAGGGTAGATCAGCTTGCTGAGGCACAAAGGAAGACTGAGGAGAGATTAAATCAACTTATAGCTGAGCATCAGAGGACAAGGGAGATACTTGCTGGTATTTCTGATACAGTTGGATATGGGCTTGAGGATAAGGTTATGCTTTATATGATGAAGGAGTTTGCAAGAGATGAATATGGAATTGAAGCCGAAGTAGTAGGGCGGAAGAACATTGTCTATCCGGATGGGAGATATGATGAGGTCAACATTTATATTGAGGGAAGAAGAAATGGTGAAAAGGTTTATGTGATCGGTGAATGCAAGTCGAGGCCAAGTAAGAGTGAGGTTGATAAGCTTGTCAAGAAGAGAGAAAGGTTGAGAAGTTATCTAAATGCCGATGTCTATGTTTTTATAGTTGGTTATCATTTCACACCGGAAGTTGAACTTTATTTGCAGGAGGAATATCCTGAAGTGAAGGTATTTAGGAGTTATGAATTTGAAATGAGGTACGGGAGGAAATAAAATAAAATTTTTTCGATATTATGTCAACGCCATTGATGAGGCAATACCGTAAGATAAAAGCACAATATCCAGATGCTATAGTTTTGTTTAGAATGGGCGATTTTTACGAAACGTTTGAGGAAGATGCAAAGATAACAGCCAAAGTTTTGGGTATAGCTTTAACCAAAAGAGCAAATGGTGCAGCTGCTGATGTGCCGCTTGCAGGGTTTCCACATCATGCACTTGATACATATCTTCCAAAACTTGTCAAGGCAGGATATAAGGTTGCCATTTGTGAACAACTTGAAGATCCAAAGTTAGCAAAGGGGATAGTCAAACGAGATGTTATTGAGATAGTCACTCCGGGCGTTGCTGTTAGCGATAAACTTCTTGACAATAGGGCAAATAATTTTGTTTGCGCTTTATTTTTTAAAGGTGATAAAGTTGGAGTTGCTTTCGCTGATGTATCAACAGGTGAATTTTATACAACCGAGGTTAAAATCGATGAATTATCTAATTTGCTTGACACTATAACTCCAAGTGAAATTTTATACAGTAAATCGCATAAAGATATCATCGAACAAGTTTTTGGAGAAATTCAAGTCAAACCAGCTTTCACGAAGCTTGAAGATTGGGTTTTTAAATATGACTACGCTTTTGAAATTTTAACGGGGCATTTTCAAACTCAATCATTGAAAGGTTTTGGTATAGATGATCTTGAGATTGGAATAATTTCTGCGGGGGCTGTTTTGCATTATCTTCAAGATACCCAAAGGACGAGGCTGGTTCATATTAAGAGAATTTCTCGATTCGATGTGAGCGATTATATGATACTTGATCCTGCCACGAAGAGAAATCTTGAGATAGCGGTTTCATATTTAGGTGAGACAACCTATGGCACACTTTTTTCAGTTATAGATAGAACCCAAACCCCGATGGGGGCACGTCTTTTGAAACGATGGGTTTTAAGACCTTTAAAGAAACTTGAGCCGATCCAAAAAAGACTTGAAGCAGTTAAGGAACTTTATGAGAACTCAAAGTTAAGAAAAGAACTCAAAGAGATTCTCGCTGAGATCGGTGATATCGAGAGGTTGATATCGAGGATAGCAATTCGTGCTCATCTTCCAGGGACGACAGGCAGGGCAAATCCAAGAGATATGATAAGTTTGAAAGAGTCGCTTAAGAAAATTCCTAAGATAAGGTCATTGCTTGCCGAGGTCAAGTCAGAAACACTTCAGAAGATATATAAACTTTTGAATCCGCTTGAAAATATCATTGCATTAATAGAATCTGCGATAGTTGATGATCCACCGGCTACTGTCGCAGATGGAGGAGTTATAAGGGATGGATATAATCCGGAACTTGATGAATTGCGTTATATAAGTCGTTCAAGCAAAGAGTTTATAGCAAGTTTGCAGCAAAAGGAAAGGGAGAGAACCGGGATCCCAAGTTTAAAGATCGATTATAATTCTGTTTTTGGCTATTACATTGAAATAACAAAGGCACACCTTGATAAGGTCCCACCAGATTATATACGAAAGCAAACGCTTGTAAATGCCGAAAGATTTATTACGCCGGAATTGAAAGAGTATGAGGAGAAAATATTTACTGCCGAAGAGAAGATGGCTGCGCTTGAGGCTGAGCTTTTCAATCAATTGAGGGAGAAAATTTCCGAATATACAGAATCAATTCAGAAAAATGCACAGTTGATAGCAATGCTCGATTGTTTTGTCTCGCTTTCTGAAGTTGCGGTTGAAAATAATTACACATGTCCTATCGTTGACGATAGCGATGTGATTGAAATAAAAGAGGGGAGACATCCGGTTGTCGAGAAAATTTTGCCACCTGGAGAAAAATTTGTTCCAAATGATGTTAGGCTTGATAATTCTGAGAATCAGATTTTAATAATTACTGGTCCGAATATGTCTGGTAAAAGCGTTTTTTTGAGGCAGGTTGGTTTGATAGTCTTGTTAGCTCAAATTGGGAGTTTTGTTCCGGCAAGTTATGCTAGGATCGGGATTGTTGATAGAATTTTCACAAGGGTTGGGGCTTCGGATAACATAGCTGGGGGTGAGAGCACATTTCTGGTTGAAATGCACGAGATGGCGAATATTTTAAACAATGCCACACCTCGCAGTTTGATACTTTTGGATGAGGTTGGCCGTGGGACAAGCACTTTTGATGGGATTTCGATAGCATGGGCAATAACTGAGTATCTTCATGAGAACCCAAGAGTAAGAGCTAAGACAATTTTTGCAACACATTATCATGAGTTGAATGAGCTCGCTGAACTATACCCAAGGATAAAGAATTTTAAAGCGGATGTCAGAGAGGTTGGGGATAAAGTTATATTTTTGCATAAAATTGTCCCTGGATATGCGGACCACAGTTATGGTATAGAAGTTGCGAAAATGGCTGGATTGCCGAAGGAGGTTACTGATAGAGCGAAGGAAATTCTCGCAAATCTAGAGCAGAAGGAGCTAACACCACAGGGCAAGGTAAAGAAGAAGATTTCGAAAGAGGCGTTGATGCAAAAGTTTCAGATAAGTTTATTTGAGTTAAACGATGATAGATTAAGGCAGGAGATTTTAAATCTTGACATTGACAATATGACGCCACTTCAAGCTCTTTTAAAACTTCAAGAGTTAAGGGGGAAAATAAGGAGCGGGGAGCTTTAATTTTTTTGTTCCCATTATCAAAACTGAGTTTTACATAGTGAAACAGTAAAATTATTAACTATTGACACAAATTAGGAGATTTTTTATCTTATTTCAGAACAAATAGCTCAAGGAGCATGCGCATCGCACAAAAAAATAGTTCAATCGAGAAAGCATTCGCGATTTTGTCTGTCTTCTCGCAGAACGGGGGGCGATTTGAGCTTGGCGTTGGGGAGATAAGTAAAATTTTGAAAATGCATAAGAGCACTGTCCATAGATTCCTTCGTTCGATGGAGAAAGTTGGGGTCATTGAAAGAAATAATGAAACGGGGAAATACAGGTTAGGTCTTAAACTTTATGAGCTTGGGAATAGCGTCTCATTGAAAAAAATTATGGTTGATAGAGCAAGAAAATATCTTGAGGACTTGCATTGGTATTTAAATGAAACTGTTCATTTTGCGACGCTTAAAAATGGCGAGGTTGTGTATCTTGATAAAATAATCGCCGATAGAAATTTTGTAATTATCTCAGAAGTTGGAAAAAGACTACCAGCACATTGCACGGGGCTTGGTAAGGCAATGCTTGCCTTTTTACCTGAATCAGATGTTAAGAGGATTATAAAGGAAAAGGGATTGAAAAAATTTACGAAAAATACGATCACGAATAAGAAAGATTTATTTGAAGAATTGAAGAAAATAAGAGAGTGCGGATATGCGATTGATAATGAAGAAATTGAAGATGGATTAAGGTGCATTGCTGCGCCAATTTTCAACGGCGATGGGGAGGTAATAGCGGCGGTGAGTATCTCAGGTCCATCAAGTAGAATCAATGAGACAACTTATGAAGAATACTCAAAGCATGTAATTAAAACTGCGAGATTAATTTCAGAAGAGTTAAAAAATGTAAATTGGAGGCTTATCTAATGAGTGTAGTAAATGAATTAACGGATAAAAAAGGTGGAGTAATAAACAAAATTCTAGAGTTAAAAAATTTCATTGGGGGTAAATTTGTTGATTCTGTAAGTGGTAAAAGATTTGAAAGCAAATATCCTGCGACGAATGAAGTTATAGCAACTGTTCCTGAAAGTGGGAAGGAGGATGTCGAGCTTGCAGTTAAATCTGCCGTTGAGGCTTTTAAAGTATGGAGCAAGATGCCAGTTAAAGAGAGAAGCAAGTATTTGATGCGAATTTCTGAGCTTATTATGAACAAACTTGATGAGCTTTCTTATCTTGAGTCGATAGATGTTGGTAAGCCTATAAAGCTTGCCAAGGGGATGGAGGTGCCGCGGGCGTCTTATAACTTTTCCTTTTTTGCTGAATTTGCAAAATATGTTCATACAGAGTTTTATGAAACGGATGATCGGGGTGCAATAAATTATGTTTTGAGGCGTCCAGTTGGCGTTGCTGGTCTTATAACGCCTTGGAATCTTCCGCTTTTGCTCACGACTTGGAAAGTCGCTCCTTGTCTTGCTGCCGGTAATACTTGTATAATAAAACCTTCTGAACTTACGCCGATAACTGCGACAAAGCTTGCTGAAATCGCAGCTGAAGCTGGGCTTCCAGATGGTGTTTTAAATGTTGTTCATGGGTTTGGTCCAAATTCTGCTGGCGAATTTATAGTTTCTCATCCAGATGTTAAGTTAATTTCACTCACGGGGGAAACAACAACAGGGCAGGCAATAATGAGAGCTGCATCCCAGCACTTGAAAAAGTTATCTTTTGAACTTGGCGGGAAAAATCCAAATATAATCTTTGCTGACGCAGACATTGAGCAGGCGCTTGATGTGACAATTCAATCAAGTTTTTCAAATCAGGGTGAGGTTTGTCTTTGTGGTTCAAGGATTTATGTTGAGAGAAAAATTTACGATGAATTCGTGGAGAAACTTGTGGAAAGAGCTAAAAGAGTTAAAGTTGGTGATCCATTAGATCCCGAAACCGATATGGGGGCTTTGATAAGTGAGGAACATTTACATAAAGTTCGCACCTACCTTGAAATTGCGGTCGCTGATGGAGGA
Source organism: Candidatus Kryptonium thompsonii (assembly GCA_001442925.1). Lineage (GTDB taxonomy): Bacteria > Bacteroidota > Ignavibacteria > Kryptoniales > Kryptoniaceae > Kryptonium > Kryptonium thompsonii. Next base: position 79,425 of record LDXX01000006.1, read on the forward strand.
AAAATTTTAACAGGGGGCAAAACACCTGAGCACCTTCCTGAAAAATTTAAATCTGGCAATTGGCTTGAGCCTACCGTGATAGTGGGGTTAAATGATAATTGTAGAGTGGTGAAAGAAGAAATTTTTGGACCAGTGGTAACCGTTTCGCCATTTGATGCCGAGGAAGAAGTAATTGAAAGAGCAAACAATACTCATTATGGGTTAAGCGCAACTATATGGACAAGGGATTTAGCCCGAGCACATAGGGTAGCTGCACAAATTGAAGCTGGGGTTATATGGATTAACACATGGTTTTTGAGGGATTTGAGAACGCCTTTCGGTGGAATGAAGATGAGTGGAATTGGAAGAGAGGGCGGAATTTATAGTTTTGAGTTCTACACAGAGTTGAAAAATGTATGCATAAAGTTGTGAATTTGTTCTTTTAGCTTTGTTTCCGTGATAGACGCAAATAAACTTTATCAAAATATGCCCGATTATATTGAAAAATTTGCCGAGGAATTATACTGGGCAGAAGTGAATTTAAAGCCAATTGAACCCTTAACATCAAGGAATGGGAATATTACGATTGAAGATGCGTATAAGATACAGATTAAAAATGTTGATAGGAAGTTGAAAAATGGGTGGAAGATAAAGGGGAAGAAGATAGGCATTACAAGTTATGCGGTTCAAAAAATGTTGAATGTAAATCAGCCCGACTTCGGCTATCTTTTTGACACGATGTATGTTGAAGATGGGGGCGTTGTTAAACTTGACAGTTTAATTCAGCCGAGGGTTGAAGGGGAGATCGCATTTGTTATGGAAAAAGATTTAAAGGGTCCTGGCGTCACAGTGGCGGATGTTTTGAAAGCTACTGCATTTGTTGTCCCGTCGATTGAAATTGTTGACAGTAGAATTAAGGACTGGAAGATAAGGATTCAAGATACGATCGCTGATAATGCTTCTTCGGGTTTATTTGTTTTGGGTGGGAAGAAGACAGTTGTGGATAATCTTGATTTTAGATGTCTTGGTATGATACTTGAGCAAAATGGTGAAGTTGTTGTTTCGGGTGCTGGTGCAGCTTCACTTGGAAATCCTGTAAAAGCTGTTGCATGGCTTGCAAATAAACTTGCAGAGTTTGGAGAATATTTAAGAGCTGGTGAGGTTGTTCTTTCGGGGGCGCTTGCCCAACTTGTGGTTCCAAAGAAAGGTGACTTTTTCAAAGTATCTATTCAAAAACTTGGAAGTGTAAGTGTGAAATTTGAATAGGAGTTAAACAATGTATGTAAAGTTTACAAGATTTCTTGACAGGTTTGTTGAATTTCGTCTTTCACATTATTCCGACTGGCTTGAGTCAGGAAACCTTGTGATGCCATACGAGATATTCGAGGATTTCAGGGTGAAAAATAAAATTGTTCTTGTCGCAGATAGCGAAGAAGATAAAAATAAAATTAACGAATACTTGAAACATCTTGTGAGATTGAAGATAAAATCACCTGAAGAAATCGACATAGACGAATATTTCCCAATAAAATTTTAATTCAAAAATGTCGGCTGAATATAAAAATGGCAAAGTTAAGTGTATAATTGTTGGCAGTGGGAACATAGGGACTGACCTTTTGATAAAAATTTTGCGATATTCGAAGAATCTTGAACCAGTTATGATGGTTGGTATAGATCCAAATTCTGATGGGCTTGCGCGCGCAAAGCGACTTGGAATAGAGACAACTTATGAGGGGATAGATGGTTTTTTAAAGAGGAAAGATTTAGTTGATGCGGTTGATATAATTTTTGAAGCCACAAGTGCTAAAGCCCATATTCAAAATGCGCCGATTTATAAAGAGCTTGGTAAGATTGCAATTGATTTAACTCCGGCTGCCTTGGGTCCTTATGTGGTTCCACCTGTAAACTTAGGTGAACACCTTGACAAGTTAAATGTTAATCTAATAACATGTGGTGGGCAGGCAACAATTCCGATGGTTTATGCGGTTTCACGAGTTGTTAAGGTTCATTATGCCGAAATAGTTTCTTCAGTTGCAAGCAAAAGTGCGGGACCTGGGACAAGGCAGAATATAGATGAATTCACTCAAACGACAGCGAAAGGTCTTGAGGTTATAGGTGGAGCAAGGAAAGGGAAAGCGATAATAATTCTGAACCCAGCTGAACCGCCAATAATTATGAGAAATACGGTTTACACGATAACGGATGAATGCGATAGCGAAGATATTCGTGAATCAATTTATCAAATGGTTGATGAGGTGAAAAAATATGTGCCAGGGTATAATTTAAAATCGGAGCCAATATTTGACCCGCTTGATAAATATCCGATAAGAATACCTGGGTATGGTGAATTCAAACGTGGATATAAAGTTACAATTCTGCTTGAAATTGAAGGGGCTGGGCATTACTTGCCCAAGTATGCAGGGAACCTTGATATAATGACATCGGCAGCTCTTAGAGTTGGAGAACTTTTTGCGGAGAAAATTTTAAGGGAAAAATCAGTTGTCCAATAAAACAATTGGAGATTAAAAATGGAAGGTAAAAAAATTATCATAAATGATGTAACCCTTCGCGATGGGATGCATGCGATGTCCCATCAATATGAAATTGAAGATATGGTGGAGATAGCGAAAGCACTTGATGAGGCTGGGGTTGATATAATCGAAGTTTCTCACGGTGATGGGCTTGCGGGGAATGCGATAAACTACGGTTTTTCGAAGTATCCCGAGACTGAGTATATATCCGCTGTTGCAGGTGTGTTAAAAAATGCAAAACTTGATGTTTTGCTTCTGCCGGGAATTGGAACAATTGAAGATCTTGAAGTTGTGATTGACCTTGGCGTCAAGGTTGTGAGGATAGCGACACATTGCACCGAGGCTGATATAGCAATTCAGCATATTGAATATTCAAAAGGTAAAGGACTTGATGTTGTTGGATTTTTAATGATGGCTCATATGATCTCACCTGATGAGCTTGTGAAACAGGCAAAAATTATGGAGAGCGCGGGGGCTGATTGTGTCTATGTTGTTGATTCCGCTGGAGCGATGTTACCCCAAGATGTAGCTGATAGAATCAAGGCTTTTAAGGATAATTTAAATTGTCAAGTTGGTTTTCATGCGCATAATAACCTTTCGCTTGGTGTTGCGAATTCACTTGCGGCTGTTCAAAGTGGGGCTGATAGAATTGATGCGTCACTTTGCGGGCTCGGTGCAGGCGCTGGGAATGCACCACTTGAAGTTTTAATTGCTGTTTTCAACAAAGCCGGAATTAAAACGAGTTGCGACCTATATAAACTTATGGACGCAGCTGAAGATATTGTCAGACCTATGATGAAAAGGAAAGGAGTTGAAGTTGTGATTGACAGAGATAGTTTATCGCTTGGTTATGCTGGGGTTTACTCGTCATTTTTACTCCATGCGAAAAGAGCTTCACAAAGATTTGGCGTTGACACAAGGGATATTTTGTTTGAACTTGGCAGACGGAGGATGGTTGGAGGACAAGAGGATATGATAATTGACGTTGCTGTTGAACTTGCAAATGGCTTGAAAAATGAACTTGAGGTTAAATAAAGGATTTGAAAAGATGCCCAAGAGAAGAGAAAAAAATAAAAATGGCAAATTAAGGCAAATAGCAAATTATCTGCACCAATGTGAAATTGAGAGGAAAGAAGCAGAACAAATCGTTAAGATACACCCTGAAATAGGTATTGATGAGGCGTACCTTATCCAGAGGGAACTTGTCAAACTTAAATTATCTCGGGGGGACAAAATCATTGGGTATAAGCTTGCTTTCACAACTAGGACCAAGCAAAGATCAATGGGGATTTCAACTGTTGGATTTGGTTATCTTTTTGACTATATGAAAATAGATGATGGGGGTGAACTTAATTTAAATGATGTGATTCATCCGAAGGCGGAGGCTGAAATTGCCTTTATAATTGGTGAAGATTTGTCAGGCGATGTTTCACCTTATGAGGTTATTGAGGCGACGAAGTTTGTTGCTCCAGCGATTGAATTTGTTGATTCAAGATATAAGGATTTTAAGTTTGAATTGGTTGATGTCATCTCTGATAATTTTTCAGCTTCGCGATTTGTAATTGGCTCTGACGTTAAAAAACCGAGCGAGGTTGATTTGAGATTATCGGGTGTAATTTTTGAGAGGAACGGTGTTGTTGAAAAAACCGGGGCTTTGGGGGCTGTGCTTGGAAATCCCGCTATAGCAGTTTCTCAACTTGTAAAATTCCTTTCAAAGCGAGGAGAAAAGGTAAAGGCTGGAAGTATAATTCTTACCGGGAGTATAACTGAGGCTATTGAAGTTAAAGAAGGTGATTTTATCCGTGTGTCAATATGTGGAGTTGGGGAAGTTTCAACTTATATAGTGAAAAAATAAAAAGGTTTTATATGCCAGTAGTGATAATTCACATGCTTTCTGGAAGAAGCTCGGAGATGAAAAGAAAGTTAATCAAAAAGGTTACAGATGCAGTTGTTGATTCATTAAATGTTAAGCCGGAGAGCGTCAGGGTGATAATAAATGAAGTTGATAAGGAAAATTTTGCTGTTGCTGGGTTGCCAATCGAGGAATATAGAGCTAAGAACGGGTTAAGTAAAGTTAAAAGCAAAAATAAATAAAAACGGAGGTGCTATCATGTCTGTACAATATGAGATCAAACAAAAGGTAATCGAACCAAAGCGGTTAGCTTTTGATTATCTCCTAAAGCGTTATGGAAACAGACCGGCTTCGAGGTATGAAGAAGCAACGGTTGATATTCAGCAGAGAGAGAACTTTCATTATCGCCCAACATGGAGAGAGGGGGTAGAGATTTTTGATGTGAATTATTCTGAGTTAAAGTTGACAGATTATTATTCTTTTCTTGACCCAAGGCAGTATTACTATTATACTTACAATGCAACAAGAGCAAAAAATTATGAGGCGGTTGATAAGTATTTTGAGTTTTGCGAGGAGCGCGGGCTTTTTGAGAAGGTGAATGAGGATTGGCTTAAGGTTTTTAACAGATATTTCATACCCTTGAGACATCTTGAATATGCAGGATGGATTTTATTGGTTGGGGTTGCGAGATTTGGCTATGGAACTTCTATAACTCAATGTGCGGAATTTAACGCATGTGATAAGTATGGCAATGCTCAACTTATAACGAGGATTGCATTTGAGCTTCCTGAGCCTGATGGAGATATTTTTGAAAACGCTAAAAAGACATGGCTTGAGGACAAAATCTTTCAACCTTTGCGTGAGTATGTTGAAAAATTGTTAACCATTCAAGATTGGGGTGAGGTTTTGATAGGACAAAATCTTGCAATTGATGTGTTTGTTAATCCCCTCGTTCACATTGAACTTGATAATCTCGCTGTTGAAAATGGAGTTACAACTTTTTCATTCTTTAGCAAGTATTTCTATGATATGTACAAAGATAATATGCGGTGGACGGAAAAGCTTTTTGAGGTTTTACTTTCCGACCCAAATTATGGGGAGAACAACAGGAAATTCATTGAGTCAAAACTAAATTATTACGCTGGACAAATTTCGAAAGCAATTGATGAATTTGCAGATGTATTTAAGATGCCTAAGAAAAAAGGTGATTTCAAAAAAGCAAAGGAGAATGTGTTAAACCATGCGCGTGAGGTTTATGGTAAACTTGGCCTAAACATTAAAATTTAAAAGGGAGGTACGAAAATGGTAGCAGTAGAAACAAAGAGAGAAAGGTTCGTATCGGTTGACCTTCAGAAGACAGAGGAAGGTTATAATGTTCTTCGGGCAATTTTAAAGGATAATCCTGATGCAAAAGTTGATGAATTTCCAGGCTATTACAAGGTCAAGCATTCAAATAAGCTTACTATCAAGCGTGAGACTGTTGAAAGCTTTATGGGGCGTCCTTGGGATACGCAGGAGTTTAACCTTGTTATAATTTCGTATTCTGGAAATTTCGCTGAGTGGGATGATGAAAAAATAGTCATTCAGTGGGACACGCATATGTAAAAAGTTTAAAAACAAAAACCAACGGAGGTGCAAGGCTATGGCTAAAAAGAAATTAACACTGGCTCAAAAGTATCATATCTATACGCGTGGGTTGGACTGGGAGCCAACTTATGTGAGCAAAAAGGATATTTATCCTTATGCTGAATATGAAGGGATTAAAATTAAGGATTGGAATAAGTGGGAGGATCCATTCAGAATGACTGTTGAAGCATATTGGAAATATCAGGCTGAGAAAGACAGGCGTTTTTATGCAATTCTTGATGGCTTCATTCAGAATCAAGGTCATTTGACCCTTTCTGATGCAAGATATTTGAATTCAATTAAGCTTTTTATTCAAGGTGTTACACCGCTTGAGTATATGGCACATCGCGGTTTTGCTTTCGTAGCAAGACATTTGCCAGGACCTGGACCAAGGACGGCAGCATTTTTCCAATCGATGGATGAGTTAAGGCATACGCAAATTGAAGTTCACGCAGGAAGCAACTTTAACAAATATTACGATGGTTTTCATTCGATGACGCTTATGCATGATAGGGTTTGGTATTTAAGCGTTCCGAAATCTTATTTTGATGACGCAGTCACAGCTGGTCCATTTGAGTATGTGACCGCAATTTCGTTTTCGTTTGAGTATGCCCTTACTAATCTACTTTTCGTTCCGTTTATGTCGGGGGCAGCATATAACGGCGATACGCCGACGATGACATTTGGATTTAGCGCGCAATCTGATGAATCAAGACATATGACACTTGGACTTCAAGTTGTGAAGTTCTTGCTTGAACAACATGAGGATAATGTTCCAATAATTCAAAGATGGATTGACAAATGGTGGTGGCGTGGTTATAGGTTGACATCTCTCGTTGGGGCTATGATGGATTATATGCTTCCGAAGAGAGTTATGTCGTGGAAGGAATCATTTGAACTTTACATCGAGGATCAGATTCTTGAAGGATTATTCAGGGATCTTGAAAGGTATGGGATCAGACCACCGTTGCATATGGAGCAATCAATCAAGGAGAAGGAATTCTTATCGCATGATGTTTACTGGATCTTGTTCTCGTTTACATTTGCAGCTGCTTTCCATTCATGGATTCCGAAAGAAGAGGAAATGGAATGGCTTGCGGAGAAATATCCAAGGACATTTAATCAGTATTATCGTTGGAGATATGAAAAGGCAAAACAAGCGAAGACACCACTTCCAGGGGACAGATTCTATTATATCGGTTTGCCACAACTGTGTCAAGTTTGCCAGATACCGATGGGCTTTACAGATCCCGATGATCCAAATAATTTTGTTCAGAGATATGTTGAGTATGAAGGAGAAATTTATCATTTCTGTTCCGATGGTTGCAAGTGGATATTTGAACAAGAACCAGAGAAATATGTTCAAGCATGGCTACCTGTTCATGAGATTTATAAGGGTAATTGCTTTGCTGAGCCACCGAAAGGACCAGATGATGTTGTACCGCAAGTTTTGAAGTGGTATAATATCCAGACAGACAATTTCGATTACTTTGTCTCCGAAGATTACAAGAATTGGAAAGAGTGGCATAAAGACATGGCAACTGTTGTTGTTTAGTTTATAACTTTTCAAACAATTGGGGCGGGTAATTCTAACCCGCCCTTTTAAAAAGAAAAATAAATAAGGAGGTTTAAAATGCCCGTTAAAGCCCTTTACAATTACAAGTTCCCCCCTCGCGATAGAGCGGAAGTTTTTGGAGATGATATCTTGGTGTATGCCTACTGGATTGATAATCCTTTCTTTTGCTCTGCTTCAGCTTGGAGAGTTCCCAAAAATATGAAATGGAAAGACTTCGTAGCGCAAATCTTTGGTCAACTCTACGGACTTGATCCTGATTTTAAGAAGGTGAAATCTTGGAAATGGTATCATTTTGATCAGGAATTTAATCCAAGCGATGAAAAGACATTGGCTGAGCTTGGCTTGCGACATAAGTCAATTGTTAAGTTTAAACCTGCATAGAAACAAAAAATCTTGAAACTTTATGAAATATAAAGTTAGAATAGAGCCGATTGGAGTTGAAGTAAGTTGCGATGGAAATCAAACAATACTTGATGCATGTTTAAGAAATGGAGTTTGGGTCCCGCATGCTTGCACTCACGGGACCTGTGCAACTTGTAAATCAAGGATCATTGAAGGTGAAGTTGATTTTGGTCTTGCTTCGAATTTCGCGCTGATGGATTTTGAAAGAGAGGAAGGTTATGTTCTGCTGTGCACCGCAAAACCGAGAACAAATCTTGTGATTGAAGCTGATGTTGAAGTTGAAGAAGGAATTGAATTCTATCCAGTGAAGGACTTCACTGGTAAGGTTGTTGAAATTTTAGATTGCGCACGGGATACGCGCAAAATTCAAATTGAAATCGAGAATGATAAAATCTTTTATCTTGCGGGTCAATACATTCAACTTTACATTCCAGGAACGGAGCAAAATCGCGCTTATTCAATTGCATCAAGACCGTTGAAGGATGGGAATTCCACGATTGAGCTTCACATAAAGAGGGTACCTGGTGGTCTTGGGTCAGGATATGTTTTTGAGGAATTAAAGGAGGGAGACAAGGTTAGATTTGCGGGCCCGTTTGGCAGGTTTATTTTTAGGAAAAATTTCGATAATCCAATTCTTTTTTTGGCTGGTGGAACTGGACTTGCCCCAATTAAAGCTATGATACTCGATGCTATCTCAAATGGTTTGAAACAAGAAATGTATCTTTTTCATGGTGTGAGATCGACGCGGGATTTGTATGATAAAGATGTTTTTGAGGAGATCGAAAGAGAAAATCCAAACTTTCATTATATCCCTGCTTTGTCAGAGAAATTGCCCGAAGATGAGTGGGATGGCGAACTTGGTTTTGTTCATGAAGTCCTTGAAAGAAAATTTCAGAAATTTTCTGGTTTCAAAGCTTACATTTCAGGACCACCACCCATGGTTGACGCTTGTATAAAAGTATTAATGCGTGGAAGATTGTTTGCTGAAGATATTTACACTGAGAAGTTTTTCACTGAAAAAGATAGAATTGAAGGAGGTTCAAAAGTTGGCATTATATCAAGAATTTGAAATCAAAGATGAAAGCAAGATGATCGATTTGAAAAAGCTTGAGGTTGGCGATTATGAGGTGATAGGAGGGATAAAAACACATTTTCATAGGGCTGGCTCTGGGAAGCCAATTGTATTTCTTCATGGCTCAGGTCCCGGAGTTTCTGCGTGGGCGAATTGGAGATTGACATTGCCATATTTTGCTGAAAACGGTTTTGAGGTTTTTGCTCCGGATATAGTTGGATTTGGGTATACCGAAAGGCCGAAAGATTTTGAATATACTCATAGAAATAGGGTCAAGCATGTCATTGACTTCATCAAGCATTTTGATCTTAAAGAAGTTAACATTGTTGGTAATTCGATGGGGGGAGCCATTGCCCTTGCGGTTGCACTTGAAATTCCGGAGAGAATCAGAAAGCTTGTGATAATGGGAAGCGTTGGTGTTAAGTTCCCTATAACGAATGGGCTTGTAACCGTCTGGGGGTATAAGCCAAGCATCGAGAATATGAGAAAAGTTATTGAGGCTCTTTCAAGTAATCCATCACTTGTCGGCGAAGATTTGATTCGTATGAGATATGAAGCATCAATTCAACCGGGATTTCAAGAGACATATGAAAAAATGTTTTATCCACCTTATCAAAAGCACATCGATGAAATGGATGTTGAAGATAGGTTAGGTGAGATAAAAGTGCCAACCCTTGTAATTCATGGAAAGCTTGATAAAGTTATACCCTACCAAATTAGTGTGAGAATTTTTGAGAAATTGCCAAACGCTGAACTTCATATTTTTGGTGATTGCGGGCATTGGACGCAAATTGAAAAGAGAGATGAATTTAACGAGCTTGTGAAGAGTTTTTTAAGTCGTTAGTCTTTCTTGTTTATAAAACTAATTAAATTAGGTTCCTGATGTTGACTCAAAGCAAATATGTTTTAACATCTGAACTTGCGAGAGAAATAGTAAATAAAGCGGAAGAGGAAGCTAAAAAATATGGAGTTAGTGTATGTATTGCTGTGGTTGATGATGGTGGAAACTTAGTTGAGTTCAGGAGGATGACAGGTGCGCCGATTTTGAGCATTGGCATATCGCAAGACAAAGCATATACTGCGGTTGCCTTTGGCATCCCAACGAGTGAATGGTATAAATTGATAAAAGATGAACCAGCGCTTTTATATGGAATAGTGCACACGCCAAGGTTGATAATTTTCGGTGGTGGATTGCCAATAAAGTTAAATGGGCAAATAATTGGTGGAATAGGCGTAAGTGGTGCCACTGCTCAACAAGATGAGGAAATCGCAAGGGCTGGTGCTTCAATTGTTCAAAAAGTTAAATGAAGTAAAGGTATGAACAACGAAGTTACTTTTAAGATACATCTTATACCTAATGGAATAAGCTTTATATGTAAAGCTGGTGAAACAATCCTTGACGCTGCGTTAAAGGCTGGGATTGAATTACCGCACGGTTGCACAAAAGGTGGCTGTGGAGTTTGTAAAATCAAAGTTAAAGGGAAGGTTGATTTCGGTAGGGTTTCAAAGGTTATGCTTACAGATCAAGAAAAAGAGAGTGGATTTTGTCTCTCTTGTAGAGCTGTTCCACTTGAGGACTTGGAAATAAGCTTAATTGATGGGTCGATGGTAAAAGTTATCCGATATGATGACTTTTATTCATTTCTTTTTAAAACAAGGGCAAATCTTTAAAAATTAAAAACGGAGGTGCGCCATGCCATTCAGAATTTCTCGTTTGGGTTATGTTGAGGTCAAGGTACTTGACCTCGACGATGCGCTTGATTTTTACACAAATGTTCTTGGGCTTCGTTTAGTTGAGAGATTAGGAAATAAGGCATACTTGAAAACATGGGATGATCAGCTTGCTTATAGCGTTATATTGACTGAGTCGGATACGGCTGGGATGGTAAGAGCAGCTTTCAGGACGGTTGATCCTGAAGATGTTGATTATTTTGAGAGAAAGTTAAAGCAATACGAGGTTCCTTACGAGGTTATACCAGAGGATTATAAACGTGGTAAAGCTTTGAGATTTAAAACGCCCTCAGGCCATACTTTTGAAATTTTCAATGAAATTGAAATCCCAGGGAATTATCTCCCTAAGGAAAGCCCAGATCCATGGCCAAGGGACTTGAAATCAGATGCGATAAATCCACCCAAGATTGACCATACATTGATTACAGCGCCTGATCCGACGAAGATGATAAAGTTTTGTGAAGAGGTGCTTGAATTTAGAGCGACGGAATATATTGTGAATAATGAAGGTCAACCAATAGCTGCATGGTTATATCAAGCAAGACAGCAACCACACGATCTTGCCATTGTGCCTGGGCGAGAAGCCGGTATGCATCATTTTGCATTTCATATTTCAAGTGCACAGGATATTTTCCGTGCAGCAGATATAATGGTTATGAACGATGTTAAAATTGATTGGGGTCCAGGGCGTCATGGAATAACGCGCGGTTCTGGTATTTATTTCTTTGATCCATTTGGAAATAGAATTGAAACTTTCGGCGGATACACTGCATATCTCTACGATCCAGGTGCAAAGCCAATTGTTTGGACTGAGGAGACGATGGGTAAAGGCATATTCTATTATGAACGTAAGCTTGTTGAAACATTCTTAACGGTTTACACATAATTTTTAAGGCGGGGCTTCAAAGCCCCGCTTTTTATTTCCCGCTTTTAAGTCCCTCCATTTTTCCCACCGATAATTTGTTTGTTTCACCTTTTTAGCATAAATTTTTTGAACAAATTTAAAAACAAAATTAGTGCCCTTTTTCAGATGCAAAATAAAAATTTGCCTATAGATAAAGTTAGACGGATTATAGAAAGCTCGCAAAATTTTGTCATCACCACGCATGTTAGCCCGGACGGTGATGGACTTGGCTGTGAAATAGCTCTTTTATATTTTCTTGAAAAACTTGGGAAATCGGCGGTTGTTATAAATGTCAGTGAAACACCGGGTAATTACAAATTCCTTGATCCAGAAAATAGGTTCTTAATTTTTGACGAACAAAATTTTGATCAGATAGAAAAAATCTTGAATACTGATGTCATTTTCATATGTGATATGAATCAGTCCAGCAGGTTGAAAACGATGGAGAAATATGTGCTTCAAAGCAAAGCGATAAAAATTATAATTGATCATCATCTTGAAGCCCAAGATTTTGCCGATTATTATTTGATCGATGTTGATGCACCTGCGAGTGGCGAGATTGTTTATAAGCTTATAAAGTCTTTCGATGGTTTTGAAATAGATAAAAAAATTGCAACTGGAATTTACACTGCAATCATGACTGATACGGGTTCCTTTAGATTTCCCAGGACTGATTCTGAAACACATCGCATAGTTGCGGACCTCCTTGACGCTGGAGCAGATCCGGTTGAGATTTATGATAAGGTCTATGAACAAAGTTCTTTGGGAAGAATTAAACTTCTTGGTAAGTGTCTTTCAGAGCTTGAAACGAGATATGATGGAAGGCTTGGATATATAGTCGTCACCCAAGATATGCTTAAAAATTACGGAGTTGAGGAGTGGGAAACCGACGGTTTTGTGCAATCAATTTTGAAAATTGCCGGTGTGAGGGTGGCTATTTTTATTCTTGAGTTAAAAGATGGAATTAAATTAAGCTTCAGATCGAAAGGTGAGATACCGATAAATGAACTTGCTAAAGAATTTGGCGGAAATGGGCATAAAAATGCAGCCGGGGCACGCTTGTATAACATCACCCTGGATGAAGTTATAAACCAAGTCATTCAAAAAGCAGAAAAATACGCATATTTTGAAAAACAAATTGAGGTTGCAAAATGAAGTTGAAGTATTCAAAAGGAACGATAACCACTGTTAAGGCAGATTCAATAATTTCATTTACTTTCTCTGACGAAAATTTACTTAAGGAAACGACAAATAGACTTGATAAATTTCTTAACGGTCAGCTTAACGCTTTAATATCAGCGGGAGATTTTAAAGGGAAGGAAAAAGAACTTGCCGTGCTTTATCCAACGAATTCAACGATGAAAGCAAAGAGAATAATACTTGTAGGTCTTGGTGAAAGAGATAAAATAACACTCGAAAAATTACGGCGCTCTTGTGCAGTTGCTTCTAAAAAAGCTCAAAGCCTGAAGTCTGAGACAATTGCAATTGAATTTCCTGATTATTCGCTATTTAAAGATAAAATTAATGAGACGCTTGACTATTTCGCACAATCAATAGCTGAAGCTTCGGTTCTTGCGCTATACAAATTTGACAAGTATTTAACCGATGAGGAAAAGAAGAACAAGAAGGTTAAAGAGGTAAACATCTTTTCTGAAAAGGAATCAAACGAGATAAAGGAAGGGATTAGAGTTGCTGATATAGTTTGCAGTGCTGTTTATTTTGCCAGAGACCTTGCAAATGCTCCTGCGAATGAAATTTATCCTGAGACGCTTGCAAAGGCAGCAGTTAACTCTGGTAAAAAATATGGTTATAAAGTTAAAGTTCTTGATAAACCTGAAATTGAAAAGCTTGGCATGGGTGGATTGTTGGCTGTGAACTCCGGAAGTTCAAAACCGCCCAAATTCATCATTATGGAGTATAATGGAAATCCAAGAAGCAACGAAAGATATGTAATTGTTGGAAAAGGTATAACATTTGACAGCGGTGGTATTTCGCTTAAGCCAGCACAAGGGATGGATGAGATGAAAATGGATATGTCTGGGGCAGCTGCTGTGATTGCAACTATGGAAGCCGTTGCAAGGTTAAAATTGCCCGTTAATCTTGTCGGGCTTGTCCCAGCGACTGAAAATATGCCCAGCGGTTCTGCATATAAACCCGGTGATATTTTAAAAACATACATCGGCAAAACTATTGAAGTTGACAATACAGATGCGGAGGGCAGGATTATACTTGCGGATGCCCTTGGGTATGCTCAAAGATATAAACCAACCGCGATAATTGACCTTGCGACCTTAACAGGTGCGTGTGTTGTAGCGCTTGGATATTTCGCAACCGGTATGTTTGGAAACGATGAAAAACTAATGGAAGAAATTAAGAAGGCGGGAGAAAAAACTTATGAACGCGTGTGGCCACTTCCGACTTGGGACGAATATGATCAACTTATAAAAAGTGATGTTGCAGATGTTAAAAATACGGGTGGAAGATGGGCTGGAGCGATAACCGCTGCAAAGTTCTTACAAAAGTTCGTGGGTAATTATCCATGGGTTCACCTTGATATCGCTGGAACCGCGATGCTTGATAAAGAATATGATTATCAGCCGAAAGGTGGTTCTGGAGTTGGAGTGAGGTTGCTCGTTGAATTTTTCAGGAACAAATCCAAGAAGAAATAGGTTTTCTTTTATAGAATTTACCTTAGAGTAAGGTCAAAATTAAAAATGTTTTTCTAATGAAGTCGGATTGTAATTGTAGACATAACAAAGAGATATATTTGCTTAACATAGATGCGCGTTTCAATTTTATCAAAAATAGGGAACACCCCGCTTATAAAGATAGAGAAAATAACCTCACATTTAAAGGAAGTTTCAATTTACGCAAAGGCGGAGTGGTTCAACCCCGGGGGTTCGGTTAAAGACCGGCCCGCTTTTTACATGATAATGGACGGGATAAAACGTGGGCTTTTAACCAAGGATAAAATCATAATTGACGCAACGAGTGGAAATACCGGAATTGCTTATGCAATGATAGGAGCTATCCTTGGTTATAAAGTTAAACTTGCCCTGCCAAGTAATGCAAGCATTGAAAGGAAGAGAATCCTTAAAGCGTACGGAGCTGAGCTTATCCTCACAGATCCTCTTGAGGGGACAGATGGAGCACAAAAAGTTGTGAAGCAGATCGTTGAAAGTGATCCAGATAAGTATTTTTATCCAGATCAATATAACAACGAAGCAAATTGGCGTGCACATTATGAGACAACAGCGGTTGAAATTATAAATCAAACAAAAGGTAAGATTACCCACTTTGTCGCTGGGCTTGGAACCACTGGGACATTCGTTGGAACGGCGAAGAGGCTGAAGGAGTTTAATCCTGAGATAAAAACCATAGCGGTTCAGCCCGATCTCCCTCTTCACGGGATTGAAGGTTTAAAACATCTGCCCACAGCGATCGTTCCGGGAATTTTTAAGCCAGAGCTTGTAGATGAAACCATTGAAATTTCGACTGAGGAAGCATATGAGATGGTCAAATTGCTTGCAAGGGAAGAAGGTCTTCTCGTGGGAGTTTCATCAGGAGCAGCTATGGCAGCGTGTTTAAAATTGGCGCAGAGGATTGAGAAAGGCTTAATCGTAACGGTTTTCCCAGATTCAGGGGTAAAATATATAAGTGAAAAGTTTTGGGATGCAGATGCATATTTAGAAAATATCGCAAGTAAAATAAAATTATAAAATGCGAGTGATAGAAATACCAAATGAAATTTTCGAGGAGATAAAGTTGCACGCAGAGAAAACGTATCCAGAGGAATGTTGCGGTATTTTGATCGGGAAGCTTGATGGCTTGCAGAAATTTGTCTTTGAAATTTTAAAAGTTGAAAATTCAAAAGAGAACGAAAGAGAGAGAAGATATTTGATCAAGCCGCAGGATTATATCAATGCCGAAAAATATGCAAGGACGAAAGGTTATGACATTATCGGATTTTATCACTCTCATCCCGACCATCCGGCGATGCCATCTGATTACGATAGGGAACATGCTTTTCCATTTTTATCCTATGTAATTGTCTCTGTTGAAAAAGGAAAAACAGGCGAAGTTAAAAGTTGGCTTTTGAAGGAAGATAGAAGCGGGTTTGATTTTGAGAAAATCGAAATTAAAAATAAAATTTAATTACGGAAATGCCTGTTAAAATTACGATCCCAACGCCGTTAAGACCATATACTGAAAATAGAGATACAATTGAAGTTGAAGGACAAACTATAAGAGAATTGCTTAAAGATATGACAGAAAGATATCCGCAGTTGAAGCGACATCTTTTTTCCGAGGATGGCAGATTGAGAAGTTTTATCAACATTTATGTTAACGATGAGGATATAAGATATCTTGATGGTGAAAATACAAAAGTAAGCGAAGGTGATGTTGTAAGTATAATTCCAGCGATTGCTGGTGGAAATTGAAAACAAAGAATTTTATCAAATCATGGTGGAGGAAATTTTAAATTTCGGATTAAATCTTGATGTTGAAAATGTTGAACTGACACGTGAGGAATTTTTAAGGTATGGTCGTCATTTGATTATACCTGAAGTTGGACTTAAGGGACAAAAGAAGCTGAAATCAGCAAGTGTTCTTATAGTTGGTGCGGGAGGGCTTGGTTCTCCGCTTGCGTTTTATCTTACAGCAGCTGGGGTCGGTAGAATTGGGATAGTTGATTTTGATGTCGTTGATTTTTCAAATCTTCAAAGGCAGATAATTCACACCACAAAAGATGTGGGTAGATCTAAACTTGAATCGGCAAGAGAAAAACTTTCCGCTTTAAATCCAAATGTTAAGATCGAAACTTATGAGACACGTCTCACGAGCGAGAACGCACTTGAGATAATTAAGGATTATGACATCGTCGTTGATGGGACAGACAATTTCCCAACGCGTTATCTTGTTAACGATGCTTGCGTCCTTTTGAAGAAACCGAATGTTTATGGAAGCATATTCAGGTTTGAAGGGCAAGTATCTGTTTTTTATGCCGAGAAAGGACCTTGCTATCGTTGCCTTTATCAGGAGCCACCTCCACCAGGGCTCGTCCCAAGCTGTGCTGAAGGTGGAGTTCTTGGAGTTTTACCAGGGATCATAGGAACGCTCCAGGCGCTTGAGGTGATAAAGTTAATTCTCGGGGTTGGAAGGCCATTGATTGGGAGATTACTTTTGTTTGACGCTCTTAAAATGAGTTTTAGAGAGTTAAAGTTGAGAAAAAATCCGAATTGCCCAGTTTGCGGTGAAAATCCAACGATTAAGGAGTTAATTGATTATGAAGCATTCTGCGGAATTACACCCGAACAAATTCTCCATGAGTCGGGCTTCGAGATAACGGCTGAGGAATTGAAAGCAAAACTTGAAAATGGCGAAAACATAATTTTGATCGATGTTCGCGAGCCACACGAGTATGAAATTAACAGAATTCACGGAAGCAAATTAATTCCACTTTCTAAACTTCCGGAGATGGTTAATGAACTGGATCAGACGAGTGAGATTGTGCTTTATTGCAAGATGGGAGGGCGAAGTGCAAGGGCTGTGCAATTTTTAAGGGAGTTAGGTTTTACAAGGGTCAAAAATCTTGCTGGCGGAATTGACGCTTGGATTGAAAAAGTTGACCCCAATATGCCGAAGTATTAATTTGTCCCACCGGCAGTTTTAATTTGAAAAATTTTGCAACTTTTGGTAACTTTTTAAAAAAGGAAAAAGTACATGAAAAGGATTGGGCTGTTAATTTTGTTCTTTTTATTTCCTTTTATCTCGAACTCGCAAAACAAACTTGGTCTTGGTGTTTACCTTGGCGTTCCAACTGGGATAACAGGGAAATATCTTTTATCAAAGACAAATTCCGCAGATCTTTTATTTGCATGGCGATTCAATGATGCTTTCTTTGCACAGGGGCATTATAATTTCAACATCTCTGAGATTGATAGATATAAAGACGGCGTGTTTAATTTTTATGCGGGTCCGGGGCTATTTTTTAAGGCTATCTCAGGAAAATCAAGGGGAGAGGATTCTTTTGGGATAAGTGGGAATTTCGGTTTAAACTATTTTTTGAAGCAAAGGTATGAATTTTTCTTTGAGCTTTCACCAAAGCTTGGGCTTGTTCCTGGAACTGATTTTGATTTAACCGGTGGAGTTGGATTTAGATTTTTCTTTTAGAAATATAAATTTTCATTTTTCAAGGTGAAGAAGATAAAATTGCTTCAAATAGCGCACGCAAGATCTGGGGACAAAGGGAATTCAGCTAACATTGGGCTTATCGCAAGAAAGCCGGAGTATTATAAAATTCTTGTTGAGAAGGTTACACCTGAAGTTGTCAAAAAACATTTTGAAGGGATTTGCCTTGGTCCCGTTGAAAGATGGGAGTTGCCAAATTTATATGCATTAAATTTTTTACTTCATGACGCACTTGCTGGAGGTGGAACTGTATCCTTGCGCAATGATGCTCAAGGTAAAACGCTTGCTTATGCTCTTTTGCGCCTTGAGATAGAGGTTCCGGATGATTTTGAAGTTGATCCAGTTTAGCGTTTAACTCAATTGCAATAAATCTTTTTATTATTGATGGCTAAGAAAGAGAAACTTTTCCTTCTCGATGGGACAGCCCTTGCATATCGGGCTTATTATGCGTTTATTGGCAGACCCCTTGTCACATCTGGTGGGATGAATGTAAGTGCGGTTTATGGCTTTACAAACTCTCTGATTAAAATCCTTGAGGAAGAAAAACCCGATTATATTGCCGTTGTATTTGATTCAAGCCAGCCAACTTTCAGACACGAGATGCACCCGGAGTATAAAGCCACGCGTGAGAAGATGCCGGAAGATATGGCGATTCAACTTCAAAAATTAAAAGAGGTAATTGAAGCATTTAACATTCCAATTCTCGAAATCCCTGGCTATGAAGCCGATGATGTCATGGGGACAATTGCTAAAATCGCTGAATCAAAAGGGATTGAAACATATCTTGTCACTGGTGATAAAGATTTCCTGCAACTTGTTTCGCCGATGATAAAGATTTATAGACCTACCAAAGGGCTTGCAGATATTGAGATAGTTGATGTGGATAAAGTTAAACAAGAGTGGGGTGTTACGCCAGAGCAAATTGTCGATGTGCTTGGACTTATGGGAGATAAAGTTGATAATGTTCCAGGAGTTCCAGGGATAGGTGAAAAGACAGCGGTTCAACTTATAAAAGAGTTTGGCTCAATTGAAAATCTTATAAAAAATGTCGATAGGATTCCAACTCAAAAAATAAAGGAAAATCTCAAAAGTTCCATAGAAAAAGCGCTTCTCTCAAAAACGCTTGTCACAATAAAAACAGATGTTCCGCTTGATATAAATATTTATTCGCTAAAGGCAAGCCAGCCGAATAGGGAAAAACTTGCTGAACTTTTTTATGAACTTGAATTCAAAAGTTTAATTAAAAAGCTTGGTCTTACTTCCGCAGTAAGGGAAGTTGAAGAAGAAAAAATTGAAGAACAGAAAAAGCCAGTAAAATATAGTTCAATAAAAACTGAACCCCATCAGTATCACATAATTAAGAGCATCGATGAGTTAAAGGACCTTGTTGATAAGTTAAAATCGGCAGATTTAGTTTCGTTTGATACTGAGTCAACAGGGATAGAACCACTCAATGCGGATCTTATAGGGATCTCGTTTGCAGTAAAACCTGGGGAGGCATTTTATGTGCCTGTTTCGGTTGAAACAACAAGTTCTGATTCACTTTTTGAGCTGGAGAAGAAAAAGAAAACACATGGGATTGAAATTGAGACTGTTTTAAAATATGTTAAGCCAATACTTGAGGATCCTGGGATAAAGAAGTGTGGGCAAAACTTAAAATATGATATGCTCTTGATGGCTAAATATGGGGTATGGATCAGCGGAATAAGTTTTGACACTATGGTTGCTGGTTATATCCTTAACCCTGAGGGTTCCCATACGCTTGAGGCTCTTGCAAAGGAATACCTTAAATATCAAGTGATACCAATTTCTCAACTTATCGGGGAGGGACGCTTTCAGAGAAAAATGAGCGAGGTTCCCGTTGAAAAAGTAGCTGAGTATGCTTGTGAAGATGCAGATGTAACTTTAAAGCTTGTGGATAAACTTAAAAATGAACTTGAAAGAAGAGAACAACTTAAACTGTGTGAAGAGGTTGAGTTTCCACTTGTTGAAGTCCTTGCTCATATGGAATTTTCGGGGGTTAAGTTAGATACAGATCTATTAAGGGAGATGAGCAAAGAGCTTGACAGGATGTTGGATAATTTAACTCACGATATTTATCGGCTTGCTGGAACAGAGTTCAATATAAATTCACCGCAACAGCTTGCGGATGTTCTTTTTAAAAAATTAAAACTACCTCCCGTTAAAACGACTAAGACAGGTTATTCAACCGATGTCGAAGTTTTAGAGGAGCTCGCAAAAGAGCATCCGATTGCGGAGAAATTGCTTGAATATCGCCAAATTCAAAAATTGAAATCCACTTATGTTGACGCCCTCCCAAAACTGGTGAATCCAAAAACAGGTAAAGTTCACACATCGTTTAATCAAACTGGGACGGCAACTGGGAGGTTATCAAGCAGTGATCCAAATCTTCAAAATATACCCATTAGAACCGAGATTGGAAGAGAGATACGGAAAGCTTTTATCCCATCTGAACCAGATTGGTTCATAATGTCAGCTGATTATTCTCAGATAGAGCTTCGTATAATGGCTCATCTCTCTGGAGATGAAAACTTAATTTCAGCCTTTAGAAAAGGACTTGATATTCACTCTTCAACTGCGGCAAGTGTTTTTGGGGTTAGACCTGAGGATGTGAATTATGAGATGAGGCGAAAGGCGAAAGAGGTTAATTTTGGAATTATGTATGGCATAAGTCCTTATGGGCTTTCACAACGACTTGGGATTCCACAGCCTGAAGCGAAAAAGATAATTGAGGTTTACTTCCAGAGATTTCCAAAGGTAAAGGAGTATATCGATAAAACAATTGCTGAGGCAAGACAAAAAGGTTATGTTGCTACATTGCTTGGCAGGAGAAGATATGTCCCTGATATAAATAGCAGAAACAGGACTGTTAGAGAGTTTGCGGAGCGGACAGCGATAAATATGAGAATTCAGGGGACAGCAGCTGATTTGATAAAACTTGCTATGGTTAGAATCTATGATGAGATGAAGAAGAGAAAATTTAAATCAAAAATGATTCTACAAGTTCACGATGAGCTTGTTTTTGATGTCGCACCTGATGAAGTTGAGCAGTTAAAAGAGATCGTGCTTGATAAGATGCAGAACGCACTTCAGCTTGATGTGCCTCTCGTTGTTGAACTTGGTGTAGGTAAAAATTGGTATGAAGCGCACGAATAAATTTTTATTTTTCTGCCATCACCTTACTTTTGCTTACTATCTCAGCTGTGTCAAGGGCTATAACGAGCTCCTCGTTTGTTGGGATAACAAGAACTTTAACTTTTGAATCATCTGTTGTTATAATTTTTTCCTTCTCTGGTGAGTCGTTTTTCTCATCATCGATTTTAATCCCAAGAAATTCAAGTCCCTCACAAACTTTTTTTCTTACATCTGGGCTATTTTCACCAATTCCTGCGGTGAAAACGATGGCATCAACTCCACCCATCGCTGCTGCATAAGCACCGATGTACTTTTTTATGCGATAACAAAAAACTTCAAAAGCAAGTTTTGCCCTTTGATTTCCATTTTTCATTTCGCTTATTATCTCACGCATATCACTGCTTACGCCTGAAATCCCAAGAAGTCCACTGTGTTTATTTAAAAGAGCATTTATTTCTGACATTGTTAATCCTTCTTTGCTCATTATGTAAAGAATGACCGCTGGGTCTAAATCTCCTGAGCGTGTTCCCATAAGCAAACCTTCAAGCGGTGTAAATCCCATCGTCGTATCAATTGACACACCGAATTTGACCGCAGACATACTGCAACCATTTCCAAGGTGGGCAGTTATAATTCTTAATTGTTCAATTGGAAGTCCAAGTATTTCACTTGCTCTTTTTGAAACATATCTATGTGAAGTTCCATGGAATCCATATCTTCTGATTTTATACTTTTTGTAAAGTTCATAGGGCAAACCGTAGATGAACGCGTATTCCGGCATCTTTTGGTGAAAAGCGGTGTCAAATACTGCAACCTGTGGGGTATCAGGAAGAAGTCGCTTGCAAGCCAAAATTCCGCGAAGGTTATGTGGGTTATGAAGCGGAGCAAGTTCAATGTTTTCTCTTATTTTTTCAATCACTTCATCGGTTATTAAAACTGAATCTGAAAATGTTTCGCCACCATGGACAACCCGATGCCCAACTGCTTCGATCTCAGATTTATCTTTTATCACCCCATGGTTTTTGCTTAGAAGGATAGCAATTACATATTCAATTGCAATATTGTGGTCAAGTATTTCCCCGCTTATTTTAACTGTATCTCCATCTTCTCTAACGTGGGTTAAAATTGCATCGTCCATTCCTATCCTTTCAACTTGACCTTTCGCAAGAACGCTGTAAGTTGAAGTCTCGATGAATTGATATTTAATTGAAGAACTCCCTGAATTTAAAACGAGAACTTTCATCACAAGTGTTATTTTGTTTTTAAAAAGGCATGGTTTCGAGCTAAATCAAGTTATTTTCCTCCCGTATTCGTCATATTTAAAAAATCCTTCGCCTGTTTTCTTGCCAAGTTTGCCCTCGCGGACAAGTTTTCTAAGTAATGGGCACGGTCTATATTTTTCACCGAGTTCTCTATAAAGTGTTTCCATCCATGTTAAAACCTCATCAAGCCCCATTGTATCTGCCATTTCAAGTGGTCCCATTTGAAAGTTATATCCAAGTTTCATTGCCGTATCAATTCCCTCAGCAGTTGCAATTCCTTCCATCAAAACATGCATCGCTTCGTTTAACATCGGCACAATAACTCTCGTCGTTACAAATCCAGGGTATTCATAAACTTCCACGACGGTTTTCCCAATTTGCTCCGCAAATGCTTTAACTTTTTTAAAGGTCTCATCGGATGTTTTGAGCGCTCTGACAAGCTCAACTAACGGGACTTTTGGAACGGGGTTTAAAAAGTGCATCCCAATGATTTTATCAGGTCGCTTTGTCACTTCCGATATTTTGGTCAATGATAGCGTTGATGTATTTGAAACGAAGATTGTGTGTGGTGGACAAATTTCATCAAGTTTTTTGAAAATTAATTTTTTAAGTTCAAAATCTTCATCGACCGCTTCAATTACAAGTTCACATTCTTTCACATCTTCAATATTGGTTGTCCATTCAATTCTGTTTAGAATTGATTTCTTTTCGCTTTTTGTCATTGCCCACCTTTGAATTTCATAATCAAGCGCCTCTTCAAGTTTTTCTTTAGAGATATTTAGTGATTCTTCATTTTTCTCAACCGCGATGACATCGAAGCCTGCTTGTGCTATTGCTTGGACAATTCCGCGACCCATTACGCCAACTCCTATAACTGCAACATTTTTTATCCTTTGCAAATCTTCAGAAATTGGTTTAAAATCGCTAAATATTTCAGATTTAAGAAGTTCTCCCGAATTTTGCTTCATGCCTTAGCATTTCCGTTTTTATTTTCGTCTCGATGTTTTTAAAAAATTATGGATAATTTTAAAGTTATGCAAGGATGACGGGTGGAATTATCTACCGATGTTGGACTTTCTCTTCACAATTTTTAAATCATGTAACTGCGGTGCTTTTACCCTTATTTCAAGATCAAAACCTCTCGCATATCCAACGGGTCTCCATTCAAAGTTTGCTTCCCAGCAGTGTAAATCCCTGTAAATGCTTATACTTGGGACAACTATTTCCTTACGTATGGGATCATAGCTTCCGCTGCCCATTATCCTCCAATTTTTCGTAACATCAAACCCAAAGGTAAATCTCAGGTTTGCTGATTTTATTGTTTGGTATGGAGTTATTCTGCTCAATGAAAAATCAAAGCCAAATGAAAAGTTCCATCCAAATTCAAAGCTTGGTTTGAAAGGCTCGTAATTTTTAAAAAATTCCGCTCCTGTTCCTTCAATTCCTTGCATTCTTTCGGTTTCTTGCTTCTTTCTTCCAGAGAAAGTGAACGAGAATGCGAGAGAAAAATTTGTTAATCTGGCAATTTTCCCCTCGCGAATTAATAGCTCTGTGCTGTTGAATTTATAGAAATCAAATGTGGAGCTTGAAAAAATATCAATGCCAGCAATTGTAGTTCGTGCGGTGACAAATAAGGGAGAAAGTTTTTTGTTTGGGTCAACGAAATTATATGAGAAAGATAAGTTTAAGTTTAAAAGTTGGTATTTTTTCGGTTGCCCCGCGGAATCACTTGAAGTCGTCTTCATTTCAAAGATATTCCCAATTCCAACATTTAAGGATTGTAATTTGCCAATGGGTGCACCACCAAAAATAGAATTTTCAAAGTAGCTGTATTTTACAATTTGACCTGTTGAATCGACGTAAGAACCGTAATTTTTCCAGAATGGGGATGAAAAATCGGGTTGATAGACGAGTGAAACGCTTGGCATTAATGTGTGTCTAAAACCTGAAATACCAAAAATCTCGGGTTGCCAAATTCCGTAAAGTTTTGTTGAAACTGAAACGCCAAACTTAAAATATCTTGCTTGGAAGAAACCCTTTTGAATTTTGGTTTCAACCTGTTTTGTCTCTGGATTGTAAAATTTTATGGTTCGTCTGTCATACCAGTTTTCATAGTAGGTGAAGAACGGGGTTACATTAAAATATCTAATCGTCGGTGCAAAGTTAACCGATAAATTGTGTGCCATACCGTAGCTAAATTGTTTCGTCATTGCTGTGCTTCTTTTGTTCACAAACCTTGATGAATAGCCAAAACTTAATCTTTGATGCCATTTCCCATCTGTTACACCATATACGCCTCCAGCGAATGGAAAAACTTGGGGTAGCGAAAAGGAAATTTCGGGTAGCACTTCGTCAACTGTGCCTGTGTTCAAATTTTGAACTCGTGACGCGTTAATGGATATTGAACCATTTATGCTTTCGATAGTTTTTGAATAGCTTACATTTGAGATTAATGTTTGTTGAAGGACATCTCTTACGGTTGTTCCAGTTGCGCGAAAATAGTTGTTAGTTGAAATATTGACATTTGCACTTATCCTTGATGTTGGATCTATGTTTTGGCTATGAATTATGTTGAGTCTCCACTCTTTGCTTGATGTTTTATCGGGATCACCTTCTTCACCGCTGTAGAAATTTGCAAATGCAAAGCCTATTGCGCCGTTAAATTTATATCTCAGTGCATATCTGAAATCGCTGGAGACTTGCCATCCACCGCGTGTGTACCAATCAAATGTTGTAGCGAAATCAGCGTAATCGCTCATAGCCCAGTAATATCCAAATCTTTTAAAGTAAAAACCAGTGTTGTATGTTTGTCCCCAAACTGGTGGAATAAACCCTGATCTTCGTCCTGATTTGTTTGGGAAAACACCAAATGGCAAGGCAAAGACGGGAACATCGGCAATGTATAAAACTACAGGGCGAGCAATAACTTTGTCGTTCACAATTATTTTCATCTTTCGACCTTCGATATAGAAGTGCGGTTCTTCAGCATCGCATGTTGTATATCTTCCTTTATAAACGAACAAGACATCTTTATCAACCTTTTTTACTCTGTCACCATAGTAAAATGCGTTTTCCATTTGTGTTGTTGCTTGCGTAATCCTTCCCTTTTGCGTTTTAAAGTTGTAAGCAAGTTTAAAACCGTGATACTCTTCCCCGCCATCGTTTAAAATTGGTGCTCCAGTGATTTTATTGCCAGTTGAGTCAGGTATTCCCGATGCTTCAAGCAAAGTGCTATCAAGATTCATTCGGACAAATGCGGATCTCAAACGCATTGTTTTATATTTTATATCTGCGTTTCCAAAAAGGAACATATTTCGGTTTTCAACATCATAAATCGCGGAGTCAACCGCTGTATATACAACGGTTGTGTCTATTTCACTTTTTCTAACTTTTGTGGTATCTGCATGTTCTTGAGCATTTATAGTTGCGAAAAAAATTAAAAGCACAATTATTTCAATTCTCAATCTGTTCACTTTGATCGTTTGAGAAGTTTTTTAAAATAAAAAAGCCGTCCGCGACCATTGAAGGACGGGACGGCTGCAAGCTGGAGTTTTGGTTTAATTTAGTTTTGTTTTTGTTGAGCCCCCTGAGCTCTTTGCCCAGGGTAATTTTCTTTTCCATGATTTGATTCAATGAAGACGCGTTCCTCACCCTCAGCTTCAATTCCGATCGATGTAACAGGTGCTTTAAGTTGTGCTTCATCAGATGGAACTGGATGTTTGGCAAGGAATTCTTTGACAAGTCGTTCAGACTTATCTTTGAAATATTCAGATACGGAAAGAATTATTTTCTGCCTTTCTTTGTCAAATTCGATTACCTTCAACGGTAGCGTTTCACCCTCTTTAAAGACAGCATGAATATTTTTTATCTGGGTATGTCCTGGGAGTAAGTGCGAAATAGGAACAAAAGCATCAACACCATCTGGTAACTCCACGATTACACCTTTTTCAATGATTCTTACTATCTTACCTTGTGTTTCCGTTCCAACTTTGTAAATTTGTTCGAGCTTATCCCATGGATTTGGATAAATTTGCTTATGCCCAAGGGTTACACGCCTTTGCTCTTTATCTATTCCAAGTATAACAACATCTATTTCTTGATCTTTTTTCACAACCTCAGCGGGATGGCGAATTTTCTTCGTCCATGATAGATCTGAAATATGAATTAAACCATCAATTCCAGGCTCAAGTTCAACGAACACGCCAAAGTTTGTGATATTTCTAACTATTCCCTTATGCTTTGAACCAATCGGATACTTTTCCTCGACTTTTTCCCATGGATCTGGTTCGAGACGTTTCATGCTCAACGAGAGTTTTCTACCCTCTTTATCAAGGTGCAAAATGACCGCATCGACTATCTGTCCCATCGTTACAAATTGAGATGGATGCTTTATATGTTGCGTCCAACTCATTTCAGAAATATGGATAAGTCCCTCTATCCCTTTTTCAATCTCTATGAATGCACCGTAATCGGTAATTGCAACAACTTTACCTGTAACCTTTTGCCCAACTTTATATTTTTGGTCAATGTTATCCCATGGATGCGGTTGAAGTTGCTTTAATCCAAGGGAGACACGCTTGACTTTTTCACCAGTTGGAAGAGTGACCTCATCAACTCTTGTTACAACCATTTCAAGCTCTTGGTCAAGCTGGACAACTTCGGATGGGTGGTTAACTCTTCCCCATGAAAGATCCGTTATGTGAATTAATCCATCGATTCCATCCATATCAACGAATACACCAAAGTCAACGATTGCTTTAACTGTACCTCTAACTCTGTCTCCAACTTTAACTGTTTCAAAGAACTTGCGTTTGCGTTCTTCAAGTTCTTTCTCAACAAGCGCTTTTCTGCTTACGACGACATTTTCAGCAGCTTGATTGATTTTTACAACTTTGCATTCGATTTCTTTTCCAACCCATGCGTCATAATCTCTGATGGGTTTGATGTCAACCTGTGAACCAGGTAAAAATGCAAGCAACCCATCGATATCAACAACGAATCCACCTTTAATTCGTTTTATGATTGTTCCTTTTAAAATTTCATCCTTTGCAAAAGCCTCATTTACTCTCTTCCAAACCCTAAGGAAATGAGCTCGTTTATGAGAGACAACAATTTGTCCCTCTTTGTCTTCAACTTTTTCGATGCTGACCTCAACTTTATCCCCAACCTTTAAAGCTTCGGGGTTTCTAAATTCATTTAGCGGAACAATGCCTGGGGATTTAAATCCAATGTCGATTACTACTTCACCTCTTTCTCGATCAATCTCGATCACCTCGCCTTCAAGAATATCACCTTCAACAACCTTGCTGAGAGATTGCTCGTAGAGTTTAAGTAATTTTTTCTGCTCCTCTTCGCTATATCCTCCCTCATTGTAAATTTTAATTTTATCCCCCTTTCTCTTTTTCAAATAAGATGTCACCGTTTCATGCTCATCTTCAGCAATTTGTGGCGCCGTTTCTTGTTGCGTTGGATTTTGGTTTAAATTTTCAAAAATTTCCGCCATTAACTTTCTACCTCCTATTATTTGGTTTTTGCGCCTGCGTGGAAAGTTAACGCCAAAAGCCATCCAAAACTCGTTAACTCCACACAGGCAGGTTTAACATTCCTTTACGATGGCTTTTGAAACTCTTTATCAACTTGCCCATTGCATAACTTTTCAACTGCTTTCTTAACCTCTTCCATCAACCATTGCGGGGTTGATGTCGCACCTGTAATCCCAACTGTTTCACAATCTTTGAACCACTCAATGTTTAACTCCTTTGGTGTCTCTATAAAGTAGGTTCTCGGATTCTCTGCTTTGCAAATATCGTAAAGAACCTTACCGTTTGAGCTATTTTTCCCAGCTACAAAAATTACAACATCGACGCTTTTTGCAAACTCTTTTAATTTATCGTCTCTGTTCGAAACCTGCCGACAGATCGTGTCTTTTGCAATGAATTCAACCGCATCATCTTCGGGATTTATCACCACAAGCTCTTCTACTCTTTTTTCAAGCTCTTCTTTTATTTTGTAGAACAAATCCTTCGACATCGTGGTTTGTGAGAACAGGACAACTTTTCCAGTCAGGGGAACTTTATCTATTTCTTCAAGCGACTTTATTACGATCGCATTTCCGTCGCATTGTCCAACAAGTCCGATCACCTCAGGATGGTCTTTTTTTCCAAATATTACAACACGATATCCATCAAGATAAAATTTCCTCACCCTGCTTTGAAGTTTTGTAACGACAGGACAAGTTGCATCGATAATTTCAACGCCATATTTTTTCGCAATTTCATATGTTGATGGTGGTTCCCCGTGTGCACGGATTAACACTTTTGCACCCTTAGCGTTTTTTAGCTCCTCATGGCTTATCGTGGTCAATCCTTTCTCCCTTAGTCTCTCAACTTCAACAGGGTTATGAATTATCTCCCCAAGGGAGTAAAGTTTCCCTGAAGCGTTCAACTCCTTTTCAGCCATCTCAATTGCTCTCACAACTCCCCAGCAAAATCCAGCATTTTTATCTATGATAACTTGCATTGTTTTCCTCAATTTGAATTTTGATTTATTAATTCATATGCCTTTTTCAGGACAAGTTCTACTTGTTCCTCAATTGTCAAATTTGTGGTATCTATCTCAATGGCATCATCTGCTTTTTTCAACGGAGAAATTTCACGATTTGAATCAAACTCGTCTCTTTCTTCGATTTCTTTTATCAATTTTTCAATTTCAATTTCAAAACCTTGAGCTTTCAACTCTTTTTGTCTTCTCTTTGCCCTTTCCTTTACATCAGCCGTCATAAAGATTTTTAAATCTGCGTTCGGAAAAACAACCGTTCCAATATCCCTACCATCGATCACAACTCCGCCGTCTTTTCCAAGTTCTCGCTGTTTTTTAACCATTATATCTCTGACCTTCGGGTGCGCACTTACAACGCTGACGAGCGATGTTACTTCAGGGGTTCTTATCTTATCGCTCACATCTCGGTTGTCAAGTATAACTTTAAGGTTTCCGTTTTCGTAAATAAGATCGATCCTCGTATTTTCAGCAAGTTTTACAATCGAATCTTCATCATTCGGGTCAACATTTGACTCAATTACCTTAAGCGTGAGAGCTCTATACATTGCGCCAGTGTCGATATATGTATATCCAAGTTTTTGAGCCACGAGTCGAGCAGTTGTACTTTTGCCCGAACCCGCAGGACCATCAATAGCTATTATTATCTTCCTCATTCCTTTATAAGCTTCGAAACCATTGTCTTTCATAGCTTTTAAATATAAAAAATAAGCCTAAAATAAGCAAACAGAAAACCACCTCTTATCAACAATGCACCTTTGCGGAACTTGTTGTTGCCGTAGTGAGCGCTTTGTATAATTTTTTTGACTATGTTTTCAATTTTTATTAATTTAGCAATGGTTTTCGGTGTGAAAAATGCTTTGAAACGCAGGCTCGTTTCTTGTTGTTATTGTAATGATGGATAGGAGTTAAATTCGTGAAGTTTTTAAACAACGGAAATTAAATTTTTAAATAAACTTTCGAAAGATCTTAATGCTTAACAAAGATTATATTCTCGGCATCATTGAGAAAAAGCTTAACACAGGTGATACTCAGGGGGCAATAAAATTCATAGAAGCGCTAATTAAAGATAACCCCAATGATCTTGATGCTTTAAATTTGCTTGCAATCGCCTATCGCTTGAAGGGAGATTTTAACGAAGCTATGCGCATTCTTAAAAGATCGCTAAAAATTGACCCGAATTATCCAGAGACCCGATATCATCTTGGACTTCTTTATTATGAGCAGGGGGATTATCTCAAAGCAATTGGCGAATTCTATAAGGCGATCGAGAATTATTTGCCTTCTGAAAGAAGCTGGAAATCAGATGCTTACACCGCGCTCGGTGAGACATTTTATAAACTTGGAATGATTGATGATGCGATTAAATCATGGAAAACGGCGCTTGAGATTTATCCCAGAAATAAGCGTGCAAAATATTACCTTAACAAGGTTAAGGCTGGGAAGATCAAAAGAGTTAAAAAACCGATACTCGTTTTTGACTTTCTGCGTTTTAGCGACATGAAAATTGATGAATACCTTAAGCAGAAAGGCAAAAATAAATTTGATTCCGAGAGAGAGTATAAACATGTGCTCAACAAAATTATCAATGCGTGGAACACTAATGTTTCAAAAGTTTCGGATAAACTGAAAAGAATGACTGACAAGGAGAAGTTAAACTATTTCAGATCGATAAAAATAAAGTTCTAATCTTGCTGTGGATCTTGGGCTTAAAGATAAAGTTGCAATAGTTACAGCATCAAGTAAAGGACTTGGCAAAGCGTGTGCCCTTGGCCTTGCCCGAGAAGGAGCAAAAGTTGTGATCTGCGCAAGGGATGAAAACGATCTTCAAAAGGCTAAAAATGAAATTGAGAGAAATGCAGACAATGAAATCATGGCAGTTCGAGCAGATGTCACGAAATATGAAGATATAAAAAACCTCGTCAAATCAACTGTTGAAAAGTTTGGAACCGTTCATATACTTGTCACAAACGCCGGTGGACCTCCAAGTGGTTATTTTGAGAATTTTTCCGATGATGATTGGAACAATGCGTTTAATTTAAATTTCATGAGCACCGTGAGATTGATAAGAGAAGTTTTACCGTACATGAAAACTCAAAGATGGGGTAGGATAATCAATATAACTTCTGTCACCGTTAGACAACCAATTGATAATCTCATACTTTCAAATTCAATCCGTATGTCTGTCGTAGGTTTAGCTAAGACGCTTGCACTTCAACTTGCCAAGTATAACATTTTGATCAATAATGTTGCTCCAGGTTATACTCTTACAGATAGGGTTAAATATGTGATAGAGCAGCGTGCCAGTGAATCAGGTAAGACATTTGACGAAATTAAATCAGAACTTGCCAAAGATATCCCGCTTGGGAGATTAGCGGAACCGGAAGAACTTGCAAATCTTGTCGTTTTCCTTGCCTCTGAAAGAGCAAGCTATATAACAGGAACCACAATTCCAGTTGATGGTGGTTGGATTAAGGGAGTCTATTGAAAAATGAGAATGGTTTGATGATGAAAAGACTTCTCCTTCTTTTTCTTTTTTTATTCTGTAACCTTTACGCCCAAATCGTAAAAGTCTCACCTTATGAAAAATATGTTGACTC
Source organism: Candidatus Kryptonium thompsonii (assembly GCA_001442925.1). Lineage (GTDB taxonomy): Bacteria > Bacteroidota > Ignavibacteria > Kryptoniales > Kryptoniaceae > Kryptonium > Kryptonium thompsonii. Next base: position 110,863 of record LDXX01000006.1, read on the forward strand.
AACCAAGATAACCTTCTTTTGGAAGACGATCTCGGTTTCTGACTCCAGAGTTAAAATTGGTAAAACACCTAACTTTGAAATTGGTGAATTTGTTGACACAACAAAAACCAAAGACCACGAAATAACAATAACCGGACTTGAACCAGCGACGATTTACTATGTCCAAATAGCTTCTTACGGCATCTTTAAGGATTCCATTCAATTTATATCTTCAACCTCTTCTGATTCAAGATCAACCGGTAGGATAAATGTTTACTTTAACAAGAGTATTGATACAACTGTTAGTATCTGGCAAAAAGCAACCGGAAATGTTGACCTAAAAGCTAAATTAATTGAGCGGATAAATCAGGCTAGATATTCAATTGATATTTGTATTTATAACTTTTCAGGCACAGTTGCAAGCCAAATCGCCGATGCCCTTGTCAATGCTAAAAATCGGGGTGTGAAAATTAGGTTTATAACTGAAAAGGAAAATTACAATCTAGCTCGTACTGGTTATTCAAAATTAATAAATGCTGGAATTCCAATCCTTGCCGACAATACCGATGGTTATATGCATAACAAATTTGTCGTGATCGATTACAGAGATCCAAATTCTTGGGATAATGTTTGGGTTATAACTGGCTCGTGGAATTTTACTGATGAAGGGACTTACCGCGACTTTCAAAATGTTATAGAAATTCAGGATAGAGCTATTGCTGGGGCATTTACCAGAGAGTTTGAAGAGATGTGGGGTGGTTCGGGTGATTTGCCAGATACCTCTAAATCAAAATTTGGTGCAAACAAAACAGATAACACTCCACATTTCTTTAATATCAAAGGGAAAAAAGTTGAAGTTTACTTCAGCCCATCTGATGAAGTTGCTTCAAAAATAGTCAATGCGATAAATCAAGCAGATCATTCAATCTTTTTCGCACTTTTAACATTTACGAGTCAAACCCTTTCAAATGCACTTTACACAAGGTATAATTCTGGCGTTAGAAACATCAAGGGAATTCTAGATAATAACACAGATCAAGGAAGCCAATATTCTTTTCTCAGCGGGTTTTCAGAAGTTTTGCTCGACACAGATAAAACAGCTTTATTTCATCATAAATACTGCTTGATCGATCCAACACATATTTATTCAAATCCGATTTTAATCACAGGCTCTTACAATTGGTCTAATTCTGCTGAAGCAAGGAACGATGAAAATGTCCTTATAATTTATGATACGCTTCTTGTTAACCTTTATCTTCAGGAGTTTGTTGCAAGATATAAGCAAAATGGTGGTGGCAATGTGATCACATCTGCTCGAAAAATTGAAGGTGAATCTTTATCCTTTAAACTCTCACCCAATTATCCAAATCCGTTTAACTCTGAGACAAATATAACATATGCAATTCCCTTTGATGGTTTTGTCAGTTTGAAAGTTTTTGATGTTCTCGGCCGGGAGGTTTTTTCAGTTGTGAATTCATATCAAACGGCGGGAGAGTATCGGTTGAATTTGAAATTTGATAATGTTAATTTAGGTTCTGGAGTTTATTTTTATCGTCTTGAGCTTTACGGCTCGGGACAAAAATTATCGGATACAAAAAAGATGATCGTTATAAAGTAATTCATTAACTGTGGAGAAAAATCTACCATACGATGAAATAAGAAGGCGCTTTATTGAATCAAATGACTTCAACGAAATTTTTGATGCGGTTGAGGAGGCAATAAGGCAAAGAATTGAAGATGTTGAACTTTATAGGTTGCTTTTTTGGAACAATTCGCTTTCTGCTGAGGCAATAGCGATGTTTGGTGAGAAGATAGCGAATGAGTTTCCCGCAATAGCGTACGATGTTTATATGTGGCTTGCGAGTGTTTTTGAGACCGTGTTTTCAAAGTATGACAATTACGAAGGCGCTTTGAAATTTTATAAAAAAGCATCGCAAATCAAGCCACAAGAGATTGATCCATATCTTGATGCTGCGGATTGTTACGACCCCGATCTTAACATTCCACCAGCTGAGTCTTTAATTGAGTTTTTGCTTGAGGGTTTAAAACATGTTAGAACTTCTAAACCAATTTATCAGAGATTGTGCGCTTTACATAAAGCTATCGGAAATGAAGAGATGGCAAGATATTATGAACAAAAGATAAAAGAGATTTGAGCAGGGTCGATTTAAGGGGATATTTAAGCATAGCGACGGCAACTTTATTTTGGGGATTTTCGGCAACAATAGCAAAATTTCTATTCAAGCACGAAGTTGATCTTTTAACACTTGTGCAGATGAGATCCACTCTTTCCTTCATAGTTTTGTTTTTTGTCCTTTTTGTATTTAAAAGGGAATATGTAAGAATTTCAACGAGCGATATTCCCCACTTTGTCTTGCTTGGGGTAATTGGAATTGCTGGTTCGAATTTTACATATTATTTCACCTTAAACGAGATAAATGTCGCAACGGCGATAATAATGCAGTATACTGCCCCTGTTCTTGTTGTTTTATACGGGGTTTTATTCGGGAGTGAGAAAATTACATTTGTTAAGATAATTTCGGCGTTTCTTTCGCTCGTTGGATGCTCGCTTGTTGTTCGAATCTTTGATTTACAGTTTTTAAATCTAAGCAAGATTGGAATTTTAAGTGGCATTGCTTCGGCATTTTGCTGGGCATTTTTTAATATCTATGGAAAGAAAACCAGTTCAAAATACAACATTTGGGGAAATCTTACCTTTGCGTTGATGTTTGCGGGAATTTTTTGGCTTCTGATAAATCCGCCTTGGAAGATCTTTAATTCGGGTTATTCGGCAAATGATTGGCTTATATTTCTTGTCTTTGCGATGATCTCTGTGTTGTTTCCTTACTTTTTCTATTTCAACGGATTAAGGTATATTTCTTCATCTTCAGCGATAATTACAAGCACGCTTGAGCCTGTTGTTGCGATTGTCTCTTCGTGGATAATCATTGGAGAGAGGTTAACTTTGATTCAAATTGTTGGTTCGATTCTTGTTCTGATGTCAGTTGTTTTGTTGCAGATGAAAAGAGATGTAAATTGAAAGCAAGTTTATGGATGAAATTTTAAAGACATTGGCGAGTGTTATAATACATTGAGAGATGCGAAATCAAAAACCCAAAGTTTTGAGAAAGTTTTTCAGGTGGTTTGAAAAATAAAAAGGTTAAATCATGTTAATTGACACTCATTCACATATTTACTGGGACAGTTACGATAGCGATAGAGACGAGATGCTCAAGAGGGCGATCGATTCTGGCGTTAAATATATCATTTGCCCTGGGACGGACATTGAAACGAGCATGAAAGCGATTGAACTTGCAGAAAAATATGATTTTGTCTACGCAGCTGTTGGTTTTCACCCCCATGATGCTATAAAAGCTGAAGAGAAGGAACTTGAAAAGATAGAGGAATTAAGTTACCATCCAAAGGTTGTCGCAATAGGTGAAATTGGGCTTGATTTTTACTACAATTTTTCGCCAAGGGATAAACAGATCGAAGTTTTTAGAAAGCAAATTCAAATTGCAAAAAGACGGAATCTTCCCGTTATAATACACAATCGGGAATCGCACAAGGAAATTTTTGAAATTCTTGAGTCCGAGATCGATGGTAAGTGGACTGGGTTTGGAAAACTTGTGGATGGGAAATTGCCACCGCCACGAGGAGTTTTTCATACATTTAGTGGAACTGTTAAAGATGCTTGGAGGGCTATAAATCTTGGTTTTTACATCTCAATTTCTGGAGTTATAACCTTTAAAAATGCGGATAAATTAGTTGATGTTGTTAAGGAAATTCAACCTGAGCATTTGCTTGTTGAAACTGACTCTCCATTTCTTGCACCGCATCCATTCCGTGGAAAAAGAAATGAACCAATGTATGTTAAGTTTGTGGCTGAAAAAATTGCACAGATTCAAGGTTTTACAGTTGAAGATATTGAGAGAACGACAACATTCAACGCTTATCGTCTCTTTAGAATTGGACCTAAACCTGAACCAAAAATTGCTTATAAAATCAGGAATTCACTTTGCCTCAATGTGACTTTGCGTTGCAACGCTGACTGCGTTTTCTGTGATAGAAAAGGTGAAGCGATAGTTAAAGGTTATTTCCTTAAGATCGATCGTGATCCAACGGCGGAGGAATTTATCAAAGAAATTGGTGATCCTAAAAAGTATGATGAGATTGTCTTCGTTGGATATGGTGAGCCAACGATACGGCTTGATGTAGTCAAAGAAGTTGCAAAATATGTAAAAGAGCATGGAGGTAAAACACGGCTTGATACCGATGGGCATGGAAATTTGATCAATAAGAGAAATATCGTTCCAGAGCTCGTCGGTTTGATCGATGTTGTGTCAATTAGTTTAAATTCAATTGACCCAATGGAATATGGCAAATTAATGAATATAGATGGTGAAAAATTTCATCGGGCGATGATTGAGTTTGCCAAGGAGTGTAAAAAACATGGGATTGAAACTGTTATGACGATAGTTGGAGTAGATGGGATTGATGTTGAGAGGCATAGAAAGTTTGTTGAAGAGGAACTTGGAGTAAAATTTAGATTTAGACCTTTATTTTAATATGCCGAGCATATTTGACATACTTGGACCTGTGATGATAGGTCCATCAAGTTCGCACACAGCGGGTGCTGCAAAACTTGGTTATGTTGCACGACAACTTCTTGGAGCAGAACCAAAGCAAGCTGAAATAACTCTTTATAATTCCTTTGCGAGAACTTATAAGGGGCATGGAACGGATAGAGCAATCATCGGGGGAATTTTGGGTATGAAACCTGACGATGAAATGTTGCGAAATTCACTTGAAATAGCGAAGGAAAGAGGGTTAAAGTATACATTTAAGCTTATAATGAAAGCACCAAAACTTCATCCGAATTCAGCGAGGATAAATTTAACTGATCTTGATGGAAATAAAATTGAAATGGTTGGTTCATCTCTCGGTGGGGGAAGAATTGAAATCGTTGAGATCGAAGGATTTAAAGTTAGTTTTTCTGTTATGACGCATACAATTGTTATCATAGCAGATGATATACCGGGTAGCATTGCTCATATAAGTGGAGCGATCGCTGAGAAAAATATAAACATTGCAAATATGTTTGTGTCAAGGGAAGAAAAGCTTGCAAACATGATAATTGAAGTTGACCAAGATGTTCCGCCGGAGGTTTTGGAGAAAATTCGTTCTTTCAAATGGGTTCATTATGTTAGATTAGTTGAACCAATTTTATAAAAAATTAGGAGTCAAGAGCCATGGAGATAAATTCTTTTGAGGACATCTTAAAATATTGCCGGGAGATGAAGGCAACTATCCCAGAGGTGATGATTGAATATGAAATCAGAAAAACTGGGAGGACTCGGGAACAAATTATTGAGGGTGTTCGAAAAATTTTAAATGTCATGATAGAGTCAGTCAATAATGGCTTAACTCGGGATGTTAAATCCCCAAGTGGTTTACTTAACAATTTTGCGAAAAAGGTTTATAATGCGAAAGTAAATACCTTAACTGTTAATTTTAAAAAGGCAATCGCAAGAGCTATGGCTGTGAGCGAAGTTAACGCATGTATGGGAAGAATTGCAGCAGCTCCGACCGCTGGTTCATCTGGAATTATGCCAGCAGTTATAACGACGATGATGGAAGAACATGGAATCACAGAAGATAAAGCAATTGAGGGATTGCTCGTTTCTTCTGCAATTGGTTTGTTAATAGTTAAAAATGCTTCCGTTGCTGGCTCTGAGGCTGGATGTATGGGAGAAACTGGAAGTGCAGCAGCGATGGGCGCTTCGGCGATTGTTTATCTTTTGGGAGGAGACAATAGACAAATTGAAAGCGCAGCCTGTTTTGCAATTCAAGGGGCTATGGGTTTAGTCTGCGATCCAATTGCAGGACTTGTTGAGGTCCCATGTATCTTCAGAAATGCCATAGGGGTTGCGAATGCTTTCACATCTGCTCAAATAGCTTTGTCAGGTGTTGAATCAGTGATCCCGCTTGATGAAGTTATACTTGCGATGAACGAGGTTGCAGAGTTGATGTCACCTAAACTTAAAGAGACAGCACAAGGAGGGCTTGCGAATACGAAAACAGCGAGGGAAATTCAGAGAAGGTTTATTTATCAAATCGATATAGGGAAATAAATTTTTTCGCTAAATGACATTTCTAAATCCAACTTTTTTATTTGCACTTTTTGCTTCAGCGATACCTGTTTTGATTCATCTTTTTAACCTTCGGAGGTTGAGAACGGTTGAGTTCAGCAGTATTAAGTTTTTAAAAGAATTACAACGCTCGAGGATTCGCTCTTTAAAAATAAAGCAGATTATTCTTTTAATTGTTCGTGTCCTTGCCATTGTTTTCCTTGTTTTGGCGTTTTCAAGACCTGTGATAAAGGGTTATCTTTTCAATCCGATTGTTGCAGGACAAGCGAGAAGCAGCGTTGTTATAATTCTCGATAACACATTGAGCATGGCTTCAATTGATGAAAGGGGCAGATTTATAAATCAAGCTAAAGCAATCGCTCAAAGAATTGCGGACCTTTTAACTGAGTCGGATGAATTTGCGTTAATTCGCCTATCTGAGGTCCCAGAAGCTGCAACTGGAGGCTTTGTGCATAATATATCATTTTTGAGGAAACTTATTGATGAAACAGAGTTTACATATACACATAAAAGTCTTGCCGAAGCTTTTGTTTCCGCTGGTGAAATTATTGAAAGGGCGAAAAATTTAAACCGAGAAGTTTATATCATTTCTGATCTTCAAAAAGGCGGGTTTGCTCTTGGCTCATCCGATACAATCAATCGCAGGATTAAACTACCGCCTGATGTTCGAGTTTTTCTGATAAATGTCGGTGAATTCACGGGGCAAAATTTTTCAATTGATAAAGTTGACATAAAGAATAGAATAGTTTTTCCAGGGCGAATGCTTGAGCTTGAGACGACCGTCTCAAATCATGGACAAAATGATGTGTCAAATTATGTCGTCAGCATCTTTTTAAATGGAAGAAGGGTTGCACAAAAGGGTGTTAACCTTAAGAACCAATCATCACAAACGGTTAATTTCAACATTTTAATAGAAGATTTATCGGGATTTGTAGATGGATTTGTTGAGATTGAAGATGATAATTTTAGCTTTGACAACGGGAGATATTTTACGCTTTTCATACCGTCCGAGGTGAAGATTTTACTCGTCGGCGATGAGGATGACTTGAGATTTATCAAACTTGCTTTTTCGACCATTCAAGAGATTTATAAAAAATCATTTTTCAGTCTGACTCAGGTTTCACCCCAAGCAATTACTCGAATTAATTTTTCTGATTTTGATGTGGTTTTTCTTGTTAAGCCATCTCAGATTGAAGTAGAAACATCAAGGAGGTTAAAAAGCTTTGTATCCAGCGGTGGAGCGGTCATTCTATTTGTTGGTGGTAATGCAAACTTTAAAAATTTGAATCAAAACTTTAACTCAATTTTTGAATTGCCCGAGTTTGATGGTCCTGTAAAGCAGAGAATGCTCTTTTCAAAAATTGATCTAAATCATCCGATCTTTGAGGGTGTATTCACGGAGGCGCCACGAAAATTTGACTCCCCTGAGTTCAAAGAATATGTTAAGTTCAGAGCAAATTATGGTTTTAGAAGTATTATCGAGTTTGCGGATGGAAATCCATTTTTGATCGAGAAAGATGCGGGCAATGGGAAAATTATCATTTTCACATCTGAACCCACGGATAAAACATCTGACTTGCCCTATAAGGGGATCTTTATACCGCTTGTTTTTCAATCTGTCTTATATACAGTGGCTCCTTCTGGTTTCAAAGCTGAATATACAATTGGCGATACCGCTGAGATAAGGGTTGATTTCATGAAAAGATTTTATGGACAAATTCCTAAAGACCTTAAACTCAAACGCCCCGATGGGAGTGATTTTGCTTTTAGATTAAGTGGTGATTTCGTAAGGATAAATCAAGCGACAATCCCTGGAGTTTATCTGATCTCAAACGGCGGTGCTAAAAGTTTTTTAAAAATCGCTTTTAATCCACCTGCGACGGAGTTTTCGTATGAAAAGGAAGATGAAAGTAAAATTATTGCCTTTTTGGATCGGGTTGGGACAAAGCAGTATAAAATACTTTCAAATTTGGATGAGCTCAAAGTCAAAGATGAAATTTTGAAGGCAAGATATGGGGTTGAATTATGGAAAACTTTTCTTGTTCTTTCTATTTTGATGTTTTTTGCCGAAAGTTTGATTTCAAGAAAGATGTAAAATTAAAGGTACCTTGAAAAATGAAGGTTGAGGTTAAACCTTTATCTCTTCGTAATGCTTCGGGGAACAAAATAACAGGGGATGTTCATTTTGTAAGGGATTTTTTACCAGCACCTGTTGTGATTTATTCGCACGGATTTCTCGGGTTTAAAGATTGGGGTTTTATCCCTTATGTTGCGGACAAATTTGCTGAGAGCGGGTTTGTCTTTGTGAGATTTAATTTCTCGCATAATGGAATAGGCGAAAATCCAAATAAGATAACTGAATTTGATAAGCTCGCAAGAAACACCATCTCGAAGCAAATTGAAGATTTAACTTCGGTTATCGATTATGTTTTTTCGGATGAATTTAAGATTTTAACCAGTGGTGAGGTGTTTTTGCTTGGGCATTCGGGTGGTGGCGGAATTTCGATTATCAAAGCTGTTGAGGATGAAAGGGTAAAGGCTCTTGGTTTATGGGCTTCAATATCGACTTTCAGAAGGTATAGCCGACATCAAATTGAAGAATTGAAGAAAAATGGTTATATTTTTGTGCGTGTTCCTGATTCTGTGATTCAAATTAGAGTTGAAAAAATTGTTTATGACGATTTCGTGGAAAATCAAGATAGATACGATATAACGAAGGCAATTTCAAAATTAAACATACCGATTTTAATCGTTCATGGAACTGCAGATGCGATAGTTCCAGTGGTTGAAGCAGAGCAGTTAAGAGATGCAAATCCTAAGCATACAAACTTTATTTTAATTCCAGAGGCTAATCATCTGTTTAATATAAAGCATCCCATGGAGTTACCGAGCAAACAACTTAATATGGCTATTGATGTGACAATTTCTTTTTTTAAAAATTTAATTGAAAACAAAAAAGCGATTAAGGAATGAAGCAAACAAAGGCTCTATCTTTAGATTTCAACAAGACGATCGTTTTAACCCGATTGCTTTGGGTAGTTGCTTTCACAGGACTTACATTTCTTGGTGCCAAGATAGAAATTCCCACCGAACCTGTCCCATACACTCTTCAAACAATGTTTGTTCTTTTAAGTGCTGCTTTTCTTGGTCCATATTTGGGTGCTTTAAGTCAATTTATTTATCTTGCGCTTGGAAGTGCTGGACTTCCAGTTTTCGCTGGACCGATCGCTGGTTTTTCAAAACTTCTTGGACCAACAGGTGGTTATCTTCTCGCCTTCCCAATTTCAGCTTTTGTTGTTGGATATCTTGTGAAGTTTAAAAATAGTTATTGGTGGATTGCTTTTTCAATGTTTTGTGGTTTGATCTTGATTTTTGCTTTTGGGACGATTCAGTTAAACTTGGTTTTGATTCATAATTGGGGCGAGGCCATAAAATCAGGCTTTTTGATTTTCTCGTTTTGGGATTTATTGAAACTTTTTGCGTCGGCTTCGATTTATGCAAGCTTGAAAAGATTTTACAAATAAAATTTGCTTGTTAAATGCATCTAACAGAGACATTGATGTGGATTTTGTTTAATATATTTGTAATTGGAATGCTTGCCCTTGACCTTGGGGTCTTCCATAGAAAGGCTCACGAGATAAAGCTTAAAGAGGCTATCATATGGAGCATCGTTTGGATTTTGCTCGCTTTAATTTTTAATGTTCTTGTGTATTTCTGGCATGGGACCCAGGCAGCGCTTGAATTTTTAACAGGTTATCTTGTTGAGAAGTCCTTGAGCATGGATAATATTTTTGTCTTTCTGATGATTTTTTCCTATTTCGGTGTGAAACCCATGTATCAGCATAAGGTTTTATTTTGGGGAATCGTAGGTGCAGTAGTTATGAGGGCAATTTTCATATTCGCAGGTATAACATTAATCAAACTTTTCCATCCCATAATTTATGTCTTTGGTGCTTTTCTTATCTTCACTGGAATAAAGATGGGATTGCAAAAAGACAGAGAGATTCATCCAGAGAAAAATCCAGTCTTGAAGGTTTTCAGAAAAATTTTCAAGATCACACCTGACTATGTTGACGGTAAATTTTTCATAAGGCAGGGTAAAAATCTGATAGCCACCCCGCTTTTCGTTGTCCTTTTAATCGTTGAAAGCACTGATGTTATGTTCGCTGTTGATTCAATTCCAGCGATAATTGCCATTACTCGTGACCCGTTTATAGTTTACACATCAAATATATTTGCAATACTTGGTTTAAGAGCTCTTTACTTTGCTATCGCTGGATTTGTAACCATGTTTAGATTTTTCAAATATGGGTTGTCCGTTATCCTTGTTTTTGTCGGGATAAAAATGTTGATTTCAGATATCTATAAAATTCCAACTTTGATTGCTCTTATTGTTGTGTTCAGCATAATTACTATTTCAATTCTTGCATCCGTCTTAATACCGGAATCAAAACCAGCAGTAGCTGCTAACCCCGGGGTCGAGGAAAATTTAAACGAAGAAGAAAAATCAAAAACAAATAGTGGGGGTTAAAATGGGAGTTGCACAATTAATAACTCGGACGGTTGGATTTCCAACTTTACGACTTCGCCGTTTGAGGATGACCGAACAATTTAGAAAAATGGTGGCTGAGACTCAACTTTCCGTTGATGATTTTATCTATCCGCTTTTCGTATGCCCTGGTGAAAAGGTGAAAAGGGAAGTTCGTTCAATGCCTGGGGTTTATCAGCAATCCATAGACAACATAATTCGTGAGTGTGAAGAGGTTTATAAACTTGGAATTCCAGCTGTGATATTGTTTGGAATTCCTGAGAGAAAGGATGAATTTGGTTCCGAAGCTTACGATGAGAATGGTATAATTCAAAGGACAGTTAGAGCGTTGAAGAAGGAAATTCCTGAGCTCGTTGTTATAACTGATGTTTGTTTATGTGAATATACTTCGCATGGACATTGCGGAATAGTCAGGGAGGTTGCCCCGGGCAAGTATGAAATTGTTAATGATGAAACGGTTGAACTACTTGCGAAAGAGGCTCTAACCCATGCGGAAGCAGGCGCTGATATGGTAGCACCAAGCGATATGATGGACGGAAGGGTTTCAGCTATAAGAAAAATTCTCGACGAGAACGGATTTCAAAATGTCCCGATAATGTCATATGCTGCGAAATATGCATCTGGTTTTTATGGACCATTTAGAGAAGCGGCGGAGTCAGCGCCGAAGTTTGGTGATAGAAGAAGTCATCAAATGGATCCGGCTAATTCTGATGAAGCCTTGCGTGAGATCGCTCTCGATATCCAAGAGGGAGCTGATATCGTCATGGTTAAACCAGCTCTTGCTTATCTTGATGTGATTTACAGGGCAAAGCAAGAATTTAAAGTGCCGATTGCAGCATATCAGGTGAGTGGGGAATATTCAATGATAAAAGCGGCTGGTTTAAATGGATGGATAGATGAGCAGAGGATAATGCTCGAGACATTAACTGCGATAAAAAGGGCAGGGGCAGATTTGATTTTGACATATTTTGCAAAGGATGCTGCTAAAGTTTTGAAGGGAAGTTGATTAGATAAAGCTCTGCTGTGGATTTAATTTGTCGGGGAATTTTTAGATTTTTCCGCTTGAAAATTTCAATTAAAGTTTTTATCATTATAGAAATTTCAAAAGCTAAACTTGAAGTTTTATGGAGATTTTTGGAGTTGCCCTAACAGTAATTTCGCTAATACTTGCTTATCAAGCGTGGCAAAATGGAAAATTGATGAAGCAGATGCATGTTGAAAGCATGGCTATGATCAAAAGTATAAAAGAGTTAAATGAGGCAATCAAGGAAGATATGCGAATTTCAAGTCAGGAAACGAGAGCGTTGCTTGAAAGGATGGAGAGGTCAAGCCAGGAGACAAGAGCATTGATTGAGAGTACAAGTGAGGGAACGAGGGCATTAATTGAAAGGATGGAAAAGTCAAGCGAAGAGATGAGAGCACTGTTTGATGAAAGGATGGAGAGGTCAAGCCAGGAGACAAGAGCATTGATTGAGAAATCAAGCGAAGACACGAGGGCATTGATTGAGAGAACAAGCGAGGAAACAAGAGCATTAATTGAAAGGTCAAGCCAGGAGACGAGGGCATTGATTGAGAGGATGGAAAGGTCAAGTGAGGAGATGAGGGCGTTGCTTGAGAGAATTCAGAAAGGGCAGGAGGAAGCTAGAAGGGAAATGGCAAGCGCCATTAAATATATTGCTGAGTTAATTGTTGCAGATGGTGAGAGAACGAGGGAACTTTTAAGAGCAAGGGGGCAAGTTTAAATCCCATCTTTAAAATCAAAAACTAAATTCAAAGGAGGCGTAATGGCGAAAAGAGAGCGTTGGGGGACAAGAATTGGATTAATACTTGCAATGGCTGGCAACGCAGTTGGACTTGGAAACTTCTTGAGGTTTCCAGTTCAAGCTGCGCAAAATGGAGGGGGAGCATTTATGATTCCTTATTTTGCTGCTCTTTTCTTGCTTGGAATACCTTTGATGTGGGTTGAATGGGCTGTTGGAAGATATGGTGGGAAATTTGGGCATGGAAGCGCTCCAGGAATGTTCGATGCTATGTGGAAAGCCCCGATTTCAAAATATCTTGGTGCACTTGGACTTTTCATATCGACCGTGATAATGGTTTATTACACATACATTGAATCATGGACGCTTGGGTTTAGTTTTTTCTCAATTACGAAGGCTTATTTTGGGGAAACGACTTTTGATGCGATGCGAAGTTTCTTGCAAAGTTATCAGGGTATAGAAAAAAATTATTTTCAAAGCATTTTACCAGCGTATTTCTTTATGTGCGTTACTTTGTTTCTTAACTTTTTCATTCTCTACCGTGGTATATCGAGGGGCATTGAGATGCTTGCAAAGATAGCTATGCCAACGCTTTTTCTCTTTGCGATTATTCTCGTTATAAGAGTTGTAACGCTTGGAACGCCTGATCCCGTGAATCATCCCGATTGGAATGTTGAAAGTGGGTTTGCTTTTATCTGGAATCCTGATTTTTCGAAACTTGGGGATGCAAAAATTTGGCTTGCTGCAGCAGGACAGATTTTCTTTACATTAAGTGTTGGGATGGGAACTCTCCAAGCTTACGCAAGCTATCTTCGTGAGAATGATGATATCGCGTTAAGTGGTCTTTCAACTGCATCCACAAACGAGTTTGTTGAGGTGATCCTTGGTGCAAGCATCGCAATTCCAGTTGCTGCTGCTTTCTTTGGGATTGAAACAACACAAGAAATCGCAAAGGGTGGTGCATTTAATCTTGGATTTGTGTCGATGCCGATAATTTTCCAAAAACTTCCTTTCGGTGAGTTTTTTGGCTTCCTTTGGTTTTTGCTTTTGTTCTTCGCTGGAATAACTTCATCTGTTGCAATGGCTCAGCCTTTAATTGCATTTCTTAAAGAGGAATTTGGAATCTCCCATGGTAGAGCAACAGCTTTAATTGGTTTTTCTGTTTTCATCGCTATTCAATTTGTCGTCTTTTTCTTAAAGCATGGATTTCTTGATGAGATGGATTATTGGGCTGGAACATTTGGACTTGTACTTTTTGCTTTATTTGAGATTATAATTTTCGCGTGGATATTTGGAATGGACAAAGGCTGGGCTGAAATTACAAAGGGTGCAGATATAAAAGTGCCTAAAATATTCTACTACATCATAAAGTACATAACCCCACTTTATCTTCTTTTCATCATGGTAAATTGGTTGATTCAAGATGCCGTTCCAACATTTTTGATGCAAGGCGTCAAACCTGAAGATATACCTTATAGATGGGGTGCAAGAGGATTAATGCTGTTAATTTTCATAGCAATAATTCTAATGGTCAAAGTTGCGTGGGATAAACGAAACAAACAAAATCGGGGTAAATAAAAATGAAATTCACAACCGAAGGAATTATCTTCATGGTACTTGCGTGGGGAATCGTCGCAACTCTAACAATTTATTGCTTTGCTAAAGTTCTGAAAACCAAGGTAGGGTATAACAATAATCAAGATGAGGATTAAAAAAATAAAAAAGCCCGGGCAAAGTCCCGGGCTTTAATGTTCTACTTGAGAAGCATCATCTTTTTAGTCTGGATGAATTTGCCTGCCTTCATCACATAGAAATAAACACCTGAGGAAACTTGTCTACCATCTCTATCTGTTCCATTCCATCTTACGCGATATTTTCCGGGTTGTACAAATTCGTTTACAAGTGTCGTGACTTCTCTGCCAAGTATATCGTAAACTTTTATCTCAACATTTACGGCGATCGGAACGGAGAATTCGATATCTGTTGTTGGGTTGAACGGATTTGGATAGTTTTGAGCGAGGTGGAATTCTTTTGGAATTTCATCCGTGGCAATTTGTACTTTGACTGGTTTCGGAGCTTCTCTTATTTCAATTGCATCTGCTCTGATGACAAAACTATCTTGCTTCGCCCTGTTGACAAGTGAATCAGCGTAATACGCGTTGACAAGGGCTGTATCATTTTCAAGTCTGATATAACCAAAAATTGCTGTCTGCTTTGAACCCATTGTGAAGTCGCGTCCACCACGCCTGAACTCGAACCTACCGAGGTAAATTCTCTCAACCCCGAGCTGACTTACAATGACAGTTTCAGGTTGAGCTCCACCTTGTTGATAAATCAAATACCTTGCTCTTGGCGTTGAATTACTTGCTGCAAGCCCTGTCCTAGCCCAAACATCGAAACTATCAACCTCAGCTGCTCCTTCTCTGAATGGGATATACGGATACCACTCCGCAAAAGCTCCTGGCGCACCATAGATATAAGCAATCAATCTTGAATTGTTAATTCCACTTCCAGTTATTCTGTTCCACTTATTGTAGGTTGTATCAACAGGTGGAGAAACATAATCAACAATCGGAGGTTGAGCGTAAAATTCATTTTCAACATCGTTATCTGCATAAATCAGCGTTCCTCTTCCAGTGCCGGTGAAAACTATGGTTAAAACACTATCATACCTTGAATTTGATACGATGTAGAGAGTATCAACATAAGTTCTCATATCTCTTGGTGTGAATTCAACTGTAAGGTTAAACTTACCGTTTATCGCTGGGAGTTCAAGTGGTAGAGTTGGCATATTAATTATTTTGAATATGCCAGATGTATCAGCAAAATGAATATCATAAATCCACAATGCTTTTTCACCGTTGCTTCCAATTGTTATTGTCCTTCTATAATTACCTTGTAGCTCCCGTTCGGTTAAGTCAATCGCAACTTCACCAAACCCAACAAGTCTTGAAGCAACCGTTATTTGCGGATGTGTCGGGACTTTTCTTACTCTTAATAAATCGGTTCGTAAGAAATTACCTGAAGCTTGACCTGGGTTGCTAAATATAACTTGCGTAGGTCCGCCAGGATTTAACTTGAATGTAAACCCAGGTCCACCTATTTGAGCCCAAACAAGGGCGGTGGTGACTTGCCTTTGGTTGAATCCAGTTACTCTCTGCGTGTCAGCAAAGAATGGAGTCACAACATCGATTTGAGCCGCTGTAGCTGCGTTTGGTGAACTTGCAGGACCTGAATATTCAAGGATATAGTCTCCACCAAGCGTATCAGGTATAACAAATTGATAAAGCGCTTTTGGTATTTCGGTGGTGCCAGTATAGACTCTGCTATACCTGTTTCCACTTGGGATCGGGAATGGATATGGGCTTGCAACGCTGTTTTGCCAACCTGTTGGAACTTCTTGATATAGAACTTGGTCTCCACCTGGGGCTCTCCAATGCGGTTCACTTCCATCACTTGCATTCATTATGAAGTTATAGTTTAATCCTTGCCCAACAACATGTAAATATGCAACTGGTTCTTCCGGATCATCACTTTCTATAGCAAGTGAATCGACAGCAAGTTCCTCTTGATATGGTCTAAACACGACAGTTAAATCATAATAACTCCCAGGGTTTATTCGTATCGGCAACGGATCGTTTGTATAAAACCTTCCTGTATGACTATAAACATTGTAAATTGTTAAAACGCTGTCACCAAGGTTGAACAATCTTATTTTCTTTTCAGAGGTTTCACCTACTGTGACCTCTGGAAGTATCTCACCAACTCTATAGAGTCCGAAATGGTCTGCGTTTGGTTTTGTGGTATCTGGATTTGTCCGTTGCCATGGGTTTCCTTTCATTCTCCGCCCGAATTCAAGATCACGCGGTAGTTCACTTCTTAAAACTCTTATTGCGTCAACTCTTAAGAATGCTGGTGTCAGTGTATCGGCGCCTATTGTCACTATCGTTGGTGCGCCAGCGTTCAATCTTAAAATCGTGAGCGGATACCATGAGCCATCGGCTCCACTTTGCGTTGAATCCCAAAGTCCAAGGCTTAGTAAAGTGGGCAGTCCAGCACCATTTAACATTTGATTATGTCTTAATGAGTCAGCGTAAAATCCTTCCCCGAATCTCTCAACAGTCACATAGCAATTTGGCGATGCGTTTCCGCTTTGCTGGAGATAATAGTAAAGAATGTAATAATCATCTTTATCGAGGATATTTTCCTGAGTTTGTGTTGGGATTCCAAAAATATATTTTGCCCATGCACCTGATGGACTTCCAGCGCTGTAGGGAGTTCGTCTATGGTCAGGTCCAACATTTGCTGCTCCCCTATTTGTAAACCAGCCAGGTCCTGGTTGACCTTGTGAAGGTTCTTTTTCATAGTAACCATCTGTCGAATCTCTATCTACCTCCCAATTTGTATCTGTTCCACGAAGATTTGGCGTATTATCAACTGTAAACCACTTGTGCGTCGTCGTATCAAGCGGTGCAAATTGGGAGTAAGCTTTGTTCCCCACTATGAGTAGGGTAATGATCGATAGTATAATAAATTTGCGCATGATTTTTCACCTCTTTGTTTATTTTGATTTACGAAAAAGTGTTAAGCGAATTATCCCGGGTTTACCGAGAAATCTATCATTCCCAACTGGAATAACTTTGTAATAGACCCAGATGCTATCTTCACCGAAGCTTGGAATTGTTGAATCAGCATAACTTGGAACTTTCACCGGAGGCTGAAGAAATGAATAATTACCCCCTGCAGTATCGCGTAAAGCCCTGTAAACTTCCCATTCCCTTAGATTTCCGTTATCATCATATTCCCAATTTAAAAGAACAAGGTATTTTCCTGTTTTCGTAGTGTCGATGCGAGCGTTTAAATTTTTAACCTCCGGGACCCTTCCAATGTGCGTTGGTGTAATTAATTCTTTAGGTTTATCACATCCATAGAGCAAAATAATCGTTAAAAATGCCCAAAAACAGGGGCGGTGAGCGTTTTTCAAGGCATTTAAAAAATTTATTTTTGATGCCAAGGGTAAAATAATTTTTCGGTAAATGAAAAGCAAGCAAAATTGATAGAATTTTGGGGTGTCTAAAAAATTTCCTCTTATGAGGTTATGTTCGGTAGTTGATAATTTATTGAGTATTTTCTATATTTTTTGTGTCTCCGCTTTTTGTTGGAGACAAATTTTAAACTGAGATCTTTTGAATTATGAGAATTTTAATCGTTGACGATGTAGATGAAAGTCTTGAACTTTTAAAAGAGGTTTTCGAGGCGATGGATTATATTGTTTTAACCGCGAACAATGGGGTTGAAGCACTTAAGGTTCTTAACGATGAGAAAGTTGATGTTATAATTTCTGATGTTCTTATGCCGAAGATGGATGGTTTTCAATTTTGCAGGGAGGTTAAGAAGCAAGAGCGACTCAAGGACATCCCGTTTATATTTTATACTGCAAATTATACGGATCCCGAAGATGAAAAATTTGGGCTTAGCCTTGGGGCTGACGCTTATCTCATTAAACCGATTGATATTCAGGTTCTCATCAATACTGTTGAAAAGATGATTCAAAAAAAGAGAACTGCGGATGCGACGGAGGTAAGCTCAATAGATGATGTACAATATTTGAGGGAATACAACACGGTTTTAATTCGCAAGCTTGAGGATAAGATGTATGAGCTTGAGCGGGCAAATGAAATGTTGCGGCAGATGAATGAAGAACTTCAAATTTCTCATGAGCAATATAAAAGTTTATTTGAAAACGCTGGAAAGGCAATTTTCATAGTTCAACCTGAAACATGGGTTGTTATTGAAGCAAACAATCAAGCTGAAGAGCTTTTAAAATGCACAAGGGATGAAATTTTAAATTTAAGTTTTGAAAGGTACAAAAAGTTTTTCCAGCCACTTTTCGAAGGTGAGAAAGTAGTTAATTTTGAAACAACAATTATTGATTTTGAAGGAACTGAAAAAATTGTGGAGATGACGGCTAAGTTGATCGGCTATGCTTATACAAGCACAATTCAAGTTATAGTCTCAGATCTTACTGAAAAAGTAAAAATTCAAGAAGAATTAATTCAAGCCGAAAAACTTGCATCGCTTGGCAGGTTATCCGCAGCAATTGCACATGAAATAAGAAATCCCCTATCGGCGATAAGTGTTAATTTACAGTTTCTTTTGAAAAAATTTCCTGAGGGATCTCAGGAGAGGAAATATCTTGATCTCACATTAGAGGGTGTTCGCAGGATTGAGAAGATAGTTGAGGCGACTTTAAACTTTGCCAGACCGAGCAAACCAATCGTAAAAGATGAAGATATAAATGAAGTGATAAACGCAACTCTTCCCCTTGTTGAGATATCAACTTTGAAAAAGAAAATTGAGGTGATACCTAAACTTGAACCTGAACTTCCAAAGGTAAAAATTGACTTTAAACAGATTCAGCAAGTTATCTTAAACATTTTAACTAACGCTGTTGATGCAATTGAGAATTCAGGTTGGATAAAGATAAACTCATATCTTGAGGATGAAGGAGGGGTTAGTTATGTGGTTGTTTCAATAGCTGATTCTGGATGTGGAATTCCTAAGGATGAGCTCAATAAAATTTTTGAACCGTTTTACACGAAGAAAAGTGATGGGACTGGGCTTGGGCTTGCTATAAGCAGGCAAATTATGAACAATCACGGAGGTAAGATTGAGGTTGAAAGCGAAGTGGGTCGTGGGACAACTTTTTATTTAAAATTTAAAGTGAAATAACAAACGGAGGTGATGCGATGAAGTTTAAAGTTATGGTTATTGATGATGATAATCTTTTCAATCAATCCATAACACAAGTGTTGAACGATTCCGGATACGAGGTTGTTTCATATTTATCGGGTGAGGAGGCTTTAAGAGATTTACGAAATGAATCTCCAGATGTGGTTTTGCTTGATATCTTCTTAAAGGGGGAAAACGGAATTGATGTTTTAAAACAGCTTAAGCAGGAGGAGCCCGCGCTTCCAGTAATTATGATAACCGCTTATTCCGATGTGAATCTTGCAGTTCAAGCGATAAAGCTTGGAGCAGAGGATTTTATACTTAAACCGCTTGATTTCGAGCATCTTGAGATTACAATGCAAAAAGCAATCAAAAATATCAAGCTTCAGCGTGAGGTTCAGCAATTAAAAGAGCAGTTGTTTGAATATGCCGGTGAATATCGCATAATTGGTCAAAGCAAGGGACTTCTTGAAGCGTTGAGACTTGCAGAAAAATATGCGCAAGGTGATGACACCACAGTTTTGATAACAGGGGAAACGGGAACTGGCAAGGAGTTGATTGCGCGATACATCCATGATAAGAGTTCAAGAAGAGATGGTCCGTTTATCGCCATAAATTGCGGGGCAATTCCGAAGGATTTAATTGAAAGTGAGCTCTTTGGATATGAACGCGGTGCATTTACAGGCGCAACTGAAAAAATGAAACAGGGTAAATTCGAGCTTGCGCACGGTGGAACGATCTTGCTTGATGAAGTAGGCGAACTAAGCCCAGAGGCGCAGGTTAAATTGTTGAGAGTTCTGCAGGATAAAAAATTTTATCGACTTGGCGGAACAAAAGAGATATCGGTTGATGTCAGAGTCATAGCATCGACTAATAAAGATCTCAAGAAGGAAGTTGAGGAAGGCAGGTTCAGAAGTGATCTTTATTATCGATTAAATGTTGCAACTATACATCTTCCACCACTTCGAGAGAGAAAGGAGGACATACCAAGTCTTGTCATGAGCTTTATTATGGAGTTTAATAAGAAGTTTGGTAAAAATTTCACGGGTGTTGACGATAAAGCAATGGAAATGTTGCAATCTTATCACTGGCCCGGAAATATCCGTGAGCTTCGCAACACTATAGAACGAATAACACTTATTGAAAACGACACAAAAATTAGAGCTGAGCACTTAACTCATTTTCAATTTCAAAAAGCTGAAATCCATGCTAACAACGAGAATGAATTTGTTTTAAAAATACCGCCAACGGGAGTAACCATGGATAAAGTTTTGCGAGAGCTTATAATTCAGACGCTGAGGATAACAAATGGCAATCAAATTCAAGCAGCGAAAATTCTTGGGATAACCCGTTCGAAGTTAAGATATAGAATGGAGCAGTTAAAAATTGAACAAAAGAAAATAATTTCGGGAATGAGATGATATTGAGCGACAAAAGAATTCTTGAGGAGATTGAAAAGGGCAATATTGTAATTGATCCATTTGATATAAACTGCCTTGGGACAAATAGCTATGATGTTCATTTGGGCGAGTGGATGGCTGTTTACAAGAATGAGATACTTGATGCGAAGGTTGAAAATGAACTTGAATATTTTAAAATTCCGCCTGAAGGCATAATTCTTTACCCAAACAAACTCTATCTTGGGGTCACGCTTGAATATACAGAAACCCACGGATTTGTTCCCTTCCTTGAGGGTAAATCGAGTGTTGGACGGCTTGGGATTGACATTCATTCAACAGCTGGCAAAGGCGATGCTGGATATTGTAATCATTGGACGCTTGAGATCTCGGTTAAACAGCCGGTTAGAATTTATGCTGGGATGCCGATCGGACAATTGATCTATTTTGAAATTTCTGGTGAGATCTTAACACCATATAACAAGAAGAAAACAGCAAAATACAACCAGCGTTCCAACAAGCCGATCGGCTCGATGATGTGGAAAAACTTTCGGTGAGTTGTTAACATATTAAACACCAACTATCGGGCTTTTCAGCGTCGTTAACTTCGGAGTTATCCCTTTAAACACTTGACAATTTCAAAAAATTTTTTATATTTATAAGTGAGAACTGATTTAAAACAAAGTTTAAATCGTTTATGCATGTTGGTCTTGTGTTTAACTTGAAGAAAGATAGATCTGATGATTCAAACGGGGATGACTCGTTTAGTAGTGTTAAGTTCTTAAATAAGTTAAACACTAAACAAGGCGAAATCACCTTCGACGACACCTACGCTGAGTGGGACACATGGGAGACAATAAACGCAGTTAAGCTTGCCCTTGAGGAAAATCACACCGTCACTTTAATAGAAGCTGATGAGGATGTATTTGAAAAGTTAAGAAAAACCAGACCAGACATCGTTTTCAATATTGCTGAAGGATTTCATGGGGTAAGTAGAGAAGCTCAAGTTCCAGCAATACTTGAAATGTTAAACATACCTTATACGGGAAGTGATCCATTGACGCTTGCTATTTGTCTCGATAAAGCACGAACTAAGGAAATTTTATCCTATCATAAAATTCCCACTGCAAAATTTTTTGTTGTCGAAAATCTTGATGAGTTTGATGGAAACATTGATCTCGAATTTCCACTTATAGTTAAACCACTTCACGAGGGCTCAAGCAAAGGAATTTTTAATTCATCCGTAGTTGAAAACAATAGAGAATTGCTTTCCGAAATAGAAAGGGTTTTAAGAACATATAACGAACCTGCTTTGGTTGAAGAATTTTTGCCGGGCAGGGAATTCACGGTTGCGATTCTTGGAAATGGAAAAGAGGCTAAAGTTTTACCGATAATTGAAATTAAATTCGACTCCCTTCCAACTGAGGCGAAGCCGATTTATTCATTTGAAGCAAAGTGGATTTGGGATACACCTGAAAAACCGCTTGATATTTTCCAATGCCCCGCGGAAATAGATGACAAGCTTAAAGAAATGATAGAAAAAATAGCGCTTTCAACATTTAAAATTCTGCGTTGCAGGGATTGGTGTAGAATTGACATGCGACTTGATAAGAATGGAATTCCAAACATCCTTGAAGTTAATCCATTACCCGGTATCCTTCCAAACCCAGAAGACAATTCATGCTTTCCAAAAGCAGCACGTGCAGCGGGGTTGACCTACAACCAAATGATAAATGAGGTTCTAAATACAGCCTTAAAAAGATATAGGATGATTTAAAAGTAATTGACAATCAATCATCGAAATAAAAATAACGGCATTATTATGTTTAAAGGGCTGGAAATAACGGTTATATATAACGACCCTATGATGATTGAGCCAAAACCTGAAGTTATCGATGCGTCGATCACAGAAGTCCGGAATGAAATTGAGTTTATCGTTAATTCACTTGAGGATGCTGGCTTTAGGGTTAAAGTTCTCCCGGTTTATAATTCACGACGATTTATATCTGATTTGTTAAACTTAAAGACAGACCTGATATACAACTTTTGCGAGATGGTTGAACTTGAGTCAATAGAGGAAGTCTTTGCAGCTGGATTATACGAGCTTTTGAGGATTCCGTATACAGGGGCTCCACCTATGACGCTTGGGCTTTGCCTTGATAAAGCGAGGACAAAAATTGTACTCTCATATTACAACATCCCAACCCCTAAATTTGAGGTGTTCAAAGAGCCATTGAATGGTTATGCTAAGGTCAATTTAAATTTCCCGCTGATTGTTAAACCTGTTCGTGAGGATGCAAGCGCTGGGATAACGAAGGAGTCAGTTGTTTATGAGGTAAAGGAACTTGAGGAGCGAGTTGAATTTATTATAAAGTCGTTTAAACAGCCAGCTGTTGTTGAAGAATTTATTGATGGCAGAGAGATAAATGTTGCAATTTTGGGTAATAATCCGCCGATTGTTTTACCTATTTCTGAAATTGATTTCTCTAAACTACCTGAACATTATCCGAAGATAGTGAGCTATGAAGCAAAATGGATTCCAAATACAGAATATTACGAGAAGACGATACCTATATGTCCTGCTCCGCTTGAGCCTGAGCTTGAAGAGAAGGTTAAAGAAATTGCCCTGTCCTGCTACAGGATAACTGGGTGCAGGGATTATGCGAGAGTAGATATGAGAATTGATAAAGATGGGAATCTGTATGTCCTTGAGGTGAATCCGAATCCCGATCTTTCGCGCAATGCGGGATTTATGAGATCGGCTTCTGTTTATGGGTTAACACCTGCAGAAACAATTGTAAAAATAGCCGAGATAGCGCTTGAGAGAAGCTATGCAAATAAGGAAGTTCAAAAATAAAGATCGGGAGAAAATCATAAAAATTTTAAATGAGACGAATATGTTCACTGAGGAGGAGATAAATGTGGCGATTGAAGTAATTGATGATTTTTTGGCAAGGCAGGAGGAAAGCGGATACGAGATTTATAGTGCAGTCGATGATGAAGATGCTTCGATCGGTTATATATGTTTTGGTAAGAGACCTTTAACACAAGGGACTTATGATGTTTATTGGATTGCGGTTGATCCATCTTTGCAAGGGAATGGAATTGGGAAAAAGTTAATGAAATTTGCTGAACAAAAAATAAAGGAAAAAGGAGGGAATTTAATTCTTGTAGAAACATCTTCACAGGAAAAATATTTAAAAACCAGGTTGTTTTATAAAGCGTGCGGGTATGAGGAAATTGCCCGCATCAGAGATTTTTATAAAAAGGGAGATGATTTAACAATTTTTGCAAAATATATTTAAGGAGGAAAAACTCTTATGGAGCTCTGGCAAGAGCTATTAAGAAAAAGTCTTGAAACCGCCGAGGATTTTGCGGAGGTCTTCGGGGTAGATAAAGATTTAATGAGAAGAATAAGTGAAAAATACCCCGTAAGAATTAATCCTTATTATTTGAGCCTGATAAGATACAAAGGGGATCCAATATGGCTTCAGTGTTTTCCGAGCCCAGAGGAACTTGCAGATGAAGAAATGCCTGAGGATCCGCTCGATGAGGATGCAATGAGCCCTGTTCCAAGCATTACGCATAGATATCCCGATAGGGTTCTTTTCCTTGTGACGAGCCAATGTTCTATGTATTGCAGATTTTGTACGAGAAAGAGAAAGGTTGGGGATTCAAGCAAAATAAGTATGAAATTCATTCAAGATGGAATTGAATATATAAGAAATCACCCTGAGGTAAGGGATGTCATCTTATCAGGTGGTGATCCTCTGATGCTTACAGATTATATGCTTGAGAAAATTATAAAAGCATTAAGGGAAATTCCGCATGTTGAGATAATAAGAATAGGGACGAAGATGCCATGTGTTCTTCCACAGAGGATAACTGAAAATCTTTGTAATATGCTGAAGAAATATCATCCGATTTATGTTAACACTCATTTCAATCATCCTTGGGAGATAACGCCGGAGAGCAAGCGCGCTTGTGAGATGCTTGCGGATGCAGGAATCCCCGTTGGAAATCAAACTGTGCTTTTGCGCGGGGTTAATGACGATCCGTATGTGATGCAAGATTTGATGAAGAAATTATTAGCAATAAGAGTTAGACCGTATTACATTTATCAAGCGGATATAACCCGCGGTGCAAATCATTTCAGAACCCCGATTAAGGTTGGAATTGAGATAATGGATAAACTTCGCGGGCATATCTCTGGCCTTGCTGTTCCATACTATGTTATAGATGCCCCAGGTGGTGGCGGCAAAATTCCAATTTTGCCACACTATGTCATAGCCCATAATGAAAGTGAAATTATCTTGAGAAACTTCAGATATGAGATCTATGTCTATCCCGATGTGAAGGAAGATGAGATTGAAGAAATAGTATATGAGCCCAAGCCAACCGCTGAGCCAAGGAAGATTGTCGAGAGAAAGAAATGGCTTGTTGAGTAGCAAATAAAATTTTGTCTTGGGTGAAGCATTGGGGCAGGGATAAATCCCTGCCCTTTTCATTTTTTAAGAAATTTTTTATTTTACCAATGGAAATAGTTCTTTTTTAAATGGAACTTAATCTATTTTGGGTTGGTTGGATTTTTTGAGCAAAAAAATTTATAACGAGGTGTTTTCAATGAAAAAATTAATTTTAAGTGTAATAGCGCTTTTAATTTTTTTAAACTTACTTTATTCACAGGACAAAAAGGTTAAACCCCCATCGGCGAGGGATAGCATTATAGTTTACGATTCCCCTTCGGATTTTAGGCTTGTTGATACAGTTGGGTTTAAAAAAGCATGGGGGATTGATCTTTCCGTTGCAAACAATGGCTTTGCATTTGGAACATTTTATAAGTATAACTTGAGGGATGTTTATTCTCTTCACATAGTCTTTAATTTTATGACTGCGAAGGATAAAAATGAGGTTGAATATATAGACCCATGGACTGGTCAGACATTTGTCCCGAACAAGGTTAATAGAATAATGGTTTTGCCTATTTCTTTATCGTTTCAATATCGCCTATTTAAGGATGCGCTTGCTGATAATTTTAGGCCGTTTCTTACAGTTGGGGTTGGACCAACTTTGATTTTTACAACCCCATATGAGAAGGAATTTTTCAACAGTTTGAAATATGGAAGGGCTCATTACACGGTTAATTTCTATGTGGGTGCAGGTGCATATATTGGCCTTGATCCAAGGACGATAAGCGGGCTAAGTGTGAGGTATTACTTTATTCCTTATCCGAAGGGGATTGAATCGCTTCGCAATAAACCAATAAAAGAATTTGGTGGGATAAATCTTACGCTTAGCTTTGGTGTTAACTTTTAAATAAACAAAAGCACATATGAGATACGCCGAAAGATTTTTAAGCCGTATAGATAAGCAAAGGGCAGCAGAATTTTTATCAATTATTTTTGCACCCCAAATTGTGAGTTTCATTTCGTTTCTTTTTATATCACTTTACCTTGAGCAGAGCATTAAAATGAAGATTATCTCAGCTTTCACCACAATTTCTTTCACATCAATTTTTCCATCGATGTTTGTTTACTATTTGCTTTACAAAGGTAAAATAGATCATCCGTTTGTTCCAGAGCGTGAGCGAAGAACAATACCATATTTTTTTGCTGTGTTAAGTGCGTTCGTTGGATTTTTGATTTTGCTTTATTTCAAGTCGCATTGGCTTATATTAGCTTCACAATGGTGTTATGTTTCCAACACTTTTTTAATTTTGCTGATAAACTCAAGATGGAAGATAAGCGCACATTCTGCTGGATTAAGCGGTCCTTTAAGTGTTCTCGCGTGGATATTTGGTTATAAAGCGATGCCTTTGTTTTTGTTAATCCCACTTGTTGGATGGTCTCGGTTATATCTGAGGGCGCACAGCTTCTGGCAAGTTGTCGGGGGCGCGGTTTTGGGTATTGTTTCAACTTTTGTTCAAATTTATCTTTTCTCAAAGATATTTGGATAAATTCAAATGGGAGAAGAAACCGTGGATAAAAAATTTGTCGCAGAGATACTCGATGAAATTGCGGATATCCTTGAGTTAAAAGGTGAAATTGAATTTAAAGTGATGGCATATAGAAAAGCGTCAAGGATCATTCGCGAAGTTAAGGGTGATCTGAAAGAACTTGTTGACTCTGGTGAACTTGCGAAAGTTAAGGGCATCGGTCCAAATCTTTTTGAAAAGATAAAAGAAATTGTAGATACAGGGCATTCAAAATATTACGAGGAACTGAAAAAATCCATTCCCGAGGGATTGTTCGAACTTCTTCAGGTTCGTGGGCTTGGTCCAAAAAGGATAAAAGCAATTTACGAAAAACTTGGGGTCACAACGCTTGCAGAGCTTGAATACGCATGTAGAGAAAATCGTCTTCTCAAGCTTGAAGGTTTTGGCAAAACTATACAGGAGAAAGTTTTAAAGGAGATCGAAAGATTGAAGCGAAGTGCTGAATACCATCTTTTATCTTCTGCTCATGCGGTTGCTGAGTTTGTTGACTCATTTATTCGTTCGAACCTTGACGTAATTGACTTCACGATCACTGGAAGCTGGAGACGAAGGAAAGAAATTATAAGAGATATCGATGTTGTGATAAACGCCAAAGAGAAAGATTTTAAAGGAATAAAAGAGACAATTCAAAAGAAATTTCCGAGTGCCAAAATTCTTTCCGTAGATCATAACTTTATAAGTTTGATTTCGGAATTTGGGATGCAAGTTGATTTTGTACTTGCCGATGAGGATTACGCTTTTAAAGTTTTTTACACAACAGGGAGTAAGGAATTTTTAAGCAAGATTGGGGAATATTTTCTTAAATCAGGGCTTAAATTGAATAGCGATGGGATATTTAAAAATGGAGAGAAGATCAAATTTTCGAAGGAAGAACAAATTTTTAACAAACTTGGAATAAGTTTTATACCGCCCGAGCTGAGGGAAGGACTTGATGAAATTGATCTCGCTTTAAAAGGGGAAATACCTGAATTGTTAAACGAAAAAGATATAATTGGGATTTTTCATGTTCATTCAACCTACAGCGATGGCTCAGATACGCTTGAGGATATGATCGCTGAGTGCGAAAGAGTTGGACTTAAATTTGTTGGGATTGCAGACCATAGCAAATCAGCTTATTACGCAGGTGGTTTAACTGAGGATAGGCTCGAACAACAGTGGAATGAGATAGATAACTTGCAGAAAAAATTTAAGATAAAAATCCTGAAGGGAACCGAGGTTGATATTCTCCCTGATGGTTCGCTTGACTATTCAGATGAAATTTTATCTAAGTTCGACTTTGTGATCGCTTCAATTCATAGCAGGTTTAAGATGACTGAGGAGGAAGCGACGCAGAGGATTATAAAAGCGATGAATAATCCATATGTCACAATTCTTGGACATCCGACGGGACGACTTCTTCTTGGAAGAGAGGGATATCCAGTTAATATGAAGAAAATAATTGATGAAGCTTCAAAACTTGGAGTTGCGATTGAATTTAACGCAAATCCACATAGACTTGATATCGATTGGAGATTTATAAGATACGCAATAAGTAAGGGCGTTAAAATAAGCATAAATCCAGATGCACATGCAACTGGTGAAATTCATTACACATTTCTATCGCTTGGCACTGCTCGAAAGGGGATGTTGACAAAAAGCGATGTGTTGAACGCTATGAGCGTTGAACAAGTTCAAAACTTTTTAAAAACACATCGCTTAAAGAAGTAAAATGAAGGAGAAGTTGCTCATTTTTCTTTTGATTTCCTGTTTTAACTCTTTCTCACAGCAGAAAAGTGTGAAACTTGATCTTCAACTGCTTAAAAATGCAGCTTACTACACAATTTTTGGGGATACGACGGTAAAACTTAAAAATGGAAGTTTTGTTCTTGAGGAAAGAGATAAAGACGGATTTCTTGTAAATTATCTTTCGGTTGATTTATATGAGGAAAAAATAGCGATGGGTGATGTTGATGGAGATGGTGATGTTGATGCGGTTGTAATTTTGAGATGTTCAGGTGGTGGGAGCGGTACTTTTTACGAAGTTGCGGTTGTATCAAATGAGAATGGCAAGCCGAGATATTTAACGGGGGAATTGCTTGGGGATAGGATAAAAGTGAATTCTGTAAAAGTTCTTCAAGATGGTTCAATTCTGCTTGATATGATTGTTCATGGACCTGATGATCCACAGTGTTGTCCAACGGTTCAAAAAGTTCAACGCTATAAAATTTTGGATAGCAAGCTTCAAATTATGCAACGATGAGAAGTTGCATTGGGGGATTGAATTTGGTATTGTAAAGTTTTATTGTTAATTTTGTGTTGAAATTGAAGCATCGGGACAAGAAAAAATCGCGAAATTATGCGAATTATTAAAAAGGTTAAGGAGATGCAGAAAGTTGCAGATGATTTGAGAAGGGAAGGTAAAATTATAGGCGTTGTCCCGACGATGGGTTATTTGCATGAAGGGCATTTAAGCTTGATACGTCTTGCTAAGGAGAAAAGCGATGTTGTTATAACGACAATTTTTGTCAACCCATTGCAATTCGCACCACATGAGGATTATGATAGATATCCAAGGGACTTTGAAAGAGATGTAACGCTTGCACAATCTGCGGGATGTGATATAATTTTTTATCCAAGCGTCGATGAAATGTATCCGGAGAATTTTTTAACCTATGTCGAGGTTGAAAAATTAACGAAAGTTCTTGAGGGCGAATTTAGACCAACTCATTTCAGAGGCGTGACGACTGTTGTCGCGAAGCTTTTTAACATAACCAAACCACATATTGCAGTCTTTGGGCAAAAAGATGCTCAACAGGCGCTAATTATAAAGCAGATGGTTAGGGATTTGAACTTTGATATTGAAATTATCGTCGCCCCGATCGTTCGTGAGCCTGATGGCCTTGCTATGAGCTCAAGAAATGTGTATCTTTCTGAAAGTGAGAGAAAAGATGCGACGGTCCTTTATGAAAGTTTAAAACTTGCGGAGAAGTTGATTAGTGAAGGTGAACGGGATTCTGAAATCATCATTGCAAAGATGGAGGAACTTATAAAATCAAAGCCAACTGCTAAAATTGATTATATCGCTATCGTTGAGCCAAACACACTAGAAAGAGTTCAAAAATTGCTCGAGGGTAACGAGTATTTAATAGCGCTTGCAGTTAGAATCGGAAGCACAAGATTGATCGATAATACGATTGTTAAGGTATAATTTGTAAACAAAACTGAGAATGCCGAATGACAATTTACCGTGAGATGTGCAAATCAAAAATTCATGGAGCTATTGTAACACAGGCTGAACTTTATTATGAGGGAAGCATAACAATTGATGAAGAACTTCTTGAAGTAGCTGAAATTTTGCCTTATGAAAAAGTTCAAGTTGTAAACATAAATAACGGCGCAAGATTTGAGACATATACCATCCCCGGCGAAAGGGGGTCTGGAATAATTTGCCTTAATGGACCTGCAGCACGGCTTGGGGCTGTGGGGGATCAAATAATTATCATATCTTACGCTCAATATCCGGAGGACTTGGCTTTAAACCATAAACCTAAGGTTGTCATACTTGACAAAGAAAATAAAATTAAGCAAATTGTCTACGGGAGTATAGGCGAAGTTGTAAAGTAAAAAAATTTGGAGGTTAAATGCCGGAATTTTTTTATCATTCTAAGCATCCCCGCAATCTTGCTACTGTCATACTTGCAGCTGGGAAGGGGACAAGGATGAAAAGACCTGACATCGCAAAAGTGATGTTTCATCTCAATGGTGAACCGATGATAAAAAATGTCGTTAATCTCGCTGTGAAAATTGGCTCTGACAGAATAATTGTCGTCGTCGGGCATTATAGGGATGCGGTTATGGATTATGTTAAGAAAATTGCTCCATCGGTTGAATTCGCAATTCAAGAAGAACAGCTTGGGACAGGACATGCTGTTATGCAAACTGAAAAAATGCTAGAAAATTTCAACGGTGATGTGCTTGTTCTGTCTGGGGATGTTCCGCTTTTAACGGTGAAAACCATCAAAAAGCTTTTAAATTATCACTTCGAAACCGATGCCGTTGCAACTGTTTTAACTGCCGAAGTCGACGATCCAACTGGCTACGGTAGAATAATTAGAAATCCCGATGGATCCGTTGACAGGATCGTTGAACATAAAGATGCGACGGAGGATGAAAGAAAGATAAAAGAGATAAACTCAGGGATTTATGTTTTCAAAAAGGAACCACTTTTTGAGGCTTTGAAACATATCACTCCCAATAATGTTCAAGGTGAATATTACTTGACAGATGTTTTCTTCTATTTTTCACATCACGGCATGAAAATTTCAGCCCTAAAAGCCGAAAGTTGGGATGAAATTCATGGTATAAACACGATTGAACAACTTGAGAAGGCAAGGGAAATCCTTGAGCGTAGAAAACAACTTGGCTTTGAAGAATAATGAAAAGGTTTGGATTGTTTATATTTTTTCTTTCGATTTTACTTGCTTTGATTCTATTTGTCTTGGTCGAAAAGAAACAAGAGTTTATAGAAACTGAGAAAGCGAGCGCACCTTACACCGTTGAATATGTTAAGAATTTAATCTATAATTCAAGTTTTGAAGTTGGGCGTGGGGATAAAGCGGATGGCTGGATTTTTATAGGTTCAAGTGAAAAAGTTTATTTTGAAAGGGATCCAATAGAAAGGTTTGATGGAAAATTTACTGCAAATATAACTTCTGATGACCATTTCGCAAAAGCATTCCTTGCTCAGGAAGTTAAAGATTTTCCAAAGGAGAAAAAATTCATTCTCTATGGCGCTGTTAAAACCTATGGTGTTGATACCGCATTTTTGAGAATTGAAGTTTATGATACGCTTGGGAATTTGAAATCTTTTAATTCGACAGATTTTTTGAATGGAACAAATGATTGGAAGGTTTATACCTGTGCCCTTATCGTTGGGAAAGATGCTGAGAAAATAGAAGTTAAGTGTGTTTTATTTGGGAAAGGTAGGGCATGGTTTGATGATGTTGAACTTGTCGCTGTTAAATACGAAGAGAAAGATTACCCGTTTTGGTGGAGGTATTGGACAAGACAATTTGCAAAGTGAAAGATGGGAAAGGTTGTTTTAAGAAAGGGTGGGGATAAAAGAATTTTAAAGGGTCATCTCTGGATTTTCAGCAACGAAATAAAAGAGATAAAGGGTAACCCTAAAATTGGCGATATTGTCGAAATCTATCAATATGATGGTGAATTTTTTGGAGTTGGTTTCTTTAATCCGCATTCTCTTATTTCGGTAAGATTGTTAAGTAGGGAAAAGATAGAGATTGATCACAATTTCTTTAAAGAGAGGATTTTAAGTGCGTATAAGTACAGGAAAATTCTTTATCCGAATTCTGAGACATTTAGGCTTGTTCATGGTGAGAGCGATTTTTTGCCGGGACTTGTCATTGACAAGTATAATGATTTGCTTGCGGTTCAAACTTTTTCGTATGGGATGGATTTAAGATTGAATTTAATTTGCGATGTTCTTGAGGATTTGTTCAAACCGACCGGGATAGTTGAAAGAAACGAGTCACCATTGAGGGAGCTTGAGGGACTTGAGAATAGGAAAAAGATTTTGCGCGGTGATGTAAAAGATACGATTTTTGACGATGACGGTGTTAAGTTCAAAATTGACATTCTTTCAGGACAAAAGACTGGTTTTTATCTTGATCAGAGGGAAAATAGAAAAGTGATGAGAAGGTTTGTTAAAGGTAAAAAGGTTCTTGATTGCTTCACGAATGAAGGTGGGTTTGCGTTGCACTGCGCTTATGCTGGAGCCGAAAATGTTGTTGGGGTAGATGTTTCGGATACAGCAATTGAAAAAGCGAAGGTAAATGCTGATTTAAATAACCTGAAAAATGTTCAATTTGAAGTTGCAGATGTTTTTGATAAGCTTCGTGAATATTTAGGTAAAGGTGAGAAATTTGATGTTGTTATCCTTGATCCCCCATCGTTTACAAAAAGTAAAAGAAGCGTAAAGTCTGCCCTTTCAGGATATCGCGAGATAAACTCAACGGCGATGAAAATTTTAAACCCTGGTGGTATTCTTGCAACCGCGTCTTGTTCCCATCACATTAGCGATGAAATGTTTATGAATGTTATCATTGAAAGTTCCATTATGGCGAGGAAAAAAATTCGTTTAATAGAATGGCGTGGCGCATCCCCTGATCATCCTATCTTACCATCGATGCCAGAGACGAAATATCTTAAGTTCGGAATTTTTCAAGTCATTGATTAATCATCTATCGGCGGTCTTTTAAGATGCCAATGGGTTCTATCTTGATAAGCGTTCGCGATTTGAATTAATGTTTTTTCGCTTAATGCTTTTCCCATGAATTGAATTGATGTTGGTAAATTGTTTTGTCCAAATCCATTAGGCAAACATATGGCAGGAACGCCGGCTACGTTTCCAGCTGGAATTAAAGCAGGACCACCGCTTATACCAGGATAGGCTTTGTCAAAATCAACCCCAATTGGATAAGCAACGCTTGCCCTTGTGGGGGCAACGATTGCATCATATTTTGATAAGAACTCCTCAAGCGCTTTTCGCATCTTTTTTCTCAATCGCATAGCGTTTAGATATTCAACCGCTGAAACTTGAAGCATCGAGTATCCGCCAACTTTATCTCGTTTATTCCTCAGTTCTGAAATCTTGCCAGATATTATCAAATCATAAAATGCGCTTCCCCCTTCTGCGTCAACAATTGTTCCTACAACGATGCCCCATGGATGGTCAGGGAATTCAACATCATATTCAAGTGTTGCAAATTCAGATATAACTTTCAAAGATTCTTCAAAATTCTTTTTCACCTCTGGTTGTGCTTTATCGGTGGTCCCCTTGATCACTGCAATTTTAAGTTTTCGCTTGGGCAGTAATTTTGTTGAGTATTTGAAGTCAATTTTAAGTGTCGTTTCATCATTTGGGTCATATCCTGCGATCGCTGATAAAACTATTCCACAATCATCCGCTGTCCTGCACATTGGGCCAAGTTTATCAAGCGTCCATGATAAAGCCATTGCCCCGTGCCTGCTGACAAGCCCATAAGTTGGTCTTAACCCCGTGATCCCGCAAAATGCGGATGGAGTTAAAATTGACCCAGATGTTTCCGAACCAATAGCAAATGCCACGAGTCCAGCTGAGACAGCAGCGCCAGAGCCACTTGATGAGCCACCGCTCCAAAAGTTTAAATTCCACGGATTTCTTCCCGGACCTGTAAATGAAGCATCTGCATCATCATAGCCCATTCCTCCCGCGAGCTCAACCATGGCAAGTTTAGCGACAAGTATTGCTCCTGCGTTGTAAAGTTTCTTTATAACAGTTGCATCATAATCAAAAACTTGATTTTTATACGGTTCAGCTCCCCATGTCGTTGGGATCCCGCGCGTTGCGAGTAAATCCTTTGCACCAAATGGTATACCATGAAGCAATCCTCGATATTTACCTGACATTATCTCTTTTTCAGCTTGCTTTGCCTGTTTAAGTGCAAGCTTTTCAGTTATCGTAACAACAGCGCCAAGTTTCTCACCGTATTTTTTTAATCTTTCGATGTAAATTTTTGTTAATTCAACAGGCGAAATCTTTTTCGCCTTTATAAGCGCTGAAAGTTGACGGATTGAAGCAAAAGCGATATCTTTTTCTGTCATTTTTAACCTCTGTTTTTAACCTGAAATTTAAAATCTGGTTCTTCCCAATTTAAAAGTTTATAACTTAGCAATCTTTCCCTTCGCCTTATATTCGCTTCAATATCCTCACTAATCAATTTCATTTGGTCTTCCGAGAGCCTTTCACCATATTTCAACTTGATGATTTCAATAAGTTTTTGAATCTCATCATTGCTCTTTTCCTGCTGGCTTGAAATTTTTGGGATCATCGTGGAACCTATCACTGGGAAAGAAGCAGCGATTTTGAGAAATTTTCTTCTTTTGATCTTCATTTTCTTTACTCCTTTTTTAATCGATTTGATAATTTTCGAATAATTTTCCCCATTTTGATTCTTTTCTTAATCTCTCTTGAATTTTTTTCCCCTTTAAGGGCCACCAGATAAAATCGTGATAAAAATACGAACCGAAAACAAAAATATAGACAAGTGGCGTCCTGAAAAATAGGTATTGAATTCCCTTTAAAGGTCCAAACCAAAGTATATCACCAACCTTGCTTGCCAAATTATCGCCGACAAAAAATTTCAAATTCACATTTGAAATATCCTCCCCCACAATCTCTATTTCTCTTGGATCCCCAACACCAAGTCCAGTTTCATGAGCAAGGCGAATATATTTTATGCTCATTGGATCAAATCCCATAATTTTTGCTGAGACAGCATCAATCGCAACTTGGTCGGCGCTTGCAAGAATATAATCTGTTTCAACAGGAATCATTGTTCTGGGTCCAGGTCCATTTCCAGCTATCGTTCCATCCATAATTGCAAATATCCCAGAATGAATTTCTTTTTGGATCGCAAGCAAATCAACAAGCGTTTCATGTATCCATGTGTGAGTATAGTGTCTTCTTGTATTTAAAAGACCACCAAACGCATTCTTCATAGCTCCTGTTGTAGTGGTATATATGTGAGTTTTCATAGTTGGAAGGTGAACGATGTTCTTACCAATGAAAAATTCGGGAATGTGTATCCCGTTGGGATAAACTTTGTTTAAAGCGAGCATTTTATGCTTTGGCTCATAACGAATCCATTTTATGTCCGTTTCAATAAAATTATACCTTTCCTCAACATTGTATTTTTTATAAATCGGTTCAAGTTTGTTTAGCTTTCCACCTTTAAATGGATTTGTAACGACTGTGTTATTATGTACAGTGACGAGTTTTTCAAAACCAGCGTTTTTCAGAGCGATTATCGTTCCTTCAAGTTGCCACGGCGTAGTGTTTGAACTTAAGTAGGGGAAATGCCAAGATATGTTATCTTTTAAAATGGTGGTAGAATTCTTATCAAGGTGCTTTTCAAAATCTGCAAGCTTCATCAGTTTCTCTATATCTTGCAAAACTGTCTCAGGTTTCGTCTTTAAAACCGCTACTTTGGAGCGAGTCATAAACAAATTTTTCTTTTTGATTTAATATAAGCCTAAAGTGTTAAAAATTCAATCTTTATGTTTATTTTTGTAAATTTGTCGGGAAATGAAAACACATAAACAAAAGCACATCTATTTGATGACCCTCGACATAGATTCATCTCGGCGTGGAATGAAATATTCAATTATTGAAGGAATATTCGCAACGGTTTTCATCGCTCTTTCAACAGGTGCATTCCTTATCGGGTATGCTTTGATGTTAGGAGCGAATGAATTTGTCATCGGGCTAATTGGTGCTATACCTTTTGTTTCACAGACAATGCAAATTTTGGGAACTTACCTTTTGAAAAGATATGAAAGCCCTCGGAGAATTGCAATAGTTGCAAGCATTTTGAATCGCTGGGTTTGGATCATCTTGATATTTTTACCGCTTTTGAATATAAGCAGTCAAGCTAAACTTCTGATTTTTCTCGCTGTCCTTTTGATTTCTTCATCGTCTGGAAATATTCTTGCAAATGTTTGGACTACATGGATCGGCGAGATTGTTCCCAAAAGCGTTCGGGGTAGATATTTTGGTAGGAGAACTGCTTATACCAATATTGTGAACATTATAATATTTTTTGTGTCTGCATTCATACTTGACCATTTGAAAAGAGACAATATAAAAATTGGCTATTTTATTATTACATCAATTTGTTTTTTAAGCGGGCTCATTACTACCTTTTTGTTCAAAAATCACCCCGATGTTAAGATCAAAATCAACCCCGATAGTTCTTTAAAAGATGAGATTCTGAAGCCTTTAAGTGATAAAGATTTTAGAAGGTTTATTTTGTTTTTTGCGCAGTGGAATTTTTCCATTGCTCTTTCCGCTCCATTTATGTCGTTTCATATGTTGAAAAATTTAAAAGTTGATTTCTCAACCATTGCCATCTTTAACATGCTCACGATGACAATTAACATTTTTATTTTGCAGTGGTGGGGCAAGTTGATTGATAAATTTGGAGCTAAAAACGTTTTGATGTTTAATGCTTCAAACATTGCTTACATTCCAGTGTTGTGGCTTCTTGCAACTCCAGATTTCTTGCTTCCACTTTATCTTGATGCGATACTTACAGGTATAGCATGGAGCGGGTTTAATCTCGCTGCATTTAATATCCCGCTTTCAAAAGCACCAAAAGAAAGTCGCTCATCTTATGTTGCGATGTTATCGATCTTCTCTGGGTTTGGTTACTTAACAGCTTCGCTTCTTGCTGGGTATATTGCGACTTTATTCAAGGATTTTTCGCTTGAGATATTTGGTTTAAAATTTATAAATCTTCATATACTCTTCTTTCTCTCTTTCATTTGCAGAATTGTGAGCGCGATAGTGTTGTTAAGAATGCCCGAGCCTAATGGAGAACCATTTTTTGCTATGGTTGATTACATAGGTTCGACAATTTATAGAGTTTTTGCAAACCTTGGTGGTATCATACCTGTTTCAAAGGCGGAGAATCAAAATCAAGAGTAAAATTGTTTTTTCTTTACGCTTTTTTTAATTTCAATTCAAAATCAAAACAAAATTTTATAAAGAGCATGGCGCCTGAGGTATACATCGAGAATCTTTCTGAGCATGTTGGGAAAGAAGTGAAAATTTACGGTTGGGTTTACAATAAAAGGTCAAGTGGTAAAATTCGATTCATTTTAGTTCGCGATGGAACGGGAATCTTGCAATGCGTAATGGCAAAAGGGGAAACCCCAGATGAAGTTTTTGATAAATATGACCTATTGACGCAGGAGACATCTTTAATCGTAAGCGGAATTGTAAACGAAGATAAAAGAGCACCCGGCGGTTACGAACTTCACATAAAAAATATCAAGATAATTCACATCGCCCAAGACTATCCGATAACGCCAAAGGAACATGGGATTGACTTCCTTATGGACCATCGACATCTTTGGCTACGCTCGAGAAGACCACATGCAATTTTAAGAATTAGACATCGCCTCGTTAAAGCGATACGCGATTTCTTCGATTCAAAAGGCTTCGTTCTAATCGATGCACCTATCTTAACGCCAGCAGCTTGTGAAGGCACGACGACACTTTTCGAAACCGATTATTTCGACCTCGGAAAGGCATATCTTTCTCAATCGGGGCAATTGTATGTTGAAGCTGCAGCGATGGCTTTCGGAAAAGTTTATTGCTTTGGACCGACTTTCAGGGCGGAGAAATCGAAAACGAGAAGACATTTAACAGAGTTTTGGATGGTTGAACCTGAAGTTGCGTTTTATGAACTTGAAGATATAATGAACCTCGCGGAAGAATTCGTTGAATATATCGTCGGGAGAGTGCTTGAGACGAGCAAGAAAGAATTTGAAATTTTGGAGCGAAATACTGAACCACTTGAAAAAATTAAACGACCTTTCCCAAGAATTTCTTACAATGAAGCAGTTGAAATTTTAAAGAATAACGGCGTAAATTTCCAATGGGGAAATGATTTCGGAAATACAGATGAAACTATAATCTCTCAGCAGTTTGAAAAACCCGTGCTCGTTCACCATTATCCAGCAGCTGTGAAAGCTTTCTATATGAAACGTGACCCTAACGATGAGACTTATGCCCTTGCCTTTGATATGCTTGCGCCAGAAGGTTATGGCGAGATTATAGGTGGAAGCCAAAGGGAGGATGATTATGACACTTTGCTTAAGCGAATTAAAGAGCATAATCTCCCAGTTGAAGCATTTGATTGGTATCTCGACTTGAGAAAATATGGAAGCGTTCCACACTCCGGATTTGGGCTTGGCGTTGAAAGAACACTTGCTTGGATATGTGGGCTTGACCATGTGAGAGAGACAATTCCATTCCCAAGGATGATTTATAGAATAAAACCATGAGGAATTAAAATGTTAACAGTTGAAAATTTAAAAAAGACATTTGCAAATATTACCGCTGTCGATGGGGTTTCGTTTGAAGTCAAACGCGGTGAAATTTTCGGGCTCCTTGGTCCAAATGGTGCCGGAAAAACTACGACGATAAGAATGATACTTGACATAATTAAACCTGACTCAGGTGTTATAAAATTCGATGGGAGAGAAATTAACGACGAAATCAAAAGTAAAATTGGTTATCTGCCCGAGGAGCGTGGGCTTTATAGAAAAACGCGCGTTCTTGAGACAATCCTTTATTTTGCTGAATTAAAAGGTATGGATAGAAGAATTGCGCTTGAAAGAGCAAGACATTGGCTTGAAAAATTTGGGCTTATCGATAGAGCAAAAAGTAAAATTGAGGAACTTTCAAAAGGAAATCAACAAAAAGTGCAGATAATAATTTCAATCCTTCATGACCCCGAACTTATCATACTT
Organism: Candidatus Kryptonium thompsonii; assembly: GCA_001442925.1. Taxonomy (GTDB): domain Bacteria; phylum Bacteroidota; class Ignavibacteria; order Kryptoniales; family Kryptoniaceae; genus Kryptonium; species Kryptonium thompsonii. The sequence goes on from LDXX01000006.1 coordinate 149,784, forward strand.
GATGAGCCGTTTGCTGGACTTGACCCGGTAAATCAAGAATTATTGAAGGATATCTTACTTGAATTGAAGAAGGAAAACAAAGCGATAATTTTCTCAACCCACCAAATGGACCAAGTTGAAAAACTTTGCGATAGCATATGCCTTATCAACAAAGGGAAGCCTGTCCTTTCCGGTTTTCTTGCAGATGTGAAAAAAATGTTCGGGAGAAACACAATTCATATCGAGTTCGATGGGGATGGCGAACCCTTCAAAAATTTGAAATATGCTAAATCGGTCAATGTTTACCCAAACTATGCTGAGATAACTGTGGAAGAAAATGTTGACCCGATGGAAGTTTTAAAGCAAATAATTGGACATGTGAATTTAAAAAAATTCGAGATAAAAGAACCATCTCTACATTCAATTTTTATCGATGTAGTAAGTAAGGGGGCATAGATAGGGGAAAGGGCTGGAGTTTTGAAAAAAATTATTGTTCTGCTAAATTTTTTTAGAGCGCATTTAGTAAGCTTGCTTCTTTATTTCTTTATAGGTTTAAACCTATGTTCTGCATCAAGACTTTATACAAAGGTTTCTTGACGCTTGTAAAAAATGAGAACTAAGAGATAAGCGACTCACAAGTAAAGGGGAGTTCTTGAAAAATAAAATTACTAAACTTGTATTAAAAAAAGAGGTAAGCATATGGAACCGATTCAAAAATTTCAGGACTTACTTAAAAAGCTTTTTCAGTTCGAAGCCTCTGATTTGGATTTTGGCATTTATCGTATTTTGAATTACAAACGAGACAAAATTGAAGAGTTTATCAACGAGGACCTTAGAAATAAAGTTGAATCTGCTTTCGCCAAACATAAAGAGAAAATATTAACCAACATAAATGAAAAGTATGAAGAGATAAAGGAAAAGGTTGTTCAGAGTTTAGGACAAAATGCTTTTACACCTACCGGCGACCTTAAAGAAGAATTCAAAAATACACCTATTGGCAGAGAGTTCTTTTCAGTGAAAGAACAAAAAGAAGAAGCAGAAAAAATTGATGAGATAAAACTTCAGGTATTCAATGATCTGTATAACTTTTTCTCTCGGTACTATGAAGAAGGTGATTTTGTTCCACAGTATCGCTATTCTATCAAAGGACACAAGTATGCTATTCCTTACAATGGTGAAGAGATAAAGCTATATTGGGCAAATTCAGAGCAGTATTACATAAAAACAGGTCTACTTTTTAGAGATTACACATTTAAAAACAGCGAGTATAAAGTTATTTTTCGGACTGTAGAAGCAAGGGAGGAATTAGGATCAAATAAAGCTACAAAAGAAAGATTTTTTGTCTTAGATGATGAAGTGCCAGTTGAATTAGGGGGCAAAACTTTAATAGTCCGTTTTCAATACAGAGAATTGACAAATGAAGAAGTAAAAAATTATGGGGTTGAAGGTGGAAGTAATATTTCAAAACAAGAAAAAATAAATGAGAAGAGTTATGAAAATATTTTGGGGAAAATTGACGATGTTAGATTAAAAGGTTTGTTAATGGAATTAAAGAATGAAAAACCAATTCTTCTTTATCAACTAAATAGGTTTACAGCCAAAAACACAAAGGATTATTTCATTCATAAAAATCTGAAAAAGTTTTTGAGTGAGCAATTGGATTATTTCATAAAGGCAGAGGTTTTAGATATTGAAACATTGGAAAAAGAGAGATTTTTAGATAAACACATTACTCGTGCCAAGGTAGTGCGCGAGATTGGGGAGGAGATAATTGATTTTCTGTCGCAGATTGAAGATTTTCAGAAGAGGTTATGGGAAAAGAAGAAGTTTGTAATAGAGACTAACTATGTGATAACGCTTGATAGGATGGGAAGTGTTGAGTTGATAGAGAGGTTGTTAAATCATTCTAATTTTGGCAAACAGGTTGAAGAATGGAAGGCTTTAGGGCTTGTAGATGATGATTTTGATAAGTGGAAGGTTTTGGAAAATAAATTAAGTGGTAAGGAACTATCAAAGAGGTATCAGTTTTTACCAATTGATACTAAATACTTTAAGGACTTAGAGTTAGAGATTTTAGAGCTTTTTGAGGATATAGACGAAGCTTTAGATGGTTTGTTAATAAAGAGCGAAAACTGGCAAGCTTTGAACTTGCTTTTGAATAAGTACAAAGAAAAGGTGCAGACGATTTATATTGATCCGCCATATAATACAGGTAATGATGGATTTTTATATAGAGACAGATTCCAGCATTCCAGTTGGCTTACAATGATGGAGAATAGGTTGAAATTAGCAAAAGAATTTTTAAGAGATGATGGAGTTATTTTTGTAAGTATAGATGATAATGAGATTAATAATCTAAAGAGTTTAATGGAGGATATTTTTTTACCGGATAACTTTATAGTAAATATAGTTTGGAAATCTCGTGATTCAGTATCTAACGATGCAATTGTTTCACAAAATCATAACTATAACTTAACCTTTGCCAAAAATCTTACAACTATTAGAAAAAGAATTGGACTTAATAATTTCAGGCTGCCACCCAGCGAAAGGGGTTTTAGTAATCCTGATAATGACCCAAGAGGACCTTGGAAAAGTGTCCACATAGAAATATCTGGAGTTCACATAAGCGAAGGATTAATTTATGAAATAGAAGATCCTTATGGCAACAAATACTATCCCAAAGAAGGGGCATGTTGGAGATTTGCGAAAGACACCTTCTTAAAATATGTTAAAGAAGGACGCATAATTTTTGATCCTAAGGGAAGGCAAAAACCCAGGTATAAATTATACCTTAATGAAATTTTAACTACTCCAACATCTTGGTGGGACGACTGCGCTACTACTACAGAAGGAACTATACTAGTTAAGTCGTTATTTGGTAAAAAGGTTTACACCAACCCCAAACCTATCGAATTGATTATAAAAATGTTGAAACTATCAAGTGCTGCGAATTCTATCATCCTTGACTTCTTTGCAGGTTCAGGAACTACTGCTCATGCAGTTATGAAACTAAACAAAGAAGATGGTGGTAAAAGGAAATTTATCCTTGTAGAAATGGCAGATTATTTTGAGACAATTATAATTCCACGATTAAAGAAGGTTGCCTACTCTTTCAATTGGAAAGATGGCAAAACACAAGATACCGATGGCATTAGCCAATTCTTCAAATACCAAATCTTAGAACAATACGAAGACACACTTGATAACATTGAATTAAAAGAAAATCAAAAAATGCTTGAGCTTTTTAAAGATCAATACCTACTCAAGTACTTCCTGGATTACGAAACAAGAGAAAGCCCATATCTTTTAAACATTGAAGAGCTTAAAAATCCTTTTGAATACAAGTTAAAAGTTAACCTTTCAGAAGTTGGAGAACCAAAGGAAATGGTAATAGATATTCCTGAAACATTTAATTATCTTTTGGGATTAAAAGTCAAAAAGATAAAAGCAAGAAAGGATGCTTCACGGAAATACTTATTTATCCTAGGTGAAAAGGAAGGGAAAAATTATGCCATTGTTTGGCGTGAGTATAAAGACAACTGGGAGGATGAAGACTTCAAAAAAGATAAGGAATTTATCATCAAAGAACTTTCGGAATGGAATGCTCAAGTAGTTTACGTGAATGGGCAAAGTGTATTGACGCCAAACTTTGGAAAACACCAGGTAGAGATTAGATATATTGAACTGGAGTTTAAGAAATTAATGGAGAAAAATTATGAATGATAAATACAGAGGCGCAGAATGGATAAGAGTTGACTTGCATCTACATTCTCCTTTTGTTAAAAGTTTCAAGTTACCATCCGGGATTAATTTAGATTCAGATAAAGAGAAAATTGTCAGAGATTATGTAAGAAAAATTAAAGAAAAAGGTATCCAAATTGGAGCAATTACAGATTATAACGGAATTCAAAAAGAATGGTTTATTCCTATAAGAGATGAAGCAGAGAAAGAAGGAATTTTAATTTTACCAGGCGTTGAGCTATCTATTTCCTTAACAGGCGGTAAATATGGACTTCACTTAATTGTCATATTTGATAACACAATTGATATAGATGGTCTAAATACTTTTCTCCATAGCCTTGATAAAGATCCACAAGAAAAACTATTAAATGGCAGAGAGCATCGGGAGATTAACTCAAAATATGAGCTTGAAGAAATGGTTAAGCTAATAAGAGAAAAATACAAATGCCTGATAATTTTTGCTCATCCAGAAGAGGATAAAGGTTTATTCAAGACTTTTTCACCAAAAGAATCGGCGAAGTATATTTCAATTATCAGACCTGATGCCTTGGAATATTTTTCAAATGATTGGAAAAGTAGATTAGTTGATACAAATGAAATAAAAAAAGAACTACTCGAAAGAATAGCAATCCTTGAAAGCTCAGACCCTAAATCTATTGATGAGATTGGAAATAAATTAAGAGATAGGAAGATACGGGCTACTTATCTTAAACTTAGTGATTTTTCACTCTCTGCCTTAAAACTTGCTCTTCATGACCCTGAAGTGAGAGTAAAACTCTACAAACCTCCTGAGATGTTTCATAGTAGAATTACCCGTGTTACCATTAATGGAACAACCTTTCTAAAAGATTTAAATCTAAATATAAATCCTGAACTTAATACATTCATAGGTGGCAGAGGAGTTGGAAAATCCGCAATCATAGAGTCAATAAGATATTGTCTTGACCTCCCAGTGTATGCTGAGGAATCACAAAAGATTGATTTTGTTTACGCAGTGGTGGGTAGCGGTGGTGAAATCAGCGTGGAAATCGATAAGTATGTGGGAACAAAAAAGACTTCATATAAAATTAGCAGAATAATCGGAAAAGAACCAGAAGTGTATATGGAACACAATGTAAAATTAGATTACAAACCGTCTGATATATTTGAAAAGGGAAAAGAACCTATAATAATTGGACAAAAGGAACTTTACCACATATCACAAGATGAAAGCTTTCTTTTACAACTAATAGACCAATTTATAGGCGATAGAATAAAAGAAAAACAGAAGGAATTTGAAAATTGCAAATTTAAATTAGAGGAAAATGGGAGAAAAATCTTAGATTTGGAGAAAAAACTTTTCAAAAAAGATGAATATGAACAGCTACTCAGAAGAATAGAATCTAAGATTAAAGAATACGAAAAACTTGGTGTAGCCCAAAAATTAGAGAGATATACCAATATTCTGGAAGACGATGAAAAGATCAATTCAGCTTATGAAAAATTTAGAGAAATTATTCAAAACATTGAAACTGCTTTAAATCAATCATCGCAGGAATTGTCAGAAATAATTTTATCACTAAAGAGAGGTAAAAGCGAGAAAAAGGAGATGCTCGAAAAATTAGCAAGCGAATTTGAAAACGCAAAGAAAAAAATAGAAGAGGTGCAACTTGTACCAGAGTTAGATTATATTTACAAAACAAAAATTAAGGCTACCATTGAAAAATGGAATACTGAGAAAGCGAAGTTTGAAAAAGAAATTGAAAATGTTAAAAAGAAATTAGGCGAAGAAAAACTCCAACCAGAAAAACTTGAAGAACTTACAAAGCAAAAGGCTAAGATAGAATCTTTGCTAAGGGATTTTAAAAAGTATGAAGAAAATCTTGAAAATTTGAAAAATGAAAGGATTCAACTTAGAGAAGAAGTTAAAAGATTAAGATACGAACTATTTAAAATAAGGAAAGAGGAAATTCAAGAAATAAACAAGAAACTTAATGGAAAAGTTAATATAAATGTCACTTACGAAGGGGAAAAGAAAGGATTTAAGAAATATATAACTAATATTTTACAAGGCTCTGGAATACATAAAGATGCTATTGATTCTCTGGTAGATGCAAAAGGAATCACTATTGATGGAATTTTGATAAGCGATATCATCGCTGAAGGAAAAGACAAAGTTATTGAAAAATTTGGTCTTACTGAAAAAATGGCTGAAAGATTAATTGAATATTTTAAAGACAAAAATAAACTATTTGAACTTGAAACGCTTTTTCCCGAAGATTTGATAGAAATTCAATTAAATGTTGATGGAAAATTTATCCCTTTATCAAAACTCTCTCCAGGACAAAAGGCAACAGCACTCCTTCTAATGATGTTTATAATTGAAGACAGAATCCTAATACTTGACCAACCTGAAGAAGATCTTGATAATCGTTTTATATATGAGGATATAGTCAATATATTGAGAAATCTTAAAAGTAAAAGACAGATTATAACTGCTACTCATAATGCTAATATCCCAGTAGTAGGTGATTCGGAATTGATCATTGTTTTAGATAAGCAAGAAGAAAAATGTCAAATAGTTGATATGGGCTCTATAGATAAAGAAAGCATTAAAGAACAGGTAAAAAGAATCATGGAGGGTGGAGAAGAAGCTTTTAAAAGAAGAGCAGAAAAATATGGAGGAATATAATATATGGATATTTTAGAATTAAGAGAAAGAATTCTTAAAGGTGAAGATTTACATACAGAATTTAAGGAAAGAATAACGGATAACGAAGATTTAGCAAAGTCAATAGTAGGTTTTGCTAACACAGATGGTGGACAAATAATCTTAGGTGTATCAGACGATGGTGATATAATTGGAGTGGAAAATGTAGATGAAACCATCAGAAGAATTGATGATGTGGCATATAATAGATGTGAACCTCCTATTTCGGTAATCATAGAAACAGTCATAGATAATGATAAAACCGTAATAATTATAAATGTTCCAAAAGGTGACCAAAGGCCATACCGCACTTCAAGTGGCAATTATTATATTAGAAGTGCAAATAGATTTAGACTTGCTTCAAGAGAAGAACTTTTAAGGTTATTTCAGGCAACAGAAAGTATTTATTATGACGAAACCACAATATATAAAGCCACTTTAAAGGATCTTGACAATGATGCTTTTAGATTATTTATGAAAGAATATATGAACATAGAGGTCAGTGAAGAGATGCTCATAAATTATATGAAAAATCTGAAAATCCTATCGAAAGATGAAAAGCCAACTTTGGCGGGTATTCTTTTTTTGGTTCAAATCCTCAACTCTTTATTCCAACAGCTAAAGTGGTTGGAGCATATATTCAGGGTGCTGATATTTCTACACCACCACTGGACAAAAAGGAAATCTCAGGTAGAATTCCTCAAATTATAGAAGATACAATGCGATTTCTTAAGATATATGTTAAAGAAGAACATCGAATAAAAGGACTTGAACCAGAAGCTTATCCAGAAATTCCTGATGTAGCATTAAGAGAAGCAATTGTTAATGCTGTAGCTCACAGAGATTATACAATAAGTGCGCCTATCCGTGTCTTTGTTTTTAATGACAGAATTGAATTTCACACACCTGGGAAGCTACCTAATACAGTGACAATAGATAGCATGAAAGTTGGGGGCGCCCATGTTTTAAGAAATCCCACTATATATAATCTTCTTCTAAAAATGGGACTTGTCACTGATATTGGAAGTGGTGTAAAAAGAATAATTGAAGTTATTAGGAAAAATCTTAATAAAGAAGTTGATTTATTTGAGACTGAAAATGAATTTGTCCTAACTATTCCAAGAGCATAGGAGGCTTATGAATTTAGAAAAATATCTTATCCTTAACAAATATCTGCTTTCCCTTTTTGGAGTAAATGAGTTTAGAGAGTTGCAAGAAAAACTAAAAGATGCATCAGTTGGCACAGATAGCAATGGAAGGACTTATTTTTTAAATATCCTGCGGTCAGCATTTGAAAATAGAAAAATTTCAGATGATGCCCTTTTTATATACGATGAAAATGTTCAATCCTATGTCAAGAAAATAAATTTCAGGCGTGAACCTGTTTCCTTAAAATACTTTCAATATCTTGCAGTGCTTTTCACAGAGATTGTGCTTGATAACTTAAAAAACAGAAAATTTGAATTTATCTATAATCTTAATGAATTTCTTCGCGCATATATACAGGAGAAGAATATAAAGATTATAGATGAGTTTACCGAAGGAGATTTAAATAAGCTTGCCTTCTGGATGGCAACGGGTTCAGGGAAAACGCTTATCGCTCATATAAACTACTACCAATTTTTCCATTATAACCTCTTTTCTCCTGATAACATTCTTTTTATTACTCCAAACGAAGGACTTTCGAAACAGCACTTTGAAGAATTACAAAAAAGCGGAATTCCTTCAAGGCTTTATGGTGGCAGTTTAAATAATGGCTTAAAAAATGAAAGAGAAGTGCTTGTTATTGAGATGACAAAATTTGTGGAAGAGAAAAAGGGCGGAGGTGTAACACTTCCAGTTGAAACTTTTGAAGGAAGAAATCTTATTTTTGTGGATGAAGGGCATAAAGGCAAAAGGTCAGAAGAGCAAAAATGGGCAAAGTTGAGAGATAAGCTTTCCGAAAATGGTTTTGTCTTTGAATACAGCGCTACCTTTGGACAGATTTTGTCAGAAAAAAATAAAGAGACACTTGTTGAATATGCTAAATCTATTGTTTTTGATTATTCCTATAAATACTTCTATCTCGATGGGTATGGAAAAGATTTCTCTGTATTGAATGTAAAAGGGACAGGGATTTCTGAACAGGAATTTCAAGAGGTGATGTTTATAGCAAATCTTTTGTCTTTTTATGAGCAACTGTTGGTATATGAAGAAAATGTGCATCTGGCGAAAGAATATAATATTGAGAAACCACTTTGGATTTTTGTTGGCGCAACGGTTACAGGAAAGAAAGAAGCCGGTGAAGAATCCGATGTTGTTCAGATTGTTGAATTTATAAACAGGGTAATTGAAGATGAAGATTGGGCAAAGTGGTGGGCAAAGAAAATTTTAAATGGTGAAACAAATTTAAAAGATGAAAAAGATAATGATGTCTTTCAGAATAGTTTCAGGTATCTTAGGGAAAGGGGTGTTGACTTTGAAGACCTCTACAGAAGAGTTTTTGGTGGAAGGGGAGGCTTTAAGATTTATGAGATAAAAAACGCACAGGGAGAATTTGGTTTAAAAGTTGGAGAAAATAACTATTTTGGGGTTATAAATATAGGTGATGTATCGGGATTTAAAAAACAATTAGAAACAAAAGGAATATTCGTAGAACAAGATGTTATATCTGGTTCTCTCTTTGATGATATTAAAAAAGAAGGTTCTTCAATAAATATTCTTATTGGTTCAAGGAAATTTATCGAAGGATGGGACACATGGCGTGTTTCTTCAATGGGGCTTTTGAATATAGGTAGAGAACAAGGACCGCAAATTATTCAGTTGTTTGGAAGAGGTGTAAGACTCAAAGGTAAAGAAATGTCTCTTAAGAGAAGTGGTGAAAATTCATATATTAGACTTCTTGAAACCCTAAACATTTATGGCATTAAGGCTGACTACCTAAGCAAATTCTTAGAGGCAATCAGACGCGAGGAAGTTGAATTTGAAACCATTGAAATACCTGTTAAGCTACAACATGAGGAAAAATGGAAAGACCTTTATACACTTACTAAAGATGAGAAAAGGAAATTTGAAGAGGAAGAAGTTTTAAGATTGGAGCTTGATGATAAGATTTATTTCAGAATAGACCTTTCGCTCAAAGCATCCATGTATTCATCAAGAGAAAGAAGGGAAGAAGGAGGGAAAATTGTAGGGATTGAAACTGCGGAAATAAAACCAGAAGTTAAACCGCTATTCTTTCCGGAAGATAAATTGAATTTGCTGGATTGGAATAGAATATGGCAGGAGATCAATGAGTATAAGATTCTGATGGGCTTCTGGAACTTGGTCATAAATAAAGAAGTATTAAGAAACCTGCTTTTGTCGAATAGATATAACATACTGACGCTACCTGATGCTTTTGATATAAAAACTCAGAAGGATGTGAAAAGGTTGGAAGACATAGCAATTCTTGTTATCAAAAAGTATATTGAAAAGTTTTATCGAAAATACGCTAATCAGTTTGAAACAGAGCATCTGAGATATGATACTTTTAGTAACCAGAAAGGACAGTTATTATTACCTTTTGTTTCTGAGACGGGAGAAAAATATGTTGTTCAGATAGATAAGGAAAAGAAAGAGCTTATAAATAAGATAAGAGCGTTAGTTAAAGATTTGGCTAAACTGATAAAGGAAGAGACAGAGGAACTGCCACGAATTTATTTTGATAAGCACCTTTTCTTGCCAATACTTATTAAATCAAATAAAATAGATAGAATTACACCCGCAGGGCTTGAAGAAAGCGAGGAGAAATTTATCAAGGATTTAAGAAATTATCTTAGGGAAAATAAAGATAGATTTAAAGATTACGAGGTTTATCTTTTAAGAAACTTCCCAAAATCTGGGAGAGGGTTTAGACTTCAATGGGCCGAGTTTTACCCAGATTTCATCTTGTGGATTAAAAAAGGTGAAAAGCAAATAATGGTGTTTATAGAACCGCATGGTTTGGAGCATTCAAAGGGATTAAATGATGAAAAAATAAGATTTGCAGGGGTCAATGATTCTGAGGGTATTACTATTAAGAAAATAGAGCAGGAAATTAACAAAAAAGAGAAAAAGAATCTTATTCTAGAATATTTTCTTCTTTCGCAAACTCCGTATGAAAGGTTAATCCAAGGGGAAGTAAGACCACCTTCAAAGTCTGAATATGAAAAAAACCACGTTTTGTTTTTGGATGATTCCAGTTGGACTGAGAAATTATTTAATATCTTAATGAGGTAAACAAGGAAGATAAAAATTTGGGTCGTGACGAATTGTTATAAAAAGGCGATTGAGGCTGTATGCATATATATGCATATATAGGAAAGCAATAAATTAGAGTAATAAGCAAGGGGGCATAGGTAGGGGAAATGGGGATGTGGTTTTGAAAAAAATTTTTGTTTTGGTAAATTTTTAAAAATTACATTTGAAATGAAGTTAAAATCAATTTAGGAGGTGGAGTCTTATGAACAACACTTTGAAAACCGTCTTCTTGATGACATTGATGATGGTCCTTCTGCTTGCGATTGGAAGCGCATTAGGTGGAAGGTCGGGTCTTGTGATAGCATTTGTATTTTCTCTTTTGATGAATTTCTTCGCATATTGGTTTTCGGACAAAATCGTCCTTGCTATGTATAGAGCTAAAGAAGTCACAGAGGCTGAAGCACCAAAGTTGTATTCAATGGTAAAACGTCTTGCAACCCGTGCGGGGCTTCCGATGCCGAAGCTTTACATTATACCGAGCATGACACCAAACGCTTTTGCGACCGGAAGAAATCCGCAAAACGCAGCTGTTGCGGTTACAGAGGGAATCATGAAACTTTTAAACGATGATGAACTTGAAGGCGTCCTTGGGCATGAACTTGCCCATGTTAAGCATAGAGATATTCTAACTGCGACGATAGTTGCAACGATGGTTGGAGCTATAACATTTCTTGCGCGTATGGCTCAATGGTCGCTTATCTTCTTCGGCGGAAGTAGAGATAGAGAAAATAATGCAAATTGGATTGCTGAGCTTGTTTTAATTATCGTTGCACCGATAGCTGCTGTTTTGATTCAACTTGCTATTTCAAGAGCAAGAGAGTTCGCAGCTGATGAAGGTGGAGCGAAAATCTCTGGCAAACCACTTGCGCTTGCAAATGCTTTGAGAAAACTTGAACGCGGTGTTGAAACAATCCCGATGGAGGCGAGACCGGAGACAGCGCATATGTTTATAGTTAATCCATTGCGTGGCGAGGGAATACTTAAGCTTTTCTCAACACATCCACCGATAAGTGAGAGAGTTAAAAGGCTTGAAAAGCTTGCAAGGGAAATGGGAGTTTATTATTAATAACAAAAAACATTGGTGAGAGATAATGTCATACAAAGAACCAGCACCTATCCCGGACAAGGAGAATCCATTCGAATCAATGATGAAAAGATTTGATAAGGCAGCAGAAATACTTCAACTGGAACCCGGCGTTTATGAATTTTTAAAAACCCCGGCTCTACAGGTTATAGTTTCAATTCCAATCCAAATGGATGATGGAACAATTAAGGTTTTTGAAGGTTATCGTGTGATACATAATTATGCCCTTGGACCCGCAAAAGGCGGAATTAGATATGCTCCAGATGTGACGCTTGACGAAGTTAAAGCTCTTGCTGCGTGGATGACTTGGAAGTGCGCGGTGATGGACATTCCGTTCGGCGGTGCAAAGGGAGCTGTGAAATGTGACCCCAAAAAATTAACAAAAGTTGAACTTGAAAAGATAACGAGGCGATATACAGCAAATCTTCTCGATGTAATCGGGCCCGATAAGGATATCCCAGCACCGGATTTAAATACCGACGAGCAGATAATGGCTTGGATTATGGATACATATAGCATGCATGTAAGAAGAACTGAGCGCGCGGTTGTAACTGGAAAGCCGTTAATACTTGGCGGTTCACCTGGAAGACGTGAAGCCACAGGTCGAGGAGTTATGATTGTTACGCTTGCTGCGATGGAAAAATTAGGGCTTAATCCTAAAAAATCAACAGCTGTTGTCCAAGGATTTGGAAATGTTGGCTCAGTTTCAGCGAAGCTTTTATCCGAGAAAGGACTTAAAATAATCGCCATAAGCGATATAACAGGCGGTTATTATAACAAGAAAGGTATCGACGTAGAAAAAGCGATAAAATATGTTCAAAATAATCCCGACAGAACGCTTGAGGGTTTTGACGGAGGTGAAAAAATCACAAATGAAGAACTTCTTGAACTTGAATGCGATGTTTTAATTCCCGCCGCTCGCGAGGACCAGATAACTAAACACAATGCCCCAAGGATCAAAGCAAAGTTGATAGTTGAAGGCGCAAATGGTCCGACAACTGCGAGCGCTGATCCAATTCTTGAAGAAAAAGGAATCCTTGTCGTTCCAGACATAGTTGCAAATGCAGGCGGTGTCACTGTATCATATTTTGAATGGGTTCAAGATAGAATGGGGTTCTATTGGACAGTCAAAATGGTTAACGAACGACTTGAAGAGATGATGCTTTCCGCTTTTGAAAATGTTTATAATACAGCGAAAAAATATAATGTGTCATTACGACTCGGTGCATATATCCTTGCTGTTGATAAAGTTGCTAAAACTTTGAAGCTTCGTGGGATTTATGGTTAATTTTCTTTGCAAGTTTTTTTTATTTTTTGCGTTTTTAAGTTTGACATTTGCACAAAGCCGAAGCAACCTTGATATCATTGATAGTTTAATAAACTCAATTGTTGATGAGATTTCCAATCAAATAAAATCAGAAAAAATAAGGGTTGAATCCAACCTGCAGGACAAAGTTATTGAGAATAGAGTTTTAAACTCCTTTTTGAGAAAATTTACTGTATTTTTTTACGATAGCGCCGCCGATGTCGATATTGTTCGGCTTGATGCATTTAAAAGCAAAATTAATTATATCCCTGAATCGAGAGGTTTTTTTAAAAGTTCCGTCGTCAAAAGAAATGTAGAGGTGATTTTATATTGTTCTGCAATTGATGATGGAAAGCTTCTCTTTAGCCGTGATTTTAAAAGGGTATATTCAGATTATGTGAAAGCGGGTGAAATTAAAAATTTTGAAGATAAAGCCTTTAACTTTACGCAGGGTGAATTCGCCGGTGGGAGCTTAACATTGAGCAAAATAATTGAGGGAATAGTGATAATATCATCTATTGGGATTGCTGTTTATCTTCTTTTTGCCGTTAGAAAATAAATCTTTTGAGGAGCAAGAATGTTAAAATCATCAAAATTTATCCTTTTTTTGATCTTACCAGCGATTTTGTTTGTTTGGGGATGCTCTTCATCTAAGGAAGTTGCCAATCTTTCCGCTGAGGATCGTTTTGAAATTGGGAAGGAAAAGTTTGATAAGAAAAAGTATCTTGATGCGGTTGAGGATTTCAAGTATATTTTAATTCAATATCCAGGGAGCGCTGTTGCAGATGATGCTCAGTTTTATCTTGCTGAAAGCTATTACAACAAGGGTGAATATCTTCTCGCTGCGTCCGAGTATGAAAATCTCATAAGGGGTTATCCTTCGAGCGAATATGTCCCGATGTCTAGGTATAAGTTGGGACTTTGTTATTACAATCTTTCTCCAAAATCACAACTTGACCAGACATATACTTACAAGGCAATTGATGCGCTTCAGGGTTTTATTGAGTATCATCCAACAAGTGCGTTCGTCCAAGATGCTGAACAAAAAATTCATGAGTTGATCAACAAGCTTGCTAAAAGGGATTACGAAACAGCTGTATTTTATATGAGAAGAGAATTTTACAGAGCAGCTACAATTTATTTTGATGCCATAATTGAGCGTTATCCCGATTCCGATTATCTTGAAAAAGCATATGCTGGAAAGATTGAATGTTTATTGAAGAGGGGGAATTATAATGAGGTGATAAGAGTTGTTGAAGAATTTGAAAGGAAGTTTCCATCCAGCGAACTTCTTGAAAAAGTTAAAAGAATGAAAGATGAGGCAAAGTCACGGGTTCAAACAGAGTTGCGAACAGGAAGATAAAATGAGTGAAGTTAAATATGTGAAAGATTCGCAGGTTGAAATGACCGAGCTTATACTTCCGAGCGATGCGAATCCCCTTGGTTTCTTGCTTGGTGGAAGGCTGATGCACTGGATTGATATATGTGCAGCTATGGCTGCGATGAAGCATGCGGGGAAAGTCGTCGTAACGGCAAGCGTTGATGAATTAAATTTTCTATGTCCTATAAAGATCGGAGAGGTTGTGATTTTGAAAGCATCGGTAAATCGTGTTTTTAGAACTTCTATGGAAGTTGGTGTAAAAGTCTTTGCGATGAATCCACTTACAGGTGAAGTTCGACACGCTAATTCAGCTTATCTTACCTTTGTTGCGATCGATGAGAATGGAAAGCCTGTTCCAGTGCCACCAATTGTTCCTGAAACGGAAGATGAAAAAAGAAGATATGAAGAGGCGTTATTTAGACGCCAACAGAGGTTAAGGCATAAAGAAGAGCTTAAAAATGCCCGAAAACAAGGACCTAAAAATTTATAAAATTTTTTTCTTTCTATTCACATTTTATTTCGAAGTTTTGACTTCTCAAAATAGATTGTTTCCAACTTTTTTTATCAACGAAATTCCACTTCCTGAAGGCTCTTCCACATTTTCAATTGGAGATTTAAACGGCGATAGCTTTTATGATATCGTTGTTTCTTCACGACGGGTTATAACCTGTCTCGAGAACGACCATAAAAATAACTTTAACTTTTATTTTAACATACCAGTTAGAGAATCCCCAACAGATGTTAAGATAAGTGACATTGACGATGATGGTGCATCGGAAATCGTCGCAGTTTACAAGGCGAAGTCAACTGTTGAAATTTTTAAAAAAGATACGCTTGGCTTTAAACACTTCTATTCTTTTGAAACTGGCATTTATCCCGATTTGCTCATTTGTTCTGATCTTGATTTGAATGGTCTCAAAGATGTCATAACGGTTGGAAAAATAATGCTTGGGATAACGGTCAATTATCAAACCGAATTAAATCAGTTTTCAAATCCAGTTAATTTTTTCCCCAAGATCCCGCTTAAAAAAGTTCAAATTCTTGATTTAAACTATGATGAGGTTCCAGATCTTGTTGGCATTGACTGGTTAAATAACTTGCTTGTCATCTCATATGGAAGAGGTGATGGAAAGTTTGGGTCTGCATATACTTATAAACTTCCCGAAGAACCAAATGATTTTGTAGTTGCTGATTTAAACAACGATGGCTTCTTTGACTATGTGATTTCATTCTATTACCTTGACGAAGTTCAATTTTACTATACGACACAGGCAGGAATAAGTCTCAGATCTAAATTTAAAATTCCAAAACCATTAAAAGTTTGTGCTTGCGATTTGGATGGAAATGGCTTTAAAGATATAATCGTAAACAACGCAGAAAGATTGTTTATTTTTATGAACTCTGGTCGGGACTTTTTAAGATATGAATTTTCTGGCGATGGAGTAGTTCAGGTTGAGTGTGCTGATCTTGATGTGGATGGGAAGGATGATATCATCGTTCTCGATTCGGTCGGAAATAGGTTGAGAATTTTTTATTCAGACGCTAAACTTGAGTTTTCTGAAAACTTTTCCATAGCAGTTGGTTTAAATTCATCTGATTTCGCAATTGCAGATTTTAATAGAGATGGTTATGTTGATTTCGTTTTTGTAGGTGATGGATCAAATCCACTTCTTTTTTATTATAATGGTGGTAAAATTTATTCTTTTTCAAACCAAGGCGAAAGTTTCACGGATATCAAAGTTTTATCCGTTTCAAATTTCAATTATCTTTTATGCTCAAATTATGAAACTGGTGCCATTTCACTATTTCGTAGGGGGCAAGATGAGATAACAGAAATTTTTAAATACAATTTTGATAAACCGAAGCCAGTTTTTGCGGGTTTGGACGAAGATAAATCAGTTGTAGTTTTTCTCACCATCTCAGATTCAAACCTTATTTTGATAAAGCCAAAGGGCGGGACGGAATTCGAAGAGATGAGCATAAAGGAAATTGATAGTGCGAAGGTTATTGCTTCTGCAGTCGCCGACCTAAACGGGGATGGATATTTTGATATTGCACTTGTTAATAGTTTTAAAAACAATGTTAAATTAGATGTTTTCACCCGAAAAAATGAAGGTGAATATATCAGGAGCTATTCAATAAACTTGAACAGGTTGATAAAGCGTGCTTTTCTTTACATAGATGATTTTAACGGCGACGGTTACCTTGATATCCTTGCTTATTACGACTATTCGCAAACTAAAATCTCTGATGGTGAAATAAATCTTTTTTTGAACGGTGGAAAAGGTGGATTCAGAACAAGAAGAAGAGTTGATACACATGTTCATCTATCAAGTGGTAAGCTTTTAAGAATAGCTGACTTTTCAGGTGATTTTAAAAAGGACTTTGTAGTTTTTGATAATTTAAGAGGTGGAGTTTATCTTTACATAAATAACGACGGAACTTTTGAAAAAAAGCAAATCTATAGTTTAAAAAGCAAAATTAGCTCCACTGGCGTGGCTGATGTAAATCGTGATGGTTTTCCCGATTTGATCTTGTTGGATGAGAGAGCTGGAAGTTTGAGATTTTTACTGAACAAAGATGGTTTTTTAAAATGAAAAAGTTCATCTTTTCATTTTTATTTGTCAGCCTGTTGATTGCGCAGGATAATAAAATTGAACAGGTTTATTACACGGCTTGCGATAGAGCTGGGATAGAAATTGATAAACCGATTGACTTTAAACCTTTTGATACTGGTAAATGTGGTTTTGGACTTTATGTTGAGGTTGGGAGAAACTGGGATAAGTTTAGCGAAATTCAAAAAAGCAATATAAAAAAGTCGCTTGAGAGACCGCAACTTCAAACAAGCATTTTATCCCCAAGTAGGAGATTTAGGATTCATTTTGATACAACAGGTGTAAATGAGCCGTTTTTGTTCAATGATTATGGGAAGATTCCAAAATCATGGAAGATGTATGTTGATTCAGTTGCAAAGTATATAGATTCGGTGTACAATGTTATCGTG
Organism: Candidatus Kryptonium thompsonii; assembly: GCA_001442925.1. GTDB lineage: Bacteria > Bacteroidota > Ignavibacteria > Kryptoniales > Kryptoniaceae > Kryptonium > Kryptonium thompsonii. The sequence continues at coordinate 167,228 of LDXX01000006.1, forward strand.
AATTTAATTGGTTTTGAGTTCAATTTTAACGATGACACGCTTGGTGGGGGAAGTGAATATGACATTTACATTCAAAATTTAACCGAAGGTTTATATGGCGAGACAGTTTTTGATTATTCAAATCCACTTCCAAGAAGTGGCGTTGCCAAGAGGTTTTTAAGTTTTATGCGAATTGATAATTCTTATTATGAAAGTTCGTATTACACCCGTGGGATTAATGCGTTAAAAGTAACGCTTGCGCACGAATTTGGTCACGCAGTTCAACTTTTATCCTATGGTCTTTGGGATGAAGATATATGGTTTTATGAGATGACATCAACTTGGCTTGAGGAGGCAGTTTTTGATGATGTTAATGATTATTATGCGTATATTCCACGCTTTTTTAAGGCGACAAGCACACCGATTTATTTTCATGATGGATATGACCTTGTTGTGCTTGGGATATTTTTGCAGGCGAGATTTACGCATAGGGTAATTGTAAGGGCTTGGGATAACATTAGAAATTATCCGCCTGTTTCAGCGCTTGAGCTAAGTTTGAACTCTTTTAGTAGCAGTTTAAAGCGTGAATTTGTCGAGTTTTCGCTGTGGAATTATTACACTGGGAGTAGAGCAAGGTCAGGATATTATAAAGAAGGAGCTAATTATCCAGAAGTGAGATTTGAGACACAACCTATATTTATAACATCAAATGAAGCAACGATAAATAATTCAACTGGAGCACTTTCAACGCAGTATTATATGTTTATATGGCGAAGTGATACGATTGTCGCAATAATTTCAAATGTAAATTTGAATTCAGCTTTAGCTCGTTCTAGTGATGAATTTGTTTTTCAATATCACATAACTGCGGGCTCTTATAGTGAAGGTTATACGCCCCTTGGTAATGGATTAAAAACGAGATTGAAAGTTCCCGATTTTGATAATTGGGGAAGTTTGAATATTTTAAATTCACAAATTGCATTTGTTAAAACCAATGATGTCTTTCCAAATCCGTTTTATGCTGATGGAATTGAAAAGATTTTAATTCCTGTTGATTCTGGATCTGAGGATGTCGAAATGAAAATTTTCACTATCGGTTTTGATCTTGTTTATTCTGGAAAGTTCAAGCCTGAATTTAACTTTGGAAATTATTTTGTAAGTTGGAACGGCAGAGATAATTCGGGTGAGATTGTGAAAACTGGAGTTTATATTTATTTCGTTCGATCTGGAAATAGTGAAAGGCTCGGAAAGTTTGTGTTGATAAGGAAATGAGAAATTTAAGAATTTAGATTTTACATAAGGTGGAATTTAGATTAATAGGTAAGGACATAAGAAAAAGCTTTGGACGGTTGCTTGTTTTTGATTCGATAAATTTTGAGCTTATCAATGGTTCGTCGCTCGCCATCGCTGGGAAAAACGGTTCAGGCAAATCAACGCTTGTAAAGATAATAGCTGGCCTTTTAAGCCCAAGTTCTGGTGAGGTTATTTACCAAGTTGATGGAAGGGAAATTGATAAGCTTGATTGGTTTAAGTTTGTTGGTTTCGTTGCACCATATCTTCAACTTTATGATGAATTTACGGGTTATGAAAACCTTGAGATACTTGCTAAGATAAGGGGGTTGAAAAGCTATGAGGCGAAAATTAAAAATGTTTTGGAGCGTGTAAACCTTTATTCTCGTCGCGATGACCTTGTGCGCGGTTATTCGTCTGGTATGAAACAGAGGCTTAAATATGCTTGTGCTCTTCTCCATGATCCGATTGTGCTTATACTTGACGAACCAACTTCAAATCTTGACTCTGAAGGTGTTGAAATGGTTTGGGCTATAGCTGAGGAGCAGAAGAAAAATGGAATTTTAATCGTAGCAACGAATGAACCAGAGGAGCTTAAAATGTGCGATGAAGTTATAAATCTTGATGAGTTAAAACTAAAAATGAAAAGGCAAATTGTTAAGTAGCATTTGGGCGATATTTTTAAAAGATTTGAAGTCAGAGATTAGGACAAGATATGCTTTAAATGCTTTGCTTATGTTTGTGGTTGTGACTATTTCAATGATTTTATTTGCAACCGCGGGCGAAGTTATGAGTGGTGAATTACTTTCTGGTTTGTTGTGGGTTGTTATATTTTTCTCCGCTATGTCGGGACTTTCAAGGACATTTGTAAGTGAAGAAGATAGAGGCACAGTTATTTTCTTGCAACTTGCGACGCGTCCCAGTGTTGTGTATTTTGGAAAGTTGCTTTTTAATCTTGTGTTGATATTTGGAATCAATTTTTTTGTGGTTATAGCGTATCTTTTGACGATGGAAAATTTCAAGGTGAAAAGCTTTGATGTTTTTCTTTCGGCTTTGATTTTAGGTGGTTTGGGGCTTGCTTCGGCTTCAACAATAATTGCTGCGATAATTGCAAAGGCAAATACAAAAGGAACACTTTACCCAGTTTTATCCTTTCCTGTACTTTTGCCCCTTTTGATCACCACAATAAATATGACCCAGCTTTCGATTGAAGGGGCAAAACTTGCCGAAACTTTTGGACATTTGCGGATTTTATTTTCTTATTTCGTTGTTGTTGTAATTGCATCGTATCTTTTATTTGATTACATTTGGAAGGAATAAGTTGTGTGTCTTTTTTGTTATTCTTGTTGGAGACTATGTTGAAAATTTAGACATAGGATATCCTAAACTTGTGTGGAATTTGAATAAAAATTAGCGCTTTTACGCTGGCATATAAATTGTGATGTGATAAAAGGCTATAGAAACAAAAAAGAGAAATTTGATGATTTGGAAATTTCTGCTCGGTGTATATATCGCAATAATCACGATCCTTGCGTTTGTTATCCCAATTGGTTTTATACCTGGACTTGGTGAGAGAGCGAGAATTATTTTTCTGCATGTTCCATCTGCATGGTTGAGTGTGATTGCTTTCTTTGTGGCTATGATTTATGCAGTTCGTTATCTTCGTTCAAAAAACATATATGAAGATGTTAAGTCTGCTGCTTCTGCTGAGATTGGATTTTTGTTTTGCTTTGTGACGACTGTAACAGGTTCAATTTGGGCGAAATTTAATTGGGGATCGTTTTGGAATTGGGATCCGCGTGAGACATCTATATTTGTTCTTCTTCTGATCTATGGTGCTTATTTTGTGTTAAGATCTGCGATTGAAGTTGAAGAAAGAAAGGCGACACTTTCAGCGGTTTACTCGATAATTGCTTTTGTTACTGTTCCTTTCTTCATCTTTATAATGCCAAGAATTATGCCAGGACTTCACCCAGGTTCAAAGGGTGACCCTGAAGGTGCGGGACCTGTTGTGACTTTTAAAATGGATCCGAATATGAGAATTCTCTTCTTCGCTTCCTTGCTTGGATTTACACTTGTTTATCTGTGGATATTCAAACTTCGATCGAGGATGGAAATTTTGAAAATTAAAATTCAAAACAAAATATATCAGGAGGTTTAAAATTGGGCTTATATGAATTTCTTGAGAAAAACTCAATTTACCTTGTCTTGATCATCGCTTTAATTGTTTGGTTCTCTGTTTTTGTTTATCTTGTAAGGGTTGATGTTAAGTTGAAAAAGCTTGAAGATGAATTTGCAAAGCTTGAAAACAAAGAGGAGGTCGGAAAATGAAGCTTAAAATCGTGGTAGGTTCGGTTTTAATTGCTGGATTTATAATTTTCGGTGCATATTCTTTTATGGAAAGTAATGTCAAGTATGTAACAATAGAGGAAGCAAAGAAAACAACGAGGAAGGTTCAAATCGTCGGTGAATGGGTGAAAGAGAAAGAAAGTTATTACGACGCTCGAACCAATCAATTTATTTTTTATCTCAAGGATGACAATGGTGATGTTGTTAAAGTCGTTCATAATGGCGCAAAGCCAAATAATTTTGAAATCGCATCACATGTCGTTGTAAAAGGTCGTTATGTTGACGGAATTTTTGAATCCCAGGAAATTTTAACGAAGTGCCCATCGAAATATCAGTCCGCCGATGCTTTGAAACAGTATCAAAATTAAATTCAAGGTGAGAAAATGTTAGGAAGATTTCTAATATACATTGCCTTTGCATCTTCTCTTTTTGCAACGATTGGATATTACCTTTCGTTCAAGGGTAGAAAATCCTTAATTCAAAAGGCAAGATTAAGTTATCATATATCAGCGATCTTTGTCATACTTGCTTCTGCTTTTTTGCTATATTTGATTTTAACTCATCAGTTTCAATACACTTATGTGTGGAGTTATAGTTCAACTGATTTGTCGACCCCACTTTTGATATCAACTTTTTATGCTGGTCAAGAGGGCAGTTTCATGTTATGGACATTTTATACAGCGGTGCTTGGGTTATTTTTGATGAGCTATTCCAGACGCAATGGCTATGAGGCGGAGGTTATGAGTGTTTATTCGCTTGTTAAAGTTCTTCTTTTGTTAATTTTAGTCGTTAAGAGCCCATTTGAATATGTATGGGAGACATGGCCTAATCAAGTTCATGAGGGGTTTGTACCACCAGAAGGGCGAGGTCTTAATCCTTTGCTTCAAAATTTCTGGATGGTGATTCATCCGCCTATAATTTTCATGGGGTTTGCGGCGATGGCGATACCATATTCGCACGCTGTGGCTGCGCTTTTGAGGCGAGAATATTTAACTTGGGTTAAACCAGCGATGCCTTGGACAATTTTCGCAGCTTTAGCGCTTGGAGCTGGGCTTGCAATAGGTGGCTTTTGGGCATATGAGACTCTTGGATGGGGTGGTTTTTGGGGATGGGATCCAGTTGAAAATTCGTCTTTGGTTCCATGGCTTATCGCAGTTGGAACAATCCATACGATGTATGTTCAAAGAAGAACGGGAGCTTTTGCTAGATGGAATTTGGGGATGTCGATTTTGGCTTTTATTCTTGTTTTGTATAGTACCTTTTTGACAAGAAGTGGTGTTCTTGGCGATACATCCGTTCATTCGTTTGTTGATCCTGGAATGTGGGTTTACCTGCTTTTAATTTCACTTATTTTAACATTTTCATTTATTGGTTTTGGTTTGTTATTCGCTAGAAGAAAGGAAATACCAAAGGTAAAGGTGGAATCTGATCTTCTTTCGAGAGAGTATAACTTGTTCCTTGCTTCCGCTTTGCTTTTAATAGTTGCTGGTTTTGTAATAGTGGGAACATCTTCACCAATTATAACTAAAATTTTGCAAGGCAAAGCAAGCGCCGTTGATGTATCATATTACAACAAGACGACGCTTCCACTTGGAATAATAATGGCTTTATTAATCGGGCTTGCCCAAACTATGTGGTGGAGGAGGACAAATCCGGAAGCTTTAATGAACTCGCTTCTATTCCCGACAGCGGCTGCAACTGTTTTTACATCAATTTTGATAGTGGCTGGCGTTAGAGAAGTTTTGATGGCTTTGTTTGTTCTCACATCTTCGTTTGCTTTCTTTGTTAGTTTAAGAATTGCTTATAAAATTGCCCGTGGAAACCCAAAGTATATCGGCGCTTATTTAACTCACATAGGCGTAGCTCTTTTCTTCCTTGGGGTTATAGCTTCGACGAAATACGATAAGACACAAGTTGTTTCCTTGCCCAAGGATCAAGCGATTAATGTCTTTGGATATAAGTTAACATACATCGGGAACCAAAAAATTGACAAGGAAAAAGTAGCATATAATGTTAAAGTTGAAAAAGATGGGGATTCATTTATCGCTCCATTACAGATGTATTTCAGTGAGTATAACCAAGGTGTGATGAGACATCCTTACATTTTTAGCCTGCTCAACTATGATATATTTAGTAATCCCAATCTCTTGGCTTTTCTGGTTAAAAATACGCTTACGAATGATCTTTATCTTTCACCGATGAGTTTGGAAAAGAGCGGTGGATTTAATCCGCATACAACTGGTGATCTTATCATACTTGATAAAAATCAGGAGAAAGTCGTTGGGGATTATACGCTGAAGTTCATTCGTTTTGATATGAGTTCAGAAGATATGGCTAAGATGATGAGTGGGCAAGATTTTGCTATAGGTGCAGTCATCGAAGTAACATACAAAGGTAAGAAACAGCAAGTTATTCCTAAGATTTTTTATCGAAATAATATGCCAGTGCCCGAAGGGGTTAAGGTTGGTGATAAACAATTAACATTTGTAAATCTTAATGTTGAGTCAGGTCAAATTGCTGTAAGTTTGAGATCAAATGGGGCTGTCTCTGAGTTTCAAGATGAGCCCGTTGAGGTTCTTGTTATTGAAGCGAGTGTGAAGCCATTTATAAATCTTGTCTGGTTTGGTGTTATCGTGATTCTTGCTGGATTTGTGGTTTCAATGATTAGGCGAATATCCGAGGTAAAGAAATAGGGCGTACTTCCCCTATCTAAATTTAAAGGCGTGCGAAGGTGCACGCCTTTTTTATTTTTTATTTTGTTTTATTGGAATTATTGCTTAAACTTCAAATGCGGGCGTAAAAACGGGGGTAGGTTTAATGTTCTTTAATTAAATTAAACTTAAAAAATCAACAATTGGAGAAAAAATCATGAGTAAAAAAATTTGTTTCTTCGGCATCCTTCTTTTTGTCTTTTCAAGTTTTTTAATTTCTCAAATCCCACAAATCGGACCTGAATTTGGGATTGAAACTGGACGTGATTCAACATTCGTTCTTGGCGGGGCTTATGATTCCGAGAAATATCTCGTTGTTATGCGGAAAGAGTTGTCAACAGGTGGCGCTGAAATAGTTGGACAATTTTTATCAAAGGCTGATAACTCTTTAATTGGAAGTCCAATCGTTTTGGGAACAACAGTAATACCAGCAGGAAATTTTGAAGTAGGTATACCACAGGTGGCATTTGATGGTAATCGTTTTCTTGTGGTGTGGACTGATGGTGAAAATGGAGGAATTAAATATCGATTTATCGACGCTAAAACTTTTCAGTTAAGTAATTTATATTCTGACTCAACCTTGAAGTGTTATTTAAATGGAGTTTCAGTTCTTCATTTTAATTCGACGGTCAATAAGTATTTTCTTGTTTTTGCTATCAGAAGCTCAAGCGGTTATTATTTAGCTGGGACGTTTATACTACCAAATGGATATATGGAAAATTCATTTCAGGTATCTAATGTTCTTGCGCGAAAGGAGTATTCGCTTGCTTATGGTAATTCTAAATATCTGGTTTGCTTCATTAAAGAGACTGGTGACTATGACAATGAGATTTGGGGCCAGATGGTAAGTGAGAATGGTTCAGCGATTGGGGCAAGCTTTTTAGTTGATGGAAGCCCTGCGCCAAGTGATAACCCGTTATTTGTCACTTTCGATGGGCAAAAATTTATCAGTTTTTTCCCTGATGAGGAGACAACAGGTTGGAAGACTTATGCAAGATTTATAAATCAAGATGGTACAGTTTTGCCCCAACGAATTCTTATTACCCCAAATGCATATATTGTCCCATGCGCTTCCGTTAATGGTGGTGAAATTTTATTTACAGCCACAGGATTTAAACAGGATTTCACTTCTAAAATCTTCGCTCGTTTCTTTGATTTATCTTTAAACCCAAAGGGTGAAGAATTTGTTGTCTTTGATACGCTTGGGGGTAAAAATCCGCTTGGAAGCTATGTTGTTTATGGCGGTGGAAAATATCTCGTTTTTACAACAAGAGTAAGGTTTGGGGTTGCTCCTGATAGTGGTATATACTTTACCGATGGAGATGTTTATGGTGTAGCCATTTCGCCGGTTACAAATGTCACTAGCCTCGGAGAAAATCCAACTCAGTTTAGGCTTGAACAAAATTATCCAAATCCGTTTAATCCGAGCACAACTATTCGCTTTTCATTGCCAAGTCAAACATATGTAACGCTAAAAGTCTTTGATATTCTCGGCAGAGAAGTTACAACGCTGGTGGATGGAGAATTAAACCTTGGTGAACATTCCGTTGTCTATAATGTTGAAGACTTGCCAAGCGGAGTGTACTACTATCGCTTGCAAGCCGGTAATTTTGCTCAGCAAAAGAAAATGATGATAATAAAATAGTGATAATAAAATGGTGAGGGTAATTCCTCACTTTATTTGGGTTGGTTTAGTGCTTCTTGTATTGGAAGTTGCTCCCATTTCAGCGTTGTTACTTTCTCAAGAAGTTTATAAACCGAAAGGTTGTTCTGCAAGTACTGGGCCTAATGTATCTACGGTTGTTCTTAATCATCCGGAATGTCGATATCAATTAATTGTGACGAAATGGTCAGAGATAGAGCCGTCGCCCGGAGTGTTTACTTTTTCTGCTTTGAAAAACAAAATTAACCTTGTAAAACAATACAACAAGAAATATGCGCTCGCCGTTGGTATGGGAGGACCTGGCTCGCCAGCGTGGTTGGTTGATTCTCTTCACGTTCCATTTGTTGATTATAAATTTCGAGGAACGATTCCGTATAAATTGCCGTTGTGGTGGGACAGCACCGTGCAAAATCGAATCAGGCTTATGGTGGCAAAACTTGGTGAGGAATTTAAAGATGACACCTCGTTAGCATTGGTATATATCACACAAATGACAGCGAATGGGATTGAGGGGCATTTGCAAGGTGTAAATATGGATTCGATGCGAGCTAAAGGATATACAGCAGAAAAATGGATTGCTGCAGCGAAACAAACGGCATATTATTTCGCAAACGCTTTTCCGACAAAAGCATTAGCATTTGAAATTCACGATATTGAGAATTCTTCCACAATCCCGATAACAATAATTTCAGATTTATTTAATGATCCGCTTCTAAATCATAGAATAGGCGCTGCAATTTGGTGGCTTTCGGGAAAAACAACTTATCAACCAGATTTATTGTCTTTCTTAAAGACTTTTCCCGGCGATAAATATGCACAAATGATTGGTCACAGTGGTCAACCTGAAAGATTTGCTGATAACACAATAGCAACAGCATTTGCGCAAGCAAAAGAGCTTAATATACGGTATATCGAACTATGGTATGAAGAATATAGCTCGCGTTCTATTGACCAACTATTGAGAGATTTTAATTCATGGGCAGATTCAGTATTTGGATTGACTGAGGTATATCTGAACCAAAATAATGTTCCTTCGGGATTTGCATTATACCAAAACTACCCTAACCCATTCAATTCCTCGACAACCATTCGCTTTTCGTTACCAAGTCAAACATATGTAACACTCAAAGTCTTTGATATTCTCGGCAGAGAAGTAACAACGCTGGTGGATGGGGAATTTGATGCTGGCGAGCATTCTGTGTTGTTTGATGCGAGAAATCTACCAAGTGGAATTTATTTTTATCAACTGAAAACAAGCGGTTTTGTTGGACAGAGGGGAATGCTAATTATCAGATGATGTAATTGATTAAGACTATTTACGATAGTGTTGGGGCGGATTTTGCACTCGTAATAAATGACTTGTTTACTTAAGGTGATATTTCTGGTATTCATGCACCAGAGATTTTAACCTTGCTCTTTTATAATTTGTTTTTGCTAAGTTTTGCTCACTGACCAAAGCTTTTAGCTAACAATGCTAATTGCAAAATAGACTTGACAAGTATGGAACCTTTTTTTAATTTTGAATAGTTGGAGCAAAACAAGAAGTGAACTGTTGACAAGGCTAAAAAAATTTCATGTGTTTTTTGAGTACGAATTTTGACATCCATCTTTCATCTCATCAAAGTCCAGAATGGATTGTTTTCACAGCTGAAAATTACATCACTTCGCTTGCGATTGAAGATGAATACATTTGGATTGGGACAAACTTGGGGCTTGTTAAGTTGAATATCCTAACAGGTGAGAAAGTTAGTTATAACAAGGCAAATTCGGGTCTACCAAGTAATGTCATTTTTGCCATAGCAATAGATGAACAAGGGAATAAATGGATTGGGACATATGAAGGGGGATTTGTGAAGTTTGATGGTGTAAATTGGACTGTTTATAATACCTCAAATTCTGGACTACCAAGTAATAATGTTCGTGCTATAGCAATAGATTCCCAAGGTAATAAGTGGATTGGAACAGGGAAAGGGCTTGCTAAGTTTGATGGTGTAAATTGGACTGTTTATAACACTTCAAATTCAGGTTTGCCGGATAACTACATCTTTGTTATATCGATAGATTCCCAAGGGAACAAATGGATTGGAACAAGTGGAGGACTTGCGAAATTTGATGGTGTAAATTGGATTATTTATAGTACTTCAAATTCAGGTCTGCCAAAGGGTAGTATTCGTGCCATATTAATAGACTCCCAGGGAAATAAATGGATCGGAACGGAGGGAGGGGGACTTGCGAAATTTAATGAGATAAATTGGATTGTTTATAGTACTTCGAATTCAGGTCTTGCAAGTAATAATGTTTTTGCTATAGCAATGGATTTCCAAGGAAACAAATGGATTGGAACATCGGGAGGGCTTGTAAAGTTTGATGGGGTAAATTGGATTGTGTATAAAACTCGGAATTCAAGTTTACCAAGCAATAATGTTCGTGCCATAGTGGTAGATTCCAAAGGAAACAAATGGATTGGGACATCAAAAGGGCTCGCTAGGTTTGATGATGTAAATTGGGTTGTTTATGGCACTTCAAATTCAAGTCTACTAAGTAATGATGTCCTTGCTATATCAATAGATTCCCAAGGGAACAGATGGATTGGTACAGATAAAGGACTTGTAAGGTTTGATGGTGTAAAGTGGACTGTTTATGATACTTCAAATTCAGGTCTACCAGATAATTATGTTTCTGCCATAGTGATAGATTCTCAAGGAAACAAATGGATTGGGACGAATAAAGGACTCGCAATGTTTGACGGAGTAAAGTGGACTATTTATGACACTTCGAACTTGGCTCTGTCAGATAATTATATTTCTGCCATAGCGATAGATTCCCAAGGGAGCAAATGGATTGGAATATATGAAGGAGGACTTGTAAAGTTCGATGGTACAAATTGGACCGTTTATAACGCTTCAAATTCAGGGCTTCCGGATGCTCAGATTAATGCAATAGCGATAGATTCCCAGGGGAACAAATGGATTGGGACAGAACTGGGCCTTGTAAAGTTTGACGGTGTGAGTTGGGTTGTTTATGACAGCTCAAACTCAGGCCTGCCAAATAATGTGGTTAATGCTATATCAATAGATTTCAAAGGAAATAAATGGATTGGAACAGAAGGAGGAGGACTTGTGAAGTTCGATGGTGTAAGTTGGACCGTTTATAATACTTCAAATTCAGGTTTGCCGGATAATTGGATTAATGCAATAGCGATAGATTCTCAGGGGAATAAATGGATTGGAACAAACGGAGGAGGGCTTGCGAAGTTTAACGATGTAAGTTGGACTGTTTATAACACTTCAAATTCAGGCCTACCACATAATTGGGTACGTGCTATAGCGATAGATTCCCAAGGAAACAAATGGATCGGAACGGAGGGAAGGCTTGCGGTATATCGTGAGGGGGGGGGAGTAATACTTGATGTTTATAAGAAAAAGAAGAAATAATACCAAGAGAATTTCCACTTATCAAAAATTATCTAAACTTATTTTAATTTGAACACTTTGATTGAATCTGACAATTAACCTGAGGTTTCAGATATCGAACTTGGGATATATGATGTTTTTGGAATGGAAGTGACGAGAATTTTTTAAGGGATATTGAAGGTTTGTATAGATTGTATAAGATTTGATGCAAAAGGTTGCCAAGTGGGGTTTACTTCTATCATTTGCAGGCTGGAAATTTTGTTCAACAAAGAAAAATGATATTAGCTAAGTGAAAAACTTTGTTAGTATCGATGGTTTGACTGGGTTTAAATTACTAAAAGTGTTTGATTTTGGAAGTTCAACATATTCTCGGCAGTTGTTCTCCAGCGAGCATATCAACGACTCTTAACCCACCAATAAGAGTTTTAAGGAGGACAACGCCGGGATGTTCTTCGGTGATTTCACCAATTATTTTTGCTTCTTTTCCTAATGGATTTTTTCTCATTGTTTCGAGTATTTTCTCCGCATCTTCTGAAGAAACGACTGCGATCAATTTGCCTTCGTTCGCGACATAGAGTGGATCAAGCCCAAGCATTTCACATGCTGCTTTAACTGGTTCAGGTATTGGAATTTCCGATTCCCATATTTCAACACCAATATTTGCAGACTGCGCAAGTTCGTTTAGCGCGCTTGAGATTCCACCACGTGTTGGGTCACGCATCCAATGTATATTTTGGCTTACGGATAAAATATCGTGAACGAGGTAATTTAATGGTGCTGTATCGCTTTCAATTTCTATCTCAAATTCTATCCCCTCGCGCTTTGATAAAATAGCTATTCCGTGTAAACCTATGGGACCATTTATCAGGATTTTATCTCCGGGCTTGACCTTGTGTGGTGAGATTTCAATATCATGATCTATTATTCCAATTCCAGATGTGTTGATGAAAATTTTATCACCCTTGCCTTTTTCAACAACTTTTGTATCACCTGTTACAAGAATTACGCCAGCTCTTTCACAAGCTCTTCTCATACTTTCAACTATTACACATAAATCAGAGATTGGGAAACCTTCTTCGATTATAAAGCCCGCACTGATGAAAAGTGGATTTGCACCGCCAACTGCTAAATCGTTTACAGTTCCATTTACCGCAAGCTCTCCAATATTTCCGCCAGGAAAGAAAATAGGATTAACCACATATGAATCAGTTGTAAACGCAATTTTAATCCCGTTTATATTCACAACTGCTTGATCCCCAAGTTCGGAAAGATATGGATTGTCAAAGGCTGGTAAAAATACATTTCTTATCAGTTCCGCTGTGAGTTTTCCCCCGCTCCCATGACCAAGGAGAATTTTATCGTAATTTGCAAGTGGTTTTGGACAACTTAAATTAAATTCTGTTGCCATAGCATATTTAAATTTTTATTCTGCCATAGTTATAGTAAGCTGCACATGCTCCTTCAGATGAAACCATGGGTGCACCAAGAGGATTTAATGGTGTGCAAAGCGTTCCAAAAGCTGGGCAATCACTGGGTTTTTTAACTCCTTGAAGAACATAACCACTTATGCAAAGTGATGATTCCTCTGTTTTTATAGTAGAGATTTCGCTAAAAACTTTTTCCGCGTCAAATTCAGAAAATTCTTCTTTTAATTTAAAGCCACTGTTTGGAATTAACCCAATACCACGCCATTTCATATCTGCAATTTCAAAAACCTTAAAGATAAGCTGTTTTGCTGGTATGTTTCCCTCGCGACGCACTGAACGCTTATATTGATTTTCAACCTCATGACGTCCCTCTTCAAGTTGTTTAATTAACATAAAAATACCCTGTAAGATATCAACTGGTTCAAAACCTGTGACAACAATTGGAACTTTGTATTTTTCCGCGATCGGTTCATATTCTTCATATCCCATAACTGTGCAAACATGTCCCGCAGCGATAAATCCATTTATCATGTTCCAAGGTGACTCAAGGATTGTTATAATTGCCGGTGGAACGCGCACATGTGAAACAAGAGCAAAGAAATTTTTTAATCCGAGTTCTTTTGCTCTCCATACCGCCATTGCATTTGCTGGCGCTGTTGTCTCAAAGCCAATCGCGAAAAAGACAACTTTTTTATCTGGGTTTTTCATCGCAATCTTCACAGCATCAAGAGGTGAGTAGACAATTCTCACATCTCCACCCTCTGACTTAACGGTGAAAAGGTCTTTTTTTGAACCTGGAACTCTTAACATATCTCCAAATGAGCAAAATATAACTCCTGGGGTTGATGCAATTTCTATGGCTTTGTCAATTATTTCAAGTGGTGTAACGCAAACCGGACACCCTGGACCATGAACGATGTTAATTTTATCTGGAAGCATCTCATCGATTCCGTATTTTATAATCGTATGTGTCTGGCCCCCACAGATTTCCATTATGGTCCATTCACGGGTTGTTATCTCATGGATCTTTTCAACATATGCTTTGACAAGTTTTGAATCCCTGTATTCATCAATGAATTTCATTCTTGATCCCCGAGTTCACTTTTTAAAAATCCCATTTTTTCAAGGTAATAAAGCATTTCTTGAGCTTCTTGTTCGTTGAGTTTGCTTATTCCAAACCCAACATGAACAACAGTGTAATCTCCAACCTGTGCATCTGGGATATATTCAAGGCAAACAGTTTTTACAACGCCCCCGAAATCAACTTTGCCCATTTTCAAACCATTCTCTTCAAAGACTTCCACAATCTTTCCAGGAATCCCAAGGCACATAATCCGCTCCATTTTAATTTTTTAGAAATGGAACTCGTTAACAAAAATAACCCGAAAGATTTAAAAAGTCAAGGTAGAAATGGCGAGCTATAAAGCTCGCCATGTTTTTATAACCTGCTCCACATATCTTGAATTTGCCTTAGCAAAACTGCTGGGTCTGTTGAGTGAGGTGCTCCGGCGGGATCAATTATGTCAAGTTGCTGTGCTGCACTTTGAAAATCACCAAGTGTGTAATATGACTGGGCTAAAACAAGGCGAAGTCTTTTGTAATACACGCGATTATCGTACGCAAAGACATAGTTTGGATTTGCATTTAAAACTTCAAGCGCCCGTTGAATTGCGGATGAAAATTCATTTAACGCATGGTGAACGAAAGCAAGTCCAGCTTTTGAATTTAAACTGACACTTTGCGATACACTTTGATGAGCAAGTGAATTTAGAAGATCATTCCTGGCGAGCGAAAATTCGCGTTTATAGGCTCTCGACCATCCACGACCACATTCAGCTTCAGCTTGGAGACTATCATATCTTGAATTAGCACGAGATAAAGAAACTGCTTGATCAAATTTCGTAAAAGCATCGTCATAATTTTTGTTGCTAAATGATTGCCAACCGGATTGTATTAGGGAAATTATCTGATTTATGGTTGCATCACCATTCCCAAGTAATTGAACTGTTAAAGGCGAAGAAAGATTTGTCGCGTTGTGCGTGATTGAAAGAGCTCCAGAGAATGCACCATCAGAAGTTGGGGTAAATCTCACATAAGTGATAATTGAATCACCAGGGGATAAATTAAACTGTGTTGCTCCTTGAATTGAAAATCCGTTTCCACTTATATTTACTGTTCCAGTAAGTTTTCCAGTTGAATTATTTTGATTTTTTACTACAATAGGCATATCCTTGTATTGATTTACCGCAACATATCCAAAGTTAAGTGAGCTTGGGGTTACACTGATATAAATAACTGCGCTTGGCTCAGAAGGTTGTTTTTTACAGGCTGTAAATGAAATCAAAAGTATAAATGCGATTGTTAAGCTTATACCCGGTTTTAAGAAACTTCTCATTTTTATCTCCCGTTTTTATTTTGTCAAAACCATTTTTAATGTCTTACTAAAGTTTCCGGCAGTTATCCTATAAAAGTAAATTCCCGATGGTGCAATTTTACCCGTGTTATCCTTGCCATCCCAAACAACAGTATATCTCCCAGCATTTTTGAATTCATTTACAAGCGTTTTAATCTCTTGCCCAATGATGTTGTAAATTTTGAGAGTTACAAACGCATCCTCAGGCAAGTCAAAGCTTATGCTCGTTGATGGGTTGAACGGATTTGGATAATTTTGGTAAAGTTCAAATTTTTGGGGTATATCAACCACAGGAGTGCCAACTTCAGTAACCTCAGTTTTTCTCGTTACTATGAATTGGCCTAATTTGCTTATTTCGGCTGTGATGAAATCTCCAGAATTTGAAACAGTTGAATTTAATCCCACCCATCGTGTTCCATCCCAATATGCGATTGTCAATTCATTTAATGGTATGGATGAAATTTTATTGGGATCGAGATAAATTTTAAGCACCGCTGGTCTGTTAAGTTCGTAACCGACCGGGCTCAGTGTGTAAACTGAGCTTAGTTTTGTACTAATTGAGTTTTCAACCTCGGCATTTAAAACATCGGAATTGCCAGCGAAGGCAATTACATATAAATTATCCCTGAGTGAATTTCTCCCAAATTCAACCTCCATTTTTCCATCTGTTGAAGCAATATATCCACCACTGACTGATTGTAAAAATTGAACATTAAATGTATAAGCCGTATCTGAATAGACAAATCCGTATTTTGTCGTTCCCCTAACTCTTATTTCAATTGCCCCGCTTGATGTTAAAGTTATATTATTGTCAACAAAAACCTTATCATTTGAATTTGGAACTGGTTGAAAGATTAAATTTACTACATTTGAACCCTGTGTTAACGTCCCAGAGAGATTATTTTTGTTAAGTTTGGATGGGCTTGCAACAAATACATCAAGTCGCTCGCTGAAAATAGGATTTTGGAAAAATCCAACAATAAGTCGTGGCTTTGTTGTATCAGTGTAGGCGAAGGTTGCTCTCATCATCATGTTCCAACCTCTCAAAGATACAGTGGTTCCACCACTTGATACTTGAAGATTTTCCATCGGAACCCATGTATTTGGATTTGATGGATGAGTTGGGCCAAAGAAAGCATAGGTATAATTTACCTTTGTTGTACTGTCCATCCCGACATAAGTTCCAATTGTGTCATTTTCAGTAAAGCCGATATAAATTGTTCCAAGATTTTTAAGCTGTGAGGCATACGGTGTTAAATCGATGGTTAAAAATTGACCATCGTAGCCACTTCTACTGGTTGAGTAGATGAACGGTGTTATTATGTCATTTCCTGGAAGACCATTGTTATCTGCCCAAACATGGAAGTAAAAATCTTTCGGTGCATTAGCTGGTACAGTAGAACCAGAAAATTCTTGAGAAAAAGCTGCAAGTATTTTAGCTGAAACAAGCTGGTTTACACTAACTTCGGGGACGAACTTAACAGCCCAACCAAATCCTTCCCTGCTATTCCCGAAGCCAAGGAAATTGGCATTTCCGATAAATCTATCTGGCGTTCCATCATCATATGCTGTCTCAACATAAAATGCTATCTGTCGCCCTTGCGAAGTATAAGAGTATGTCGCGGAAGTTGAACCTGTGTTTATTACTACGAAAATCACAGTATTTACTGAGCTTCCAAATTCAGGAACTTCAAAGCTAACCCCAGCTGGAACATCAACAACTTGTTTAACGGAAGTACCAAGTTTTATCGCCTTTATCTTGACAAGCGCTGAGCTTGTCGTAAATGTCACCTTGAGTGATTCACCATACGCAAAAACTATGTAATTAACTGCATATCCATAAACATTTTGATTCGACACACTGACATTTGGATCAGTGTGATAATTTAATTCCGTCGGCTTTCCTGAGATTGCATAAGTATAACCATATTTTGGATCGACAGTTTTGTCGTTTAAATAGTTTGCAATAAACCAGTTCGTCAAAACATCTGTGAAGGTTGTACCTTTGGTTGAGAAAACGAGATTCAAGCCAGTGGCACCATTATTGGGCTCTTGCACAGCTTGTTTTAAAATATTATCCCCAAGTTGTTCGGTATAATAGAGCGTAAAGAGAGCAGCTCTCGAGTAATCTGAGAGAACATCACCACTTATATTGTTCCAATCAAACAACGGCACATTTGGTTTTGCAAAATATCTCGATGGACTTCTTAATGGATATCCGCAAATCACCTCAGCGACTTCTGATAAACCCTCGTTCACAAATGTCACTTCGTCCTTATCGTAGTTATAGTGAATTAGGTGTTGATATTCATGGGCAAGCGTGCTTAACGGTCTTTGCGGATTTCTTGTACCGTTGTAGTAAATCCCTGGGTATGAGTCAATGTAAAGTATGTCGCGCTGATTGCTCCCCTGATTATTTGTTTGATCCCATGAAAAGAAAAATCCTGCGACATAGCTTCCACCAGGTTGCCATCCGTCTTTTATATCAGTTATCAAAAAGTCAGTTTTTCCATCCCCATCTTTGTTTGGTGGGAGACCAAAATATTGATGATTAAGCGCAACTATACCTTTATTTGGGTCTCTTGAAGCGGACGGAGTTTGAGTCTCAAGCGCTGTTAAAATCGCGTCAACCTCTGTTTGCGTGACATGTCCATTATTGAGCTCGGTTGTATCCACCCATACTTGTGTTAAATTTCCTACCGCTCTCAGTTCCGCAACAACATTATCAAATTGGTTTGTTGTTAAATTTAAGACGAAAAAGTTTCTTCTTGTCCCAACGGTGTCCGCGGTTTTTAACGGGAGCGATTTCTCAAGAATTGACTTCTGCATCAAAGCGTAAACTTCAGGATTGTAAATTCGCGTGTTCTCAAGCGCCTGTTTTGCTATCTCATCGTTGAGAAAAATTGTTCCACATATTGGGATGCCAATATCATTATGTGAATTTTCAAGGGTTGCGCGATTGATTTCAGATGGTAAGCCTTGAGCAAAGGAAAAATTTATAAAAACAAAAAATAGCAAAAATGTAAGAATCTTTGCTCTCATCTCTTCCTCCGTTGATTTTTATTTAGGTGATAAGATTTTAAAACTTTTGGCAATTAGTTTGCCCTTTTCATTTCCTTTTGTCTCTCTTCGTTCAATCTCAAGAATTACTGTAGAACCTTGATTTTTCCACAATTCTTTATATACTGGTGAATTTTTTGAAATCAAGAAAACTTCCCCGTTTTCATCTTGAATTGCAAGCTCCGTAAATGGTTCATTTCCAGTGACATAGATTTTCCCCTTAATCTGATGTTGATCCTCTGAATAAAAGCGAAAAACAGAACAACCGATGATGAAAGTGAAAGTGATGAATATGATGAAAAGTAGCCTCATTTGGTTTGTGCCCTTACTTTTCCTTTCGCCTGAAAAAAGAACTCGATGTCAAAAGCAAGATAAAAAATAAAATCAAAAATGTCAACTTTAGAATTAGTGATGTGACCTGAGTCAAACCATTTGAATTAAATTGGATAAGTTTAAACAAAGCGAAGCAAACAAGGGTTGCAAAAGCAATTTTAGAAAGCTTTGCGTATTCGTATTTTATCGGATAAATTTTTTGGTTAATTATAAAAAGTGAAACTGACATTGCAAGGTAACTTATAAATGTAGCCCACGCAGCACCGTAAATTCCAAACATTGGAATTAAAGCATAGTTCCCAATTATATTAGCCAACGCACCTAATCCAGTAATATACGGCAGGTATTTTGTCTTTTTTTCTATGTAAACCCCTACTATCAAGTTAACATAAATCCCGTTGAAAAGATAGCCAGCCAAAATTATTGGCACAATTCCAAGTCCACCCCAATAATCAGGATGTATAATATGTCTTCCCAGAATTTTTATCCTGACGAAGTCATCGATGAAAAATGAGACAAGAAGGAATAAAAATGACGCAGTTAAAACGAAATAAGTCATAACTTTTGAAAAGATAACCTTTGCATCTGGACGATTTGCATTTTTCAAAAAGAATGGCCTCCATGCATAGTCGAACATTGACACAAAAAGCATCATGAAAATCCCAAGCCGATAGTTTGCTTGATAAATTCCAACAGTTTCATCATTTGTTAACGCCTTTAAAATGGGGCGATCCACCACTTGGATTATCATTGCAGATAATCCCGACGGTATGTAGGGAAGCCCGAATTTTAGAAGTTGAATATAAAGGCTTCTTAAGAAAGAAAACGAAAAGTTTAAAAAAATTACAGGCAGAAGCATCGCAAATGTCATGGCTGATGCTGTAAGCCCACTTATGAAAATTCCGTAGATTCCAAGCTTGAATTTTAATAGGAGTAAAATGTTAAGGGCTACATTTACAACTATGTTAAGTATTTTGATCATTGAAAAAATTAACGCTTTACTCTCAAGCCTTAGATATGCAAGTGGGATTATAGACACGGCGTCAAAAAATAAAATCCACGCGGAGTATTTCACACAAACCGAGTATTTGGACGGTATAGCGATTATCTTTGTGATATCGTCCGAGAAAATATGAAGCAAACTTGAAAAAAATAAAGATGAAAAAAAGATTGAAATAAACGGCGTGCTAAAGTTATCTTTTTTGGTCCCGATTTCAAGTGATGAAGCGTATCTTAGATATGCCGACTCCATGCCGTAGGAATAAATCACGTTCAGGAAAGCTATATAAGCATAAATTGTTGTGACTATACCGTACTCTTCGGGTTTTAAGATGTTCGTGTAAAAGGGGACGAGAATAAAATTTAAAAATCGCCCAATTATTGTGCTTAGTCCATAAATTGCGGTTTCTTTTCCAAGCTGTCTTATTTGTTGAAACATCAATGCAGGTTTTTATCTTTATGGCCAGATGATATGAGACTCTGCGTGATATGAGCTTCTTACAAGCGGGCCAGATTCCACATATTTGAACCCCATTTCAATACCGAGTTTTTTCAACATTTCAAATTCTTCGGGGGTGACATATCTGTCGACGGGCAAATGCATTTTAGTTGGTTGGAGATATTGGCCAAGCGTAAGTATATCAACATCAATAGCTCTTAAATCTTTCATAACTTCAATTACTTCATCAATCGTTTCACCTATTCCAAGCATCATTCCTGTTTTTGTGATGAGACCATGTTTTTTACAGTAGCTTAAAACTTTCAAACTTCTCTCATATTTGGCTTGGGGTCGGACTATCTTATAAAGTCGTGGGACGGTTTCAACATTATGATTTAAAATATCTGGTTTTGCTTCAATTATAACATCAAGTGCGGATTCATCTCCTTTGAAATCGGGAATCAAAACCTCAACTCTACATTCTGGAACGAGATTTCTGATTTGCCTTATCGTTTCAGCAAAAATCCCAGCGCCACCATCTTTTAAATCATCTCGATTGACAGAAGTTATAACTGCGTGTTTTATTCCCATGAGTTTAACCGCTTGTGCTACTCTTCTAGGTTCATCAGAATCAAACCATGTAGGTTTACCTGTTTTGACGGCGCAAAAACCACAGCTTCGTGTGCATACATCCCCCAATATCATAAAAGTTGCCGTTCCCCTTGACCAGCATTCTGACATATTTGGACATTTTGCCTCTTCACAAACTGTGTTAAGTCTATAATTGTTCACAATATTTCGCACATGCATAAATGAGTCATTAATTTGAAGCTTTATCTTCAGCCACTCAGGACGTTTTTCTTTTATCTGCATGTTTTTTGGAAATTTGTTTTTTGTTATACAAAGTTAAAAATTTTGTTTGAGAAATGAAATTTTTATTTTTACTTGTGCCTTGATTTAAATTCAAAACAAAAAGTTTGAGCGGATGAGTTCGATCTCTTTCAATATAAACTTGGTTGTGCTTTTGCTTGCAGTTGTAGTTTCACTTGGGATTAGTTTACTATCATACCATCGTATTTCGCTCTCCGATGGAAATAGAAAAATTGTCCTTTTGTTCGTTTTGAGAAGCGTTGCTGTATTTATAGCATTTCTTTTAATTTCAGAACCAATTTTAACGCTTATTTCAAAATCGACAAAATTGCCCGCTATCGCAATTTTAATTGATAACTCAAAGAGCATGGGTATTAAAGATCGTTTGGGTGATAGGAAAAAGTATACCAAGGAAATTGTTGATAAATTATCCCAGCTTAAAATTCATGGTGAGAAAAAATTTTTCACTTTTTCAAGTGATGTTGAAGAAATAAAAAACTTCACATCAGATTCCCTTTCGTTTGCTGGTGGGGTGACAGACATCGGGGGAGCGTTGAGAAAAATTCAAGGAATAGCAACGCAGGAGAATATAAAGTCAATCGTTCTTGTTTCGGATGGTGTCTATAATGCGGGGGAAAATCCAATTTATATTGCGGAGAAACTCGGCTTACCGATTTTTACAATTGGTGTTGGTGATTCAAATATACAAAGGGATTTAAAAGTTGTGGATGTTTTAACAAATGAAGTTTCATATGCTGGGGTTGAGACACCGCTTGTTGCAAGGATTGAAAGTGCTGAGTTTGGTGGGAACGAGGTTATGGTATCACTTTACGATGAGAAAAGTGAAATTGCGAGGGAGAAGTTAAGTTTAAGTGGCGGTGTCAATGAATATGTTCTAAACTTCAAATTTATCCCAAAGGAAGAAGGTTTAAAGAAGTTTACAATTAAAATTCAGCATCTCCCTGGCGAGGTAACTTATCAGAACAATCAAAAATCTTTTTATGTGAAGGTTTTAAAAAGCAAGTACAAAATTTTAATTATAAGCGGAGCCCCAAGCCCTGACCTCGCTTTTGTGAAGAGAACCATTGGTGAAAATAAAAATTACGAAATCATTTCATACACCGAGAAACGAAGCGGTGAGTTTATAGAGGGTAATTTTAACATCAAAGATGCTGAAACATCCGACGCAATTGTATTTATCGGCTATCCGGTGAAAACATCAAATGTTGAGATAACAAATAAGTTGAAAAGCGTGATCGTTTCTCAGAACAAGCCATTTTTTTTCTTAATGAGCAGGACAATTGATTTTGATAAATTAAAGTTCTTTTCGGATGTTTTACCATTTAGATTTTCGCGAGTTCTCGCGGATGAAGATGTAGTTAATTTGTTTATAACTGAAGAGGGAAGAAGTCATGCCGTTACAGACTTAAAAGATAGAAATCATATCTGGAATATTCTACCGCCAATTTTTAAACTTCGTGCTGTTTTCAATGCGATCCCTGGTTCAACTGTCCTTGCGAAGGTGAGATATCAAAATGTTGAGACGCAAGAACCATTGATAATTGCAAGCAATCTTGGAAATAGAAAATCCGTTGCCATCTTGGGTTATGGAATTTGGAGATGGAAACTTATGACCGTGCCAAACAAAGAGTTTGAAGGTTTCTTTGAAACATTTATCAATAATTTGATCCGATGGTTAATTGCACCGGTTGAAGAAGAATTTATAAAATTTAAAATTTCTAAAAACTTTTTCAGCGAAGATGAAACGGTTGAATTTTCATCCCAGGTCTATGGCGAGGATTATTCACCTATAAATGATGCGGAGGTTAAGGTGAGCATTTTAAATCAGGAGACTAATGAAGTTGTGCGTGAATTTAACCTTGAGCAGGTGACGGCTGGAATTTACTCTGGAAGTCTTAGTCTTTTAAAAGGAGATTATAGATATGAAGCAAACGTTTCAAGGCGCGGGAAAGTTTTAAGAGATTTTTCAGGGCGTTTCACAGTTGGTGAATCTGAAGTTGAATTTTTAAATACACGTATGGATTCAAAACTTCTTCGGGAGATCGCCTTTAAGAGTGGGGGACTTTTTTTGAAACCAGATGAAATTGAGATTTTAGGGGAATTAATAACATCTGGAGCTGATTTTAAGCCAGCGATAGTTGAAAAGAAAAGGGAATATGTTTTAAGATCTAGGCTTGAACCGCTTATGATTGTGATAGTTTTGCTTTCGATTGAGTGGTTTTTGAGGAAAAGGTTTGGGCTTGCGTGATTTATTTTTATTCGGATCGTGGATGTGCAAGTTTATAGCTCTTTTTAAGGTGTTCAACTGTCACGTGGGTGTATCTTTGCGTTGTTGATAAACTTGAATGACCCAAAAGCTCTTTGACAGCCATTATATCAGCTCCGTG
This sequence comes from Candidatus Kryptonium thompsonii, assembly GCA_001442925.1. Lineage (GTDB taxonomy): Bacteria > Bacteroidota > Ignavibacteria > Kryptoniales > Kryptoniaceae > Kryptonium > Kryptonium thompsonii. The sequence goes on from LDXX01000006.1 coordinate 190,582, forward strand.
ATTTAAAAGGTGCGTTGCAAATGAATGACGAAAAACATGCGGTCCTTTTTTCTCAAGATCTGCAATCGCAGATATATATTTGCTAACTATATTATAAACTTCAACTGGTGTTATCCTTTTCCCCTTTGAAGATAAAAACAGCGCTTTTTTATCATCTTCTGTTTGTTGTGGCGTTGTAAAATTTTCTCTTATGTTAAGATATTTTATCAATGCTTCTTTTGCTTTCTTACCAAAGGGAACAAGTCTGACCTTTCCACCCTTGCCGAGAACCTTAACAGTTTCATTTGTGAAGTCAATGTCTTCAAGGTTCATTCCACAAAGCTCACTGACCCTTATCCCAGTGCTGTAAAGTGTTTCAAGAATTGCACGATCTCTTATCCCTTCATCGGTTTTTAAATCAGGTAGATTCATCAACTTTTCAATTTTGCTTTCCTCAAGAAAAACAGGTATGGGTTTATCGGTTTTGAGCGAAAAACCTATGGTTGGATTTGAGTTTATTATTTTAAAGCGTGTTAAGAACTTAAAAAAGGATTTGAGGGCTGATAATTTAGTTGACATGCTTGTTTTTTTTAGTCCCTTCGAGTGAAGGTATGAGAGGTAATCTCTTATTAAAGATCGATCGATTTTTGCAACATTGATTTTTTGTTTTGCATTGTTGGAAATAAAAGCATAAAACTCGTATAGAGCATCGTGATAAGTTTGAATGGTTCTTTGAGAATAATTTCTTTCGATTTCTAGATATTCGAGAAATTTTCTTATTTTGTCTTCCACTGTTTTGGAGATTTGAGTAAAATTTTTAAAAAAATTTTTAAGATAAGGCTGTTAATATTTTTAAAACTTGACTTTCATTGAAAGATATATTATATTTATAGCAGGTTCAAGAGTTTCCCTCACCCAGGGTATCCCCCGCCCTGGGTTCCCCCGCAGGGCAGGTTCCCCCCGCCTGCCCTTTCCTTCTTACCTTTTTTATTATGGAATTAAAACAGCAGCTGCAACAACAGTCGTCCATAATCCAGTCTTATCAACTATTGCAGATTGGGTTATATTAAATGTTCTTACTATTTTACCGCTCATCTTCCATACTTGTTCTCTTTCATCCCAACTTGTGTTCGGATCAAATTCAAGCCCAAGAGTTGTTGCAAGCATTGTAGCTGCAAGATCTTCGGCATATTCACCAGCTTTGTCATCAGTTTGACCAAAGGCATGATGCTCTGAGAGATATCCAAATTGTTCAGAATCGGCGGGTATAGCAACGCCAATTGAAGCTGCGATTAACCTATTTGGTTCATTGCTCGACTCCTGGCTTATAACAACATGAACGATTTGCCCGGGCTTCAAGTATTCAAGCCCTTTGTTCTTTGGGATTATTTTGCATCCCGGCGGGAATATGCTTGAGACGCGGACGAGATTAAATTGTGCAATGCCAGCATCCCGGAGCGCCATTTCAAAGCTTGTGAGTTTTTCCTTGTGGCGCCCGACCCCTTTTGTCAGAAACATTTTTGTTGGGACATACAATTTCTGATTTTCCTCCTTGTTATTTAGTTTTTAATTTTTGGTTTTATCCTTAAAAATTTACGTTTTCCAACTTTTATTACAAATGATTCTTTGAGTTCAACAATTGTATCAATGTCGTTAATTCTATTACCGTCAATGCTAACACCACCGAGTTGAATTAATCTTTTTGCTTCACTTTTTGAACTTGCAAGCTTTGTGTGAACAAGTAGATCAACAAGTCTAATTTTCTCATCCTTAGAATCAATTTCAAATTCTTCAATTTCATCTGGAATTTCCTTTTTTACGAAAATTTTGTCAAACTCATCTTGTGCTTTGTTAGCAGCTTCAACACCGTGATACATTCGGACAAGCTCCCACGCTAATTTTCGCTTTAGGTCTCTCGGGTTAACATTTGGATCTTGAAGTTGCTTTTTTATTTGTTCGATTTCAGCAGGGGATAAATCTGTCGTTAACAAGAAGTAGTCATAAATTAATTCGTCTGGGATCGACATCGTTTTGCCATACATTTCAAAAGGCGGATCATTTAAGGCAATATAATTGCCGAGCGATTTGCTCATCTTCTCGACCCCATCCGTTCCGACAAGAAGTGGCGTTGTTATTATCACCTGTGGTTCTTGTCCAAATTCTCGTTGAATGTCTCTGCCGACGAGAAGGTTAAATTTTTGATCTGTTCCACCAAGTTCAACATCTGCCTCAATTGCCACGGAATCCATTGCCTGTGCAAGTGGATACAAAAGTTCGTGTATGCTAATTGGTTCCCCTGATTTATATCTTTTGGTGAAGTCATCTCTTTCAAGCATTCTGGCAACGGTGTACTTGCTGGCGAGCCGTATTACATCTTCAAATGTCATCTTTCCAAGCCACTCGGAATTATATCTTATCTCGACCCTTTCGGGAAGTAAAATTTTTTTCGCTTGCTCAAAGTAAGTTTGACCATTTACCCTCGTTTCCTCAAAAGATAGTTGCGGTCTTGTTTTGTTTTGTCCAGAAGGATCACCAATCATTGCTGTGAAGTCACCAATTATCAGGATTGCGATATGTCCGAGTTCCTGAAAATGCCTTAATTTTCTCAGAACGACAGAATGCCCAAGGTGAAGATCAGGTCTTGTTGGGTCACAGCCAAGTTTAACTCTAAGAGGTTTGCCTGTTTTTATTGAGTTTTCAATCTTTTTGACAAGTTCTTCCTCAGGGATTATCTCAACGACACCACGCTTAATTAAGTCCATTTGCTCGTTTACGCTTGGAAATTTCAACTCATCAAATTTTATTTTGTTTTAAAATTATTCACGATATTTGTCCGCATATCGTCGTTTTAATTCCCGTTGCAAATCCCTTTCGGCTATATCTTCTTTCTTCTCGTATTTTCTTTTGCCTCGCACAAGGGCGAGCTCAACTTTTGCCTTTCCATTTTTGAAATAAACTTTCAAAGGTATTAAAGTTAAACCACGCTCTTTGACCTTTGTTGAAAGTCGTATAATTTCGTGTTTATGTAAAAGCAATTTTTTATCTCGCAGTGGATCGTGATTGTGAATGTTTCCATATTCATAGGGGCTTATGTGCATATTTAAAAGCCATACCTCACCATCTTTGATTATTGCGTAACTATCTTGTATGCTCACCTTGCCCTGACGCAATGATTTAACCTCCGTTCCTTTAAGAACAATTCCAGCTTCAATCGTTTCAAGAATTTCATAGTCGTGATGCGCCTTTCGATTCGTTGTCACTATTTTAATTTTGTCATTCATTCGGTGTTAATTTTAAAAAAATTAATTTCCAAAATCAACTTTTTCATTCCTCACCTTTAACCTCAATCAAGATAACACGATATGAAACAAGAACATCAATTCCAAGAAAGCAAACCCCGCAGAGAACAAGAAACAATCCAACGACGAAAAGATAGAGCGGAATTTCTCGAACAAATGGCGTTGTGAAAAATATATTTAATCCGATCGTAAACGATGTCAACACAAAAAATATCGCTGCTGTTATATGGCAAAGCATAGCGTTCCTTATATACCAAATTCGCCTGACGAGAATGTCGATTTGATTTTTTATGCTTAAAAATCGAACATTTTCTGTGTATTCAAGCTCACCACGTTTTACAAACTCTTTAATGAGTCTTCTTTTTTCATCGTTTAATAATCTAACCCTATTGACGAGCGTTGAATGCCTTGCGTTCAATCCAGAAAGGAAAAATGCGCTTGATGATATCATAACTGCAGGCGATAAAATCGCCTGAATTGCTTGCGTTGCTGTTAAGATGAACTGATTATCCATCACATTTCCTGTTCACTGTTATACTGAACAATTGAAAATACATCATAGTTTTTCAAGCGATCTCTCCCTTTTAAGAAGCTTAATTCAATTAAAAAACAAATTCCAACTACTTCACCGCCAAGTCGTTCTATAAGTTTGCATGCAGCTGATACAGTTCCACCAGTTGCAAGAAGGTCATCGTGAACAAGGACTTTTTCACCTGGTTTAATGGCGTCAACGTGAACTTCCATCGCATCTGTGCCGTATTCAAGTTGATATTCCTGTCTTATTTTTTCAGCAGGAAGTTTTCCAGGTTTTCGTATTGGCACGAACCCAGCTCCAAGCAAATAAGCAAGAACTGAACCAAAAATAAATCCACGAGATTCAACGCTTACAACTTTGTCGATTTTCATACCTTTGTATTTTTGATAAAATGTGTCAACAGTAAGTTTAAAGGCTTCACTATCTTTAAGAAGTGTCGTAATGTCTCTGAATACAATGCCATCTTTCGGGAAATTGGGGACGCTTCGAATTATACTTTTGAGTTTTTTGCTAACTTCGGCGATTTGAATTTCGTTCATTTTACCACCTGATTTTTTCTTTTTTTAAAAATGCATTTATACCCTTTTTGCAATCCTCGGTTAATCTTGAGATCGAGTTCATACTTTTTGCATACTCAATTGCTTGATTCAATCCCATAGAATATATATTTGATAGCATCTCTTTTGCAAATTTAACCGATTCTGGACTTGTTTCTGCGATCAAGTCTTGGGCAAATTTAAATGTAAAGTCTTTAAGTTCAGCGTCTGGAACTGATAAATTTGCCAAGCCAATTTTTGTAGCCTCTTCAGCGTCGATTATCTTTCCACTTAGAAGTAGTTCTCGAGCTTTTCCACCCGAAATTCTTCTAAGTAGAAATATCATTACGATAGCAGGGATGAAACCTATTTTTGGTTCGGTGTAGCCAAACTTTGCATTTTCTTTCGAAGCGATTACAAAATCACAGACGCTTGCAAGTCCACATCCGCCAGCGAGTGCGAAACCATTTACCATTGCAATTGTTAATTTCGGATAAGTGAAAATTTTCAAATATAGTTGGGCAAGTTTTTCAGCATCAAGATAATTTTCATATGAATTTAAATTTGACAGCTTTTGAATATATTCGAGATCTGCGCCTGCGCAAAATGAGTTTCCAGTTCCAGTTAAAATCACACATCTTATATTTTCATCTTCCATTGCGAGATCGAATGCTTTCAGAAGTTCATCAACAAGTTCTGGGTTTAGAGCATTTCTTTTTTCAGGCTTATTTAGGGTTATCGTCGCAATCCTACTATCCGTTGTGTAAGTAATTTGGTTAAACATTTTCTTTTTTGGTTTATTTACCGAGGCTAATTTTCTTTGGAACAATTTAAAAGTTACTTATTCTGTTTGATAAAATCAATTTAAAAATATCGCTTTAGACTCAAGAGCTTAATTTCCGCCGTGTACTTGAGGGCGAGGATTAAATTTGCAAATTGATTTTTTTTAATTTAAATTCAGCCAAAGAAAAACCAATTTTTCGGCGGTAAAATGGCACTGGAAATAGAAGTGCTGACGGATCTCGAATCGGAGATCCTGAGGCTAAAGAAGGAGCTTAATGCGGTAATTTTGGCTCATTATTATCAGGAGTCGGAAATTCAGGATCTGGCTGATTTTGTAGGGGATAGTTTGGAGCTCTCAAGGCGTGCTAAGGAAACGGATGCAGATGTGATTGTTTTTGCTGGGGTTTATTTTATGGCTGAAACGGCGAAGATTTTAAATCCCGACAAAAAAGTTTTAATCCCGGATGTTGAGGCTGGGTGTTCCCTTGCGGATAATTGCCCTGCTCCTTTATTTAAGGCATGGAGAGAAGCTCATCCTGACCATATAGCGATAACTTACATAAATTCGTCTGCGGAGGTTAAGGCTTTAAGCGATATCATTGTTACATCAAGCAATGCTGAAAAAATTATAAGGCAAATCCCTGAGGATAAGCCGATTCTTTTCGCTCCGGATAGAAACCTCGGGCGATATTTAATGAAAAAGACTGGAAGAAAGATGGAGCTTTGGCAAGGGACATGTATAGTTCATGAAACTTTTAGCGACAGAAAAATACTTGAACTTAAATTTCAATATCCGGAGGCAAAAATAATTGCGCACCCAGAATGTGAGGATGTTGTGCTTGAAAAAGCTGACTTTATTGGTTCAACGAGTGCACTGTTAAGGTATGTTCAATCAAGCCCTGATAAGGTTTTCATTGTCGCAACAGAGCCGGGGATAATTCATCAGATGAAAAAATCATGTCCCGATAAGGTATTTATCCCAGCACCATCTGATTCCAGTTGTGCATGCAACGAGTGTCCATATATGAAGAAGAATACGCTTGAAAAACTTTATCTTTGCATGAAGAATCGACAACCCGAAGTTACGCTTCCAAAGGAAATAATTGAAAAGGCGCTTATTCCTCTTGAAAGGATGCTTGAGATGAGCAAATAAATTTTCATAGAGAAAGGGGGAATGAAACCATATCCACAAAAAACTTTAAAGAATCTCGTTAATCTTTTGAAATATCATTTGAATGTTAACTTCGAGGTTCCAATTCCAAAGATCATCCTTGCTAAGTCTGCTCTTGAATATGCAAGTTTATATCAGTTTGGTCATCCAGATAAAAAACATTGGCTTAAAAGTGTAACTGATGTCAAGGAGATTAACTCGGAGGCAAGTTCATTTTATAACAACGCGGATAAATCAATTGTCATAAGGGATTATGTTTTAATTGACGGGGAAGAGCATCTTATACCTGAATATGTTCCGATACCAATTGATTTGGTGCTTCATGAATTAGTTCATCACATTCAATATTTAACGGGTGGCACGGGTAGTTGGGAATTATTCTATGAGGGTTGGACTGAAGTGATGATAAATCTCATCACAGGAGATTACCTTGATAAAACATATAGAAAGGAAACAGCGCTTTCATTCTCTCTTGCGGTTGTTTTTTCCGGAAGTGAGGTAAACGCAATAAATACGATCCGTCGCTATCATACTCATACTAAGAAAAATCTCTACATTTTAAGTTTGCTGCGCAAAAGTAAACTTCTTGCTGGGACTGGACTTCAGCCTAAGAAGTTTCTTGATATGCTCAATGAATCGCTTGATGTCACGCAATTTGAGTTTCTCCAAGGGAGGATGAAATTGTATAGCTTTTCATCCTACCGGAATATGCTCGAAAGATTACGCAAAGCTCTTCTTGTAAACCATATTGAGGTTTTCCCAAAACGGAATGAAATTTACAATTTCTAACTTTAGTCGGAACTAAAGGATAGGAAAGGGTGGTTTTAATTTTAAAATTAAAAACAAAAGGAAAGGTGAACCGATGAAGAAAGTAACTTCGCTCTTGCTATTTGTTTTTTTAGTTCTAAGCATTGGTATTTCTCAAGATAAATCAACTACTGTGAAATTTAAAGTTAAGGGGGTTACGTGCGATTATTGCCTGGAAGAGGTAAAAGAGGCATTGATTAATGTTAGTGGTGTTAATTCTGTTGAGTTTGAGGAGACGAATTTCAATAAAAGTTATGGTTTTGTCAAAGTTAGTTATAATCCGGATCGCGTTGGGGTTGATAAGCTTGCCGAGGCAGTGAGCGAAGCTGGTTTTGAGACGGATTTAAAGCAAGGGGAAAGGAAAACTGCAAAAGTTGAGGGAACGGCGGTGAAGATAAATGTTAAGGGAATTGAATGTGGGGGTTGTGTTAAGTCAGTTGAAAATTCGCTTAAAAAGGTTGAAGGTGTGAAAAGTGTTGAATTTGAAAAGAAGGATTACAAGAAGAAGTTCGGAGTGGTTAAAGTTGTTTATGATCCTGAAAAAGTTAAAGTGACCGAGCTTGAAGACGCAATTGTAAAAGCTGGGTTTACCACAAATGACAAGAAACCTGAGAAAAGTCGTAAGGAAATGGAGCATTAAGATAAAATGGGGCACCTTTATGGTGCCCTTTTTAGTTTCAGTTTGGAGCTATGTGTATGCGCCAGTTATCGTCTCTTATCTCATTTCGCTTCGTTGAATGAACAAGTATATAATCTGAAAATCCCGATTTATCGACGAATACAAATTCGACGCCTCCCTCGATATTGTGGTAATACCATATCTCATACGGTTTGCTATCTACCTCGCTTGGGTGTCTTTCGTATTCATCAGGTGGGCCATACATAATGTAAACTCTCCCTCTGTCCGTTTTCCAACCCTCTTTATTTCCAACGCTGAAGTGTTGGTTTGCGTATTCAACTCTTTTGAAATATTCGATTTTCATTTCGTTGATAGGTGTGCTTTTATCGGGATCTCTTTTTACCCAAAAATCGGCAAGGAATTTTCGTTTGGCGTCTTCACCTTTTAGTTGTTTATATCTGTTAATTTCTTCCGGCGTTGCGATGTATCGTGCCATTGCAAATTCTTTATCGAGTTCAGTTTCGCTCATCCCAGCATATTCGGATGTAAGGTCGTATCCTTTTGCGATTTGAAATGTATCAGTTGGTGTTATATTCGGGTTGTAGATATAAAATCTTTTAATTGAGCTTACGCCTTTATTTTTGCTCGTGTCAATTGCAGTTAAAACAAAGCGATATGTTCCTGATGGAAGATTGGATAAGTTGACAGTTCCAGCTTCAACGATAGCGTTTGCTGCCGTCTTCATTCTCAATTTTTTCCCGCTTTTGACTACATTGCCGAACGAGTCATAAATTCTCCATTCGACTACATATTTATCTGCATCGATTGTGTTGATATTATAAATTTCCGCATAGTAGTAAAGTACTGGTAAGCCAAGACCATAAATTAAGCTTGGATTTGGTATAACTTCAAATGTGTTTTTATAAAAGATGCTTTCCTTATTGTTTGATTGGTAAATATTTGAGCAAAGTTCAACGTCGCTTAGCCATAGTTTATTTTCTGGCACTGGATTTATTAATGCAGGTATTATGAGGCTGTCAAATCGTGAGAAATCGTTAAGGTCTCGTGCTATTAAAATAAATTGATATTTGCCAGGTTCAATAAGGAAAGCAGTAGCGCCGATCAAATTTTTATTTGGATCAATTTCGCTTGTATCTTTAATTTCAATTGGAATTTTCCATGCCTTGCCTTGAATTATGCTATCTTCTTGGGGGCGTTTCAGCAAAACCTGGATTACCAGTCCACCCTTAAAAGTGTTCCCATCTTTTACGAGCTTGAGTTGTTTATGCTGAAACGAATAATAGATTTCAACATAGTTTCGTGAAGCGTCATATTTAAAGGATGCATAATCAGCGTTTATCCGCAGTGGGTTTTGCCCCAAAAGTTGTGAGGCAATTAATAATGCCACTAAAACTTTGAGCATGACTTGGTAAAGGTTTATGTTTTATATCCGAAGTTATTTTAGCCAAATTTTAGAAAATTATCAAGTTATTTTTAGTGACCAACATTTGATTGGAAAGGTTAAAAAAGTTAATTTTAACAAAATAAAAAATTCCATGCCGGTAATGGAAAGTTTTTACATTGAGCCTGGGAATATAAAGAATGGTTTCGGTAAGGTCGTGGGTGATGAGTTCTTTCACCTTGTGCGCGTTTCAAGAAAAAGAAAGGGGGAATTGATATATCTCTTTGATGGCACTGGAAAAATTTATACAGCAAGAATTGTGGATATAGGTCGTGATAAAGCCGAGTGCGAGATAATTTCAGAAGATTTTATGAGAGGGGAGGTAGATGAGAATGTAGCTATTGCCCAGGCGATTTTGAAAAATTTGGAAAGGTTTGAGTTTGCTCTTGAAAAGTTAACAGAACTTGGGGTCAAACATATTATCCCACTTATAACCGAGCGCGTAGTTCCAGCTAAATCACCAAAAGATATCTCTCGAAATAAAATAGAGAGATGGAAAAAGATAATTCTTTCAGCTTGTAAACAATCAAACCGTGCTTTAATACCAGAACTTTCAGAACCAATTAGTTTTGAAAGTTTTATCCTTACATCGGAGATGTATGAAAAGAAAATCATTTTACACGAAGGGGCTAACTTTAAAAGTTCCTTGTTTTATGATTACATTGGGCAGTTGGGAGATATAAGTTCTATCTTGATTGCAGTTGGACCGGAGGGTGGTTTCACTGATGAAGAGGTTGAATTGGCAGTTAAATCCGGATTTGATGTCGTCTCGCTTGGGGAAAGGAGATTGCGTTCGGAAACAGCAAGCATTATTGGATTAGGAATATTTATGCAATTTTTAATTTCAAAAAAATCCAATAAGTAAATTGGAGAAAGTAAAGACAAAAAATTTGAAAAAGTATTTTTATGTCTGGGGGAAAGTTATAAAAGCAGTGGATGGCGTTGATATTTCAATTAATGGGGGTGAAATATATGCTCTTATTGGCGAGTCCGGAAGCGGTAAATCAACGCTTGGTAAATTAATCTTAAAGTTGCTCGAACCGGACGAAGGAGAGATTTTCTTTGATGGTGTTAACATAACTAATTTTACTAAGGAGATGATGCGACCTTTTAGACGAAAGATGCAAATGATCTTTCAAGACCCGTACACAACTTTTAATCCTATTTATAAAATTGGGACTCAAATTTTTGAGGTTGTCAAGTTTCACAAAGTTGTTGAAAGCTCAATGGTTGAAGACTATGTGGTTCAGTTGATGCGAATATTAACGCTTCATCCTGATATACTAAGAAAATATCCTTTCCAATTGAGCGGGGGGCAACTTCAACGTTGTGCCATAGTGAGGGCAATTTCTTTACAGCCGGAATTTTTAATTTGCGATGAAATTGTCTCTGCCCTTGATGTCTCAATACAAGTTCAAATCATAGAACTTTTAAAGGTTTTGAAAAATGAATTTAATTTGACGGTTTTGTTTATCACTCACGATATTGGAGTTGCGAAAAGAATTGCGGATAAAGCTATGGTGATGTGGGCTGGAAAAATAGTTGAATCGGGATCGATTGAGAAGATATGTTATGAGCCAGAGCATGAATATACAAAGAAGTTGATAAACTCAGTTTTAAGCATAAAAATATAGATGGACTTTAAAATGAAGTTGAAATCGATTAACCCGGCAACGCTTGAAGTCATATCTGAAATTGAAACGACCCCTGTCGATGAGGTTTTTGAAATTTCTGTAAGGGCGCGAGAAGCGTTTAAGAAATGGTCAAATACCACAATTGATGAGAGGTTGAAACTTTTGAAGAACGCTCGAGAGATTCTCTATAAAAATCAGGATGAGATTGCGAAATTGATAACTCTTGAGAATGGAAAACCGATACTTGAGTCCTATTCAATGGAAATTTTCCCAACGCTTGATCTATTTGATTTTTACATTAAAAATTCAAAGAGAATTTTAAAGCCCAAAAAAGTTCGATCTCAAATACCTTTGTTCTGGGTTAAAAGCAATTACATTCATTTCGAACCACTCGGGGTTGTGGCTGTGATATCTCCTTGGAATTATCCATTGCTTCTTCCGATTGCCCCAATTATATCTGCACTTGTTGCTGGCAATTGCGTTATATTTAAACCTTCGGAATATACAAGTTTAATTGGTTTAAAAATTTACGAAATTTTTAAGGAGGCTGGTTTTCCAGAAGGTGTCTTCAACATCGTGATCGGCTTGGGCGATGTCGGGGAGGCACTTGTTAATTCGCAGGTTGATAAAATCTCATTTACGGGAAGCACAAAGACAGGTAGGATTATAATGCAAAATGCAGGTAAAAAACCGATACCAGTGACGCTTGAACTCGGTGGGAAAGATCCGATGATAGTTTTTGATGATGTTGATATTGAGCTCGTTTCAAGCGCAGCTGTGTGGGGAGCTTTTGCAAACGCTGGGCAAACATGTGTCTCTGTCGAGGTTTGCTATGTTCATGAGAAAATTTTTGAAGATTTTGTTGAAAAAGTTGTTCAAAAGACCAAAAAGTTAAAAATTGGCAACGGGCTTGATCCAGATGTTGAAATTGGTCCTATAAACAATGAAAGACAGCTCAAAATCATTGAAAATCAAATTCAAGATGCGGTCTCAAAAGGCGCAAAAATTTTAACAGGTGGGAAGAGAATTTTCCCGAAGGATAAAAACGGTAATGAATTAAAAGGTTACTTCTTTGAGCCAACTGTTTTAGTGGATGTTAACAATTCAATGCTTCTCATGAAGGAAGAAACCTTTGGTCCTGTTTTGCCAATCATTAAGTTCAAGGATGAGGATGAAGTAGTTGAAATGGCAAATTCCAGCGAATACGGCCTTTCGGCGAGCGTGTGGACGAGAAATAAGAAAAGGGCTAAGGAAATGGTGGAGAAAATCAAATCCGGTTCTGCTCTTGTAAATGAGTGCATAGTTCATTATGGTGATGCGAAAGCGCCGTGCGGTGGTGTTAAGTCGAGCGGATTTGGAAGGGTTCACTCTGAATTTGGGCTTTATGACATGGTAAATATAAAGTTTGAAAGCTTTGATTTTATCTCCCCATATAGACTGTGGTGGTTCGGATACGATGAAAAACTTTTGGAAACGATTAAAAATGCCGTGAACTTTCTTTATTCCCCATCACTTGTTCAGAGGATAAAGTCAGTACCGGGTCTTGTTCTAAATTTATTTAGAAAGGAAGAAGGCAGAATATAAAAATCAAAATGAATTAGTGTAGTTTAAATGTGGTGCGGTTGATTCAAGGTATATGGGTTGGGGTATTGAGAAAATTGTGAGAATTAACTAAATTTTTTTAAAAATTTTTGAGGGAGATAGATGCCGGAAAACTTTAAGTACATTTTGATAGTGAAACTTATTGAACAGAGCAGGCAATGCTTGGAAAGTTGCTCAAGGTGTATGTAGTATGTAGTTAGATAATATTTGTTAAAAAATAAATTAATGGGATGTTTAGAAATCTATTAAAAGTCTCTCGCCTTGTTCTTACTGCAATTTTGTCACCGTTGGTTTTTCTCATTCTATTTTTTGTGGTTTCAATGGTTATTTACAAACATCTTGAGAAGGATATATCTTGGGTTGATGCTTTTTTCTGGATAACTCATCCGCACGCTATATCTGAAGATAGGAGAGATTTAACCAAGATATTTGCGTTTATTGTTTATGTTGGGATTTTTTTCTTTCAAGTTTGGTTTATTGAGAGAATCCTTGTGAACATATTCAGTGGTGAATTAAAAACACTTTGGAGGAAGCGTATGAGTGAGGTTGCAATTTCAAAAATGAAAAATCATTATATAATCTGCGGATATGGTCAGGTTGGAAGAACAGTTGTTGATGAACTTATAAAATTAAATCTGCCTTTTGTTTTGATTGAAATGAATGAAAGCATTGTGAAAGAATTGTTGAGGGAGGGGATAAATGCGATTCAAGGGGATGCGAGGAGAAGGAGCGTGCTTTTGAGCGCGGGGATTGAGAAGGCAAAGTTTATATGTACATTGATTGACAATGACGCCGATAACCTTTACATAACGATAACTGCGAAGATGTTAAATCCAAATATAAAGGTGATCTCAAGAGCTGGGAATTTAAGATATGCCGAGGCGATGAAGGGAGCTGGTGCGGATGAAGTTATAGTTCCTGAATATGAAGGAGGAATGGTTGTCGGAAGGATTATTTCAAGATATGAAAAACTAAAAGAACTGTAAGTAAACAGATTTTAAATAAAAGCGCTGAATTAACCGATGAAAATACTTTTGATAGAAGATGAGAAAAAAGTGGCAAGTTTCATAAAGCGTGGGCTTGAGGAAGAATTTTTTACTGTTGATGTTGCATATGATGGTGAAAAGGGTGAATTTATGGCTTTAACATCTGAATACGATTTAATAATTCTTGATATACTTTTGCCGAAGAAAAATGGACTTGATGTTTTGAAAAGTTTGAGAGCGAATAAAATTAACACACCAATTTTAATTTTAACTGCAAAAGGTTCTATTGAAGACAAAGTCGAAGGATTAAACCTTGGGGCGGATGATTACCTTACAAAGCCATTTGCATTTGCTGAACTGCTTGCCAGAGTTAGAACACTTTTACGAAGAGCATCTTCTGAAAAATCAAACATAATAAAGGTTGCAGATCTTGAGCTTGATATCGTTAAACACACCGTGAAGCGTGGAGACAAAATAATTGACCTAACAGCGAGGGAGTTCGCTTTGCTTGAGTATATGATTCGTAATAAAGGGAGAGTTTTGACGAGAACTATGATAGCAGAGCATATTTGGGATTATCATTTTGATACTGGTTCAAACATCATTGATGTTTATATCAGAAGATTGAGGAAGAAAATCGATGAAGGTTTTTCGAAAAAATTGATCCATACAATTCGTGGCGTTGGTTATACAATAAAGGAACAATAGATATGTTTAGTTCAATTAAATTTAAACTCGCCATTCTTTATTCACTTGCCTTAATTTTAACGCTCGGAATTTACGGGATTTTTGCTTATTACTACACAAGAAAAAATTTGTTGGATGGGCTGGACAACTCCCTTCGTTCCGAGGTGAAATGGATTAGGGATGCCATTGAACCTAAGGTATCTAACTTTGAAATCTCGATACCAGAAACGGGGGAGCAAAATGAAACTTCGGTTGATTCAACGCTCGAGGATGAAATATGGAATATCATTTATGAGCACTCTTTGCTGAGCTCAAAGAAACAATTTATTCAGATAAAGCATGAAAATGGCAGGGAAATTTACAGGTCTTTAAGTCTGGGCTCGCTTGACCTACCGATAGATTCGGTTTCAACAGTGGAGGGCGAAATTACCTTAACTACATGTAAGCTTAATCTTCACAAGATTAGATTGGCTGTTTTAAAATCAAAGTATCTAACCATAGGTGTTGCATATCCGCTTGAGGAGATAAATCATGCTTTATCGAATTTGTTTAGAATTTTAATACTGCTTGCTCCTTTGGCTCTTTTGGTTTCAATAGTCGGTGGAGTTTTTCTCGCTGGTCGTTCTCTAAAGCCAGTCGATCACATTGTCAAAATTGCAAATGAAATAACTGCAGGAAATTTAGATAGAAGAATTCCTGAGCCAAAATCAAATGATGAGATAGCGAGGCTGATAAAAACTTTAAATAACATGATTGAGCGTCTTGACAAATCTTTCAAGCAGATGAAACAGTTTTCAGCTGATGTCTCTCATGAGCTTAAAACTCCATTAACGATAATTCGTGGAGAAATTGAGCTTGCCATCTCGGGGAAAAAGAAATCCAGCGAATTGAAAAAGACGCTTATAAATATACTTGATGAGGTCGTTCGACTTTCAAATATGGTTGAGAACTTATTAATGCTTTTTAAATCGGACACGGGTCAGGTTAACCTTAATTTTAAAGAAGTTAACATAGCTGAGCTTATAAAAGATTTACTTGAAGATATTGACATACTTGCGGAAGAAAAAGGAATTAAAGTTGAAGCTGAACGACTTGATGAGGCGATCGTGCTTGGTGATGAGATAAGGTTGAAGCAATTATTTTTAAATTTAATTGACAATGCCATAAAGTATAATAAAAGTGGTGGTAGGGTTACGATTTCCATTGTGAGAGAAAATAACTTTGTGAATGTATCAATTGCTGATACAGGCATTGGGATTCCAAAGGATGAGATTAATTTGATATTTGAAAGATTTTATCGTGTTGATAAGACGAGGACTAGAGATACTGGTGGAACAGGGCTTGGCTTATCAATTGCAAAATCAATAGCGGAGTCGCATAATGGAAGGATAGAAGTTGAAAGTGAGCTTGGTAAGGGAAGCAAGTTTAGTGTTATTTTGCCAGCGCTACCGTGAGAGGGGGATTGTGAGGAAAATGAAAAAAGTTTAATTTTCTTTTCATCTTCGTTTAATGTTGGGTTTGTAAATTTAATTGCAAAAAATTTTTAAAAACAAAATAAAGGCTTAAAAATGAAGCGCTTAATTCTCTTAGCGGTCGCATTAATTTTCGGTCTAAATGTTGCAGTTTTTGCACAGCAAGCCCAGCAAACTCAGCAACCGACGAAGCCAGCGGTAACGGAGCAGAAAAAAGCTCCAGCTGACACAACAAAGAAAGCTGAGAAAAAGGAAAAGACTGTGAAGAAAGCGAAGAAAGTTAAGAAACAGCCAAAGAAAGAGGGAGAGCAGAAGTAATCTTTTTCTTGGGGGCGAGATTCAATCTCGCCCCTTTGATAGTGCAACTTCCCCTTATACACCCAGCCAGCTCATCATATCTTTAAACCAACCCTTAAATGAAAAATTTGTCATATTCACTCGATTTTTATATTTTTTCAAATAAAAAGTTGAATTGGAGATTAATGCGCCGTCATCTTAAGTTAATTCTTCTTATACTTTACATTGCAACTCAGCTTTTCGCACAGATAAAGGTTTATGATGACCTTGGTAGGGAAATTGAGCTAGATTCACCAGCACAAAGGATCGTCTCGCTTGCGCCAAGTATAACTGAAACTCTCTTTTTTCTTGGTGTTGGTGATAGAGTTGTTGGGGTTACAAGATACTGTAATTTTCCGCCAGAAGCTAAATCTAAAACTATAGTTGGTGGAGTTATCGATCCCAATTATGAAGTTATCGTTTCACTTAAGCCCGAACTTATCATAATGACGGTTGAAGGGAACACGCGCGAGGCGTTTGAGAAGCTATCGAATCTTGGTTTTAAAATTTTCGTAACAAATCCAAGAAATTTTGATGGTATCTTTAAGACAATTATTGATATTGGAAGGTTGTGTGGTGTTGAATCAAGAGCAAATTTTTTAGTCGATAGTTTGAAGAAAGAACTTGAAAGGGTGAAAAAAGTTAACAGTGGGGGAACAAAGCCTAAAATCTTTGCAATTCTTTCACTTAACCCACTTATGACTGCTGGAAAAAATACTTTTATAAACGAGATAATAAAAAACGCTGGTGGAATTAATGTGGGCGAAAATTTGAAACAAAATTACCCTATATTTAGCAGAGAGGAAGTTTTGAAAGTTAATCCCGATATTATAATTTTAACTGATCCAAATATTGGCAAGGATGAACTTTTAAAGATGTTTCCAGAGTGGAAGTATATAAAGGCAGTGAAGGAGAACAAAATTTTTAAAGTTGATCCAGATATTTTACTTCGCCCTTCTCCAAGGGTTGTGATTGCGGTGAAAGTCATTGGGCAGTTGATAAATAAATTTTCAAAATAAAATCAAAGGTTACATGAAAAAGGACAAAGTGTTTGTTGCGGTTGCGGGAAATATTGGCTCAGGGAAATCATCTCTGACCAAGCTTTTGAGTGAATATTTCGGGTGGAAAGCATATTATGAATCGGTTGATGATAATCCGTATCTTGATGATTTTTACAAAGATATGAGGCGATGGTCGTTTAATTTGCAGATTTATTTTCTTTCAAAAAGATTTAAAGATCACATGGAAATCGTGAACTTGCCATATTCGGTGATTCAAGATAGATCAATTTATGAAGATGCTGAAATCTTTGCCAGAAATCTTTACGAGATGGGCAATATGGATGAACGAGATTATAGAAATTATGTTGAACTTTTCAATATAATGACGAGCTTTCTAAAACCACCTGATCTTATCATTTATCTTCGTGCAAATGTTGACACTTTAGTTAAGCAAATAAAACTTCGTGGCAGGACATTTGAGCAAAACATTCCTCGTGAATACCTTGAGCAACTTAATAAACATTATGAGGATTGGGTTGCAAGGTATAATCTCGGTCGAATGTTGATACTTGAAACGGATGAAATTGATTTTGTAAATGATAAGAACGACTTTGGCAAGGTTGTTGAGATAGTAACCAAAGAACTTGAAAAACTTGGGTATGATGTTAAAAACAAAATATTTCAAAGGTGAATGAAATATCTTGTGATCGATGTTGAATCGACGGGGCTTGAGCCCGGATATCATGAGATAATTCAACTCGGTGCTTGTCTATTCGACGAAAACTGGAATGAGCTTGGCACTTTTTTAACAAATGTATATCCCATTCATGAAGATAGGTTTTCAATTCCTGCGATGGGAATTCATCAACTTTCACTTTACGATTTGAAGGATGCTCCAATGATTTATGATGTGATCCCGAAATTTGAATCTTGGATTCTTAGAACCCTTAAGAAACCTGAAACAGCGAGAGGTGTTTTGAGAGAATTGACGCTATGTGGGCAAAGTGTGACATTTGATATAAATTTTTTGCATTTTGCATATCGAGAAGCAAAATATGAGTGGCCATTTTCAAGCAGGGTGCTTGACCTTCACATACTCGCTTTTTATTATTTCACGATTTTGAAAAATAACAACATGCCAACGCCGAAGTCGCTAAGTTTGGATGGAATCGCTGAATACTTTGGGCTTAAGCGAAAATCCGAAGGTCACAACGCACTTGAAGATGCCTTGATAACTGCAAAATGTATCGCAATTATAATGAATGAATCAAAGAAATTTAAAATTCAACCATGATAAGAGTTCATGACATAGTTTTGAAAGGGGAAAAGACCCTGCTTCGTCCGTTTACACCTGACGACCTTGAGATGGCTTTTAAGTGGAACAACGATCCACTTGTCCTTGAAGCGGAGGGAGAGCCGGAACATACATGGGATGAGGTCGTTGAGGTTTATGAATATCTTTCGAACAATGGTTTTCTTTTTATAATTGAAGCAGTGGATCTTCCAGAACCAGAGCCAATTGGGGAGATTTGCCTTCTTTACGATAATGATTACGAACGACTTGGCGTTGAAGATAAAAACGAAGTTATCTATTGTGTCCCAACCCTTATCGGTAAACCGCAGTACTGGGGCAGGGGGTACGGGAAAGATGCTATAAAAACAGTTTTAAAGTTTGCTTTTGAAGTTATGGGTGCTGATAGAGTTTTTGCAACGGATATCTTCTCGTTCAGCGAAAGATCAATTCGCCTTTTTAATTCACTTGGATTTGACGAGGTGAGAAGAGATAAGAACAGGATTTACTATAGGGGCAGATATTACGATATAGTTGACTTCTGTATCACAAGGGACAAGTATTTCCTTTTAAATAAGAGCTTCGCTGGAAATCAAAATTTTCCAGATAAAGGTGGTAAATGAAGATTGCATTTTTGATTGACTCTGAACCGACGCAAGAGCAACTCCAAGCGTATAAATGGGTCAGGGCAAGGACTGGGTGTGCTTTCCCGGTTGAAATTGAAAAAATTTTTGAGACGAATTTAGATGATTTCAATATAATTTGGTGGCACTACGATAAAAACTTGGCACTTCCAGAAATAGCTGATGGTGAAAGATTCAAATCAATTATTTTTAATTTTTTTAAACGTGGAGGAAATTTGCTTTTAACTTTATCTGCGGTGAAACTTTTAAACAAAATTCAAATTGAGCCTGTTGAACCTGATTTTGAAAATTTTGAAGTTGATTTCACTTCGATAGCCCCACGGGGTTTTGTCTCATTTTTGGGACATCCAGTCTTTCGGAAACTTCAAAATGGAGTTAACACTTATCTTCAACGACAAGGGGATAGACTTTTAACGATTGCTTATGTAAAACGAACTCCAGGAAAGCTTAGAGTTGTCGGTGTTGAAAAATTGGGTGGTGAGATAAATCCAGAGAAAAAAATTTTATTCGAATTTGAAGATAACGGACGAGTTATAGCAATTGGTGGAAATGTTTATTTTTCAGCAGTTGAGAATCCATTTTTTTATAACCTTGATCGTCTTGTCTTAAATTCGCTTTTATATCTTAATAATCCGAGAAAATTTCCTGAGCCTAAGACATATTGGTGCTTTTATGACGGAGTTAAGCAAGTCAAGTTAAGCATTGAAGATAAAGCCTTAAGAACTGCGCAGAAAAAAATTGGCGAGAAGGACACGGGGCTTTTTGTTGGGGGTTATGATTATTTCCTTGTGCAGGGCAGGGGAATTTTTGCGAAGGTTTCAAAAAGTGGCATGGAACAAGTATCGATCTTCCCTTTTCAATTTGTTGAGTATTTGAAAATTTTTTTGAAAAGTGATACTAAGTTACATCCAGCTCAAGATGTCAAAGTTATATTTAAACCAGAGGCTGTGGTTCGTGAGTTTGAAATTGAATCGATAAAATTTAGAGAGAAAATTTTTTCGCACCCGAAAAAATCTGTAATGGTTTTAAATCTCTTGACGACATCAAAAGATGATTTTGAAATTTGTTTTGATGTCAGGATTTCACCGAAAATTTTAAACTTGTCTGTCGTGAAATTTAGAAATTTTTACTTTAGTTATGAAGAAAAGTTGAAAGCCGTCTATGTGTTTAACAACGCTCTCTTTTCACTTTTTGTTGGAAGCTCAAGAAAGCCAGAAGCAGTTGAATTTGAAAGCGATGGAGATGGCTTGAATGTTAAGGTTTTCTATAAAATTTCAGCTGGGATCGATAAAGCGTTTAATTTTTGCGTCGCTGGGAGAGTAAAACATCCACAATCGGATGAAAATGTTATAGTGAGATCAAAAGAGATTTATAAATTTGCTTTAAGGTTTCCCCATAAAGTGTTCAAAGAAAATTTTAAGGTAGTTAAAGACACATTTAGAAAGCGTTTGATCATTTTTACTCCAGATGAAGAGCTGAACAAGAGTTTTAAACTTGCGATATCTATTATTCCTAAGTTTGCAAAAAGTGTGAAAACGCTCGGAAATTTTTGGATGGATGGTTTCAATGGATGTAGTGTTAATTTAAAGAAAGTTTTTTCTGCTCTTCCCGTGTTGTTAAAAATTGGAGAGTATGAAATCGTTAGGGATACGCTTGAGTTTGTGGGAAGATATATGGACATAAGGGGGGAAATACCATCAAAGTTTTCGTTTTCTGGGGTTTTTGAGTATGAAGATGAAGAGTTAAAATGGAATTATGTAAAAATTTGTGCAGATTACCTGCGGTATTCAAAAGATAAACTTTTTGCAAAGTTTACATGGGGAAGGTTGAAAAAGATGGTTAAGCGAGATAAGGAAATAAGAATCAAAAAAGATATTGTTGATTCACTGCTTTTGTTTGCGAAAGTTGTTAAAGATGAGGAATGGGTTAATATGTTGGGTGAATTAAAGGTTGAAGAATCGAACGAAAAAAATTTACAGGGGGATGATTCTGTAAAAGATGCTTTTAATGTTAACTCTGGCTTATCTATCAGCAAGTTTATCGATGTGGTTTTGTCGAGGTATTGCATTTTTGATGTTAATTCTTTTGATAAGAAAGTTTATATTTCGCCTTTGATTGAAGATGGATGGGGATTTTTTGAGATAAGGAATTTAAGGGTGCAGAATATGAGGATAAATGTCTTTATGAAAAGGGAGGACAACTATGTTGTTTTCTCATTTGAAAAGGGAGATATTCCAGAAATTAAAATCGTTTTTGAACCGAGATTTTGGAGAAAGATTACAGTTGCACAAGTGTTGGTGGATAATAAGCAGGTGCAAGATTTTGAATTTGACGGTGAGAAGGTGAAGTTAGAATTTCCTTTTAGATTTAAGAAGGAAATAAAGATCTTTTTCGATTGAATCTTTTGTGAAAAATCTCGATGGGAGCAAGTAGGGATTTTTATGAAGCAAGAACCCAAAGTTTTGTCCTAATCTATTTGCAATTATATCTCGTTCGTCTCGGACAAGGCTTAAGCCAATTTTTTCACCTTCTTCGATTAAAATTCCGATTTTATCAGCGGTTTTCTTCCCAGCATTTTTGTATGCAATGTAAGCCGAGAAAAAGAAATGTTGGAGTTTGTCTCTGTCATCAATTGTGTCGGATAAAATTTTTGATGGTAGATTTGAGATTCTCTTTTTAAATTTTTCATCACTTTCTGAAGTTAAAATTATCGGGATCTTTAAACCAAGGATTGGGATTTTGAATTTTATCACTTTGTGATCAAGTGTTGCGAAACCGCAGACAAGGAGTGCATCTTCGATGTCGTAATTACATAACACCAATGATTTTTTGTAAATCAGATCAATTGTGCAAACGTCGCCAAGTTTTTCTTTAAGTGTTTTGAAATCTTCGCTTCTTATGAAGTCACGAAGTTTATGAACTTGATAAATTTTATTGTCAAGTAGAGATTGGGCATTTGAATATGAAAGGAAAAACAGAATGATGAAAAGTTTAAGTTTGAATAACGCCGACATTGAATTTGGGTATATACGGGTTATTGTTTGCTATTTCAATTCCACGGGAGATGATTTTTCTCGTTTCAACAGGGTCAATTATTCCATCTACCCAAAGTCGAGCTGCGGCGAAGAGTGGTTCCATTTCTCTTTCGTATCTTTCTTGAATCTCTTTCAAGAGTTTTTCTTGCTCTTCTTTTGTTATAATTTTTCCTTCTTTTTCCATTTGTGAAAGTTTTATGCTTAACAATGTTTCACTTGCTTGTTTTCCACCCATCACCGCAATTTGGGCTGTTGGCCATGCGAATATGAACCTTGGGTCGTAAGCTTTTCCACACATTGCGTAATTTCCTGCCCCGAAGCTATTTCCGATAATAAATGTGAATTTAGGGACTGTGCTGTTTGCAACAGCGTTTACCATTTTAGCGCCATCTTTTATGATCCCGCCCCATTCTGCTCTTTTCCCAACCATGAAACCCGTGACATCTTGAAAGAAAACGAGAGGAATTCTCTTTTGGTTGCAGTTCATTATAAATCTTGCAGCTTTATCAGCGCTGTCAGAGTAGATGACTCCGCCGACCTGCATTTCACCAAGTTTTGTTTTGACGATCGATCTTTGGTTTGCAACAATCCCGACAGCCCAACCATCAATTCTTGCATAAGCACAGATTAATGTCTTCCCGTAACCAGCTTTATATTCATCTATTTCGCTGTCATCGACTATCCTTGCGAGGACTTCATACATATCGTAGGGTCTTGTAATATCTTTCGGTATTATGCCGTAGATTTCATATGGATCATATTTTGGAGGTCGTGGTTCAATTCTGTTGAAATTTGCCTTTGGGGTTTCACCAAGTTTTGAGATTATGCTTCGTATTGTTTCAATTGCTTCTTCATCATTTTTACATTTGTAATCTGTCACTCCGCTTATTTCGCTGTGAACGGTTGCACCGCCGAGTGTTTCAATGTCAATTTCTTCACCAATTGCAGCTTTTACCAAGTGCGGTCCGGCAAGGAAGACGCTGCCAGTGCCTTCAACTATTAGAGCTTCATCGCTCATAATCGGAAGATAAGCCCCACCAGCAACGCATGGTCCCATAATAGCAGCAATTTGTGGTATCCCCATTGAAGACATTATGGCGTTGTTCCTGAAAATTCTACCGAAATGTTCTTTATCTGGAAAGATTTCGCTTTGCAATGGCAGAAAAACACCCGCCGAGTCAACCAGATAAACGATCGGTATTCGGTTTTCCATCGCAATTTCCTGTGCTCTCAAGTTCTTCTTACATGTTATCGGAAACCATGCACCAGCTTTAACTGTAGCATCATTTGCAACGATTACGACATCACGTCCGTGAATTTTTCCAATCCCGACCACAACTCCAGCTGATGGTGCACCACCGTATTCTTCGTACATTCCATAGGCAGCGAATAAACCAATTTCAAGAAATTCGCTTCCCGGATCGATAAGTTTTTGAATTCGTTCCCTTGCGGTTAATTTCCCCCTTTTATGATGTTTTTCGATCGCGTCCTTACCGCCACCGAGTTTTATCTGTTCAGCCTTCGCGTTTAAAATTCTTAACAAATTTTTCATGTTATCTTCATTCTCAAAGAAGGCTTTATCCTTCTTTATCGGATTTCCAATTGCTTTTGGCATTTTTAAAAGTTCATTTTTGCTTTAGATATTTTTTCTCGATTTCAACAATTTTGTTTAACCTTTGTAAATGTCTTCCACCACCAAAATTTGTTTCAAGAAAAGTTTTTGTTATCTCTTTTGCAAGCTCGTTTCCAATTACCCTTGCCCCGATGGTGAGAATGTTCGCATCATTATGCTCTCGGCTGATTCTTGCAATAAACTCGTTGTGACAACATGCTGCTCTTATACCCGGAACCTTATTCGCAACTATTGACGATGCAACGCCTGTGCCGTCGATTACTATTCCACGCCATGCTTTTCCCGATACAAGCGCATAAGCCACCGCATATGCGAAGTCGGGATAATCAACCGGTGTTTCTGAATTTGTTCCTAAATCAAGAACTGAGTAACCAAGATCTGAAATGAATTTTTTTAATTCTTCTTTCAGTTTGAAACCAGCATGGTCGCTTGCAATTGCGACGATTTTCTTACCATCTGCTTTTGGCTCAGGCTTTAATGGATAATTAAGTTTTTGAGCTGTTTCTTGCTTTTCTATAAACTTAACTTTGAGTTGAAGAGCTTTGTCCCTTGCCGAAGGTGTTACAATCGTATTTTTATCAATTTCAATTTCCGTTTTCCCCTGATTGAAAAAATCAACGACTGTTTTTTCAGTTATAAGCTTTTTGGGCATTTCTTAAAAGCGTAATTTAAAGTTTTTAAAAAGGGAGGGCATTGATACCCTCCCAAATTTTTGCTTAATTGATTCCAAGCTCTTTTAAGACATTGACGACTTTCTCAGCTGCATCTTTAAAGCCATTTGCAACGATAAAATTAAGACCAGATTCTTTCAAAATTTTAGCTCCTTCCTCTGCGTTTGTCCCCTCAAGTCGCACAACCACAGGAACATTTACACCAACCTTTCGTGCAGCTTCAACGACTCCTTGTGCGACGCGATCGCATCGAACAATTCCACCGAATATGTTTATGAGTATTGCTTTAACATTTGGGTCGGAAAGAATTATCCTAAATCCTTGTTCAACTGTTTCTGCTTTTGCACCGCCTCCAACATCAAGAAAGTTTGCTGGTTCTCCACCAGCAAGTTTTATCAAGTCCATCGTTGCCATCGCAAGACCTGCACCATTGACCATACATCCAACGTTTCCCTTCAAACGAATATAGTTGAGATTGTATTTCGATGCTTCAACTTCAAGTGGGTCCTCTTCATCGATATCTCTCATTTCAACTATTTCTGGATGCCTGAATAACGCGTTGTCATCAAAGTTCATCTTTGCATCGAGGGCGAGAACCTGTCCATCCGTTGTAAGTACGAGTGGGTTAATTTCAGCAAGTGAAGCGTCAGTTTCTTCATAAGCTTTGTAAAGGGCGAGAAGAAATTTGACCGCATTTTTAAACGCCTCACCATCAAGTCCAAGCCCAAATGCAAGTCTTCTCGCCTGGTATGGCATGAATCCGACTTTAGGGTCGACATACTCTTTTAAAATTTTTTCAGGACTTTCAGCAGCGATTTGCTCGATTTCAACTCCACCCTCGCTTGATACCATGACAACATTTCTTGAAGTGCTTCTGTCAAGCGTTATACCAACATAAAGTTCCTTTTGAATGCTTAAACCTTGTTCAACAAGAACCTTTTTAACGATTTTTCCTTCTGGACCTGTTTGATATGTTACAAGCTTTGCTCCAAGCATATTTTTCGCGTGTTCGTAAACTTCATCGTAACTTCTTGCGAGTTTTATCCCGCCTGCTTTCCCTCTTCCACCCGCATGAATTTGGGCTTTTACAACCCAGACATTGCCACCTATTTCTTTTGCCACTTCAACGGCTTCCTCAGGTGTGAAGGCGACGCGACCTTTGGGAACGGCAACGCCGAATTTTTTCAGGATTTCCTTTGCTTGATATTCGTGTATTTTCATTTAAGTGCGGTTTTTGTTTTTAACTCATTTGATTTTTTCAGATATTGCTTTTCCTTGCAAAAAGAGCAAGAGATAATCAGGACCACCAGCTTTTGAATCAGTTCCGCTCATATTGAATCCGCCAAAAGGATGCACGCCGACAATTGCGCCTGTGCATTTGCGATTTATGTAAAGATTACCAACATGGAAAAGTTTCTTTGCTTTTTCGATTTTCTTTCGATTCTTTGTATAAACTGAGCCCGTCAAACCATATTCAGTGTCATTTGCAATTTCAATTGCATGGTCAAAATCTTTTGCTTTTATAACTGCAAGCACGGGACCGAAAATTTCTTCTTGAGCAATTCGCGCATGAGGATCAACATCAGCGAAGATTGTTGGCTTAATGTAATAACCTTCATCTTGGCGTACCGCTTCTCCACCTGTCAATAATTTACCTTCGGATTTTCCAATTTCAATGTATGAAAGGATTTTCTGTTGAGCTCCTGCATTTATTACAGGTCCGACTGGATAATTTTCTTTAGCAGGTCCTATTTCAAGTTTTTCGGTTTCAGCAACGAGTTTTTCAACAAATTTATCATAGACGCTTTCAACAACGATCGCTCTTGAACAGGCAGAACACTTTTGACCTTGATAGCCAAATGCTGAAACCACAACTCCTTTAACTGCTGCGTCAAGGTCTGCTTCATTATCAACAATTATTGCATCTTTTCCGCCCATTTCAGCGATTACGCGCTTGAGCCATTTTTGTCCAGGTTGAACTTTTGAAGCGAGTTCATATATATGGATTCCAACTTCTTTTGAACCCGTGAAAGCTACAAATCTTGTCTTTGGATGTGCAACTAATGTATCGCCAACGCTTGAACCAGGACCAGTGATAAAATTAAGAACACCATCGGGAAGTCCTGCTTCTTTCATCAACTCGTAAAACTTTGCTCCAATGACTGGTGAATCGCTCGATGGCTTTAGTACAACTGTGTTTCCAGTCACAAGAGCTCCAACCGTCATTCCAAGCAAAATTGCAAGCGGAAAGTTCCATGGTGGGATCACAGCACCTGCGCCAAGCGGAATGTAAACCATTTCATTCTTTTCGCCTGGATATTTGACAACTGGGGCCCCTTTCGCATAGTGAAGCATCCAGCGGGTGTAATATTCAAGATAATCAATTGCCTCAGCTACATCAGCGTCAGCTTCAGCCCAATTTTTCCCAACCTCAAAAACTTGCCATGCTGCAAATTTAAATTTTCTTTTACGCAATAGCTGCGCAGCTTTTAACATAATTTTTGCTCTATATTCAGGTTTAGTCATGCTCCATTCTTTGAAGGCTTCATTTGCTACCTCGATTGCTTTGTTTGCAAGTTCAGCATTACCTTTTTGTAGAATACCAACGATTTGATCTTTCTTCGACGGATTATAAGAGTAAAACTTCTCATTGGTTTTGATCCTTTCACCACCGATTATGATATCGTATTCTTTTCCAAGTTCGCTCTCAACTTTTGCGAGAGCTTTTTCCATCTTTTTGCGATTCTCAGGTTTCGAGAAATCGGTAAAAGGTTCATTTTTAAAGCGAGGCAATTTCATTTTTCCCTCCAAGATTTATTTTTAACTTTTTTCACAAATTTAAAAATTTTTTATCCCAAAGTTCAAACTACTTATGACTTCTCAGCATTTGAACCAAGTTACCAAAAATTATAGTCGTTCCAGCTCCAATGAAAGTATGCCATGTCCAAGCAATTTTCGTATTCAAAATGACATAAACCATCGCAAGGATTCCAGCTATAAATCCAACGAGTGCGCTTGTTTCGTCAACCTTTTTGAACAGAACCCCAAGAAGAAATGTCCCAAGCAATCCACCATATGTAAATGAGGCAATGCTTAAGGCAAGTTCAACGACGGTTTTTTCTGTTCTCATAAAGAATATCGCCGAGCCAACAAGAAGAACAGCCCATACAGCAGTTATAATTCTTGAAATGATTAGCTCATTTCTTTCGTCTTGATTTTTACCAAAATATGGTTTATAAATGTCGATCATTGCTGAGGATGCAAGCGAACTCATTGAGCCTGCAAGCGTTGACATCGCAGCTGCAAAGAGCCCAGCAATTATTAAACCTGAGATCCCAGAAGGGATATATTTTACAATGAAGTCCGCAAAGACTTCATTTGGATTCATTTTTGTCCCATTGTAGAAAGTGTAAAGCATCAATCCAATGAATAAAAAGATGAAAAACTGAACCGCCACTATAAATCCAGTTGTTATAAGGGCTTTCTGACTGTTTTTTACCGAGTCAGTTGTAAGAAGTCGTTGAACGATGAGTTGATCCGTTCCATGTGAAGCCATCGAAAGAAATGCACCGCCAATTAAACTTGCAAATAAAGTGTATGGTTGATTAAAAAATTCTTTTAGCGGCTTATCAAATCCCCAGTTTATAATTTTAAATTTCTCCGCTGAAAAGCTAATCACTTGTGAAATTCCACCATCTATCTTGCTCCCAAGAACGATAATTGCTGCAATAGCACCGCCAATGTAGATAAACATTTGAACAACATCCATCCATATGACCGCTCTTACCCCGCCGATGAATGTGTAAAGGAATGTGATAACAGAGATGACAGTAATTGAAGTTATATAAATTTGCGTATCTGACCATCCTGCGAACTGAGCGGAATTTTTCAAAATCACCGCAAGGGGTATAGCCGTTGTAAATAATCTAACGCCATCAGCCGCAAGGCGCGTTAACATAAAAACAATTGATGCAAAATTTCTAACCTTTCGCCCAAACCTTATTCCTAAAAATTGATATGCCGTCGCAAGCTCACCGCGGTAATAAGCTGGCAAAAGAAGAAAACTTACAGCGATTCTGCCCAAGATGTAACCAAAGGTTAACTGTAGGAAATTTAAATTCGTTGCATATGCAACCCCAGGAATGCTTAAAAATGTCAACGCGCTCGTCTCTGTTGCGACAACTGCAAAGCAAACTGCAAGCCATGGGACTTGCCTCGCTCCGAGAAAATAATCAAGTGTGTTCCTTTGCTTTCCGCCCGAAATTATCCCGAAGATAAGAACCCCGAGAAGGTAAAGAACTACGATTAACCAATCAATTAAACCAAAGTTCATTTAGTTTACTTTTTTGTTTTTGAATCGAGCGCCTCATCTATAGAAGGGGCAATTTTAAAAAGTGGATCGAGCCTTGCTATTTTCATTAAGCTTAAAACTTTATCAGTGACGCCGACAAGGGTAACATCGCCCTTATTTTCCCGCATCCTTCTTTCACAAAATAAAAGCGAACTTAAACCAGAACTATCACAGTATTCAACCTGTGATAAATCAATTATTAACCTCTTTACATTACTCTGGCATAGAGCGAGAAATTCAGCTTTTAATTCGGGTGAGAGCGTCGCATCGAGCTTCTTTTCGCGAAGTTTAAATATTATCGTGTTTTTATCTGGTTTTAGTATCTCAAAATTCATACATCAAAAACTTTGAATTAAAAAATACTTAAAGTGTTGATTATCCCTGAGTAAGCCGATTTTAAATCTATGTTTCTGCTTAGAGCAAGCTGAAAATTATAGAATAAATCTGCGTTGTCGCGCTTGAAACCAATCTTTATTCCAGCATTGAGCTCTTGACAAAGCCAAGCATTGAAAAGATCAAATTCAAAACTCATATCAATTGCAATGTCATACCTGAACAAAACAAGTTTTTTAACAAAGTTTTTCTTGGGCAATCCAAAAATTGAAATATTGTCCTGCCCAACTTCAATATAGCGATATCTCTTTATCGTGAAATATTCTTTAAAATCCGATGTGGCTATAACGGTTATATTATATCTGCTTGGGATATCTTTAAGCATCTCGTAGGCAATCAGGAACTGCTCGATCTTCCTTGGCATTATGACGACAATGTATCTTGCCCTTTGAAATGCTTGCGTGAAATTAACAATTTTCCTCCCTTTAACTTCACTTCTTAATTTCGCAAATGAAATAATTGTCTTTTGAAGGATGTCTTTTAACATTTTAAACTTGTCACTTTGATCTTCTGCCCCTTATGTATGCCTGACGAACATATTCTTTATCATAAAAGTAATATGAAAGCCCAACCTTCAAAGTGATAAATCCATCTTTATCCTTGGTTGAAGGATTCCCATCAAAGTCGCCTCTCGTTGTTAAGTTGTAAGATGTTGAAAAATCAATCGAAAGGAAATGCTTTACATACATATTCAATCCAAGCCCAAATCCAACTGTTGGCGTGTTTTTACCCATATAAGTAGGTATATTGGGTTGGTAGTGAATCATCCCAGCTGAGATGAAAAAGTATGCGTCTGATCTACTTCTTGGAACTATGTGAAATTCACCCTGCAATTCACCCGCTATAACTGTAGACCAGTTTCTTAAGTTAGTATTTTTATCCTTGAATCCAACCCATCCACCAGAAAATTTTCCAACAACTGAAAAGAAATCAAAAATTCCCAACCTTACTTTTGCATCCCCTATAGGTTGAACATCTGGCTTTGATTGCCCCTGAAAGATGGAAACGCCAAGATCCGCACCAAATCCAAATTTCCCAGGCAAAGTTTGCGAAAACAAAGAATTACCTATTATGATGACAAGAATCAAAAATAAATTTCTATGCATTTTTTGCTCCATTTTTATTTAATAAGTTCGAGAAATTCTTCTTCGGTTATTATTTTAACGCCCAGTTGCCTTGCTTTATCATATTTTGAACCGGGGTTCTCACCAACAACGACATAATCAGTTTTTCTGCTTACGCTATTGCTCACTTTTCCACCCAATTCTTCAACCTTTTCCTTCGCTTCTTCACGAGTGAAGTTCTTCAAAGTTCCTGTGAAGACAAATGTTTTACCAGCAAGTTTCTTCTTAGCCTTTTCCTCAGGTTTAACCTCGAAATTCAATCCTGCATTTCTTAGTCTTTCCAGTAGCTCAAGATTTCGCTGATCGTGGAAAAATTTGTAAACGCTTTCGGCTATTCTCGGTCCGATTCCGTAAACAGACTCTATCTGTGAAGGTGTCGCTTTAATAAGTTCATCAATTGAATCGAAAGCGTCAGCGAGAAGTTTTGCTGTTTCGGAACCGACATACCTTATTCCAAGGGCGTAAAGAACGCGGTGAAATGGCTGCTTTTTGCTGTTTTCAATTGAATTTAACAAATTTTGCACACTTTTCTCGCCAAATCCCTCGATCTTTACAAGCTTCGCTTTGTGTTTATAGAGCTCATAAATGTCGGCATAATTTTTCAAAAAACCAAGAGTGACAAGTTTATCAACAATTGCCTCGCCAAGCCCTTCAATATCCATTGCTCCCCTTGATGCGAAGTGTTCAATTCTGGCTCTTACCTGAGCTGGGCATTCTGGATTTTCGCAATAATAATTTGCTTCACCAGCTGGTCTTTCAATCGGTCCGCCGCATGCAGGACATGTTTTAGGAAATTCAAATGGAACCGCATCTGGTGGGCGCTTTTCAAGTACAACTCCTACGATCTTTGGGATCACCTCACCACTTCGCTCAACTATTACAGTGTCGCCAACCCTTATGTCTTTTTCTTTGATGTAGTCCTCGTTATGAAGCGTTGCCCTTGTTATAGTTACACCACCAAGTGGAACAGGTTGAAGTTCAGCGACTGGGGTGATAGTTCCGACCCTTCCGACTTGAAGCGTGATCCCAAGAAGTTTAGTTTGCGCTTGTCTTGGAGTGAACTTGAAAGCAATTGCCCACCTTGGGCTTTTAGCTATCGCACCGAGAATTTCCTGCTGACGAATTGAATCAACTTTAACAACAACGCCGTCAATTTCATATGGCAAATCATCTCTGTGCTCTTCCCAGTATTTCCAGAAATCAATAACCTCATCTATGTTTTCGCAAAGCTTGATATGTTCACAAACAGGGAAACCAAGTTTTTTTAAAGTTTGCAAGTTTTCATAGTGACTTGTAAGTTCAATCCCCTCAGCTGATAAGTAATAAGCAAAAAATCTTAATGGTCTTTGTGCAACAAGAGTTGGATCTTGAAGTTTTAAAGTTCCAGCGGTCGCATTGCGTGGATTTGCAAAAATTTTTTCACCAAGTCGTTCTCGTTCCTCATTTAACTTTTCAAAATCAATTTTATTCATGTAAACTTCTCCACGAACCTCAATGTTTAAAAATTTTTCATCTGGGTTCATCAATCGCAATGGAATTGAGCAGATCGTCTTTATGTTATTTGTGATATCGTCGCCTTGAATTCCATCTCCTCGAGTTGCCCCAAGAACAAGGATTCCATTTTCATATTTCAATCTTACAGCAACACCATCAAATTTTAACTCAGCAACATATTTATATTTTTCACCCTCAAGTAATTCTGAAACTCTTCTATCAAAATCTTTTATTTCCTCAATTGTGAAGGCATTATTTAAACTTAACATTGGGCTCGGATGCGTGACAGTTGGAAACTCCTTTGTTGGTTGCCCACCTACTCTCTGCGTTGGTGAGTCCGGGGTTATAAGTTCTGGATATTGCTTCTCAAGCTCAATTAACTCCCTCATCAACATATCGTATTCAAAGTCGGAAATTATAGGTTCTGCAAGGACATAATACCTGTAATCATGTTCCCTTATTTCTTTTCTTAACTGCTCAATTCTTTCAATGATTTTCGGGTCAATGTGCCTCATGTCTGTGAGGGGGATTTTGTTTTACCTTTGAG
Organism: Candidatus Kryptonium thompsonii; assembly: GCA_001442925.1. Lineage (GTDB taxonomy): Bacteria > Bacteroidota > Ignavibacteria > Kryptoniales > Kryptoniaceae > Kryptonium > Kryptonium thompsonii. The sequence goes on from LDXX01000006.1 coordinate 222,674, forward strand.
ATAGAAGCGACTTTAATTTTTCTCTATCAATAATGTAATTTCTTATCACCACCCCTTTTTCACCCAAAGATTCAAGTTCGTGTCCGTTAAGAGTAAATTTTATCCCGCCGGCATTTCCGATAGTGAAATTGAAACTGTTTTTCGCTTTTAATCTTAAACTTGAGCCCGGAGACATTAAGAACTCTTTTACCTGAAAACTATCAATTATAACGCTGAACCATACGGAATCAGTTGCGGTTACTTTCAAATCGAGACTGTCAATTTCTATATTTGCTTTTTGTTCTATAGTTTTAGTAGTTTCAAGTTTTGAAATTTCTTCAACCGCTGTTTCAAAGCTTTTCTTTTCAACTGGTTTCTTTTCTTCTTCAACACCAATGAAAATGAACAAAGCTATGAATGTTATAATGAGCGCACCAACCAGCCATAAGGCATTTTCGGAGATAAAAGAAGCAAGGTCAAGCTTAATCTTTGGTGTTTCTCTTTTTTCAACGGCAGGTTTTAAAGAAACAAGTTCCTTTTCATATTCTTTTATAATTTCATCTGGATTTAGCCCAACTGCTTTTGCATAGCTTCTGACGAAGGCTCTAACATATGGTTCAGGAGCGAAATCATAAACCCCCGCCTCTATCTTTTCAAGTAATTTCTCGCTTATCCTTGTCTTTTTTGAGATATCTTTAAGGGTTAAATTCCGATCCTCGCGCGCCTTTTTCAGGATTTCAGCAACGCTCATTTCGTTCCATTTTAGTTTTCAAAATAATCTAACAAAATTAATTTTTTAAATCAACTGCGAAATCGCGAATTTAATGCCTCGTCGGATGACCCCACTTAAAATAATTTTGTGGGCGCTGCAGGATTCGAACCTGCGACCTCTACCGTGTGAAGGTAGCGCTCTGGACCAACTGAGCTAAGCGCCCAACTTCAGTAATTAATTTAATAATCAAAACAAAATAAATACAAATTTGTGCGAGCAATTCACAATTGCCACCTTCATCCGTCCCGAGTATAAATGGGAACAAAATGCACAAATTGATGAATCGTGTTTTATTTGTGCAACTTATTGATAAGCAACTCACAACAAGTATGGAAATTGAATTTAAAAATGCCCCCTTGACAAAAATCGAAAAAATTTCTACTTTATATCAGAATTTACACGAAAGATAAATTCCGGGTCCACACCATGAAAAGAATTTTTCTGTTTGGTGGTTCGCTTTTCTTGACAGGAGGTGGATTTTTATTATACGGTGGTTATGAGCTGTATTACAGCCTTTTATCTTATCTTTCCAAGGGAAATTACTGGGGGCGTTTCTATGATAGTTTTATAAAGGGTATTGTAATTACATCATTTGGATTACTTTTCATTGCAGCTGGAATATTCATGATAATAAGTGAAAAGAAGTGCCAGAGGATTCGGACTACAGGTGTTCCTGTAAAAGGGACTATAACTAAAATAATAGAATCACCTGGCGAGAGGAGGTTGTATTATGAATATAGGGATGCCTATGGAAGGCTATATAAAGGGAAAGGTTATGAGCTTTCAGAGAGGGAAGCATATGGACTTGTGGTGGGGAATGAAATAAACATCCTCATTGATCCTGAGAACCCGAAATATCATATCATTGTTCTTGAAAAAACTTCATCCCACCTTTTGAGGGCAAAAATAAAGGAAGGGTAGTGAGATGGAAAACTCTGAAATGCCAATAACTGTGGCTATCTTCGGCTTTATTATGTCTTCCAGCTTTTTGATCGCGGGAGCATGGGCATTTTTATTTTCACTCCGTGATATACGAAGGGGAAGGGCAAGTAAATCCTGGCCTACTACAACAGGAAAGATAACATTTTCAGGAATTAAAAAAGTTAGCGATAGTGAAGGCACCTTCTATTTTCCTGATATATCTTATGAATACTCAGTAGATGGCGTCACCTATTTATCAGATGCGATTCACTTTGGACCTGCACGGGGTTTTGCTTTTCCATCTTCTGCAAGAAAGAGGGCAAGTAAGTATACTGTCGGGATGCCTGTTACTGTTTATTATAACCCTGAAGATCCGAATATAGCTGTACTTGAACCAGGTATTAGGACGAGCAGCTTTATTTTTTTAGGACTTGGTGCTTTATCTTTTATTATTGGAATATTTATTTTTTCAGTCCTTATTTACTGGCTTATCACAGGTTCTCCCTTGATTACAAACTTGCCATGGTTTTTTGAATGGATGAAAAAATGAAACTTTTCCAGTGATAAGATTACTTATGCAGCAGACTTCTTTTATCTGCCATTTGCACAAGTTAGAGGAGAAAAAACTAATTCCATCCAGGGGAGAACTTCAATGTCAACTTCACACTGACAAACACTACTGGCAAGGGACTCATTTTCTACCGCAGGAGTTTTGAACTCGATGTTTCCTTTTGGATTCTCACCGATGATAGCGTTGTTATCGAGGGTCGTTTCCAAAATTTGATCAGGTTGGCTATAGTTATTTGTTGAAAAGGTAGGTAAAGTATGCGTCAAAATCTCTGCTGTTTTTCTTCGTGAGGTCTCGGAACTTTTGGCGGTGGTTAATGGGCTACGCGTAACAAAAGAAGTGAGCGCATCGGCTTGCGCGGACTCAGGAAAAGTTTTATATTTAATGATAAAAAAGAAAGAGGCAAACTATGCACCTAACGGAAATACAACGATGGCAGCATCACCACAACTTCAATCAGGAGAAAAAATCCACCGAACGGAGAACATTTTTTGTTGTCCTTTTAACATTATCTACAATGCTGGTTGAAATTATAGCTGGTTGGATCTATAATTCTATGGCACTGTTCGCTGATGGATGGCATATGAGCACACATGCGACTGCGTTAAGCATTTCTTTAGTTGCATACGTTCTTGCGAGAAAATATGCGAATGATAAAAAATTTACCTTCGGCACTTGGAAACTCGAAATATTGGGAGCTTATACAAGCGCAATCCTTTTGGGAGTGGTCGGTTTATTCGTTTTAGGGGTATCAATCGAGCGAATTTTCAAGCCAATGGAAATAAGCTATGATTATGCATTGATGGTTGCAACTGTTGGTTTAATTGTGAATATAGTCAGCGCATTAATATTGCAATATGGTCATGGACACCACCGTCATAATGACCAAGAACATCACCATCATCATGAAAAAGACCTTAATCTACAATCAGCATAACTTCATGTCATTGCGGATGCCTTGACATCTGTATTTGCCATTATAGCACTACTTGGAGCGAAATATTATCACTGGAACTGGCTTGACCCATTTGTTGGAATAATTGCTTCATTCTTAATATTTAGATGGACATTTATGCTTCTCAAGGATACTTCTGTTATTTTATTAGATAGGGGAATGGATCCTATGCTCTCTAAAAAAATAACAGAAATAATAGAATCTGATGGCGATAGTAAAATTAGTGATTTGCATCTTTGGAGGGTTGCTCAGAACAAATATGCTTGTATTTTAAGTATTGTTGCAAAAAATCCCTATCCAACAAATGCTTATAAAAATAGATTGAAAGGGATCAAGGAATTAGCTCATATAACTATAGAGATAGAGCACTGCGATGAGCAACAGGTCCCGACAACTCTTAACACATTGTAAATGCTAACTTACTCTGTTTAGTTTTTAATATCCCAGCGTCAGGATTGAGGGATAGGGTGGGCATTGAGTTGGTCTGGAATTTAAACTTTAATTTGCTTTTTACGGATTTATTTTCTACACTGCGAGCGTGGATAAAGTTGGCGAAGTAACGCAGTTATCCATGAACTAAAAACAAAATTAAATAAAAGGAGGATTTGGTCATGAAACGCGGATCACAAAAACTTGGCTATATATTTTTGCTGCTGCTTGCCACTTTGGTTGGCGTTCTATGGGTTGGATACGCCCAGCAAGCCAAGGAGGGACCGAATGATGCAGATGCGCTTAAGGATGTCAAGACGCTGAAGATTGTCTATGACATCAGCGCCATCAGTGAGCCAAAGATGCTGGTTTTGTACCTTAAGGCAATCGTTGATGCGCGCGATCGAGCGATAGCAGCAAAGGTGAAACCGGATCTGGTACTCACCTTTCGTGGCCCTGCACTCAAGCTCATTCAGAAGTCCGGTGCCGACGCTCCAGAGGAACAGAAACAAATTGCAGAACTGGTGGCTGACCTGAAGAAGGGAGGTGCAAAGATAGAAGCTTGCTATTTTGCAGTCCAAGTGCTCAATCTTGACCCCAAGAGCTTTCTCCCTGAGGTGAAGGTTGTAGCCAACACATTCAACTCGCTTGGGGGCTACCAGGCGAAGGGCTACGGCATCATTCCCGTGCCGTGAATCCGGCTTGCCTAACAACCGCCTGCAATAAACGACGCTAAAGCTCCATCGCAAACCAAAGTGTTAACCCGGTTGTTACAATCAAGCTGAGGTTGTTAAAGTTTTCACCATCTGCCTTTGGCGGAGCTTACATGCTCCGCCTTCTGCTATTATAGCTTCACCTCAAAACCAACCCCAACCTCAAAATCACCAACTATTGCGAAATTTGAACCTCGACAAGCAAATTTTTTGTAGGGATCGATTAAAAAAGATCAAAACTCTTACACAGAACGATAAACCTAAAAATTATATCCCATATGCAATGGCAATTTATGCATTTATCACTAAAGATAAGTTGAGAAAAATTTGACATTAGTATTTTTCATAGTAAATTATTTCTGAACCATAATGTCCTTTCAAAACAACGATTGGGAGGGAGAGATGAAAGTCACAGACCTTGTCTGTAAGATGACAATAGAAGACAGTGGAGCCGTTGCCACATCAACATATAAAGGCGTTACCTATTACTTCTGCTCAACACATTGCAAGAATAAGTTTGATAGCAACCCAGATGTTTTTCTTGTGGGAAAGGCTCCAGAGCCTTTAAAAACGGGTGTAATTTACACCTGCCCTATGCACCCTGAGATAAAACAAGAAGAGCCAGGCTCCTGCCCGAAATGTGGAATGGCACTTGAACCTGTAACTCCTCTCGCTAGTAGTAAGACCAAATGGACATGCCCAATGCATCCTGAAATTGTTGGGGATTCCCCTGGAAGTTGCCCCATCTGCGGAATGACACTTGAACCGAGGACAATTTCCATGGAAGAAGAGGAAAATCCTGAACTAATTGATATGACAAGACGATTTAAGGTTGGTGTGATTCTCACAATCCCGTTAATCTTTATTGCTATGAGCGATTATATTCCTTTGCTTCCACTAAGAACACTCCTTCCTCATGAACTCCTAAAATGGATAGAACTCTTCCTCGCAACACCTGTCGTTCTGTGGGCTGGATGGCCATTCTTTGTGCGATTCTGGCAATCTATTATAAACCGCAACCTTAACATGTTCACATTGATAGGACTCGGCGTAAGTGTAGCCTACATTTATAGTGTTGTCGCATCGCTTCTCCCCGATATATTCCCAGCCTCCTTTAGGAAGAATGGTGAAGTCGGCGTATATTTTGAAGCTGCAGCAGTTATCGTGACTCTCGTGCTTCTGGGCCAGGTTCTTGAACTGAAGGCAAGAAGTAAAACAGGCGCTGCAATCAAGATGCTCCTTGGACTTGCACCAAAGACAGCACGAAGGATAAGAGACAGTATAGAAGAGGATATCCCAATTGAGTATGTAAAGATAGGGGACTTGCTTCGTGTTCGCCCGGGAGAGAAAATACCTGTTGATGGAATTGTCGTTGAAGGGGCAAGCTCCGTTGATGAATCAATGGTTACTGGAGAACCTATCCCGGTTGAGAAACAAAAGGGGGATCGGGTGATTGGTGCAACTATAAATGGGACAGGTATGTTGATAATAAGGGCTGAAAAGGTTGGAGCAGATACTCTGCTTTCACAAATTGTTCGTATGGTTGCAGAGGCGCAGAGAAGCAAAGCACCTATACAGAAATTAGCGGATGTCGTGGCAGCCTACTTTGTCCAAATAGTCGTTGCTGTAGCAATTTTAACATTTATCGTTTGGGCATGGTTTGGACCTGAACCTAAAATAGCACATGCAATCATCAATGCAGTAGCTGTATTAATCATTGCCTGCCCCTGTGCACTCGGACTTGCAACACCAATGTCTATAATGGTTGCAATGGGGAAGGGTGCTTTAGCAGGGGTGTTATTTAAAAATGCGGAGGTCATAGAGTTAATGAGAAAGATAGATACACTCGTTGTTGATAAGACGGGGACTCTTACTGTTGGCAAGCCGAGACTTGTGAAGATAGTTTCATTTCATGGGTTTGATGAAGAAAGAATACTTTATTTTTCAGCGAGCCTTGAACGGGGAAGTGAACATCCCCTTGCGGAGGCAATTGTAAAGGCTGCTGAGGAAAGAGGTGTAAAGCTCAATGATGTTAAGAATTTTAAATCCATCACAGGTAAAGGTGTGACAGGTAGAATTGATGGACATGAAGTTACACTTGGAAACAAAAAACTCCTTGATGATATGGGTATTGACCCTGCTGAAGTCTTAACAAAAGCTGATGAGATGCGCGCCGAGGGGCAAACGGTGATGTTTGTTGCTGTTGATGGTAAGGTGATTGGACTTCTTGGCGTTGCAGACCCGATAAAAGAATCTACCCCAGAGGCAATTGATGCGCTCCATAAAGAAGGCATACGTATAGTTATGCTTACAGGGGACAACCGCATTACGGCAGAGGCGGTGGCAAGGAAACTCAATATCGATGAGGTGATTGCAGAGGTTTTGCCTGACCAAAAATCTGAAGTTGTTAAAAAACTTCAAAGAGAAGGACGAATTGTTGCAATGGCTGGGGATGGCATTAATGATGCGCCAGCATTAGCCCAAGCTCATGTAGGCATAGCAATGGGAACTGGCACAGATGTAGCCATGGAAAGCGCAGGCATAACACTTGTAAAGGGTGACCTCAGGGGAATTGTCAGGGCAAGGAGACTCAGTAAGGCAACGATGCGAAATATAAAACAGAACCTCTTTTGGGCTTTTATCTATAATACCCTTGGAGTCCCAATTGCTGCAGGTGTTCTTTACCCGTTCTTTGGAATACTTCTAAGCCCTGTATTTGCAGCCGCTGCTATGAGCTTCAGCTCTGTATCAGTTGTGGCGAATTCCTTGAGGCTGAGAAAAGTGAAAATATAAACAGTCGAAAATAATCAACTGCAGTATGCTTTTGCAGGATGCACATTTTTCTTCCTGAAAAAGAAACTAGATAAATCAATTATTTTCTTTTGAAGATATAATCAATTTCCATCTCAACTTCGCCGTTAGCTATGTCTACTTCATGGCCGGTGATTTCGTCAGCAGAGACCCATTTTAAAGTTAAGTCTTCAGCTGATGGTTTTCCCTCATTTAAACCTTCCCAATGAAAGACGAGAGTATTATCATCTTTCCAATTACCTGCGTGGTCATGGACCGCTGCTGTCGTAGTAATGGAGTAAAGGTGAACCTTTTTCTCCCAGCGCTGATAACCCCAAAGATCCTGTTCTACATATTTGCCCAAACCTTCAACATCAAGGTCCATCTCAGTGCGAACCCCAAAGCCATCAACTATCTCTTGGGCTTTCAGTTTTCCCTTACCCCTAAGGATTGCGCCATCAACCAATTTAACAGTCATTTCAACATCCCATGTTCCAACAAGTTTATCGATAAGCATGGTTAACTCCTGTGGTTGTTTTTCTGGACCCATATTGTTATTACCTCCCTATCTTTATTTATTAAATATTTGGTGTTGCAATGTAACGAAAGTTTTTATTAGTAACAAATTGAGCAAGGTGATAAACATTATTATGAATAAAATTGCGGGAAAACCTTTGATCGCCCTGAAGAAACACGTCGTCCATTTGAAAAAGGTAAAATTGAAGTTATTACTATCAGCGGATTGACTTCCTATCGCAAAACCTTTGAGCCCAGCTGACAATGGTCAAAGCATGTTAATCCTATCGTTGGTAGAGAAAGTTGCGAGAAATTCCATGTTAAGATCTTTCTTAAGGGCCATCAACGCATACTTGTGATTTTCCTTGTAAACTACCATCTGCTAAAAGCTTGAAACCACCCTTTTAGCCGGTGCAAACATCAACCAGCAAGGGGGAACCCTTACCTTTTAACCCCCAAGAGATTAAAAATATAAAGTTAAAGAAGCAAGCTTTAAACCACCCCCAAATTCCCAACCCTTGACAAGCAAAATTTTTTCTGATATATTGTTTTATGTAGGACGAACCAAAATTCGCTCTAAAGATGATAAAAGAGAAATTAGAACTTGCTCAAAACTCATCATCATTGAATGGAGTGTGAATGTACTACAAAGTTTGCCTTGCAAGCATTTCACGAAATGCCCCTACTTTACCAACACCATCTTCTTAACACCCACATATTTACCAGCCTCTAACCTGTAAAAATATACCCCGCTTGACAAACCACTACCATTAAACCTAACACGATACCTTCCAACCTCTAACCTATCATCAAGAATTGTCTTAACCTTCCTACCCAAAACATCATATACCTCAAGCTTAACATCTGTAACCTCAGGTATGTCAAACTCAATCACAGTCTCTAAATTGAAGGGATTCGGATAATTTTGATAAAGCGAAAATTCCCTCGGTATTATTTTCTCTTCTTTCTCGCCTTCCCCCTCACCACCACGATATACTCCTAATCCTCCTTCATATGTTCCAATCCATCTGTTACCCGCAGAATCTATAGCTATCGCAAGAACATAATCACCCGGTAGACCTGAATTTGAAGTATTATAGACAGTCCAGTTTACCCCATCAAACTTTGCTAATCCTCCCCACCATGTCCCAATCCATTTGTTACCCTGTTTGTCTATCGCTACCACAGTAACATCGTCGCTTGGCAAACCTGAATTTGAAGTATTATAAACAGTCCAATTTACGCCATCGAACTTCACCAATCCTTTGTTTGTCCCAATCCATTTGTTCCCCCATCTATCTATTGCTATTGCTCGAATAACATTACTTGGCAAACCAGAATTTGAAGTATTATAAACTCTCCACCTTACTCCGTCAAACCTTGCTAATCCCCATGCTGTCCCGATCCACTTGTTTCCATAAGAATCTACAGCTATCGCCTCAACCCAATCATCTGGCAGGCCCGAATTTGATGTATTATAAACAGTCCAGTTTACACCATCAAACTTTGCTAATCCTCTTCCTTTTATTTCCAAACCTCCCCGAGTTCCAATCCATTTATTTCCTTGCTTATCTATTGCTATTGCTGAAACATAATTACTTGGCAGACCAGAATTTGATGTTTTATAAACTGTCCAATTTAGGCCATCAAACTTTACTAATCCTCCTCCATTTGTCCCAATCCATTTGTTACCTTCTTCATCTATCGCTATCACAGTAACAACATCATCGGGCATACCCGAATTTGAAGTATTATAAACAATCCAATTCACGCCATCAAATTTCACTAATCCTCCCCACAATGTTCCAATCCACTTGTTACCCTCTGAATCTATCGCTATCGCAGAAATAGTATTATATTGATTTGGCAGACCCGAATTTGAAGTGTTATAAATAGTCCAACTTACACCATCAAACTTTGCTAATCCTCCTCCCCAAGTCCCAATCCATTTGTTTCCCTGAGAATCTATCGCTATTGCATTAACCCAATCATCTGGTAGACCTGAATTTGAAGTTTTATAAACAGTCCAATTCACTCCATCAAACCTTGCTAATCCCCATGCTGTCCCGATCCATTTGTTACCTTGTGAATCTATCGCTATCGCGTAAATGATGCTACTCGGCAGACCCGAATTCGAAATTTTATAAACAGTCCAATTTACACCATCAAACTTTGCTAATCCCCCATTTGTCCCAATCCATTTGTTTCCCTGTTCATCTATCGCGATCGCAGTAACCCAATTGTTTGGCAGACCCGAGTTTGAAGTATTATAAACTGTCCAATTTACGCCGTCAAACTTTGCTAAGCCTCCACTTGTTCCAAACCATTTGTTTCCCTCCCTATCTATTGCGATTGCATTAACACGATTATCCGGTAAACCTGAATAAACAGTCCAATTTACGCCGTCAAACTTCGCTAATCCTCCCCACCATGTCCCAATCCATTTATTCCCCTGTGAATCTATTGCTATTGCACGAACATAAAGATATGGTAGACCTGAATTTGATGTGTTATAGACAGTCCAATTTGTTCCATCAAACTTTGCTAGTCCTCTATCTGTCCCAATCCATTTATTTCCTTGTGAATCTATTGCTATCACCCGAACATAATTATTCGGCAGGCCTGAATTTCCCCTGTTATAATTAACCTTCTCACCTGTAAGCATGTTTAACTTGACTAAACCTCCTGTAGTGCCAATCCAAATATAATCGCCTTCAATTGCAAGCGAAAAGATGTAATTACCTGCAGTATAGTTAATCCATTCTGGATTTTGCGAAAATGAGAAATTGAAGGCTAAAAGAATGAAGAAAGGAAGTAATAAAATTTCCCTCCTCATAGCCGTTCTTCTTCTTAATTTAATTCCTTCTAAAATTTAAAAACTAATCCCACTTTTATCAAGTAGGCTTTAAAAAATTGAGTGAAGATCTCGGCAAAGATATTACTGCATTAGTTTGTGCAAAATTTAATAATCAAGAATGTCAATGGGGGTTAGCAAGTTTTTGAGCAATTGAATGTACTCTCAATTTTATAGCTTCATCCTCTGGGTTACGCTCAAGTATGAGTTTGTAGCAACTAAGAGCATCATAGAAATTGCCTTCACCAATGTACGAAAGCACCAAAACTTTAAGGGCGCTCTCAAAAAATGGGGAATTCCGTCGGTTTAAAAAATCAACCAAAACTTTGATAGACTCATCAAACCTTTTCAACCCAGCGAGACATGTTCCAAGGTTGTAGCGTATCTCGTCATCATCTTTAAATTTAAGCGCGTTTCTTAAGCTTTCAACGGCATTTTCAAGTTCACCTTCAACTTGATAAATCCCTGAAAGAATCTTAAAAACATGAAATGATGGCTTTAATTTTGAAATATATTTTATAACTTGCGTCACATTTTTATTCCCCTCTTTATATTCTTCAACAAGGAAATTTAAAAATGCTTCATAAAGTTTCTCATTTGGCAGAATTTCAGCAAGGTTTTCGTTTAATTTGTGATAATTCCCAAGTTTAAAGTAGCATATAGCTAATTTGAAGTGAATATCTCCAGGCTCGATGAAGGCTTCAATAGTAAGGTCGGAAGGTTTCCCCTTTAAAATGCTGTGAAGATTTTTCAGTGCTTTTTCAAAAAAATTTTTAGCAAGGATGAAATTTGAATCTTTCAAGTGCACGAGCCCGCCATGATAATATGAGCTTACTTGAACTGGTGCAAGTTTTATTGATTCAGTGAACCAATTGAGCGCTTGGGATGAATTACCCCTTTTGAATTCATAATTTCCAAAGATGTTGTATATAAATGCGCGCAGTGAATCATTAATGTTTGATTTCTCGCGCGGAATTGAAATTGCTTTTTTAAGATATTTAATACCTTCCTCTTGTTCTCCAATTAAAGTTTTCGTTATGCCAATATGGTAACAGGTATGTGCATCATCTGGGTTTTCTTCGAGTTCCTCAAGTAAAATCCGTAAATTTCTTTCATATTTTTTTCGCATTGTTTCATCGTCCTGACTGTATCCAAGGTGCGTGATTGTAATGTCTGTTTTAGCAAGTTTTCCGCCAAGTTTTAAAATTGAGGAGGAAATCTGTTCGTGAATTTTTCGCTCAAACTTTACACCGTCTATTTTTCTAAATAACCTTGGATATTCAGTGACATAGAGTTCACCGTTTTTATCTGTGCTGATTATTCTAACATAGAGACCATCAAAATTTAAGTTGAGATATTTTTTAATTTTCATCTCCTGTCCCGGATTTAACCTTTCATCGGCATCAAGGATCAGAATCCAATCACCCGTTGCATGCTTTATCGATTCATTTCTTGCCAGTGAAAAATCATTTTTCCATTCAAAGTGGTAAACTTTTGCGTTGTAAGAATTGGCAATTTCAATTGTCTTATCTGTCGATCCAGTATCAACAATTATTATTTCGTCAACAATATTTTTCACGCTTTCAAGACATCCCGCGAGGAATTTTTCTTCATTTTTAACGATCATGCAAAGTGAGAGTTTGGGCATTTTGAGCTTTATCATTTGTTTTTATTAATGGAATAAAAATTTCGTTATGCTTTGGTTTCTTTTTCTGAAGGAAAATTTCAGTTGGGGTTGAACCCCATTTTTCAACGAAGATTTTTTCATTTCGTTTAAGAAGATGAACATACTTTTCTCTTCCGTTTGCGGTGAAGCTTTTTGAACCAAAGTGATGTATGAAAACATCTTTAGCAATCACTACCTTAAACCCCGCAAGGACCGCCCTAAGGCAGAAATCATCATCCTCGAAGTTTCCAGGTGAAAATCTCTCGTCAAATCCTCCAATTGTTTCAATTACATTTCGTTTTATGAGCATACATAACCCTGCAACCCTTGGAAATATGATCTTTTGACCTTTGTTTTTGTGATATAAATCTTCTGAAAATTTTAAAAGCGAAATTTCATCAACTTCTCCTTCTTTCAAGTAAAATTTTTCAACGCCATCAAGTTTCTGTAAACCACTAACATAGTTGCTCATCGGAGCTACTATGCCAATTGTTGGGTCATCGATAATGTGATCAATCAAGCGTTCAATCCATTTATCTGTAACTACGACATCGTTATTTAAAACAACGATATATTCCCCTCTTGATAGAGCGATACCTTGATTTACAGCTTTGGGAAATCCGTAATTTTGCGGGTTGGCTATAACCTTAACAACTTCACCAGCGGTTGCGCTAAGCGATGATAAATAATCCTTTGTTTCATCAGTTGACGCGTTATCAACAACGATGATTTCATAGGGAACATTTGTGAACTTTTGAATGCTCTCGATCGCGAGCTTTGTGTACTTAATTTGGTTGAAAACGGGGATGATTATTGAAACGAGTGGAAGATGATTTCCTTTTGCATTGTTTAGCTGAATTATTCCAAATTTAGCTCTCTTGTTTTCAGGTTCTACCTCAAGAACTTTTTTATAGAAAAATTCGGCATTTTGACCATCGCCCAATTCTAAACAAATGTCCGCGATATTTAAAAGTGTTTCAACGTCATCAGGCTTTATTTTTAAAACCTCATGATAGGCGGAAAGCGCCCGCTCAAGTTCCCCTCGCTCAATAAATATATCAGCAAGATTCTTCTTAGCTGTTATGTTATTTTTATCATAGTAAGTTGATTTTCTTAGGTGAAAAATTGCCATGTTAACATCATTAATATTGTATTTCAATATCGCAATATCGTTATGAATTTGTGAGAGAAGTGAGCTAAACAAGTTTAATTTTTTCACTTCTTCCCTTGCCTCATTGTCTTTACCCTGATAAGCTAATGACCTAATGTTATGATAAGACCTTGAAATCTCTTTTATCGCATATCTCAGGGCAAGATAAAAATATCTTTCTGAAAGAGTTAAATTATTTTCGGAATACATCATTCTTGCAAATTGAAGCAAAGAGTCGGTTGTAAATTCAGATTCGGAATCAAGCGAGAAAAATTTTCTGCCTTTCCAATTTTTAGGGCTATCATCCCCATATACTGCTCTTTTTACAGCTTCAAGGTAGCTATGTCCGAACTTCAGGTCTGGTTCAAGATGATTGCTTTCTCCCCATTCGTTCCACGCATTTATGAAAACAATTCTATGTTCTGGCTTTCTATTTTGAACTCTTTCTATCTCAACTTTCAACCACTTTTCGAATATCTCAGGTGATGAATTTACCAAAATGTAAGGTTTGAGTCGTTTTCTTCTGGGAGTGTTATCCCAAGATGGGGTAACACATACAAATGCATTCGGAGATTGGTCCATAAACTCTTTGTTTATATCCGACATTAAATTGGCAACCTCAGCGTAATCAAATATAAGGCTAATTTTATCTAACGGAATCCCACTGGCTTTTAGGTAGGAAGTTGTAATTATGCTAAAAAATGGTTGAAATACAAGCTCACCATCAAATCCAACTTTTTTCCAATTTGAAATGCTATCTGCTGAACACTTTATTGAAATTAAGAATAAATCAAATCCGTTGTTCTTCGCAAGGCGTCTCCAAAGCTCGATCATATTCTCAATATCAGGAATCTGCCCCGGACGATATATCAAGAAAACTGGTTTACCTTCAATTTTAAAATATCTCTCATCCTTAAAAAATTTGAGCAACCAATTAAAGTGTTCAATATGATCCTTTGTTCCACCGTAGGTTTGTCTCATGATAATTTCATTATCAAGACCATCCCATCTTCTCGTCCAGTTTTCGTTTGCCCAAGCAAGACAGAAGGGGAATTGAGGCTTACCCGATTCTAATATCTCAAGCAGTGGTCTTTCAAGTAATAACTTTCCATCGAACCAGTAATGCCAATAACAAAATGCATCTATTCCATATTCTTTCGCAAGATCTGCTTGTAGCTCCCTTACTTCGGGAACTCTCAAGTCATAAAATCCAGTGTCGGCCGGGATATGAGGTTGATAATGCCCAGGGAAAAGAGGTTTTGATGTTGCAACCATTCTCCACTCAGTGAACCCTTTTCCCCACCATCTGTCATTTTCTGGAATTGGATGAAATTGAGGGAGGAAAAAAGCAATAACCTTTGCCTTTTTCTCTTTTTTCACTTTGCCAAGTTCTGCGCTGATCTTTTCAGTTTCATTTTCCTCAATTTTTCTCTTTTCAAGTTTACTTATAAATTCATCAACCGCATTTATAACTTCTTCAACGGGAATTTCTGATGCAGGTCCAAAATCATTGTAGATCAACTTTGCATTTATCCCGTTTGCGTAATTTCCTGTAAACGGTATATATCTTTTGAAATTCCGGTAATGTCCAAGTAATACTATCCCAGGTGTTTCAACAGCATTTGCGATATGAGCTGGTCCACTGTCAACACCTACAAACAACAACGAGCGACGTATAACCTCAGCTGTTTCAAGTATCGTTGTTTTACCGCATAGATTTATAAAGTTTAGGTTATATCTCTGAAGCGTGGACTCAGTTCCAACTTCTATGATGGGAAGTTTATACTTTTTTGAAATATGCTCAGCAAGTTTAGCCCAATTTTTATCAAGCCAATCTTTTGATTTCTCATTTGAAGAGCAATGGAAGACGATGTATTTTGAGGGCAAGTTTAATGAATCAACCCTGTCTTTTGCTTGTTTGGTTATATATACCTTTGGTTTCCCATCGATAGAAGGAAGCCCAGCTGAACGGGAAAAAGCAGAGAGCAAACTACCAAAATTAAAATAATTTTCCCCTGTTACTGCGACTTTTCCATTGATGTTGTTGAGTGGGACATTGCAGATAGGGCAAATTCTATTGTGAATATGGAGATCGATCGTTTTGTCAAAAATACCGTTTTCCTTAAGTTCGATCCATTCAGTTAAGCAATTTACAACGATGGTTTCATCTATGTATGGATTGGACTCAATTAGTTCTTTATATTCCTCTCTGACGCACCAAGCAATATGTGCATCAGGGTATTCTGCTCTTAAATATCGTGAGATGGGCTCACATGCGATAATATCTCCCATATGTTCAACTAAACCAACTCCAATTTTTAAGGGCTTGATAGAGTTTTTAAATGAGGACTCATAATCAGTAAACTTTAACTTTATTTCATCTACATTTATTTTACGCCTTGCCACCACAATCATATCTTCCCGTATAATTCCTGGCAAAACTTCAACGATATCAAGTCCTGCCCTGTCAAAAAGTAGGTATATGTTTTGCTCGCTGAATAAGAATAAATGCTCTTCAGGTTTAAACTGAAGCCATTCCTTCCCATCGCTTTTGTAATTTGGCGTTTGAAAAATGCAAATTCCATCTTCATTTAAAATTTTTGCGACGTGCTTCAGGGCTTTTATTGGGTCTGTGAAATGCTCGAGGACATCAAACCCAGCAACAACATCAAATTTTTCAATTGGTAATTCAACATCGGGAAACAACCCCGGGATAATTTTCTCAAGTTTAAATCTGTTTTTAGCAAACTCACATGTTTTTTTATCTACTTCAATACCCACAACATTTTCAATTCCATTTTCTTTACAGAAGTACAGAAATCCTCCGTGGGCGCAACCAATTTCTAACACTGATTCTGCGTCTGGTTTAAATGTTTTAAGAATTTTAAACCAGATTGGAATTCTATCTCTGAAATCTATTTCAGCTCTTTCTTGAATAGATGGGTAGCCGAATTTGTTTGCCACATAATCATTCCAGTATCCATCAAAGGTATAAAAATTTTCAAGTTTTTGTTGAGATGGCGTATCTTTTACGACGAAAGTTTTACAGTTTTGACATTCATAATATGAAGGATGAATGGATGATTTTAAGATTCCCCCACACCAGCATCTGTGAGTTCCCATATCTTTCAATCTATCTTTTTTCTTTTTTATCGGAATATTTCTTTAAAGCTTTAACTCCGGAATTAAAGTAACTTGCCGTACTATCCGATAAACAAATGTGAAAAACGCCAGGACATGGATGTCCTGGTAAATGTAAAACAAACAAAAACAAGGAGGTTATCAGCTATGGCATTCTCACAGGGAACACGCATCAACACCAACATTGCGGCGATGAACGCCTACAATGCCCTCAACGACATCAATCGTGAGCTTGGCGTTCATCAACTTAGGCTTGCCACAGGTAAGAGGATCAACTCTGTCGCCGATGATCCCTCAGGTTACACAATCGCTAAAAAATTACAAGCAAGAAGCCGCGGACTTGCTCAAGCGATAAACAATGTCGGCGACGCTAAAAATGTCCTTTCAATTGCTGAGGGCGGATTGCAGAAAATTAACGACTTGCTCGTTTCAATTAAAGAGCAAGTAACAAGGGCTGTGAACGGTGGCTTAAGTGATGATGAATTGCAAGCAATTGCAACGCAGATCAATGACTATCTTTCTGAAATTAATGACATTGTGAAGCAGACTAAGTTCAACGGAATGCAATTGCTCAGGGGAGCTGGCGGTGGAGCTTGGGTATCTGGTCGAGATTTCCAAGTTGGAAGCGATGCAGGAGATACGCTTTCAGTTAAATTTGATATAACCGTTGATAGAACGCTTATTAGTAGCTCTACAGTAGCGACGACTGATTTGACAAGTTCATTCATCACAACTGTTGATAATGCAATCAAAACAGTGACGCAACAGTTGCAATATGTTGGTTCTTTGATCAACCGTCTTGATGTTAAGGAGACAAATCTAGTTGTATCAATGACGAATACCGAAGCAGCTGCAAGTAGAATCTTTGACGCTGATATTGCCAAAGAGCAGGTGGAAGCTGCCAAACTTATGATACTGCAGCAAACTGCAACAGCACAGCTTGCTCAAGCGAACGCGTCTCCACAAGGAGTGCTTGCGCTGTTTAGATAAGTCAGCCAAGGTGATGGCGCCGAGGCGATAAATAATTAAACTCAGGGGTTGCCACTTGGCAACCCCTGTTATATTTAACATTAAATATCTAACCTAAAATGCCCGAGAAAAACAATTACATAGAGAATGAGATTTTAAATCTTTCACCTGTTGAACTTATTTTAAAAATTTACGATGTCGCAATTGTAAGCTGTAAAAAGAAAGATTCAGAGAGAGCAAACAAAGCAATAACTGAGCTTATAGCTTCGCTTAACTTTGACTATAAAGAAATCTCGCTGAGTTTGTTTAAACTTTACCATTATTGCCAATATGAAATAAGGCGGGGAAATTTTGATAATGCGGTTGAAATCTTAAAAGAACTTCGTGATGCATGGGCGAAAGCCTTTAACTTAAAGTAAAAAAGTAAGCGGTAAAACAATGTCATTTTACTTTAACACAAATAATTCGATAAATTCAGCTGATGCGCTGACTCAGTTGATTCAAATGTTCAAACAATCTGAAAGCAGTAAACTTATTAAACCAGTTGAAGCACAGAAAAATTCGATTCAAGTAAAAATTTCATATCTTCAAGATTTAAAGGCAAAGTTGGACTCCCTTTTGACAATTGTAAAGGATTTGTCGTTGTCCGGGACGAGCTCGAAGTTTCAAGTAAAAACAGCTGAGGTTTCAAATCCTTCGGTTTTATCTGTCGTCGCTGAACCTTATGCAACACAATCAACACATACAATTTTTGTTCAGCAACTTGCGAAAGAAGATTCAGTTCTTTCATCAAGGTTCTCAAACAGTGGAACGGAAATTTTAACAGCAACGGGTGAGGGAACAAAGACGATTAGAATCGTTGTCAACGGCGTATCAACCGATGTGAACATCACTGTTTCTTTGGGGGACACAAACGAGATTATTTTAAGTAAAATTGCATCCAGCATTAATTCAACTGTTTCTGATGTAAGCGCAACGGTTATACACGATACGAGTTCAACTTCGCGACTTGTGATCAAAAGTAAAAACACGGGAAGTCAGTATGCTATTTCTTTATCAGATGTTTCCGGAAACTTACTTGAAAGCATTGGACTTGGAGCAAGTGTAGTATCAACACGAAGCTCTTCAACTGATGTAAGCGGTGGTTATCTATATAGCGATGTCAATCTACTCGATGCTAAAATTATTGTTAACGGAATTAACATAACTCGTGGCTCGAACAAAATAAACGATGTCATTTCTGGACTTACAATCGAACTTAAACAGGTTCAAAACGCTGGCGATACCCCTGTTTCGGTTGCAGTTAAAATTGATTCAGCAAAGGTTAAGGAAACTATTGATTCATTCATCAAAGCATATAACGACTTGATGAAGTTTATAAATGACAAAACTAAAACCACAACGGATGGAACACGCTCTGCCTTCAGCGGTGATTATATGCTTGTTGGATTAAAAGCAAGTTTAAGACTTAAGGTGAGTGAAATGGTTTCTTCTGGAACTTTAAAGTTTTTAAATGATATTGGAATAAAAATAAATTCAGATGGGACGCTTACAATTTCAGATGCTGCGAAGCTTGATAAATTAATCTCCACAGATGTTTCGCAGGTTGAGGCTCTTTTCAATTCATCGGATGGGATTGCAGTTAAATTAAAGGATTTCATAAATCCATTTGTCCAAATAGGTGGAGTGATCGATCAAAGGGTTAATTTTGGTAAAGAGCAAATGGAACATATTGATGAAAGAATAAAGTCTCTAAACAACTTGATCGATCAAAGAGCAGAGAGCTTGCGGAGGCAATTTGCACAACTTCTGTCACTTTACAATGCCTTTACAAGACAACAAGCAATGATTCAACAATTAAACCAAGCTCTTGTAATATGATCCAAGAGATAAAAAACATATCGACAACTCAACCAGTTCAACAAAATAAGTTGGAATTAAATGAAGCAAAAATTACAATGGGCGAAGAGATTGTAAATGGGGACAAGGTAAGTTTATCAGCTGAGGAAATTGAGGGCATTATAAAGGAATTGAATCAGTTTATTCAGATTTTCAATACGAAGATAGCTTTTGAGATTGACAAAGAGACGAAAAAGACAATTTTAAGGATCGTTGATGTTGAAACAAATGAAGTAATTCGCCAGATACCCCCTGAGGAGCTCTTGAAGATTTCAAGAAGAATAAGTGAATTACTTGGATTAATAATAAATGAAAAAATTTAACTCAAATACTCAACTTGTTCAACTAATCTTTGATAAGCTCAAGGAAATTTTAGAATTGACGCTTTTAATTCGGGAGATGATAGTTAAAGAAGAATTAGAAACTTTGCCCGATCACCTTTCAAGACGCGAACAGAAAATTGAAGAATTATCTGAATTTCTAAATGAGTTCAAAAAGGTAAAGGACAAGACTATGGATCCACAGCGAATTCGGCTTGAAATCAACGCCATTCTTGACGAGGTATTAAAGATTGACGCTGAAAATGCCGATAATATAAGGGAAAAGATGAAGAGAATATCTGAGGAATTAAACAGGTTGATTGAACGAAGAAAAATTTTAAATTATTTGAGGTAAATAATGCGAATAAATGAAATAGGTGGTAAAATATCCCTACCAGAGGAAAACGGTGGGAAAAAAGCACAAAAAACGGAAGGTAAAAAGGATAAAATTGAAATTTCAAGCGAAGCAAAAGAACTTTATGAGTTGAAGAGAGCTGAAAAAATTGAAAATGTTAAGAGAAAAATCGAACTTGGTTTTTACAACTCCGACGCTGTTATTGATAAGGTTGCTGAAAAAATTTACGAGCATTTTAAAAGCAATAGATAAATCTCTCGAATTGCTCTAATCAAAGCACCCCCCACTATGATTCAATTTCCCGCCCCCAAGCTTTTTGCTTGGGGGTTTTTATTTTTATTTGAAAATTTAAATTGTTCCATCTATATTTTTACCTGAATTCAAAAAGCCAAATTAGAATTTTGGAGAGAATTTTTGAATGGAATTGGGCAGACCGACAAGAGCGGAGGTCAATCTTTCTGCGTTTGAATTTAATTTCAATCAAGTTAGAAAGCTCGTCGGGGGTAAAACCAAGATAATGGCAGTTGTTAAAGCAAATGCTTATGGGCATGGCGCTGTTGAAATATCGAAATTAGCTGTTTCACTTGGTGCTGATTATCTTGGGGTTGCAATACCTGAAGAAGGGGTTGAATTGAGAAGAAACGGAATTGATGTGCCAATTCTCGTTTTTACACCACCGTTCGAGCATCAACTTGAGCTTTTTTTCAAGTATGAGCTAACCCCAACAATTACTTCATTTGAAGAAGCAAATAAATTTAACTCTTTATCTGAGAAATTTGGGAAAAGGATAAAATGTCACATTAAAGTCGATACGGGAATGGGAAGAATTGGGGTAAACTATAAAGATGCCTTTGAGTTTGTCAAAAGGATTTATCACGAATTTAAAAATCTTTACATTGAGGGAATTTATACGCATTTTGCTACATCTGATGAAAAGGATAAATCTTTCGCTTATCTTCAATTTGAAAGGTTTACAGGGTTAATAAAAGAACTTAACTCAGCTCGGATTGAGATCCCCCTAAAGCACTGTGCAAATTCTGGGGCAATACTTGATATGCCAGAAACATATCTTGATATGGTTAGACCTGGAGTTATGCTTTATGGCTATTACCCTTCGCTTGATGTTTTAAACAAGATTGAACTTAAACCCGTTATGACTTTGAAATCAAAAATTGCATTCATCAAGGAAATTGAATCGGGAACAAGTATAAGTTATGGGCGACGATTTATCGCAAAGGAAAAAACAAAGATTGTAACAATACCGATTGGATATGCAGATGGTTATAGGCGTTCGCTTACAAATCTCGGAAAAGTTGAAATAAAAGGTAAACTTTTTCCTGTTGTTGGAACTGTAACGATGGATCAAATTATGGTTGATGTGGGCTTAAACACAGATGTAAAAGTTGGGGATGATGTAATTTTATTTGGAAATGAAAATTTGACGGCGTGGGATGTTGCGAAATTGCTTGGCACTATACCTTATGAGATTTGCTGTAATATTTCTGCGAGGGTGCCAAGGGTCTATGTAAGAAATTAAAAACAAAATGGATAGAATTATGTCAAAAGCATTTGCGGTTATAATGGCAGGCGGGGTGGGATCAAGATTCTGGCCCAAGAGCAGAGCTAAAAAACCAAAACAATTTTTGAATATCCTATCTTCAAAATCTCTCATTGAGCAAACAATAGAAAGAGTTAACCATCTTATCCCCGAGGAAAATATATTCATCGTTTCGAACAAGAATCAAACCGCTGAGCTTGTCCAAGTTTTACCTAAATTTCCAATTAAAAATATAATCCTTGAGCCACTTTCTAAAAACACTGCCCCGTGCATTGGTCTTGCAAGCCTGTTTATACGAAGGGAACAACCCGATGCTGTGATGGTCGTTTTGCCTTCGGATCATTTAATAACAGATCAAGAAAAATTTCTTAACACATTAGAAATCGGGATTGAAACCGCTTATAAGACGGGTGGACTAATTACCATAGGAATTCAACCAACCTACCCATCAACTGGTTACGGTTATATTCAATTTATCGAGGATGAAGAGAGTGAAATCTCTGGAAAAGGGGTTTACAAAGTTAAAACCTTTGCTGAGAAACCAGACTTTGAAACGGCTAAGAAGTTTTTAGAAAGCGGGGATTTCCTTTGGAATAGTGGAATGTTTATATGGCGAGTTGATGTAATTCTTGATGAAATTAAGATACACTTGCCAGACATTTATGATGAACTCATGAAGATTGATGAAGCAATTGGAAACGATGATTTTAAAACAGTGCTTGATCAAGCATACGGAAGAATGAGGGCAATTTCAATTGATTATGGCGTCATGGAAAAGACGAATCGTGCTTATGTCATAAAAGCAAACTTTGGTTGGAGCGATGTTGGGAGTTGGGAAGAAGTTTATAATCTTGCTCCGAAGGATGAAAACGGTAACTACATTGCTTCAAACAAAGAGAAAGTGGTCTTGATTGATGTGAAAAATTGTTTGATTGAGGGTAATAAAGCTCTCATTGCAATGATTGGCGTTGAAGATTTAATAGTTGTAAGTACCGAAGACGCCATTTTAATTTGCAAACGCGATAGAGCTCAGGATGTGAGAAATGTTGTGAATTACCTTAAACGAAAAAATATGGAAAAGTATTTATGAAAGGTTTGAGAGTTTGCGCTGTTATCTTTGCATTTTTGCTTGATTCATGTGCTAGTGCTGTTCGTTATTCAACGCAGGATACCGTATTTAAAAATTCTGAAAAAGTTCAAATCGGGGTAGCTTCATATTATGGCGCGGAATTTCACGGAAGACCCACAACAAGTGGTGAAATTTATGATATGAATGCTTTGACCGCAGCCCATCCTTCACTTCCCTTGGGGACGCTTGTCAAAGTTACAAATCTTGCAAATAATAAAAGCGTGATTGTGCGGATAAACGATAGAGGTCCATTCAAGAAGAATAGAATAATCGATGTTTCATATGAGGCAGCTAAACAACTTGGCTTTTTAAACGATGGGACAGCGCTTGTAAAAATTGAGGTTATATCACTTCCGCAAGATGAGCAAAAGAATTAGGCAAATTTTTAAATTAAAAAATGGTAAAAGTTGAGAAAATTAAAACCACCCGCTTTAAAGAAAGGAGACTTGATTGGGATCGTCTCGCCAGCAAGTTCTCCTGATGATTTTTCAAGAATTGAGAGGGGAGTGGCATATCTTGAAAGCTTAGGTTACAAGGTTAAGTTGGGCAAGTATGTTTATAAACGATTAGGCTATCTTTCAGCAAGCGATGATGAAAGGGCTGAAGATTTAAACCAAATGTTTGCAGATCCGCAGGTTCGTGCGATAATTTGCGTAAGAGGAGGCTATGGAACTCCAAGAATACTTGACAAAATCGACTATGGGATAATAAAGAGAAATCCTAAAATTTTTGTCGGATATAGCGATATCACGGCTCTTCAACTTGCGATTTTCAAAAAGACTGGACTGATAACTTTCTCTGGTCCGATGCTTGCCGTTGATATTTATTCAAATTTTGACGCTTATTCTGAGGAATTTTTCTGGATGATTTTAACTTCAAAGGCAAGGGGGATAGAAATAAAGAATCCAGATGGAGTAGATATATCCGTCTTGAATCATGGCAAGGCTGCAGGGACATTGTTGGGTGGTAATTTATCTTTGCTCGCTTCAATAGTTGGAACAAGGTTTCAACCAGATTTTAATGATTCGATACTTGTAGCTGAGGACATAGGTGAGGAGCCATATAGAATTGATAGATACTTTGCACAGTTGAAAAACGCTGGCATACTTAATAAAATCAGTGGATGTATCCTTGGTCAATTTACTGATTGTGTTCCAAAAGAGCCTGAAAAGAGTTTAACACTTGAGCAGATCTTTCAAGATTATTTGGGAAAACTTAAGATTCCTGTCATATCAAATTTAAGTTACGGTCATATCCCCAAAAAGGTAACTCTTCCGATCGGGGCGAGGGTAAAAATTGACACAAAGAGAGGGGCGATAACCATAGTTGAACAGGTTTTATCTTAAAATAATAATTTTTGTCGCTTCAACCATATCCTTGATGTCGCAAAACTCACTTGAATTCAAAATCGCGCGTGAGCTATCAAATTTTTATTGGAACGGGTTTTTCAATTTTTCTATATCGAAAAATTCATTTGAGCTCTACATTTATGAAAAATTTTCTGAAATGGTGGTGAAAACTGATAGAAAATTCATCCGCGATGACAATGATTTTAAATTTAAATTTTACAAAGGCATAAACCAGCGATTTAAAACTGCCTTTGTTATTAATTCTATTTCATTTTCTGACGAGAAACTTTCGGGATTCAGCAAGGCATCGACGAATGAAATTTTAACTGGTGCGAAATTTTATCCTTTCGCGAAATTTGGTTTTTCTTTTTTAGGTGGATATAAAATTGACAACCAAATGGGGCAAAGAGATAAGGGCTGGATTTACCAAATTTCTTCAGATACAGCAGAATTGTTAATTTCGAACTATCATTTAAAAACAAATTTGAATCATTCTGAGGATTTCATAGCTCCAAGAAAAAATGTTGTGTCTGCGTTGAATTTAATGTTATGGAGAAGCTTTGCGCCAGAAGTTGAAAGCAGGGTTGAATTTCTTGCGAAACGCATAAAACGAGATTTTTATTTTTATGCCGATACAAATTTGCAGAAGATTTATAATGTTAATTTCAATCTTGAAGGCAGAGATGAGAGAACTGTATCGGGACTTCTAATTCTGGGCTACCCACTGTCAAATAGCTTGATATTTAATGTTAACTTTGCTCTTAATGGCAGAAACATAGATAAGCGAATTCGCTATAAAACCACTTCACTTTACGACTCAGAGATAGAAGAGTTTAACCTCATCACAGGTGCAGATTTATCTTATGAGACAAGAAGGTTAAAATTGAGATTGGGAATAAATTATTCAGAGCGTAATGAGGTTCACACACCGCAGAGGCATGAGTTGATAACCGAAAGCGTATTTTTTAGGATAAAACAAAATGAAGAGCAGAAGAACAATAAAAGTTTAAGGAGAATTATAAATGGTGATATCTCTTTTAATGTTTCGGAGGACTTAACATTGGGTGGCATGTTTTATATTTCGCTTTTCAGATATGATACGCCGAGCAGTTTAAACGATGACGATAGGGATGAGCTTTTGCAAATTTTCAGGATTTTTTTAAAGATGAGATTTTCAAATGAAATTCAAGTTGAACTTCCCCTTGATCTAAATAGTCAACATCTGGTTTACATTTTTTCAACGAGGAGTGTTAACAATAACTGGAATAGGATATTAAGGTTTGCACCTTCTGTTATTTTTGAAAGTGGACATGTGAGAAATAAAGCGAGTTTTTCCGTGCTTGCAAATTATATCGTTTATGACTTTGAAAGCGTCGCATCAAGTGTTAAAAGTTATGTTTTTAGGCAGTTTTATTTAAACGATTCAATTTTATTTCCGATCTTTGATAAATTAAATTTTGAAGGTAGCTTTCAATTAACTTTTTCGGAGAGCGGAAGGTTGAAATGGAAAGAGTTTAAGGAAAAGCCAGCTCTTTTTATAAGTATAGGTGAATATAACCTTAGGTTAAACTATGCGTTAAACAATATGACAAGATTTTCAGTTGGTTATCGGTTCTTCGATGAGAAAAGATATAAGTTTGTTGGGCTTGACAAAGTTTTGGATTCGAGGATAACGGCGACTGGTCCAACATCCAAAGTTGAGTTTGAAAGTGGAAAATTTAAATTAAATTTTGAAGGATGGGTTGAAAGATTAAAGCTTGGGGGTAAAGTAAACAGTTTGCCAAATTTGAATTTAAATTTAACGATTAACTTATGAAAAAAACGGCTTCAATAAAACCGAAGATTGAGCTTGCGGAGTTTCCATCTAAGGATTCTTCACTGAAAAAATTTGAGAGATTCTTTGAGGGTTTGAGGAGAAAATATAAGATTTCCGATGATGATTACCATAGAATTTATCTCGCTTCAAGTGAGGCATTTATAAATGCGATTGTTCATGGCAATAAGCGTGATCCAAATAAGAAAGTAAGGGTTAAATTTAAGGTTTTTAAAAGAAGTTTTGAGATAGAGATACAAGATGAGGGGGAAGGATTTACACCTGAGGGGGTTCCAGATCCGACGGTTGATGAGAATTTGCTAAAGGAATCTGGGCGTGGGGTTTTCATTATGCAGGCTTTTGCAGATGTGGTAAAATTTCACAAAACGAAATCAGGTATGAAAGTTATAATCAAAATAAAAAAGCGATCGAGCGCCCTTTGAAAAGGGTCGCCCGATCGCCAACGGAGGTGCTACGGCGGGCGTTAAAGTTCTAAAAGAACGGGGAATTATGCTAAAGGTGCCAATCTTGAGGTGCTTCTTTTAGGTGCTTATTAAGGTGCGTCTTCATTTATAGAAAAATGCAAATATCGTGCCAAAAAAATCTTTTAATCCTTTAAAATTTTCAATAAATTTTAATCAGCATGTTTAACAAATTGTCATAATTTTAGACACAAAAGTGACAAGTTTGGCAAATGCTCACAAACTATCATACATTGAAAGCTCTGGTTCAAAAAATCAAACCTAATCTTGAAGGCTCCGTTATAGTTGAGGCGTTCACGCAGGAAAAGGACACGCTCCACATAACCTTGGGTAAGGGGGATAATCTTTTCACAATTGAGCTTAATGCAACTGGACAAGGGTATATGTTTTTACGCCAAAAGGTTGAAAGGGCAAGAAAAAATTCACTTGATATTTTCCCAGAGATTTGGGGTGATGAGATAGTTGATGCACAGATTCATAAGGCGGATAGGGTGATAGAAATTTTTCTTTCATCGGGGAAGAAACTTTTTCTGCAATTTTTCACGGGCAAAGTTAATTTCTTTCTCACTACCGATAAAAACGAGGTAATCTCGTCGTTTAAAAATCCAAGGGAAAATATAGGTAAGAGAATTGAGTATGAAAATTCTGAATCAAATTACAAGGCGATGGTAAACAACTTTGAACTTTTAAAGAAGGCATGGGAAAGTTTAAATATTGAAGATCCTGTGCGACGACTCGTCAAGGCAGTTAATACAATTGATATGTTGATGGCGAGGGAAATCTTGCACAGAAGTGGCGATGGCGATATTGAAAAAATTTGGGTTTGTTTAGGTGAAATTGATAAAGAACTTGAGGATCCGTTACCACGGATTTATTATGATGGGAGTTTTCCAAAATATTTTTCAATAATTGAATTGACACATTTAAATCTTAAAAAAGTTGAGTTCGAGGATATTAATGAAGCGATAAGAAAATTCGTCATCGAGACGAAGATAAATAAAAGCTTCTATGACGAGAAAAAGTCGATCTTGGATAAACTTAAACATTTGCTCAACAAGGCGGAGCGAACGGTTGAAAAAATTAAAGAGGAAATTGCTACGAATCAAAGGGCAGAAATGTATGAAATTTATGGCTCGATATTGATGGCAAATTTGAACGCCTTGCACAAGGGGATGGAGGAAGTTGAACTTTTAAACATCTTTTCCGAAGGTGGGGAGAAGATAAAAATTAAGCTTGATCCTTCATTATCACCAGTTGAAAATGCAGAAAGATATTTTGAGAAAGCAAAAAGGACAAAGGCATCACTTAAAATCGCAAGAGAGAGATTGGAAAGGTTGGAAGTTAACATAGAAAAATTAAAGGAGTTGATTAATAAGCTTGACGAAACCGATAGCTTTGAAGATTTGAAAAAATTCAAGATGGATAACTTGGCTGATCTTAAAATGTTTGGAATCATAAAAGACAAGGTCGCTGAAAAAATCGGCGATAAATTTAGAAGATTTATCGTTGATGGTGGTTTTGAGGTATGGGTTGGGAAGGATGCGAAAAGCAATGATTTGTTAACTTTGAAATTTGCGGATAAAGAAGATATGTGGTTCCATGCTCGGGGAGTTCGAGGTGCACATGTAGTTTTAAAAACAGGCAGAAGACAACCAAGCAAAAAAGCGATTGAGCAGGCTGGTAGCATCGCAGCATATTTTAGTGATGCGAGGACATCTTCCCTTGTCCCAGTTGTGGTCACGAAGCGAAAATATGTGAGAAAACCGAAGGGAGCACCTGAGGGGAGCGTCATCGTTGAACGGGAAGAGGTTATAATGGTTGAACCTAAATTACCGTTTGAGGAGATAGAATAAAAGCACATTTTAAAATAAAGCTTTTACAAACCATGAAAAGGGAAATTTCACTTGATAAGGCAAATCGTCTACTGAACATTGGTGGGGTGGTCTTAATAACTGCTAAATTTGGGGATAGGGATAATGTCACACCTGTCGCTTGGAATGTTCCAGTGAGCAAAGAGCCAGCTCTCGTTGCCGTTGCAATTGCACCTGAAAGATTTATTTATGAGTTGATCGAAAAAAGCAAAGAATTTGCCATCAACCTTCCAACACTTAAAATTTTAAAGGAGGTTTATTTTTGTGGGAAAAATTCGGGTCGAGATGTAGATAAGTTTGAAAGGACAAAATTAACAAGGGAGAAAGCAAAATTTATTTCGGCACCTCTGATAAAGGAATGTATTGCAAATATTGAATGCAAGGTTGAAAGTATTTATCCAGCGGGTGACCATAATTTAATTATTGGGAAAGTTCTAAGGGCAATCGTTGAGGAGAAGTTGTTCGACGATCATCTAAAAGTAAATCTTGAAGAGGCTAAGACGATACATCATCTTGGTGGAAGTTTATTTACAGTCCCTGAGAAGATAATTGAT
This sequence comes from Candidatus Kryptonium thompsonii, assembly GCA_001442925.1. Taxonomy (GTDB): domain Bacteria; phylum Bacteroidota; class Ignavibacteria; order Kryptoniales; family Kryptoniaceae; genus Kryptonium; species Kryptonium thompsonii. The sequence continues at coordinate 251,427 of LDXX01000006.1, forward strand.
GTGAAGAAAATCGCATAAATTAAATTTTGATAGTTAAACCTATTTGATGTAATGAGGCGATTTTACCAAGCGATATCAGGGAATAATCGAATCTATAGTTTTGAATTTTTAAGCCAATTCCAAATGAGAAGCCAGTTAAATCAAGCGCAGGGGTGATTTTCATCTCCCTTCTTCTTTCATTATTGTATCCGAACCTAAAATCGATATTTTCCGAAATGTTAAATTCACCGCCGATTGTAAAGTTTTTAAATTTATCTTGAATTTTTTGCGTTGGTTCGTTTATTTTGCTTAAGCCAATGTTCAGCAGAAGTGGCAGGTGTTCGAGTTTTTTGGAAATGGCGAATTTGACTTCAAATGGTAGATTTTCTTTAAGTGAGATGTAGCTGTTAAGCTGGGTTCCGATGTTGTTTAATGTAAGTGAGATATTTAGATTTTTTTCTTCGATGACATACATCCCGCCGATATCGATCGCAACCGCAATTGATCGGGCGCCAGCAATTGATGAATAAATTAATTTAGAACTTATGCCGTATTTTAATCTTTCATATTCCCTTGAAAATCCGCCTATGATTGCAATTTCGCCAGCTGAAAATGAACCAAGTTGGTTCCCGTAACGATCCGTTTGGTTAAAGTTGCCATAGTTTATGTAAATAAATCCAATTCCAATGTTTCCCAAATTTTTTAAGTTTAATGTGTAAACACCGTAACCGAGATTTATATCAATGAGATGTTTAAAAAAACCAACGCTCGCATACGAATTTTTTAGTGTGGATAAACCCGCTGGATTATAAAACAAAAGTGTTGGGTCATCAACCATAGCAATGAAATTTCCCCCAAGAGCAGAGGCTCTGGGACTTACATCAAGTCGTAGAAATTCATAAGTCGAGTTTCCACCTGCAATTAAAAGCGAAAAGTTTAAAATTATCAGGATCAAAGTATATCTAATCACGGCGATTTCAAGTTTATTTTGTCTCTTGAAAGATAGCAAATAAATTTTTAAAGGGCAAACAGTTAGATTTGAAAAATTATTTTTTCCTTATTAAATTATTATTGCCTTGATGTGGCTCTTTCTGGGGCGTCGCCAAGCGGTAAGGCAGCGGTCTTTGGAGCCGCCATTCGGAGGTTCGAATCCTCCCGCCCCAGCTGAAATTTTTTATGTTTGGTTAATTTGTAAGTTTTTTTTATCTTTAACGTTGACTTGATGAGCGATGAAAAAGTAATAAATAGTGTGAATGAGTCAGCTTAAGATTTTTTCTGGTAGGGCGAGTAGAGGACTTGCTGAAAAAATAGCTGAGGAAATAGGAGAACCGCTTGGCCAATGTGAGATACGGAATTTTAAAGATGGCGAGATTTGGGTCAAGTATCTTGAGAATATTCGTGGAAATGATGTATTTATTATCCAGTCAACTTTCCCCCCATCAGATAATCTGATGGAGCTTTTGATAATGATTGATGCTGCCAAGAGAGCATCGGCACGCAGGATTACTGCAGTTATACCTTATTTTGGCTATGCAAGGCAAGATAGGAAGGATCAACCGCGAGTCCCGATAACATCAAAGCTTGTTGCAAACTTGATAACTGTTGCGGGTGCGGATAGGGTTTTAACTATGGATTTGCATGCTCCCCAGATTCAGGGTTTTTTTGATATTCCTTTTGACCATCTTTATTCGGCTGTTGTGCTTGTCCCTGCGATAAGAGAGATGATCAACGAAGAATTTGTCGTTGTTTCGCCTGATATCGGTGGTGTAAAGTTCGCGCGAGGGTATGCCAAAAGATTAAATGCGGAGCTTATCTTGATCGACAAAAGAAGACTACGCGCTAATGAATCAGTAGTTGTGAATGTTGTTGGGGAAGTGAAAGGAAAGACAATAATAATAGTCGATGATATAATTGATACCGCTGGGACATTTATAAATGCTGTAGATGCTTTACTTGAGAGAGGTGCGAAAAAAATTTACGGTGCTTGCACGCATCCGATTTTATCTGGTGATGCGATTGATCGAATAGAAAATGCACCTGTTGAGAAAATTCTTGTGACAGATACAGTTCCACTTAAGAGGCAATCGCCAAAAATTGAAGTTCGCTCCGTTGCAAAGATTTTTGCGGAAGCGATAAAAAGAATTCATTGTAACGAATCACTGAGTGTTTTGTTTGAAATTGAAAACTAAAGAATTTTAAATATGACTGAAATAGTTTTGAATGCAGAGATAAGGAAGACTGGAAAGAGCGCTTCTAATCGTTTAAGAATGATGGGCAAAGTTCCAGGAATTTATTATGCCCCTGGCGATGAACCTTTGCCAATAGCAGTGAAAGAATCTGAATTAAAAAATTTGATCTATACTACGGAGGCGCATATAGTCAAGTTAAAACTTGGAGATGGTAAAGAATTCAAGTGCGTTTTAAAAGAAGTTGAATTTGATCCTGTAACTGATAAACCAATTCATTTTGATCTTTACGGCTTAAAGGCTGGCGCAAAAATCACGCTTGAGGTGCCGATCGTACTTGTTGGTAAAGCCCCAGGTGTTGAGAAAGGCGGAATTATTGAGCACTTGCTTCATACAGTTGAGGTTGAATGTTTAAGCGATGCAATCCCTGAGCATATAGAAGTTGATATAAGTAATCTTGATATCGGTGATTCAATTCATGTGCGTGATTTGAATGTGCCAGGAGTCAAGATTCTTGAGAATGAGCTTGCGGTTGTTGTTGCGGTTGTGCCACCGAGAGGTATTGAGCTCGAGGCAGAGGCTGAGGCAAAACCAGCAGAGGAAGCCCAGCCTTCAGCACCATCTAAGCCTGAATCTGAGTAATTTATATAAAAATGATTGCTATATTTGGACTTGGAAATCCTGGGAGTGAATACGAAATGACAAGGCATAATGTCGGATTTATGGTGGTTGATGCGATCGCAAAAAATCTTAAGATTGATTTTAAACATGGAAAAGGTGAGTATGTGATTGGTTCGGGAAAGTATAAGGGTAGAGAGATTTTGCTTGTCAAGCCGTTGACATATATGAACAACAGTGGAGTAGCCGTGAAAGATGTAGTTGAACAATTTAAAATCGATGTTAAAGATATTTGGGTTATATGTGATGATTTAAATTTACCGCTTGGGATGATAAGGATTAGGCAGAAAGGAAGCGATGGGGGACACAATGGGCTTTATTCAATAATTTATCATTTGAAGACAATTGAGTTCCCAAGGCTGAGGTGTGGCATAGGGAATCCTGAGAAGATGCAAAATATGGTTGATTTCGTCCTTTCAAAATTTGATGATGATGAAATTGAAAAAGTAAATGATATGATAGATCGAGCGGTTGAAGCAACATTTTGTTTTATCAGTGATGGGATTCTAACGGCAATGAATAGGTTTAATAAAAAAGTAATGACTGGAAACAAAACTCCATGATCTGGGCAATGCTTCCCAGCTCCGAAAAATTTTTTAAAAATAAAAGACCGAATGGAGGTTAATTTAATGGCGAGAAAAATTCCTAAAAACATGTTGTCAAGAAGATGGTACGAGACAACATTTTTAATTAATGCTTCGCTTGATGATCCAATAATTGAGCAGATCATCAAGAAATATGAAAATTTTATTAAGGATCGTGGTGGCGAGATAATTTTAATGGAGAGGTGGGGAAGAAGAAGGCTTGCGTATCCGATAAACAAAAAGAATAGCGCTTTTTATGTTTACTTTGAATACTTTGCTCCGCCAACGATAGTAAGTGAGCTTGAGAGAGCTTTTCAGCTTGATGAGAATATAATGAGATATCTCACGGTTGTTGTTACTAAGAAAGCTTTGAAAGCGAAAGAGCAAGAGAAAAGGCGTGGAAGAATTACAATTGAACATCTTGGGCTTAGTAATGTTGAATCAATTGCACAGACCGAAGAAGAAAGTTTTGAAGAGGATGAAGAAGAATAGAGTTTCCTTTTTCTGTTTAAAAAATATGTTAAAACTTAAATGATGGAGGGAACGATCTATGGCTAAAGAATTCAAAATGCCTGAGCTGAATAGTGTTGTCATAGTTGGAAATTTAACTAAAGATCCGGTGTTTCGCCAAACAATGAGAGGGACACCGGTTGTTAATTTCACCATTGCATCAAATCGCAGATTTCGTGATAGCAAAAGGCAGTGGAAAGAAGATGTCTGTTTCGTTGGCGTTGTTGCGTGGAACAAGCTTGCTGAGTCTTGTAGAGGTAGGCTGAAAAAATCAAGTGCTGTTCTTGTTGAGGGTGAATTGCAAAGTCGAAACCTTAAAACGGCTGATGGAAGGACGAGAACAGTTGTTGAAATCAAAGCAAGGAGAATTCAATTTCTCGATAGGAGGGCACCCGTTTCTGGAAACGCAGGAGAGCAATCACAGTCTTCTTCTTCCCAAGGTCAGCAGTCGGACGCTTTGAACAAATATCTTTCAAATGAAGAACCAAAAATTTAAACAAAAATAAATATAACTTGAGGTGTCATGGTTGAGAGCGAAGAAAAAGTATTACGCTTAAGAAAGAAAAAGATATGTAGATTTTGTGAAGCTGGCGAGATATACATCGATTATAAAGATGAGAAAAAGCTTGGAAAATTTTTGACTGAACAAGGTAAAATAATTCCACGCAGGGTGAGTGGTAACTGTGCGATGCATCAGCGTCAGTTGACCAGAGCTATTAAGCGAGCTAGACATCTTGCTTTGCTTCCATTTGTTGCTGAGGCAGTGAAGTAATTTGAACAAAATTTAAATTGGAGAGGGAATAGATGAAGGTTATATTGCGTCAGAATTTTGAAAATCTTGGGAAATTTGGAGATATAGTTGAGGTAAAAGATGGTTACGCAAGGAATTTCTTAATTCCGCGTGGTATAGCTCTTCCTGCTACGCCGGGAAATATAAAAATGGTTGAAACCGAAAAGAAGCAAAAAGCATTTAAGCTTGAAAGAGAAAGATTGTCGGCTCAGAAGCTAGCTGAAGAACTTGCAAAGGTTGAGATTACGATCCCGATGAGAGCTGGAGAAAATGAACGTTTGTTTGGTTCTGTGACCGCTCAAATGATTGCGGATGAACTCAGAAAGCTTGGATTTGAAATCGATAGACGGAAGATTTTGCTTGATGAGCCGATAAAAATGCTTGGGAAATATGAAATTCCGGTAAAACTTCATCCTGAGGTTAATGCTAAAATTAATCTTAATGTCGTCCAGGCTGAGGAGGAAAAGGATACCAAAAACTAAATTAGCTAATTTTGCTGATCCCGACCTTTTGGGTCGGGTTTTTTTATCTTAAAAATTTTTAAATGAGGTTCGAAATGGAAAGTGTTGGTTTATTTACGGCGTTTTTGTTTGGGGTTTTGTCTTTTCTTTCCCCATGTGTTCTTCCTCTTGTGCCGGGGTATATTTCCTTTATCTCAGGACTTTCGTTTGAGGAGTTGAGAGATTCGGAAAATGCGAGGAAATTTTTAATAAAAACTTTTCTAAGTTCTGCGTTTTTTGTGCTTGGTTTTTCTGTTGTTTTTGTTTCACTTGGTGCTTCGGCGACCGCTGTTGGAAAGTTTTTATCAGATAATATGAATGTGATTTCAAAGGTCGCTGGAGTTATAATAGTTTTGTTCGGTTTACATATGACTGGGATTTTTAAGATAAAGTTTTTGAATTACGAGGCGAAATTGAGGACGCAGGGTAAACCGCTTGGGTTAATTGGGGCTTTCGTCGTTGGCTTTGCTTTTGCATTTGGATGGACTCCGTGTATTGGACCAGTGCTTGCAACGATTCTTGTGCTTGCATCGCAGCAAGAGACGGTAAAGCAGGGAATTTTGTTGCTTTCAGTTTATTCGCTTGGGCTTGGAATTCCATTTATAGTGACAAGTTTGAGCGTTAACTTATTTTTCAAATGGTTTTCGAAGGTAAGGAAACATTTAAATCTAGTAGAAATTGTAAGCGGTGTGATTTTAATTTTGCTTGGAATTTTAATTTTTACGAATTCACTCGGGATTGTTTCAGCTTACATTATGAAACTTTTTCCATTTTTAGCCAATTTTTCTTAAAAACAAAAGAACCTTTAGCGAAAAATGTCAGTAAATTCTAAATTAAACGATGTTGTAGTAAGAATTGGTGGTGAAGGTGGAGAAGGTGTGATGAGCGCTGGGGAGATATTGACTTATTCTGCAGCGAGATCGTCATATCGTGTTTTTACATTTAGAACCTTCCCTGCGGAGATTAAGGGTGGGCTTGCGATGTATCAACTTCGTGTAAGCCCAAATGATATTTATTCAATGGGAGACAAGCTAAACATTTTGATGGCTTTTAATCAAGAGGCATTTGATAACTATGCCTCTGCTCTTGCAGATGATGGCGTTTTATTTTATGATCCAGCGGAGTGTAAGCCACCTGAGAACTTTACAAAGAAAAAGTATGAAGTACCGCTTAAGGAGCTTGCGATGTCAGCAGGTACGCATCTTGCAAAAAATATGGTTGCAACTGGATTTTTAACTGCGGTGCTTGGTATTCCGCCGGAAAAATCGGAATATCAAATTGTTGATAAGTTCAAGCGCAAGGGTGAAAAAATCCTTGAACAGAACTTAACAGCCTTTAGAAGCGGAATCGAATATGCAAATAGATATCTTGATGAGTTAAGCAGATTTCGTCTTGGGGAACCTAAAAAGAGAGAAAATAGGGTAATCCTTTCGGGAAATCAAGCTATTGGTTTTGGAGCGATAGCAGCGGGTTGTAAAGTTGCGGTCGGTTATCCAATTACGCCGGCTTCCCCAATTCTTGAATTTCTTGCAAGATATCTTCCGAGATTCGGTGGCAAGGTGATTCAGAACGAGGACGAAATATCTGCTCTTGCGACATGCGTGGGTGCTTCATACGCAGGTGTTAAAGTTATGACACCAACATCTGGTCCAGGGCTTGCTTTAATGACTGAGCTTGTGACATATGCATCAATGGCTGAATTACCCGTTGTGATAGTCGATGTTCAACGGGCTGGACCTTCAACTGGGATGCCAAGTAAAACTGAACAAACTGACCTTTATCACGCTGTATTTGGTGGTCCAGGTGAAGCTCCAAGAATTGTTATCGCTCCAGCAAATGTCAGTGATTGTTTTTATGAGACGATTAGAGCTTTTAATCTTGCCGAAGAATATCAGATGCCTGTTATACTACTTTCAGATCAAGTTCTTGCTTATCAAACAGAAGCTATCCCAAAGCCAGACATTAACTCAGTAAAAATTGTGAATAGAATTGAGCCTGATTACGAACACCAAAATGATTCATATCTTCGTTATAAAATAACTGAAACTGGACTTGCTCCGATAGCGATACCTGGACATCCTGGTTTTGAGTATATAGCGCCGGGACTTGAGCATAATGAGCGCGGAAATCCAAATTACACGCCGAAGGTTCATACCGAGATGCAAAAGAAAAGATTTAAAAAACTTGAAACATTGATTCAAGTGCTTGAAAACGAGGATAGTGATTACTATAAAGTTGATGGAGCTAAAATATTGATTGTTTCTTGGGGTTCAACTTATGGGGCTATAAGAGAAGCGATTGCGAAAGCGGAGATGGATGGGATAAAGGTCAGTCATTATCATCCGAGAATTTTAAATCCGTTGCCAAGGAAAAAGATTAAAGAAATTATCCAAAGCTACGATAAAGTTATCGTCGTTGAACAAAATTATCATGGTCAATTTGCAAATATATTGAGAACATTTGTTGATTACAATCCGATAAAAGTTAACAATTATGGTGGTGTTCCTTTCACATCTGAGGAAATTTACAATAAAATAATAGAGGTGTCAAAATGAGCGAGGTAATGGAAAAAATAAAGCAGGCAAAAGTCGAATATAAAAGTGAAGTTAAGCCAACATGGTGTCCAGGTTGTGGTGATTATGGAGTGCTTGCAGCTTTTATAAGGGCACTTGGGGAGTTAAAAATTCCGACTCATAAGTTAAGCATTGTTTCAGGGATTGGTTGTTCAAGCAGATTCCCGCACTTTGTGAGGGGTTACAATCTTCACACAGTCCATGGAAGGGCTTTGCCCGTTGCGCTTGGTGTGAAGATTGCAAATCCAGAATTAGAAGTTTTTGTTGTAGGTGGAGATGGGGATGGTTTTGCCATTGGGGGTGGACATATCCCGCACATAGCAAGAAGAAATCCTGATATAGTTTACATAATTCTTGATAACGCAATCTATGGTTTAACCAAGGGTCAGGTTTCCCCAACTTCAACCTTGACAATGACAACCACAACGACACCTTATGGTGCTCTTGAAATGCCAATTAATCCGGTTATGCTTCTTCTTGCCTATGGTGCTACCTTCGTTGCCCGTGGATTTTCTTCAAACACCAAGCAATTGACTCAACTGATTATCGAAGCGACAAAACATAAAGGCTTTGCGGCAGTTCATGTTATATCTCCATGCCCAACTTTCAATATGGAAATCACATTTGATTTTGTTCGGGAAAGAGTTGTCGAAATTCCGCCTGAGCATGACCCAACAAATAAGTTGAAGGCGTTTGAACTTGCAATGTCTCAGGACAAGATTTACACTGGGATATTTTATCGTGAGGAGCGACCAACATTTGAGGATAACCTTCAAAAGATTGTATCTAAGTTTGATGGCGTGATTGACGAATCAGTTAAGAAAGAAAGATTGGAAAAATTGTTTGATCAGTTTGCATAATTGATCAACCCCCTCTGTAAAGAGGGGGTTTTTAATTTTTTGTCTCACCGATAGAAATTTCTCACCCATCTATGTTTTCTCAGCTCGAACAACATTTTTTGGGAAAGTTTTCTTCCATCTGAAACTTTTACATTTTCCTCAACATGTTGAACTTTTCTCATCCCAGGAATAACGGTTGAAACTGCTTCATGGCTTAGGCAAAATCTTAGAGCAAGCTCACTTAGAGTCTGTGCTTCGTTCCCGAGAAGTTTTTCGAGTTTTTTCACCCTTTCCCATACCTGTTGTTTTCTATCATCTCTGAAATATCTATTTCTCCAGTCTCCATCTGGAAATTTTGTCTCTGGTGTTATCTTTCCTGTCAAGCTTCCTTCATCAAATGGGACTCTAACGATCACCCCAATGTTGTATTGCATGCAAATTGGAAAGAGTTCATCTTCTGGAGATTGATCGAAGATGTTGTAGATTACCTGAACGGTATCAACCCTGCCTGTTTTTATAAGTTCAATTGCATTCCATGGTTCGTGGTCGTTTATTGAAACGCCGAAAAATCTTATCTTGCCTTCTTCTTTCAATTTTTGTATAGCCTCCCACCATTCATCCATCCTTGCCCATTCATCATTCCAGACATGAAATTGCTGAAGATCGATTGCATCAACGCCGAGGTTTTTTAAACTTTGTTCTGTTGATTTTATGATATGTTCATAAGGGAAAACTTCTCTAAGTGGAGTTCCTTTTAAAGCTGGCCAAACCATATTTTTAGGGGGTATTTTAGTCGCCACATAAACATTTTCTCTCGTTTCCTTTAAAACTTTTCCGATCAACCTTTCGCTATGTCCATCGCCATAAACAAGCGCAGTATCAATGAAGTTAACACCAAGTTCAATTGCTCTGTGCAAAGCTTTTATCGATTCTTCATCGTTTGAATCCGCCCACATCTTCCCTCCAATTCCCCAACTTCCAAATCCAATTTCAGATACTTGAAGACCTGTTCTGCCAAGGATACGATATTGCATCGCTTTCTTCTATTTTGTTTTGAATTTGTGAGATTTGTTAAAAATTTAATAGAAAGTGCCTCAAGAAAAAAATTTCTTGTGCAAATTTTAAAAATTTTTTTATATTAAACTAAAACTCAATGAACTCGGATATTAATGCGACCTAACGAATTCATTCTTATACTTGATTTTGGCTCCCAATATACACAGCTCATAGCAAGGAGAATAAGAGAGGCTGGCGTGTATTCTGAAATTCAACCCTTTAATTTTCCTGTTGATGAAATTGCAAAGATAAAGCCCAAAGGAATAATTTTGTCGGGTGGCCCTGCAAGTGTTTATGAAAATGGTTCTCCACAAGTCGATGTGAAATTGTTCCAGCTTGGGATTCCAGTGCTTGGGATTTGCTATGGTCTTCAGTTGATCGCTTATAAACTTGGGGGTGAGGTTGATAGGTTTGCAAAAAGAGAATATGGAAAGGCGATTTTAAAAATAGAAAAAGATGATGATCTTTTCTATGATTTAAACTCAGAGATAACAGTTTGGATGAGTCATGGAGATGCTCTTGTGAAAGCACCACCTGGATTTGAAGTTATAGCGCAAACAGAAAATTCCCCAATCTGTGTGATACGAAACAGGGAAAAGAAAATTTACGGTGTTCAATTTCATCCTGAGGTTGTGCATACTGAAAAGGGATTTGAGATATTGAAAAATTTTGTGTACAGAATTTGTCAATGCCAAGGTGGATGGAACGCTGAATTTTTCATTGAAAATGAGATAAAGGAGATAAGAGAAACGGTCAAAGATAAAAAAGTTATGTGTGCCGTAAGCGGTGGAGTTGATTCAACAGTGCTCGCTGTTTTACTTAACAGGGCTATCGGTGAAAATTTAATCGCAATTTATATTGATAATGGTTTAATGCGACGAAACGAAGGGAAAGAAATAGTTGAAATGTTTAAACAGCTTGGAATTAAAGTTTATTATATTGATGCTGGTGAAATTTTTCTTAAAAGATTGTGCAATGTAATTGATCCAGAAGAAAAAAGGAAAATTATTGGGCATACATTTATTGAAGTTTTTGAACAAGAGGCTGAGAAATTTAAAGATGTTGAATTTCTTGCGCAGGGAACTTTATATCCTGATGTAATTGAGTCAACTTCTTACAGGGGACCTTCAGCAAAGATAAAAACGCATCATAATGTCGGAGGACTCCCTGAAAAGATAAAATTTAAATTGATAGAACCATTTAGAGAACTTTTCAAGGACGAGGTGAAAAGGATTGGGAAAGCACTTGGGCTTAGCGATGAAATATTAAATCGACATCCATTCCCAGGTCCAGGTCTTGCTGTTAGAGTGATTGGCGAAGTTACACCTGAAAAACTTGAGATTTTGAGAAGTGCCGATGAAATTTTGATTGAAGAGATAAGAAATGCGAATCTTTATGATAAAATCTGGCAAGCGTTTGCCGTGCTTTTACCAGTGCGATCAGTTGGGGTTATGGGGGACGAGAGAAGTTATGAATATGTTATAGCTTTAAGGGTTGTAACGAGCCAAGATGGAATGACAGCTGATTGGGTGAGGTTACCATATGATGTGCTTGAAAAAATCTCCGCAAGGATCGTAAATGAAGTTAATGGGGTTAATAGGGTTGTTTATGACATAACCACAAAACCCCCAGCAACAATTGAATGGGAATGAAAAATGTTAAGTGCAACCATAAGAAAATCTTTGGAGAAGGCAAGAAAATATTTTGACTCAGGCAAGGTCCTGCATTCAATGCAGATTTATCATAGACTTATAAGTGAGTATCCAAGTTTTGTTGAGGCTTATATTGAACTCGCTTTTATCTATATAAAACTTGGCAAGGAAAACAGCGCTGAAAAATTATTGAGAAAGGCGTATGAACTTGAACCGAATAATGAAGAAGTTCTCTTTATGCTTGGGAACATATGTCTTAGATCAAAGAGGTTTGATGAGGCGATAAAATTTTACACATCGCTTTTATCTCTTGATTACCCAGTTGTTCACTATAATCTTGGGCTTGCATATTATCATAAGGGGAATTATCTCGAGGCGGAAGCAGAATTTAAAAAAGTTTTAAAGCTTGATCCTGATTTTCCAAAAGCGTTTGAGTCGCTTGGGGAGATACTTATAAAACTTGGCAATTACAAGGAAGCGATTGATTACTTGCAACGGGGCATAAAGAGGGAACCATATAACTACACCCTTTATCATTTGCTTGCAATTTCATATTGGAATCTTGGCGAGCTTAATGAAGCTAAAAGAGCTATTGAAACTGCGATTGATCTTGAACCAAATAAAGCAGTTCTGTGGGAAATATGTGGTGAGATCTCACTTGAGCTTGGGGAGATAGAGGAAGCTGAAAGGTATTTTAATCGAGCTATCCAACTCGATGGAAGCCTTGTTGACTCGTTTATAAATCTTGGTTTGATTTACAAATATCGTGGTGATAACAACGAAGCAGATAAGTTTTTCAATGAAGCGCTGAGGATTGATCCGAATGCTAAATTCAAAATAGATGAAAAACTTAAGCTTTTGAAAAATGGTTAGATTCTTGCGTGTGGCTTTGCTTTTATTTTTTGTTAGCTTTACACTTTTAGGACAAGGTGAAAAAATTTACAATCCAGTTGCTGATTCGCTTTTTAAATCTGGTCTCGATTTCTTTAAACTTGGTTTAAATGCACGCATCGTTCAGGCTGACACAGCTGGTTTTAGATATTTTTTAAATGCTTATTCAAATTTCGATTCCGTTATTTCACTTGGTTTGAATCACCGCACGACGGCAAGCTACATCATGGCATCAAAATCGCTTTGTTATCTTGACAGGTATAGAGATGCGGAAAAGCTTTTGAGGAAATTTGTTAATGAATTTCCGACGAGTGACTATATCGAAGATGCTTTTTACACACTTGCTTTGATCTATTCTAAATTCGGCAACTTTAAGGAAGCAATACTTAAACTTGATCGAGCGATCTCAAAATCAAAGCACGAAAAATCAAAATATGTTGAAATCGCTTCCGTTATAATTGATTCGCTTTCATTCGATGAGCTTAACGAGATTGAAAAATTTGAGTTGACCCCAGAAGTGCGGTATTTAGTTGTGATGCGAATTTCGAATAACCTTATCTCATCTGGAAAGATAGAAAATTCAAAAAAATATGTTTCGGAACAGCTAAGATATTTTAGCGGGACAGAATTTTATGGAAAGTTGTTGTATCGAATTAACTACTTTGATCGACTTCTTATCCGTCCTAAGGTGAAAATCGGGGTTTTGCTTCCCAAGGGGCAAAGTTTGAGCGAGTCAATTTTAAATGGTGTAGAAGTAGCAATTGATGAGCATAACATGAGTTCAAATCCAAAGGTTGGCATTGAAGTCAGATATTATACAAATGAGGATGTCGATCAGAAATTGTTAAGTTTCAAAAATTATCCTGATCTTTTGGGTATAATTGGTCCAATTTATAGCGAGGATGTTGAACTTTGTGCAAGATTTGGGGATCAAGTCAAAATACCAATAATTTCTCCGACGGCGACATCAGATGGTTTAACTAAATTAAGCCGTTACATTTTTCAATTTAACTCAAATTATTCACTTCGCTCAAGGGCGCTGGCGCAGTTTGCAATTTTCGCCCTTGGATTGAAGCACTTTCTTATTTTAGCTCCAAATGATAAAATGATAAAACCTTTTGTTGATGCTTTTGTTGACGAGGTCAAGAAAAATTCAGCAAGTGTGCTTGGAATACAATTTTACAATCCCGATGAGACTGATCTTCGTCCCTATTTTAGGAATTTTATTGCAGGAGTTGAATCACTCAAGGTTTCGCTTCAAGATGTTTCTTCCGGTGAAGTTGGTTTATTTGCACCAATTTTAAATCCTGATTTTATCGGTATAATTTCCTCGCAAATTTATTATCACGATATTAAAGTCAAAATACTAGGTAACGATGTGTGGAACAACTTTGACGAACTTTACATGAACAGAAGATATACGGATGGCGTTATTTTCACAAGCGGGCAATACATTGATTTTAATAGCCCCTCATTTGAAGCATTTGCAAAATTATTTAAGGAAAAGTTTCAAAAGGAGCCAGATGAATTTTCGGTTTATGGCTATGATGTGACTCGATTGCTTTTAAAAATAATTAGCGAGGGCAAACTGACAGCTGATGAGGTTTACGCAGGGTTGAAAAAATATGAAACAGTTGGTATTGGGCGTGATATAGTTTTTAACGATGATAGGGTTAATAACTCAGTTTCAATCCTTGTCTTTAAGGACAATCTAATAAGGAGAATATCACAATGGACGGTGGCACAATAAAATATGACTCAGATGATAACTATAGGCTTCGGATAAAAGATTTACCGCTTGAAACAAGACCACGGGAGAAGTTTATAAAGTATGGGGCTCGCTCAGTTTCAAATGCCGAACTTCTTGCCATTTTAATTGGCTCGGGTACGAAGAAAATATCTGCTATAGACCTTGCGAATAAAATTTTATCTGATGCTGGAAGTTTGCGTGAACTTGCTCGTAAAGACCTGAGCGACTTGAAAAAATATAAAGGTATAGGACTAAAGAAAGCTGTGGTGATTTCGGCTGCGTTTGAACTTTCAAGGAGAATTCAATCTGAATCCGCTTTGGAAAAACCGCAAATCATGTCCCCAGAAGATGTAGCTAAAATTTTCATCCCCCGACTTTCTGATCTTAAAAAAGAAATTTTAATCGTTATACTTCTTAACACAGCAAATAGAATACTTAAAGATGTCGTTGTATCCGAGGGGAATTTGAATTCAAGTATAATTCACCCAAGGGAAGTGTTTAAACCAGCCATTGATGAACTTGCTGCAAGCATAATTCTTGTGCATAACCATCCAAGTGGAAATCCCGAACCAAGTAAAATGGATATTGAAGTGACGAAACAAATCTATCAAGCGGGTGAAATCTTGGGGATAAAACTTCTTGATCATATCATAATTGCTGGTGATAAATTTAAAAGCTTAGCTCAACTTGGAATAATAAAGTAAAAATAAACTGGGGGTGAAGTTATGGAGTTAAAAATTGTGAAAATTGAAAAGCCAGACAACATCAATTTTATACTTGGTCAGGCACACTTTATAAAAACTGTAGAAGATTTGTATGAAGCAATTGTCACAACTCAACCACATTTGAAGTTTGGAATAGCGTTTTGCGAATCTTCTGGACCGGCTCTTGTCAGATGGGCTGGAAATGATGATGCTATGATTGAACTTGCAAAGAAGAACGCTTTAAATCTTTCTGCAGGGCACTCGTTTATCATTTTTATGGATAACGGTTATCCGATAAATATCTTAAATGCGATTAAAATGGTTCCAGAGGTGTGCAGAATCTTTTGTGCAACTGCAAATCCAGTTGAAGTTGTAATAGCAGAAACAGAACAGGGGCGTGGGATTCTTGGTGTAATTGATGGACTTAAGACCAAAGGGATTGAGGGTGAGGAGGATATTCAAAAGAGGAAAGAATTTTTGAGAAAAATTGGATATAAATTTTAAACTTGTGGGCGGTAGAGGATTCGAACCTCTGGCCTCCACCTTGTAAGGGTGGCGCTCTAAACCAACTGAGCTAACCGCCCAAGTTCAATTTAAAAATAACAAAAAAGTTTTTTTAAACAAAATCTAATTTACATTTAAAATAAGCAAAAGGAGCAGGTTATGATAAGAAAAATTTTGTGCCTTCTTGCCTTTGCCTTACCGCTTTTCTCTCAAGAGAAAGTTGAAAGTGTATATGAAAACTTAATTCGGGAGATTTCGCAGAAATATGTTCCCGATAAAAGGGTTGATGTTTTTGAGGTTGTAATTTATAGGCAAGGTGATGCTTTGATATCAAAGGGCGAAACGACAGTAGAAAAGGCAAAAGCGGAATTAATTTTGAAATTAAAACAACTTTCTCCAAATGTGGTTGATAGCATTATTGTCTTACCATCTCCGGAGCTTGGCAATAAGATATATGGGGTTGTATCCGTGAGCGTTGCGAATATGAGGTCAAAACCTATGCATCAAGCTGAGCTTGTCAATCAAGTTTTGATGGGAAGCAATGTTAAGATATTAAAACGACATGGTTATTGGTATTTCGTTCAAACAGAGCCACCCGAAAGCTATCTTGGATGGGTTGAAGAAGAAGGGTTGAAAATTTTTAATTTAAGTGAATTCGAAGAATGGAAAAGGATAAAAAAGATAATTTTTGTCGATTACTTCGGTTTCGTCTATTCTCAAAAAGATAAAAAATCTATCCCAGTTAGTGACCTTGTTATGGGTGATGTTCTTGGTGTTGAAAAATATGAAGGGGAATGGGTTGGTGTTGTTCTACCCGATGGTAGAAGAGGATATGTTGAAAAAGCTCAGATTGATGATTTAGAAAAATGGAGAAAAAGTTTAAGTTTGAGCACAAGCAGTATAATTAACACCGCTAAAAAGTTTGTTGGTTTTCCTTACCTTTGGGGTGGAACAAGTGTTAAGGGGTTTGACTGTTCAGGTTTCACTAAGATCGTTTTCAAGATTAATGGCTTTGAGCTTCCACGGGATGCGGATCAACAATCTCGCCTTGGCGTTGAAATTGACCCAGGGAAAGACTTTGAAAATTTAAAGCCGGGTGATTTGCTATTTTTTGGTCAAAAGTCTGAGGATGGAAAACCCGAAAAAATCACGCATGTTGGTATTTATCTTGGGAATAAGGAATTTATTCATTGTTCTGGAAAAGTTAGCATTGATAGCTTTGACCCGAAAGCGCCAAATTTTAATGAATATAGATATAAAACATTTGTCAAAGCAAAGCGATTAATTGAAAAATAAAATTGTCATAAATTGCTCACAAATCCAACCGAAATTTTTGGGTATCTTGTTTTTTTAATTTTTGTGATTTATAAGGCAAGCAATGTAAAATTCTTATCGAAATTTTTTAAGTATCTCCCGCCTGTAATTTGGGTTTATTTCCTTCCAATGCTTTCATCAGCGGTTGGCATAATTCCAAGGGAGTCTGAGTTTTACGTTTGGACAAGAACTTATCTTTTGCCTTCTGCGCTTGCTTTGCTTTTGCTTTCTGCCAATATACCTGTTGTGGTAAAACTCGGTTTCAAGGCTATAATTATGTTTTTTACTGGCTCGTTTGGTATTATCATTGGTGGTCCAATAGTTATGCTAATTTTTAAACATTGGCTGCCGGTAGATGCATGGAAGGGTATTGGTGCATTATCTGGAAGTTGGATCGGTGGAAGCGCGACAATGCTTGCAGTAGCTCAAAGCATCGGGACGCCCGAGTCGCTTCTTGCACCATTGATAGTTGTCGATACCGTAGTTGGTTATGGATGGATGGGTGTTGTCATATTTTTATCAGCATATCAGGATAAGGTTGATGAATTTAATCGCGTTGATAAAACAATTTTGGTGGAATTAAATAAAAAAGTCCAAGAGTTAAAAGAATCTAAAAAGAGATTCTTAAATTTTATCGATTTTGCAACTATGATTTTTATCGCGTTTGCAGTTGGAATTTTGTCTTTAAAAGCTGGAAATTTATTACCTGAGATAGGCGTGATAATAACTCACTATACATGGGGAATTATAATTGCAACTTCGATCGGCGTCATCTTATCTTTTACTAAATTGTCAGAACTTGAACATTCCGGCTCGACTCATGTTGGAAACTTTATGCTTTATCTTTTGCTTGCCTCGGTCGGTGCAAGAGCCAATATTCAGGGCATATTTGATACTCCCGTTTTTATGCTTATGGGCGTTATTTGGATATTAATACATGCGACATGTTTATTTGTTGTCGGTAGATTGATAAAAGCTCCAATGTTTTTAATGGCGACAAGCAGTCAAGCCAACATCGGAGGTCCCGTCACGGCTCCAATTGTTGCCTCAGTTTATCAAAGTGCACTTGCTCCCGTCGGTCTCCTTATGGCAGTTGCCGGAAATATATTCGGAATCTATGGCGGACTTCTCTGTTCCCAACTTTGCTATCTGGTATCAAAGCTATGAATTTTCTACTCCAAATCCTCTGGGTCAATTTTGCGAAGTAAAAATTTATGAATTTCTGCCTTAACTTGATAATCCATAGAGATTAACATAACTATTGCCTTCGTAGTGCTAACTTTCTCAACGACGCCGACAAAACCTTTTAACGGACCGTCAACCACGACTATATAATCCCCTGGACAAAACTCTTCCAAGGTGCAATTTTCAGGAATATAAATATGGTTATTTCCATTTATTCTTTCCTTTATGGTTTCAACGATTGATTCTTTGATTGGTTTTGGTCTGCCATTAACACCCAAAATTTTCCTTACCCCTCGCGTGTAGATGACAAGGTCAAATAAACTCGGACTTAATTTTGCAAAGACATAACAGGGGAAAAGCGGAACGGTGACTTTTTTTCTTTTTTCTCTGACGATGCGAATCTCTTGAATTTTTGGGTTAAAGACTTCGATGTTGGCAGAACTTAAATATAATTCAACAAGATTTTCCTGCTTTGATTTAGTTTGAAGGACATACCAATTTAGTTCCATCTTTTTTGCCAGCACCTCCAATATAGTTTATTTTCAAAGCGAAAAAATTTTCACCTTAATTATTTAAAAATCAATCCCGCCGTTTAAGAGAATTAAAATCTTTACTGATTAGGCGGTTTTGATTATCCCATTGCTACTTAATCTTAAGCGTTTCCCTCGCCCTTTTCTCTATCTGCCCCGTAATAGTCATAATATCTATAGTAGCGGTAGTATCTGTAGTAAGTCCCGTATGTTGCACTTGCATCAAAGTTATTTAATAGAACACCGATTACATTGCCTTCCACTCGTTGGATCATTTCGCGGGCTTTGTCAAGCACATCAATTTCTGTTTTTCCAGCTGAGGCAACAAGCAAAACACCATCGACTTGATTTGCAAGAATTAGTGCATCCGCTACCGCAACAAGTGGTGGCGTGTCAAAAACAACGAGGTCGTAATTTGATTTAAGATATTCGACGAATTTTTTCATCTTTTCTGAGCCAAGAAGTTCAGACGGATTTGGTGGTACAACACCACAAGGAATAAGATAAAGATTTTCAATATCTGTTTTTCTAAAAATCTCATCAAGTTCAGCTCTTTCAAATAGATAATCCGTAAGTCCGGGCTCTCTTTTGACTCCAAAAACCCTGTGTAGGACAGGACGTCTTAAGTCTGCATCAACAAGAACAGTTTTTAGATTTGCCTTTGCCATTGTAATTGCAAGATTTGAAGAAGTTGTTGATTTACCTTCTTTGGGTGCACTGCTCGCAACAACGATTGATTTAATTTTTCTATCAAGCTTTGCAAATTGGATTCCAGTTCTCAAGACTCTATAAGCCTCTGCAACTGGTGACTTTGGGTTAAGGTGAGTTATCAAATGAGCAGCTATATTTCTGCCTTCGTCTTTCTTTAATTGTTTACCGTCAAGTTTAACTTCAACTTCGATTACGGGTATGGCTGATAGCACTGTGAAACCACGTTTTTCAAGTTGCTCAGGTGACCTCACCGTTCTATCAAAGAATTCTCTGACGAAAACGATCGTTACACCTAATCCAAGCCCCAAAACGATGCCTATTATCAAATTCAAATGAACTTTTGGACTTACAGGCTTTATCCCAGGAGTTGCATAGTCAATTATTTGAACATATCCAAATTGTGAACGCTCTGCGATCATCGCTTCCTGATATTTTTCCTCAATCAAAAGGTAAAGTTTTTCATTGCTTAATCTTGTGCGCTCAAGTCGAGCATAATCAATTAGCTTTGACGGTATCGTTTCAAACTTTTTGTTAAGTTGCTCGATTAGCCTATCAAGTTCTTTTTTCCTCGCCTCATAAGCACTCAGTTCAATCTCAGTGAGCAAAATTTTTTGCTTCAACTCTTTAACAAATCCAGTCGGATCATAGGACTGTGTCCCTGGGCTTCCTGAGCTTGCAAAACCAATTTTCAAAAATTCGGATATTTTATCTTGTAGTTTCTTTCTTAACGAAGCAAGTTGTTCATCAATTTCTCTCAAACTCTTGTTCAAAACCTCCTTGCTTCCAACTTTTGGATTTTGGGCAATTATTTGATCTCTTGTTACCTCAAGTTTGGCTATTTCTTCTTGCAGATACTTTATGTATGGATCAAGCGCCTCTGTTGCAACCTTTACAAATTCTGGTTCGATTTGTTTTATCTGTTCAAGGTATGAATCCAATTTTCTCTTCGCAGATGATATATCAACGATGGTTTCACCGCGCTTTGATTCAAGGTCTGAAAGTTGCTTGATAAGTTCTTTCGATTCCTCATCAAGCGCCACTACACCAGCCTGTTTCATATAATTTTCAAGTTGAGCTTCCGCTTGGCGCAAGAGTTTCCTTTTTTCAGCAAGTTGTTCTTCAAGAAACATTCTTACGCTTCTTGATTCATTTCTGCTCATCATAAGGTTACTCTCATAGTAGGAATCCGCGAAGGTATTGGCAATTAAAGCCGCTTCTTTAGGGTTTTTGCTTCTAACTGTAATTTTAATTATGTCAGCATCACGGGGGGATTCGATTTTAACATCCTCTTTAAATCTCTCAAGGATTGTTTCAATTTTTGCAAATGGTTTTATTCCCTCTTTTAATTCTTTTTTCGATGGGAGTATCACAAGGATTGTGTCTTTCTTATTTTCAGGGTCGACATAAACTCTTTCGATCAACTTCTTTGCTACTGCCTCGGCAAGGGAACGGCTTTTTAGTATCTCTATCTCATTTTTAATATTTCTTTGCTCCGATAGCCCAGTTATATCAAATGCCTCTGTTAACCCTACCCCCTTTTTCCCTTTTTCTATCAAAACTACGGCTGTTGATTCATAAATTGGGTCCTGCATAAATGTAAATGTCGCTGTTGCAAGAACAACCAAAATAAACACGAGAATTATGAGCCATTTGCCCCTGTAAAGAACTTGTATAACTTCGTATAAATTAATGGTCTCTTCTTCAGTTTGAAAAAAAGTTTGCCCGTTGGTATTTATTTTTTCCATGGATTTTTAAGAACAAGTTTTGTTTTTACCCGTAATTTCACATCAAACTCAATATAAAAATTTTAAAAATAAAAGTCAAGAGCGGGTAATAAACCTCGCAAATTAATTTACTAACCTATCGTCGCTAATTTTGTGATGGGGATTACAATTCTCTGCATTGTGTAAAAATCCGCGCCATCTGCTCAATATTAGCCATTTTTTTAAAGTTAGATGCTTTTAAAATTGAAAAAGTTTAAGGAAATCGTAAGGGTAGGAGCTATGGCACAGCCTTTGAAATAGTATAAATTTGAAGTTAAACAAAAGCACAAATGGAAATTTAAATGAAGATTAAAAAGTTTGTTGCACCAACGCTAAAGGAAGCCACTGAAATCATGAAAAGGGAGCTTGGGGAGGAGGCTATAATTCTCGGCACGAGAAGGATTAAGCAGCCAGGAATTTTCGGTTTTTTGAAGCCAGAGTTGATAGAGATTGTCGGTGCAGTTGAGGATGAGAAAATTTTTAAACATAAAAGCAATGGTGAAGATATTCCTGGTAACACAGTTGATCTTTTGAAGAAAATGAGCAAGGATATTGAAGCAAGGCGGAAAAATTCAAGCGAAGAAATAGACGCGGAACCATTTGAGAAGTATGATTATAGCGAGATAAAAAGCGAGATTGAGGAAGTAAAACAGGCATTAAATCAGATAACTGAGCATTTAAAGTATAAAAGCTCAATTCAATATCCTGCGGCTTTGAGAAAGGCATTTGTTAATCTGATCGAGAAAGAAGTTGAAGAGGGGCTTGCAAATAAAATTGCCCGCGCAGTGCTTACGAATTTGAGTGGGGATGAGTTGAGGAACGAAAAGCGGGTCGAGGAGGAGATAATAAAAATAATTTCGGAGTTGGTGAAATTTTCAAAGCCAGTTAAGCCAGTCCGAAGAAAAACATTTGTGCTTGCATTTGTTGGACCAACTGGGGTTGGGAAAACGACAACAGTTGCAAAATTGGCAGCAATTTATAGGCTATTTGAAAATGCAAAGGTGGCGCTGATCTCAGCGGATACCTATAGAATAGCGGCGATTGAACAGCTTCAAACATTTGCAAATATCGCAAACATCCCAATGGATGTTGCTTATACTTCAGAGGACATGGCACGCCTTGTGAGAAAGCACCAAGACAAAGATATAATTTTGATTGATACGGTTGGAAGAAACCAAAGGCAATCAGAGCACATTTTTGAGCTTGCAAAGTTTATAAAAAGTGCCGATCCCGATGAGGTGCACCTTGTTCTAAGTGCAACATCAAGTTATAAAAATATGATCGATGTTTACAATCGATTTAAGGTTTTAGTTCCAAATAGATTGCTATTTTCAAAGGTAGATGAAGCTATTTGTCTGGGTTATATTCTTAACATGGCTTACAAGACAAAGCTCCCACTTTCGTATATCACAACTGGTCAAAATGTTCCTGACGATATAGCAGTTGCTGAGCCGAAGGTGATTGCAAACTTAATTTATAAGGAAGTTTTGCTATGATCGTTGATCAAGCTGAAAAGTTAAGAAGCATTGTTTCTGAAAGAATAAACCAGCGAAGCCGATCCGCACATGTAATCGCAGTTGGAAGTGGCAAAGGTGGCTGTGGGAAAACAAATATAACATTAAACCTTGGATTGATCTTAAGTAAAAATAAGAAAAAAGTTTTAATCTATGATGCAGACCTTAACCTTGCAAACATGGATATTTTGCTTGGCATCACACCGAAATTTAGATTTCTTGATTTCATCCGTGGTGAGGTTGGAATTGAAGATGTTTTAATTGAAATAAGGGAAAACCTTAAACTTATTCCTGCCAATTCAGGAGTTGTAAATTTCCCTAAAATCTCAGGCGAAAGATTAATTCAGGTTATTAATGAAGTTTTAAATTTTGAGGAAAAGTTTGATTTCATTCTAATTGATACCCCAGCTGGAATATCGGAAGAAGTTATAAAACTTCTTGGCTTCTCGGATGATTATATACTTGTTGTTACGCCTGAGCCCACTTCAGTTATGGATGCGTATGCGGTTATAAAGATTGTTTATTACCAAACTGGAAAAGCAAATGCAAAGCTAATTGTCAACAATGTCAACGGCTCTGTAGATCCATCAGATATTGCAAATAGGTTATCACTTGCAGCGGAAAAATTTCTTGGTGTGCGAGTAGATTATATTGGTTCAGTTCCTACTGACTTTGTCGTCCCCAAGTCCGTAATGATGCAGAAACCATTCGTTGAGGCATTCCCAAGATCCGCAGCTTCCATCGCTTTAAATAAAATTGCAATGAAACTTTTATCCCTTAATGGAGTTAAAAAGCAAAACTCATTTTTCGGGAGGTTAATGGAGCTATGAGAGCTGTGATATTTCAAATAGGCTTACTTTTATTTTTTGTTTCAATTGTAACTCTATGGTTGCAGGGAATGGACATAATAATTGCCCTTGCTAAATCTTTTATCTTGTTCGTTATGTCAACATTAATGATGTTTTTGATAGCGTATTTATTTGTCTTTTTGAAAAAGGGTGAGGTTGGGAAAGATGAGATTTCAAATTCAAATGGTTTAAAAAGCTGAAGCGTTAAAAATTTACAGGGATTAGAAGATGTTTGCGGATTCTATCAATAGGGAACAAAGTGAAACGCCAGAAAATCTTCTCAAAATTTACAGGAAGAGCCGTGATCCTGAGATAAAGAAAAAGTTGATGGCATTTTACATCAATTTTGTAAGGGGAATTGTCCGAAAGATGGGGTTGAGCTATGCTGGTGCGTTGCTTGGGGAAGAAGACCTTGTTAACATCGGGATGATTGGTTTGAGTGATGCGATTGATAAGTTTGACCCTTCGGTTGGGGTTAAATTTGAAACATATGCTTATACAAGAATTAGGGGTAGTATAATTGACGAGATAAGGAGGATAGATAATCTTCCAAGGTCTGTGAGAAATAAAATTGATCAAATAGACAGAGCCAGGATAAGGGTTGAGAATAAAGTTGGGGACATAGCGGGGAATTCACTCATTGCAGATGAGGCGGGTTTGACAATTGAGGAATATAATCAAATTACGGCGCTTGAGCATGCATCGAAAAATATATCTTTCAACTTAACAGTTGGTGAAAGCACAGAACTTGGTGAGTTTGTTAAAAGCGAGGATAAAAATCCAGAGGAAAATTTGATTGAAAATGAAATTAAGCAGGCGATATCTGAGGAATTGAAGAAGCTCTCGGAGAAGGAACGATTGGTTCTTGTGCTTTATTATTACGAAGAGTTAACATTCAAAGAGATCGCTGATGTCTTGAAATTAAGCGAATCGAGGATATCGCAATTGCATTCAAATGCTTTGAAAAAAATTCGCGCTTCATTGAAAAGCAAATTCGCATTTTAAATATGGCTAGCATAAAGCAAAGAATTCAAAACATACTTCAACTTGTTCCGTTCCCAGCGGTTGCTATGGAGGTTATTCGGCTTGTTGATAATCCAAAAACAAGTGCAGCTAAACTTGGAGAGGTGATCTCACAAGATCAAGCTCTTGCAGCCAAGGTTTTAAAAGTTGCAAACTCTCCATTTTATGGTTTTCCGAAGCAAATATCAACGATTAATTTCGCCATCGTTGTTCTTGGGTTTGAAACGCTTAAGGAGATTGTTCTAAGTGTTTCGCTTGCTAGTTCACTCGCAAATAAACTTGATAAAGATTTTGACCTTGAAAAGTTCTGGAGGCATTCCCTTCTCGTAGGGATAACGACAAAGCATTTGGCTAAAGATTTTGGATACAGGGTTTCAGGCGAAGCTTTTACCGCTGGGCTTTTGCACGATATCGGGATTTTGGTCATAGCCCAGTATTTTAAAAAAGAATTTAAAGAGATCGTTCAAATTGGGAGAAAGCGTGAATTTCCTTTTGAGCAAATAGAACGAAGATTTCTTGACAATTCAACACACTACGAGATCGGCTCATGGCTTGCTGAAAAGTGGAATTTTCCAGAGCAACTTGTTGAGGCAATATCGTTTCATCATCAGCCGCATTTGGCGCCAAGAAATTCAATTCTGCCATCGCTTGTTTACTTAGCCGAATATACTTGTGCCAAGATGGGAATTTTTAACATTAATTATGGCGATCATGACGAATTTTTTGATGAAAATTTTAACAATGTACTTGAAGTTTTAAAACTCGATGTAAACTTCTTGAATGACGGTTTCTTTGAGTTGTATAAAGCAAAAATTCGAACTGACTTTGCTAAGAACCAAATTTTTTCTGATGAATTATGAAACGAAGAAATTTTAGGACTGGTGATCCTGAAATAATTGAAGAGCTCCTGCCACAAATTGAGAAGTTCATCGAGTCTCGTGAAATTTATATTAAAGCACTTGAAAGAACAGTTGAACTTTTGAAAAGGGAGATCGATTTAAAATCAAGGGCGACAAGTGATTTTAAAGACTCAATTGATGAAATTCTATTAATCCAGCGATTATCAACCAAGATAAGCACAGCTCTAAACCCTGAGGATATAGTAACAGAACTTATTGAACTCACAAGGCAGGTGATACCTGTAATAGATTGCAATGTTTATGTTTATGATGGGGAGTCGAAGTGCTTTAAAAAACTTTCGGATCGTGGTGGTGAATATCTTGACAAAATTATGGAGGTATATATTGAAGATGGTATAGTTGATTATGTGTTGAGGGAAAAAAGAAGCATTGTTTTGCCTGATATAAATACATCACTTGATGAGTTTGATGAGAAAAATTTTGTCATAGTTCCGCTGGTGTTAAGAAACGAAGGGATTGGGATTTATTTAATTCACACCAATAAAAAACAGATTGATTTCACAAATCAAATTTTGCTTTTGCTATCGATTCTTGCTAATCAAACAGCCGTCGCAGTTGAAAATTCAAAAAATTATAATGCTCTTTTAAAAGCAAATGAGGAGTTAAAAATAACGCAAGCGCAAATGATTCAAGCAGCGAAACTCGCAGCTGTTGGTGAGCTTGCTGGTGGAATTGCACATGAGATAAATAACCCGCTTCAAATCTTGCTTGGACACATCCAACTTATACAAATTGGGCGTGATTTGCCGAAAAGAATTGAAATAGTTAGAGAACAAGTTGAGAAAATCGCGCAGATAACGAGAAGACTTTTGAACTTTTCAAGAAAAGTTCCAGAGGATTTCAAATTTGAGCCAGTTAATATCAACTTCGCCATTCAGGAGATATTGACGCTTGTCAGTTATCAGTTTAAATACAATGATATTGAGGTTGTTTTAAAACTTGATCCCGCGTTGCCATTAATTTATGGGAACAAGGTTTATTTGCAGCAAGTCTTTTTGAATTTGATGATAAATGCAAAAGATGCTATGCAAAACGGAGGCAAGCTTACAATTGAAACGCTTTCCGAAGGTGGAAATGTTGTGATAAAGTTTACAGATACAGGTATTGGGATACCACCAGAGATAAGGGAGAAAATTTTTGAGGCATTTTTCACAACTAAAGGAAGTCGCGGAACAGGACTTGGGCTTTCAATAAGCAGGTGGATCATTAAGAAACATAGCGGTGAGATCAAAGTTGAAAGCGAAGTTGGGAAGGGATCTACTTTCATTATAGTTTTACCACTAAATCCAGAAAGAGGTTTAAAATAAAAAGTGAGTCGACCTTGGAGAAATTACAACTTTTAAATTCTGCGGGCGCTTTTTATCCTTCAATTTTACTTGCGGTTTTGCCAATCGTTTTTATGCTCGGTGGATTATGGTTTATCTTTAAGTTTTTCAAAAAAGTTGAAACTCAATCGGAATGGATTAAAGAAAGTGAGATTTTTGCCGATAAAAAATTTGCAGATTATTTGAATGAGAAAAATTTAGAAGGTGGATCAGTGTTTGATGTTCAAGAGAAAAAAGAATTTAAAGCGAATGAAATTGTCGAGATAGAAGATGATACAAATAATTTTAATGGGAGTGAAATTTTGAGGCTTGCGAAAAAATACAGCGTTGGTCAAGGGGAAGTTGAACTGCTTTTAAATTTAAGGTCTAAAGCTAAAAAGAACGGCAGTTATGATAAAATTCTAAGCGAGATTGAAAGAGGAGTTGATATTCGAAAAGTTGCAAAAAAATACAAGGTTGGATGTGGTGAAGTTCAGCTTCTTTTAGCTTTTAAAAATGCAAATCAGAATTCTCTGTGGAAAAGCGAAAACAAATTGCGATAGGATATGATAAAGGGAATTTACACATCTGCGGTCGGGATGATGCCAAATAAACTTAAAATTGATGTTATAGCAAATAATCTTGCAAACATTGCCACAACGGGGTTTAAAAAGGATAACATATTTATTAGGATTTTAGATAGCGCTGTCCTTGATGTAAATAAAAACGGTGGCAATGAATTAAGCGGGCTTTTAATTACAGAATACACAAGCTTTGACCAAGGAAATTTAAAACAAACGGGGAATCCACTTGACCTCGCTATAAACGGCAATGGTTTTTTTGTTGTTCAAACGCCAGAGGGTTTAAGATATACAAGGAATGGGAACTTTACACTTACAAGTGATGGTAAAATTGTTAACTCAAAGGGTCATGTTTTACTTGGGGTTGGCGGAGAAATAAAGTTGCCTGATATCGCAAGATTGAAAGATGTTGAAATAAAAGTTAATAAAAATGGTGAAATTTACGCTGGTGATAAATTTGTCGGTAAGATAAAAGTTGTATGGTTTAATGATTTGACAAAGCTAAAGAAAACTTCATCAACTTATTTCTCCACTGATGAAGGCGCTGGTGAGATTGAATTGACGGATGGATTTGAGATTTATCAGGGATTTCTTGAGGAGTCAAATGTTGATGCAGTGGAGGAATTGGTTAGGATGATTGAAGCAAGCAAAATTTATGAGTCGGGCTATAAAGCGGTTCAGCATCAGGATGAGACGCTTTCGAAAGCAAATGAGTTGGGAAAGTTATGAGGGAAAGGTATGCTTTATTTAACAAGCTACAAAAGTGGAGATAAATTTTATTGCAGAGTAAGCTTCTCCAAGGATGATCTCGAAGTTGAGGGTCAAGGAGGTTCTTTTTGGGGTGCATTTATAGCTTGCCTTGCTAAGGGTTTGATTCTTGAAATAAAATTGAAAATAAAAAAGGTGCTGAAGAAATGGAAAGGGCGTTAAGGACAGCAGCTTCAGGGATGTATGCACAGCAGATAAATATTGATGTGATTGCGCATAATCTTGCAAATGTTAACACAACTTCTTTTAAGCGAAGCAGAGCAGAATTTCAAGACTTAATGTATCAAATTTTAAAAGCGCCAGTTTCATCATCAACGCAAAATGGAAATACCGAAGCTTCTTCGGAGATTCAAATTGGAACGGGCGTTCAAACAGTTGCCACTTTGAGGGATTTTGAACAAGGAGATCTACAGCCAACGAATAATCCACTTGATGTCGCAATAAATGGTGAAGGTTTCTTCCAAGTTAGGAGGCCTGATGGAACAATTGCTTATACAAGGGATGGCTCATTTAAGCTTTCAAGGGATGGACGCCTTGTGAATTCATCTGGTTATGTGCTTGAACCCGAGATCATAATTCCTGAGACAGCTGTTGCTATAAGCATAAGTAGAGATGGAATTGTAGAAATTTTAAATGCCGGGGAAACAGAGCCAGTTGAAGTTGGACGGATAGAGCTTGTTAAATTTGTTAACCCGGCGGGATTAAGAAGCATTGGTAATAATCTTTATGTTGAAACTCAAGCATCGGGTCAACCAATTTTTGGAACGCCCGGGAGCGAAGGTTTTGGGGAAATTATGCAAGGTTATCTTGAAGCATCAAATGTCGATATAGTTGAAGAGATGGTGAACATGATAATTGCACAGCGTGCTTATGAAATTAATTCAAAAACGATAAAAACGGTTGAAGAAATGCTCCAGATGGCAAACAATTTAAAGAGATAAAATGATTTACGCATTTGTCAAAATATTTTTATTGATTTTGCTTCAAAACTTTTTCCATGGCTCTGAGGATAAACTTAAAAGTGAAATAGTCAATTACTTGAGAGGGAAGTTTCCTGATAAAAAGGTTAATTACTTGATTGAGTTGAAGGGTGTGGGTTGGAATATTCAAAACCTTGAAAATTGCGATGTTAAAGTTGTTAAAGGTGGTTCTAATTATCGAGGTTATCAAACTTTTAAAGTTCAAATCTGTAGCGATGATAGCGTGAGGGAAATTTTCATCAGTGCTCTTGTTAGAACATTTGAAGATGTTCTTGTTGCAAGGGGGAAATTAAAGCGTGGAATAGTGATTGATTCAAAAGATAAAATTTTTGATTTGTTTTTGCTTGAAAGAGTTGAGACAACTTTTTTAAGGGATGGCTATGTATGTGATGTTTCAAAAGTTTTGGGGAAAGAGATCAAAAAGCCAGTGAGAGAAGGCGAGATTATTTTTGAAAGTTATTTTGAAGATTTACCACTTGTTAAAGCAGGTGAAAGAGTTCGTGTAGTTGCCAAAGCTGGCAATGTTAAGATTGAAACAATTGGAATTGCGAAGAGAGATGGACGATTGAATGAAAGGGTGAGAGTCGTAAATCCCGAGTCTGGGAAATTATTTTACGGTAAGGTTATTGGCGAAGGTATCGTTGAGGTTGAAATTGAAAATTAAAATCAGGCTATCTACAATGTTGAGAATATTTATCCTTTTTTTTATAGTGTTAAGTTATCTTCGGGTATTTGCACAGGATGTAATCAATCGCTCACTTTTCTCTGATCAGAAAGCATTTAAAGTCGGGGATGTCCTTACGATAATTGTTGTTGAGGTTTCATCGGCAGAGAGTAAAGCTGAAAGGGATGCGTCAAGAAGTGGAAACATAAATGGTTCAGTTTCAGGAAGTGGAGCACTTGGATTTATACCCGAAACAGGGTTTTCAATTGGGACTGGAAATGAATTCAAAGGGCAGGGTTCAACTTCTACTCGAGGAACGGTAAAAGCGAAGCTCAGTGCTAGAATCGTTAAGGTTGATTCAACTGGCAATTTGGTAATTGAGGGGAAAAGGATAGTAAATGTTAATGGTGATGCACAAATAATAAAGATAAAAGGTGTCGTAAGACCGAGCGATGTCAACTGGGATAATACGGTTTACTCATATAACATTGCTGATGCTGAAATTGAGCTAACGGGTAAAGGGATGATTTATAGAAATCAAAGCCCGAGTTGGATTACACGGCTTTTGCATTGGTTGTTTTAATAAAATTTTCGGAAAACAAAAATTTTCACCTGAAGATGAAACGGATAATGTTAATTCTGCTGTTTTTAACTTTACAAAGTTTTGGATTTGGGACGAGAATAAAAGATATTGCGTATGTTAAGGGTATTTCGGGTTATCAGGTCATTGGCTATGGGCTTGTGGTTGGATTAAATGGGACGGGTGATTCAAGGCGGGCGAGCTTTACGCTTCAATCGGTGGTGAGCATGTTGAGGAGATTTGGGATAACGATAACGGATGAAAATTTAAGGACGAGAAATGTTGCAGCTGTAATGGTTACTGCTACGATACCACCATTTGCCAAGGAAGGAGCGGTGGTTGATGTCATTGTTTCATCAATTGGTGATGCCACAAGTTTACATGGGGGGAATTTACTTATGACACCGCTTGTTGGACAGGATGGGATTGTCTATGCTGTTGCGCAGGGACCTGTTTCAGTTGGTGGTTTTGATGTTAGAACAGCTACTGGGACAGAATATAGAAGAAATGTTACAACGACGGGGCGTGTTCCAAACGGGGCTATAATAGAGAAGGCGATCCCATCAAATTTTTATAATTTGAGTGATAAAGTTGAGATAGTATTGCGTCAGCCGGACTTCACAACTGCCAAAAGAATTGCAGATGCTATAAATTTAAAGTTTAACTCAAATATCGCCTTTGCTGTTGATATATCTGCGGTTGTTGTGAAAGTTCCAAGTGAGTTTCAATCCAGTGAAAAAGTGGTTGATTTTATTTCACAGATTGAGACAATAGAAGTTCAACCTGATGCGGTCGCAAGAGTTGTAATAAATGAGAGAACGGGGACAATCGTTGTCGGTGAAAATGTGACGATTTCACCAGTTGCAATCTCACATGGGGCGATTCATATAGAGATTCAATCAGTGCCAATAATTTCACAGCCATCGCCATTTTCACAGGGTCAAACTGTTGTCACTCAATTGACAACGATAAATGTTTATCAGGATACAACTGTTGTGAAAGCTATTGAAGGGGTAGCGACAGTTCAGGACATTGCGAAAGCTTTAAATGCTTTGAAAGTTTTGCCAAGGGATATAATTGCCATATTTCAAGCGCTTAAAGAAGCAGGTGCTTTGAAGGCTGAATTAATAATTATGTGAGGGAATTTATGAAAGTTGATGGTAAAAATGTTCAAAAGTTATCCGATGCGAATTTAGATCGGAGCGAGTTAAGAAAAGCTAAGTTAAAGGAGGCTTCGGAAAATTTTGAGGCGATATTTTTAAATCTGATGCTTAAGTCGATGATAAAAATTTCTTCGGATGAGAATAATTCAATTTTTGGTGGGGATAACTTTGGTGGAGATGTGCTTGATGGCATTTTTTATCTTGAGCTTTCAAGACACATCGCAAAAAGTGGTAAATTTGGAATCGCTGAGTTGGTATATAAGCAACTTGAACAGAAAGATTTAAAGGTTGCCAATGAGCCTAAAAAGGTTGAAGTCAAATATGCGACAAACACTCGAAGACCACAGAATATAGAGAAAAGAAAATTTTTAACTATGTACGGTGAGTCATTAATTGACAGGATAAAAAGATTTGATGATTTAATAAAAAAAGCATCTGCGGAGTTTAATGTGCCAGAGGAATTGGTAAAGGCGATAATTGCAGTTGAGTCGTCTGGGAATGTTTTTGCTGTTTCATCGAAAGGAGCAAAGGGACTAATGCAACTTATTGACTCAACAGCTGAATTTGTCGGTGTAAAAAATGTGTGGCATCCTGCCGAAAATATATATGGTGGCGTTAAATATCTGCGCTACCTTCTCGATAGGTTCAATGGCGATATAAAACTTGCACTTGCTGGATATAATGCTGGACCTGAAAATGTTGAAAGATATGGTGGGGTTCCACCATTTCCAGAAACAATTGAGTATATCGGCAAGGTGATGAGATATTTGAAACTGTTTGAACAAAATAAAATTCAAAATGCAGATGGAGAGCGCTAAAGCTAAAGAGTTGCTTCTTGAGTTTAAAGATAAATTAAAATTGTTTAAGTCAATCGCCAAAGAAAAACAGACAGCGATAATTGAGTTTGATCATGATAGGCTTGAAGATATTATTGGGCAGGAGGAACTATTGCTTGAAGAGATATCCGA
The DNA here is from genome assembly GCA_001442925.1 of Candidatus Kryptonium thompsonii. Classification (GTDB taxonomy): domain Bacteria; phylum Bacteroidota; class Ignavibacteria; order Kryptoniales; family Kryptoniaceae; genus Kryptonium; species Kryptonium thompsonii. The sequence goes on from LDXX01000006.1 coordinate 283,439, forward strand.
ACTTGAGAAGAAGTTTATTTCAGATTTTGGACGAAATAATTTGAAGACACTTATTGAGGACAATGTTGAATTGAAGATGCTAAGAACTGATCTTGAAAGAGAAATTGAAGAGATTAAGAAATTAAGCGCTGAAAATAAATATTTGATTTCTCATTCGCTTGTGTTTGTGAGGAAGTTAATTGAGCTGTACGGTGGGGAAAATAAAATAAATGTGAAGGTATAAGTATGGCTGGTTTACTTGGCATAATTGAGACGGCGAAGAAGGCTATTAATTCTTCAAGGGCTGGAATGGAGGTGACGAGCCACAATGTTTCAAATGTGAATACGCCAGGTTACACAAGGCAAAAAATTGAATTAACATCAACGGATGTGTTAAGTTCGAAGCATGGTATGATAAATGCAGGTGTCAGGGTCAGCGGAATTAGACAAGTTCGAGATGAGTTCATCGAAGGGGAGATCAGAAGAGTTTTCAATTTGCTTGGCAGTTATTCTGTTGAAAAGGAATTTTTCTCTCGTATTGAAACTTTACTCAATGAGCCAAGCGAAGTTGGACTTGGACAATTGTTTGAAAATTTCTTTAATTCCTTTGATGATCTCTCAAAAAATCCAGAGGACAGAGCAACGAGGGTTACAGTCGTCCAAGCTGGCAAAGCTCTCGCTCAAAGATTTAATGACATTTTCAATGGCTTAGTTGGAATTAAAAAAGATATAATCGCTTCGCTTGATGCTAAATTGAAAAATATCAACCAGATAATTGAAGAGCTTGGGAATTTAAGTCGAACTGCGGTAAACCTTTATAATTCGGGTTCGGAAATAAATGATGTTCGTGACAAAATAAATCAAAAATTGAAAGAGCTTTCAAATCTCGCTGATGTCGTCGTTTCTTATGATGAAAATGGAGGAGTTAAAGTTAGCATCGGGGGTGTTACAGTTGTTGATAGAAATTTTACTCAAACTGTCGCTTTAAAATTTGTCGATGGGCAAGCAAAGATTATTTCTGTTAAAGGTGAAAGCGAAGTCAAGTTGAATTCAGGCGAGGTTTTCGTGCTTCAGAACTTATTTAACGAGTTGATCCCTGATGTGATGCAAAAATTTGATGATCTTGCGAAAAATTTGATTAAAAAGGTAAATGATTTCCATAAAGTTGGATACGCTCTCGATGGAACAACTGGGATTGATTTCTTTGGTGGAACGGGGGCTGGAAGCATTCAAGTTAATAAAATCATACTTGATGACCCAGCTAAAATTTCAGCTTCAATAAATGGCGATGTTGGAAACAATGAAGTAGCGCTTGCTATCTCATCTTTGAGAAACGAGACAAAAATTTTGGGATTTTACAATTCGATAGTTAGCGACATCGGGTTGAGGTCAAGGATAAGTTCTGATAACGAGAATTTGCATCGGATGATTTTAAATCAACTTGAGTCTCAAAGAGATGCAGTCTCTGGAGTTTCAATTGATGAGGAGATGCTTAATATGATAAAATTTCAAAAAATGTTTGAGGCATCAGCGAAGGTTATACAAACCGTTAATGAGATGATAGATGCGGTTCTTTCAATGGTAAGATAAAAATAATTGAGCAAAGTCATGAGAGTTACAGAGTTAACAGTTATAAAAAATTTAATTGAAAACATAAACAAAACAAGAGAAAGACTTAATGAGACCCAACTTAAAATTGCGACGGGTAAAAATATAAACACCGTCTCTGACGACCCGTATGTTGCAAATTCCGTGATGAATTTGAGAAGTATGATAAATAGAAACGAGCGATTTCAGAAAAATATAAATGACTCCATTGATTTTTTAACGGCAACTGGCGATGCAGTTGATAATTTTATTAACACTTTAACTGATGTAAAATCATTGCTTGTTGAAATTGCGAATCCAGCTCGTCAGCCAGATTATCAAACATATGCTAACAGGTTGAATGAATTATTCAAACAGTTGCTCGATTCTGTCAATACGAGATTTAGAGGGAAATATATATTCAACGGGACGAAAACAGATGTAAAACCTTTTGATTACAATGAAAACACAGATTTTTTAAGCGTGGATTTATCCAATGGTGTGATAGAATTTGAGGTTAACGATGGGGTTTATGAAAAGGTTAATTTCACGGTTGAGGAATTATTTGGCGGGAGAGAGATTTTTGATTTGATACTTCAGATAAAAAATTTATTAAGGAATGGGACAAGACCGAGTGATTCGCTTCTACAAAGGTTTAATGAAATTTTTGAGTTTATTGTAAGTCAGGCGTCGAATGTTGGGGCTTTGATGAACAGATTTTTGCTTTTACAGAAGCAGATTGAGAAGCAAAATACCATTTTAAGGGAGATTTTATCAATTCGTCAGGATACGGATATGGCTCAACAAGCGATAAACTTGCAAAGAGATAGGCTAATTCTTGAATCGGCTTATGCAGTTGCTGGAAGGATAGTTCAAAAAACAATCATTGATTATCTGAGATGAAGAACAATTCAAACTTTGAGTTTGGAACTATCGTTGGGCTTATACTTGGTGTGTTGTCGATTTTTGGTTCGTTTTTGCTTGAGGGTGGAACTCTTGGAGCCTTGATTTTAATTCCAGCGATGCTTATTGTTTTTGGTGGGACGATCGCAACGGCGATGATCGGTTCGCCAGCAAAGATATTTTTTAAAATTCCAAGTTTTATAAAGCTTGCGCTTATCCCGCCAAAATTTAATATAGTTGAAACAATTGAGACAATCGTTAACTATGCAATCATAGCGAGAAAGGATGGAATTCTTGCGCTTGAGAAGGAGGTTAACAATATATCGCATCCATTTTTGAAAAAGATGTTGCGCCTTGCAATCGATGGGACTGATCCTGAGACGATCCGTGAGATTGCGGATATCGAGATAAATTATATAACCGAGAGACACATGGCTAATGCGACGGTATTTCAAAAGATGGGAGGATATGCACCAACCATGGGAATAATCGGAACGGTTATGGGATTAATTTCAACACTTGCAAACGCTGGGGGCGATCCAAATGAATTAATTCACCATATAGCGAGTGCATTTATAGCGACGCTTTGGGGTGTGTTCTCGGCAAATATTATTTGGCTACCAATTGCTGACAGGTTAAAGGCAATCCATGCGGAGGAGAAAGTTTTGCTTGAAATCATCGTTGAGGGCGTGCTTGCAATTCAAGCTGGCGAGGTTCCAACAATAATTAAAACAAAGCTTTATTCAATGTTTCCGATAAGTGAACAAGCGATAGAAATTTGATCATGTCAAAAAGGAAAAAGGGACATACCGAGGAACATGAGAATATCGAAAGATGGCTTATAACTTACGCTGACCTTATTACGCTTCTTCTTGGACTTTTTGTTGTTCTTTATTCAATGTCGCAAATTGATTTGAACAAGTACCAACAGTGGATTTCAGCTTTTAGTCAACTTTTTGGCGGTGGCGGAGTTCTTTCTAGCGGCAAAGGGATTCTTGTAACCCCAATACCCCCGAAATCAAGTTTAGATGCGATTGCAAATTCATCTAAACCATCAAGCCAACAGAATCTCGAAGCTCAGCTCAACGCAGTTTTAAGTTCCAGCATTCAATCAAAGAAAATAATGATAACAACATCTACTGAGGGTTTGACAATTCATCTTCTTGAAAGATTGCTTTTTGAATCGGGAAGCGCAGATTTAAAACCAGAGGCGAAAGCAGTTCTTGATACGCTTGCTGAAATTTTAAAATTTTTACCGAATAAGATAAGGGTTGAAGGACACACAGATAATAGACCGATCAATACTGTGCGATTTCCCTCAAACTGGCATCTTTCAGTTGCAAGAGCTTTGAACACAGCATATTACCTGATGGGCAAAGGTGTTCCCCCTGAGAAAATTTCAATTGTTGGGCATTCGGAATATAAGCCTATTGCGCCAAACGATACCGAGGAGAACAGGGCAAAAAATAGAAGGGTTGATATAGTTGTAATTTCAACTCAAAGTGGAGTACTTGGAAAAATTTCAAATTAAATTTTTTGATGATGAGATGAAAATAAAGAATTCACAATTCGGAGAAGTTGAATTTGATGAGAATATAATAATTCCATTCCCTGAGGGAATAATAGGATTTGAGGATTTGAAAAGGTTTATCATAATACATGATGAAGATTGTGAACCATTCCGTTGGTTGATTTCAGTTGATGAGCCTGAGGTTGGTTTTGCAATTCTTGAGCCATCGCTTGTTGTTCAAGATTATTATGTTCGCGCTGGATTTGATCCCGAAGTTTATGCTCTTTTTGTGATAGTGACATTAAGCCATGAGATTTCAAAGATAAGTGTTAATTTAAAAGCGCCAGTTGTAATTGATAAGGTTAAAAATTTGGGCAGGCAGGTTATACTTGAAAACGCTGATTTTGAAGTATCTTATTTTTTATTTGGATGAATAAAGAAAAATTTACGAGAGTTTAAAAATGCTTGTACTTTCAAGAAAGGTTGGGGAATCGGTCATAATACGAAACGATATAAAAGTTACCGTGCTTGAGATTTCGGGAAACCAAATAAAGCTTGGTTTTGAAGCTCCAAGCAATGTATCAATTTATCGTGAGGAAGTTTATGAAAGGGTAGTGAAAGAAAATAAATTGGCGTCTAAAATTCGCCGCGATTCCTTAAAAAATTTTGCAAAAGAATTTAAGAAATGATCATTTCGAGGCGCATAAATAAACTACTGGTTCATCTCCTTCAACTCTTGCCCAGTGAATTGTTCCAGCTGGAAGATCGAGCCTATCCCCAGGACCGAGAACAAATTCTTCATTGTTAACCCCATATCTCATTTTACCGCTCACAACCCAACGAACTTCATCGAAAGCATGGGAATGATTGCCATAGTAAGTTCCTGGTTCATCCATCCAGATGTAAGGTGTCATCCCTTCTGAGCGAAGTATATTCTTGAGTTCTTCAACATCTGGTTTATATGACTTATCCCAACGCGTTAATTTCATAATTGAATCAGTTTTTGTGTATTTTACCGTTTTTCCCTTAAAGATGCAAGTTTTAGTTTAAGGTTTTGAATTTTTCTTTCAATTTTAGAGTTTAAATTTGGATCTCTCGATGTCAAAATTATTTTGTTTAGCTCTGAAATTGCTTCACCGTAGAGTTCAAGTTTTTCAAGCGATGTGGCAATTATCATTTTCAGTTCAATGTCATCCTTTAACTCATCGAATCTTGACATTAAATCTTTAGCCCTTATCGATGCAGTTTCGTAAAATCCGTTTTCAAAAAGGGCTTTTACACCACTTGCCCAAAATTTAGCTGAATTCCAACCCGCCTTCAAACCTGTTTTTTCTTTTTCTATGTCAGCGCCGTAAATTCCAGTTGATCTTGCATTTGGTTTATCCTTTTTCATCTCTGGAATTGCCTTCATCTCTTCAAAAGCAAGTTGAAGCAAGAGTTCTTCTTTTGATAATCGTCTTAAATCAGAAATGTTAATAATTAAGCTTCCATTCGATTTAAAGAATGTTTTAGCCCCTTCAATTTCAATGTATGAGTTTTTGTCCAAAAAAATTGTGTCGGTGGGGCGAAGTGTATCTCCAACTGAAAGTTTTTCCCATACTTCCCGTGCGCCGTGTCTCACCTGTGCTGTTCCATTTAACTTCTTTACTTTGTAAGTGTAGTTTTCACTTGACACAGAGTGCGAGATGAATGAAAGTATGAGAAGCGATAAAATCAAAATTTTTCGGATCATTTTAGACTCCAAACTTTATTTTTCGATGAAAACAATTTTAGCCTTTCCTTTGGTATGTCCAAGATTAACTTCAAAGTCGTTGAAAAACTGTTCAGCTCCCGTTTCCCACGCTTCGTCAAATCCTTTGTGAACGAGCGTTGTTTCAACGGGGATCCATGCGGTTTCAGTGCCACTTTCATTTTTTAGAATGATATATTTTTTCTCGTTGCTCGTTATAGCCTGAGCAAATTTTTTATCGATTTCAGTGTCAAATATGATGTAAACATGTGATTCGTTAATTTTTCTTAAGCCTTTCACATCAACAAAAGCAACTTTGATTCCAATTGAACCAAGCAAAGAAGCATACAAAATTGCAAGATCATCGCAGTCACCTGTGCGAAGTTTCAATGTTTCTTCGGGAAATTGAACTTTATCTATGCTTAAACTCGGATCACTTACATAGATTATATGTTTTGAAAGTTCGTCGAATATAAATTTCGCTTGATAGAATTTTCTCAACGCTGGATCTATCTTTTCGAGTGTGTCTTTATGTTCCAAAATTACTATTCTAGCAAATGAAGAAATTTCTGGGGAATCAAATTTTAGGAAAGATTTTAAGTCTTCAACATTTCCATTCCAATCATTTCGACCACGCAGAAAGATTTTGAACTTTTTAACTTCATCGGGGATGTCGCTCGTTGATTTAACATTTAACAAAGCGTCTATTTTAATTGGCTCATTATTTTCTGGATTAACCGTCCCAAGTGATATTGAAATTGGTATTGTTTTTGTCTCACGGGGTTTTATTTCAAATTCGTTTGGCTCAGCTTCGATGTCGAGGGGAAAAGAAAGTTTAAAATCGATCTTTGCGTTTAAAACTTTATCAGATGTGTTTTCAATCTCAACCGAACCGATATTTCTTTTTTCAAAGTCGCTCAGCATGTGTGGAAAAATTTCATCTTCAATCCTGAGGCTCTTAACTCTCAAGCTTTTTTCATACCACCTACTCATATCAACTGAAATTGAAAATGTAACTTCATCCCTAGTGAATTTTTCGAACTCGGGATTTTTCACAAGCGTTTCAAAAAATTCATCTTGCGTTAATTTACCGTCTTTCCAAACATTTGATGTATTTTTAAAGTAAGCAAGGTCGAACTGAAATAGTCCACTTCTAAATCCGACCCCAGTTGAGAAACCACCGATTTTTCCTTTCTCTGAAAACAGACCGCTTCTTAAAAATAAATTTTTAATCGGTTGAACTTCAAACCCAGTGCGAAACTCTCCAATGGACGAAACTTCAAACCCAGATTTTAAAATTTTAAAATCTAACCCTGCGGATGCTTTGATTTTAAACTTATCTTCAAATTCAAAATTTTTAAATTGTTCTGGAAATCTTCCAAACCCGAGCGATAAATTTTCAAACAATAGAGCAAGTGACATTTTTGGGGTAACTTCATAAAGCAATGAGATTTTTGAGTTAAGGTTAGAAGATTGATATTGCGATGTTTCAAGGCTTACTTGTGGGAGTGAATCCGTTGGTTGAATTTTGTAGCCTGTTTCGACGAGATTTTGAGAGATGTATTGGACTGATGAACCCAATGAAATTTTATTTGAAAGTTTTAAGGCGTATGTCAAGGTATAATTTGAAGAATAAGTTATTTTGCGTTGGAATTCAGCCCTTAAGGTTGAAGTCCCGATATTTATCGTCACAGTTGATGGAAAGACAAATTCAATGCTTGAACCTGGCGAATAAATAAAACCGAGACTTTGTGTTTCTGTAAGTCTTTTTGCTATTCCGATCGAGTGCATCTTAGTACCTGAATAAGTTTTGTAATAACCTGTCAATCCTATGTTCCAATCGTAAATTCTCATCAAACCTGCCGGATTCACCGTTGATGATAAAGCAGAGTTCACAAATGTCGAAAAACCGGCGACGGCGGTTGCCTGTGGCGATGTTAAATTTTGTGCCACAGCCAGATTGAGCGCTGTAAAAAGTAAAACGAGAGGGCGCAGTTTCATCTCAATTTAACTTTAAAATAAAGTGTTGATGACACAAACCCAGTAACATTTCCTTGATAGTCAGGAATACTTATGCTTCTTTGATATTTTTGAACTATGCTAAATATAAGATAATTTTGCTTGTATTCATCCGGTATAAGCTTTAAAATGTTCGGACCAATCTGAATTTTTTGGGTATTTAAGTTTTTAAATTTTAGCATCATAATCGGTTTCATCGCGAATTCTCCTTCGTCTGGCAAAGGTGTATTTACGACTATGTCCAAGGAGTCAGCTTTTAACTTAAGTTTAAACTTCAAGTTCTCGCCGTCATATTCTGGCAGGTTTTCCAAGTCTTTTTTGTCGGGTGTGTCTAAATCGAAAGAGTATTCTAAGCCTGATTTGTTGACAATTTTAAATTTATGCTTTGCTGAATGTTTGAATTCGAAATTCGTTGTTTTAAGTTTATATTCCATGCCGTAGATTGAATCCATTCGCCCATGGTGGCCCTGCGATGGGATTCTCATTTTTCTAAATGACTTTTCAAGCTTTACATTTTCAAGGTAGATATCGCCGATATCTAATCCTCTTCTTTCACGCCAGCGACCCATATCTATAGGTGGTGAATTAACATCGCGGAAAAGCGCATACGCGACGGTTGTATCATATCTACTACCCGATTCGGAAATAAATTGGGAATAACTTAATACAATTAAACCCATCGGATTCATCATTTCAGAGGTTAGAATGCCCGTTTGTGCTGAGTTGATAAACTCGATAACTGGCTCTGTTTCGTCAAGATAGTTAACCTCGACGTTCAATTTTCCATCTTCATCAGGCGGTATTATCAGTGAATTTTTACCACATCCAAATAATGCGAGAATAATTATTATGTAAAAAACTTTTTTCATTTTTACCAACTTATGTCTTTCGGAATTAAATTATCATTTCAAGAAAAAAAGTGCAAGCCCGGATGACCCGAGCTTGCACTCAGTGAACTGCGCCCTCAGCGCTCAATCTGGCCTGCCATCTCTATTTCTATCCTTGCCACCACGCGCCTTGTTTTTCAGTGAAGCAACGATGTTACCTATTATCTTACCCTGATCCCCAGGATCACTTGGGTCAAGTATCCTTCCTGTGTTCAAGTCTATGAACCATGAAGTCAAATCAAAGACGAGAACATACGGGATATTTTTGTCTGTTTCAGTAATTGTAAAGTCTCCCTTGATCTTGAACTCAGTATTAACTCTTCCAGTTGTGAAAACAAAGTCTTTCCAAGCACCATTCTGATAAATTTGACCTTTAACATAAATGCTCTTGCCAAGGAATGAGTCTGGAACTGCTGGATTTACCTGTAAGTCATAAGGAACAATAGCATGAACCTTAAACTTGATACCATTGTAATTTCCAGGTGGCAAGCTATCAACGGCAATCCGAGTTGGTTCATTGTTTCTTAATGTCACGAAGAACGGTCCTTTAAATCTTATTGTTGGATCATCATCCATTCTTCTCATCTTCTCACGCATCATGTTCATATCATGGTCATCCCAGAGAGAATCTTCTTTAACAGTATCAATATTTTGTTTAAATTGAATCCAGCGGAGAACGAGTATAGCAAAATCAACTTTTATTGAGTCAACTTGGCCAACTGCTTTTGCAAAAGTTATATTTCCCGATGTTTCTCCTACTGCTTTGAGTTCAATTGGGACTGCGGTTGTTTCTGATGGTTCTGTCCCTTTTGTGCAACCGCTGATTATAATTGCCATTGAAATTAAGCCGAGGAGAAATAATTTTTTCAACATGGTAGTATCCTCAAATTTTGTTTTAGTTTTTTCATGTTCACACTTACTTATAGTGCAATTATCGTGCCAGAAAAATTTATTGTCTTTCAATGTAGAGTTTTGAGGTAAAATGCTGGGATTCATCCCCAAATTGCTGGGTTTAAGGGTTCCAGTCATTTTGATTTAAGTTTTCAAGGGTAAGTTCGCCCCTATGAAATTTTAAGGCAAACTCCTCAAGGTAAAAATGATACCTTGCTGGAAGGTTTTTGTATTTTAACTTAATGATGGATTTAATTTCGTTTTCAGATTTGCATTGGTTGATGATCTCTATAAAGTTTTGGATGTACTCGATAAGCTTTTTCTTTGCCTTTTCTGCGGCTTCAACGTCATTTTCAGCCAGCTTCATAGATGTTTTAATGAGATCGAATTCACACTCGTATAGATTTTTAAAGCATATTCCTCGCAGATATTCACTGATCGTTCCTCGGTTTAAGCCAAGTTCATTTGCAGTTTCAGAGATCGCGCTGTGTGAGAATTTTTTCTCTCTAAGTAAGTTTAAAATTTTCTCTTCGATGTCTATTTTTCCCTTCACTGATTTTGCAATCTCCTCCGGTAAATCTTTAAGTTGAATCAAGTTTCTTCCGCTGGACTTTGCAAATATGATTGCTCTTTTTATAGCATTCTCAAGCTGGCGGACATTTCCCGGCCATTCATAGTTTAAGAATGCATTCATCACAGCATGCGAAGCTTTCATATCGCTGGATTTGAATTTTTTCAGGAAGTGTTCAACAAGAAATGGAATGTCTTCTTTTCTTTCTCGTAGAGGTGGGACATGGATTCGGACGACGTTTAACCTATAATAAAGATCTTCTCTGAATTTCCCTTCTTTCACGGCTTTTTCAATATCGCGATTTGTTGCGGCAATGATTCGCAAGTCAACTTTTAAAATTTCTGTTCCACCAACTCTATTAAATTCGCCCGATTGGATGAATCTTAGAATTTTTGCCTGAAATGATTCGGGCGTTTCTGCAATTTCATCAAGGAATATTGTTCCGCCGTCGGCAATTTCAAATAAGCCCTTTTTTTGTTGCGTTGCCCCCGTGAAAGCCCCTTTTTCATAACCGAAAAGCTCGCTTTCAAGCAATGTTTCTGGGATAGCGGAACAATTTATCGCTATAAATTTTTTATCCTTCCTTGGGCTTAATTTATGTATTGCCATTGCGATTAACTCTTTGCCAACTCCGTTTTCACCTGTTATCAAAACTGGTACATCCGATGGAGCAACTTTCTTTACAGTTGAAATGACTTTTTCCATTTTACTGCCTTTTGAGTAAACGATGCCCTCGAATTCGACTTTTTCCGCTTTTTCAACCTCGGAGAATTCTGAAAGGTCCTCAAACTTTGATGTCAATTCCTTTATCTCGTCGTAAGTTTTTTCAAGATTTGAGAGTGCCACCGTTTTCTCATCAGCGACTTTTAAATTTTCAATCTCTCTTTGGAGTTCAATTATTTTCATCTCCTTTTCCTTGATCATATCTTCAATTCTCTTTTTCTCATTTTCAAGCTCAATCATTTTTCTTCTTTCAGACTCAAAAACATAAACCATCCCTAAAAATATCGATAACAAAGCAGTAAGGACAGGATATATTGAAATCGAAATTCCGAGTGTAAACAAGAAAGTAATAAGCGCAAGGGAGAGCAAAAATGTTAACGCAGGAAAAATCCCAAACCTTAAAACATTTGAGAGATTCCGCAATGAGATCAAATGTAGAATCAATACAGATAAGACAAAAGATAAAACGAAGTTGAGAATGGGTCCAGTTTTAGTTATAAATTTTTTTTGAATTATGGTATTTAACGACATTATGTGAACCCCAGTGGCAGGAAACTTATCTTGAAATGGGCTTTTAACCGTTTGTCCGAGAACATCGCTGAGGAATCCAACGAACACAATTTTATTTTTAAATTCCCCCATGTTAATCTCTGGTTCAAGACCAGATTTAAACGCATCGTAAGATTTTATGAAATCTAAAACCGAATACATTTTTAAAGCCCCTGTTCCACCGCTATAGTTTATCAGTATCTTTCCGTTTTTTGTTGGAATTTCGATTCTGCCAAGTTGAATCTTATCTTCAAAAATTTTAACTGAATCCCTTGGGATTTCGTAATAAACTCGTGCAAGTTCGAGCGAGAGCGATGGGAGATATTGATTTTTTCCAAATTGAACAATCAAGGGAATCTCTTCAGGGAAGTCACGCTGGATATAATTGAGATGCCCTAACCCTGCACAACTTTGAAGAAGTTCATCAAATGGCGCAAGAAAATTCGAGCCTTTGAGAAAATTTGAGTTTTTATCGTTCCCAGTTATCAAAAATTTTTTTAGATTTTTTGATATTTGGGTTGTATCTTCAGCTGATTTTCCAAAACTTGTAAAACTTCCACCCAGATAAACCCTTTTTGATTTTTCCGTAGTCAAAACCAGAAGATTGTCTCGCTCTGGATAATCGGGATTTTTATCGAGCAAGAGTATATCAAATGCGATCGCTTTAACATCCAATTCTGTAAGTAGCTCGATGAGGAGTGCGTAATAGCTTCGTTTTAAAGGGTATCCGCCAAGTGAGTGGATTGCGGTATCGTCAATATATAGAAATACAAGTGATGTGTCAACCTGCTGTTGTCCACGGAGTTTAAACTTCAGTTGGTTAAAAAACGAATTTAGATTTTCAAGGTAGGGAATTTTTGCTATTTCAAGCGTTAGAACGAGAAACGAGATTAAAAAACCAATGATCAGCCCGTGCTTATTTTTCATTTTTATCTCAAACAGTTTTTGGACTTAACTTAATTTAAGTAGCGCTTTTGAGTTTTCAAAAGTTGGAGATGGTTTATAACGCTTAATTTGATGTCAACGGTGTCTTGCTTATTTAGTTTGACTTTGGTAAATTAAGTTTCGAAAAACAAAACTTTACTACATTTTATGAGTAGAGCATATCTATCTTTACAAGCACCTTGCATTCCTTCATTAGTTAAAAACTTTAAAACAAATTTTTAAAAGGAGGACCCACCATGGGAGTTAAAATTCGTAAAGAAGAAGCCCTTGAATACCATAGTCAGGGACGAAAAGGTAAACTTGAAATTATACCATCAAAGCCGTGTTTAACGCAAAGAGACCTTTCACTTGCCTATACCCCGGGAGTTGCCGAGCCGTGTAGGGAGATATATAAAAATCCTGATCTTGCCTATGAATATACAATAAAGGGGAATTTCGTTGCGGTGGTTTCAAATGGTACAGCGGTTTTAGGACTTGGTGATATTGGGGCGCTTGCGGGGAAGCCCGTTATGGAAGGGAAAGCAGTTTTGTTCAAAAGATTTGCAGATATTGACGCAATTGATATTGAGATCAACGAAAAAGACCCTGATAAGTTAATTGAAATAATCGCAGCACTTGAACCAACATTTGGAGGAATTAACCTTGAGGATATCAAAGCACCTGAATGTTTCTACATTGAGGAGGAGCTGAAGAAGAGGATGAGCATTCCAGTTTTTCATGACGATCAACATGGGACAGCGATCATAAGTGGAGCTGCACTTTTAAACGCACTTGAACTCGCTGGAAAGAAAATCGATGAGGTTGTAGTTGTCTTCAACGGAGCTGGCGCATCAGCTATAGCGTGTGCAAGGTTTTATGTTCTTCTTGGTGTTAAGAAGGAAAATATAATTATGTGCGACACTAAGGGCGTTATTTACAAGGGAAGGAAGGAAAGTATGAACCCATATAAGGAAGAGTTTGCGACCACAAGATTCGGTGATGGTGCAACTTTGAAAGATGCGCTTGTTGGAGCAGATGTTTTTGTCGGTTTGTCCGTTGGCAATGTCGTCACGAAGGAAATGTTAAAAACAATGGCGGATAATCCTATTGTTTTTGCGATGGCAAATCCCGACCCCGAGATAACCTATGAAGATGCAATTGAAGCGCGCGATGATGTGATAATGGCAACTGGAAGATCCGATTATCCAAATCAAGTTAACAATGTGCTTGGTTTTCCGTTTATCTTTAGAGGTGCGCTTGATGTGAGAGCGAGGGCGATAAATGAAGAGATGAAGCTTGCAGCAGCTCGAGCACTTGCTCAACTTGCAAAGCAAGATGTCCCTGATTCAGTTATTCGTGCTTATGGTGGCGAAAAGCTTGAATTTGGGAGAAATTACATAATACCGAAGCCATTTGACCCGCGCGTTTTAACTTGGGTTGCCCCAGCGGTTGCGAAAGCCGCAATTGAAAGCGGGGTTGCGAGAATTCAAATTACGGATTGGGAAGAGTATAAACATCAACTCGAGGTTCGCCTTGGGATATCGCGTGAAATTATGAGACCAATTTTTGCAATTGCGAAGAAAAATCCAAAGCGAATTGTTTTCCCAGAGGGTGAAGAGGCGAAGATTTTAAAAGCGAGTCAAATATTAATTGACGAGGGGATAGCAAAGCCAATTTTGATCGGTTCGGAAAACATAATAAGACAGAGAATCGAAGAGAATAAACTTAGTTTGAAAGATGTCAAAATTGTTGAGCCGTTGAAATATCCAAGGTTTGATGAATATGTCGAGGAATACTATCGCCTGCGTCAGCGTAAGGGTGTGACCTTGAAAGAGGCTCGTAAAATCATGGCTTTGCCAAATTACTTTGGTGCGATGATGGTAAGGATGGGAGATGCGGACGGATTAATTTCTGGTTTAACATCTCACTATCCTGATACGATTCGTCCCGCTCTTCAGATCATAAGAATGGATGAGAGATTCACGCGTGTTTCTGGACTTTACATTATGATAACGAAGAAAGGAACATTTTTCTTTGCTGATACAACCGTTAACATCGATCCAACTCCTGAGGAACTCGCTGAGATAGCAATTGCAGCTGCTGAAACAGCAAGGAGATTTAATGTTGAGCCGGTCGTTGCTTTGCTTTCGTTTAGTAACTTTGGAAGCACGGAGAATCCATATTCTTTAAAGGTTAAAAAAGCGGTTGAGATTATAAAACAAAAAGCACCTGACCTTGTGGTTGATGGTGAGATGCAGGCAGATACCGCAGTTGTTCCAGAAATAATTGAAGAGATGTATCCATTTTCAGCTTTAAGAGGCAAAGGTCCTGCGAATGTTTTGATATTCCCGGATCTTAACTCTGCAAACATTGCGTATAAGCTTGTTTACAGAATTGGTGGTGCTGATGTGATTGGTCCAATTCTTATGGGTATGAAGAAACCTGTTCATGTTCTTCAGACTGGGGCTGAGGTAAATGAGATTGTAAATATGGCAGCAATTGCAGTTGCGGAAGCCATTGAAAAGGAAAGGGTCAATGGTAGATAAGAACATACTGGGGGACTTTTATAAGTCCCCCTACTTTTTGTTTATAAATAAAATTGAGGGATTCGATCAGTGAAAAGATTTTATTTATCTCTGCTATTTCTGTTTTGCTTTGCTTTTGGTTTTGCTGGAATTGAGATACCTAAATTAACACAGCGTGTAACAGATCTTGCGGGAATTTTAACGGCTGAGCAAATAAATGCGCTTGAGTACAAACTTGCTAGGTTTGAAGATGAAACTACAAATCAAATCGCTGTCTTGATCATTCCGTCTCTTGAAGGTGAGGATCTTGAGGATTTCTCAATTAGAGTTGTTGAAAAAAATAAACTTGGTCAAGCTGGTAAAGATAACGGTGTTCTTTTTCTGATAGCAGTCCAAGATAGGAAGATGCGCCTTGAGGTTGGCTATGGGCTTGAGGGTGCTTTGCCCGATGCCGTGTGTGATCAGATTTTGAGGAACATAGTGCGTCCGAAATTCAGGCAGGGTGATTATTACGGTGGAATAGATGCTGGAATTGATGCTATAATCTCGGCAACAAAAGGTGAGTTTAAAGCTGATCCACGGGAGAAAACAGGGACAAAAGTTGGAACAATCCTTGCACTTATTATAATTGGTTTTGTTTTGTTGGCATTTTTTGGCTCTATCATATCGAGCGTGAGGCATTACTCGGTTCACTCAGGAGGACATGATTCAACTTTGCTATGGCTTTGGTTGTTGGGTTCAATGAGCGAGAGAAGAAGAGGCGGAGGTGGCTATTGGGGTGGATGGTCATCTGGTGGTGGATTTGGTGGAGGTGGATGGTCTGGTGGAGGCGGAAGCTTTGGAGGTGGAGGAGCAAGCAGTAGCTGGTAAAAATTGAAAACAAAATTTTTAAATGTCGTGCTTAAAGTTAAGGATATTTTTACAAAAGAAGACTTGAAGAAAATTTCGGAGAAAATCGCACAGATAGAAAAAAGAACAAGTGGCGAGATCAGGGTTTCAATTCATGAAAAAAGGAGTTTGCTTGAGAGAAAGTTGTCTATTTTCGATATGGCTCTGAGGGAATTTTATAGACTTGGGATGGATAAAACACGAGATCAAACTGGTGTGCTTGTTTATATACTTCTTTCGGAAAGAAAGCTTCAAATAGTGGCGGATAAAGGGATAAATGAAAAGGTCGAAAACGAAACATGGCAAAAGATCGCAGATAAAATAGCTGAACAGTTTAAGCAGGGTAAATATCTTGAAGGAATTATGGAAGGACTTGATGAGATCGGTGGAATACTTTTGCAACATTTTCCGATAAAGCCTGATGATAGAAATGAACTGTCAAATGAAGTGGAAATAAGATGACGATATTGAAAAATAAAGCACTTAGAAGTTATGCCGTTTTATGGGTATTTGGGGATATTTATAATTTTGATCGCTGAGGTTTTGCTTTTTCTTAAAGTTAAAATTGTTGGAATTTATTTCACCCCGATTGTTTGGACTGGGTACATCCTTTTCATCGATGCCTTGAATTTCAAACTTTACAAAACTTCCTTAATTAAAACTCGGACGGTTGAATTTTTAATTATGTTGCCGTGGTCGGTTATATGCTGGTTAATTTTTGAAGCGTATAATTTTCATCTTAAAAACTGGTATTACATTGGATTGCCTGAAAGTGCGCTCGCGAGAACTGTTGGTTATGTGTGGTCGTTTGCGACGATTTTTCCTGCCATACTTGAGACGAATCAACTTATCAAGCCAATTTTTAAAAATGTGAGCAAAAAACCATCGAAGCCGACGGATAAAAAATTATCGGTTTATTTTGCTTTAGGTTTAATCTTTTTGATTGTTCCCTTGCTTTTACCATCCGAAGTAGCTTCTTATCTTTTTGCTTTAGTTTGGGTTGGTTTTGCTTTTCTTCTTGAGCCGTTGAATTACAAACTTGGAGGGGAAAGTTTGTTCAAAGAGTTTGAGAATGGCAAATTGACGACGCTATTCTCTCTATTTCTCGCTGGTTTAATATGCGGTGTGCTTTGGGAATTCTGGAATTATTGGGCTATTGGTAAATGGATTTATACTGTGCCCATTCCATTTGCAGGTCCGAGGATTTTTGAAATGCCACTACTTGGATTTCTTGGATTTCCTGCTTTTGCAGTTGAAGTTTACTCATTGCAGAATTTTTTAATCGTTGTGTTGAAGAAAAATCAAAGGCTTGCAGAGTTGTTTGGAGTTGTGTAAGGTGGGATAACCTTAACGATTGCTGTGTCGAGCGTTTTTTCGTTTAAAATGAAAATCTCATCAAACCCTTCGGTTGGAATTGATTTTTTTGCTTCAATGAAATTTACATATTGATTTCGTATAACTTGCTCCCCGACTTTTCTTGGTCTTTTCTTGTCCCTTTCTATACAAATTTCAAGTGGGATGTCAAAGACAATTATTACAACTTTAAATCCATATTTTTTAGCTATCTCAATTAACTGTCGTCTTGTTTCTTTTGAAAGCGATGTCGCATCCGCAACTGTTAATTTCCCGACGAGCAATCTTTTCTCGATTATGAAATAAAACAGATCAAAGGCATGTTTTGATACCGCTTGATTTGCTGGATTGTCAGAGATCATGGCTCTGCAGTGATCAGATGATACTATTTGAGTTCGCTTAAAAAATTTTTTAGCAAATGTTGATTTACCGCTTCCAGCAACCCCGCATAGGACGACCAAAGTTCTTGGTGTTATTTTTATTTCAAATTCTTCCCTCTGTTCAAGCTTTTTTCTAAATATGTTTAAAACTTTTTCTATCATCTCGTAAAAATTTTATAGCCTAATTTGCTTATTATCTCTGTGGCTTTTTTTGCTTCATTTTCACTTCCAAACGAAAGTCGAAATGTTCCGCCTATCCCTTCCCTTACACGCAGGAGTTCGATATCTTTTATGTTTAATCCACCTTCGTATAATGCGGTTGAGATTTTACTTAAAACACCTGGTTTATCTTCAACCATTATGAACACATCGTGCAAGACATTAAGGAAGCCCTTTCGGCTTGATGGGATTTCATTGCGAAGTTTAAAAGCATTGTCGAACTCGGGTTTTAATTCACCTATTTTGTTGGATTTAATAATCTCCCTGTATTTACTAAGTCCGTTAATAAAATTGTCAAGCGCTTCAATTATCTTTTCTCTGTTGAATGAGATTATATCATGCCATATTTCAAATTGACTTGATGCGATCCGTGTTAAGTCCTTAAATCCGCCTCCTGATAATGACAGGTAATCTGTTCCCATGCTTCCGACTGTATTGACGAGCAGGACGGCGATTAATTGTGGTAGGTGGCTGATATATCCTGCTATTCCGTCGTGAATTTCGGGATCAAGCAAGATTATGTTTGCGCCTGTTAATTTTATAAGTTCAATGAATTCATTGACAACCTTTATCGGGACATTGAAGTTTGGACATAATACATAGACCGCGTTTTCAAAGAGAAACGGGTCTGCGGAAGATATACCCTTTCTTTCTGATCCAGCCATCGGGTGACCACCAATGAAATAAACATCATTTTTAATTTTTTCAGCCTCTTTCAAGACAATTTTTTTGACGCTCCCGACATCGGTTATTATCGTTCCAGATTTTGCATGCTTTGATACTATATGAATTTGTTGTAAGATCTCCTTGATCGGTGTGCATAGGAAAACAACATCGGCATCATTTACTGCTTCTTCAATTGAGTTGGCTTTTTTATTAATTGCGCCAAGTTCAAGTGCGATGTCCAGGGAGCTCGGATCAATGTCAAACCCTGTAATTATAAAATCATATCCCTTTGATTGTTTTAAAGAAAGGGCAATTGACCCGCCAATTAAGCCGGTTCCAATGATTGAGATTTTTCTAAATGTCATAGTTTGGGTAAAATTTATTGGATTTTTCTTCCTATCGCCTCTGCTATTTTTCTTATTTCGTTCATAAGTTGTGTGAATTGCTCAAGATAGAGAGATTGAGGTCCGTCTGATTTTGCTTTTTCTGGTTGATGATGAACTTCAACGATCAATCCATCAGCTCCCGCTGCGATTGCAGCTCTTGCCACAGGTATAACCTTATCTCTTATTCCCGTTGCGTGTGATGGATCGACGACAATTGGTAAATGGCTTTTTTTGTGTATAACTGGGATTGCGTTTATATCAAGCGTATTTCTCGTGGATGTTTCAAAGGTTCTAATCCCTCTTTCGCAGAGTATGACATTGTGATTTCCTCCAGCGAGTATGTATTCAGCAGCCATGAGCCATTCCTCAATTGTTGCAGCAAATCCTCTTTTTAACATTACAGGTTTATCAATTTTGCCAAGTTCCTTTAATAATGGGAAGTTTTGCATGTTTCTTGCGCCGACTTGAAGTATATCTGCGTATTTTGCAACAAGTTCTATATCTTTGGTATCAAGAACTTCGGTGATAACAAGCAGTCCGTATTCATCAGCGGCTGATCTTAAAAGTTTCAATCCTTCTTCACCAAGCCCTTGAAATGAATATGGCGAAGTTCTGGGTTTGAATGCACCACCTCTTAAGATTTTAGCGCCTTGTTCAGCTACATGTTTGGCTATTATGAATATTTGTTCCTCGCTTTCAACAGCGCATGGGCCAGCCATCACGACTATTTCTTCGATGTTGCTACCTATTTTTACACCATTTATGTTTATAACTGTCCCTTCATGCTTGAAAGCACGGTTTGCAAGTTTATATGGTTCTGTTATTCTATAAACTTCCGCAACGCCCGGTAAAAGTTGGATATTTCTATGATCAAATTCCGGTTTTACTCCTATCGCACCAAGTACAGTTCTTGTAACGCCGGTTGAACGGTGGACATCAAAACCATATTCGTTTAAAATTTTTATCACATTTTGAATTTCTTCCTCCGTTGCATCAGGTTCCATAACAACTATCATATTTTCACCTCCATTTTTATGTTGGTTTTTTTGTTTAAAAATGTAAGTTGTGAAAAATATGGCTGATTTTGGGGGTGGAGTTTATATTAAGCCCAGTGGTTACGCCACCACTGGGCAAAATAATTGGCGTGGTTGAGACTAAATCGGAGGGAAACGCGGTAAGAAACAAAATTCACAATAGTCAAAGTTGCGATGTTTGGGGTTGCTTGGCTCATTTTTTTGAGTTCCTTTACGGTATCTTAGTTTTTGCTAAAATATATAAATTTTGTTGACATTTTGCAAGAGTGTTGGATTAGTTTTTAATTTTGATTAAAATTTAGCCGTATCAAAAACAAAATCGTTTTTAACCATGCCGAGGAAATTTTATCTCACCTTAATTTATCTTCTGATTATCTTACTCATTTCACCATTGTATGCTCAAAGAAGACCTATAACAGTTGAAGACCTTTGGGCTATGAAAAGGATTTCAAATCTAACTATTTCACCTGATGGAAAATGGGTTGCCTACGTTATTACATCTTACAGCATGGAGGAAAACAAAGGGCAGAGGGATATCTACCTTGTTTCAATTGATGGAAGAGAAATTAAACAGTTAACAAAAGGGGAAGGCTCAAATTATTCTCCGGCGTGGTCTCCAGATGGAAAGAAGATCGCTTTCATATCAACGCGTGATGGAGAACCACAGGTTTATGTCATTGAACTTGAAACCGGTGAAGTTAAAAAGATGACAGATATAGCTCTTGGTGCCGATGGTGTTATATGGTCGCCAGATGGAAAATACCTTGCGTTTGTGTCGCAAGTTTATCCCGATTGTCCCGATAATGATTGTAATTCAAAGAGAGAAAAAGAGAGGGAGGCAAGCAAAGTTAAGGCGAAATTCTTTACAAGGTTGCCATTTAGAATTTGGAACAGGTGGATTGACGATAAAAGAAGCCATTTATTCACAGTTGAAGTTAACACTGGGAGAATTGTTGATGTGACACCCGGAGATTACGATACGCCACCGATAGATCTTGGCGGAAAAATTGATTACGCTTTTTCACCAGATGGGAAGGAGATTTGTTTTGTTCGGAATACCGACACGATGATTGCTATAAGCACCAACAATGATCTTTTTATCACTACTCCAGAGGGTGGAAATATAAAAAGAATCACTACAAATAAAGCAAATGATAATCAGCCGGTTTATTCACCCGATGGAAAATACATAGCCTACAGGGCACAATTTAGAGCTGGTTTTGAGTCCGATAAATATAGATTGATGCTTTATGAAAGGAAGACTGGAAAAACGATTAACTTAACAGAAAAATTTGATCGCTCAGTTGAAGAAGTTATTTGGTCTCCAGATAGCAAGTTTATATTTTTCACTGCGGAGGATCAAGGTTATAATTCAATCTATAGGATTAATGTTGAAACTGGGGAAATTAAGCAGATAACGGAGAAAAGCTATAACACAGAAATTGGAATAACTCCTGATGGTAGATTCTTAATTTTTAAGAGAGAATCGATAAACAAGCCAGCTGAAATTTATCGTCTTGATCTTGCAAGCTTTGAAGTTATTCAGTTGACACATCATAATGACTCTTTGCTCGCACAACTTGAGATGAACGCGCTTGAAGATTTTTGGTTTGCTGGTGCTGGAGGGACAAAAGTACATGGGTTTATTCTGAAACCGCCATTTTTTGAGTCAGGTAAAAAATATCCCGCTGTTTTTCTAATTCATGGAGGACCACAGTCGATGTGGGCTGATCATTTCCATTATAGATGGAACGCTCAAATGTTTGCTTCGAGAGGTTATGTCGTTGTGATGATAAATCCGCGCGGTTCAACGGGTTACGGGCAAAAGTTTACAGATGAGATAAGTGGAGATTGGGGTGGGAAAGTTTTTGAGGATTTAATGAAAGGTGTTGATTATGTCATAAAGAACTTTGATTTCGTTGACAAAAATAGAATTGGTGCTGCTGGAGCTTCTTACGGTGGGTACATGATCAATTGGATCGCTGGGCATAATGATAAAGGTATATTTAAATGCCTTGTTTCGCATGCTGGCGTATTTGATCTTCAAAGTATGTATGGTTCAACCGAGGAGTTGTGGTTTCCAGAATGGGAGTTTAAAGGGACGCCATGGACGAACCCTGAACTGTATAAGAAATGGTCGCCAAGTTATTATGTTAAGAATTTTAAAACGCCAACACTTGTGATTCATGGACAGCTCGATTACAGAGTTGATGTCAGCCAAGGGTTTATGATGTTCACAGCTTTACAAAGGATGGGAGTTCCATCGAAAATGCTTTATTTCCCAGATGAGGGACATCATATCTTAAAACCACAAAATGCGAAGTTGTGGTGGACGACCGTTTTTGATTGGCTTGATATGTATTTGAAGAAATAAAAGTTTAGGATATTTTTGTGAATAACCCTGCCTTTTGGCTGTTAAACGGCTAAAAGGCGGGGGTTTTATTTTAAATCAAAAGGTTCTAGGATAGCAATAAAAATTTAAATGAAATTAGCAACATGCAAAGTAAAATTGAGGTAAGGAAGGCTTTCAAAGTTGTTATATTTCTTGGGCTCGTGAGTTTGTTCGCGGACATAACCTATGAAGGAGCCCGAGGAGTTATCGGTCCTTTTTTATTCACCTTGGGTGCTAGTGCGACGATAGTTGGTTTAGTTAGCGGGTTAGGAGAGTTGATCGGTTATGGATTTCGTTTGATTTCTGGTTATGTTGCGGATAAAACGAAGAGATATTGGGCGATAACGATTGTAGGATATTTTATCAATCTCATTGCAGTGCCGTTGCTTGCTTTCGCTGGAAGTTGGGAAATTGCATCTGTTCTAATTGTTGCTGAAAGGTTTGGCAAGGCTATAAGAACCCCGGCGCGGGATACAATTCTTTCTTATGCTTCTTCAAGCATTGGATATGGAAAAGGTTTTGGATTACATGAGGCAATTGACCAGATTGGTGCAATTGTTGGACCGTTATTAGTCGCTGGAGTGATTTATTCAAGTAAAAGTTATTCTTTGGCTTTTCTATCCCTTGGGATTCCAGCTGTTTTATCCCTTTTGATGCTTTTTATAACAATGGCGAGTTATCCGGATTCGAAAACACTTGAAACCAGAAGCACAAGTTTGAGCAACGACAAGCTTGACAAGACTTTTTATCTCTATCTTTTATTCATTATGCTTACAGTGTGTGGCTATCCACATTTTCAGATTATATCCTATCACTTCAAAAAAATTCAAATTGTGTCTGATGAAGTAATTTCAACTTTATTTGCAGTGGCTATGGCGGTTGATGCGGTAGTTGGACTTATAATTGGGAGCTTGTTTGATAAATTTAGGCTTAGAATACTTTTTCTTGTTCCTTTTTTTGTTATACCGATTTCGATTTTTGCATTTGTTTGGGAGAGTTTGATAACAGTTGTTATTTCGGTGGTTTTATGGGGTATAGTGATGGGATTTCATGAGACGGTTATGAAGTCGGCTATAGCGGTGATAGTTCCGATGGAAAAAAGAGGTTTAGCCTATGGGATATTTCATAGTTTATTTGGGGTTGCGTGGTTTGTTGGGGGATTGGCAATTGGGCGATTGTATGAGATTTCGATTTTTTATTTGATTGTTTTTTCAGTAGGGCTTCAAGCTTTATCGTTAATTTGTTTTGTCTGGCTAAAGCGAGCAGGGAAAATTTTTTAAGTTTCTCATTTTGTAAAAGATATTGATTTTTTGTAAATTTGCAAGGCAAAAAGGAAAGTTTTTCTTTCCGATTTCAAAGATAAAATTTGAGAAAAGTGTTTGAGGAAATAACCCAAAAATTCGAACTGCTTTTTAAGAAAATTCGTGGACAAGCCAAGATTACTGAGTCTAACATCGCTGAGACGATGCGTGAGGTAAGGCGTGTGATGCTTGAAGCTGATGTTAATTACAAGGTAGTTAAAGATTTTACTGAAAAGGTTCAGCAAAAAGCGCTTGGACAGGAGGTGTTGAGAAGCATTACGCCGGGGCAAATGTTGATAAAGATTATTTATGATGAACTTGTGAACTTGATGGGCTCGACTCGTGCGGATATAAAATTTTCCCCAAACCCGCCAACTGTGATAATGATAGTTGGACTTCAAGGTTCTGGTAAGACAACCTTTTGTGCGAAGCTTGCGAACCATTTAAAGCATAAAGGTAGACATCCACTTTTAGTTGCAGCCGATATATATCGTCCAGCTGCGATTGAGCAACTAAAACAGTTGGGCGAGCAGATTCAAGTTCCTGTGTTTTCAATGGATTCAGGAGTGGACGCCGTTCAAATTGCGGTGAATTCTGTTGACTTCGCAAGGAAAAATTATAGGGATGTTGTTATAATTGATACTGCTGGAAGGATGCATATAGACGAAGAGATGATGCGTGAAGTCGAAAGGATAAAAGAAGCTGTAAAGCCCCACGAGATTCTTTTCGTTGTCGATTCAATGACCGGTCAGGAGGCAGTTAATGTTGCAAAGGAATTTAATGATAGGTTGAATTTTGATGGTGTTGTTTTGACAAAGCTTGATGGAGACGCTCGTGGTGGCGCTGCTCTTTCAATTAAGGCTGTTGTAAATAAGCCGATAAAATTTGTAAGCATTGGTGAGAAGCTTGATGCCCTTGAGCCGTTTTACCCCGATCGTATGGCTTCGAGAATTTTGGGAATGGGTGATATTGTAACCCTTGTTGAAAAAGCTCAAAAGCAAGTTGATGAGGAAAAAGCAAAGAAGCTCGAGGAAAAACTCAAGAAGAATCAATTCACGCTTGAAGATTTTAGGGATCAGATAAGAGAAATAAGAAAGATGGGACCATTGAGGGAGTTGTTAAGTATGATCCCAGGGATTGGAAGTGCGTTGAGGAATATTGATATAGATGAGAAACAACTTGTTAAGTTAGAGGCGATAATAAACTCAATGACTCCGGAGGAAAGGCGAAAGCCACAAATAATTAACGCGAGCCGTAAGAGGAGAATTGCGATGGGAAGTGGAACCACGGTTCAAGATGTGAACATGTTGTTAAAGCAATTTGAGGAGATGCAGAAGTTGATCAAGCAGTTAAATCGTGGAAGGTTTAAGGGTTTTAAACTCCCACTTTAATTGAAATTAAAAACAAAAGGAGAGAAAGAGATTTGGCTGTAAAGATTCGGTTGCAAAGATTTGGGAAGAAGAAACAACCTTTTTACAGAATTGTTGTTGCTGATTCAAGGGAGCCGAGAGATGGAAAATATATTGAATCAGTTGGATGGTATAACCCACTTCCGGAGCCGATGCAAATTGAGATTAAGGAGGACAGGGTGATACATTGGCTTAAAAAAGGTGCGATTCCAACTGATACGGTTAAAGCTCTTTTGAGAAGAAAGGGAATATGGTTAAAGTGGTCTTTGATGAAGCAAGGTAAGGATGAGGCATTTATTCAGGCGGAGTATGAGAAATGGCTTCAGCTTCAGGTAAACAGAGAAAAGCGAGAAAAGGAAAAGAAGGAAAGAAGCAGATTAAGGAAGAAGCAGAAAAAAGAGAGTGGTTCTGAGCAAGGAGAGGCGCCATCTCAGGAAGGTTAATTTCTTGATGGTGACGCCCTCCGGGTTATAAACTGAAACATTATGGAGGGCTGAAAAATGCGTGAATTTCTTGAATTCATTGCAAAACATCTGGTTGACAAACCCGAAGATGTCAAGATCACGATGGAGGACAGAGAGAATCGTGTGATTTTTAGATTGCAGGTTGGACGGGATGATGTTGGTAAGGTAATTGGAAGGAAAGGGAGGACGGCGAACGCTATGCGTGTATTGTTGAGTGCGGTTGCTGCTAAAGAGGGTAAGAGAGCGGTGCTGGAAATTTTGCAATGAGGTATTTTTAATTCTGAGGTTGCTTCACTCAAACTTTAAGTGACGGAGTGAGGCAAACAATGATTAAAAAATTTGCGCTTCTATTGTGTTTCTTCGGTATAGGGAGTTTTGTGAGTTTAAGAGCTGAGGATATGGCAAAATGTTGGGCTATGCTTCCGGATTCGATTTTGAGTTATGAAAAAGTTCAAGAATTGTTTAACGAGGCGCTGAAGTTACAGAAACAAAGTTGTGAAATGTTTGAGAAATCGAAGGAGTTGATGGAAAAGTTGAAAAATTTGAAAGTGATGGATGATGTGATTGAAGAAGGAATTAGGAAAAGATATGATTTTCCGAAGTTTGGGTTATTATATACTGAAGGATTTGATGATACGGGTTTGATTCGCGGTAAGGTTAAGTATTTCATACGAATCTGGAAGCATCCCCCAAAGGAAAAGTTTAAGATGCCGACTTTTAAATTTAAGTAGAGAGCTTGTAGGTTTTATGGGAGATTTGTGCATAATTGGTAAAATTTTAGGACCTTATGGTCTTAAAGGGAAAGTTTGTGTGAAGCCGATAACTGACTTTGTTGAGAGATTTAAAAAACTAAAGCGTGTTTACATTGGTGATAACCCAATTGAAGTTGAGGAACACTATGTTGTAAGCTCATTCTTACGTGATGACGATGTTATTTTGCAATTTAGAAATGTAAACGATAGAACTGCAGCTGAATCGTTCTCTGGAAAATTTATCTATATACCTGAGGAGGAACTTGTTCCTTTGCCCGAGGATTCTTATTATGTGCATGATTTGATCGGTTTAAAGGTTTGTGATGTGAATGGGAACAAAATAGGTGTGATAACGGATGTGTGGCTTCTACCTGCGAATGATGTTTATGTTGTGGAATCGAAAGGTAAGGAAATTTTAATTCCGGCAATAAGTGATGTCGTTAAAAAAGTTGATCTTGAGAATAAGATGGTTATAATTGAGCTGATGGAAGGCTTGATTGATTAAGGAGGTGGTAAAAGATGCGAATTGATATAGTAACAGCTGTTCCGCAAATATTTGAAAGTCCTTTGAATTCAAGCATAATTAAAAGAGCTCGGGAGAAAGGAATAGTTGAAATATATGTTCATGATTTACACGATTATGGAATTGGGAGGTATAGACAGATTGATGATCACCCATATGGTGGTGGAGCTGGAATGATTTTGAGACCCGAACCAATTTTTGAGTGCATTGAAAAATTGAAAAGTGAAAGGGAGTATGATGAAGTGATTTTTTTGACGCCGGATGGTGAGCTTTTCAATCAAAAAATGGCTAATGAGCTTGCAAAGCTTAATAATGTAATTTTACTTTGTGGTCATTATAAAGGAGTTGATGAAAGAGTTAGGGAGGCGCTTGTGACGAAAGAAATTTCTATTGGTGATTATGTTCTGACCGGTGGTGAGCTTCCGGCTCTTGTTGTTATTGACGCAACCATTAGGCTAATTCCAGGTGTTTTAAATGATATTGAATCAGCTATGACAGATTCTTTTCAATCGGGTCTTCTTGATCATCCGCATTATACGAGACCCGCTGAATATAGAGGAATGAAAGTTCCAGAGGTTTTGCTCTCTGGAAATCATGAGTTGATAAGAAAGTGGAGGTATGAAAAAGCACTTGAAAAGACGATAAAAAGAAGGCGTGATTTATTAAACAAAATAATGGGAGACGATAAAAATGGATAAGGTAAAACTTGTCGAATCAAAATATCTCAGGACGGATATACCAGATTTCAGGCCTGGGGACACCGTTTCCGTTCACGTTCGTGTTGTTGAAGGTGATAAGGAAAGAATTCAAGAATTTGAGGGCATTGTTATTTCAAGGAGAGGTAGTGGTTTAAATGAAACATTTACAGTTCGAAAGGTAAGCGATGGTGTTGGCGTTGAGAGAATCTTTCCGCTTCATTCCCCTTCAATTGCAAAAATTGAGGTAAAGAAGCGTGGCGCTGTTAGGAGGGCGAAGCTTTATTACCTGCGCGAAATGAGCGCCAGACAAGTAAGGCAGAAAACTTCAGAGTAAATTTTAGAGACACGCTTATGCGTGTCTCTTTTTTATTAATGGGCTTAAATAGGAGGAGCCAACTTTTGAAGTAATAGTTGGTTTTTTGGAAAATTTTTAACAAAAATAAAAGAACGCTTGCAAAATGGAGATAGAAATTTCACCAGTTCAGGAAAGATATATCCAAAAAGCGGGGTTAATGCATATTTTTGAAAAGGTCGTTGAGGGTGAGAGGTTAACATTTGAAGATGGGGTTAAGCTTTACGGCACGAACGATATCCTTGTGCTTGGTTTTCTTGCAAATATAGTTCGCGAAAGGTTAAACGGCGATAAAACTTATTTCGTGAAAAATCACATCATAAATTATTCAAATATCTGTGAGCTCGATTGTAAATTCTGCTCGTTTTACAGGAAAGAAGGTCAAGAAGGAGCGTATAGATTTTCACTTGAGCAAATTTTTGAGAAGATTCGACCTTTGAAGGATGAAATTGTTGAGGTTCATATAGTTGGGGCGCTCGATCCGAGGTTACCGTGGGAATATTACCTTGATATGATGCGAGGCATAAAGGATATAAATCCAAAGATCAACATAAAAGCTTTTACTGCGGTTGAGATAGACTACTTCGCGAGGATGTTTGGAAAAACATATGAGGAAGTTCTTTCAGAACTTAAAGAGGCAGGACTTGATACGATGCCAGGCGGTGGTGCTGAAGTTTTTAGTGAAAGAGTTAGACAAAAATTATTCCCCGATAAAATTGGTGCAAAGGAGTGGCTTGAGGTGCATAGAACTGCGCATAAACTTGGGATAAGAACTAATGCAACGATGCTTTATGGTCATATGGAAACAGTTGAAGAGAGGGTTGAACATTTAATAAAACTTCGAGAATTACAAGATGAAACTGGTGGTTTTTTAACTTTTATTCCTTTGCCATATCATCCCAAGAATAATAAATATGCTGGTGATTGGGTGACGGGTTTGCAGAATTTAAAAAGCTTTGCTGTCGCCAGGTTGATGCTTGATAATTTCCCACATATAAAGTGCTTTTGGGTTTCGACAGGTGTAAAAGTAGCACAAATTTCGCAAAACTTCGGAGTTGATGATCTTGATGGAACAGTTCGAGAAGAAAGGATTTACCATATGGCTGGTGCTGATACCGCACAATATCTCTCGAAAAATCAACTCATTAAACTTATCAAAGATGCGGGAAGAACGCCTATTGAAAGGGACGCTTATTACAATGTCATTGCAGAGTATTAAGTCATGGCTAGTTTAAATAAATCTCTTTCGGTAAATGTAAAGGGTGAATTTTTCGTTGATTCAACTTGTATAGATTGTGATGCTTGCAGACAGATAGCGCCAGAAATTTTCGCTGATTATGGCGGATATTCGTATGTGTATTCTCAACCTAAGAGTGATGAACAAAGAAGGAAGGCAATTCAAGCGTTAATTTCTTGTCCTGTCGGGGCAATTGGTATGAAGGCTGATAAATCTATAATTTCAAAAGTTATGAGCGATTTCCCACTTTTAATTGAAGATGATGTTTTCTATTGTGGTTTTAATTCTGAAAAATCATTTGGGGCAAATAGTTATTTTATAAAAAATCAAAATGGAAACTGGTTAATTGACTCACCAAGGTTCACTTCACATCTTGTGAAGAAGTTTGAGGCGATGGGAGGAATAAGTTATATTTTCCTTTCGCATCGAGATGATGTAGCTGATGCTGAGAAGTTTGCACTTTACTTTGGGGCTAAGATGATAATTCATAGGCGGGATAGCACCGCAATGAGAAATGCACAAATCATAATTGATGGAAATGAGAGCATTGAAATAGAACCCGATTTTATAATAATTCCAACGCCAGGGCATACGCCAGGTCATTGTGTTTTGCTTTATAAAAATAAGTTTTTGTTCACAGGCGATCATCTGTGGTGGGATAGGGAAGAAAAATGTCTGGACGCTGGAAGAGATGTTTGCTGGTATTCGTGGGATGAACAAATTGAATCAATGAAGAAATTGCTTGATTTTGATTTTGAATGGGTTCTTCCAGGACATGGGCAAAGAGTTAAATTGCCAATCTACATCATGAAGAAGGAACTTGAAGAGCTTATAAAAAGGATGGGAAAGGTTTGAGATGAAAATTATTGATAAGATTAAAAAAGCTGAAAAATTACAGAATGAAAGTAAGTTTGCGAAGGCACTTTCGATTTATGAAAAAGTTGACAAAGAATTACCTGTGGATTCTTTTGATAAAGAATGGCTTTTCTATCTCCGTTTAAACGAGGGGCACTGTGCAAGGTTAGCGGGCGAGTTCAAGAAGGCAACAAATTATTATCGTCTCGCTTTGAAGATTGCAAGAAAAATTGATGAAAGAGCTGTAGCTGATGCATATGCTGGGCTTGGAACTGCTTTGAGAGCCATAGGAGAATTGCGTAAGGCTATTGAAGTTTTTGATATTGCTCAGGAAATTTATAAAAAAATCGATGACTTGGAAGGGCAAGCATATGTTTTATGGGCGAGGGGTGGAACTTTGAGATTTATGGGCTCACTTAAGCATGCTTTTGAATCTTTTAAAAAGTCACTCACACTTTACAAAAAACTTGGGGATAAAGCTGGGATTGGATATTCTCTCTGTGGACTTGGGGGTGTATCGAGAATAATGGGCAATTTTGAAAAATCGCTTGAATTTTACACGGAAGCCAACGATGTTTTCAAGAAAATAAAAGATAAATTTGGAATTGCTTACTCTTATTGTGGCATCGCGAACGCAAATCGAATGATGGAAAATTTTGAAAAAGCAGAAAGATATTTTGCTCTTGCGACGAAAAATTATGAAGATATCGGGGATAAAATAAGCTATGCTTACACACTTTGGGGTGAGGGAACGCTCGCGAAGGTGGTTGGTGATACTGATAAAGCAGTGGAAAAGTTTTTAAGGGCTGAAAAAATTTTTACAGAAACAGGAGACAAGCGAGGCTTGATTTATACAGAACTTGGGAAAATTGAAGTGGAATTTATTCGTGGTGAAAAAATTAACGAACGAAAGTTCAAGTCACTTCTTGCAATTTCAAAAAAATATGGCTATAATTTTGAACGGCTTCATATCGTTCTTATGGAGAAAATGATCAAAGGTGAGAAGATCGATCCGCTTTACGATGAATATAAAAAGCTTGGTTCAAAGTTTCTTGAGAGAATAGATGTCAAAATTCCATTAAACTTGCCGTAAAAACTAAACTTGGTTTTATGAATGCCAAGAGCGAAACTTGGTGTCTTCGATTTTTTAAATGCTAAGCCATTAATTTATGCGATTGAGAAAAATAAAATCCCACATAATTTTGAGCTAGTCTATGATATCCCTTCTCAAATTGCAATAAAACTTTTGAACAAAGAAATAAACGCTGGACTTGTCCCATCAATTCATTATGCGAAATATTCAGTTAAGTACCGTATCGTCCCTAGTATTTGTATTGCGTCGCATGGTGCGGTAAATAGCATTCGTCTTTATTTCAGGAAGGATCTGAAGGATATAAAAACAGTTGCTACGGATATAAGTTCGATGACATCTGTGATACTTGCGAGAATTATATTGTCGGAAAAGTATAGTGTAAACCCAAAGTTTATTGCTATGAATCCAGACCTTGCGGTAATGCTTTCAAAGGCAGATGCAGCGCTTTTGATTGGGGATCATGCACTTTTTGAGGAGAGTGGTTATGAGTCTTATATTGACCTTGGTGATGAATGGGATGATTTGACTGGTTTGCCTTTTGTTTATGCCCTTTGGGTTGGAAGAAGGGAAAGTTTAAGCCAGGAAGATGTGATGAGCTTAATAAATGCGAAAAAATATGGAATCCAAAACATTGATGTGATTTCAGATGAGGCAAGTGAAAGATATGGGGTTGATTTTGAATTCTGTAAAGCTTACTTGACACAAAATTTACACTATGATCTCGGAGAAGCTGAAATAAATGGAATGAAGGAATTTTTTACCTATGCATTTTACTATGGGATAATTGAGTTCATTCCTGAGATAAAGTTTTATGAGTTTGAAAATGAAGTTTTGAAAAAGTGAAATGGGGTGCTGATATGAAAACTATGCTCATTTTACTACCGGACATAAGAGAATTAATTCAAGCGGAAAGAAATGAGGAACTGATTGATATTCTTGATGATTTGCATCCGGCTGACATTGCTGAGATAATTTCTGAATTACCGGAAGATGAGAAAATAAAACTTTTTAAACTTGTTAGAAGGGAAAAAGCTATTGAAGTTTTTGATGAGCTTGATGAAAATGATCAGATCTTGATACTTGAAAATCTTCCCGTCGAGGATAGATCTTTCCTTTTGAACGAAATGTCGCCGGATGAGAGGGCGGATTTATTTGAGGAACTAAGCGTGGATAAGACGCAGGAATATGGAGCGTTGATGACGGAGGAAGCCAGGCGTGAAGTTGAAATTTTAACATCTTATCCTTCCGAGACCGCCGGTGGTTTGATGACGACTGAGTTTGCTTCTGTTATGGAAAGCATGTCAGTTGGTGAGGCAATCGAGTTTTTAAGGATGACAGCTCCAGATAAAGAGACAATTTATTCAATTTATGTCACAAGTGAGAAGGGGGTTCTTGTTGGTGTCGTCCAGTTAAAAGATTTGATTTTATCTGATCCGAAAAAGCGAATAAGCGACATAATGGATGAAAAGGTGATAAGCGTCGAAGTTAACGCTGATCAAGAAGAGGTCGCATCAATTATGAAAAAATACAATTTAACCGTTATCCCGGTTGTTGATGAATACCGCAAACTTCTTGGTATAATCACGATTGATGATATAATTGATGTCATCCACGAAGAGGCATCCGAAGATATTGCGAAGATGGTTGGAACTCAACTTGAAGATATAGAGACATTGCTTTCACCTTTGAAATCTGCGAGGTTAAGAATGCCATGGTTGATTTTAACTTATATTGGAGAGATATTTGTTTCATTCATTGTTAAACATTTTGAACCGACGCTGCAACAGGTTATTGCTTTAGCTTCTTATATGCCGCTTATCGCAGCTATGGGAGGGAATGTGGGAACGCAAGCTTCCACTATTTGTGTTCGTGGTCTTGCTACAGGGAGTATAAAAATGGGCGACTTGAAAAGAGTCCTGGTGAAGGAAACATTGGCGGGATCTATTATGGGATTTGTTTACGGTTTGGTTCTTGCGCTTATAACACTTTTAGTGTATGGGCTTAAATATTCATTTGTTTTGCCTATGAGTGCTTTTGTTGGATGTCTTGCGTCGATGACTTTTTCTTCTGTTATGGGGACGATAGAACCGTTCGTTTTAATAAAATTGAAGAGAGATCCTGCAACCGCAGTAGGTCCACTTGTTACAACTGGAACAGATATTTTAAGCTCTGCAACTTATTTGACATTTGCAACATTGTTATTAAAGCTTTTGAGCTAAATGTGAAGATTCTACTTGCCTATTTTTCATTTACTGGCAACACCGAAAAGGTTTCGAAGCTTATTTTAAAATGTCTTCAGGAAAGTGGAATCAATTGTGATATCTTTAAAATTGAGCCAATCCTTAAGCTTAAATATCTACCGTGGCTTTTTCTTTCATTTATTCCAGGTTTGCCCTTCCCTGTAAAAAATTTGAAGCTACTGAATCTGGGGAATTATGATGCCATTATACTTGGCTCGCCGAAGTGGTCATTGAGTTGTCCACCTGTAACTTATTTTATTCGTTTTTTAAAAAGCGAAAGATTAAAAGCCAAGTCTTCATTGAGAATTTTTTTGTTTATAACATATGGTGGTTTTGGTGAAGATAGTTATATTCAAAAGTTGAAGAAGAATTTAGAAGAGTGCGGGTTTAATGTCCCTATAGCAAGTAAGTTTAAACGGAGTGAAATTAAAGATGGGAAAGCAATTGAGGGAATAAATAAATTTTGTTCTGAGATCTTACTTTCACTCAGTCCATCTCACCCTAATATTTCCAAGTCCTGATTCAATGAAGATGTTAATTTTTTTTTGCGCATCATCATAGTTGAAACTTATGAATTTATCACCCCTTTTGTAGAAGTTGTCGAACTTTTTAGATGTGAAGAAACTTGAGGATGGAGTTATGATTGCGCCGACATCTTTTGGCAGATAAACATCAAGGTTTCCAAATCCAATTTCAAAATTTACATCGGCGTCGTCAAGAAGTTCTCCCGATAGATCAATGTCAAAAGAACCCATTCCACCAGAAACTTTAAGATTTTTAAATCTCGCATTGCCAAGTTTTTCACCGTCAAATTTAGCGACCCCCGCCTCAATCTCAAATTTTCGCATGGTTATTTTGTTTGGGCTTGTGAATTTAAGATTAGTGCTACTAACTCCTGTTGAAATTTTCAGATTTTTTAAACTCAATCCGCCAAGTTCAATGTCCGCCTTGCTTGCCCCCAGCTCAATATCAAGCGTTGTTGGTATATCCTTGCAAAGTTTTATGTACCATTTTGCATCATCTGTACGTTTTATGGAAGTTCCAGAAGTTAACTCAAAATCAAGATATCCAATATCCTCGTCAACGGAATACTTGATATCGACCAAACTTTTTTCAGGAATTCGACTGTAGCCATCTATCACCACTATCTTATCATTACTTCCGGGCAAGATATAAAAAACACCCGCACCCCCAGAGATTTTTATCTTTAACTCTTTTTCATTTTTTCTCGGTATCTCCTTGTGAAACCTTGGCTTATAAAACGGTTCTTCTTGAGAATTTGCTATCTGAAAAAGTAAAATTGCTATCAAAATTATTTTAAATTCGTGGATTTTCAACTTGGCGCATTTTTATTTTTAGACCTATGATTAATTTTACGAAAAATTTAAACTTCAGTTTCAATATTGCTTTAACAGCTTATCCTTCAACTTTTTGTAAAGTAATTCTCTCGCCCTAAAAATATGGACCTTAACCGTTCCGATCGGCAGTTTCAATTCCTTGGCAATTTCTTCATAAGACTTGTCCTCGAAATGTCGCATTATGATAACTTTTCGATAATGCTCTGGGAGAGAATTAATTGCTTCGTGGATAATTTCGTTTCTTTGTTTCTGAAAGAGTTCATGGTCTGGAAGTTTGCTCCAGTCGGGGATATCGCGCTGGATTGAATCCTCTTCAAGTTCATATTCTTCGTCAAGTGAGTAGGTTGATAATTTCTTACGTCGAACGAAATCTATGCAGTGATTTGTTGCAATTTTGTAAAGCCATGTTGAGAATGAGAACTCAGATTTGAATTTTGATATTGAGATAAAAGCTTTCGTGAAAATTTCTTGAACTAAATCATCGACTTCACTCTTTTGTCTTACAATTCGAAGGACGATTGACTCAACTTTTCGTTTATATCTATTCATCAATTCAACATAAGCAAGTTCATCTTTTTTGATGGCAAGTTTAACAAGCTCTGTGTCGGTCAATTTTTTATAGTCTTTTTTGCTTCCTTTCATTTTCAATGAATTGTTTTGTGTAAGAAATCAGATGCTATGTAAAAAAGCAACATTCCGATAAAAACGACAATTGGAGCAAGCTTTGTTTTTGAATTGTTAATTTCAGGAACCAAATCAGTTGTGCCAACATAAAGACCAACTCCAGATATGAATGCGAAGAGATAGCCTGTAAGTTTCGGACTGATTAGCGGTGCTATTAAGGCGCTTAGAACCCCAGCAAATGTAGCAAGACCCACAAGTGAAGTAAGGATAAGTGATGTGATAACTTTTTTACCTGAGGCTGAAAGGACTGATGCTACTGTCATTCCTTCTGGAAACTTGTGTAAGAAAATACCCATAAAAAGCAGAAGCCCGATTGTGTAGTTATATTTTAAGCCTATTGCGATAGCCATCCCATCAAAAAAAGCATGGACGAAAAGACCAAAGAAAATTGAATAACTTGCCGTTGTTGAGACCAAATGTTCGGCGTGTGTTTCTTCACCAAAGTGTAAATGTGGGACAAGTGTATGTTCAAAAAGGTGAAGTGTTGCATAGCCGAGCATAATTAAGATTGCACCTGCTTCACCAATTGACTTTACCGACTCTGGGATAAGATTTGTTAGAACAAGTGCAATTATGAAACCAGCGCCGATGGCAAGTGTGTAATCTTGAAATTTTTGAGGCCATTTTTTTGTGAGAATTATGATTAAAGCTCCGATGATTTCAGCAATTGTTGCCGTTAACCCAAGTATTAAAATTAAAATTGTCATTTTTTCAAATTTTTAGTTTAAAATAAAGCCGAAAACCACAAAGAATATCAACGCAAGTACGCCAGCAGTGATGCCGTAGGGAAGTTGCGTCTCAACATGATCAAGGTGATCGCAAGCTGATGCCATTGAAGAAACTATCGTTGTATCTGAAATCGGGGAACAGTGGTCTCCAAAAACACCACCGCTTAAGACACTTGCTACAACGATAGGTAAGTTTGAGTCAAGTGCCATTGCAGTTGGAACAGCTATTGGCATCATTATGGCAAAAGTTCCCCAACTCGTTCCTGTTGAAAATGAAATGAAAGCTGAAGTCACGAAAACTATACTTGGCAAAAGTGCTGGATTTATAAATTTGCTTGCGATTTGAGCTATATATTCACCCGTTTTTAGTTCTTTACACACTGCCCCAATTGCAAATGCGAACGTCATAAGAATCGCAAGAGGGATAAGTCCGCCCATGCCTTTGAGTGTAAGCTCGATCGTTTCTCGAATGGAGAGAATTTTTTGAACTTTATAAAGAATCCCCGCAACAAAAATTGATGCCATCACAGCCCAAAGCACCGATGTTGAACCAGAGCCGTTTACAAGATTACCGTTCCCAGTTATGTAAAGTCCAATCGGCATCATTAAAATCATCGTCAAAATTGGGATGAGCATATTTCTAGCTTTGGGATTTGTTCCTGGTTTTGGTGGGATGTTTAGCACTTCATCTGCTATAAGTGGCATAGCGTCGTCCGCAATGAGCTTTCCTTCACGGATTGCTCTAATTTCTGCTTTTTTCATTGGTCCAAAGTCAGAACCAGTTAACGCAACAAGCAAAACAAGAAGAATTGCGAAGATCGCATAGAAGTTAAACGGCAAAGCATATATGAAAATTTGAATTTCATTTTTAACGCCAAGTTGAGTTAACAGTCCAATCACATAAGCACCCCACGCATTTAAAGGTATCATAATACAGACAGGCGCAGAAGTTGAATCACAAATGTAAGCAAGTTTTTCCCTTGAAATTTTGAGCCGATCGAAAATAGGTCTTGAAACTGTCCCAGTGACGAGACAAGTTATACTTGATTCAACAAATATACTCATTCCAATAGCCCATGCGAAAAGTTGTGCTTTCCTGCGTGAGTTTATAAAGCCACGATTTGAAATCAAATTCACAAATCCTTGAACTCCACCCGACCGTTGTGTTAATGCGATCAAAGCCCCAACAAGTGCGCTGAAAATTATAACCCTTGTGTTGCTTGGCTCTTTAAAGACATTTATTATCGCATCGATGGAGTTAACAAGTCCTAAAAGTGGGTTAAAGTTGGAAAGAATTGTCCATCCAAGCCATATCCCGATAAACAATGAAATATAAACCTGCTTCGTTATCAGGGCTAAAATTATCGCTGAAAGCGGTGGGAGAATTGAAAGCCATGTGTTCATTTCGCCTGACTTAAAATTTTTGCGATATGTTTGATGAGCGTTTCTTGTGGATGTTCAACTATTCTTCCGATCTCTTTACCATTTTCGAAAAAGATAAATGTTGGAACTCTGCTTATGCCATATTTATCTGTTAAACCTTCAAGCTTTTTATCCCTATCAAGCCCGATGACTTTTATATGTTTTCTTGAAACCCCCGCCTCATCCATTATTTTCATAAACTTTGGAAAATGCGCTTTGCTGTCTGAACACCAAGTCCCGATGAAAACCAATACATCAAATTTATTTGCTTTTGATTTTATTACGCTAAAGCTTTCCGTGTCTTCGACTGCATATTTTGAGTAGCCATCTCCATACCATTTGAAGCTTTCGGAGTTAAGCAGTTCAACTGGAAATTCGCCGATAATTATCTTGGTCTCATTTCGTTGTATTACTGAGTATCTCTTGGTCGCACATGAATGTAAAATTATTAGAGATGCGATTATGAAGATGAGAGTTCTTTTCATTTTTTATCCTCCAGCATTGTTTTTATTCTTGAGACGACCATTTCAATTGCAACTTCATTTTCTCCGCCTCTGGGTATGATCACA
The DNA here is from genome assembly GCA_001442925.1 of Candidatus Kryptonium thompsonii. Lineage (GTDB taxonomy): Bacteria > Bacteroidota > Ignavibacteria > Kryptoniales > Kryptoniaceae > Kryptonium > Kryptonium thompsonii. The sequence continues at coordinate 321,239 of LDXX01000006.1, forward strand.
TCCGCCCATCTTTTGCTTGGTTCAACGAACTCAAGATGTGAAGGTTTAACGGTTGAAATATATTGATTTATCACCGATTCAAGGGTTCTTCCTCTTTCGATCACATCTCTTTTTATTCTCCTTAGTACTCTTTCATCAGCGTCAGTATCCACGAAGATTTTTATATCCATTAATTCACGCAATTCTTTTTCAACAAAAACAAGTATTCCTTCAACGATTATTACATCCTTTGGCTCGATACGTCTTACCTGTTCAAGGCGCTTGTATGTTGTGAAATCATAGATGGGCGCATCAATTGGTTGATAATTTTTCAGTTTTTTTACATGCTCGATCAAAAGTTTTGTGTCAAGTGCATCTGGATGGTCAAAGTTAATTTCTTCAATTCTTTTCCCCAAAAATTGTGAAATATCTTTGTAGTAGCTGTCATGTTCGAGTATGATAACCTTGTCATCGCCAATTTTTTTAGCGATTTTTTTCGCAACCGTCGTTTTCCCAGACCCAGTTCCTCCAGCTATGCCAATTACAAGGGGCTTCATTTGAAGTATCCTGGGGCTATTTGTTTTAATTCTTCTTTGCTTAAAAATCTCCACTCCCCTGGCTTTAAGTTTTTATCTTCGAAGTTCCCAATTTTTACTCTCACCAAGTTTTCAACTTTATAGCCAAGTTTTTCGAACATCCTTCGAATTTGTCTATTTTTACCTTCGACTATTTCAATTTCTACCCAGCAAGTTTTGGGATTTGTTTTGATAAGCCTCACTTTTGCAGGCATCGTTTTATAAATTTGATTATCTACCTCAATTTCCATTCCAAGTTGAAGTTTTATCAAATCCTCTGGGGTTATCTTTTTGTTAAGTTTTACGATGTATGTCTTTGGAACTTTTGATTCAGGGTTTGTGATAAAATCCGCAAATTTATTATCGTTTGTCAAAATCAAGAGACCACTTGTGTCTTTATCGAGTCTTCCAACAGGTGCGACCCATGTGTTCAACTTAAGGATATCGTAAGCCGTTTTTCTATTGAGTTCATCTTTTCTTGTTGTTATCACTCCTTTTGGTTTGTTTAAAACGATGTAAATTTTTTCTTTTTGTTTTAGTGTTTCTCCATCTATAGCGATTTTATCTCTTTTTAGGTCAACCCTGAAAGATGGATCTGTTATAATTTTTGAGTTAACGCTCACCTTCCCTTGGATTATAATTTTTCTCGCAATGCTTCTTGACATGTACCCAAGTTTTGAAAGCGCCCTTTCAAGCGATACTCCTTTTTTCATGTTATCTTAGATACTTGATTAGAACAAAACCAAGTATCAATAAAACCACGAACGCAATTGTAAGCCAGTCAAAATATTTATCGATAAATTTCTTCACCCTTGGACCAAATAAATAGATCATTCCACTGACAAGAAAGAATCTTGCTGGTCTACTTAGAGCTGATGCGAGTACGAGAGTAGAAAAATTAACTTGGAAAGCACCCGCTGCAATTGTGAAGACTTTGTATGGTATTGGCGTAAAACCAGCGATCGCAATCGCAACAAAGGCATTTTTATCGTACATCGTTTTCACTGCGTCATATTCATTTTGAAGATGATAAAATTCGATTATCTTTTTGCCAATAAGCTCATAAAATTGAAATCCTATCAAATATCCAAACATTCCCCCAAGAACAGAGCCGATGGAACATATCAAAGCATATCTTAGGGAAAGATTTGGTTTTAAAAGTGCTATTGCAATCAATAGAACATCTGGCGGTATGGGGAAAAAGGAAGACTCTGTGAAAGCAATTATGAACAGTGCAAGTCCAGCATAGGGCTTTTGGGCAAAGTTCTCAACCCAGCTTTTTAATTCAAACAAAATCTTTGAGATTTTTCTCATCAATAAACATTTGATTTTTTATAATTTGAAACAAATTAAAAATGTTAAAGCTGAAATTCAAGTTAATAAAAAATTGCAATAGTTTGGGAATTTGCAAAAATTAGCTTGTTTTGTTAAGTTTATCAAAAAGTTAGATCGCTATGGCTAAAATAAAAGCAAGTGAAAACGGACCCTATTTGATTGAAATAGAAAGTGGAAGCTTTGAAGTTGAAAGGGATACTGGAAAGGAACTTATAGAGAAAAAAACGATTGCGCTTTGCCGATGCGGTGGCTCTGAGAATAAACCCTTCTGCGATGGAACTCATAGGAAAATTGGTTTCTCTGCAAAGGGCGCAAATATAAAGATAGTCGAAGCTTCAAAGAAGATATAGCCTCTTTCACATTAGCTCAGTGCAAGGTGAAATTTGAATTGAGGTTTTAATAAATTTTCTAAACTTTATGCGATCATTATTTGAACTCAAGCCTTACATTTTAAAATATAGAAAGTTAATCTTTATTGGAATTTTGTTCGTTCTTATAAGCGAGGCTTTTTATGTTATAATTCCAATTTTAATTGGTCGGGCAGTTGATAGTTTAAAGTTCGGGATAACTGGGGAGAAACTCCTTTGGTTTGCTTCGCTTGTGATTGGTTCCACTTTATTAAGTGGGATTGCTTCTTTCTTTACACGGCAGACTATAATTGTTGCTTCCAGAAAAATTGAATACGACTTACGGAACGATTTTTATCGTCATGTTCAGAGTTTGCATTATCTCTATTTCAGAGATAAAAAGGTTGGCGATATAATGGCTTACGCTACAAATGATATACCTGCTGTGCGAAACTTCTTAGGACCTGGGATAATGTACTCAGTTGAAACAGTGATAGAATTTGTCGTGATACTTGGCATCATGTTTTCAATGAATCTTAAGCTTACGCTTTTAACTTTGACGCCACTTCCGTTGATTTCTTATCTTGTTTATAAAGTTGGAAAAATTGTTCATGAGAAATATGAGGATATACAGGAGCATTTTGGAACTATTACGACAGTGGCGCAAGAGAACATTGCGGGGATAAGGGTTATAAAATCTTATGTTAGAGAGGATTACGAAGTTGAAAAATTCAGGAAGTTGAATTTTGACTACATGTTGAAAAACATAAAGCTTATCAAGGTTCAATCTTTAACTTATCCGTTGATGATTTTGATAACTGGAATTTCAATCATACTTGTTGTATGGTATGGTGGTTATCAGGTTATTAAGGGTGCGATGACGCTTGGACAGATAACATCGTTTTTGATCTATCTTGGTTATTTAATTTGGCCCATGATTGCATTTGGCTGGATTGTTAATTTGACGCAGAGGGCTTCGGCTTCTATGGATAGGTTGCTTGAGGTTTTCAAGGTTGAGCCACAGATAAAAGACACAAACGAAACTGATTTTTCAATTAAGGAAATAAGCGGTGAAATCAAATTCAAAAATGTATGGTTTAAATATCCAGATTCAGAAAGTTATGTTTTAAAGGGCATAAACCTTGAGATCAAGCAAGGGCAAACGGTTGGGATAGTTGGATATACAGGGAGCGGGAAAACGACTCTTGTGAATTTGATCCCGAGATTATTTGATCCCGATAAGGGAGAGGTTTTGATAGATGGAATTAATGTTAAGAAAATTCCACTTAAGGTTTTAAGGGAAAGCATTGGTTATGTCCAGCAGGAGGTTTTTTTATTTTCTGACTCGGTGAAGAATAATATAACATTTGGTGTAGATGGCGTAAGTGATGAGGAGGTTTTTAATGTTGCAAAAATTGCTCATATTTATGATGAAGTGATTGAATTTCCCAATGGATTTGATACAATTGTCGGAGAAAGAGGCATAACATTGTCAGGTGGGCAGAGGCAAAGGGTTGGGCTCGCTCGGGCTTTAATAAAGAAACCGAAAATTTTAATACTCGATGACTCGCTATCTTCGGTTGATGCTTATACTGAAGAAATGATTTTGAAAAGTTTAAAAGAATTTAGAGCGGGAAGAACGACGATAATTATAAGTCACAGAATAACCGCTGTTAAGGATGCAGACTTTATCATCGTGCTTGATGATGGTGAAATTGTTGAGCAAGGAACTCATGATGAACTTCTTGAACTCGGTGGGATTTACGCAGATCTTTACCAGAAGCAAATTCTCGAAGAAGAACTTGAAAGAATGTGAAACAAATTCTACTGTTAATTTATGCGTGATTTCAGAGATGATGAAATACTGGGGAAAGCTTATGATTCAAGATTGATGAAACGGCTTTTAAAGTATGTAAAACCATATTGGAGACAGGTTTTAATTTCAATTTTGCTTGTGTTGATACTTGCGGTTTTAAATCCATTGCGACCTTACATAACAAAGTTTGCGATAGATGATTACATTTTAAAATCAAACTATTCTGGACTTACAAAATTAACATTACTCCTTTTTGGGGTTCTGTTTTTGCAGGGAGTTTTGCAATATCTTTTGAGTTATACAACTGGGTGGATTGGGCAAAGGACAATTTTTGATTTGAGAATGGAGATTTTCAATCATTTACAGCGTCTTGCTTTGAGATTTTTTGATAAAAATCCAACAGGTCGGCTTGTGACAAGAGTTACAAATGATGTTGAATCTTTGAACGAGATGTATTCATCGGGGATAGTTCTCGTCTTCGGGGATATATTTACAATTTTGGGAATTTTATATTTCATGTTCAAGTTAAGTTTTGAACTTTCACTTGTCACCTTGAGCGTTTTGCCGTTGCTTTTTTATGCGACTTTTTTGTTCAGGAAAAAAGCGAGGGAAGCATATAGGGAGGTGAGAACATTAATTGCAAAGATAAATGCCTTCTTGCAGGAACATTTTTCTGGTATAAGTGTGATTCAAGTTTTTCACCGTGGGGAGGAAGAATTTAAGAAATTTGACCAGATAAATGCGAAGTATAGAGATGCCAATATAAAGTCAATTTTTTATTATGCAGTTTTTTTCCCAGCGGTTGAACTGATCAGTGCAATTGGAATTGGGCTTATAATCTGGTATGGTGGTGGAGAGGTTATAAAGGGGACCGTAACGATAGGTGTTTTGATTTCATTCCTTCAATATACGGAGATGTTTTTCAGACCTGTGAGAGATTTGTCTGAGAAGTACAATATCTTTCAAACAGCGATGGCTTCGGCTGAAAGAATTTTTAAACTTCTTGACACCAAAGTTTTTATAAAACAGCCAGAAAATCCTGTAAAACTCGAGAAGCTTCGTGGTGAAATTGAATTTAAAAATGTGTGGTTTGCATATAGAGACGATGGCGAGGAAATTTACAATGATGATTGGATTTTGAAAAATGTTTCCTTCAAAATTAATGCTGGAGAAAAGGTAGCTATAGTTGGGGCAACTGGCTCAGGGAAAAGCACAATTATAAATTTGATATGTAAGTTTTACACGACTCAAAAAGGGCAGATTTTAATTGATGGGATAGATATAAAAGACATTGATGAAAGGGAACTAAGAAAGCACATTGCGGTGGTTTTGCAAGATGTTTTGCTTTTTTCAGGTGATATCTTTACAAATATAACGCTTGGGAATGAAAGAATCAGAATGGAAAAAGTTATTGAGTCAGCTCGATTGATTGGTGCTGACAAATTCATTGAAAGATTACCGAACGGTTATTTTGAAGTCGTACAGGAAAGAGGGGCGAATTTATCAGTTGGAGAAAAACAACTTATTTCATTTGTTCGAGCTTTGGTTTATGATCCTAAAATCCTTATTCTTGATGAAGCAACATCAAGTGTTGATGTTGAAACTGAAAGGGTTATCCAAAATGCGATCGTTAAACTTCTTGAAAATCGAACTGCGATAATCATTGCTCATAGGTTATCAACCATTCAAAATTCTGATAAAATAATTGTTCTTCATAAGGGTGAAGTTCGCGAAATCGGGACACATGATGAACTGATGGAATTAAAGGGGATTTATTATCGTCTTTATCAGTTGCAGTATAGAGAGAAGAAATCAAAACTTGCCAATGTATCGGGGACGGTGAAGTGAGGTCATCTTAAGAAGATGACCTTTTTAAAATTAAAAAGTAAAAATCAAGGAGGTCTTAGCCATGCAGCGCATCATCACAATTGAGCGATTCATAATTGAAAGGGAGCATGAAATTCCCGGGGCAACTGGTGAATTTTCAAAACTTTTAACTGATATTGCCCTTGCGGCGAAAATCGTTTGGCGTGAGGTTTCCAAAGCAGGACTTGTGGATATCATCGGTTCAACAGGTAAAGTTAACATTTCGGGTGATGTCGTTCAAAAGCTCGATGAGTTTGCGAATGAAATCTTTATCAATGTTATGCAAAAAGGGGGACATCTTTGTGTTATGGCGAGCGAGGAAAGCAAGGGTTTAATTGAAATTCCTGAAGAGCTTGCAAAAGGTAAGTATGTTCTTGTTTTTGATCCCCTTGATGGAAGCTCGAATATCGATGTTAATGTTTCGATTGGTTCTATATTTGGAATCTTTCGCCGCGTGACTCCTTCAGGCAAGGGAACTGAGGAGGACGTGCTACAGCCCGGTAGAAATCTCGTCGCAGCTGGTTATGTTGTCTATGGCTCAAGCACAATTTTTGTCTATACGACGGGCAATGGTGTTCACGGGTTCACACTTGATCCGAGCATAGGTGAGTTTTTGTTATCTCACGAAAATATCAGAATTCCAAAGAAGGGCGACATTTATAGTGTGAACGAAGGCTATTATGAAAGATGGGATGAAAACATGAAAAGGTTTATCAATTATCTCAAGGCTGAGGACAAAGCAACAGGTAGACCTTACAAATTAAGGTATGTTGGAACTCTTGTTGCGGATTTCCATCGGACGCTTTTGTATGGGGGAATTTTTATGTATCCTGGGGATACAAAAAATCCAGAGGGAAAATTGAGGTTAATTTATGAAGCAGCGCCATTAGCTTATGTGGTTGAAAAGGCGGGTGGGAGAGCGAGCAATGGTTTTCAAAACATACTTGACATAAAACCAACAAGTTTGCATCAGAGGACTCCACTCTTCATTGGAAGTGAGGAAGATGTGAAACTTGCGGAGAAGTTTTTACAAGGTAAAGCGGAAGATTAAATTGGTGGGGGCTTTTCAAGCCCCCTTTTAAGTATTTATCCCCCTTCGTGATGTTCTGTATTCATTTCGATCCATTTTGATATAAACTCAACTATATCATTCCACAGTTTTATCTTTTCTTCTGTTGTCAAACCAGCGGTTTTGATAATTTTTTCAATTTCGTTGCAAAGATCTTCAGGCAGGTTCAAATTTTTTTCTTCCATCATAGTTTTACCCCGATTTTGTTTTATGAGCGCTTTCACTTATGAAGTTAAAAATTTCCAGGAAAAACTTCAATATGTGAAATATTTAGTTATGAAGACACTGGCTGAAGTCGGTTTCTTGATTTTTTGGGCTTTACTTTTTATCTTATCCTTGAATCTGAAAAATAAATTTTGGAGGTTGATATGGCTCGAGATAACAATGAAGGGATGTTTAAGGGATTCTTAATTGGATTCTTGGCTGGGGCTGCATTAGGGGCAATCCTTGCTATGTTGTTCACACCGAAGACGGGGAGGGAAATGAGAACCTTGATAAAAGAAAAGGCTACTAAGGCAAAAGAGAAAGCTGATGAATACCTTGGTGAGGCCAAGATGAAGGCTGAAGAAATAGTTGAAAAGGCAAAAGAAGAAGCGGAAAAAATTAAAAAGGAGGTTGACGAAATAATCTCTTCAGCGAAACAAAAGGTAGATACAATTAAGGAAGCTGTGAAGTCAGGGGTTGAAACTTATAAGGAAGAAACGAGAAAGAAATCTTAGAGCTGAGATAGGGCAAGACTTTTGGTCTTGCCTTTTTTATTTTTAAAATTAACCCAAGGGATGAGGATATGGATTTGGTAGTTCAAATTTTAACAGTTTTATTGCTTGTTGGAGCGATTGTCGCCGTCGTTTATTTAGCCATCGTCTTTTCAAGATTAAAAACTTTGCTTGAAAATTTAAATAAGACAAGCGAAGAACTTAACGCAAAACTTCCATCAATACTTGAAAATTTCCAAAAGGTATCTGAACAACTTGTAGATATGACGAGTAAGGCGCAGTCTCAATTTGAGGCAATTCAAAACTTATCTGAAACAGTTCAATCATACTTTCAGCGCTTTAAAGGCGCTTTCTCGTTTGATAGTTCTCCCGAGGGATTACCTTCAAGTTTAACAAAAATTTTTGCTTTGATAAAGGCGATTCGTACAGTGATCTCAAGACTAAAAGCGTAATACACAAAAAAGATTAAGGAGGCTGATAAATGGTGAAGGAATATCCAACGGAAAAAATTAGAAATATTGGTTTAATCGGCCATGGAGGTTCAGGCAAAACATCCTTTGCCGAGGCGATACTTTACAGTGCTGGCGTGACAACAAGACTTGGGAGGGTTCAAGAAGGAAACACTGTTTCCGATTACCACCCCGATGAAATTGCCCAACAAGTGTCAATTAATCTATCCCTTTTACATTGCGAGTGGAAGGATACAAAGATTAACATAGTTGATATGCCGGGTTATGCTGATTTCATTGGTGAGGTTAAAAGTGGTTTGAAAGTCACAGATACGGCGCTTCTCTTTGTAAAGTCAGTTGAAGGAGTTGAAATTGGCACTGAAACGGCTTGGGATTTGGCCAAGGAATCAGGAAACAGCGTTATATTCATTGTTAATAAGCTTGACGCTGAACATTCGAATTTTGATAATGTTGTGAATCAGATAAGGGAAAGGTTTGGCCATGAGGCAGTTGTAGTTCAATTTCCCGTAAATCAGGGGACAAATTTTGATTCGATCGTTGATCTCATTAGGATGAAAGTTTTGAAATTTTCAAAAGATTTATCTGGAAATTATTCTGAGGAAGAAATCCCACAGAACTTGAAAGATAAAGCTGATAAATTGCGTGAGGAACTAATTGAATCAATTGCTGAAACGGATGAAGAGTTATTAAACAAGTTTTTCGAAAACGGCGGATTAACGGATGAGGAATTAAGAGTTGGATTTATCAATGCCCTTGCCGAGAGAAAAATTTATCCCATCTTTTGTGCTGATGCATATCATAATATCGGGGTTAAACCAATCCTTGATTTTATTGTTGATTATTGTCCAGCGCCGAACAAGAAAGCGGTCGAGGCGACGTTGAAAAACGATTCGGCTCAAACAGTAAAATTGACTTATGATTCATCATCCGAGCCAGTCATCTTTGTTTTCAAAACTGTTTCAGAAGCCCATGTCGGTGAATTCTCGTTTTTCAAAGTTTTTTCAGGGACGGTTACACGTGGGATTGACCTTGTAAACCAAGATAATGGAACGCTTGAAAGATTAAGCCAGCTCTATGTCCTGAACGGAAAGGAAAGGAAGGAAGTGCAAAAATTTTATGCTGGTGACATTGGTGCTGTTGTTAAGTTAAAAAATACACATACAAACAACACGCTATCTACAAAGACATTCCCAGCTGTAATTCCGCCAATCAAATTCCCTGAACCAGTCATTCAGTTTGCAATTGTTTCAAAGAATAAGGGTGAAGAAGAAAAGATAGCAGCGGGTTTACATTCACTTCATGAAGAGGATCCAACTTTCGTTTTCACGGTTGATAATGAGCTGCAACAGACTTTGATAAGTGGACAAGGTGAAACGCACCTGATGATTATTGTGAAACGGTTGAAGGAAAAATACGGGGTTGAGGTTGAACTTGGCGAACCCAAGATTCCATATCGTGAGACAATTAAAGGAAAAGCAAGAGAACAAGGCAAATACAAGAGGCAAACCGGTGGTCGAGGTCAATACGGTGATGTTTGGCTTGTACTTGAGCCTTTGCCAAGAGGTGGTGGTTTTGAATTTGTTGATGCAATTGTTGGAGGAGTTGTTCCAAGAAACTATATTCCAGCGGTTGAAAAGGGTGTTCGTGACACTATGGCTAAGGGAGTTTTAGCTGGTTATCCAGTGATCGATGTGAAGGTTACCCTTGATTATGGTTCATATCACCCTGTTGATTCATCTGATCTTGCATTTCAAATAGCAGCTTCAATTGCTTTCAAAAAAGCATTTATGAACGCAAATCCTGTTTTGCTTGAGCCAATTTATGAAATTGAAGTTAAGGTTCCAGAAGAGTATATGGGAAGCGTTATCGGTGATATTTCAAGCAGGAGAGGTAAAGTAATTGGTATGACAGCGGAAGGTCCCTATCAAGTTGTAAAAGCTTATGTTCCACAGAAAGAACTTTACAGATATTCATCTGCTTTGAGATCTTTAACTCAGGGGCGTGGAATTTTCACTGCAAGATTTTCACATTATGAAGAAGTTCCGAAAGAAATCGCTGATAAAATCATAGCTGAAGCACAGAAGCATAAAGAAGCAGTTGAAGAAGAATAATTTGTTTCCCACTGAAGCGAGCCCGCTTTTAAAAGCGGGCTCGCAGTTATTAAATTACCTTACGGTTCATATATTTATAGCCAAAAGAATAAATGTTCCAGGGTTTTGATTTCACTGCCAAAAATGAATAAAACTTGGAATGGCTGATCAATACAGTGTATTCAAATAATTAATCCACAGATATAGATTTGGAATGAAATATGCTGTTTATTATTGGAATGCAAGAATTTTGATTAAAGAAGTCGATGAATTAAAAGAGACAATAATCAAGTTGCTTAAAAATGAAGGGTTAAAAGAGGTGGGAAGAAAGCCAAGGAAAGAGTTATAAAAAAATTGAAAAGGTGGTGTTTGTGAAAAATTGAAAAATTGTTAAAAACTATATATTATTGCCTATGTTAATTAAAAGTAGAGCTCCTATGCGAATAAGTTTTGCTGGAGGAGGAACTGATGTAGACCCCTTTCCTGAAGAATATGGTGGGGTAGTTGTTAATGCAAGCATTAATAAATATGTTACTTCTACATTAAAATTCCGAAGAGACCAAAAAATAAAAATTGAAATCGCTGGAGAAGGGAAAATAATATATGACAGTAAAGATACACTTGTATATGATGGGAAATTTGATGCAGTAAAGGCAGTAATTAAGCATATGTATAAAGGAGAGAGAGGACTGGATATCTATATTTATAAAGATGTAGAACCACGCTCAGGGTTGGGTGGATCAGCAGCGTTGTTTTTAAGTGTCATTGGCCTTTTTAATGAAATATCTGCTAAGAAATTAGATAAGTATGAATGTGCAGAGTTAGCTTATCAATTGGAAAGAAATGAATTAAAAAATTTGGGTGGGAGACAAGATCAGATTGTGTGTGCATTTGGGGGGATAAATTTTATTGAATTTAAAGGAAAGGACTTTGTAAGGGTTACGCCTTTAAATTTAAGTAAAGAAACAATTTGTGAATTGGAGGAGCGCTTGATATTAATAAATTTGGGTGCAAGAAGGAACTCTGGAACAATACTTGAGCAGCAAATTAAAAATGTTGAAACAGGGAAAAATATAGATGCATTACTTGAAACAAAAAAGATAACTTATGAAATAAAGGATGCTTTACTTTCAGGGGATTTGGAAAAATTTGGAAAGCTTTTGGATAAGGCGTGGGAATTAAAGAAAAAATTTGCAGAAGGAATTTCAAATCCAGATATCGATAGATTTTATAAAAGATTAAAAGAGCTAGGAGTGATTGGAGGAAAAATAAGCGGTGCAGGAGGGGGAGGACATATGTTTGTATTTTGCAAATCATTTTGTAGACATAAGATTGAAAGAGAGATTGAAAAATTTAATTATAAAGTTGTTCCTTTTAGCTTTGAAAATTCAGGGCTTGTAACATGGAGGTCGAAGATGGGATGAAGATGAAAGCATTAATACTTGCAGGTGGATTAGGAACAAGATTAAGACCTTTGACTTATAATATTCCCAAAGTGATGCTTGAGATTAACGGAAAGCCATTCCTTTATTATTTAATAAAATTTTTGGCGAAGCAAAACATAAAAGATATTGTGATTTCTGTAGGATACTTAAAAGAAAGCATTATTGAATATTTTAAAAATGGAAGCAATTTTAATGTAAACATAGAATATAGTGTAGAAAATGAGCCGCTTGGAACAGCGGGTGCGATAAGGAATGCGAAAAGATTTTTGGAAGGGAAATTTATAGTTATGAATGGCGACACCTTTTTTGATATAAATGTAGGTAATCTTTTGAAATTTCACGAACGTAAAAAAGGAATATGCACAATTGCGCTTGCAAGCGTTGACAATACTGAAAGATACGGTTCTGTAGAAATTGACAAAGATAACAAAATAATTAAATTTTTTGAGAAGGGAACGAAAGGAAAAGGGTTGATAAATGGTGGAGTATATATTTTTGAGGAGGAAATTTTTAATCATTTGCCCCAAATTGGTTCTATTGAAAAAGATGTTTTTCCTTTACTAATTGGAAAAATGTATGGATATATTCACAGTGGCTATTTCATAGACATTGGAACGCCTGAAGAATATAATTATATCAAAAGCAAAGGATTTGAATTTATTTTAAAATGGATAAAGTGACGCTAATGCTCAGTGTATCACTAAGGTGATGTAGCAATTTGAAATTTCAACAAGTGGAAATTTAAAATATAAGAGGAAAGCAAAAGAAAAAGGTGCAAGTTTTACCACTAGGATTTACGGGTGAAAGTAGCAGAAAGATAAAGAGCGTAGTAGAAATAGTTTTAATGTGCGCTTTCAAATGATACTCCAAGAATTTAAGAAGTGCATAATAATAGATTTAGTTTGTGAAATCATTGAAAAAGAACTATTCAGATTAAAATGGAGAGAGCGGTATTCTTGGATAGGGATGGAGTTATAAATGAAGAAGTTAATTATTTAAGTAATGTTAATGATTTTAAATTTATCAAAAATTCAATAGAAGCATTAAAACTGCTTTCCAAAACTGAATTTAAGATCATAATAATCACAAACCAATCAGGGATTAACAGGGGATTCTTTACGATGGAAGATTTAAATAAAATTCATGAGTATATGCTAAATAAATTTAAAAGTGAGGGTATACGAGTTGATAAAATTTATGTTTGTCCTCATAGACCAGATGAAAATTGCAGCTGTAGAAAGCCCCAGATAGGCATGTTAATTGAAGCATCGAAAGAGTTCAATATTGACCTTTCAAAAAGTTATTTTATCGGAGACAAAACCGTAGATATTAAAACAGGAAAAAATGCTAATTGTAAAACGATTCTTGTGAAAACAGGATATGGAGGAAGCGATAATACTTATGATGTTACACCTGATTTTATTGTAAATGATCTGCTTGAGGCAGCTAAATTAATTATTGAAAGGCAATAGGTGACGAGATAAAAGGAACGCTCATATATCCTATTCTAGAAAATGCCATTTTTCTTGTGCTCTTTTCTAAACATTTCATAACAAATCTTTTTAGAGCAACTCTGCTTTTTAGCATTTTTATTTTAAAATCATTAAACGACTTACAACCGATTATTCACGCCTTAAAAAGAATCTAATTTATTTACTGGATAGCTCTTCCAGGATTTGAACAAGATGTTCCCACGAAAATTTTTCCTTCACATTTTCAATATTTTTTGAAAAGGTCTCGGCCAGATCCCACTCAAAAAACTTTATAATTGCCTCAGCTAATTTCTCCGAAGACGGTTCAACTACAAATCCAGTTTCTCCATCGATTACAACCTCAGGAAGCCCACCAACATTTGTTGCGATTACAGGTTTATTAAAATTATAAGCGATTTGGACAATTCCGCTTTGGGTCGCTGAAATATATGGCAATACCACGAGATCAGATGCGCAGAAATAAACCTTTACCTCATCGTTTGGTATGTACTCGCTCTTGAAAATAACAAAATCTGCAATCCCTTCCTCTTCAACAATTTTATAATATCGTTTCGGATCTTCATAAAATTCCCCAGCCACTAGAAGTTTTACTGGAAATTTACTTAAAACGAGCTTCATGCTTTTTAAGAGAAGGTCAAGTCCTTTATACCCCCTGATATACCCGAAAAACAAAAGAATTTTTTCGTCAGGTCTAATGCCAAGAAGTTTTCTCGCTTCATTTCTATCGATTGGTTTGCCGAAAATTTCATAAATTGGATGAAAGACTTTTTTATAACTTGCCCTAGGTTTTATTTTGAGCAAATCTTCTTCAACAGATGTAGATTGGACGATAAAGTGATCAACAAATAAAAATGCAAATTTGGAAAGGGGCTTGGAAAGAGGAAATTTTTCATGAGGGGTAATATTATCGCAAATGAAAATTATTTTCGAGTTTGAAAGGAGTTTTATAATTCCCGCGGTGATACCAAAGCAAGGTGCGAAAAATGGAAGCCAGTATTTGAAAATTACAATGTCCGGTTTCTCTTTCGCGATTTTAAATCCTGTGGTAAACCAACTTATGGGATTAACTGAGTCAATAATTCTCTTGCTTTCAATTTTCTCGACTTCATCAGATTTTTCAAATTGCGTCTTACCCGGAAATAAAAAGTTCGGGTATAATCTTTTAAAATTAAAAATTTTAACATCGTGATTATTTCTAATTAGGCTTTTGTAGAGTAGTTTTATGTAATGTGCTATCCCACCACGATATGGATAAACAGGACCTACAATAATTATCTTCATCGCTTAGTCAAGATATATTTCTTTGATAGAATATGTTTCAAGGTGTTGATAGGCTTTCGTTATCATCTCTCCGAGTAAGCCAATTGAAATGAATTGTATTCCAACGATTGTGAGCATGACGCCAAGGATAAATAAGGGTCTATTGCTAAGCGAGATGTTCTCAATTATTTTTAAAAGTGAAAGGTAAAAGGTAATCCCGAAACCTAAGATGAAGATTAAAAGCCCAAGCGTCCCAAACAAATGAAGTGGTCGTTTGAAGTATCTTGTTGTGAACATAACAGTTAAAAGATCAAGAAAGCCTTTTAAAAATCTGCTGACGCCAAACTTAGTTTTTCCATATTTTCTTGGGTGATGTTGAACCACAACTTCGCCAATTTTATATCCTGCCCAGTGCGCAATGACAGGCAAATATCTGTGAAGTTCGCCATAAACTTTTATGTCCTTTGCAACTGTTTTTCTGTATGCTTTTAAGCCACAGTTGAAATCGTGGATTTTGATCCCTGTTAAGGTTGAGACGACGAAATTAAAAATTCTTGAGGGTATTGTTTTGGTTATCGGGTCGTATCTTTTCTTTTTCCATCCTGAGACGAGATCGAAGCCTTCGTCAAGTTTTTGCAATAAGTTTGGGATTTCATGCGGATCATCTTGAAGGTCGGCATCCATTGTTATGATGACATCACCTTTCGCATGCTCGAAGCCAACTGCGAGCGCTGCGGATTTGCCGTAGTTTCTTCTAAAACTTATGATTTTTACATTTTTATCATTTTGGCGAAGTTGCTTTAAAATCTCAAGTGAACCATCGGTTGAGCCATCGTCAACGAATATGATTTCATAGTTATAGCGATTTGCCCTTACAACTTCTTTTATCTTCGAGTAAAGTTCAGGTAGGGATTCAACCTCGTTGTAAAGTGGGATTACGATCGAAATAAGCCTTTTATCGCTTTTGGCGATTTTTCTTGTTCTGACGGGCATTTAAATTTCCGTGTTAATTTTTGCCTTGCTAAATAAAAAATAGTTTAAAGTATTGAGTTTTCAAAATCCTACCAAAGCAATTGAAAATGACTTGATTTTTTCTTAATTTAAAGCGAAAAATAGAAAAACATATTGGAGCACTTGTATGAAGGTAGAAAAAACTCGTGAAGGCTACTTCAAACTTGTTGCATCCTACAAAAAAGAAGCTGGGGGATGGGCTTGGATAATTCACAGAATTTCAGGAATTGTTTTAACTGCTTATCTTTATGTCCATATCTATGCGCTGTCAACCCTTACAAAAGGTAAGGAGGCTTTTGATGCAGAAATGGCTTTGTTCCAGAAGCCACTTTTTAAATTTCTTGAATGGTTGCTTTTTGCGTTTGTTTTGGCTCATACATTAAATGGTATAAGGATTGTGCTTGTTGACTTTGGGAAGGGGGCTTATTATCAAAAGAAAGCATTTGCCTATCTTATGATAATTGGGATAATAGCATTTCTTGTCATGGGTTATTTTATATTCAGTCATGAAATTAATCAAATGTTTGCAGGTTTAATTTAAGAACCTAAAACAAATTTAGGAGGTTTTTAAATGTCTTTCAAACATTACGGTTCAAGAAAAAGCGGTTCAGTTGGATGGCTTCTTCAAAGAATAACAGGGATATTTTTAATCTTCGCAATGGTTGGACATTACATACTTATGCACTATACTCCGGAGACAGGTCATTCTTATGAACAGTCAATCGCTAGATTTTCAAATGTGTATTGGAAGATGTTTTATCTTACCTTTATAACCCTTGGTTTATGGCATGGGTTAAATGGGATTTGGTCAATTTTGAGAGATTTTAAAATGAAGTCTTGGCTTGCGATCACTCTTTATGGAATAATTGTAATCTCTGGCTTTGCTTTTTGGGTTTTAGGTGTAAGCACAGCTTTAAAATTTTAAAGCACTTTTAAAACAAAATTCTAAGAGGTGTAAGAAATGATTTATAAATTTGATGCAGTAATAGTTGGCGCAGGTGGAGCAGGGCTTCGTGCAGCACTTGAAATCCCCGAAGGTTATACCTGCGCTGTTTTAACAAAAGTCTACCCAACAAGGTCACATACAGGAACAGCTCAAGGTGGAGTCTGTGCAGCACTTGGAAATGAAGAAGAAGATTCATGGGAATATCACTTTTTTGATACTGTTAAAGGTAGCGATTTTCTTGGGGATCAAGATGCGATTGAAATAATGTGCTATGATGCTATTCGTGCGATAATTGAACTTGAACATATGGGTATGCCATTTTCAAGAAATGAAAAGGGCTTGATTGCTCAAAGACCATTCGGTGGGCATACAAAGCCGAAAGATCCAAATAACCCATTTGGTGAAAGAGTTCCTGTTAAAAGGGCTTGCTTTTCAGCTGATAGAACTGGGCATGTGATGCTCCAAACTCTTTATGAAAATTGTATTAAACGAGGTGTTCAATTCTTCCCCGAGTTTTTCGTGACGGATTTGATTGTTCAGGATAATATCGTTCGTGGTGTTGTTGCGATTGAGATTGCAACTGGTGAGATTCACATTTTCCATGCGAAGACGGTTATGTTTGCAACTGGTGGATATGGTAGAGTTTACAGAATAACATCAAACGCTGTAGTTGGGACAGGGGATGGCTTTGCTATTGCATATCGCAGGGGAATACCGCTTGAAGATATGGAATTTGTTCAATTTCATCCAACTGGGCTCTGGAGGCTCGGGATCTTGGTCTCTGAAGCAGCGAGAGGTGAGGGAGGCGTGTTAAGGAATAAACTTGGGGAAAGATTTATGGAGAAATACGCCCCGACGATTAAAGATCTCGCACCCCGAGATGTTATCTCGAGAGCAATGTATACAGAGATTCGTGAAGGACGGGGAATCCAAGGACCAGATGGGACATATTATTTGTTACTTGATTTGACGCACTTGGGACCAGAAATCATAAATAAAAAGCTTCCTGAGATAACAGGATTTGCGAGAATTTATCTTGGGGTTGATCCGTTGAAGGAACCAATTCCAGTTCAACCGACGACTCACTACGCAATGGGTGGAATTCCAACAAATGTTGATGCTGAAGTTGTAATAGATGACAAGGGAACAAAAGTGGAAGGGTTTTACGCAGCTGGCGAAGTCGCATGTGTATCAGTTCACGGAGCAAATCGACTTGGGACAAATTCGCTTCTTGATATAATTGTCTTTGGGCGTCGCGGAGGGAAGAAAATGGCTGAATATATAAAAGAACATGATTTCCCACCGCTTCCAAAGGATGCAGACGAATGGACCAGAAAAACAGTTGAGAGAATTTTAAATAGCAATGGGAAAGAGCGTGTTTCAAGGATTAGAAAAGAACTGCAGGAAATAATGATGGATAATGTATCCGTATTCAGAACAGGTGAGGGTATTAAAAAAGCCATCGAAAAGATCAAGGAATTAAAGGAAAGGTACCAAGAGATTAAAATCGATGACAAAGGGAAAAAATTTAACACTGACTTGATTGAAGCAATTGAACTTGGTAATCTTCTTGACACAGCCGAGTCTATCGCTTATAGTGCTTTGAATAGAACTGAGAGTAGAGGTGCGCATTATCGCGAAGATTATCCAAAGCGTGATGACCAAAATTGGCTCAAGCACACCTTGATTTATAAGAATGAAGATAAAGAGCCAATCATAAAATATAAACCTGTCGTCATAACGAAAATTCAACCTATGGAGAGAAAATACTAAAACAACAAATGAGGTTTAAAAAAATGAAGGTAACCTTAAGAATTTTCAGATTTAACCCTGAAACAGATAGTGAACCTTATTACAAAGATTATGAAATTGAAGCGGACCCAAAGGACAGAGTTATCGATGTCCTTCACTATATAAAAAATGAAATCGATGGGACCTTAACATTTCGACGCTCCTGCCTTCACGGAATTTGTGGTTCCGATGGTATGAGAATAAATGGAAAGAATATGCTCGCCTGTTCAATCCTTTTGCAAGACCTTGGTTATTCCGATGCAAATAAGACTTACAAAAAACCCATAGTAATTGAACCTTTGCCTGGAATGCCAATTATAAAAGACTTGGTGACTGACTTTACCGACTTTTGGAAAAAGTATGAAGCTGTAAAACCATATCTTATCACCAAAAGCCCGCCACCTGAGAGAGAAAGACTTCAAAGCCCCGAAGATGTTGAGCTTATCATGGAAGCATCCAAATGTATCCTTTGTGCTTGCTGTACAACAAGCTGTCCATCAACTTGGTCGAATGAAGACTATCTTGGACCAGCGGCGCTTTTGAAAGCTTATAGGTTCATTTTTGATTCAAGAGATGAAGCAACCGATGAACGCCTTGATATAATTGACACGCCCAACGGGATATGGCGTTGTCATACCATCTTTCACTGTGTTCAAGCCTGTCCTAAAGAAATTAACATTACATGGCATATATCTAAGCTTAAGCAGAAACTTGTCGAAAGAGAAATTTGAACCGTCAGGGCGGTGGCAAACACCGCCCTTATTCTTCTTTTAAGTTTCGCAGGTATTCAAAGTCGTAAATCCCCGTATTATGACCATCCCCCCATGTTATCTGAATTCCGTAGTTTCCAACCAAATTTATCTCTTTTATCTCATATTGTCCCGAAACAGGTAGTTTGATAAGTGAGCTTTCATCTCTTTCAGCGGAACAGACGGCACATGGACAATTATCACGCAGAAATTTCAATGAAAGTACGCTTTCATATCCATCGTTCCAAGTGAATTTGAGTTTATCGTTTACTCTCTCAATTTTGGTTGGGCAAAGCATTGGTAAAAATTGAATTTGTTTTTAAATTTATTTTGCTAAAAGGTATTAATTTGAAACTCAATTTTCAAGTTTGAATGGAGAAGGTAGGCGAAAATGTCGTTAAGATTTTTATAGATGGCATCGGAGATGTTTATTTTAATTTGCAAAAGTATTCGACTACTATTTCGGAAGAGCATAAATTTATTTACTACTTCGACGCAGAGGGGAGATTTATGGGCGGATTTTTTGACGGAGTGAGCTACAGGCGTGGGCTTGATAATAGATTGATGAAAAAATTTTTTGATAAAGATGGAAGCAAGGTTAAAATTTTTGTCGGCGATGAAGAAAAGCGTAAGGTTATTGAAGATGTAATTGAACGAGTTTTAAAGATAAGGGATGCATTAAGCGGGAACGAGCACGAAGTTTTGGAACGACTTGACGAAATTTTAAAGTGGGATTATAAACAACTTGAAAAAGATGGGATTAAATTTTTCTCCGTTTATAAACCGATAAGCATCCTTCCACCAGACCAGTATTTCTCGCTCGTTCTTCAGCCAGCTGAAGGTTGTTCATGGAACAAATGCACATTTTGTAGTTTTTATCAGGATAGAAGATTTAGAGTGAAATCGCCAGATGAATTTTTAAATCATGTTAAGAAAGTTAAAGAATTCTTCGGCAGGGCGATTGGACTTAGAAAATCAATTTTTCTTGGTGATGCAAATGCGTTGATAATTCCACAGAAACGATTGGTTGAACTTATAAAAATTATCCATGATGAATTCCCCATCGGTAAATCTAAAAATGGGTTTGACCATGTTTTTGATGGAATTTATTCGTTTCTTGATATATTCGGAGCGGAAAGAAAAAGTTATGATGAATATGTTGAGCTTAGAGATTTACTTTTAAAAAGAATTTACATAGGTTTGGAAACGGGCGATGCAAATTTGTTTAAATATCTTAACAAACCTGGGTCGCCAGATGGATGTGTTGAAGTTGTCCAAACGATAAAAAGTGCAGGAATAAATGTTGGGGTTATAATTTTGGCTGGGGCTGGGGGAAAGAAATTTTATGAAGCTCATGTTAAGAATACCGTTGAAACGATATTGAAGATGCCCCTTGGGAATGGCGATATTGTTTATCTTTCTCCGCTTGTTCTTGATGAAGCGGATGAATATGTTAGAATTATGAATGAACTTGGTTCTGAAACGCTTGATAAGTTTGAAATGGCAAAACAAATTCAAAAAATCAAAGAGGGGCTTAAAGGTTTAAATAAATTAGGGGTGCGAGTGACGCTCTATGACATACAGGAATTTATTTACTAAAAAATTGGGTAATGCCAAATGGATTTTGATAAAATACGGGGGAATGTAGGTTTTTTTCTTGGGCTAATCGTTTTTATAACTATTTTGCTTATTCCCATTCCAAAAGCATTTACTGATTACGCAAGCCAAAAACTTGGAAGCGATAGTTTAACACCAGAGGTTTTAAGACTTTCATATAGTATGAAAGTCACTTTTGCACTTATGTTGTTGATGGTGATCTGGTGGATAAGCGAGGCGGTGCCAATTCCTGTAACATCTCTTTTGCCTGGGGTAATCTTGCCACTTTTTCATGCCTATGGATTTCATGACGGAAAATTTATTGAGTTGAACGGTAAAAATGTTTTTATAAACTATGCGAATCCAATAATTTTTTTATTTCTTGCTGGATTTTTAATAGCGGGTGCGATGCAAAAGTGGGGACTCGATAGGAGAATTGCTCTATGGATTTTAACTCGTGGAAATATCGCAAAAAGTCCAAACAAAATTTTATTTGGGTTAATTGTTGCAACTGCTTTTATATCGATGTGGGTTTCGAATACCGCAACTACAGCTATGATGCTTCCAATTGGGCTTGGCATATTGAATAAGTTAAATGTTGACCTGAATTCAAAGTTTGGGAAATCTATAATGCTTGGAATAGCTTTTGCTTCTTCAATCGGGGGCGTTGGAACTATAATTGGAACCCCGCCCAATGGTATCGCTGTATCAATTCTTGCAAAAGAAGGAATTGCACATATAAGTTTTCTTGAATGGATGATGTTTGGGGTCCCGTTCGTAGTTTTAGCCTTGCCGATTTTGTGGTTTGTTTTAAAAATTGTTTTTAAATCGGATGTTTCCTTTGGAGACGAAATAAAAGAGACATTGCTTTATGAAAAGAGTAACCTTGGCAAGTTATCAAAGCCAGAGAAGTTGACATTATTTGGATTCTCGTTAACGGTTTTTCTTTGGGTTACAAATCCGTTGTGGAAATTTATACCGTTCGTTGGTGAAAGGCTGGAGTGGTTTGATGAGTATTTAATAGCTGTTTTTGGAAGTATGATTTTGTTCACTTTGCCCGTTGACTTATCAAAAAGAAAATTTGTTCTCGATTGGGGCGATTCAAAATATGTCGATTGGGGAACTTTGCTTTTATTCGGTGGGGGAATAGCTTTGTCTGATGCGTTGTTTAAAACAGGACTTGCGGATGTAATTTCCAGTGAGTTTGTAAAGTTTTTCGGACAT
Source organism: Candidatus Kryptonium thompsonii (assembly GCA_001442925.1). Taxonomy (GTDB): domain Bacteria; phylum Bacteroidota; class Ignavibacteria; order Kryptoniales; family Kryptoniaceae; genus Kryptonium; species Kryptonium thompsonii. The sequence continues at coordinate 343,017 of LDXX01000006.1, forward strand.
CCGTCACCTGTGTTTCTTGTTTTTATAATTGTGATTTTTATGGAGCTTCTAACGGAGATAACATCCAACACCGCCGTAACTTCAATGATGGTTCCAATATTAATTTCAATATGTTCTGAACTTGACATTAACCCCACCTTTCTTGTTTTGCCTGCAACTATTGCTGCATCTATGGCATTTATGCTTCCCGTGGCAACGCCACCAAATGCGATCGTTTATGGGTCAAGATATGTGACATTAAAAGATATGTTGAAAGCTGGCGTCGTGCTTGATGTAGTGATGTGGATTTATATTTTCTTGTTTTTTTACATCATATTCACCTTAAATCTGAGCGGAAATTTTTCTGCTTTTTTACTTCAAACAACTTTATTACTAAAATAACTTTACAACGGCAAAGCCAATAGGAATCTTACTTTTGATTTAAATTCAAAGTAAATTATTTTAAACAAAAACCAACGGAGGTGCGCCTATGGCGGTGCGAAAAATTTTAAATTATATTGGAATTACTGGGGTAATAATCTTTTTGTTGATTTACATTTTTGAATTTACTCCGCACCACGACGGGCCCCCTGCATCAATTAAATGGATAAGAGAAAATCTTGGGATAGGGGGATTGATAATAATTAACATTGCAATTGTTCTTGCGTTTCTTGGTTTGCTAACTTATAGAAAGCCAACGAAAAATTTATGGAAATCAAAAACCGCTTTCATAGCATTTGTTGTTGCTTTGATGACGGAAATGTTCGGTTGGCCACTTTTAATTTTCCTTATTTCACCAGTTTTTGATGTCCCAATCATATCAAGAAAATACTTTGAAACATTCGGGCATTTGCCAGCAAAGATTGGAACATTAGTAAGTATCATTGGGATATCTTTAATTTCAGCTGGTTGGGTGAAAATTCACAAAGCAGAGGGGCTTGTAACAGATGGAATTTATAAATTTATACGCCATCCGCAGTATACTGGAATTTTTCTCTTTACGCTTGGCTGGATCATACATTGGCCATCGGTGATAACTCTATTACTATGGCCTGTGCTTATTGGCTCTTATATTTGGCTTTCAATTCAGGAAGAGAAAGAGCTCGTTGAAATTTACGGTCAGGCTTACATTGAATACGCAAATAAAACAAAAAGATTTATCCCTTACATAGTTTGATTTTAGAAATTTTTTAAAGTTTTACAAGCTTGTTGCTTTTTACATCAATATTCACTGTTCTGTTGTTTCAGCAAAATTGTTCCCACAAGAACGGGCAATGTGCCTAGTATATGATACTTTGGGGGATTTCCTTACCAGTAATCCAACCGTTAGGTTATTCGGTTATGATTCAGGTGGGTTTTGACGGGCTTCGAAAACTTGACTTTTTCATTTCTTTATATTATATTTAGACTGAGTCTAAATAAATTAAATGGACTATGGATAAGCTTGTTAAATTTATGCTGTTGTTCTTTGTCGTGGAGATCGTCCTAGCTCAGGGAGCGAGCTACTATCTTATGGGGACATATGCTTACATTGAGCTTCCAAATGAAAACCTGAATTACACTGCGTATAAATATCTCAGGGGGATTGAGATGAAGCTTTCGGATTATGTCGATTCGTCGGATGTCTCAAAGATTAATCTAAATGCGGGGAAGAAATTTGTAAAAGTTTCGGATATCACAATTGAGGCTATAAAAAACGCCATTGAGATTTCAGAAAGTACAAATGGGGTTTTCGATATCACTGTTGGAGCCTTAACAATTAATGCTAAAAGGTTCAAGAAATTATCCGAAGACAGTGCTCGTAAGCTTATTAATTTCAGAGATGTAGTGATTTCTGGTGATAGCGTGATGCTTTTAAAAGAGGGGATGGCAATTGATTTGGGGGGGATGGGGAAGGGATTTGCAATTGAAAAAGTCTTTGATTATTTAAGGACGAGCTCTGGATTTATTTCAATTGGCGGAGATATGAAGGTGTGGGGGCATAAGAGGACGCTTGCGATCAAAGACCCTATAAATGGAGGTACACTTGTTCAAATGGTCAACTCGAGCGATGTCAGCATATCAACATCTGGAAATTATTTGAGAAAACATATTGAAACAAAAGATGGGAGAATTGTTCAGGTAACAGTTGCCCATAAAAATGCAACACTTGCAGATGCCTATGCGACCGCTCTCTTTGCGATGTCTAAGGATTTGAGAGATAAATTTTTAAGTGAGAATAACGATGTTGGTGTTCTAATACTTTACGACGATGGCTCAATTTTTGTAAACAATAAATTTAGAGAATTTTTTGATGTAATGATTTTTAAGGATGGCGTTCAGCATATTTCAAAAACAAATAAAGATGATGAAAAATGAACAAGATCATTTTTAAGGCCTTCATTCTAACGATCGCTTTATTTATATTGTTATCAAACCTTACATTCTCCCAGTCGCAGGAAGAAAAAATAAAACAACTTGAAAAGAGGATTGAACAGCTTGAAGCTGAAATTTCAAAGCTCCAAGCTATTGGAAAGCAAGAGGAAGAGATAATCCAGATGATCGAGGCGTTGAAAGAAGAAGTAAGACGACTTCGGCTTGAGGTGGCGATGCCGGAGATCGAACTGAAGTCATACTTTGGACTTGGTCCAGCAGCTTCAAAAATTTACTATACTCCACGCGGGTTATCAATTGCCGGATATGGTGAGATAACATATGAAAATTATCTTGATCAGTCAAAAACGGACAGAGGGGATGTGTTAAGATTTATACCTTATATCGGGTATAAATTTACGGATAACATCCTGGTAAATTCTGAACTTGAAATTGAGCATGCTGGGATCAGTAATGTTGGGGATAGAAAGCCGGAAGTTTATGTTGAATTTTTATATGTGGATTTTCTTTTATCATCGGGATTTAACATAAGAACTGGGTTATTTCTCATTCCTATAAGTAGAATGAACGAATATCATGAACCACCCGTCTATTTTGGGACATTAAGACCTGATGTGGAAAGATTTGTAATTCCAACTGTGTGGAGGGAACTTGGTGTGATGGTTTATGGTGAGTTATTCTCTGGGCTTTCGTATAAAGCAGGGATTATGAATGGCTTGAGAACCGATTTGATAGGCGATTGGATTGGTGCTGGAAGACAGAGAGGAGCAACAGTTAATTTTGACAAGTTTGCGGGGATTTTAAGATTCGATTTCACCCCCATTAAAAATTTAACACTTGGAGCTTCGTTCTATAGCAGTGGTGGAAGTGACGCAGCCGGAGCAAGTCCAAAAGGAAGCGCGGAGGCAAAATTCGGGCTTTTAACATTTGATGGACAACTTCAGTTTGAAAATTTACTTGTTAAGGGTTTATTCGCTTATGGAAGTGCGGATGGTAATAGCTTTTATACGAATAGAGCCGGTAGAGCAAGTAAAGTTTACGGATGGTATGTAGAAGCAGGGTATAATTTAATCCCGCTTATATATCCAGAATCGATAGTTTCGTTTTCTCCGTTTGTAAGGTATGAGAGATATGATTTGAATAGAAATGTTTTCGTTGGGGATCCGGATCCGAAGAAAAATAGAAGTGTGTTTACATTTGGGATTGACTTTAAACCGCATCCACAGGTAGTGATAAAGGCAGATTATCAACTTCGCAATACTTCATCGAGCCTTCCAGCTGGTGTTGGAAGTGGGAAGGATGAATGGAAAATTGATCAATTTAATATAGGACTCGGTTTTATATTTTAACGCCATTGAGGTTCTCCCGGGCTTTTGCCCGGGGATTTTTATAAAAAATTTGCTTAGGTAAGATGATAAATCTTTTATTGCTAATTTTGTTTCTCTTGATCCAAGGTAAGAAACCCGAACAAGTTTTAAGTGAGATTTATCCTAATGCGAAAATTGAGATCAAAAACATCGTGATATCAGATTCGCAGGCTGAAAAAGTTAAGGAGTTATCCGGGGTTAAAGTTGAAACAAAACTTATCACATTTTATATCGTTAAGGTTAATTCGAAAGTTAAAGCATATGCTTATGTTGATATTCATGTTGTCAGGACTCATCCTGAGGTTGTGTTATATGTTTTAAATGAGCGAGGCGAGATTGAGTTGATTCAGATTTTGTCGTTTAAGGAGCCACCGGAGTATAAGGCAGATGAAAATTGGCTGAATTATCTTAAAGGTAAAACGCTTGGTAAGGATTTGTTAAAGTTAAGGAAAGATGTACCTAATATGACAGGGGCAACTTTAACTGCAAGGGCGATAACAGATAATGCGAGAAAAGTCATCGCATTGTGGAAAATAATTTTTGAGGAGGGGAAATGAGGTTCTTCTGGACTGGTGAAACAAAAAATTTTAAGCCGATACATGTTGCAATTTTTCTTTTTACAGTTTTTGTCTTTCTATTTTGGATTGGTGCTTTTGTTCATTTTGGAATGAAGTTTGGTTATTCGGTCGAGAAAATTCAATATTATTTTTGGGGTGAGCCCGATTTCCCAAGCGAAGTCTCAATCGCTCAAGTTTTGGAAGAATCGCATGTAAATCTTTTTGTTGTTGGACTTCTTTTTCTGTGTATCTCTGCTTTGGTTGTTTATTCAGATATCTCCCCGAGATTAAAATTTGGGTTAATGCTTGCCCTTGCGTTTTCAGGGCTTCTTTACGCTATATCTGATTTGATCATTATTTTTCTCGGAAGGGAATATGCAGTTTTGAAGCTTTTTATATTTTTGCTCTTTCAAGCTGTGATTTTTTTATCGTTGTTGCTTGTTTGGTTTAAAAGTTCACGGGCTCAGAAAAATAAAAATAGTATAACTTCAAGATTTCTTGCCATTTTGATTTTTATTTTTGCAATTTTTAACCTTGTTTTCGCTGGCTTGAATTTCACATTATTTGCGAACAAAATTGGTTTTACGATCTCCAATGTTTCAGATTACTATCTTGGCAATCCTGAAAAATTTTTAAAACCGAAATCCATTTCTGGGCTCGTTGAAATTGCTTATATTCATTTCCTGCCGATGGCTCTTTATCTGATAACGCTTGTACATTTTGTTTATATCGTCAACGATAAATTTAACATTGCGTTAACTATTTTGATGTTTATCTCAGCTTTGCTTGATAATTTTGGGGGCATTTTGATCACGCAATTTGGAGGGGCATTTGCTGGTGTTAAGTTGTTTTCGTTTTTTACTTTACAATTTCTGCTTTTGCTTTCGTCGGCAATTTTAATCTATAAATTGGTCGTGCTTAAATTTAGCTCAAATAGCCTGCGACATCACCAAAGGATTTAAACTCTTCTTTTAGCTTCCCCAATCACGAGCATATCTGAAGTCGATGTTTATTGTTCTGTAAGAAATTTTTGCAATTATCGGTGGTCTTCTCTTGAATTGATTCCTTTGAACCATGAGTTTTACTCTTTCGATCATATTTTTGTCAAACCCGAGCTCGATTAATTCATCATCTGTTTTTCGTTCGTCAACCATGAAGTATAAAAGTTTGTCGACAACTCTATATGACAGGCCAAGTTCATCCTCATCTGTTTGTCCAATCCAAAGGTCAGCAGTTGGTTTTTTGTCAATTATTTTTCTTGGCACACCAAGTTCTTCAGCAAGTTGCCAAACCTGCGTTTTATAAAGATCCCCAAGTGGATTTATTGCGCTTGCCATATCACCGTAAAGAGTTCCGTATCCAAGCAAAAGCTCAGTTTTATTACTTGTTCCAATTACAAGGGCTTTTTCCCTTGCGGAGAGATCATAAAGAACAATCATTCGCATCCTTGCCATCACATTTCCTTGTCTAACTCTATCCATATCTGGAAACTTTTCAAAGTAGGGATCGCACATCGGTGTTATGTCAACAAATTCACTTTTAATTCCGAGATTTGAGATCACAAGTTTTGCATCCTCAATGCTATCTGGTGAGCTTGTTTTATATGGCATTATAACGCCAAGGACATTTTCAGGCCCCAAAGCTTCAGCGGAAAGATAAGCAGAGACAGCGGAATCCACACCGCCAGAGACCCCAATGACACCCTTTTTAAGCCCAAACCTTGTTGTTTCTTTCCTGATGAAATCGACAAGGATTTTTCTAACTATTTTCATATTGAGTTTTAGATCTTTTGCTTTTCCAAGTATTTCCATACTTGCTCCTTAGTTAGTTTGACTTAATTTCGGTTACTTTATTCCCTTTCTTTTGGTAAACCCTTTTACATTTTTCACATTTTGCTTTTCCTTTTTTGAAATTTAATTTTTCACCGCATTCACATATCCATCCGTTTATTTTCGCTGGAATGCCTGTCACAATTGCATAATCGGGCACATCTTTTGTAACTACAGCACCAGCACCAACCATTGCCCATTTTCCAATTGTTATGCCACATAAAATTGTCGCATTCGCCCCAATTGTTGCACCTTCTTTGACCAATGTCGGGATCCATTTTCCACCCTTGGGATATTTTGCCCTTGGGTTTAAATCGTTTGTGAAAACTGCAGAAGGTCCAACAAAAACATAATCTTCAAGCGTGACAAGGTCATAAACCGAGACATTATTTTGAAGTTTGACGCCGTTTCCAAGCACTGCTCTTGAACCGACAAAACAATTTTGCCCGATGACGCAATTTTTCCCAATCTTTGCACCTTTCATTATGTGAGAGAAATGCCATATCTTTGTTCCTTCACCAATCTCACATGGTTCATCGATTATTGCTGTTTCATGTGCGTAGAACTTTTCATTCATTTTTAAAGTTATCCCATTATTTTGTAATGATTTGCTTGCAAGGTCAAGTATTTTTAAAACTCGTAAGGCTTCATATCCATCGGTTAAAGGTTTTTTTCTTTTATTGACACATTCAATAAAATGGGCGCATGCGTTTTTCAATGGTTCTTCTTTTTCAATTTCAACTACTTCAGCATCCGCCTTTTTAGCAATGGGCAGATCACCAATCCATTCGACTTTGTGTGGATATAGGACAAGTTTATTTTCTGGTTCGGTATCGTTAAAGACAGCCATTTTTTGGGTTCCAATTATAACCAGTTTTTGTTCTTTATACGGGTGAAGCCAACTCACGAAGATATGAGCTCTTACATCGTTTTTAAATTCGAGATATGTTAAGGTGACATCATACGGGATTTTAAAGTTTGAGTTTGTGTCAACTGTGTTTGGAAAAAGATAATTTTTCCCAAATGATGAGATTTTATTTGGCATATCGCCGACGATTGAAAGTATAAGTGAAATATCGTGTGGGGCAAAGCTCCAAAGCGTATTTTCTTCTTTTCTAAATTTGCCAAAGTTTAATCTATTGGAATAAATGTATTTTATCTCGCCAATCTCACCAGAGTGAATTAAATTTTTCAACTTTATGACAGCGGGGTGATAATGAAGGACATGGTCAACCATTAAGATTAAATTTTTCTCATCCGAAATTTTCACAAGCTCAATTGCTTCTTCGAGTTTTAGGGTGAGTGGTTTCTCAACGAACACATCTCTTCCAGAGAGAAGAAACATTTTGGCGAGTTCGAAATGCGTTTCAGATGGTGTTGCAATTGCAACTGCTTTAATATCAGGGTCGTTTATGACCTCTTCAATTGAGTTGGTGTATTTAGCTGGAAATTTACCTTTTAGTTCATTGTAATTTGTCTCATTGATATCGCACACCATCTTCAGGACACCTAATTCAAAAAAGTTTCTCACAAGATTTTTGCCCCAGTCTCCAGAGCCGATGACTGCGATAAATTTTTCCATTTTTATTCAAAAAGTTTATTTAGAAACAAGTTTCTCAGCATTGATTTTATAAATCCATCTTGAGTTCCAAAAAGTGACGGCACTGGATAAAACTTAACATCATACTTTGCTTTTATTCTGGCTTTTTCCCTTGCGAAGTCAACGGCGCTTTTCAATCCCCCAAGTTCATCAACGAGTTTTAAATCCAATGCCTGCGTTCCAGTGTAGACCTTACCTTGCGCTAATTTTTCAACATCATCAAGCGTCATGTTTCTGTTTTCCGCAACCTTTTGTTTGAATCCAAGATAGGTGTATTGAAGTGCGTTTTCAATTCCTTTTCTTTCAATTTCATTCCAGTGCCTTGTTGTAGAAAACATATCAGCGTGGTCACCTTTTTTGTATGTTTCAATTTTTATTTTCATGTTTTCATAAAGTTTCTCAAGCACCGGCTTTGAGTAGACAACCCCTATGCTTCCAGTTAAAGTTCCGGGGTTTGCAAAAATTCTATCAGAACTGCAAGCGACATAATAGCCACCACTTGCAGCGACATTGCCGAACGATACTACCACTGGTTTTTTCTTTCTCGCTTCTTTTAGGGCAGAGTAGATTTCATTTGAAGCGAGCGCTGAACCGCCACCACTGTTAACTCTTAAAATTATTGCTTTTATGCTCTTATCTTTCACCGCTGAATTGATCTGTTTAACTACGGTTTCTGAACCTGTTAATCTTTCATTTAATAGTGGGAAAGGCAGTGGGGGTTGGCTTTCACCAGTAACTATCGCACCATGAACACCTATGACGGCAATCTTCGGGATTATTCCCCAAGTCTTATCCCAGTATTTTCTTTTATCAAGTTTTGTCAAGTTGATATTTTCGTCGTCTCGATTGTTTGCGAGTTTATTAATCATTTTTTTAGCTTCGTTGTAAAAACCAATCTCATCAACAATCCCAAGTTCCTTAGCCCTTGGAGGTATTAAACCGCCTGAAATTTCTTCGATGGTTTCATCCGTGAAGTTTATATTTCTTGATTTTGAGATTTGCTCTATCATTTGCTTGTGTATTTCATCGACGAGACCTTCAATTAGTTTTGCCTGATTTGGAGTTGCCGAGTCAGTGTAAAATGAGTGGAAGGTCGATTTATATTCACCTGCCGTCATCGCATCCCATTCGATGCCGAATTTTTCAAAGAAGCTCTTTAATCTTGACACATCGATAACAGCTCCATATCCGACTATCATACACTCTGGTGCGATGACGATTTTATCGGCGACACTCGCAAGATAAAGTTCATTTACACCAGCCATTTCGCCACCAAGATAAGCGACAACAGGTTTTCCTGCCTTTTTAACTTTTTTAACTGCTTCGGCAAGTTCTTGAGTTAAGCCTTCAAGTTCATAAAGTTTGATTTCGCCCGTAAATGGATAAATTTTCAAAAGCAAACCATTTATATCTTTATCCGTTGATGCTTTTTCGATTTCATCTATTAAATCGTGCACGCTCTTTCTTGGCTTTGAGAAGATAGATGGTTGTTCTTTATAATCTGGTATGACACCACGAATTTCAACCTCAGCAATTTTCTTGACAGGGTAGATGAATGTGTTCATAACTTCTCGTGTGAAGAATGTCGATGCTGTCGCCTTTATGTTTGAGTTTTCAAAGTCAGTGAAAATTTTAAATCCAACATTTTGAAGATTTATCGAGAATCCGAAGATGAAGGTTTTCTTATCCGAAAAAGTTTTGGTGTTGTCAAGCATTGCGTATAAGTTTAAGCCATTAACTATTTTAAGTTCGGCTCCAAATTTGAAGTTTTTTGGTTTTTGTTTTTCTTTAAGGATTAAATCTGATGATAGGGTTAAGATGTCGTTTCCGAACGGCCGAATTCCAATCCCAGCGGTATATCTTTTTTCAAGGGGCGTATTTTGAAAATATCGTCCAGTTAAATTATGTGCCACAAAAGAAATTGATATGAAATTGAAAGGTCTCGAAATCACGCCAGCATTTATTGATGTTTTGAATTTTTCGCCACCAATTTTAAAATAGTCAAGTCCAACTCCAAACGAAAAACCTTCACCACCAAAGCCAGTCGAAGATGAAATCAAAAGTGAAGTTGAATCTCCAAGCCTGACGCTTTTCATTCCTATTCCAAGATTCATCGTTTGCAGGAATAAACCAGTCTCATAGTTTTTGACGGAAAATTTTCTCAGAGATGATAGATAGACCGCAAAGTTTATCTTGTGTCTGAAACCCATATTTGCTGGATTAACCCTTAAGCCTTCGGAGCCATCCGATGTAGCTGTGAAAAGATATCTTTCAAAGCTTGGTATGTAAAGATTTTGAGCTGTGGAGAGGGTGGTCCATAAAATTAACAAGGTTAAAAGTTTTAACTTCATTCTCAATTCCTTGTTTTATTTTTGTTTCGCTTAAAATTAAGCAAAGTAAAGGCGATATTCAATTTTTAAAATGCAAAATCTTTTGATTAGATTTACGGGAGTAAAAATAAAATTGTTGCGAGACCATGGAGGAGAGAAAACTTAAATATGGTGAAGAGGCAATACTCAATGCTCAGCTTGAAACATGGGAAAATCCATATCCCGATAGGGATTACAAGATTGAAATAACCTTTCCTGAATTTACTTGTCTTTGTCCAAGGTCTGGGTATCCTGATTTTGCAACTATAAAGATAGTTTATATCCCCGATAAATATATCGTTGAGCTTCGCTCTTTAAAACTTTACCTTAACAAATACCGAAGTGAATACATCTCCCACGAGGCAGCGACAAATAAAATCTATGATGATCTTGAGAAAATTTTGAAGCCGAGGTTTCTTGAGGTTGTTGGGGATTGGAATCCACGTGGAAATGTAAAGACGATAATTACAGTTTCATCAAAAGATAAACAACGCTAGAATTGATTAAATAGCCGTTAAAGTAAGGTTGCAATTTTTGATGCTTTAAAGCTTAAAACTTTATGTATCAATTTGTCGAATTTTTCAAGGAGCTCATTTTCCATTTAAACTCCAAATCTAACTATGCGTTTATCTTCTTTCGTTTTTGTTAAGTCCCTTTTTTATTATTTCCAGCATTTGCTGATGAATTAAGCCATTGCTTGCGACGACACCTTTTGTATAAATGCTGAATTTGTTTCCATAAAAATCTGTGATCATTCCACCAGCTTCTTCGATTATTATCTTTCCAGCTGCCACATCCCACGGATTTAAGTCAACTTCCCAAAATCCATCAAGTCGTCCGCAGGCGACATATACAAGGTCAAGTGCAGCCGAGCCAAGTCTTCTTATAGCTTGTGCTTCCATAAGGAAGTTAACGAAGTGTTCAACGCAATTGTCGGGATTTTCTTTTACATTGTAAGGGAATCCTGTCGCAAGCATGCTTTTGATGAGTTTATCTGTTTTTGATACGGAGATTTTTTTGCCGTTGAGAAATGCACCTTTGCCTTTTTCAGCATAAAATAATTCATCAAGATTTGGATCGTAGACAACTCCAATTATTACCTCGCCTTTATATTCAAGTGCTATTGAGACGCAGAAGACAGGAAAGGAATGGGTATAGTTTGTCGTTCCATCGAGCGGGTCAATTATCCATTTATATTCGGAAGTCTTTGATGTTTCACCGCTTTCTTCAGCAAGTATGCTATGGTTTGGGAATTTGCTTTTGATAAATTCAATTATTTTCTTTTCGGAGCCTTTATCAATTTCAGTGACAAGATTTATCTCTTCTCTTTTTCTTTCTATGTTTTTAACCTTGCCGAGGTTCATCTTTAGAAATTTTCCTGCCTCTTTCGCAGCCTCTATTGCGACGCTAAGGTAGTCCATTTTGAGATCTTTTTTGTTTTAAAATTCCAGTTTTTTACTTTCTTCAGCTCCTGCTATCACAATCACACATTCACCTTTTTTCTTGTTCTCAGATAGATAGTTTATAACTTCAATCACATTTCCCCTTATTATCTCCTCGTCTGGCATCGTTAGGTTGTATGCGACGCAAATTTTTCTATCAACCCCAAGAACCATTCCGATATCCTCAAGCACTGGGATGACTCTATATGGCGTTTCAAATATTACAACTGTTCTTTGCTCACCCCTTAATCTTCTTAATTCCTCCCTTCTTTTTGCTCTTTTTTGAGACAGCCATCCGTAGTAAACAAATTTTTCGATGTTAAATCCTGAAACTATCAATGCAAGTAGAAGTGCAGAAGCTCCCGGGATGGGAACGATTTTAATCCCTTCTTTTATCGCTCTTTTCACAAGTAGGGAACCGGGATCTGAAAAAACTGGTGTCCCAGCGTCCGAGATCAAAGCTATGTTTTTGCCTGAATTTAAATCACTTATGATTTTTTCAATCTTTGAATTTTCATTATGTTCGTTAAGTGTGTCAAGTTCCTTTGGCTCTATTTGATAATTTGATAAAATTCTTTTGCCCTCTTTGAGTTCTTCGCATAGAATGATATCAACCTCTTTTAGGACCTTTAATGCGCGAAGGGTTATATCATCCGGATTTCCAATTGGGGTTGCAACGAGATAGAGTGTTCCTTTAGAAGGTGCTTCCATTTTATTTTTTAATTTTGTTTTTGGCAAAATTTATCCGAATGGTAAATTCGGAAAATAAATTTATCAAATTCAACTTGAATTTTTCAAAATTTGAAGCATTGATCTTTCTTCGCAAAGATGAAATAGTATCAATTGAGTAAACCGCAAATCTATGGTATACCCCATCCAATTTCGTTCCATTTGATAAAGCGTAAACTCCTTCATATCCTAAATCAAGTGCAAATTTTACAATTCTTTCGTCATATCTGCTGAAAGGCGGGGCAAATGATTTTACCTTTGTGCCAAGTTTTTTCTCTATCTCATATTTTGAGTTTCCAAGTTCATACTTGATTCCTTCATCGTCAAGTAAGGTAAGACATACATGGTTTGATGAGTGTGATCCAATTTCCCAACCGTTATCTAAAAGAATGTTAAGTTCATCCCAATCCAAGTGTTTAAACCTTATCCCGAAGCCAAAATCCCATGTGTTAAGTTTTCCGACGAAGTTTGAAATTACAAAAGCAGTTGCTATAAAATTATATTTTTTCAGAATTGGGAAGGCGAAGTCGATTACATTTTTATAACCGTCATCAAAGGTTATACAGATAAATTTTTCGTTTGTTGTTTTTAAATTTCGCGCTTCTGAAACGGTTAGGGATTTATATCCTTCGTTGTGGAGAAATTGGATGTGTTTTTCGAATTGTTTCGGTGTGACCCTTGTTATCCCGATTTCAAATTTCGTATCGACCTTGTGATATGTTAAAATTGGTATGTTCATATTCCGGTGTGCCCAAAGCCCCCAGCACCTCTTTTTGTTGCGTTAAGTTCATTCGTTTCCTCCCACTCGACCTTCGCATATTTCGATACAACCATTTGTGCAATTCTATCCCCACGCTTAACTTTAAACTCTTTTTTGCCAAGGTTTATAAGAATGACTTTAATTTCCCCGCGATAATCGGAATCGATTGTTCCAGGTGTGTTGAGAAGTGTTATCCCATGATTTATTGCAAGTCCACTTCTTGGTCTTATTTGGGCTTCATAACCAGGGGGAAGTTCAATTGCAATTCCAGTTGGTATCATTACAATTTCGCCGGGTTTGATTATCATTTCGTTTTCTATATCAGCGTAAATGTCCATCCCAGCTGAGCCCTCGGTAGTGTATTGTGGTAATGGTAAATCGTAGTTTTGGCGAAGTCGAGTTATTTTGATTTTTAACTTTTCCATTTTTGATGTGAAAATTTTTCAAAAGGGGCACTTTTGAGTGCCCCTTTTGAGCTTTATTTTAGAATAGAGATGCGAAAAAGTTAGTGTGCAGAGTTTTTAGGTAGACTCCAAATACGAGCGAGACTATGGACATTAGTTTTATGAGTATGTTCATCGATGGACCACTTGTATCTTTGAACGGATCTCCAACTGTATCACCAACGACAGCTGCTTTATGTGCATCTGAGCCTTTACCGCCAAAGTTTCCAGCTTCTATATATTTCTTTGCGTTGTCCCATGCACCTCCACCATTTGCCATAAATAGTGCAACCATAACACCAGATGCAATCGCTCCCGCAAGTAATCCTCCAAGTGCTTCGGGACCGAGAATGATTCCTGTCAGAACCGGAACTATTATTGCAAGTACACCCGGTAAAATCATTTCTTTTAGAGCGCCTGCAGTTGCAATGTCAACACATTTTGCTGTATCGGGTTTCGCCTTTCCCTCCAAAAGCCCAGGAATTTCACGGAATTGTCTTCTGACTTCCTCAACTATTTTGAAAGCAGCCTTTCCAACTGCTTCCATTGTGAGTGCAGCGAAAAGAAATGGCATTCCAGCACCGATTAAAAGACCAATTACAGTTTGAGCCTTTATTAAATCAATGCTTTTAAGCCCAACAGTTTGTGAGTAAGCGGTGAAGAGCGCAAGCGCAGTCAAAGCAGCTGAACCAATTGCAAAACCTTTACCGATGGCAGCAGTGGTGTTTCCAAGGGCATCAAGTTTATCCGTTATCTTTCTTACCTCTGGGCCAAGGTGGGACATTTCAGCTATTCCTCCAGCGTTGTCAGCGATAGGACCGTAGGCATCAACTGACATCGTTATCCCAATCGTTGCAAGCATTCCAACAGCTGAAATTGCTACGCCATAAATTCCATTGGCTATATATGATATGAAAACTGCTATCGCTATCGCAAGAACAGGATAAGTTGTGCTCTTGAAGCCAACAGCTATTCCCGTGATTATATTTGTTGCTGCACCGGTCGTAGCTGATTGGGCGATTGATTTTATCGGAGAGCCCGAAGTGTAATATTCGCTTAAAAGCCCAATTGCGATCCCAGCGAAGACGCCAGAAACAATTGCCCAAAATGGTCTTAAGTCTCCGACTAAATTATTTACGATGAAATATGCAAAGATTATAAGTAAACCCTCTGCAACAAATGTTGAATATCTAAGGGCTTTTTGAGGGTCTATGTTTTGGAAAATTCTAATTGAAAGCGAAGCCAGAAAAGATGCAATTGTCCCGAACATTATGACTATAAGTGGGAGAAGCATCCAATTTTCTTTATTAGGCACATTAAGTGTTGATCCAACTGCTATTGTTGCTATCACTGAACCAACATAGGATTCAAAAAGATCAGCTCCCATCCCTGCAACATCTCCAACATTATCCCCGACATTGTCAGCAATTACTGCTGGATTTCTTGGATCGTCTTCAGGTATTCCGACTTCAACTTTCCCAACGAGATCTGCTCCAACATCAGCGCTTTTTGTATATATTCCGCCACCAACCCTTGCAAAAAGTGCTATTGAACTTGCTCCCATACCAAAACCGCTGATTATTGTCGGGTCTTTATAAAGAAGATAGAAAAGACCAAGTCCAAGTAATCCGATACTTGCAACTGTTAAACCCATTACGGACCCGCCGGTAAATGAAATAACAAGGGCTTTATTTTGCCCTTGAGTTGCTGCTTGAGCAGTTCTAACATTTGCTCTTGTTGCAGCTGTCATCCCGATAAAGCCAGCAAGCATTGAGCAAATTGCACCACTTGCAAAAGCAAATGCTGTTTGAACTCCTATTACAGCCCATATGATTACAAACATCGTCACAATGAAAATCACAAGCGTTGAGTATTCCCTTTTGAGGAAAGCTGAAGCGCCTTTTTGAATTAGCTCAGCGATATCTTGCATCGTTTGGTTGCCGGCAGGCTGCTTTTTAATGTAGTAAAAAAGATAAAGAGCGTAAAGCACACCTAAAGCCCCAACAATTGGGACAAAAATTGTCATATTCATTGTTAATAACACCTCTCTTTTATTTTTAAACAGGGGAAATTTAAAGCAAATTTAAAAATAACATCCCTAATTTTCAAATCGTTTGGTTAAACCCCTACCCTCAATCTGGTTTTTCAGATTAACAAGTCAGCTCATTACCATCCACTAAAAATTCCACCATCAACATAATCCCATAGTATAAAGCCAACATATCGATATTTAAAAGGTTTACCCCCATAAATTGGTATTTCTCGCCCAATAGATAGTGCAAGATGCCCTCGTTTTGTGAGTGCGATGTAGATTTTTGGAACAATTGAAATTGTATGTTCTTCTGCATTGAGGGTTTTTGTTCCTACAAGCTCAACCCCTGGGAAAATTCCTCTTTTTCCTTCTGGAATAATAAGCGTTGTTGAAAGACTGTAAATTAATTCAGGATTTCCCTTGGATTTATTAACGGGCGCTTCGATTTTTAAGCTCCCTTGCATTTCAATTTTTTCACCTATTCCTTTTGCAACAGCAAGATATGGTACGAGAACAACTGTTCCTTTGCCGAAGCCTTTCGCTTCGCTTCCAGTCGGTAATGAAAATTCAAAACCAGCCGTTAAAATTGACAGATTTTTATAGTTATCGTAAAAAGCATATTTTAAACCGAGTTCAAGATCACCAATGCCTGTTGTGTTTTGAACACATGATCTCAAGTTTTGTATCGGTAACTTAACTTCATATTGAAATCTTGTTCCGAATCTATTTGCGTAGTATAGCACAACTTTTGTGTCGTTTATATTATGGCCGTTTTCGAATTTGTAAGTAAAAGTTGGGATTAAAATGAATTCTTGTTCAACGTATGCCTTTGTCACATAATGTGCACGTATGAAGTTTAACTCTCCTTGTGGATACTTTTTCTGATCAACGAAAGATTTTATATGTTCTATTGTTTCATAAATTTGTTGATCTGTGAAGACATCGCCAAAGGCAGGCATTGTTCGTGATAAACCTCTTGACGCTCCGCCGTATTTTATTACCGCATACCAATCCTTTCTTGCTTCCCTTGTGTTAAAATATCCATCAGTGAAATCAGGTGGAGGCACATCCCAGTTTTGTTTTATTTCCTCTGGTATATTTCCTTTTCCATCTATGCCATGGCATTTGGCACAAAACACTTCGTAAATCTGCTTACCGTTCATCGTTTTAATGGTTTCAAAATCTATAACCTGTTCAGTTGTATCTTGCTGTCCAAATACAAAGCCAGCGATAAATATAGAAATGAAAATAAGTTTACGCATTTATTTCATTTTGTTTTTGTTTTGACAAATTGTTCAATAGAGTATTCCAACGCCATGTTTGTAGACTAATTCGCCACCCTTTAATCCAGTTTGAATTAAGAAGAACATGCCAATTAAAGAAATTGCGAAAACGATTAGATTAGTTTTAAGGTTAAATTTTCCAGTTCGTATTAAGATCACTTTTAAAATTAAGGCGATAAGAAAAGTTATACCCGTAAGTTTTGCGAATGTCTCATGGGCTTCGATCAACTCTTCGAGAGTGGATACTTTTTCAAAGTTTTCTGCAGATGCTTCACCTGATAAAATTGATGGAACGACGAAGATTAAACCAAGAAAGAGGAGTAAAACGGATGAATTTTTCAGCCAATCCTTTTGAAATATCATCCAAAGTATTTCAAAAATTATATAACTTGTGAAAAGCGCAATCGGGAAATGAACGAGCATCGGGTGAAGAGGCATAGTTTAACCCTTTTTATTTTAAATTTACGAAGCAAGAGATTAGAGAAACATTAAAAGCTGATTAGAATTTGTTAATTTAAATTGGAAAATTTGTTTGTGATTTTTAGCGGAATTAATTTTAATAGGTAGCCACAATAAAAATTTTAAGCGTTATGAAGTTGCTTTTGATTGAAGACGAGAAAGATTTAACGAAAACATTGAAAAAGGGTTTAAAGGAGGCGGGATATAATGTCGATGTGGCATACGATGGAGAATCAGGTGTTTTTATGGCTATTACAGGGGCATATGATTGTATAATCCTTGATCTGAAATTGCCCAAGAAAGATGGACTTGAAGTTTGTAGGGAAATAAGAAAAAATAAGATCACAACTCCAATTTTGATGTTAACAGTTGTTGATTCAGTTGATATGAAAGTAAAATGTCTTGATGCAGGTGCTGATGATTATCTTACGAAGCCGTTTTCGTTTTCGGAGCTTCTTGCGAGGATAAGGGCTTTGACAAGGCGTTCTAAGGTTGTCCCTTCCGTGATTCAAGTTTATGATCTCGTCATTAATCCAATCAGCAGGACTGTGACCAGAGGCGGGAAAAAAATTTATCTTTCCCCTAAGGAGTTTGAGCTTCTTTATTATCTTGCGATGAATCAGGGCAAAGTGCTGACAAGGATGGAGATAGGAGAAAATGTATGGGGGATAAATTTTGACACTGGGACAAACTATATTGATGTTTACATCAATTACTTGAGGCGAAAAATTGATAAGGATTTTGATAAAAAGTTGATCCACACTGTTCGGGGTGTTGGTTATGTTTTAAAGGCAGAATAAAATCGTGGTGAAGATGAATTATAAGTCTTTGAAATTTAGGTTGAATTTATGGTATCTATTTGTTTTCGCTTTAGCAATTTTGATAGCGGAGATATGGGTTTATATATATCTTGACAGGTCGCTTCATAATGAACTTGACATTTTGTTAAGTGAGGAAGCTAAGGAGATCGCCAAGAAGATAAAGTTTGATAATGGGATTTTATCCTTCGTTGATTCAACCGAATTTTATGAGGCGGAACATTTTTATTTGAATGAAGCTTCGATTTTTTTCAGGGTGTTTGATAAAAATTTGAATGTTGTCTCTGAGTCTGAAAATTTAAAGAAGGGAAGAGTTGCGATACCTGAGCCTGATAGAGATAAATTTGGCAAGGCTGATGAAATTGAGATAAATGGTAAGAGGTTAAGAATTTTTTATCTTCCACTTTATTTGGATGGTGAGTTTTACGGTGTCGTGGAGACATCAAAGTTTGAGGGAACTGTTCAAACTGCGATGGGACTTTTAAGAACTTCACTTGCCGTTGCTATTATTTTTACATTTGTTCTCGTAGCATACGGTGGAAATTTAATTGTTTCGAAATTAATAAGTCCACTTGAGCGGATCATAGAAAAAACGGATAAAATAACGAGTGAAAATTTAACTGAAAGAGTTGAACTCAGTGAGGATAATTACCCAGAGGAAGTTGTAAAGCTTGTAAATTCAATCAATAAATTGTTGGAGAGATTGGAGAGGGCATTTAAACAAATATCTCAATTTACATCTGATGTAGCGCATGAGCTTTTGACTCCGCTTACAGTTATAAAGGATGAAATTGAGATAACTTTGATGAAGAAAAGACGCTCAAACGAGTATATTCGTACTTTAAATTTGATTCAAAAGCAAACCGAAAGGACAATTTCAATAATAAAATCGATGCTTTATCTTGCGAAGGCTGATGCTGGAATTATAAAGGCGAATTTGGAAAGGGTTAATGTGTCAAATTTAATTCAGGAATTAATTTCAACATTCAATCTTAAAGCGAGGCAAAAAAATATAAAGTTGAGATTTTACTGCGACGGCGATGTGGTTGTGCATACGGATGAAAAGCTTTTGTTTGAAGCACTAAGAAATATAATTGACAACGCAATTGAGTACACAAATTCTGGGGGTAAGGTTGAAATATCGTGTGAGAGGGCAAACGGCGGAGTGAAGATTTTTGTCTCGGATACGGGGATTGGAATTAGTGAAGATGATCTACAGCATATTTTCAACAGATTTTATCGAGGTAAAAATGCATTTGAGATAAACCCATCGGGGACAGGACTTGGACTTTCATTGACCAAATCTATAATTGAAATTCTCTCTGGTAAAATTGAGGTTTCAAGCCAACTTGGAAAGGGGACAAAATTTGTAATTTACCTTCCTGAAAAATTGTAAACTTTGTTGGTTAACAGCTTAACATACTTATATCTCCTTGATTATATCAACGCAAGAAGTTAAATTTTATCAAAAATTTATCAATTGTTTGGGATGAGGATTGCATATTTTGATGCATTTTCAGGGATAAGCGGAGATATGACAATAGGTGCTTTTGTTGATGCTGGAGTTGATTTTGAAGAATTGAAAAGTGAGATTCAAAAGTTGAATTTGAAAAACTATGAAATTGGGGTTAGGAAAATCGTAAGGCATGGTATAAGCGCAACGAAGTTTGATGTGATGGTTAAAGAGCGTGAACATGGACATCGTCATCTTGCCGACATTTTCGAGATAATCGATAGAAGTAGTTTGTCTGAATTTGTTAAACAGACATCTAAAAAAATTTTTACAACGCTTGCCCAAGCTGAAGCTAAAATTCATAACACGACAATTGACGAAGTTCATTTTCATGAGGTTGGGGCGATTGATTCAATAATTGATATAGTTGGAGCTTCGATTTGTATTGAAAAGCTTGGGATAGAGAAAATTTTTGTTTCAAAAGTTCCGCTCGGTTCAGGTGGGTTTGTTCAAACACAGCATGGAAAGATGCCGATTCCATCGCCAGCAACTGTTGAGATGTTGAAAAATGTTCCCGTTGTTCTCACCGATGTTCAATTTGAATTGACGACTCCAACGGGTGCGGCTATAATTGCAACTCTTGCGAAGTTTGGTCTTGAAAAGGAGACGATAAAGATAAATTCAGTTGGATATGGCGCTGGGGAGTTTGAAATTCCAAATCAACCCAACCTTTTGAGGGTTATAATTGGTGAGGCGCCACTGAAATATGATGAAGAAAAACTTCTTCTCGTGGAGACGAACATAGATGATATGAACCCCGAAATTTATCCTTATGTGGTCGAGAAGCTTTTATCTTCGGGCGCAAATGATGCATATCTTGTTCCGTTGATCATGAAAAAGGGTCGCCCTGGAATTTTGTTGTCAGCCCTTGTCTCGGAATCAAAACTTGATCATGTGTTAAAGGTCATTTTTACGCAGACGACAACACTAGGGGTTAGAATTATAGAGATCAGACGGAAAAAATTGCCAAGGACACAGAAAGAAATTGATACTCCTTTTGGAAAAGTTAAATTTAAACTTGTTTCAATTGATGATGTAGAGAGGCTTGTCCCTGAGTTTGAAGAGTGTAAAAGAATAGCTGAGGAAAGAAATCTGCCCTTAGTTCAGGTTTATAAAATCCTTGAGTCGTTGGTAAATAAATAAAATTACAAGGTGTGTTTATGAAGAACCTTTATGTCAATGTGGCGCTTCCTGTCCCTGTGAATAAACTTTTTACTTACATCGTCCCAGAGGAATTGAAAGATGATATAGCGGTTGGAAAAAGGGTGATAGTTCCATTTGGAAAGCAGGAATTGACTGGGATAATTGTTGAGGTTTCAAATCAAAGTGGATGGCATAAGCTGAAAGAAATAAAAGATGTACTTGATCCTGCCCCTGTTTTTTCAGATGAGATGTTGAAACTTACAAGGTGGGTTGCCGATTATTACCTTGCAAGTTGGGGCGAGGTTTTGAAAACAGCCTTACCTGCTGGAACCATACTTGAAAGCAAAAGAATTGTAAAACTTCGTTGCCAACCTGACCCCAATGCTTTATCAAAGATGGAGGAGGTCTCGCCCAGCAGAGCAGCGGTTTTAAAATTTCTCATCAGTGCAGGTTCACCCGTAACGATAAAAACTTTAA
This sequence comes from Candidatus Kryptonium thompsonii, assembly GCA_001442925.1. GTDB lineage: Bacteria > Bacteroidota > Ignavibacteria > Kryptoniales > Kryptoniaceae > Kryptonium > Kryptonium thompsonii. The sequence goes on from LDXX01000006.1 coordinate 364,190, forward strand.
AGTCAAAATTTCAATTTAAGAACATATATTCAATTCTTCATGCGCTTGAATCACTTGGCTATGTTGAAATTGAGCGATACATCCCAAGTCAGAGGGCTAAGGCGAAGTTTGAGAAATTTGTTTCAATATCGGAGCAATATGCAAATAACTTAAAGAAGTTAACACAGGTAATAGCTGAGCTTGAAAAATCAGCGCCGAAGCAGGTTGAAATTTTGTTGTTTTTGATTGACCAACTTAAAAAAGGTAAAAGTGAAATTTTGGTTTCAGAAGTTTTAAGGAAAACTGGTGGGAGTGCCCAGACGATAAAAAAGTTGGTTGAGAAAGGTTTGGTTAAAGTTTATGAGAAGGAGACACTGAGAAAGTTTGAGTATGAATTTGATGAGCCAGATAAAGAAATTGAATTAAACGAGCATCAAAGGAAAGCTTTGAATGAGATAAAAAGCGCAATTGATTCAGGTGAGTTTAAGACATTTTTACTTTATGGAGTAACGGGAAGTGGGAAGACGCAAATTTACATTGAAGCGGTAAATGAGATAATAAAGCTTGGGAAAACGGCGATTGTCCTTGTCCCCGAAATTTCGCTCACGCCCCAGATTGTGAACAGATTTAAAAAGAGCTTTGGTGATATAGTTGGAATTTTACACAGCAAGATGTCAATTGGCGAAAGATATGATTCATGGAGGATGATAAAAGATGGATTTTACAGAATTGTAATTGGTCCGAGATCTGCAATCTTTGCGCCACTTAACGACATTGGTTTGATCGTTGTTGATGAGGAGCAAGAAAGTGCATATAAGCAATTTGACAATCCACCAAGATACAATGCGAGGGATGTTGCGATAATGAGGGCGAAATTTAATAATGCGGTCGTTATACTTGGTTCTGCTACGCCATCGCTTGAATCGTATTACAACGCAAAAACTGGGAAATATCATCTTCTTGTGCTCCCTGAACGGGTTGATAAGGCGAGGATGCCCAAAATTGAAATTATTGATATGATAAAGGAGAGGAAAGAACATAACAATAAAAGTTCAATTTCAACGACTTTGGCTCAAAAAATTGAGGAGCGAATTTCAAGAGGTGAAGGCATTATAATTTTTCAGAACAGGCGTGGGTATTCAACTTATATTGAGTGTCAAGATTGTGGCTATGTTGAGATGTGTGATAATTGCAGCGTCACCTTGATCTATCACAAAGCCCAAAATCATTTGAGATGTCATTATTGTGGCTTTGTTAAGGGGGTTCCAGAAAAATGTCGTAGGTGTGAAGGTGTTAAACTTAAATTAAAAGGGGTCGGTACACAAAGGGTTGAAGATGAATTATCTCAGAACTTTTCAAACGCAAAAATTATAAGAATGGATCTTGATACGACATCAGGGAGGAAGTCTTATGACAAGATTATGCGTAAGTTTGCAAGTGGTGAAGCGGACATATTACTTGGAACGCAAATGGTTGCAAAGGGACTCGACTTTTCAAGGGTGACACTCGTTGGCGTAATCTCTGCGGATATACCGATGCTTATCCCTGACTTCAGGTCAAGTGAAAGAACATTTCAACTTCTAACTCAAGTTGCGGGCAGAGCTGGAAGAAGCGAAAAGGAAGGTGAAGTCATAATTCAAACATTTCAACCAAACCATTACATCTTTGATTATGTTGTAAAGCATCAAACGCTCGAATTTTATGAGCGGGAGCTTAAGGTTAGGAAAGATTTAAATTATCCACCGTTCTCACGACTTATATTGATTGAGTTTAAGGGAGAAAATGAGCAAAATGTCGAGCTTGCCTCTGATGAATTTGCAAAGGAGTTAAAATCAAAAATTCATCAACAAGTTCAGATCCTTGGTCCAGCTCCAGCTGCGATACCAAAGATAAATCGAAATTACAGGTATCACATAATAGTGAAAATTCCTAAACAGTTTGACAAAACAGCGAGGGAAATTTCAGGGGTGATTTGGCAATTAAAGGAGAAGTTTGAACCGAAATTAAATTCAAAAGGCGTCAGGTTGATAATTGATGTCGATCCGCAAAACACAGTTTAAAATTTTTATACCTCTTTTCATAATTCCATGTTTTTTATTCTCACAATCGGTAAGGGTTGAGATTTTTGGGAATAGGCACTTGCAGGAGAGTGAGATAATCAAACTAATTCAAAATATGCTTGATGATGGTGTTTCCGACGATAAGGTTGAATCTATAAAAGAGCGAATTTTGAATTTTTACATTGAGAATGGGTTTTACTTTGCGAAGATTGAATCGCTGAAATTTGAAAAGCCCAAGGTCAAAATTTATATCAATGAAGGGGAGCAGGCGAAGTTCGGTGAAGTTAAAGTGTTGGGGAATCAAGTTTTGTCAAGCGAGGATATAATCAAAATTTCTGGATTTAAAAGGGGAGAGATATTTTTGCCACATATTTTGAAAAACAAGATTGACAGGATCCTTAACGCATACGCAAACATCGGGTATCCGCTTGCAAAAGTTGAAATTGCAGATTTGAATTTTGATGACCATGGCTTTGCGGATATAACACTTAACATAAATGAGGGTCAGCTTGTAAAGATAGAACAAATAAAAATTGAGGGGAATAAACTCACAAAGGAAGATTTCATACTGCGGGAAATGAAGATTAAGCGAGGTGAGGTTTACCGTGAGATGAAGTTTGAGCAGATAAGAAAAAGGTTGATGAAGCTTGGATTGTTTAAATCCATTGATGAGCCAGAAATTTTTATCAGTGATACGACAAGTGGGATTTTAATTAAAGTTGAGGAAGGGAGAATGAATTTGTTTGATGGCGTGCTTGGCTATGTTCCATCCACTGGAACTTCTCGTGGATATTTTACGGGATATATAAACATACTTTTGAAAAATCTGTTTGGCACGGGGAGAAGATTTGGTGCTCGGTGGAATGCTGAAACTCGGGAGACGCAAGAGTTTGAGATTCATTATTTTGAGCCATATATTTTAAGGTCACCAGTTGATGCACAAGTTTCTTTTTATCAAAGGAAACAGGATTCGGTTTATGTGGTAAGGGAACCAAAATTGAATCTTTCGGTTGAGTTGACCAGCTTTGAAAAAGTTTCGGAGATTTTAAAAGCGTCGTTTTACATTTCACAAAGAACTATAATTCCTACTGCGACGGAATACATAGGTTATCAAATTTTTGAAAGCACGAGTTTAAATATGGGATTAGGGATTTCATACGACTCAAGAGATGATGTGGATTTCCCAAGGTCGGGAGTTTATTTCTCAAGTTTTTATGAACTTGGGAACAAGAAAATTCTTGGACCCGAAAGATTGTTAACCCCTGAGATGAGAAGAAAAGTCAGTGTAAACAAATTTAATCTTGCTCTTGATTTTTATTTTAATTTTGAAAAAATTTTAAAGAGTGTTCTTGTTCCGAGGTTCAATGCTATGGTAGTTGTTGGTGATGGGATTGATGAGAGCGATGGATTTAGATTTGGCGGGATGAGGAGTTTGCGTGGTTATAGGGAGAGAGAATTTCTTGCAACTCGAGCGATTTGGACAAATTTTGAAGATAGGTTTATGTTGAGTGATGAGCTTTGGGGATTTTTATTTTTTGATTTGGGTTATATTTACCGCCCCGTTCTTTTACCGAGGATAAGAGACTCGTTCGAAGCGATTAAATATGGCTATGGCTTTGGGATGAGGCTTAAAACTGGGATTGGTAAATTAAGTTTAATTTATGCGCTTGGCAAAGGAGACTCCTTTAAAACAGGGAAAATACATGTTGGGATTGAAAGTGAATTTTAAAAAAATCGTGGGGATAATTAAGATAATAAGACCATCAAATGTTTTAATTTCGGGTTTGACAATATCAGTTGCTGTTTTAATTTTTGGGGGTGAGGGTTTTGATATATTGAGGCTTGCTTTGATGGCTGGAATCGTTGGAGTTTTGATCGATGCTGGGGCAAATGTGATAAATGATTTCTTTGATGTCGAGATCGACAGGATAAATAAACCACATAGGCCGATACCGTCGGGTTTGGTAAGCAAAAGATTTGCGTTGTTTATCTATTTCGTTTGCACAATTTTGGGATTATTAGTTGCTTCATTTTTAAACAAGATGGCGTTCATGATTGTTTTCTTCTCCAGCGTTGCAATTTTTCTTTATAGTTATAGATTAAAGCGAATCCCGCTCGTTGGGAATTTCACAGTTGCTTTTATAACTGGGCTTGCTTTCATATTTGCTGGAAGCATTGTCGGGAATTTTAAAGATGCTTTGTTTCCATTTCTTTTCGCATTTATGATAAACTTTGGGCGTGAGATAATCAAGGATATTGAGGATATTGAAGGGGATCTGAAATCCGGAGTGAGGACATTCCCGATAGTTCGTGGTGTTAACTGGGCTGTTGCGGTTTCGGTTTCTGTGTTTCTTATTTTGATTTTTGCGACGATGATTCCTTATTTCGTTGGGATTTATAACCATCTTTATTTTCTGATCGTTTCGGTTGTTAATGTTGGTTTAATTTTTGTGATATTTTCGCTCATCAGGGACAGAAGTAAGCGCAATTTGAACAGATTGAGCAATATTCTTAAATTTGAAATGCTAGTTGGTTTATCCGCAATTTACTTTGGTAGTTTGTGATGGTTAGGATGACAAGTGAGAAAGAAATGATGCAGATAGAAAATGAATTTTACGCTCAAGGTTATTCAGTTATAGCTGGGGTTGATGAGGCGGGGTGTGGACCACTTGCTGGGCCTGTCGTTGCATGTGCGGTTATTTTACCACGGGGTTATTTTAATCCTTTTATCTACGATTCAAAGAAAGTTTTACCTAAACTCCGGAAGGAGCTTTGTAAGGTGATTTCCAATGTCGCTGTTGATATTGGCGTGGGAATTGCGTCAAATGAGGAAATTGACAAGTTTAACATAAGGAACGCGACGAAGCTTGCAATGCTCAGGGCACTGCTCGACCTTGAGATAAGTCCAGATGTTGTCTTGGTTGATGGGAATGCTTTTGATGTCGATTTGCGGATGTTGAATGGCATGAAGGGAAAAATTGTGGTGAAAAATGTGATTAAAGGCGATAGGAAATCAATTTCAATTGCATCCGCTTCAATAATTGCGAAAGTGTTAAGGGATGAGCTTATGGAGTATTACGACAAAGTTTTCCCAGGTTACAATTTTATAAGTCATAAAGGTTATCCTACCAAAGAGCACCTTTCCGCGATCAGAAAACTTGGGATTACGAGGATTCATAGAAAGTCTTACAAGCCTGTTAGGGAAATTTTAAACTCACTAATTCAACCCGAGCTTCTCAATGAAGGAAAATAAAGGAAAACTTGGAGAAGATATCGCCGTTAAGTTTCTGGTTGATAAGGGCTATAAAATCTTGAAAAGAAATTACAGATATGGACACGGTGAGATTGATATAATTGCTATGGATAGAGATGTGCTTGTATTCGTGGAGGTTAAAATGAGATTTTCTGATAAGTTTGGCGCCCCTGAAGATTCTGTTACAACTGCAAAGAGGAAGCAATTGAAAAAGATTGCAAGTGCTTTTCTTGAAACGCATGATGTGAAGTTTTCGGAATGCAGATTTGATTTCATAGGTGTGATGTTTAAAGATAGAAAATTTCAGATAAACCATATTGAAAATGCGTTTCAATAAAAAATTTGGAGGCGTAAAATGAATCTTGCGTTTGCAATGTTTTTATCAATCTTGGGCTTACTTTTGGGTTTTTTCACATGGGGAAAATATGTGGCTCGCAAAGCTGGGGTAAACCCAGAAATTCCAACTCCAGCGGTTCGTATAAATGATGGAGTTGATTATGTTCCAACTAAGCCGATAGTTTTGCTTGGGCATCATTATGCTTCAATTGCAGCAGCTGGACCAATCGTTGGTCCGACTCTTGCGCTAATTTACGGATTCGTTCCAGTTTGGCTTTGGCTTTTGCTTGGTGTGATTTTTATTGGTGCGGTTCATGATTTCTCTGCTTTGTTTGTGAGCGTTAGAGAAAATGGTCGTTCAATTGCGCATATAGCAAGGAAGACGCTTGGAAATGTTGGGTTTGCCTTCTTTCTTTCATTCGCAATTTTGCTTATAATGCTTGTAAATGCTGCTTTCCTTCAACTTACGGCGATAGCCTTGACATCTTATTATCCTATTTCAAAATTAGGTCTTCCGCCTGATCAAACACTTTTAAAAACTACGGTTATAAATGGTGAGGTTCACGGTAAAATAGGTGGTATAGCTTCAACTTCAGTTATAATCATAACATTACTAGCTCCGTTTGTTGGTTATTTGCTTTATAGAAAGCGTGTGAAAACATATATTGCAAGTGTCTTAGCTTTAGGAATAGCCTTGTTTTCAGTGGTTATCGGATTTAAGTATCCTATCACACTTGATCCCCAATTGTGGATGGTTATAATTCTTTTTTATTCCTTCTTTGCTTCGTGGATTCCTGTTTGGTTAGTTTTACAACCTCGGGATTTTACAAATGTTCATTTTCTGTATATTGGTCTTGCTAGTTTAGTTTTGGGAATCGTTGGAAGTGGTTTTGCTGGGGTGAGGATTCAGGCTCCATCTTTCAATATAAATTATGAGTCGATGGAGGCTCTTGGATTTGTCTGGCCATTTTTATTTGTGACCATCGCCTGTGGTGCTGTTTCAGGTGCTCATTCATTGATCGCAACTGGGACAACATCGAAACAGCTTGCTAATGAAAAACATGCTCATCTTATTGGATACGGTGCGATGCTTCTTGAATCTTTGCTTGGGTTAGCCGTTGCTTTTACGATACTTGGTGCACTCGATTTTGAGCATTATAAAGAGCTTGTATGGCCTATGCAGGGTGGTCATTTGAAACAAGGAAACGCTCCGCTTGCTTTTGCAGTAAGCGTTGGGAAAATACTTAGCACAGGAATTGGGATTCCCATCTCTTATGGAACCATATTTGGAATCTTAATGCTTGAAGGATTTTTGATAACGACAATTGACACTCTTTTCAGGTTGATGCGATACTTTTTTGAAGAGTTATGGAATGTTCTATTCAAAAAGAAACCAGCGATTTTAGACTCAAGAGTTTTCAACTCAATTCTTGGTATAACTTTAACTGCGTTGCTTGCTTTTACAAATGGATATCAAAGAATTTGGCCAATATTTGGCTCGGCAAATCAACTTTTAGCAGCTCTTACGCTCGTTGCTGTGACAGCATGGTTTGCGCATAAATCAATTAAAGCGTATTTCGCTGCTATCCCAGCTGGATTTATGATTTTGACAACAATAACTTCGCTTTTAATTCTTTTGAAAAGATATATAGAGTCGAAAAATTTAACATTGATGATAACCGATGTGCTGTTGTTATCTCTCGCAATTGGGGTTGTATTTTTAACCTTTAAGTACTTTTTCAAACTTAGAGAGGAGTTGACAAAAGAAAAAGTTCCAGAGCCAGTGAAATGAGAATCCTTGTTTTTCGAGCTATGTTTTTGTAAATTTACATACAAAGATGACTCATCAAAAACCAATAAATTTTCTTCAAGAAATGGCTGAGACAAGGAAAATTTACATAGAGACATACGGTTGTCAGATGAATCTTGCGGATTCTGAAATCGTTCTTGGGATTATGAAAAACCACGGTTATACGCTCACCGATGATGCTTCAAGGGCTGATGTAATTCTTGTGAACACTTGCAGCGTAAGAGAACATGCCGAACAAAGGGTGATAGGTAGGTTAAGTTCCTTTTTAAGATATAAAAAGCGAAACCCGAATTTGGTCATTGGAGTTTTAGGTTGTATGGCGGAAAGATTGAAGAAAAGATTGATAGAAGAAGAAAACCTTGCGGATATAGTCGTTGGTCCAGATGAGTATAGAAAGCTTCCACAACTTGTAAACGATGCGTTCGCTGGTCATAAAGGGATTGCGGTGAGATTATCGAAAGTTGAAACTTATGATGATATAACTCCGCTTAGGACAGAAGGTATAAGCGCTTGGATTACAGTTATGAGGGGATGCGATAAATTCTGCACTTTTTGCGTTGTTCCATTTACGAGGGGAAGGGAAAGGAGCAGACCACTTAAGAGCATAGTTAAAGAGGTTGAGATGCTCTCAGCTCGAGGTTATAGGGAAGTTACGCTACTTGGACAAAATGTTAACTCCTATAGAGATGGAGATTATGACTTTGCAGATTTACTTTCCGCTGTCGCACAAGTTGATAGAAATATGAGAGTTAGATTCACAACATCTCATCCGAAAGATATGTCGGATAAATTAATTAAAACGATCGCTGAACATCCAAACATTTGCAACTATATCCATCTCCCAGTGCAATCAGGTTCGGATAGAATACTTCAGTTGATGAATAGAACTTACGATAGAAAGCACTATCTTGAGCTTGTTAAAAAGATAAGAGAGACGATTCCGGGGGTTAGTTTGTCAACTGATATAATTGCTGGTTTTCCAACCGAAACGGAGGAAGATCACAAGATGACGCTGAGCTTACTTGAGGAAGTTAGATTTGATGGTGCTTTTATGTTTAAGTATTCGCCAAGAGAGGGAACAAAAGCATATGAAATGGGTGATGATGTTCCTGACGAGGTGAAGATAAGAAGATTAAACGAGATAATTGAACTTCAACAGAGGATTTCGCACGAAATTAATCAAGGTATGATAGGAAGTGAGGTTGAAGTTCTTGTCGAAGGTGAAAGCAAACGCTCATCCGAACAATGGATGGGCAGAACGGACACAAACAAAGTTGTCATCTTTCCACGAAGTGATGAAATAAAACCGGGCGATTATATTATTGTCCGCATAAACAAAGCGACATCTGCAACTTTATTTGGCGATATAGTTAAAATTCTCCATGAAAAAAACAATCCTAAAAATATTCCTGCTCTCTCTAATAATTAGTTTTGCTTTCGCTCAGGAGGTTGACATAAGTGGCTACCTTTATCTTTTAAGGGTTGGAAATGTCGACGCAGTTAAAACTGCTTTGGACAGTTTGAAAAAAGTTTATCCTAATTCTGTTAATTTGAAATATCTTGAGGCGAATTTGAATCAAGATGGGGAGCAGGCGATAAAAATTTATTATGACATTGTGCTAAATCATCCTGATAATGAGTATTCTGATGATGCGCTTTTTAAAATTGTTCAATTTTTTTATGCAAAGGGTGATTATAAGCAAGCAAAGAATGAACTTGAAAGATTGAAGACTCTTTACCCAGCGTCCCCTTATGCCAGGGTCAGTTTTCGTTTTCCGGAAGGTGAAACTGTCCCATTTGCCAATAAGCCAAGTGTGAAACCGGCTGATTCAAAGATCAATTGCAATTATTCTTTGCAAGTTGGGGCTTTCGTTGATAGAAAAAATGCTGAGAAGGAGAAAGATTTTTTTGAAAGTAAAGGGTACGGGGCGGAACTTCGCACAAAGTTTAAAGATGGAAAGTTGTTTTACCTTGTCTGGGTTGGATGCTTTTATAATAGAAATGAAGCGGAAGCAGTAAGAATGGAAATTAAAAGACGATTTGGAAGAGAAAGTTTTATCATCTCAACATTAGAAGTAAGATGAGAATTACAATTTTTGGGAGTGGCTCTGGAATACCTGAGATAGGGAAAGTTCAAACTTGTGTTGGGGTTGAACTTGATGGAAAAATGATTTTGTTAGATGTCGGCGAAGGTGCATCATCTTCAATTGCTGGAAGCGGGATTGATGTCAATATGATTGAGAAAATTTTTATTTCTCATACACACGCTGACCATTTCATTGGGTTACCAAGATTACTTCAATATTTCAAGTGGAGAAACAGAACTAAGCCGATAGAAATTTATCTACCTGCAAAACATATTGATGCGGTTGAGAAATTTTTGGCATTTTTATATATTTTCAGGGATAGGTTTGATTTTGAGTATAAGTTTTTGCCTTTGCCAGAAGGAGAATTTTTTGCTATTGAGAATTTGAAGATGAAACTTTTCCCGACGAAGCATTTAAAGAAATATAAAAAATACACTGAACTTTACGGCATTGAGACAGTCTCATATGGTTATTTAATTGAAGAAGTTACAAACGATGGTGTCAACCTGAAAAGCTTTCTTTTCTCATCGGATCTCCATTCTGTGGATGAAGTTAAAGATTATCTTGATGGACTTGATCTTTTGCTTATTGAGTGTTCCCACATTGAAATTGAGGATATAATTGATGTCGTATCTGATTTTTATATCCCAAGGATAATCTTGACGCATGTTTCTCCAGATAAAGATTTAACGACGATGACTGAATATGCTCGAGCAAAGTTTGATATGAATATCCAACTTGCTTATGACGGAATGAAAATAGAGCTATAAATTCGTGATGGTTTTGAAAGAAGACATACAAGAGAAATACGGGATTTATGGAGAGTCGCAGGCTGTAAGAGAAATCATCGCTGTTATAAAGCAAGTTGCTCCAACGGATATCACTGTTTTAATCACTGGCGAGAGCGGTGTTGGTAAGGAGCTTGTTGCTCGTGCGATTCATGGGGAAAGCAAGAGGGCGGATGGTCCATTTGTAATTGTTAACTCAGGCGCTATACCTGAGGGAATCCTTGAGTCAGAGTTGTTTGGACATGAGAAGGGAGCGTTTACTGGAGCAATCGAGACGAGAAAGGGTTATTTTGAGATGGCAGATGGTGGAACAATTTTCCTTGATGAGATTGGTGATATGCCGATCGCAACTCAAGTTAAGATTTTGAGGGTTATTGAGACTGGCGAATTTATGAGGGTTGGTTCATCACAACTAAGGAAGGTGGATGTTAGAGTTATAGCTGCGACAAATAAAAATCTCGATGAAGAAGTAAAGCGTGGCAATTTTCGGGAAGACCTTTACTATCGTCTAAGGACGGTCAACATTTATATTCCACCGCTTCGTGAGAGAAGGGAGGATATACCTGTATTGTTTGAAAAGTTTGTCGCTCAGTTTTGTGAGAGAAATAAAGTTGCTTTTGCAGGGATAACAGATGACGCAATGCAAATTTTGATAAGTTATCACTGGCCTGGAAATGTGCGCGAGTTGAAAAATTTTGTCGAAAGCATACTTGTTCTTGAAAGTGGGAAAGTTATAGATGCGAATATGGTTAGAAAGTATTTGAGGTATGATTTTAATCAGTTTGATTATAGCAGGAATTTGCCGATAAGATATGGGAAATCGGGTGAACAGGCGGATAGGGAATTGATTTATAGGGCTTTGGTTGATATAAAAAGTGATTTGATCGAAATCAGAAATCTACTTGGCAATTTTATTGAGTTTTTCGCAAGGCAAGTTTCATCACCCCTTGCTTTGCCAGAGGCTAAAATTGATTTAAAAACTGGTACAGTAGTCGAGAACTTTTCACTTGTTGATATGGAAAAGAGAATGATAAAGGCAGCGCTTGAAAGATTTAATTGGAACAAACGACTTGCAGCAAGGGCTTTGAAAATAAGCGAGAGAACACTTTACAGAAAAATAAAAGAGTATGGGCTTGAAGAGGAAAGGCAAAAAAGATAGTTTTCGTTTTAGAATCAAACTTATTATATTTGCTGTTGTTTTAATATATGGTTGTAGGTATTCTTTTACAGGTGCATCTGTTCCGCCACATTTGAAGACGATAGCTATACCTGTTTTTGATGACCAGAGTGGTTATGGCAGAGCAACTCTTAGAGAGGAATTGACAAATAAAATCGTTGAAAGATTTATTTTGGATAATACATTAAAAATTGCCGATAAAAGCACGGCAAGTTCACTTCTTGAAGGAGTTATAGTAAGCGTTCAAGATAACCCAGTTGTCGTCGGCACTGGAGAGAGAGTAGTGAAGTCAAGGATAACTATAACCGTTAGAGTAGGTTTTTATGATATGGTCAAGCGCACGAAGGTTTGGGAAAGAACTTTCTCAAATTGGGGAGAATATGAGCTTGAAGGAAATATACAGAACAATTTGCAACTTGGAATTAAACAGGCTATAGAAAAACTTTCTGAGGATATCTTGTTGGCAACGGTAGCAAATTGGTAAAGGTAGAATTAATTTAAAAGGAGTGATTTATGGAAGCACTTGTCCTTGCAATTTATTTTATTTCGATCTTTGTCCTTTCAATTTTCGGTTCTCATGGCTTCGTGCTTGTTTATTATTACTTTAAAAACAAGAAGGACGAGATTGAGGGTCGGAAGAAAAAATTAAAGCCTAAAACGCTTGAGGAGCTTTTCGGAAGCGAAGAAAATTATCCAAATGTTACGATTCAACTTCCGATTTATAATGAACTTTATGTTGCTCCCCGCTTGCTTGATGCTGTAAGTAGGATTGATTACCCAAAGGAAAAAATGCAAATTCAGGTTCTTGATGACTCAACGGATGAAACGGTTCAAGTTGTTGCTTTAAAAGTGATGGAGTTGAAGGCTAAAGGTTTTGATATTGAACATATACGAAGGGGAACAAGGGAAGGTTTTAAAGCGGGCGCCTTAAAGTATGGGATGAAGTTTGCAAAGGGTGATTTCATCGCTATCTTTGACGCTGATTTCGTCCCGAAGCCAGACTTTTTGAAGAAGACATTGCCCTATTTTTATCTTGATGGAAACATTGGGATGGTGCAAACCAGATGGGAACATTTGAATGAAAATTATTCGCTTTTGACCCAAGCGCAAGCGCTTGCATTAAATGGACATTTCATAATGGAGCAGTATGTAAAAAATGAATCTGGTTTTTTTATAACTTTTAACGGAACAGGTGGAATATGGAGAAGGTCATGCATAGAAGACGCTGGAAATTGGCAAGGTGATACGCTTGCGGAGGATATGGACTTGAGCTATAGAGCTCAACTTAAAAAATGGAAGTTTGTATTTTTAAAAGATGTCGTCTCACCTGCTGAACTGCCATCTGAGATAAATGCTTTAAAGTCTCAACAATTTCGGTGGACTAAGGGCGCGATTGAAGTGGGATTAAAATATCTTGGTGAAATTTGGAGAGAAAATTTGCCTTTGAAAGTAAAGCTTGAAGCGACCTTCCATCTAACAAACAATTTGGTTTTTCCATTTATCTTGTTGACCGCTTTACTCAACCCACTTGTTGTGATGATAAAAGAAAGAGGCGATTACGATTGGTATTATTTCGTCATGGGCGTTTTTGTGTTGCCGTTCTTCGGACCTTTTCTTGTTTACACGCTTGCGCAAAGAGAGATTTACAGCAATTGGAAAGATAAGATAATTTTATTTCCATTATTTCTCGCTGGAAGCATGGGACTTGCAGTTAACAACACAAGGGCTGTTATCTTAGCATTGTTGAGGGAGAAAACTGAATTTGTTAGAACACCAAAATATGGGCTTATAGGGACGGAGGAAAAATGGGAAACGAAAAGATATGTTGCTTCACGAGTTGAATGGGTGACTTATGTCGAAATTTTACTTGCGATATATATGCTCATTGGGATGATGATAAGCGTGTATTATCTTGAACTTGCTGCGTTACCTTTTCAAATGATGTTTTTTGCTGGATTTTCTTTCATCGGAGTTCTATCAGTAAGGCATTCAAGAATTTGGAATGAGTATGTTGGGAAGGTGAAACTAGCATTGAACATAATCAAGAACAAATTTGCGTATAGAACTTTAAACTTGAAATAAAAAACTCACCTTTAGTTCCCCACTCTTTAAGCTTTTATAGAGGGAATGAGGAGTTAGTCAGAAAAAAAACAAACTCACCCCCTTCAATTCCCCCTCTCTAAATTTAGAGAGAGGGCAGGGGGTGAGTTCATATTCATTACTTGATCAAAACCATCTTTCGTTTAAATATTCTATCGTTGGCTTTCAACATGTAGAAATATATGCCTGAGGAAAGCTCGCCAGCATCAAAGTTTACTTTGTACCTTCCAGCTTTTAATTCCCCGTTCAGTAAAACCTTAATTTCCTGACCAATTATGTTATAAACAGAAAGTTTAACTTGAGATTCCTCAGGCAATCCAAATTCAATAGTCGTAACAGGATTAAATGGATTTGGATAGTTTTGAGCGAGATAATAATCAGATGGTATCTCGTTTGGTTGTTCAACTACAGGTGTTGGTCGCTTTATCAATCTTAATCTGCGTATCTCACTCTTTCCGTAACCTTCTCCATCGAATGGAAACACCGCCCAAAAGATATCGATCGTGTCAATATTTACCGGGAACATCGCTCTGAAGATGTAATGATAAATGCTTATCGTTGTATCAGAGGGTGAAAGTGTATCGCTGTACAAAACCGTAACAAAGGTTGGCAGTGATGAAATCTTGAAAACAACATGCGTTATCGTATCAGGTGGGACATTTAGATCATATGGTTTCGACCATGTAAATGTAATCGTGGCGCTATCATGAACAATCCCAAATGCTTGCCTATCATCAGGGGATGTTAAATGTGCAACTGGAAGGAGATTAATCTTTGTAATATCTGTCATAAACCTAGGAATGAGTTGATAGCCAGTATCTTTTCTAGTTGTATGAAATTGTCCTGCAATGCCAACTACGCTTATTGGATATCGTGGCTCAGGGCTTCCATCTATATCTGTATCAGCATCTATTCTTAGAACAATAGGTAGATTCGAATCTTTATCATAGACAATTATGTTTGCATTTGAACCTGCACCGGGCCATGTTCCAGACTTTTTCCACAGTGTGTCTATTTTGATTAACATTCCTTCATATTTTTCAGGGTTTGAAAGGAATTGTGCTATTGAAATTTTAACGGGATTAGGTGGGACGCTATCTGGTTTTAATATGGTTATATTTCCGAATGGATCTAAACTATCTGGAATAATTTCAGTTAAGCCATTGTACTGGAATATCTTTCCTTTAACTTTAACTAAATTTCCGATGTTAAGTTTCAAAGTATCAGGTAGACCATCTCGAAAAACATTAATTCCTCCTGTCTCGTCTTGTATGTAATATGAAATCGCTGGTTTACCTGAGGCAATCGGAACAAAATTAGGAGATGTTACGATTCCAGTGACTGTGACAGTTGAGTCAAGGAGGTCAGGGATGAAATTGTTATCAAGGTCGCGTTTCGCTTGAGCAATTTCCCATGAGACTGGAATCTCAGGTATATTACCCCAGAAAATTGCATATAGATGAACAATTGTATCACCTTTTATCTCGCTAAAGACCACGGAAACATACGATGTATCAAGGTCAGCTGATGGTGTGCTTTTCTGTTTGTAGTGAGTCCATTCACCTGAATAAGGATTCCATTTGGCAACAAACGCGAGGGATTGGGTAAATCCTGCTTGTCTTATCGACTTTGGATAATAGAACCATATCTTTACAGAGTCATAAACTTGATCGGGCGCATCTCCTATTTTGAAATACCAAGTATTTAAAAGCGGATTCTTAGCTCTCCCGGCTCTTCCCAAAGTCGGGTTTTTACCATCAACTCTGAAAGCAACCTTATAAAGACTCGGTGAGTTTAAATCTTTAACCGCCACAGGCAAATATACCGATTTCGTTCCAATTGGTGCAAAAACGGAATCCGGAATTGATATACCAAACTCTAATTCACCTGAGCTGTCGGCAACGACATAACGGTCTTTATTATGTCCCGTTATATTGGGGAAATAGAGATAGAAGTCTTTGTCGTTCAAATATAATTTCCCCTTGACAAATTCAAGCTCGTTGGACGATATATCCTTTGATAAGCTTAGACCCGCAGAATTATTTACAACTAGTTTGCCAATGATATTAGGGATCAAGATGCCGGTTTTTTGTGAAGTTGTCCCATTGAATTCCCATATCGTATTCCATTCAGCCAGGGAAATTTGTGAAGTGGTTATTGTGCTATCAACACCATATGGATTTGCTGTTTTAAATGTAGCATTTGCGTAAAGTGAGAATCCACCAGCTCCAGTAACTTTATTCAAACCAGCATTGAATATTTTGTATACCGTTATCCTAAATGATTCATTTGGAACAGATAAATTACCCGATGTCAATATCAGTGTATCCACATCATGGGAATGGCTTAGTGTAACCCCAGCTGGATTGTTTATCTCAAGATAACTTATAGTAACAGGTAATGAATCGCCTGTTATCTGCGGGCTTGCGCCATTGAAAATATACCTTGCTAAAGAGCTCAAACTCCATGAACCAGTATGAATCAAAGTTCCATTTACACCATTGGGATGTTTTGTTTTAAATACAGCATTATCTGAGAGAACGAAACTACCAACACCTTTGACATAGCCGGTGTCTCCTCCAACTATTGTGCCATTAATCGTAGCTGTTATAGTGCTGTCAAGGTTTAAAACGCCGTTTAAGTAAAGTGTTTTATCGGATTTTATATCAAAGCTTCTTCTGGTATTAAATGTTCCGTCCAAGATAAAGTCACCATTAATATTTAACGCCCCGGTAAATCCGGAGGTCAGCGTCCATGTAACTCCACGGCCAATTGTAAATGTTCCATTAACTGTAAATGGGCTTGAACCAACTGAATTTGTATATGAGTAAGTTGAGTCGCTTGTAAATTTCAAGTTCCAGTATGTTCTACCAGAGATAGTTGGTGTTCCTGAGTCGCGAAATTCAATAGTACTATTTGTATCAATAACGGCATAATTTAACGGTGTTGCAAGCCCTGTTGTTGTGTTATGTATGTAAGTTCCACCGATGCGCCAAACCTTGATCGTCGTGGGCAACCCGGAAACAACTGAAATTGTACCTTTATAATTGTGTAAAGTTCCATTGATATCAAGGTCATAAGTTGCAGGTCCATTTGCTATAGTAAGTGTCTTAGCCGAATCAATCTTTACAACAGCTCCACTTTCAATTGTCGTTTGAGCAATTGTCACATTTATATCAACGTTTACGGTGTGTCCAGACCTTACAATTACATCTCGGCTGAAAAACGAAGGATAGCGTATAGCAGAAGTCCAACCTGAACCTGTGTTCATTTCCCATATGCTCAAATTGCTCCATGAACCACTGCTTACTGTCCTATAATACTCATTTTTAATTGCATAACTTGATGTTATTTTCTCAAATACTCCAGCTGTTGCACTTCTGCTCCCAACTGCAAAAAATATTGAATCGTTATAAGCAACGCCTACAGCTGCATTATCAAGAGCCTCTCCACTAACACCAAAGTTTATTCCAGCATATCTTACGCCAGTTTCAGCATCAAGAATATTAAATGTCCTATTGCTACCATCACCTGCTATTATAAAATTACCCGTGGAGTCTATAAAGTTGAGGCCCATTAATTGTGACACTGTAAAATTATGCGGAATAAAATTGGCATCTTTAACCCAACTCCCGTCAACATAATCAAATTTCTCCATGTACGGGGAACCATTGTAACTCACATAAATTGTATTTGCACCCGGGCGTTTTAGCACAGTCTGAATTGCTATTGAAGAGGTAAACGAAACATTGAACAAAAGCGAATCTTTCCATCCAGCTCCACTTCTAAAAATTACATATACACCACGAGTACCTGTTTTTGAAACCCCATCACCATAGTAGATTTTAGCGTTTTCCCCAGCACCTTCAACTCTTATAAATCTTGGGCTTGCCTGAAGCACAAGATCAGTAGTACCAGTGATATCTTTCAAAATGATCCCGCTTGTTGCTTCTTCACCAACTTTATAACGCGCTATTTTTTTATTGCCGTAAGAGGCAACATAGATATATCCGCTATCATCAATTGCTATTCCATAGGGAGATGCTGTTCCCCAAGAACTACCATCAGGCATTGTTGATGCAAATGAACCATCTGGGGTTGTACTTGGTGTTGTTTCCCTGTCAACTGTGTTTGCTTTATCATAGTAAATTATGCCTATTGTTGTTGCTGAGCTCGTGATGTAAACTCTTCCATCGTATGTGCCACCTTTTACAATGGCTGCATCTCTAAATCTGTAGGATGTCCATTTTTGACCTGCGCCAGTTGTTGGGTTCCATATATTTGATAAGGTCGGCGCTTGTGCCTCAAGGATTGCTGTAATTAAAATTGTAAAGAGAAATATCCCCAAAAGTAACCGAGGTTTCATAACTACCTCCGCAATTTTATTTTTTATTTTGTCAAATTAACCCTTGTCTACAATTGCCCCTCTATTCACGACACATTCGTTCCTCAAAGATTTGCTCAAACTCTCCAAAGTAAATTCACCACCTTCAATTTAATGATCAAAATGGTATTTGTCAAGAATTTTTTATGTTTTTTAAGAAAGGATGAAAAACTATTTAATCAAGCTTAATTGAGGGAAATAGTTAGCCTTTTCAAGGTCGTATAATCAGCGTTGATTGACTTTTCGCTCTACCTCAGGGTTATATAGAAAGGAAAGATACATCACAAGACTTGCTGTGCCATCTAAGGTTGGTTCATTTGTTGAGTAATCTCCGTAATCGTCGTGGTAAACGATGTAATCAGTTTGAAATTCCCCATATTCATCGGGGCGATGTAAAGCAATGCCGATTAAACTTTTATATATCGATGTGTAAACTGGTCCATCGACAAGTCCGCCATTTATGGGGTATCCATAAATTGCTGTGAAAGCCGAATGCGGTTCTTCTGGAAAATCACCCCATTCGGGAAAACCAACGATCATGCTTGTTCCCCAGGGTTGCATCCAAAAAGCCAATCCCGATGAGATGCTTCAAGTTCAAGAAATCTTTTATCTCCGGTTAACTGATGATAAAGTCTAAATTGTGTTAAGATACTTGCAATCAAATTATTTGAACACCAGATGAAAGGTACCCTGATCCTAAAGGGGTTATTTTTTGATTTTGTCTCAATTAGTTCTAATCCAGATTTAATGTAATTTAAAATTTCCTGTTTTTGTCTTCCACGAGAATTTTCAATTAGAAAGAAATGGGCAAGATTAATAAATGGATACCATTGATAGTGGCGTGCTGTGTCCTTCCCAATCCATGGGACGATGGGTTCAGCTCTTAAGTAGTTAATCGCTTCATTGTAATAAGTAGAACCATCCAATACTTTCGCAAGCACGCTTGCTGCTAAAGCCATGTCATCTACATAATTTTCCTCTTCATAGAAATAGGGCGCTCTGCAGGGGGCAGTTTGACAAACGCCCGGTTTTGATTTGGCAAATTCATAAGCATCATTTGACTTTTCAATAAGCGTTGATTTTAATTCATCTGTAAAATACTTAAAAACCACTGTTGCGAAGGCAAAAACGGAGGCGAATTTTGCAGCGGTTGATGCAACGCCAGTAGTTCTGTTCTTATATTTGAATAATCCTTGTGGTTCCCCCGTTACAAAATAAACAGGCCGTTCAAGTCTCTTTCCATAACTAACGGTATCTTTGGTGGGCAAGCGAAATCCTCGATGATCTCGATCGTCGGCAATTTGATGATACATCTCACCCTTTGATGGATTCATCTTCAACAACCAGTCAAGCCCCCATTTTGCGGAATTTAAAACATCTGGAATTCCATCAGGAATTGAATCTCCGTTTGCATCAAATTTATCCCCGAATGCGTTTGGATTTTTGTAATATGCAAACATCAATTGAAAAGTTGCGGTTGCTGAGGTTGTCACATATCTCAAATAATCAGATGCGTCGTGCCAGCCACCGACGACATCTATATGTTCTCCTTCCTTCTCTGGGTGATAAACTATAAAACCATCATGGGTATGGCAGGAATCTTTCAAGAAGGGATTATACCCACATTGCTGTTGTCTGATATGTTGCAGTAAGAAATCGGGAGATCCGTTATAAATTCCTTTGGCAATTCTAAAAATTGGTGATCTTGAGTTCCCCGCCCGAATGTAATACAATCCTTCTTTCTTAAAATTGCTGAAATTTAATCTAAAAGTAGATTTAAATTTTTGCCATGCCCCGGTTCTTTCGATTTTTGATGAGCGATATAAAACTTTATCAGAAATAGCATCAACAATTTCAAATGATTTTATCTTTAAGTTTTCTTCACTTATCAGCACTGCAATTTTAACTGCATCGGGTTCATATCCAAGTTGATTAATTCGAATCCAAGAATCTGAAACCAGTTTGCCAACAAAGCTAAAGCTTGCTAAAAGTAATAGTAGCAAAATTCTCATGATAGATTTTATTATTTTGAAGTCCAAAACTCACCCCCTTAAATTTCCCTCTCTAAAACTTGGAAAAAGGTTAGGGGAGTTAGTCAGAAAAAAAAACAAACTCACCCCTTTAGTTCCCCCTCTCTAAATTTAGAGAGGGGGTTAGGGGGTGAGTTCATGATTCCTTTCTAAAACTTAGAGAAGTCGAAAGGTAAGTTTACTTCACCAACACCATCTTCTTAACATCGACAAAATTACCAGCCCTCAAAATATAGAGATAAACACCGCTTGACAAATCTCGTCCATCAACTGTAAATTTGTGGTAACCCGCTGGCAACTCACCAACAAATATTTCCTTCACTTTCTGACCAGCTGTATTGTAAATTTCGAGTCTGACATGGCTATCAACAGGCAATTCAAAAGCAATTGTCGTCGAAGGATTGAATGGATTTGGATAATTTTGATATAAGACATATTTCTTTGGAACCTCAATGTTGACCTCAATTATATCTAAGTCTCTTCGATCATTTTTGCCCACTGCCTCAATTCTATAATAATACTTGCCCGACTTGCTTAAACCTTTATCTACAAAAACATACTCCGCACCAAATGCAGATGAACCTTTGGCTTTCAATTCAGCATTGCTACTATATGAACCTACGAGAACATATTTGATCCCATCATCACTCCTATAAATGTTGAAGCCAAGAAATTCATTGCTTTCAACCTGAGTCCTTATTCTCAACTTAACGGTGGCACCGCTTACCTCATAGGAAATTCCGACGACCTGAACAGGCAATGAAATATCTTGTTGATTTTGTAATGGATAATTCGTTGAGCTTTTCTCAGCGGGTGAAGTCACATTAACATCACTTGGACTTTCAACTCTCAAAGCTACCCAATGCGATGGATCAGCACTTGGATCTACATCAATTGTGAGAAGAATTCTTAATCCAGGACCAGGCGTGATAGTTTGAGAAGTTGAAAAATTAATCGTTGCCACATTACTACTAAATGTTCCGCTTCCTAACTCCTCCCCGGAGTCTGCTTGGTTATTTCCATTTACATCATTCCATGCTTCAACACTTACCTCAGCGTCACCTGCTAAAGTTCCGCCCGCATTCAAAAACTTTCTAACTGTTAAACCCGCAAGTCTTGCATACCCATCATCAACCGTGAAGTTAATTGCAAGAACTGGATAATTTTGTGCACCTGGATTTGTGCTTGTTCCACCATTATCAAAAACCTTTTGCGCACTTACAATTGGAAGTTGGCCTTCATCTGCGCCTTTAAATGGATAAGTTGAGTGTCTTGTATTGCCATCAATATCTGTTGTTATCCCACTTATCGGCGTACCAACAAGGTCCGGATCTTTGATTGAACTGCCAGAGAGGTGCAAATCTGTGCCCGAGACAAATGTTACATTTTTTGAAACAGAATTTGCGTCTTTACCAGAAGCACTCTGCCAATCGGCTAAAGTTTTTTGATTTGTATTATTCCAAAAACCTGTAAAATTACTGTCGCTAGGTACAAAATAAATATTATTGTAGTCGGAATTAAAAGTTCCGCTAGTTCCAACCCTCCTAATTCCCCAAGTTTTCATAGAGGTTTCATTAGAAATGATAATATTATTTTTAATATTTACTGTTCCTGATGGAGAAGCTTCTGGTGTAGCTGCCGTTGCAAAAGCAATTCCGGCAATAAAAGATGAACCAAAATTTGACATGTCCACCATTTCGGGAAGTACAATTGTATTAAAGTAAATATTAGATGTAGAAGTGCTTATATGTCTTATACCATAAATTTTTGAATTAGAAACCGCAGATGTAGTAACAAACCCGGTTATAAAGTTATTGTAAATATTAACAACTTTGGGTGAGGCTAATTGATTATCAATCGCTATATAACCATTGCTTACGCCAGCGGTATTGTTAAGAAATCTGAGATTTGTGAATCTGTTATTATATATGTTAAACGTACCAGAGGCAGATGTGCCTGTTGATAACCAAATTCCAGCGCCAGCAGCAGATGCCATTTGCATATCAGCACTAATTGTATTTCCATATATGTTAGCATCATTAACATAATTGCACATTATTCCGCGAGTACCCCTATGAGAAATAATGTTATTTGATATTGTAACGCCGGTCATGCCTACTGTTGGAGTTCCAGAATTGCTTAGAAATAACCCTAACCCTCCATTTCCGCTCAAACTTTCTAAAGTATTATTATCAATGGTGTAATAATCTGGAGTGTAATTATTTGTTCCATCATTTCTATTTGTAAATTGTATAGGGGCTGTCGAACTTGCAGATGAACTGCGATTAATGATTATACAATTTTTTATTGTTATGTAATCATTATTTCCAAAAACTCTGATAACAGATTTTTGACCTGAAGTTGCTGCCCCCAAAATAGTTAAATCTTTCGAAGTTCCACCATCACTGTTTGAACCATCTATAGTAACATAATGAGTTGGTATTAATGATGTTTGAACGTTATAATTATTTGTTCCTATAACCCAATGTCCATCAATACCGCTGGATCTTATCTGAGTACTTGTAAAAGATAAAGTACATACTACTCCGTAATAGGGTTTAAAGGTTATCGTGTTAGTTGAGCTTGTTCCATTAACACCTAAGTAAACATCGGTAGGTTCTATATAGGTTTTTGATTGAGTAAAATACATAATTACGGGACCATTAATTCCATTTGCGGTCAGTGTAGAACAAGCGGCAAATAATGTTGTGAATTCTGGGTCACCGCCCCCCGGTTTAGTTCCTGGATCCCCAATGTAATATGTACCACTCATTGGAGTTTGTGTGAAAGAAATTGTGTACAAGAAAAGCGTTAGAAACAAAATAGCTTTTCTCATGGCTACCTCCGTAAATTTTGTTTTTTACTTTTTGCTTGCCCGATTGACCCTCGTTGCTCTCTCCCTAACATCTATACCGATTCTCAAGGCTTGTCAAATGCTCTTCCCTCAAATAAATCCATAATCTCAAAACTAATTTAATAACTAAAATTTTATTTGTCAAGAGAAAAATGCATTTTTTGCCCCCTTCAATAAAATCACTTCATCAGCTCAACGCAGGCGTTGAAAACATCTTCTACTTCTATATCCCTCATACATTTGAAATGTCCCTTTGGGCATTTCTCCCGTCCAATGTGCGAGCAGGGTCGGCATGGGATGTTTTTTTCAACTACGATACTTTGAGTACCGTATGGAAAGAAGCCGAATTCTTTGACGGTTGAACCGAAAATTGCAACTATCTTCGTTTTCATGGCTGAGCCAATGTGCATCAAGCCCGAATCATTTGTGATGAGAAGTTTACACAAAGATAAAACTGCGGATGATTCAAGAAGCGTGGTTTGTCCGCATAGATTTATAGGTTTGTTCTTCATCAAATGTTCAACAATTTCGCATCTTGCTTTGTCCTCTTTTCCTCCGAGCAAGATGATCTTTGCGTTAAACTTTTCTACAAGTTCATCTCCAAGTTGTGCAAATCTTTCAGGCAACCATCTTTTCGTCTCGTGCTTCGCTGATGGAGCAATTGCTATGTAAAGGTCTCGCTCGGAAAAATTAATTTTCTTTTTCATCTTGTCAATCGTATCTTCAGGAACAAATACCTCAAGACCCTGGTTATCATTTTTGATAGAAAACTTTGAAACAGGCTCAATGTATTTTTCTACAGTGTGAATTGCATTTTTGTATAGATTAACTTTAAATTTTACCAAAAGGAACCTTTTGAAAATTCGCTTGTTAATTTTGACTACCTTCGCACCTGATAGAGTTCTCAAAAATAGGCTTCTCAAATTATTGTGAATGTCGATAATTAAATCGTATCTTTCTTTTAAAATCAGTATCTTTAATTTTAATAGTTCTTTGAAACCATTTTTTGAATCGAACTCGATCAAATTTGTCAGATTTGGGTTGAACTTTAAAAGTTCGGAGAATTCTTTTTTTACTATAAAGTCAATTTGAGATGCGGTGAATTTATTTCTTAACACTCTTATAAGCGGAGTTGCTAAAACGATGTCGCCAATGGAACTTAACCTGATTATTAAGATTTTTTGAGGATTCATTTAATCTGTATTTTCGTTTTGTTAAAAAAATTTACAACAAAATTTAACTTCTAAAAATGAAATTTGCGAAAACGATAGGTGAGCTGAAACGCTCTGGATATAAAGTCCTTCCTGTCAAGGAAGAATTGAGAAAGAATGTGATTCAAAAACTCAAAAATAATGAGGTTCTTTTCCCGGGGATAATCGGCTACGATAAAACCGTGATCCCAGCGATAGTAAATGCGATACTTTCAAAGCATGATATAATCCTGTTGGGTTTAAGGGGACAGGCGAAGACAAAAATTGCAAGAATGTTTGTGAACCTTCTCGATGAGTATATCCCGATAATTAAAGGGTGTGAGATAAACGATAACCCTTATAAGCCACTTTGCAAAAGATGTGTTGACCTTGTGAAAGAGTATGGTGATGATGTTGAAATTGAATGGCTTCCAAGGGAAAGAAGATATGGTGAAAAGCTTGCCACGCCTGATGTCACGATAGCAGATTTGATCGGGGATATAGACCCGATAAAAGCAGCAACGCAAAAACTTTATTATTCGCATGAAGGTGTAATCCATTGGGGTATAATCCCAAGAACAAATCGTGGTATATTCGTCATAAACGAACTCCCAGACCTTCAGCCGAGAATCCAAGTTGGTTTATTTAACATAATGCAAGAGCGAGATATTCAAATAAGGGGATTTAACATAAGAATTCCACTTGATATTATGATAATTTTCACCGCAAACCCAGAAGATTATACGAACCGTGGAAATATAATAACGCCTTTGAAAGATAGAATTGGGTCGCAGATATTGACTCACTATCCAAGAACAATTGAAGATGGGATTAAAATTACAGAACAAGAGGCGTGGCTAAATAGGGATTCAGGTAAAAAGGTGATAATTCCATACTATTTTAAAGAGATAATCGAGCAAGTGGCGTTTCAAGCAAGGACAAGTGAGTTTGTCGATCAAAAGTCGGGAGTGAGCGCAAGGTTGACGATTTCATGTATGGAAAATCTTATAAGCAATGCCGAAAGAAGAGCTATAAGGCTTAATGAAGATGTTATTTACCCGAGAATTTGTGATTTAAATTTCATCTTGCCAGGTATAACGGGGAAGGTTGAACTTGTTTTTGAAGGTGAGCAAGAGGGAAGTGTGAAGGTAAGTAAGGCTTTGATTGGCAAAGCGATAAGAGAAGTGTTTAAAAAGTATTTCCCCGATCCATTACCAAAGTCAAGATACCACTCTTACGAGGAAAAAGGGAGGACGCAAGCTCAATCAAGTCATCAAGAATACGCTCAAATAATTGCTTGGTTTGAGAGCGGAAATAAAATAGAAATTTCAGATGAGATGCCAATTGATGCTTTCTATGCTGAGCTTTGTAAAGTAAAGGGTTTAAAAGAAATTGCGAAAAAGTATCTTAAAGTTGATGAAAATGATAAATATGCGATGGCGACGGCGATGGAATTTGTGCTTGATGGTTTGCATCAATTTTCAAGGATAGCAAAGGATGAAGTTGATAACATCAGTTCTTATAAAGATATGGTCGTAAGCATTTTTTCAAGTAGAACAAGGGAAGAATTTTAAAACAAAATTTGGTTCGGGATGATAGTTAAAGCTTTTGAATCAGGTCCACTTTTGACCATTGGTTATCTCGTAATTGATGAGAAAAGTAATTATGCTGTTGTGATCGATGCTCCGAAAGATTCAGCAAGAGAAATTGTAGATGAGGCGAAGAAGCAAGGTTGTGAAATTCTTTGTTTAATTAACACGCATGGGCATTGGGATCATATTGCCGATGATTCTGAAATTGTGCATTTGACTGCAGCTAAGGTTGCTATCCATCGAAGAGATGTTCATTTGCTTGAAGATCCTAAGTCCGTAATTTATGACCTTCCATTTAAGATTGAGGCAATTAGACCGGATATAATTTTAAACGACGGAGATGTGATTGAGGTTGGCAATTTAAGGTTAAGGGTAATTCACACCCCGGGTCATACGCTTGGCAGCATTTGTCTTTATGAGGAGAATGAAAAGGTTTTGTTTAGTGGTGACACATTGTTTGCAGGGACAATTGGGAGAACCGACCTTCCGGGTGGCTCTTATGATGAGATAATAAAATCAATTCAGGAAAAACTTTTTGTTCTTGATGACGATGTTGTGGTTTATCCGGGACACGGTCCCTCAACCACGATCGGAAAGGAAAAACAAACTAATCCTTTTTTAACTCAATTATTGTGAAACAAAGGTAACATAGTTCAAATGAAAATTGAACCGGGAGAACTTTCAAAATCTCAAGCGTATAAACTTTTGATAAGCGCTCTTATACCAAGACCAATTGCCCTTGTTTCAACGGTAAATGAATCGGGAGTTGTCAATGTCGCCCCATTTAGTTTCTTTGGGGGCGTAAGTTCAAAGCCACCTATAATTTACATCTCCATAGACAGGAAAAGAGATGGTGATAAAAAAGATACCTTGAAAAACATTGAACTTAATGGTGATTTTGTTGTTAACATCGTCACTGAAGAGATAGCGGAAAAGATGAATATATGCGCCGTTGATTTCCCATATGGAATGAGCGAAGCCAAAATAGCAGAGCTTACGCCAATTGATAGTGATATTGTTAGGTCCCCAAGAATACTTGAGTCGCCGATAAATTTTGAGTGTAAAGTTATCAAAATTATTGAGATAGGTGAAGCCCCCAATTCTGTTGTGTTTGGTGAAGTTGTGATGTTTCACATTAGGGATGAGCTTCTTGAAGATGGTGTTGTTAATCCAAAAAAATTAAAAGTTGTTGGGAGGCTTGGGGGCAATTTATACACGCTTGTTGACAATATCTTTGAATTGAAGAGATTAAGTTATGAAGAGTTTAAGAAAATTTACGGTCTGAACGATTGAAAATTAAAAGTGAGGTTTAAAAATATGTTCATTCGATATTCTAAATGGACGGATCAGTCGATGACAGATGAACAAAGGTTGCAGCAGTTGCTTTCTCTTTTTAGTTATCTTCTGCTTAAGACGAGCGGGGATGTGAAAGAAGCTCTTGAATGGATGAAGATGATAGGTGAAGAGAATGATTTGTTTGATGAGAAATTTACATTTGATGACTTTGTGCAAAAATTAAAAGAGATAGGCTACATTGATGAGGCGAAGGATATGTTGATTTTGACGACGAAGGGTGTTCAGAGGATAAGACAAGATGCGCTAAATGAAATTTTTAACAGTTTAAAGAAGGGACCTATATCCGGATTTCATGAAACCCCGCACTCAGGTGAAGGTATTGATAGATTAAGCGAGACAAGGCCATATCAATTTGGAGATCAACCGGCAAATATTGATTTGACATCAACCGTTACAAATGCTTTGATAAGGGATGGGGTTGATGACTTTACGATAAGGGAAGAGGATTTACAAGTTTATGAGACTGAGTTTATGACATCATGCGCAACGGTTATTTTACTTGACATAAGTCACAGCATGATTTTGTATGGCGAGGATAGAATAACCCCGGCGAAGCAAGTTTCGCTTGCCCTTGCGGAACTTATAAAGACCAGATTTCCAAAGGATAAACTTTACATCGTCGTCTTTGGTGATGACGCAAAACTTATAACCTTGTCCGAGCTTCCTTTCGTAAGTGCCGGACCTTATCATACAAACACGAAAGCAGCTCTTCAACTCGCCAGACATCTTTTGAGGAAGGAGGGGAATGTGAATAAGCAAATTTTTCTCGTAACGGATGGAAAACCTTCTGCGATTTTTGAGCCGGACGGGAGATTGTATAAAAATTCTTTTGGGCTTGATCCAAAGATAGTTAATAAAACTCTTGATGAAGCAGTCGCATGTAGAAGGGAGAAAATAACGATATGCACATTTATGGTTGCGAGGGATCCGTATTTGATAAATTTTGTCGAAGAATTGACAAAATCAAATCGCGGGCGTGCTTATTATTCCTCGCTTGATAAACTCGGCGAGTTTGTGTTTGTCGATTACATCAGAAACAGAAGGAAAAAGATAAAATACAATCTATAAATTTTACCATCCCACCAGTATCCTTTTCGCAAGCACCTTCGGCAAACCATTTTGAATGATTTTGTTTGAGGCTTTTTCAACATCGTATTCCGCACGAATCTCTTCATATGTCCAGGTATTTGTGTCAAATATACCAAAACATAATCTCCAATCCCCGTCCCTGGGTTGACCTACGCTTCCAACATTAATTATGTATCTTGTGTTTCTGTCAAGTTTTCCGTTGTATGAACCCGTCTCCGGAAAAACTCCAGGCAAATGAGAATGACCGATGAAACAAATTTTTTCCTTGAAATACGGGAATTGAACCTTTGCTTGCACTTCTGTGAAAATATATTCCCATTCCCTGGGCTGAGCTGGAGATGAATGAACGAAAAGCAAGTCTTTAAAAGATATCGTAAATGGAAGCGACTTTAAAAAGTCAAGATTTTCTTTTGTTAAAACATCCCTTGTCCACAGATCTGACTCCCGAGCGTGTGCGCTAAAATACAAGAGTTCATTTGGGTCAACTGCAACTGCATAATCATGATTTCCAATCACAACATATTTGACTCGCTTTTTTATCAGTTCAACACACTCATTAGGATTTGCACCGTATCCAACTATATCGCCGAGGCAAACGATTTCATCAACATTTTTTGTGTCGATTATTTCGAAGGCTTTCGTTAGCGCTTCAAGATTTGAATGTATGTCAGAAATAATCGCAATTCTCAATGTTGTTCAAAAGTTTACCCAATTTTTTTAGTAATTTACGAAAAGATGGAAAAATAAAGAAATTTAATATCCCATTGCGAAACCGTAACCCCTTGGGTCAGCAGCGCCATATTTAACTCCATTTTCATCAATTAAAATTGCTTGAACTTCACCTTGAAATCCGCGCCTTTCTACAAGTTTATGCCCGCGCTTTCCCAAGTTCTCAATCACATCAAGAGGCAATCCTCGTTTTTCATAGTAAACAACATCGGGATACCATTGATGGTGAATTCTTGGCGCGTCAACTGCTTCCTGTATGTTCATTCCAAAATCAATTACATTTAAAATCACCTGTAGGACAGAGGTTATAATTGTTGAACCGCCGGGTGAGCCGAGTATAAGGAATGGTTTTCCATTTTTTAAAACTATCGTTGGGGTCATTGAACTTAACATTCTTTTGCCCGGTTGGATTGAATTTGCTTTATTGCCAAGCAGTCCGAATTGATTTGGGGTTCCTGGCTTTGCGCTGAAATCATCCATTTCATTGTTGAGAAAGAAACCAGCACCGTCAACTGCAACCATTGAGCCGAAATAACTGTTTATCGTCGTCGTAACGCTTACAACATTTCCCCATTTGTCAACAACTGAGTAGTGTGTCGTATGTGAACCTTCTTCAGGTGGTGAAACCGACCGAACTATTTTTGAGCTTGGGGTTGCAAAAAGTGTGTCTATTTCGTTTGCGATCGTTTTAGCATATTCTTTTGATAAAAGTTTTTCAAGTGGAATCTCGACAAAATCTGGGTCACCAAGATATTCGGCTCTATCTGCATAAACTCTTTTCATCGCCTCGACGAGATAGTGAATTGTGTAAGATGAGCCAAATCCGTATTTTTTCAGATCGAAGTTTTCAAGAATGTTAAGAAGTTCAATCAAGCAAACGCCCCCTGAGCTCGGTGGGCCCATCGAGATGATTTCATATCCACGGTAAGTTCCAATAACTGGTTTTCTTATCA
>LDXX01000007.1 GCA_001442925.1 Candidatus Kryptonium thompsonii
TATATTTCTACAGTTTGATCACGAATAAGTTTTCAAGTGTTAAGAAGATGGTTTTGGTGAAGTAGGGCATTTCGTGAAATGCCCTTACTTAAGGGTGAAGGCATCGTTTTGCCTTTGCCCATTATTTAAAAAATAAAATTTGTATGGAGGAATAAATATGAAGGTAAAATTATTTACTGTCGCGTTGTTTTTAACGATATTCTTAACTGTCAATTCTTCTCTGCAATGTCAATCTATTAGCGGAGAATTAATGCTCAATCCGTTCCCGTCGCCTTATATTAATGACTGGCAAAGTAATCCATCTGCATTAGGAGTGCTAAAAATTTCAAATCCTTCTTCCTCCACAATTCAGATAAAACTCAGAGTTATCGTTGAACGAGGTAGAAGTGAGATTTTTAGAATTTTAACCAATCCAATTTCATTAACTGGAGCGCCTGTTCAGGTAATTGATAATACAAACATCGTGCGTCTTTCAGATGTTTCATTCAGAGATACGGGTTATAGAGACAAAGTTATGAAGACTGGAAGATTGCTTGAAGGGGAATACACAGTTTGTGTAAACATAGAAGATATGACAGGCAATGTTTTAGCAAGCAATATCTGTGCTAATTTTACAATTCTTTATCCAGATCCGCCGAGATTAATCGCACCTGTGGATAATGCAAATTTAGATCCAACAACTGCTTATCCTACATTTCAATGGACCCCTGTTGTTGTGCCATCTACTTATGAGGTAAAGTACACTTTAAAAATTGTCGAAGTAATGAGAGGGCAAACCCCAGCGCAGGCAATAAGTGCAAATATACCCGTTTATGAAAATAATCAAATCACAACTAATACTTTTGTTTATCCTATTGATGCACGAGAATTAGTAGCAGGTAAAACTTATGCTTGGCAAATTCAGGCGCTTGATCGGTTTGGTCTCCCACCAACTCAGAATGATGGTAAATCCGAGATTTTCACATTTACTAAAAGTGCTGTATCGGGCACAGGTAATCTTACCGTTGTTTATCCTTTGAACAATGATACTATTCCCTGGAATTACTTTCCAATAATATTCAGATTTGATCCTTATTCAGATTCATACCGTAGATGTCGTTTTCAATTCCAGTTATTTGAAAATGGATCATCACTATATTCCTGGAACAGAGAATTAAGTTGGCCAGATGGTCCAGAGCGCTCCCAGGAACGGGTATTAGGTGTAGATATCACTCAAGAAGAATCCCAGCATTTATCGCTCAATAAGCGTCTTAATGAATCTCCGGCACCGCCAATGTTTGTGCGTGGAAGAAATTATAACTGGACGGCTGATATAGAAATCAGGAGCGATGCAAGGACCGAAATCAGTGGAAGCTTAAGAGGCAATTTCAGTATTGGGATGGGGAAACCAATTTTAAGACAACCTGCAAATAATGATACTCTACCTCCTGGGAGGATAAATTTATTGTTTAAGACTTCAGATGCCCCTACCAGAATTGCACCTCCTTTTTCAATTCTTCAGTCAGGAAGAGGAAAAACGCCAGCCACATTTTTTAATGGTGGAATTGATGAAAGATGGGTACTTGAAATCTCAAGGGATAATTTCCAAACCGTTGACACAATTTTAGCCAATGAGAGATTAGGATCTGGAATTGATTTGAACGGTGCCATTGATAACCCTTCAAGTGTTCTTTCTCAACTTTACAAAGATGTAAATGTGCCTTACACAGCTAACGATACTGGCTGGTATTACTGGAGAGTTAAGTGGTTATCCGATCCAAACAATCTTAATAGCACTGCTTATCGCACGAGCGATGTTTACAGATTTTATATCGGCACCCGTAGAGGCAGGGAGATTGTTTCGACACCTGGGGACTGCTTAGCTGATTGCGAAGCTCCGGAAATTTCAGATAGACGTCCTGTTACAACTGCAAGAGTTGGAAGTAGGCTTCGGATTGGTTTATTTACATTAACTGTAACCGAGATACGATGGACGGATGAAACAGCGAGCGGGAAAGGCACCATAAATGTTCCTTTTCTCAGAGCGCCAATAAGAGTTGTTTTTAATAACATAAGGGTTAATGGAGATAATAAAATTTATGAAGGTGATGTTCATGCTGAATATGACAGCGAGAGTGTAATTCCTTCTGCTTTTCGTTTGGCTGGTGAATTAGCTGGCATGAGCGATGATGAACTTCAAAACTTAAATACTTTTGTAAATCAGACTTCCAGACTTGTAAGTGCTCTTGTAGATAGCACTCCAATTGGATTGCCGATAGGTTTAGATAGAATGGTAGAGGGAAGAAGATATACAATTGCAATTGTCGGAATGAATTTCACTCCTCGACGGGCTGAATTAAATGCAATTATTGCATTGGAGTTTCCTGAACTGCATGGTTGGTTGGGTTTAGGTGCAAAAGATATATGTTTTCATCCAAATGGTCTTAATATGGGGAGAGGAATGCTTTATTTACCAATTGATAGAGATTTAGTATGGTCAGATGATATAACAATTAGATTGAAGAGAACTCAAATCAGTTCTGATGCTGATTCAGGTACTTTTGTCAGGTGGGATTGTAATGGATTTGTTAGTTTAACTATAGCAGGCGAGATTATCTTTGGTCGTAATCTTCTTGTTGAAGATTTAGATGATGGTAACATTGGGTCAGATCAGATTAAAGCTGAATTTAGAACAACAGTAAGAAGACATGACAACTGGATTGTCTCACTTACTTTCAATAAACCATTTCAGATTCGTGGTGTTGAAGGATTTGGGTTTAGAATAGAGGAAGCATGGTTGGATTTTTCAGACCGTGAGAATCCAACTTCTTTTAACTTTCCCTCAAACTATAGATACACAGGCGATCAACTTTTGTGGAAAGGATTTTATTTAAAGACGGTAGAAATAAAACTTCCTGGGCAGTTTAGAACTTACGATTCTCCAACTCAGAGAGTAAGTTTTAGGGCAAATAATATGATTATTGATAGAACTGGTTTCACTGCAAATATTAGAGCTGAAAATGTTTTGAGAAATGGAAATCTGGATGGCTGGAGCTTTTCGATTGATACAATTTATTTTGACATGGTTCAAACTTCATTCTCACGAGCCGGATTTACGGGTCAGATAGGGACTTCATTCACAGATTCTACTTTACTTTACAGGTCTGTTCTTAGTATGGATACGACAAGTAGGAATTTGAGCTATAATTTCACAATAGAGCCACCACGATCAGGAATAAATTTCAACTTGTGGCAGGCAACGCTTGAACTTGAACCAACTACTAATATTCGTGTAGATATTGACAGATCAGGATTTCAAGCGAGAGCGGTGTTGAATGGAAGATTAAACATAAATGCAGATTTGCCGCCGGTGGGTCGGACTAATTTTACGGGATTAAGATTTCAAGGGTTAACTTTCCAAACAAGGCCTCCTTATATAGCTTGTCCTGATAGTTGCGTAAGATTTGGAAGCGCAAGTCCGCAAAAGTTTTTGGCAATGGAACAAAGTGATTTTTCACCCAATGTTCCTAATCCACCAGATAGAGGTCGGACGGGTGGATTTCCAGTATCCATACAGAATGTTAGAGTTACTACAAGGGATAGCAGCGTACATTTAGCTGGAATAGAATTTGATTTAAGTTTGAATCTTACAGGGGAATCAAATACATTTTCAGCAGCGACAACCCTTGCGATTCTTGGTAGATTAAATCTCCCAAGAACCGGAAGGCAATTTTGGGAATTTGACAGAGTTGAATTTGATTCAGTAAGTATTTCTGGGGATGTGGGTATTGTACGATTAAATGGTGGGCTGAGGTTTTACAATCAAGATCCTACTTACGGAAATGGTTTTAAAGGGTTCGTTCGTGCAACATTTCGTCCGACAATTAGTGCACAGGTTGCTGCACAGTTCGGCACCAAAGATGGATATAGATATTGGTTTGTAGATGCTCAGGCGGTCTTTAGTCCAGGGATAACTATAGTTCCAGGGCTTGACATTTATGGTTTCGGAGGAGGTGCTTGGTATCACATGCGAAGGGCTTCACCTCTTCCTGATGCTGGGTCACTTAGAACTGCTGGAACAGCTGACACTACAGGGAGAGGGAGACCGGGTGGGACGCTAAGTGGTGTTACATACGTTCCAAATGACTCAATTGCTTTTGGATTTGAGGCCACTGTTATTTTCGGAAATACCGGCGGTGGTCAAACTTATAATGCAGATGCAACATTAGGTGCGGAATTTAATTCTGGAGGTGGCGTCAGTCAAATGTATCTTAGGGGAGATGTTTACTTCCTAACTCACATTAATAACAGAACTAATGTTCCAATTAGGGGTTCAGCAAGGATTAACTATAATTTTCGGGATACTATTTTTAGCGGAATATTTGATGTTAACATAAATTACCTTCGCATTCTCACGGGAGGAGGCACAGTTAATCTCTATATATCGCCATCCACCTGGCATATACACATTGGTACTCCAACGGAACCTATTAATGTTAATATTAATATCCCTGGCTTAGATAGCACTGAATTCAGTGCTTATTTTATGGTAGGCATGAATTTACCTCCTGCTCCCGATTTACCTGATGATGTAAGAAGTATAACTGGAATAAGATATCCAGATCGAGATGTTACTGCACAAGAAAGAGGAAATGGCTTTGCTTTTGGGGCAAGGCTTAGAAGTAGAACAAATATAGGAAGGTTATCATTGGGACCTTTTATTGCAAGATTGGATTTAGTAAAAACTGGATTTGATATGGCGTTTAAAAATTATCCGGGTTTAACATGCGAAGGTTTTCCACCAGGTACACCTATTGGTATTAACGGTTGGTATGCATCTGGACAATTGTGGGCATATTTACAAGGTGAAATAGGTATTAATGTTGATGCATGGTTTGCCAGCGGAGTATTTAAAATAATTGATGTTGGAGTAGCTGCAGCACTTCGGGGAGGTTTGCCTAATCCTACCTGGTTAAGTGGTAATGTGGGTGGTTATTACAATATCCTTGGTGGACTTGTCAGAGGAAATTGTAGTTTTGAGTTTACTCTCGGAGAGAGATGCCGTATTCCAACTGAATCACCTTTAGCTGCTATTCGAATTCTGGAAAGTTTAGTTCCTGGAGACGGAGCAACAAATGTTGATCCATATATTAACCCCGTAGCAGCTTTTAACGCTGAAGTTTACACGCCATTTGAAATTGAGCAGGTTCGTGATGATGGGAGTAAAGTAACCCGGAGATTTAGATTTATTATTGAAAGATTTGAACTCAGGAGAGGCTCATCAACCGTACCCTGTACACAACAGATTGCTGATAATGGACTTGGTGCTGCTCTCGTACCAATTGATATGTTAGAACCTAGAACAGATTATAATGTAACGATCAGGATTCGTGGTCAGGAATTTATTGATGGCCAGTGGAGAAATGCGCGCAAAGCTGATGGCTCAGAAATAATTGCTGAATTAAGTCATAATTTCACAACCGGGAATGCCCCTGATCATATTCCACCGGACGCCGTTGCTTATTCTTATCCATTTCATACTCAAAGATATTTTCTGATTGATGAGTGTAGATCAGGGGTTATTCAATTAAAGCAAGGAAGGCCTGATTTGTTTAATGTGAGTATTCCAGACTACGATATAAGCTATCATGTTAAATTTGTTCCAGTTGATGGGGGACCAATTCTTACTACTGAAGCAAGATATAATAATTCTACCCAAACTATCTCATTCCAGATCCCCGCAGGACTCCAAACATCAACAACTTATGCTGCTCAATTAATCAGAAGGAAAACACCAAGACCTGGAACAGTGGCATCTGCCGTCTCTGAAAATTATTATGCTCAGAGACTCAGTAATATATTATTAAGAACGCGTACTTCAGTTGCCCCAGGAGTAGAGGTTCGACAAACGAGAATAGATGGAAGAATCACAACTGATCCCAATGAAAAAATTTATTATGTATTCTTCTTCAGAACCAGTCGATATAGAAATCTTCAGAGCAAAATTAATCAGTTAACATTTGTTTCAACTAGATGGGAATCTAGGGGTGGTGATTCTTACCAAGGCAACTCAGCATTAGTACTTTACCCAACATTTAATACACAAGAATTGTTTGATATTTTTGATGTGGAAGGACATACTTATCGGTTGGGTTTAACTACTTACAGAATTCCACCTTTAGTGAGAACACTTGATGGTCACCAAAATAATTGGTACAATACTTTTGCGTATCCAGTTATTTACGAATACTATAATGAATTTAGATATCGTACAACACAAAGCTTAAGAGCTCAAGAACCATATGGAATTCCACCATTTTATACTGTTACAATAACTTTTGCGGACCCTCCTTTGGATGAAAGTGAGTATTTACCACAGAGTCAATCTTCTTCAGCTCAATATGCATCGATAATGAGTTCAATTGGAGTTAATCTCTGGAGTAGTTCTTTCAGTGGTGGTAGAAGAAGTAGTGGTTCCGGTGGTAGGATTGGTGGAAGTCGGGACCTCATTGTCGGTGGTAGAATTGGTGATGGTACTGCTGGTACTGCTGTAAGATCTACCAGTCAACAAGTGGAATTAGAAATGATAACCGACGCAATTGCGAGTGCAGATTATAGAAGATTATGGGCTATGACATCAAATTACATTCTTCAAAATGGTCATCCAAATAGTCAACGACGCAATCAAAGCGCTTACCCTGAGCGATTGCGGTCACGGATGATAGGATTTTTGAGATCGAGTTGGCGACATTTAGATAGAGGTTCATATAGGGTAGGTTTTAAATTTAATGCGATAAACTGCATAAATTCTGATCGTGTGCCAACTTATTATAAAGACTACAACTATGATTATCCAACTATAAATATTTATAGGTGATAAAATGGTGAAAAATACTTTAAAATTCATCTTTTCACTCATTCTTTCAGTGACATTTAATGTAGTCGCCCAACAAGGTAATCGGTCAATTGATTCAGTCAGGAATATATATGCAATTGCAAATGTTAAAAGTGATCAAATTATAATTCGTTGGGCTCCGCCAAATCATATAGCATGGACAAGAGGGAATGTTTCGGGTTATAAAGTTATAAGATACAGGGTGAATCTTGAAGGGAGAAAACCAGTTGAAGCAAAACAGATCGGCAATGACACAATTAAACCATTCTCATTAGAGGAATGGAAATCAAAATTTCCACAGGATCATCCTTATGCACCAATCGCGGTGCAGGCGCTTTATGGGAAGCAGTTCAGGATTAGTGAACAGAATTTTGACATTGCAAATATTAGAACCTTATCACAGGAACAGGAACTTCGTTATTCATTTGCTTTATTTACAGCAGATATGGATGCACAGGTGGCTGAAGGTTTAGGTTTAAGAGTGGTTGATAAAAATTTTGAAAAGGATGAGCAATATTTATATGTAATTATACCTTACGATGTAAGCCAAATGGATACAGGTTACGTTTTTGTCGATACGAGGCTTTTAACTCCAGTTCCAAAAGCTCCAAATCTTGAAAAGAACGAAATGGAAAATCAGATTGAATTGCGATGGAGCGTTGAAAATATGCAGAATGTTTTTACTGCTTTCTGGATTGAGAGAAGTGAAGATGGCAAAAACTGGGTACGGCTAAATAAAACTCCTTACATTCAGGCGACTCAGAATCCAAATCAGCAGGATAAATATATTTATTACACAGATACTACCATCTCAAGAAATTATTTGCCATACAAATATCGTTTGATAGGTATCACTCCTTTTGCTGAGTTAAGCGAACCGTCAGAAGTAATTGAGGCAATGGGAAGAGACAGAACAGCTCCACAGCCACCTGTAATTACTTCTATAAAAGATGTTAAAGGTAAAATAGAGCTTGAGTGGAAAATAGAAAACCCACCTTCTGATTTGAAAGGTTTTATAATTGGTAGAAGCAATTCAATTGGAGGAGAGTATAAACCACTTACGACACAAATACTTGAACCTTCTGTTAGAAAATTTACAGATAATAGTCCTGATCCTATAAATGAAAATTATTATGTAGTTTTTGCTTTGGACACAGCAAATAATGCAAGTGTTTCAATGCCAGCGTATGGATTTCTTATTGATTCCATCCCACCAGCTAAACCGGTTGGATTAACTGGAAGTATTGATACTCTTGGTATAGTTAGGCTTCACTGGCCCTTAGGAAAAGATCCTGATATCACAGGCTACAGAGTATATTTTGCTAATGCTATTGATCACGAATTTAGCAATTTAACTCCATATCCCATTCAAGATACTGTGTTTGTTGATACGCTAAATCTTAATACCCTTACGAAGGAAATATATTATCAGATCGTTGCGGTTGACAGAAACTTTAACCACAGTGCTCGCTCGGACATTTTAAAATTAGTAAAGCCTGATATAGTTCCCCCTGTACCACCACTCATTTCAGATTATCTTGTAACGGATTCGTCTGTTGTTTTAGATATTATTCCGAGTTTAAGTGATGATGTAGCTAAATATATTATATTCAGAAAAGGAGGTAAAGAAAAAGATTGGACTCAAATTCTTGTTCTAAGCAGAGAATCACTAAATAAAAAGAAAATTATCGATAACACTGTAACTGGTCCTAATTTTTATTCATATGCACTTCAAGCAGTAGATAGTTCAGGAAATAAGTCAGAATTATCTCCATCAGTCGGTGTTAAGGTAAATCAAAGTATTAAAGTTTTTCAAATTGAAGGATTAAATGCCAGTTACGATAGTCAGAAAAAGGCTATCATACTTACCTGGATGAAGCCGAAGAGTGAGGTGGAATATTATGTAATTTACAAAAGGGTTAACGGTGGGAAATTTGAGAATTTTGCTTCAGTCGGTCCAGATAAAGTCAATTTCACAGATACTGAGTTAATATATCAGGGTGAGTATCAATATGGAATTAAGGCGGTATTCAAGAATAATGAGTCTCCGATATCTTTCAGTCCAATTGTTTTAGTCAAATATTAAAAAAATCAGAGGGATCTATGAGGTTATATATCATATTTATTTCAGTTTTTATTTTGATGTTTAGTATTTCTCTGTTTGCACAACAAGGCATTTGGGGTGAGGGTTATAATTTCATTAAAAGGAATTTCAAAATTAGTGGTGAGATAGGAGGGTACGGAGAATATTATACAACGACCAGTGAATATGCCAGAAGACCTAACAATACAGGAAGACTATTTTTCAGACCGACAATTAGTTTATTTAATTTGATTCAAATTCCATTTGAATTTTTAATTTCCACTGAAGGAAGTTCCGCAAGGCAGGATATTAATCAATTTGGAATAAATCCGAGGTGGTCGTGGGGTTCATTACATCTGGGAGATTTCAGCACTGAATACTCAAAATATACATTGAGTGGTATTCTAATTCGTGGAGGTGGCATTGATATAAATCCGGGAAATTTTCGCTTTTCAACTGCTGCTGGTTTCACAAAACGGGCAGTTCCCGGAGGTGCTCAGGATGGTAGTTTTAAGAGATTTCTTTTTGCGTCAAAAATAGGGTATGGGAATGAGTCTGTAAGTTATCTTGATTTAATCTTTGTAAGGGCGAAGGATGAGATATCTTCATTAGATCAAAGCCATAAAAGTATAACAGTTCTATCACCAAATGGGAGGGATGTACTTAATATCGGTTCGGTTGTAACAATCACTTGGAATTCATATAATGTTGGTGGTGCAGTTAAAATTGAAATATCTAGGGATGGGGGAGCAACGTTTGAGCTAATAGCAGATAAACAGCCAAATGTTGGTTTTTATAATTGGACTGTAACAGGGCCTGCAACTTTTGAAGCGTTGATCAAGATATCAAGTGTTGAGGATTCAACGGTATTTGATTTAAGCGATAACTTCTTTTCAATTGGTTCTGGGGTACAGACCACAATTGTTCCCAACACAAATAATATCGTAAATCAGAATGCAGTTGTACCTCAGGAAAATTTAGTTTTGGGAGCAAAGGGGAGAATATCTTTTCTGAGGAGTGCAATTAGTTTTGATTTTGATGCAGCTGGAAGTGTTTACACAAGAGATTTAAGAGCTCAAGAAATTAATATTGATTCATCAAAAATTCCTTCATTCGTTTTAAAGATTTATAAACCGCGCATAAGCACTAATTATGATTTTGCATTTAATACTGCACTGGGTCTCAGATTTAGTTCATTCAGTACAAAAGTTGGTTATCGAAGAATTCAACCAGGATATAATTCTTTAGGGACGTCTTATCTTCATAATGACATACAGGAAATTTCTGTAATGAACAATATCACAATATTAAATGTTAATTTGAATTTGTCCTATATTAGACAAACTGATAATTTGCTTAAACAAAAATCATTTACCACTGCTCGAAACATTATCACAGCAGGGATCAATGCCAGAATTTTAAAAGGCTGGACAACAACTATTTCAGGGAATGTTCTTTTGATGACCAATAATTCAAAAAAGGATTCAACGAGGATTAATTTTAGGAGTTATGTTCTGAATCTTAATAACAATTTTGTTTTTGACCCTAAAGGATTTACTAAAGGACTTATTAGATCTATAAATTTGAATTATTCACTACAGAGTTCAGATAATAGATCTTACTTACTAAAGAATAACACCACTTTGGTGCACTCTGTCAATTTAGGGTTGAGTTTTGTAATAAGCAATGAGTTAAGTTCCAGTTTCAGTGCTGGTTTTGTGAGTTCGAGTATTTTTGATACAGTAAAATCATTCACACATAACTATACATTGAGTTTTCAGCATAAAGCATTTTCAAACAAGCTCAATTCATCGTTGAGTTTATCTTCAGCATTTAACAATGCAAACAAGTCATATCGTGCAAGCGTCAGCAGTGGTTATAACATAGCTGATTCGGATAATATTACATTATCTATTTCATTTTTGAGGTTTGATGGTAAGACTTTCAGAGGTGGAAGTTTTAATGAGTTGTTAACTTATTTAACTTATAATCATCGATTTTGAAGTTTAAGGGTGGAGGGTGAGAGAGGAGGAGTTGAAGTAATAGGTGTGAGTTAAATTGAGTAAAATTAAAATAAGGAGAAAGAAACTATGATTAGAAAAATTCTATCGTCACTTTTCTTCATTTTTTGGGCTTTCAATTTTTTATTTTCACAAAGTCCAGAGTGGGTTAATTTTACTGCAAATAAAAATATTCTTTCGCTTACCGTTGAGGGAAATTACATTTGGGTTGGGACTAAAGGAGGGTTAGTTAGGTTAAATATGCTCACGGGTGAGAAAGTTAACTATAACAGTGCAAATTCAGGTTTGCCAGATAATTATGTTCATGCGATAGCGATAGATGGGGAGGGTAACAAATGGATTGGGACAGATAGAGGTGGATTAGCAAAGTTTGATGGGGTAAATTGGACTGTTTATGACACATTAAATTCAGGTTTGCCAGATAATTATGTTCATGCAATAGTGATAGATGGTCAAGGAAACAAATGGATTGGGACAGCTGGAGGATTAGCGAAGTTTGATGGAGTAAATTGGACTATTTATAACACTTCAAATTCAAATCTGCCGGTTAATTGGATTTTTACGATAGTGATAGATGCTCAAGGAAACAAATGGATTGGGACTTGGGGAGGGGGATTAGTGAAGTTTGATGGATTAAGTTGGAATATTTATAACTCATCAAATTCAAAACTGCCAGATAATTTGATTCATACAATAGTGATAGATGACCAAGGAAACAAATGGGTTGGAACAGGTAGAGGGTTAGTGAAGTTTGATGGATTAAGTTGGACTGTTTATAATACTTCAAATTCAGGTCTGCCAAGTAATGATGTTTGGGCTATAGCGATAGATGGGCAGGGTAATAAATGGATTGGGACATATGGAGGGGGGTTAGCGAAGTTTGATGGAACAAATTGGGTTGTCTATGACACATCAAACTCAGGTCTGCCGGATGATCATGTTACTGCTATAGCCATAGATTCACAAGGAAACAAGTGGATTGGGACAGATGGAAGAGGATTAGCTAAGTTTGATGGAGTAAATTGGACTGTTTATAAAATTTCGAACTCAGGTCTTCCGGGTGATTGGGTTTCTGCGGTAGCGATAGATGGACAGGGAAACAAATGGATTGGGACGTATGGGGAAGGATTAGCGAGGTTTGATGGGGCAAAGTGGACTGTTTATAACACATCAAATTCAGGTCTTCCAGATGATTGGATTAATGCAATAGCTATAGATTCCCAAGGAAATAAATGGATTGGGACATGGTGGGGTGGATTAGCGAAGTTTGATGGAACAAATTGGACTGTTTATAATTTTTCAAATTCAGGTCTGCCGGGTGATTATGTTCGTGCAATAGCAATAGATTCCCAAGGCAACAAATGGGTTGGAA
The DNA here is from genome assembly GCA_001442925.1 of Candidatus Kryptonium thompsonii. GTDB lineage: Bacteria > Bacteroidota > Ignavibacteria > Kryptoniales > Kryptoniaceae > Kryptonium > Kryptonium thompsonii. Next base: position 12,351 of record LDXX01000007.1, read on the forward strand.
CAGCTGGAGGGGGGTTAGCGAAGTTTGATGGTGTAAATTGGACTGTTTATAATACACCATTTAATTATGTTACTGCAATAGCAATAGATTCACAAGGGAACAAATGGATTGGGTCAGAAGGAGGAGGTTTAGCAAAGTTTGATGGAGTAAATTGGGCTGTTTATAATACTTTAAACTCAGGTCTTCCAGATAATTGGATTAATGCAATAGTGATAGATGGACAAGGGAATAAATGGATTGGGACATGGTGGGGAGGGTTAGTGAAGTTTGATGGAGTAAATTGGACAGTTTATAACAGATCAAATTCAGGTCTGCCAAATGATTATGTTCATGCAGTAGTGATAGATGGACAAGGGAACAAATGGGTTGGGACAGCTGGAGGAGGGTTAGTGAAGTTTGATAGTGTAAATTGGACTGTTTATAGTTCATCAAATTCAGGCCTACCATATAATTATGTTTGTGCGATAGCAATAGATAGACAAGGGAACAAATGGATTGGGACAGCTGGAGGATTATCAGTGTATAAAGAGGGTGGGGTAATACTTGATGTTTATGAGAAAGGAGAGATAATACCGAGGGAGTTTTCGCTTTATCAAAATTATCCGAATCCATTTAATCCTGCGACTGTGATTGAGTTTGATATAGCCGAGGTTACGGATGTTAGGCTTGAGGTATATGATGTTTTGGGTAGGAAGGTTAAGACAATTCTTGATGAGAGGTTGGAGGTTGGGAGGTATCGTGTCAGGTTTGATGGTGGGGATTTGGTGAGTGGGGTGTATTTTTACAGGTTGATCACGGATAAATTTTCAAGTGTAAAGAAGATGGTGTTGGTGAAGTGACTCACTTGTATGTGAATTAGCTTATGATAGTAGGGTTTGGTGGTCTTAACAAAAAGTGGAGTTATTTTTAAAATTTTAGCAAGTTAAACTAAATAGAGGGAAACCATGAAGAAAGGAATTTTATCTTCGCTTTTTTTCATTTTTTGGTTTTCAATTTTTCATTTGCTCAAAGTCCCGAGTGGGTTAATTTCACTGCTGGAAATTATATTCAAGCGCTTGCGTTTGAGGGTGATTACATTTGGGTTGGGACAGAAGGTGGTGGTTTAGTTAAGTTAAACATGGTTACTGGTGAAAAGGTTCACTATAATAAGGCAAATTCAGGTCTGCCAAGTAATTGGGTTCTTGCGATTGCGATAGATGGTCAAGGTAATAAATGGATTGGGACAGATTGGGGAGGGTTAGTGAAGTTTGATGGCCTAAATTGGACTGTTTACAATACTTCAAATTCAAGTCTGCCAAGTGACACTATTTTTGCAATAGCAATAGATTCCAAGGGAAGCAGATGGATTGGGACAAGTAGAGGACTTGCAAAGTTTGATAGGGTAAATTGGACAGTTTATAACACTTCGAATTCAGGTCTGCCAAGTAATTATGTTTATGCAATTGCAATGGATGGGTAAGGCAACAAATGGATTGGAACATGGAGAGGAGGATTATCAAAGTTTGACGGAGTAAAGTGGAGTGTTGTTAATACTTCAAATTCAGGTTTACCAAATAATAATGTTTATGCAATCGCAATAGATTCACAAGGAAACAAATGGATTGGGACAGATGGAGGTCTTGCAGTGTATAGGGAGGGCGGAGTGATACTTGATGTTTATAGAAAGAAGGGAAGATAATACCGAATCAATTTAATTTAGGTATTGTTATTAAGTTTGATATACCTAAGGTTTCAGATGATATTGGTTAAATAATTGAGGAACCTTCCTTATTCCTGACATCGGCTCATATTTTTGTGTAAAAAATTGATAAAAACAAGAGTTCAAATATGAACAAATTAGTTGCAATGCATCACGTCAGAAAACATAAAATCGAGTGGATGATTCAAGGAAGATCCACATTTTACTGAAGATGTGCGTCTTTAGTTTAGCGAAATTCATCAAAACATTATTAACCAAAAACTAAACGAAGAGGATAAAATGAGGAATCAATTTTCATTTTTAGTAGTGGTAGTAGTTTTAATGGCAGGTATTTTAACTGTGGTAACTCCAGCATCTGGCCAAAACCCACAAAGGGTTGTATCTGTTAATCCTGTGGGTCTTATTTTTGGAATTGCTGATGTAGAATACCAACAGAATATTGATAAAAGTTCTGCATGGGCTGTGGAAGCTCTATATTGGGGTCACAAGATTGTAGATTGGAGCTGGAGCGCTGTTGGTGCAGGAGGAAGTTATAGAAAGTGGTTCTTCAGTTTCAAAGGAGAAAACCCCACGGCACCAGAAGGTGGTTATTGGAGCGTTGGAGTAGATGCGTTATTTTTATCAGCTACATATGCATCGGAAAGGGCCTCTTCTTTCACTTTTGGTCCTAGGGGTGGGGTAGGTTACAGATGGCTTTTAGGAAGTAAAAAGAATTTTTCAATTAGTGTAGGTATAGAAGTAATGTATTACTTTGGAAGTATAGAGATTTTAGGTGTGAAAATGCCTTATACGGGCATAGGATATAGCACACCATTAAGCATCGGTTATGCATGGTAAAAATAATTTTATCTTAAGACTAATTGTTGACCTCCTTTTAGCCTGCAACCAATAGGCAAAGTGAGTACACAATATCTATTACACATATTTGAATAGATAAGTGGTGAGTCCGCATCCTTGCGGGCTCGCCATAATTCGTCTATCTTACTTGCTAAATTACAAACTGAAAATACAATAGTAACCTCTGTGGTTGTCCCAAATAACAAAATCTTTTTAGGATGTGTTTAGCACAGACTTTATTAAGAATGCGGGAAAAATAACCCAACCTCCTCAATCTCAAATTCAATTCCCTTTCTAATTCCTTTTTGAAAGCGCATATATGCTTTACACGCTAGTGTAAGTTAACTCTTCAAACGCGAGCGCACCTGCGCCAAGAATTCCAGCTTTGTTTCCAAGCATAGCGGGGATTACAATGGCTTTTTCTGCAATTGGTTTCAATGCTCTTGATTTAACAGTTTCATTGATTGAGTCAAATAAAATTTTTCCGGCTTTTGCGACTCCACCTCCTATGATTGCAACAGTTATATCAAATAGATTCATAACGGAAGCAAGCATTACTCCGACATAAAATCCAGTCTTTTTCCAAACATTAATTGCAAATTCATCGCCTTGTTCTGCTGCAAGTGAAATTATATAGGGTTCAATTTTTGAAAGGTCACCACTTATAAGCTCGATTATTTTTGAGTTTGAATTCGCCTTGAGTTCTTCGGCAACCCATGATGATAGGTATTTTTGGCCAACATAAGCTTCAGCACAGCCATAATTTCCACAGTTACATTTTGGACCATTAAAGTTAATCGTGACGTGTCCTATTTCTCCGGCTCCGCCCGTTGGTCCACGATATATTTTCCCTCCGATTATAATTCCGCCCCCTATACCTGTTCCAAGCGTTACCATTATGAAATTCGGATGTTCTTTTCCAGCGCCAAATTTTGCCTCACCAATTGCAGCGACATTTGCGTCATTGTCAACGATCGTCTTTAAACCTGTTATCTTCCCAACTTCCTTTGCTAAGTAAACAACCGTCCATCCCGGAAAATTAGGTGGATATTTGACTCCACCTTCAGGGTCAACTTGTCCAGGTGCTCCAATTCCAACGCCAAGAATTTCTCCCTCATCGAAATTTTGGGCGAGTTTTTTCACAATTTTTGATATCTGTTCAATTACATGTGAAGGTCCTTTTTCAGCTTCGGTTGGTATTGAATCCTCAAGAACGATGTTGCCTGTTTCATCAACTATACCAGCTTTAATGAATGTTCCACCGAGGTCCACACCGATAGCGAATTTTTTCATCCGAATTTTTATTTTTGTTTTCTTTTATTCCACAATTTCTCAAGTCGCTCTTTTAGAATTTTTTCTCTTCCAAGTTCGGTGGGCCTGTAGTAAATTTTATCCTTAATTTCATCTGGTAGAAATTGTTGTTCGACGAAATGATCCGGGAACTCATGGCTATATTTATAGCCCTTGCCATAGCCGAGTTCTTCCATCAGTTTTGTTGGTGCGTTTCTTAGATGGAGTGGCACTGGAAGTTCACCATACTTTTGCGCGTCTTCCATTGCTTCTTCGATTGCAATATATGCTGCGTTGCTTTTTGGGCAACTTGCTAAATAGGTTGCAACTTGTGCAAGGATTATTCGAGCTTCTGGCATTCCGACATAATCGACAGCAGTGAAACAACTTGTTGCAAGTGTTAAAGCGTAGGGTTCCGCATTTCCAATATCTTCGCTTGCTAAAATTATCAACCTTCTTGCGATAAATTTTGGATCTTCTCCCGCAAGCAACATTCTGGCAAGCCAATAAACAGCTGCATCTGGGTCGCTTCCACGAACACTTTTTATGAAGGCTGAGATCAAATTATAGTGTTCTTCTCCTGCTTTGTCATATTTAAAATGTTTGCGTTGAAATGCTTCTGAAATAATTTCTTTCGTCAAAAATATCTCGTTTTTATCTGTTGGTTTTGCAATTTTTACGGCGACTTCAAGTGCGTTTAACATAACTCGTGCGTCTCCCCCTGAATAGAGAAAGAGTGTTTCCTTATCCTCAATGTGGATTTTAAACTTTGAAAGTATTTCGTCATTTGTCAGGGCTCGCTGGAGAATTGTCTCAAGCTCTTTGACTCCAAACGGTTCAAGTACAAAAACTTGGCATCTTGATAACAGTGGCGATATTATTTCAAATGAAGGATTTTCTGTTGTTGCGCCTATGAGTATAATTGTTCCTTTTTCAACGCTGTTAAGAAGGACGCTTTGCTGTGCCTTGTTAAACCTATGGATTTCGTCGATGAAAAGTATCGTCTTTTTCCCGTAGTATTTTAGATTTTTTTCAGCTTTTTCAATGATTTCTTTTATTTCTTTTGTACCCGACAGAACCGCATTTATTTGAAAGAAATCAGCATTGACTTTTTCAGCAATTATTTTAGCAAGCGTTGTTTTCCCAACCCCAGGTGGACCCCACAGGATCATCGATTGGATTTCACCAGTTTCAATCATTATTCGCAAAGGCTTTCCAGGACCGATTATGTGTTCCTGCCCCACAAACTCATCAAGTGTTTTCGGTCTTATTCTGTCCGCGAGTGGCGGGTAAATTTTTTCGGTTTTCATTTTTGGGAATGAATAATTTACTTTTCTTTTATATTGTAAACTTCTTCACCTTCCCTTGCCATGCCGTATTTTTCGCGGGCTATCCTTTCGATTTCTTTAGGGTCTGTTTCAAGTTTGTGAATCTTCTGTTTTAGAGATGCGTTTTCCCTCTCCAATATCTCGATCTTCTTTTTCAATTTGTTTAATTCAATTTCAACTCTTATCCGTTTCATAAGCCCTTTTTCAGCGAATATAAGGTAAAGTAAAAGCGCGATTAGAATACCGCCGAGGATTATATTTACAGGGTTTGAAAAAAGTTTTTTCATTTAAGCATATTTTTTGATTTCGCTGTTGAAAATATAAAAAAGATAGCAAGAAGTAGCAAATTTGCATATTTGCCAAAATTTGTTTAATTAATTTAGCGGTGAAAAATAAATTTTTGATCGCATATGAAGATGAAATACATTTTTCTGTTTTTCCTTTGTTTTCTTATCATAACTCAAACCAATGCTCAAAAAAGAGGGGGTGAAAAGATGTTCACTATCAAATCAACAGCATTTAAAGACGGTGAAACGATTCCAAAAAAGTTTACCTGCGATGGGCAGGATTATTCACCGGAGCTAAGTTGGGAGAATGTTCCAGCTGGAACCAAAAGTTTCGCTCTGATCTGTGAGGATCCAGATGCCCCGGGAGGAACATTTATACACTGGGTTATCTACGATATTCCAGCAAATGTGACAAAGCTTGCTGAGAATGTGAAAAAAGTTGGTCTCGTTGATAATAAGATTAAACAAGGGATAAATGATTTTGGTAGAATTGGATATGGTGGACCATGCCCTCCGCGTGGACACAAACCGCATCGTTATATTTTTAAACTCTATGCCCTCGATATCGAAACACTCGGGCTGAATTCCGGAGCGACAGCTGAGCAAGTTGAGGCTAAGGCAAAGGGACATATTCTTGGGGAGGCAAGGATAACGGGTTTATATGGTCGGTAATATTTGATTTATGTTGAACATATGAAACGAATCCTTCTTATTCACACCGGCGGAACTTTCGGTATGGCTTTGAAAGATGGGACGCTCGCTCCAAGTGCGTTTGTTCAGAAAATTCTTGAATTTGTTCCCGAGGTTAAACGAATCGCTGAGATTGAATCTCACATAGTTGCGAATATTGATTCGTCAAACATTGGAATTGAGCACTGGATTAAAATTGCTGATGTGATCAGCGCAAACTATGAACGATTTGATGGTTTTGTGATAACCCACGGGACTGACACGATGGTTTATACCGCCACTGCTCTTTCTTTTATGCTTGATGGCCTTTCAAAACCAGTTATTCTAACTGGTTCCCAGCGTCCGCTTTCCGAGATAAGAACAGATGCGAGAAATAATCTTATAAATGCTGTTGAACTTGCAACATTTTCAATTCCAGAGGTTGGTATTTTCTTCAACAATAAATTGTTCCGTGGGAATAGAACAAAGAAGTTGAACATTTGGGGGTTTGATGCGTTTGACTCGCCAAATTATCCACCGCTTGCGGAGGTTGGGGTTGGGATAGAGATTTACAAGGAAAATTTCTTGAAGCGTGAGGGAGGGAAATTAAATGTCTTAAAAAATTTCTCGGACAAGGTTTTTTGCGTGAAAATTTTTCCTTCTTTAAAAATTGATTATCTCATATCTTTGTTGAATTTAGATGTTCAAGGGTTTGTGCTTGAAGCGTTTGGTTCCGGCAATCTCCCTAATATAGAGGGCAGGTCTTTGATTCCATTTATTAAATCTGCGGTTGAAATGGGTAGAGTCGTTGCAATTTCAACTCAAGCTGTTTATGGGAAAGTGGATCTTACGCTTTATCAGTGCGGAAAAGATGCGCTTGATGCAGGAGCATTAAGTTGCAAGGATATGACAACGGAAGCAGCGCTTGTAAAATTGATGTTTTTGTTTGGTAAATATGGGGATGATACTAAGAAAGTCGTTGAAGAATTTTATAAACCTATTGCTGGGGAAATAAGCTAATAAGGGGTATAATTTAATATCTTTCAATTGATCATTTTGATGTCCTAATTTCAACCTTTGGTTATTATGATTTTTTTTGCTAAATTTTAAAAAAATTTTATGTCTTCGCAGAAAAATTTAAAAATTCATAAGGAGTTTTTAATGACCCAGCCCCTTAATATCCTTTTTCTTTCCAGTGAAGTTGTTCCTTTTGCGAAGACAGGTGGGCTTGCGGATGTATCTTTTGCTCTTCCTCAAGCTATAAAGGAGCTCGGCCATGAAATAAGGGTCATGATGCCAAAGTATGGCTTTATAAGTGAGCGGAAATTTGGCATCCACGAGATAGTGCGTTTAAGGGAGATTGATATTCCAGTTGGAGATAAACTTCAAAGAGGAAGTGCCAAGGCATCTTTTATCGTTGGACAAAAGGTAAAGGTTCAAGTTTATTTCCTTGAAAATGAATTTTATTACAATCGTGATGGGCTTTATGTTGACTCTAAGACGAAAAAAGATTACTCAGATAATGACGAAAGGTTTATATTTTTTTGCAAGGGAGTGCTTGAATCATTGAAAAAACTTGGATGGCGTCCTGATATAATTCACTGTAATGACTGGCAAACTGCACTTGTCCCTGTTTATCTTAAGACACTTTATAAGAATGAACCTTTTTTTAATGGAGTTAAAACGGTTCTAACGATACACAATATTGGTTATCAAGGCATTTTCGGGAAAGAATCATTTTATAAGTCAGGTCTTCCTGATGAGATTTTCCGTGAGATAGAGCATAATGGTAACTTTAACTTCCTTAAAGCTGGGATATTGTATTCTGATGTCATTACAACTGTAAGTCCGACATATGCAAAGGAGATAATCTCTGATGATGAACTTGGGGCGGGGCTTTCAGCTACTCTTAAAAAGAGACGAAAAGATGTTTATGGAATTTTAAATGGAGTTGATTATTCTGTCTGGAGTCCTGAAAATGATAAATATATTCCTGTTCCATATAGCATTCAGACGATAGAAACAAAGTATGAGAATAAAAAGGCGCTTTTGAAACATTTTGGGCTTGAATATAATGAAGAAATCCCAGTGGTTGCTCAAATTTCACGGCTCGCCGAACAAAAGGGGTTTGACCTTATTGCAGAAGTAATCGATGAAATGATGAAACTCGACATTCAATATATTGTTCTTGGCACAGGCGATCCAAAGTATGAGGAGATGCTTGAAAAAATAAAGAGAAAGTATCCGAAGAAAGTTGGAGTTCATATCGGGTTCAGCGAGGAGCTTGCGCACTTAATTGAAGCGGGCGCAGATATATTTCTTATGCCTTCAAGATATGAGCCGTGCGGTTTGAATCAAATGTATAGTTTGAGATATGGAACTGTTCCAGTTGTTAGGAAGACGGGTGGGCTTGCTGATACGGTTGAGGAATTTAATTCAAAGACTGGGCGAGGTACGGGATTTTTATTCGAGAAGTACTCGGGACAGGACCTGTTGAAAGCATTGAAGAAGGCATTGTCAACTTATAAAATTAGGAAGGTATGGTTAAAATTGATGAAAAATGGAATGACAAAGGACTTTTCATGGACGACATCTGCGAAGAAATATGTTGAGCTTTATCAGAAATTGATGACACCACAAAAAAAGGCGCGAACTGTTAAAGCAAAATGAATCAACGCCACGCAGCTATATTTCTTGACAGGGATGGAACGATCAATGAGGATGTAAATTTTTTATCTTCCCCCGAACAGATTGTCTTGATAGAAAATTCGGCTGAAGCTATAAAGGAGGCAAATGAGCTTGGCTTAAAGGTCATCGTCTTTACGAATCAAAGTGGCATCGCTCGAGGTTACTTTACAGAGGAGGATTTGCATAGAATTCACAAACGGCTTGATGAATTACTCGCTGAGAAGGGCGCAAAGGTGGATGCTTACTATTATTGTCCGCATCATCCCACAGAAGGAAATGGGGAATACAAAGTTGAGTGTGAATGTAGAAAGCCCAAGGACGGTATGCTTCGGCGTGCTTCAAGAGAACAAAATATTGACTTGAAAAAATCGTTCGTTATCGGAGATAGATGTGTTGATATTCAAGCGGGCAAAACAGCTGGGGCGACAACTATACTTGTTTTAACTGGTTATGGCAAAGAGGAATATGAGAAGTGTAAAAGTGAAAATCTTGAGCCCGATTTTGTCGCTGAAAATTTGGAAGAAGCAATTGAAATTGTCAAGAAAATATTTAATTCAAAAAAATTAATTGATGTGTGATGAGAAATAGGATTGTGGGGAGTAAAGTAAAACGAAGTTTGAGCAATATACTTGGTATCTTTGTGCTTTCGGTCTTCCTTATAGGATGCTCCAAGGAACCAAACGATGTTGGTTTTGGACTTTTGCCAGATAATGAACTCTTCAATGTAAAGGTGTACGAAGATTCTGTGGAAATTTACGCTGAAAACATTCAAAACTTTATTTCAAATTCATCATCAAATATTTTGTTAATTGGAAATTATGATGGTATCTCGTGTGATATTTTAATTCGCTTTGATATTCCTGACACGTTGAGGGATATAAAAATTGAGTGGGCTCAAGTGAGGTTGTTTAAATCTGGGTTTGTAATGGGAGATAGCACTTTGCCCGTTCATTTCACTGCTCATAAAGTTCTTTCAAACTATTATGATACGCTGTATGATTCACGAATTATTGGGGAATTTGAAAGCGTTCCTGATTCTGTTAATTATTTTAAAATTGATACGGGAGTTGTTAGAGAATGGCTGAATGGAAAAAATTATGGGCTTTATCTAAAATCACAAAGCAATGGTGTAATATGGGGATTTAATTCGTTAGATGCACCACTTTTTACACCTGCACTTGAAATTGCGGTTCCTAAAGAAGGTGGTGGAGTTGACACAATTAGGTTTGTTTATGGGAGTGATGGCTATATTGCGAAGTTAAACGAAAGAATAGATACAAATTATATTGTGCTTCAAGCTGGTGTTGGTTTGCGGAGCATTTTGAGATTTAATGTGTCAAAGCTTCCGAAAAACATCATCATAAATCGTGCGGAGGTTTCACTTTATTTAAAGGATAAAAGAAAATATGGTGAAAGGGGAGATTCATTAATCGCCAGCTTTATTACTGATATCAACCTTGTGAGGAGCTCAACCGGTGGATTTGAGGGAGATTATCTTGGTTTGAAAAATCCGGTTGACACGCTTGAATATGTGATTCCAATTACAACTCCAGTTCAACGGTGGGTAAATGGGGAACCAAATAATGGAATCTTGCTGAGGTGCCTTTCGGAGGTGGATAACTTCGATCGCTTCACTTTTTATTATGTTGAGAGAAAACCAAAGTTAAAAATTTATTACACAACAAAACCAGAGATTTAGCGAGAATGAAATTCAAGATTTTCATTTTCTCAATTTTCCTTTGTTCAATTTCTATTGCAGGAGGTTCGATTTATTCAAGGTTTGGACTTGGGACTTTGCGTTTTTCAACGGTTGATAAAACAGCAGGTCTCGGTGGGCTTGGGATCGCTCTCTTTGACCCAATTTATATAAATCGATATAATCCTGCCTTGTGGAGCGAGCTTGCAAGGGTAAGAATTTCGGGTGGTTATCTCTACGAAGGAACAGCGATGCAGGATAAAGTTAAAAATACTTTTTTAACGAGCGGAAATTTTGATGGTGTTTTGTTTGCAATCCCGTTATGGAAAAGGCACGGGTTAACATTTGCGACTGGAGTGATGCCCTTTAGTACGGTAAATTATAGCATTAAAAAGGATTCGGTTTTGGAGAACAGATATTTTTCGCAGAGTTATAAAGGTGAGGGTGGGATTTCAAGTTTTATTTTGGGATTTTCATTTCGACCCTTCAACAAGTTAAGCTTTGGGGTTAGGGGTGAGTATTATTTTGGAACGATAGTTAATTTATGGGAGGCTGATTTTGGAAGCTCTGAGTTTTTCTTTTCGAGCATAAGGCGTGAAAGAAATTATGGAGGATTTGGTTTCACCCTTGGGCTTGCATATGGGCTTGGCATCGGGAAGAATTCTTTGACAGTAGGATTTGTTTTCTCTTCTCCTGTTAATTTGAAGGGATTGACAACGGTTGAGTATTCAGTTCCTGTTGTGGGTAGCTCAACTGTTTCAGAGGTTAACGAACTAACTTCTCAATTACCATATAGAGCTGGATTCGGATTCAGTTATTTTATCGGTGATAGGGTTCAATTCTCAAGTGATGTCTATTATCAAAATTGGGAAAAGTTTCGCATTAATGGTGAACATCCGAAGGAGATAACGAATGCAGTAAGAGTTGGTGCTGGGCTTGAAATTTTGCCGTCTAGGGAAGTAATTGCGGGATTTTTTGAAAAGACATCATACAGATTTGGAATTTTTTATAACAAAACATATTTTAAAATAAATGAGAAACAAGTTAATGAGCTGTTTTTCGCTGTTGGATTTGGTTTCCCTGTGAGTTTTGATACGAGAGTGAATTTATCAATTGAATATGGTTTCAGAGGTGATCTTGATATAGTGAGAGATAGAATTTTAAGAATATCAATTGGTGTTAACACAGGAGAAATTTGGTTTGTAAAACAAAAACTTGAGGATTAACAAAATGAAAAGGTCGGTTTTAACATTTTTAACGCTTTTTTTTATTTCAGGTATAGTTTATGCACAGGGGACTCAACAAGATTCGATCGAGGTTTTAAAGAATTGGTCTTTGTTCTTTGAGTATTTTAAAACTGGGGATTATGTTAGTGCAGTTCCGTATGGATGGAAAGTTATGGAGATGCAACCAACGAGGTTTAAAACGCTTTATAAAGCGATGGAAAAAATTTATTTGAAGTTTTACGAGGAGGCGCCAGAGGAAAAGAGGCGTGGGTATGCAGATACTCTTTTAATAATTTATGATAATGCAATAAAGTATCATCCTGAAAATGCGTCGGAATATTATTTGCGGAAGGCTTATGTTCTTGAAAACTACTACACAGGTAGGGACAGCGAGGCAATAGTGGCATATGAAAAAGGAATTGAGCTTGATTTCGAACATACTGAATTTTATTACATTGATCGCCTTGGGGTTCTTTACATAAAACATATGGAGGAAAATCCTGATTTCAGGGAGAAAGCGATCGACCTTTATCGTAAAGTTCTTGATAAAGATCCACAAAATGTGACTGCAAATGACAGACTGAGAATGCTTGTGAAGGATATAACCGAGTTGATTGAACTTAACAAGAAGCGACTTGAGACAGATCCTGAAAACACAGAACTTATATGGACAATTGCAAATCTTTATATCCGTGCTGAAGACTTCAAAAATTCAATCCCGTATCTTGAAAAGTTGACGAAAAAGTTTCCCGACAATGAGATCTATTGGAACCGCCTTGGTTATAGTTATCAAAGGATTGGGGAATACAGAAAAGCAATTGATGCTTATAATCGTTCGTTAAAGATAAATCCAGATGCAAAAGAAATAATTTTAAATATCGCTGTTTGTTATCGTGAGCTTGAGAATTTTGAGCAGGCAAGGGTTTGGGCAAGAAGGGCAATGGCAAAGGATAAAAATTGGGGAAGGCCATATATTGAAATAGCTCAAATTTATGAGGCAGCAGTTGCGAAGTGCGTTAAGACAACGAAAGGAGGCGACTGGACAAAGATTGAGTTTGTAGATAAGCTTGTTTATCAACTTGCGGTTGAATATTATGAACTTGCGAAAAGAATTGATCCAAGTGTCGCAAATGAGGCAAATCAGCGCATAAAGAATCTTGAGACACTTGTTCCAACGCAGGAAGATTATTTCTTCAACAAGAGAAAGATAAAAGATGGTAAAATTCCGATAACGGGTGGATGCTATGATTGGATAGGCGAGAGCATAACTGTGCCGTATAAGATATAATTTCTGTGTTAAATATGATAGTTTAGTTGTAGTCGCAGGCGTTTGCCTGCGTTTTTATTTTTTAAAATTAAAAATTTCGGGTTTATGAAAATATCAGTAGCAAGCGACCATGCTGGATTTGAGTATAAAGAAAGACTTAAAGAATTGTTAAAATCCCTCGGACATGAAGTTGTTGACTTTGGCTGTTTTTCTCCTGATTCGAGCGATTATCCTGATTTTGCTTATCCAGCTGCGAAGGCGGTTGGAAATGGAGAATGTGAAAGGGGGATATTTATATGTGGGACTGGGGTTGGTGTTTCCATAGTTGCAAATAAAGTTAAAGGGGTAAGAGCTGCAAATTGCTGTTCTGTTGAAGAGGCAAAACTTTCAAGACAGCATAATAATGCAAATGTCTTAACATTTGGGGCGAGACTTATATCGTGGGAGCTTGCTAAGGAGATAGTTAAAGTTTGGCTTGAAACGGAATTTGAAGGTGGTAGGCACGAGAGGAGAGTTGAAAAAATTCATAAGTTGACGGGGCTTTAATTAGATTTAACATTTTTGAAATTCCTTTCTATTTTGAACCGAAGTTATATTTGTTTCAGCTAAGATTTTTTGGGAAATTTGATATTTGGTGTGGGTTTTGATAAATTATTTAAAAAATTTAATGAGGTTTGACATGGTTAAAGCAGTTGCTTTGCTTATTGGGCTTTCAATTTTTTTATTTGCTTGCACAGGGGGTGAAAAACTTCCTTCGCTAAAAGAATATTTTAAGTCCGATGAAACTGGGATAAAAACAGGTGGTGTTAAGTTAATCCCTGTACAAACTCCAAAGGGAACTTTTAAGGTATGGACCAAGAGGTTTGGCAATAACCCAAGGATAAAAGTTTTGCTTTTACACGGTGGGCCTGGTTCAACCCATGAATATTGGGAATGTGCCGAGAGTTTCTTACCGCAAGAGGGGATAGAGTTCATTTATTATGATCAGCTTGGCTCATGGTATTCCGATCAACCCGATGATAGTTCGCTTTGGGTGACGGAAAGATTTGTTGAAGAAGTTGAACAAGTTAGGAAGGCACTTGGACTCAATAAAGATAATTTTTATCTACTTGGTCATTCTTGGGGTGGTATTCTTGCAATGGAGTATGCTTTGAAGTATCAGGATAATCTCAAAGCGTTGATAATTTCAAATATGATGTCAAGCTGTCCTGAATATGATAGGTACGCTGATGAAGTTTTGTCAAAAGATATTCCGCCCGATGTTTTGAAACAAATTCGTGAGTTTGAGGCAAAAGGTGATTATAAAAATCCAAAGTATATGGAACTTCTTCTAAAGCATTACTATGTTAAGCATATTTTGAGAACACCTGTTGAAGAATGGCCTGATCCTGTTGTTAGAGCGTTCAATCACACAAACGAGAAAATTTATGTTTTAATGCAGGGACCAAGTGAATTTGGGATTTCGGGGCGACTTGAAAAGTGGGATAGATCAAAAGATTTGAACAAGATAAAAGTTCCAACGCTTGTCATCGGCGCAAGATATGATACGATGGATCCAGAGCATATGAAGTGGATGGCTACTCAAGTTCAAAATGGAAGTTATCTCTTTTGTCCAAATGGAAGCCATATGTGTATGTATGATGATCAAGAAACTTACTTTAAGGGTTTGATAAAATTTATAAAAGAAGTTGATGCTGGGAAGAAGAAAGTTGAATTTTAAGGTGTCCATGATAAAGATGTTTAAATATTTTGTCTTTGTTTTTTTAATTTTTGAAACGCTAATTGCTGATGTTTTCAAGGTCAGGATAAACGATAAAGTTGAAGTAATTCCAGCTTTTTATGAGGCGAGGACACTTTACATTTCTTTGCCCGACTTTTTAAGACTTCTTGAAGTAGATTATACTTCTGACACATTAAATGGTTCATTTTTATTCCAAATTTCGGGTTACACTTTCAAGTTTATATCCGAGAATCCTTTTGTTGTTGTATCTTCGGGGGATGAGGTCAAAATTTGGCAATTTCCAGTTGAGGTAATTTCTGGCGCTGATAAAATTTTTGTTCCAGTTAAGTATTTTTCGGAAGTTTTCGGTCGCTATTTTCCGCATGATTTTGGATTTGATGAAAAGAATAATTTGATCGCTGTTTCAATTCCAAAGGCTGTAGAGATAAAGCGACCGAAATTTGATGTCTATGATGTGAAAGTTGAGAAAAGGACCAATGGATATCTTTTGCGAATTATGACTGCAAAGAAAATTACGGATTATGAGGTTTGGCTTGGGAGAGATAATTGGTTTAACATAACAATTTCAAATGCAAGGGTTGATATTTCAGCTTTCAAAAATCTTTCTGCCCCTGATTTATTTGGCGGTGTTGAGGTTATACCGTATTCACAGTCCGTTCAAGTATCATTCAAATTGAAACCTAAAATAAAACATTACGAAGTAATAGCGGATAAAGAAAGCACTGATATTTTGATATCACTTTATATAAATGAGGCAACTTCAAAGCTTGAAGATGTTAAGAAGAAATTTTTACTTGATGTTATTGTTGTCGATGCAGGTCACGGGGGCAAGGATCCTGGTGCGATCGGAGTTTATGGCACTCGTGAAAAAGATATAACTCTTGCGGTTGCGAAAAAATTGAAATCTTTACTTGAATCGCTTGGTGTAAAAGTTGTGATGACAAGGGAGGAAGATGAGTTCATTGAGTTATACAAGCGTGGTCAAATTGCAAACTCAAATGGTGGGAAGCTCTTTATAAGTTTGCATTGTAATTCGATGCCCTATAAACCACACAATGCAAATGGGTTTGAGGTTTATATTTTAAGGCCTGGGAAAACTGAGGACGCCATAAGAATTGCAGAAAGAGAAAATGCGGTTATTAAACTTGAGGAAAATTATGAAGAGAGATACAAGCGCTTGACGGATGAAAGCTATATTTTAACCGCCATGGCGCATAATGTTTATGTTAAAAATAGTGAAAGATTTGCTGAGATTTTGAACAATGAAGCAAAGAAAGGCTTAGATATCAAAATAAATGGCGTAGATCAAGCTGGTTTTTATGTTCTTGTTGGTGCAACGATGCCAAGTGTTCTTATTGAAATGGGATATCTCTCAAATCCGGAGGAAGAAAGGTATCTTAGAGGGGGAACAAATCAATGGAAGATAGCTAGAACAATTTTCAATGCTGTTAAAAGATTTAAAGAGGAATATGAAACATCGATTGCAAATTAAATTTTTTGTAGCTTTAGCTATTTTGCTTGTAAGTTCAAGCTCATTTGCTGATGTCAAAGAGGCTTTAAAGTTTGCTCGTGAAGGGATTGATAGAGCTGTTGAGATCGCTTCAAAAGTTAAGAAGAGAAAGTCATTTGATAGCAGAAATTATTATCCTGGTGAAAAAATTTTTTATAAGGTTTCTGTGAAAAGAGATACAACGGATGATTTGATAATAAAATCAACCGGATTTTCCGGAATTGATGAGGCAACAATTGAAATTAAGCTCTCGAAGATAGAAAGGATTAAATTTCTTGAAGATGCGTTACTTTCGGCTTGGGGAATGCTCAACAATAAAAATTTTATAAAGGCGGACAAGAAAACTGATAAAGTTGAGGTGAAAATTGGGAGCTACATGACTAATATAAGTGTAAAGTTTGAAGGTTCTGAGTATGCTGAAATTAAGGTTGCCAAAGTAAAAATTGTTGTTAAGAATCCAGATGAGGAATTTGAAACTGCGGTGATTCAAGCAATAAGAAGATACAGGGTTTCGGATGGAAGTTTCATTTAAAAATAAAGAATTGGGGAGAGAATGAATACAATTGGAGTTGTAGGAGCAGGGAGAATGGGAAGCGGTATTGCACAAGTTATGGCTCAAGCAGGCTATGATGTGATATTGTTTGATATTTCTAATGAAACATTGCAGAGAGCCCTTGAAAATATAAAACGCCATCTTCAGAGGGCGATTGAGCTTGGAACGATTAAGAAAGAACAATTGCGAAACATTTTAACAAAGATTCATCCTACTACGAAGTTAAAGCATTTTATGACCGCAGACATCGTTTTCGAAGCTGTGATTGAAGATCTTGATGTTAAACGCAAAATTTTTCAGGAGCTTGATGATAGGTGTGCTCCAACGACTATACTTGCGACCAATACATCTTCTCTGTCGGTTACAAAAATTGCATCAGCAACGGAGAATCCATACAGAGTTATAGGTACTCATTTTTTCAATCCGCCGTATGTTTTGAAGCTTGTTGAAGTTGTGAAGACGCAGAATACATCTGATGAAGTTGTGGGGAAAACAGTTAAGTTTCTGAAGGATATAGGGCATTCGCCGGTGGTTGTTAAGGATTCGCCCGGCTTTATAGTTAACCGAATTTCAAGGCATTTTTATCTTGAGCCATTGCGTGCTTATGAAATTGGACTTGCTGATATAGAAGAGATAGATCAAGCCTTCAAACTTTTAGGGCTTGAGCTTGGACCATTTGAGGTGATCGATTATGTGGGGCTTGATGTGAATTATGTTGTTTCGAAATCAATTTATGAAAGATTTAATTATGAAGAAAGGTTTAGACCGGTTACTTTTCAAGCGTGGCTTGTTGAAGCAGGTTTGCTTGGGCGAAAGACAAATTCGGGATTTTATAATTATGTTGGGAAGGATAAGAAGGTGCAAGATTTTCTAAAGCGTGAAAAAATCAAGTATAAATTCAGCAAAAAGTTTTTGAATCTTGCTGACACGATATGCAAAAAAATTTTATCTCGGAAGGATGAGTTAAACGAAACGCAAAAAGTTGTTCTTGCTTTAACCATTGCGATGATTGTTAACGAAGGATTTTACGCATTGATGGAAGATCTCGCAAGCAAAGATGATATAAATCTTGCATTTCGACTTGTTAGGTTTCCTGCTGGACCATTTGAATTTGCCGAGCAGATTGGCTTGAGAAATATACTTAACTTTTTAAATCTTGCTCAAGTGGAGCTTATGTCCGGGAGATACAAACCAGCTTTACTTTTGGCAAGAAAATCAGAGTAAAAAATGTTAAGTGCGTTTTTAACTGATGTAAAGAAGATCGAAATAAGGGAAGTTGAAATTCCGGAACCGTTGGAAGGAGAGGTTGTTGTTAAGGTTAAATCTGCTCTCACATGTGGAACCGATTTAAAAATGTATCTTAGAGGGCATCCGAAGTTTAAATTTCCGATGCTTTTTGGGCATGAATGTTCTGGTGTTGTATACAAGGTTGGAGCTGGCGTTAAAAATTTTAAGGAAGGTGATGAGGTTATGTTTGCAAATTCCGCTTCCTGTGGTGAATGCTATTATTGTAAAAGAGGTTTTGAGAATTTGTGTGTTAATCTGTTTGATGGTATCTTTTTGGGGGCATATTCAGAATTTGCAAAAGTTCCTGCGGGAATTGTTCGAAAAAATATGTTTATAAAGCCTAAAAATCTTTCCTTTACACAAGCATCTTTTCTTGAGCCTGTTTCATGTGTGATGAATGGAGTGAGAAACCTAAACATTCAAGAAGGCGATTCTGTTTTGATAATCGGCGATGGAACAATTGGTTTGTTATTTACCCTTGTGATCAAAAAATTTTTTGATTTGCATCTCATCGTGGCTGGGAGGCATGCAGAGCGACTTAATCTTGCACTAAAGTTTGGGGCGGATGAAATTGTAAATGTTGCTGAATTTGCCTTGGGAGATAGATTAAAAGAAATTACATCTGGGGTGGGACCAAATTTAGTAATTGAATGCACAGGTAAGCCAGATGTCTGGGAAAGGAGCGTTGATATAGTAGCAAAGGGTGGCAAGGTAATTTTGTTTGGTGGTGTACCTGCAGGAACAAAGGTAAAATTTGACGCAACAAAACTTCATTATGATCAAATAACAGTTAAGGGAGTTTTTCATTTTACATCGAAAGATGTAAGATCAGCTTATGAATTTTTAAGTGATAATTCAGATAGGCTTGTTGAAATTATAACTGGAAAGTTCAAATTAACTCAACTTCCCGAGGCGTTTGAAAAACTTGCAAGTCGCAGTGGAATTAAATATGAAATCGAACCATAGATTTTTTCTGAATTTCCATCAGTTCCTTTGAGTAATGGTTTAAAATCAAGCGGAACCAGGGCGTGTAAAGTTCGGGATTTTGCTTTATATCCAATAATAAGAAGTCCAACTTAGCAAGCTTTATATCTGCGACTTCATCGGGGTTTGGTTCCATTTTGCCAGTGTAAAATCCAAAGAAAAGTGTATTAAACTCATGCTCAATTAAATCTCCAACTTTGAGTTTGTATATTATCGTGCCAAATTTTTTGATTTTGCATTCAATTCCAAGTTCTTCTTTTAATCTTCTTATAGCTCCGAATTTAGATTTCTCCCCAGGTTTTGGGTGTCCACAACATGTATTGCTCCACAGCAGAGGTGAATGGTATTTATTTTCGGCACGTTTTTGAAGGATTAAATTTCCATTTGAATCAAAAATGAAAACAGAAAAAGCTCGATGTAGTATGCCTTCACGATGTGCTTTCAATTTTTCTACTTCGCCAAGTTTGCGATTATATTTGTCAACAGCGACAACGTATTCTCTCTTCATTTGCATTTAAATTTTTTGAATTACGAACACCTTGTTGCTAAATTATTTAAAGTTTTAATTTTAACAAAATTTGTCAAGCCAATGAAAGTTGCAAAATTGTATGATTTTGGAGATATAAGGATTGAGGAAATTCCAACACCAGAGATCGGAGACGATGAAATGCTTGTCAAGGTTAAAGCCTGTGGGATTTGCTCAAGTGATACGATGAAATGGTACATAAAAAAGAAGGCACCACTTGTGATAGGGCATGAGCTTGCAGGGGTAGTTGTCGAAGTTGGAAGCAAGGTTAATAAATTTAAACAAGGCGATAGAGTTTTCGTTCACCATCATGCACCTTGCATGGAATGTAGATATTGTAAGCGTGGAAATTATGTCATGTGCGATGTGTGGAGAAAGTCAAAGATAATCCCTGGGGGAATTGCTGAATATGTAAAAGTTCCCAATGTTAATTTGAGGAATGATACGTTGAAATTGCCCGATGGTGTTTCTTTTGAGGATGGCGCCATCGTTGAGCCAGTTGCTTGTTCTGTTAAAGCATTTAAGAGAGCAGGTATAAGGGAAGGGGATTATATAGTTGTGCTTGGGCTTGGATTTATGGGTCAGGTGAATGTAAAACTTGCTAAGTTTTATGGTGCTGAAATTATCATCGGGGTTGATAAAGTAAAGTATAGATTAGAGAAGGCAATTGAAAACGGAGCCGATTATGTAATTGATTTTTCAAGTGAAAATGTCAAGGACAGGGTTTTGGAATTCACAAACGGTTATGGAGCGGATATTGTCATAGTTGGTCCAGGAACGATTGAGGCAATTAAAATGGGTCTCGAGCTTGTCGCAAAAGGTGGAAAGTTGATTTTGTTTACGCCAACGCCTGATGATGCAAAACTTGAGATAAAACCGTATGAGATTTATTTCAACGAGATTTCAATAATCCCAAGTTATTCGGCAGGTCCTGATGATACGGCTGAAGCATTAAATTTGATAAGTAAAGGTATAGTAAAAGCAGAAAATCTTGTCACGCATAGGTTCAAAATAGAGAATACACTTGATGCTTTTATGTTAACTGCGAATGCTGGTGAATCTTTAAAATGTATGATTGTTTTTGATTAAAATTTTATGTTTATGTTCTCGGTTGTCCATCTCGCTCTAACTTTTACCGTATCTGGATAAACGGTAAACTTCTCTGATGGGGCAAATGGAAAAACTTTGCCGTAATCGTAAGTTCCATTTCCGTTTGAATCGATAAATGCTTCAATCAAATATCTCCCCTGTGGAATTTGTTCAATTGTAAACTTTGAGTTGCATTTTGTTTTTGTTGTAAATTTTTTCCCAGTTGAAGTTTCAAACGCTGAAATTATAACGCTTGATATAGTATCTTCGCAGGTTACACTTCCTTCAATAGCTCCAAAAATTAGTGGGTTGATGGTTTTGAATGATAATTTTAATGTGTCCTTTTGAATGTTGTTGTTAAGATCACGAGCTTCAGAGATTTTAAGCGTGTAAAGCTCATCGGGTTTTAGTTCTGTCTCTGGTTCAATGATTAGCTCGTTTAAATTTTGTTTCGCTTTAACTTTTATTTCGTTTCCCGTTGAATCAAATAGCTGTATTTTAGGCTCCGAAAGTAGAACATCATCAAAGAAAAGTTTAATTTCTGGTTTTAGGTTTACATCATTTTCACCTTCAGCTGGAATTGAAAAAATTAATGTGGGTGCGGTTGTATCATCTGCAAATTCACCTGGAGGTTCATAGATATGTTCACCAAGTTCATTTCCAGCGAGGTCTGTTGTCTTTGAAAGAGCAAGTTGATATTTATTTCTTGTGTCAAGTTTTTCCAATAAAATCAAGATTATTTTACTGCTATCGGGATAAATTTGGGTTATCAGTGGAAGTGTTTCGGTTTCGTTTTTTTCGATTTTTATCGTTGCGTTTTCCGGATTTATTTTTTCTGAAAATTTTATAAGTATGTGCGAATTGTCGAGGACATTCACCGATGAAACGAAAGGTTTGCTTGTGTCTTCAATTGTGGTTTTAAAAATTACATTCGTAGCAATTGGGTTTTTTGAGTTGATTACAATATCTTCCCAAAAGACGCCGTATTCATCTTCCCCAGGATCGTAAAGAAGGTTTTTAGTCTTATCATTTATTGCAAACAATCGATATTTGCCAAGTTTAATGAATTGAAATTTGAAGGCGCCGTCTCTTCCAGCTTGGGTGGCGTAATCTGGTTTTGTGTGAAGTGGAGAAAGTGTGTCAGGGTTTAATTTGTCAATTAAGTAAGCGAAGACCATGAAATTCCCTTTGTTTGAAAAAATTTTCCCTTCTATTGAGCCCGAATCGATTGCTGAGCCAGTTGAGAAAGCAAGTGTAAATGATTCCTTCATTTTGTTGCCAGCGTTTAAATCTTTAATTTCGGTTCCAAAAGTTATAACATAGGTTGTGCTATCTTTGAGTTTTTCTGGAAAAACAAGTTTTAATTTTCTTCCAGACCATTTGTATTGGATTTCACCTTGGATGTACGGAGAGATGTAAATAGCATCTTGAACAGAACGTTTATCAACATATTCGCTGAATTCAACTTCAACGTAATTACCTTTAAAGTTAACAGTTCCATTTTCGGGATAAGTTTTGACAATTTCAGGTGGGGTTGTGTCCAGTGGACCTCCAGAAGGTGGAACTTGGGTTGCGCATCCAATGATGATAAGAACGAAAATTAAGCAAGGTATTGTTCTCATTTTGTAAGGTTAGATTTCGTTAGACTTTTGAAAATTTAAAAAATCTTTTTAAAATGAAAAAAGCAAAAAAGTAGAACTTTGAGCGATGAAAATTCAATTTCTTTACTTTTCCGATTGTCCAAATCATAAGAAGGCGAGGGAGAATTTGTTGGAAGCGATAGAAAAGGCAAGGATAAAAGACTATCATATCGAGGAAATTGAGATAAAAACTGAGGAAGAGGCTTTAAAATATAAATTTCCTGGGTCTCCAACAATAAGAGTTAATGGTGTTGATGTTGATCCATCTTATATGGATAGTGGAAATTACGGTATGACGTGTCGGATTTACAAAATTAATGGTCAATTTTATGGTGCGCCAACCGTTGAGATGATAAAGGAAGCTCTTGAGGACGCAAGTTTTTATGAAGGTATAAAAGAGGTTGGCGGATGTTGTTAAAATAATTTAAGATTGAAGCTTGCCTGAGAACGGTAAATTTGAAACATATGGTAAAGTTAAATCTGCTTCTGATTTTTACGATGAGCTTTCGGAAGATTATATGGATATGATTGAGTTTTCGTCCAAGGTTGAAAGCGAAAGTGAAATTTTCAAAACCATCGTTAGTGAATATAAAATTACCCGATGTCTTGATGCTGGTTGTGGGGTTGGGCTTCATTCAATAATTCTTTCAAAGCTCGGTGTTGAAGTTCTTGGGATAGATATTTCCGCATCTATGATCGAAAAGGCGAGGGAACTTGCCCAAAGATTTGGGGTATCAGCGGAGTTTGAGGTTCTTGATTTTTCTTTGATAAAGGAAAAGTATAAAGAAAAATTTGAACTTGTTTTGTGCATCGGGAATACGCTCCCCCATTTGATCAATGAAAAAGATTTGTTAATTGCTTTGCGAAATTTTTATAACGCTTTGGTGCCGAATGGAATTTTGATTGCTCAAATTTTGAACTATGATAAAATTATGGAAAATGAAGAAAGGATAGTGAATGTTCGTGAGACTCCCGAAAGAATTTTTGTCCGTTTTTATGATTTTGAACCTACGATAGTTGGCTCCCCGAGCTTAAAAGTTTTTGAGATAAGAAAAGATTTTTTGAAGTTTAATGTTTTAATAGTTGATAAGACAAAAAATTACTCCCATAAGCTTATAACCACAAGAATTAAGCCGATAAAAAGTGAGGATCTATGTAGGAAACTTCGCATGGTCGGATTTAAGGAGATTGAAATTTTTGGAGATTTTTTAAAAAGAGAGTTTAAAGCTAATGAATCAAAAAATATTGTTGTGTTTGCACGGAAAACTTAAAAAAATTAAGATGGTTCTATGATAATTTTCCCCAAAGAACACGGTTCTTGGGCTATTTTGCTCATCCCGTTTTTAATGGGTGCAAAAATTGGCGGTGGATTTGATATAAAAATAGTTCTTTTTCTAGTTTCCGTTCTTTCAATCTTTCTCGCTTATCAGCCTGCGTTGATGCTTGCGAAGTTGAGGTTAAAAATCTCATCTGAAAATGTAAAGGATGCTTTAAAATCTTTCCTTGTTTTTCTACCATTTGCTGTTTTGCCGTCGCTTGTTTTGATTTTTTATTTTAAGCTTTACGGGTTGCTTTTATTTGGGTTGATAGGCTTGATTGCTTTCTTTCTCCAACTTTATCTTGCCAAGTTAAATCTTGACAAAACGCAGGGTGGACAACTTTTCGCAATGAGTGTGCTTGTGATGACGGCTCCATCGGCTTATTATGTCGGTATAGGTAGATTTGATCTGATCATGCTTCAGCTTTACTTTTTAAATTTAATATTCTTTGGGAGCGGGATAGTTTATGTTAGGATGAAGATATCTGCGCTTGCAACGAAGAAGGAAAAATTTACACTTAGTGAAAAACTTTTCATCGGCAGATATAACATTGCCTATCATGTTGCCATTTTAATTTTGATTAGTGCGTTGTTTGCTTTCAATTCAGTAGGTCTTCTAACCTTTCTTGGATTTTTGCCAGTGATAATTCACTCGATCATGGGGACATTTATGCTTGAGAGAAAGGTGAAATTTAAAAAACTTGGTTGGATTGAGACGGTTTATTCAATTCTATTCGCCATTATGGTGATCATTGAATTCAGTCGAAATTTGCCCAAATAATTTTTTATAGCATTCGTCACAAAATGATGCTGTCTTTATATCAACTTCTTCAACGGAAGTTGAGGAATGCATAACACATAGATAATTCTCACAGTGTAGAAGCCCAAAATTATGTCCAAGTTCATGGACGGCTTCTTTTAAAAGTCGCTCCGCAGTTAGTTTTTTATTTTCGGGGAAACCATAGGTAATTTCGTTTAATCTAAATGTCGAGACGATGGAAACTTTCCCTTTAAGCTGTGCTTCTCCGAATACATAAGTCAACACGGGGATGAACAAATCAATTGAGATCACACCAAGGACTTTGCCGTTGAAGTTTTTGAATTTTTCAAGAAGGATTGAAATTATTTTCGTTGAGTTGAACTGTTCTCTTGAACTGTCATAAGCAGATAGAAGGTTGAGGTGATTTGTATTATCAAGTAAAACATCACATTTAAAAATTTCCCTAAGTTGTGAGGGAAGGGTTAGAACAAGTTCAAGATCGACCGGGTAAATTGGGACTATAAGAATTTTACATGGTTTTGTTAAGGTCATGAGTTTTTAAGCGACCCTGTTTCTCTTCAGATTGTACTTCTCGATTTTGTTGTAGAGTGTAACTCTATCTATGCCGAGAATTTTTGCTGATTGTGTTATGTTCCAATTTGTTTTATTTAAAATTTTGAGTATATGAGCTTTTTCAACCGCTTCAAGTGTTTCATTTTCAGGTTGTTCTTCTTCGATTAGTTGAATTGGTAAATCTTGGGGTCTTATCGCGGGTGGTTTCGCAAGCACCATAGCTCTTTCAATGGCATTTTTTAGTTCTCTTACGTTTCCAGGCCAATCGTATCGTATTAGTATATCCATCGCTTCTGGTGAGATCTCAGTTATTGGTTTATGCATCATTGTTGCATATTTTTCAAGATAATATTTTGCTATTAATGGGATATCGCTTCTTCTTTCCCTAAGCGGTGGGATGAAGATTGTGAAAACATTAAGCCTATAATAAAGGTCTTCTCGGAATCTTCCTTCTTTCACTGCTTGTTCAAGGTCTGAGTTTGTTGCGCAAATGACTCTAAAATCACTTGTTATTATTTCGTTCCCACCAATTCTTGTAAATTGTTTTGTTTCAAGGACGCGGAGAAGTTGGATTTGCATTTTCAAGCTTATGGTTCCAACTTCATCGAGAAAAATTGTTCCTCCATCCGCAAGTTCAAATTTACCTTTTCTTCTGTAAAGCGCATCTGTGAAAGCTCCTTTTTCATGTCCGAAGAGTTCAGATTCAAGAAGCGTATCTGGAACAGCGCCGCAATTTACTGAGATAAATGGAAAATATCTTCTTGGGCTGTGTGCGTGAATTAATCTTGCAACAAGTTCCTTACCTGTTCCGCTTTCGCCTCTTATCATTACGGTGGTATTTGTCGGGGCGACTGTTTTCGCAAGTTCGATTACTTTTTTAATTTGCGGGCTCTCGCCGATGAGTTCTTCTCCCATGACAAGCTCGGATACATGTTCGCGCAGTTTAATGTTCTCATCCGTTAATTTTTTCTGCTTTAGGGCATTTTTAACAAGGTGCGAAAGGTAATCTGGGTCAACTGGTTTTGTGATATAGTCGTAAGCTCCTTCTTTCAATGCTTGAACGGCGGAGTCAACAGATGCAAATGCAGTAATTATGATAATTATAGCGTTCGGGTCAATCTCTTTTATCCTTTTTTGAAGTTCAAGCCCATCCATTCCGGGCATTTTAATATCAATGAAGATTATATCCCATGGTCCTTCATTCATCAGTTTTAATGCTTGTGCTGCGTTTTCCGCTACGCCAACTTTATATCCATCTTGTGTAAACCATTTTGATAGGGAATCTCTGACGATAAATTCGTCATCAACAACTAAAATGCTAAATTTGTGCGTCATAGCTGATGTTTAGTTTTTTGGGCAATGTAATTGTAAACGTTGTTCCTTGGTTTACTTTTGATTCAACTTTTATGCTTCCGTTATGTCTTTCGGCAATTCCATATGCGACCGCAAGGCCGAGTCCGGTTCCCTTGCCCTCTTTTTTCGTCGTAAAGAAAGGTTCAAATATATGGGGCAAGATATCTTCCGGTATTCCAATTCCAGTATCTGTCACTTTGATTTGAATTTTATCACTGTCAATTTCGTTAAGTTCGATTCTTAAAGTCCCACCTTCTGGCATTGCTTCAATTGAGTTTATTTCCATTGCGAGAAGCATTTGTTCAATTTGTTGTGCATCGCAAAAAACAAATACGGGATTTTCGGGGATATCAAGTTCAAGTTTTATATTGTTCATTTGAAGATGATGAGATATTAGAGCGACGCTTCTTTTTATCACCTGGCAAATGTCCTCATCTTTAAATTCTCCCACTTTTTGCTTTGAAAACAGAAGAAGGTTTTTAACTATATTTCCACATCGAGATGTTTCATCAATTATAATTGAAAGCTCGTTTAAAATTTCGTTTTTCTCCGCTTCGCTAATTTCACCATTTTGAAGTCTTCTCTTTAAAAGTTTGGCGTATGTTAGAACTCCTTCAAGTGGGTTATTAAGTTCATGTGCGACGGTTGCAGCAAGTTTTCCCAATGAAGCCATCTTTTCAATTTGCACCATATATGCGTGAGCTCTTTGAAGTTCCGCCGTCTTCTCATTAACCTTTTGTTCAAGAAGCTTAGCCCAGTTTGTAAGTTCTTCGTGTGCTTGTTTTAATTTTTCGGTCATTTTGTTGAATGACTCGGCAAGCAAGCCAATTTCATCTTTTGATTTGAAGTCAAGTTTGAAATCGAGGTTCCCGTTCATTATCTCAGTTGTCCCGTATGTCAATTTTTTTAATGGCACATTTACAAATTTCCAGATGAAAACTAAAACAAAGAACGAGATTACAAAAAATATCACCAATCCGCTCATATATTGAATTTCACTGAGGCGTTCTATGTTCTTATGCATATCTTTAAGCGAGATCATTACATCGAGAACACCGAGAATTGTTTGCTCTTTTTTATGTGCGTGACAATCAGCAGTGTAGCAAGACTCTTCATTTCTTATTGGATTAATCGCTCCAAGAATTTTGTATTCTTCGTCGGAGTGAAATATGCGGGTTAATTGCGATGCTTCTGCTGGGACATTTATTTTGCCATTTTTATGGCAGACATTGCAAGCCTCACTTTCCATTGGTATTACTTTGCCAACCTCATCAGGTATAGTTGAGAAAGTGATCTCACCTCGTTTATTATAAATTCTGATAACTTTAATTCCGGGTTGTTTTCCGAGCATGTTTATTATTTGGTAAATATCTTCTCTGCGATTACGGAGCATGCTGTGGTGCGTGGCTCGTTTAATAAGATCACTTGTTTTAATTGCGTTTTCTGTTGAGATGCGTAAAAATTGCTTGGTTTGCCATTGTATAATTAAAGCTGAGAAAATAATTGACACCCCAAGCACAAGTATAAAGATGAGAATGAACAATTTAAATGCTAAACTTTGAAAAATTTTCATAGTTTTCATCCCAGGTAAAATTACTTACTTTTCATGCTCTTAAAAACTCAAATTTTGTGCCATTTTAAAATCTTGTTTTTAAATCATTTTTGCTCGCAAGTTTGCGTTTTATCTTCATTTTTGTCTCAAATGATGTTCTAAAAAGGGACAATTTTTTAAAGAAGTTCAAAAACTTTATTTACGAGTGAAAGATATCGCTTGGTTCCAAGAAGTTCTTTTACTGTTTCAATGACCTGTCCCCCATCTTGAAGTGTTGGAACCGAAACTGGTTTAATTGATTCAGTCAGGTTTAAAAGTAGCTCTTTTTTAAGGATTTCGATTTTAGTTCGGTACAGCTCTAAAAATTCGGAATGCTTCATAAATCCGGCAATAGGGTCATCTGTTCTGATTTTGAAAAGCCAGCCCGCAAAATAGGGGTCTTGGTTTACGAGGTCGGGATCTTTAAGTAATGCTCTATTTATTTCCAGAAGCTCGCCCCGGAAGGGCGAGCGAACCGTTAAAATTCCATCCCTGTGCATTATCCATGTGCACGGTGTGCCTTTGCCGAGAAACGAGGGGACTTGTAAAAATATTAATTCAGTGATTGGTGCAAAGAGGTAGACAATTGAGGCGCTTATGCCTACGTTTATAAACTCAGGTTCAGACTTTATCCATATATGCGACTTTGTATAAAATCTGTCCTTTGGGAAATCTACCCTTTCAAGGTTTTCTACGAAGCGTGAGATAACCTCAAGAGCGGTAGTTTCATGTATGTTTTTAAGTTTTTTATCGAGCACCTGGGCAATTAAATTTAATCTTTAAAAACTTCTCTTATTGGGATAACTTCAAAACCTTCTGCGATGATTTTTCTTTCTTCGACCTCAGGTGGAAAAACGGGTAGATGTTTCGCTATCAATCTAAATGCTGCAAAACCAAGCGCGACTATGAAGAGCGTCACCGATATCTCGGTCCATTTCGGGAAATAACCCGCCTGTGTATAATTTTCAAGCCCTGTAATACTCACATTCAACCTGTTGAGTATAAAACCAAGCACTGTAATTAACTGGGCAACAAATAAGCCTTTTTTACTTCCCCTTATTTTTGAGTTTGTCAGCAGCGCTATCGGCACAATTACACCAATCGCGAATTCAAGCCAGAACATTAGCGACTCGTAACCAAGGCTGAAAATGTGGGGGAAAAGTTTATAGTTAACTATGTCTTCAACCTTCAAGACAAAGTAAACCATTAATGCAACTGCGGTAACCTTTGCAAGTTTTGCCAATATGTGAATTTCTATTTCTCTTTTAAAAGCCCTTGAGCTTAAATACGATTCAATTGTAACCATTGCTGGGCCAACAGCAACAGCGGAGAGAAAGAAAAGGTAAGGCAGATTACTTGAATACCAAATTGGATGAAGTTTTTCGGGAACTATAAGATAAAGTGAGCCAAGTGAAGATTGATGTAAAGTTGAAAGTATAACGCCAGCTACGACAAGTGGGATAGTTAAACTTTTTATTATTTTTTGTGGTTTTTCAAGTCGAAGTTTTTGAAAGAGCATTGGGCTAAATTCGAGGGCGAGAACCGTTGTGTAAAGCATAACGCACCATGCCACTTCAAACATAACTGATTCAGGGTTCCACATTATGATTGGGTGCCATATGTTCCATGGTTTTCCAAGATCATAAAGCAAAGCGACAATTACAAGGAGATAGCCTAAGAAAGCAGTTAAAATAGCGGATGGCAGAATTGATTTATATTCTTCAAGGTTAAAAATGTAAACAGCTGCAGCTATCACAAATCCACCAGCTGCAAGCCCAACGCCACATAAAACATCAAATCCAATCCATAATCCCCACGGGAAATTATCGCTCAAATTTGTAGCTGCGCCAAGTCCTTTCGTAAAACGAAGTATTGTCGAGTAGATGCCAAGTGCAACTATAATCCAAAAGACAAAACCCCAAAAAGTAAGTTTTGGAACTTTTATCTTCATTTTCCATTCCCCTTTTTGTTGTTTTCTTCCATTTCTTTAAGCTTTTTTTGCAGACGTTGAACTTCATCTCTTCGCTTCGTTATCCACCAGATTCCGAAAAGCAGCGTTCCACCCCAAAAGATGTAATTTGGGATTTTGGACATAATTTGTTCTGTAAAATGGGAAAGTGGAACTTCGGGCAAGTTGACTTTAAAGCCAAGTTTATTCAATGGTCTATCCGCGAGGTAAAGAATAGATGTTCCTCCAGCTTCTTTTAAACCAAAAATGTGAGGGTAATACGTTTCGGGGTTTTCGTTAATTCTTCTTTTTGCTTCTTCTATCAGTTCTTCTCTTGTTCCAAATGTTCTTGCCTCAGCTGGACATGCTTCAACGCAAGCAGGAACTCCACCTTTTTGTATCCTTTCATAACACATATCACATTTAGTAACTTTGGGATTTAGCTTATTCCACTGATATTTTGGCACATTGAATGGACATGCCTGTATACAATATCTGCATCCCAAGCATTTTAATGGATCATAGACGACTGGACCAAGCTTTGTTTTTTGAAATGCGCCTACTGGGCAAACGGATGCGCATGTTGGTTTTTCACAGTGCATGCAAAGTCGTGGAACATAAATGCCGTCATGGTCTTCAACCGCTGTGTTTTGAATTGCAGAAAGCCTGTGCTCTTCCGTAATGGGATTGCCCCATCTTTCAGCGCAGGCTTCTTCGCAGGCATAACAGCCTATGCATCTGGTTATGTCAACTAAAATTCCATATTTCATCTTTGGAACCCAGTTTAATTTTTAAAGTTGTCCTATGAATTCTTTTTCAAATTTTTCCCAAGTTTTTTCATCAACATTTTGCAAAACTCCTTTTATCACGAGTCCACCATCTGCAAGGGTTGGTTCAAGCGTCGGTGAGAACTTTGGTGCCTCTCTACTGATGAACTCTCTGAATCTTTTTATTTCATTTTTCAACCACCGGGAAGCTTCACTTCCAATGAGCAAGTTTTTTACCTCAGAGGCAACATCCTCTGGCTCAATCATCAGAATCCAACCATTGAGGTACGGGTCTTTTAAAATTGTTTCTGGTGACTCGAGTATGTTTGGATTAATGGCGGTTATCTTTCCAGTCACTGGTGAAAGGAATGTAAGTTCCCGAGCGCCTTGTTTGATTTTGAATATAGGCTCACCCTTTTTGACCTTCTCTCCTAAAGGTAAAATTTCAATTGCGTCAACCTTTCCAAGTACCTTTGAGATGAAATCATCAACACCGACATAAACTTTCCCAGAAAATAGAAGTTCAAGCCATGTGTGTGCTTTGCTGAAAAAGTAACCGCGCGGGAGGATAAAACTTTCACTGCTTAACACAACCTGAGGTTGGTAAACTTCACGTTTTTTCTGGGCTCTTTGAACCAGATAGTCAATTGTTATGCAAATTAAAATTGTTGCTAATACGAAAAGTGCTACCATGGTGGTTTCTCCAAAAATTTTATTTTTGTTCACATTAGATTAAGTGCAATTACAATGCCAATGCAGAAGGATGTATCTAAATTGATTAAATTTCAACGCGAATTTAATTCTATTCGCAGATGTATTGGTTCATCACCGTTTAAATTTTCAACGATAATTCTCGCTGTGGTGTGGAAATTTTTTAACTATAAAGCTCTTTATGTGTTGAAAAATTCAATAGGATGGTGTTGAAGATTTAAGCGGTTGTGGCCAGACTAAGATGGGGATTGGAATAAAAGTGTTGAAAGTTATGAAATTTACAGTTGGCGAAATTTTTGGCATAGCGTTTGCAATTTCATAGCCGAAGCAAAAATTTTATTTCAAAAACAAAAGCACATATTTAGCTATGAAAGGAAAATTAACACGTAAACAATTTCTTGAAGTTGCAGCAAAAAGCACCATTGGGGGAGCAGTAGGTTTTTCACTTATCAACCTTGCCAATTCTGTGAAAGCCCAAGCTCAAATTACTTGGCCGTTGCCTTATGAAATTCTTGATCCAGAGCATGTAAGAAAATTGGGACATCAATTTTACTGGACTGGAAAGGGATGTTCTTACGGTGCGTTTAAAGCGATATTTTATGCGATGCATGAAAAAGTTGGGGAACCGTTTACAAGTTTACTACCTTTGTGTGAAATGATGATTTATGGGCATGGTGGTGTTGTTGGATGGGGCACAACCTGCGGGGCATTGTTAGGGGCTTGTGCAGCAATTAATTTGTTCTGTGATAAGGCAACAACGGATAAAATTGCCCATGAGCTTATGGGTTGGTATACCCAGGCAGTATTCCCAAGTGACATAAGCAATCAATACGCTGTAAATGGACAATTTTACGATAATCGCTTGAATCAAGCTTTGCCACAGGCTAGCTGCGGCTCAGCGTTATGCCATGTTTCAGTTACCACTTGGTGCGTCACTTCTGGCTATAAAGCTGGCTCAACTGAGAGGAAGGAAAGATGCGGAAGGTTAACAGGTGATGTTGCAGCGAAAGCAGTTGAATTGTTAAATGCATGGAAGAGCGGACAATTCCAGCAGACATATCAACCACCGAGTGTCGTCGGCAGTTGCCTTGCATGTCACGGTTCAGCTTATAAGGACAATGTCAAGTCAGTTATGACCTGTGATCAATGCCATAAACCGAATTGGAGCCATCCACAGACGAAGGTAGAACAGCTTTCGGAGGTTGCGTTTACATTTAAATTGAGCCAAAATTATCCAAATCCGTTTAATCCATCAACGAGTATTGAGTTTTCAGTGCCGAAATCTTGCGATGTGAGGCTTGAAATTTATGACACATCAGGGAAGATTGTCAGAAGGTTGATCGATGGTGAAAGGTATGAGCCGGGAGTGTATAAAGTTGTATGGGATGGCACGGATGATCATGGGAATCGCGTGGCAAGTGGAATTTATTTGTATAGAATGATCGCGGGTAGTTATGTTGCAACTAAAAAGATGGTTCTTATGAAGTAAACCCACTGCCCCGGCAGATGCCGGGGTTTTTATTTTTTGTCCCCTACCTTCTATATCCCATTTTGGCTTGTATATAACTTCTTTTTTGTTTATATTTAATTCAAAATTTTTAAAATTTGGATGGATTCTTTGATGAAAATCAATATTTCAAGGCTGTCCGATGGAGAACATTTTTATACATTTATAGTGAAGCCATCGGACTTAGAACTTGAGGAGAAAAGATTTAATAAGCCTGTCTATGTTGAGGCGAAGCTTGAGAAATCGAAGCGTCAATTTTATCTGAAGGCAAATGTTTATACTGTTGGAAGATTTCAATGTGATAGATGTGTTGAGGATTTTGATATGGTGCTCGAGAACAGTTACAATATGTATTATGTTTACGATGAGGAAGAATCGAAAAAATATGAACCTGAAGAAGTTGTTGTGATTACACCTGAAACCAACGAAATTGATATATCTGATGATGTCAGGCAGATGGTTTTACTTTCTGTTCCGATGAAGTTACTTTGTTATGAAGAATGTCTTGGACTTTGTCCAAAATGTGGGAAAAATTTAAATTTTGAAGTATGCACCTGTAAAGTTGAGGAAATAGACCCGAGATGGGCTCCTCTTTTAAAGCTTATGGAGAGTGAAAATTTAGGTAAGGAAAGTGAAAATTAATTTAGAGGTGATTGATCTATGCCAAATCCAAAGCGCAGACACTCAAGGTCGCGTAGGGACAAAAGGAGGGCAAATTATAAGCCCACAGCACCGACTTTGAGTGAGTGTCCACAATGTCACGAGCCTAAACTTCCACATCGCGCCTGTCCGAAGTGCGGATATTACCATGGCAGAACTGTTATAGCTCCGAAGGAGTAAATTCTAACACATTTTAAAAAATTTAAAATTTAAACCCCTGGAACTTTCCGTTTCAGGGGTTGTTAATTTTAACCAAAGATATTTTTCCATTTTTATGGCAGAATCAGTAAATGCAAGGAAGCTGAAAATCGCAGTTGATGCAATGGGTGGAGATTATGCGCCAGCAACTGTTGTTGAGGGTGCATTGGCTGCTTTGAGAGAATCGAATAATCGATTTGAAATTATCTTTGTTGGCGATGAGAAAAAGATCAAAGAAGAATTGAAGAAACATGAGAGCACGGGACTTAATTTTTCAATTGTTGATGCTCCACAGGTGATAGAGATGGATGATATTCCAACTATTGCCTTGAGGCGGAAGAAAAATTCGTCTATTGTTGTTGGAATGAAGCTTCATAGTGATGGTGAAGTCGATGCATTTGCAAGCGCGGGAAATACGGGGGCTGTGCTCATAGCTGCAACTTTTATACTCGGCAGGATTGAAGGGATTTCAAGACCAACAATTGGAAGTGTGTTGCCCACTGAAGCGGGAACTAAAAGTATAATGCTTGATGTCGGGGCTAATGTTGATTGTAAACCACATCATCTGCTTGAATTTGCGATTATGGGGCATATTTATTCAAATATGATGCTTGGGCAAAAAAATCCTAAAGTTGCTCTTTTAAACATTGGAGAGGAAGGCACCAAGGGTAGCGAGGTAATTTTGCAAACTTATCGTCTTCTTTCCGAAAGTAAATTAAACTTTATCGGTAATGTTGAAGGCCGAGATATACTTCTGGGGAAAGCTGATGTGATTGTTTGTGATGGCTTCGTTGGTAATATAGTTTTAAAATTTGCTGAAAGTGTTCTTGGGGTTTTAAAGAGAAGATTAAGAAATTATGCGGTTAAAAATATATTCAGGAAATTAACATTTGGATTTCTAGCTCGTGGCTTAAGGAAGGCGTTGAAGGAATTTGACTATCAAGAGTATGGCGGTGTTCCATTTCTTGGTGTCAATGGCGTTGCCGTGATTGGACATGGAAGTTCTAGTGCGGTGGCCATAAAAAATATGATTTATAGGGCTGAGGAAATGGTTCAGAAAAAGATTAATCAGAGGATAAAAGAAGCATTAAAAAATTACAAACTTAAGACGGAGGTGTAAAATTGGGGCAAAGGAGAGCAACAATTACAGCTGTTGGGCACTATGTGCCGGAGAAGGTTCTTACAAATTTTGATCTTGAAAAAATGGTTGATACAAGCGACGAATGGATAAGGACAAGGACTGGAATTCGCGAGAGAAGAATTCTTGAAAAAGGAGCAACATCCGATCTCGCCGTTGAAGCCATAAAAAGATTATTTGAAAACAGTGGTGTTGCGCCTGATGAAATTGAAGTGTTAATAGTTGCGACAGTTACACCGGACATGTTTTTTCCTTCAACTGCAGCGGTGATTCAAGAGAAACTTGGTTTGAAAAAAGCTTGGGGGTTTGATCTTTCTGCGGCTTGTTCTGGATTTATTTATGCTTTGATAACAGGGGCACAATTTATAGAGTCAGGAAATTACAAAAAAGTTCTTGTAGTCGGCGCTGATAAAATGAGTTCAATCGTTGATTATACTGATAGAAATACATGCGTGTTATTTGGCGACGCTGCAGGTGCTGTTTTGCTTGAACCTACTGATGACCCTGAGTATGGAATTATCGATCATGTTTTTTACATGGATGGGTCTGGCGGGAAATATCTCTATATGCCTGGCGGTGGGAGTTTAAATCCACCAAGTCATGAGACAGTTGACAAAAAGATGCATTATATTTACCAAGATGGGAGAGCAGTTTTCAAGGTTGCGGTTGTTGGAATGGCGGATGTTTCCGCCGAAATAGTTGAGAGGAATGGATTAACGGGCAAAGATATTGATTGGCTTGTTCCGCACCAAGCGAATTTACGAATAATAACCGCAACAGCGGAGAGAATGGGGCTTGATCTATCAAAAGTTATGATAAATATCGATCGATATGGAAATACAACAGCGGCGACGATCCCACTGTGTTTATCTGAATATTGGGAATGTGGGAAATTGAAACCTGGGCATATGGTTGTTATGTCTGCATTTGGTGCTGGTTATACATGGGGTGCGGTATTAATGAGATGGTCGCTTCCTAATCCACCTAAGCCGAGACCTGATGTCGCAAGGTATTGCGAGGAAATGGACAGCAGGCGATTTGAGATGGTGGAGGAATTGAAAATAAAGAATGAAGTTGGTAAATGAAAGTTGCTTTTATATTCCCAGGTCAGGCTTCACAGTATGTAGGGATGGGGAAGGATTTATATGAAAACAGTCAAATTGCAAGGGAGATTTTTGATGAAGCGGAAGAAATACTTGGTTTTGAATTGAAAAGAATTTGTTTTGAAGGTCCCGAGGAAGAATTAAAGCGAACAAAAGTCACTCAGCCAGCGATCTTTGTTCATAGCTATATTGTTTCAAAGCTTATTAATGGCAAGTTAAAAGCTGATATGACTGCTGGTCATTCGCTTGGAGAATATTCAGCGCTTGTTTATGCTGGCGTGTTAAGTTTTGAAGATGCCTTAAAAATTGTGAAACTTCGGGGTGAGCTGATGCAAAAGGCAGGCGAGGAAAACCCTGGAACAATGGCTGCAATTGTTGGACTTGAAGATGTGAAAGTAAGAGAGATTTGTGAAGAAGTTAAAGATGGCGTAGTTCAGCCTGCAAATTTTAATGCCCCTGGACAAATTGTAATATCTGGTGAAGTTGAAGCAGTTAAAAAAGCTATGGAACTTGCGCAAAAAGCTGGGGCGAAGATGGTTAAAGAACTTGTCGTAAGCGGTGCCTTCCATTCTCCACTTATGGAAAGTGCGAAGGAAAAGCTTAAAGAAGCCCTCGACGAGGTTAAGTTTCACAAACCATCAATTCCAGTTTATTTCAATGTGACCGCAAAACCTGCCTTTGAACCTGAAGAAATAAAAAACCTACTTTATCTTCAAATAACAAGCCCGGTGCTCTGGTCTCAGATCATAA
This sequence comes from Candidatus Kryptonium thompsonii, assembly GCA_001442925.1. Taxonomy (GTDB): domain Bacteria; phylum Bacteroidota; class Ignavibacteria; order Kryptoniales; family Kryptoniaceae; genus Kryptonium; species Kryptonium thompsonii. The sequence continues at coordinate 49,045 of LDXX01000007.1, forward strand.
TTAACATGGCTTCAGATGGAGCGACGAAATTTTATGAAATTGGGCCCGGGAAGGTTTTACAAGGTTTGGTTAAAAGAATAATTTCAAATGTTGAAATAGCTGGCTTTGATAAACTTAACGATATCGAAAACTTTAATGGATAAGCGAAGGCTATGGAAAGCACAGTAAAAACTTCTGCAAGCGAAAGAGAAATTGTTCAAGTTAAAAATTACAAAATAGATACACTTGTTTTTACCGCTGGGTTTGTTCCGTTCTGCAATGTTCCAGTTTGCCGTGCAACTTGCTGTTATTGGGGAGTTTATGTTGATGTTAAAGAAAGGGAAAAGATCCTTGAATACAAGGATTTAATTTTGAAATATATGGATGAAACTCAACCGCATGATGTTGAGCTTTGGTTTGAGAAGGAAGAGTGGGATGATGCTGATTTCCCATCGGGTAAGTGTGTTGGGACAAATGTTTATAATGGTAAGTGTGTATTTTTAACGAAGGAAGGGTATTGTGTTTTGCAGATCGCTGCAGAAAAAAATGGAATGTATAAATGGGCTTTGAAACCATTTTATTGTTGTATTTATCCCTTAACTTTTTGGGAAGGTGTTTTAACTTATGATGATGGACATGCGCAGGATTTGCCATACTGTGGGATAAATGCAGTGCACAATCACGCTGGGCCGGTGGTTGAAATTTGTAAAAACGAATTTGTCTATGTTCTTGGTGAAGATGGTTATGCAGAGCTTTTAGAGATTTATAAAAAGTGGAAGCAGGAAAATTCAAATATAAGCGGGGTTAAATAATGGATGACTTTAAAAACAAGGTTGCTATAGTCACAGGTGGTTCAAGAGGAATAGGCAGGGCTATTGCTAAAGTTCTTGGCTCGGCGGGGTGCTCCGTTGTGATAACTTATAAAAGTTCAGCACAACAAGCACAGGAAGTTGTTGACGAGATTTCAAAAAATTCGAAAGCTATGGCAATTCAAGCGGACTCTTCGAAATTTGAAGATGCTCAAAGGGTTGTGGACGAAGTTTTGAAAAATTTCGGCAAAATTGATATACTTATTAACAACGCCGGAATTACAAAAGATAATTTGTTGCTCAGGATGAGTGAAAGTGATTGGGATGATGTAATTGAAACTAATTTAAAGGGAGTATTTAATTTTACAAAAGCAGTCATAAAACATATGATAAGCCAAAGGTCGGGAAAAATAATCAATATTGCTTCCGTTGTTGGATTGATAGGTAACCCTGGACAGGCAAATTATGCAGCTTCAAAAGCTGGAATTATCGGTTTTACAAAGGCATTAGCGAAAGAAGTTGCTTCGAGAAACATACAAGTGAATGTCGTTGCGCCAGGTTATGTTGAAACGGAGCTGACGGGAAAATTAAGTGAGGAGCAGAAGAAAAGACTTTTTGAAATGATACCAGCGAAGAGGATAGCCAAACCTGAGGAAATTGCGTATGTTGTCAAGTTTCTTGCTTCGTCTGAATCTGATTATATCACAGGTCAAGTTATAGTTGTTGATGGTGGTCTAACTGCATAAAAATAAAACCAAAAACAAAAAGAGGAGAAAAACATGGACATTGAAGCAAAGGTCAAGCAGATAATCGTGAACAAATTGAATGTAAGTGAGGATAAGGTAGTCCCCGAGGCGTCTTTTATTAATGATCTTGGTGCTGATTCGCTTGACACTGTTGAGCTTGTTATGGAATTTGAGAAGGAATTTGGTATTCAGGTTCCAGACGAAGATGCGGAGAAGATAAGGACAGTCGGAGATGCGATTAACTATTTAAAGCAAAAGCTCGGGCAGGCGTAAAAATCTTTACGGGGGAGCGTTTGTCTCTCCCCTTTTTATTTTGTTAAAAACAAAAATTACACTGAATTATGTTCAACCGTAAAAGGGTTGTGGTCACAGGGATGGGCGTAATATCGCCCGTTGGGTTAACTATTGATGAATTTTGGAAAAGTTTGTTGGAGGGTAAAAGTGGTGTCGATTATATAACAAAGTTTGATACAACAAATTTTACAACTAAGTTTGCAGCTGAGGTAAGAAATTTTGATCCTACAAATTACATGGATAAAAAGCTTGCCCAAAGGATGGATATTTTCACCCAGTTTGCGATGGCTGCAACTGAGATGGCAATTCAAGATGCTGGACTTAACTCTGATTCAAAATTAGATAAGGAAAGAGTAGCTGTTGTCTACGCATCTGGAATTGGAGGTATGTGGACTTATCATAATCAACATGAATTGTTGTTTAAAACGGGAACACCAAGGCACATAAGTCCATTCACTGTGACAATGATGATTGTCGACATAGTTGCTGGATATATTTCAATAAGATATGGTTTCAAAGGACCAAATTATGCGACTGTTTCTGCTTGCGCAAGTTCAGCAAATGCGATAACGGACGCGGTTATGTTAATTGAACGAGGGCTTGCAGATGTAGTTATAACTGGTGGAGCTGAATCTGCCATTTGTCCGATGGGAATTGGTTCATTCAATGCTATGAGAGCCCTTTCAACAAGGAACGATGAACCTAAAAAAGCAAGCAGGCCGTTTGATGCTCAGCGTGACGGTTTTGTGATGGGTGAGGGTGCTGGAACTTTGATACTTGAATCGCTTGAACATGCTTTGAATCGAGGTGCAAAAATTTATGCTGAAGTAGCGGGTTTTGGTCTTACGGCGGATGCGTATCATATAACTGCTCCAGCTCCAAATGGTGAAGGTGCTGCAAGATCAATGTCAATAGCACTTAAAGATGCTGGACTTCAACCTGAGGACATCGACTATATCAATGCACATGGAACCTCGACCAAGGAAAATGATAAAAATGAAACTCAGGCGATTAAAACTGTTTTTGGCGAGCATGCATATAAGCTTGCGGTGAATTCGACAAAATCAATGATAGGTCATCTCCTTGGCGCTGCTGGGGCGGTTGAGGCAATCGCAACAATTTTAACAATAACCACAGGCAAAATCCACCCAACGATAAATTATGAATATCCAGATCCCGAGTGTGACCTTTTCTATGTTCCTAATCAAGCGATAGAAAGGGAAGTAAAAGCGGCGATTTCAAATTCGTTTGGCTTTGGTGGTCATAATGTTTCAATAGTTTTCAAAAAGTTTGAAGAATAGTTTTGATTAAGTTAATTAAAAAGCTATACGCGTTTTTAAATCGTAGGGATTCGAAACTGATAAGCAAAGATAAGTTTAAAGAGCTTGAAAAAACTCTTGGAGTTAAAATTCATAACAAGGATATTTTTATTCAAGCGCTGACGCACAGATCGTTTGTTCCTGTTGCAAAGCAGAAGTATGGAATAAAACTTGAATCAAATGAGAGGCTTGAGTTTCTTGGCGATTCAATTTTAAATCTTGTTGCTGGAGAATTTCTATATAAAGCATATCCATTCGCAACTGAGGGAAGATTAACTCGTTTAAGGTCACGAATTATAAACAAGGGGATTTTAATTAAGTATGCTTATCTTTTGAAGCTTGATGAGTTTATACTTCTAAGCCACTCTGCCAGGCGAGCCTTAATGCAGGGATATAATTCAATGCTTGCGGATGCGTTTGAGGCAATTGTTGGGGCAATATATCTTGATTCGGGGTTTGAGAAGGCAAAAAAATTTTTAGCTCGTGTTTTTAAGGAGTTAATTGGAGAGTTCGATTTAAGTTTTTACGAGTCGACAAAGGAGCATTATAAAAGCATACTCGTTGAATATTCTCATAAGAAAAATCTTGAGGTGTCTTACAGAGTTGTAAATGTTGAGGGTCCTGAACATGAAAGGGTTTTCACTGTTGAAGTTTTACTTGGGGGACAAGTTGTCGGGGTGGGGCAAGGCAAAAGCAAGAAGGAAGCCGAAAAATTTGCAGCTTACGACGCTCTCGTTAAACTTGGCCTCATTGAAAAGCCCGTAAGTTGAAATTTACCTGAATTTTTACAAATTTATACTAGTGAAAAATAAAGCTAAGCTTTTAAATGTTAAGAAGTTTATTGGGTTTGAAGTTTTTAATTTTGCTTCTTCATTTTAATATCACAGCGCAAAATATATGGTTCTCCGAGGATTTCATTGGCTCGAAGCTAAGTAGCGTATGGATTCCTATATCTGGCGATTGGGAGATCGAAAATGGTAGGCTCAAGTTAAAATCAGAAAATAAATCATCACTTTTGGGATTGAATTTTTTAATCCCACCAAAGTCAAAATATACTGTAAAATTAAAATTTTCGGGGGGTAATATCTTAATTCTGTTTAATGTTTACGATATTTACTCGTTTCGCGCTGGAAATTATGTTAAATTGCTCAACAACGCTGTTTACACTGGAATAATTGAGCCAACAGGGGAAGAAAAAATCAAAAAATTTGCATCGCTTTCTCAAACAACGGATAAATTTAGAACAATATCTATTGAGGTCGCTTCTGAAAAATACACTGTCTATCTAAATGACAAGAAAGTGTTGGAAGAAAATTTATATTTTAACTCTGGCTTTATAATTCTTGGTGTGGATAAGGGAAAAGCAGAGATCGATTACTTTATAATTTCATCCCGTGAAAAGTATAGAACAATCGAGGATATGAAAAGGGTTAAAGAACCTTTGCTCGATCATATAAATTCGATAGCAGTCATCAATGAATCGAAGTTTGCAATCTCAAGTGAACTTTATTCACAGGTTCAGGTGCTTGATATTACTGGGAATGTTCTAAATAGATTTACATATTTGAGGTGGGCTGGCGGGGTAATGCATTTTAAAGATGGTTTGTATATTTGTGATGTGGGTAAAATAACAATCGTTTATCCCGATAAAACTATGAGTGTTGCCCAATTTTTTGTAAAGTATCCGAATTATATAGCCACGGATGGTGAAAGATTTTATGTCATTGATGATGGAGCAATTAAAATTTTTAACCGTAATTTTAATCTTATCTCGTCCTTCTCGGATCCTGAAAAATTAAAATTTCCAACCGCTGTATCTGTTGATAAGTATAACATTTATTGCACTGATCCAGAACTCGGTCAAATTGTTGTTTATTCAAAAAGAGACACAGTAAAATTTTTGCGTGGGATTAAAGATATTCTAATCGCGCCAGTTGATGTAAAGTATGATTCGACATTAAATTGCTTATTCGTTGCCGATCTTGGGCTTAAAGGTATCGCAAAGGTTGTGGGTGATAAGGTTGAAAAGATTTTTAAAGCTGAAAATCTGGGTGGGTTAAAATTCCCCCGCAGCCTTGATTTAAAATCGGGTTTGATTTTCATTGCTGACGCTGATAAAATTGTATGTGTTGATACAACACTTGCAGAACGCTCGGCAAGATTGGTTCTGCGAAGCAAGTGAATTTCAAGTTATGGTTTAACTTCAAATTTTTCAACGAATTTCGAACACCATCCTTCGGAGTTAGAACAATAGAAATATGTTAATTCCCCCCTTAATGATTTTAAATTTTTTGTTTTGCTTTTTAACTTAACAATTATCGGTTTTTGTGTGTCGATATAATTTTTTTCTGTTTTATCAAATTTGATTTCTAAAATTTCAACGGGTGGGTCATTGAATTTTATACTTGGTGCAGGCTCAGAGTTTATGTGAATCCCATTGGTTGGTTTTAGGGTGACGATAAGAGCAAATTCGTTATGTTTGCCTTTTTCAAGTTTAAAATCTGAAGAAACATATTTATTTTTACTCAATTGTGGGTTAGTGAGCAGGAAGATTGCCAAGATTATCGCGAGCATTTTTTAATCTCTTCTGTATTTTATTTCTCCCTCATAAATTGTCATATGAACATTGAAATCTTTATCAAGCACAACTATATCAGCATCCTTTCCGGTGGCGAGTATCCCTTTGCGATGTTCTTTACCAAGGACGCGTGCGGGATTTAGCGAAGCCATTCTAACTGCTGATGTAATTGGAACATCGACGAGCTCGACCATGACCTTTACCGCTCGTTCCATGGTGAGCATACTTCCAGCTAAAGTGCCATCTTCAAGAAATATCTTTTTGTCTTTAACGATAACTTTTTGATCGGCGAATTCATATTCGCCATCTGGCAGTCCACACATTTTCATTGCATCGGTTATAAGTATGATCCCGGAAGCTCCTTTTATTTTGTAAAGGAGTTTCATCACCATGGGATGTACATGGATTCCGTCAGCGATGAGTTCTATTTTAAGCTCATCAAAGAGAAGTGAGCCTGTTATAACGCCAGGGTCACGGTGGTGAAATGGTTTCATTGCATTGAACATATGTGTCACATGAGCAGCGCCATTATGTATCGCTGTTTGAATTTCATCTATATCCGCAATTGAATGTCCAATTGACAATATAACTCCATCAAGAGCAGCCTCGCGCATGACTTCATAAGCCCCAGGAAGTTCGGGAGCAATTGTCATTATTTTTATGAAACCTCGTCCCGCATCTCGTAATGTATACCACGCGTCGAGCGAAGGTTTCAAAAGGTAATCTGGATTCATCGCTCCCCTTTCTTCTGGATTTAAAAATGGACCTTCAAGATGTATGCCCCAGATGTTCGAATGGTTTTGTTCTATAAAATCGGCGAGTCGTCTCAATTCACGAATGAATTCTTTTTCTGGCTTTGGGTAAAGCGTTGCAAGTAAACCAGTTGTGCCATGCTGGAAGAAAAATTCACTTATTTTGAAAAGTGCATCCTCATCCTCGTCCTCAAAACCATATCCAAGTCCACCGTGAACATGAAGATCGATGAATCCAGGCACAGCATACATGCCCTCGAAATCAAAAAATTCATATTCTTCGTCTGGTTCAAAACTTAAATCTTCAAGCTTTCCTATCTCTGCTATTTTCTTTCCCTCTATTATTATGCCGGAGTTTTCTATTATTCTGAAGGGTGTAATCGAGTTGACATTTCGTAAGACAATCTTTTTCACTACGCAAATTTTGTTTTGTTTTTAAATTCATACTCAAGAAACTTTTTCTTGAATTTTTTAACTGTCTCTGTTACATCATTTGATTTAAAAACCGATGAGCCAGCGACGATTATATCAGCCCCAGCTTCAAGTAAAAGCTCAACATTATTGATATCAATCCCGCCATCAACCTCGATTTCAACATTAAGATTTCTTTCGGTAATGATTTTTTTAGCCTGAACAACTTTTCTTAATGAAGTTTCAATGAATTTTTGTCCCCCGAAGCCGGGGTTAACAGACATTATCAACAGGAGATCAACATAGTCGATAATTTCTTCAACGGCATAAACAGGCGTAGCGGGATTTATAGCGACGCCAGCTTTTGCGCCGGTTTGTTTAATTTTCATTATTGTTCTATGCAAGTGTTGGCACGCCTCATAATGAACTGTTATTATGTCCGAGCCAGCGTTTCTAAATTCGTCTATGTATTGGTCTGGGTTTGAAATCATAAGATGAGAATCAAGGGGCAAGGAAGTTAATTTTCTTATCGCTTTAACTATCATCGGTCCAAATGTTAAATTCGGAACGAAATGCCCATCCATTATATCGAGATGAAAAAGGTCTGCTCCACCTTCTTCTGCTTTCTTTATTTCATTTTTGAGATCGGAAAAATCGGCGGACAGTAAAGATGGTGCGAGTTTAAACATTCTATTCTCAATAGTTTTGTTTTTGCATTTCTGAAAGTTCCTTAGCAACGAAGATATCAACGGATGAACCTTTAGCAACAAAAAAGCCAGGTCTTGGGAATTGCTCGATTACGGTATTCGGTAGAACCGTAGAGCTTGGTTCGTAAACAATTTTACCTATGCGAAGCCCAGCCTCATTTAAAATCCTTTCAACTTTTGAAAGTGGAATTCCGATTAAATTGGGAACCTGTGTTTTTCCCTCCGCATCTCCTAAACTTACAACAACTGAGACTGGTGTCCCAATTGAAACTTTCGCTTTTTCGGGGATTGACTGTGAGAAAATCGCTCCCTCGGGGAAATCCTCGGAGAAGTCATATTCAACAGCACCAAGTCGTAATCCGAACTTTTCAAGTGTTAATTTAGCCTCACGAACCGACTTTCCAATAAGTGATGGAACCTCAACTTTTTGTTCGCCTGAGCTGACAACAAGGTAAACACGCCTTCCCTCTTTTATCTTCATCTGTGGTCTTGGGTTTTGAATTATCACATATCCAGCGGGAAATCTCGCATCATGTCGCTCGGTTACATTTTCAAGCTTGAGATTTAGGGAATCAATTATTTGCTTTGCTTCTTCAAGTTTTTTACCGATAAGATTTGGCATTTCAATTGATTTAACTGAGTTAACATAAAATGGCATCACAGCTTTATCCATTGCTAAAACAAAAAGAACAAATACCGCAGCAATTATAAATAATTTTTTGAGACGTTGCTTTTTCATCTTTGTGATGTGATAATGTTTTTGCTTTTGTAAAAAATATAAAATAATTTCAGAATTCACAAATTGTGGAGATTTCGGGAAAATGCTAAAAGAATCATATTGAATTGACACTTTGACATTTGCGTGGCAAAATTTCAAGGGATTGTTGTCACTCTGACAGATTTTGCGTTGTGGCTAAATGAATGATTTTTAATTATTTCAAAGTGGCACAATATTTGAATTTATATTTTAGTGGAAGTTTGAACAAAAACAAAAAATAAAAAATCGGTAAGGAGGTGAAGAACCATGACACTCATCAGATGGAGCCCAATAAGAGATCTTGCAACAGAAATCTTTGACCTTCAAAAAGAAATAAACAGAATGTTTGACAGATTTTTCCGTGGTTTCGAGGACGAAGAAATTAGAATGATAAGTTGGAGCCCGAGGGTTGATATATCTGAGACGGATGATGAATACATCGTAAGAGCTGAGATTCCTGGGGTTAGCAAGGATGATGTTAAGATAACGATAAAGGATGATATTCTTACGATAAGTGGTGAGAAGAAACAAGAGAAAGAAGCGAAAGGTGAGAATTTCCATAGGATTGAGCGAGTGTATGGTTCATTCTCGAGATCGTTTGCTCTGCCAGGCAGTGTGAAAGTTGACAAGGTTGAGGCTAAGTTTAAAGATGGAGTTCTCACAATAAAACTTCCGAAAGTTGAGGAAGCAAAGCCACGGGAAATTGAGATCAAGGTTGATTAATTCAGAAAATCCCGCCAACTTTTGGCGGGATTTTTTTAATTTTTAAATTATATAGAGGTTGTAAAAACAAATTCCCAAAAAATCAAATGGTAATGGAAGCACAAGCAAGGAAAAAAGGTTTTACTGAAATTTTAAAAAGTTTATTTATGCCATATTTTTCTGAAAAGGAAGAGCTTGTGAAAATTTTAAATGAAAATTATTCAAAGGAGATTGCTATTGCAAAGATGCTGGAGGAACATTCCGAGATGATACCGTTTGATTTTTTGAGGGAAAGGTTGAAGAAAGTTGCAGAAGAGGAAAGAAAGCATGCTGAAAGGTTAAGGCAAAAAATTATAGAACTTGGGGGAAGCGTAAATCCATCGCCGAGAATATTTGATGTAAAAACTGAAACAATTCACAACCAAAAAGGTTTTAGGAAACTCGTTGCTGATCTTGAGTTTGACAAGGAAATTTACGAGAATTACATCGCACAAATCAATAAAGTAGAGAATGATGAGATTAAAAAGTTGCTTAGGGAAATAGTTGAGGATGAGGAAAAACATAAAGATATTTTGATGGACATAGTAATGAGGTTATGTTAATTTTTTCAACAAATTAAAACAAAAGGTAATAAACAATCATGGGAGAAGAAAGCAAATTTACGAAGAGCCCCGAAAAGCATGTGCATATCCCTGAGGCGATGTCTATTTTACCGTTGAGGAATTCGGTGTTTTTCCCAAGGCAATTTATGCCCCTTTCCGTTGGGAGGGAAAGCACCATAAAGTTGATCGAGGATGCTGGGAAGACTGGAGAGTTAATTTTGATTGTTGCACAGAAAGAGCCACAGATAGAGAAGCCAACGCCAAACGATATTTACCACTTTGGAACGGTTGCGAAGATACTTAAGGTTTATAACTTGCCTGACGGTTCAAAAAGCGTATTTGTTCAAGGCTTGCATCGGGCGAAAGTTTTATCGTTTATTCAGCAGGAGCCGTATTTGAGGGGATTAATTCAGCAAGTTGATGATGAGGGTGAAATCGATATCGAAGCTGAAGCTCTTGCAGTTGCAATTAAGAATGTGTTTAAGAAAGTTGTTGAGCTTTCCCCCGACTTAACACCTGAGCAGGCAAATATGGTAAGTGGTACTGATGATATTTATGCACTTCCTGATATAGTTGGGTCAATTTTAAGTGTCTCAGTTGCTGAAAAGCAAGAGATACTTGAACAGGTGAACATAAAGGAACGCTTGAAGAAGTGTCACTTTATTTTAAATCGACATGCTCAAAGGCTTGAACTTGGAAGCAAAATCCAAGCTGAGGTTCAAGATGAAATCACAAAGAATCAGCGCGAATATTTCCTTAGGGAGCAATTGAAAGCGATAAAACGGGAACTTGGAGAAGATGAAGAAGGTGCAGAGATTAGGGAGTTGAGGGATAAAATCGAAAAGGCGAACATGCCTGAGGAAGCTCGAAAGGTTGCGTTGAAAGAGCTTGAAAGGTTATCACGGATGCATCCATCTTCCGCCGAGTATACAGTCTCAAGAACTTATCTTGACTGGCTGATAGAATTGCCTTGGAGCATATCAACGGAAGACAATCTTGATATAAAGAAAGCCGAGGAAATACTTGAGAGAGACCATTATGGACTTGAAAAGGTTAAGAAGAGAATTCTTGAGTATCTTGCGGTTCGCAAATTGAAGAATGATATGCGTGGTCCCATACTTTGCTTTGTTGGTCCACCTGGTGTTGGTAAAACATCACTTGGAAGATCGATTGCGGAGGCTTTGGGGAGAAAATTTGTTAGAATTTCGCTTGGTGGGGTTCATGATGAAGCTGAGATAAGAGGGCATAGAAGAACTTACATCGGTGCTTTGCCAGGAAGAATAATCCAAGGGATTAGAAAAGCTGGTTCAAATAATCCTGTCTTCATGCTTGATGAGGTTGATAAAATAGGTGCTGATTTCCGTGGTGATCCTGCAGCTGCTTTGCTTGAGGTTCTTGATCCAGAACAGAATCATTCATTTAGTGATCATTATATTGAAGTCCCGTTTGACCTTTCAAAAGTTATGTTTATAGCAACTGCGAATATGATTGAGCCAATTCCGCCTGCTTTGAGAGATAGGATGGAAATAATTGAGATACCAAGTTATATAGAAGAAGAAAAGTTAAACATTGCAAAATATTTTCTCGTCCCGAAGCAGATAAAAGCACATGGATTGACGGAAGACATGATAAAATTTGAGGATTCCGCACTTAGGAAAATAATCAATTCATATACTCGTGAAGCAGGTGTTAGAAACCTTGAAAGGAGGATAGCAGATATATGTCGTGGGGTTGCAAAGGATGTTGCCATGGGTAAAACCGAGCCTACAACTATAACTGAAGATGTGGTTCCTAAATATCTTGGGCAACCGAAGTATTATCATGAAGCTGCGGAAAGGATCAACAAGCCTGGCATTGCTATGGGTCTTGCATGGACACCAGTTGGTGGTGAGATTTTATTTGTTGAGGCGACGAAGATGAAAGGTAAGGGAGCTCTTCATCTTACTGGTCAGCTTGGCGATGTTATGAAAGAATCGGCGCATATAGCGTTAAGTTATATTGCTTCTAAAGCCGAGGAGTTCGGGATAGATCCCGAATTCAAAGATAAATACGATATTCATATACATGTCCCAGCTGGGGCAATTCCAAAGGATGGACCTTCGGCGGGAGTTACGATATTAACGGCTCTTTATTCTTTGTTGAAAGGCTGGGTGGTATGTAATGATATCGCTATGACGGGTGAGATTACATTGCGAGGAGCCGTTTTGCCTGTCGGCGGAATAAAGGAAAAAGTTCTTGCAGCGCATAGAGCGGGAATTAAGAAAGTTATATTGCCAGAGAAGAATAAAGCCGACATTGAAGAAATCCCAGAACAAGTTAGAAGTGAAATGGAATTTTACTTTGTAAAGGAGATGGACGAAGTTATTGAGATCGCTGTGAAAAAAGAAGTTGCTGAGGAAGTTGAGCAGGTTTAATTCCCAACGGTAAACTTTAAACCTGTGTAAATTTTTCAAAGGCGAATTATCTCATTAGTTGAGATAGTTCGCCTTTTTTGTTTTTATTGGGATTGGGTTATAGGACACCATCTGAGCTATTGAATAAAAAGCAGGATTTTTTTATTTTTGCTTTGTGTAAATTTGAAAAGACATTTAATAGCCTTATGAAAAAAATTTTTTCCATTGCTTGGTGGGAGTATATAACGAAGGTTAGAACAAAAACATTTTTGATTTCACTGGTTTTAATGCCAGTTTTTATATTTGTTTTTTCAGTCCTTCCAACTGTTTTGATGGAAAAATTCAAGGCAACTCAAAAGGTAATCGGGGTTGTTGATTTGTCGGGATGGATTTTTGATGATTTTAATAAAAAAATTTCAGAGGAGTTTAAACTTCCGAATGGCAGACAAAATTATATCATCGTTAAGATAACAACACCTACATCAAGCGATGATATTAATGAGATTAAAAAATATGCGAACCAATTGGTCATAACTGGTAAAATTGAGGGATATATTATTATACCAAAAAATTTCGGTGAGGATACCTTAAGTTTTCAATATATCGCTCAAAATGTTGGAAACTTGAATGATCTCGAAAGATTTAGAAGTGTATTGCACGAAATTCTTATCGGAGCGAACCTTGAAAAGTATGGCGTTGGGAAAGATAAAGTTAAACAGATAATAAAAACTGTAAAGTACACGACGATAAAAATTTCGAAAAGGGGTGAGGAAGAAAAAACTGACTTTATAGGTATATTTTTCAGTTCTTATATTTTTATTTTTGCGCTGATGATACTTGTTTTGACAGGCGGTCAGATGTTGATAAGAAGCGTAGTTGAGGAGAAGTCAAATCGTGTCGTTGAGCTTCTTCTTTCATCGTGCACCGCAAACCAATTGATGGCTGGGAAAATAATTGGGCTTGGCATGGTTGGATTAACTCAAATGCTTGTGTGGGCTTTGATTGGATTTTATTTTATTTCTGGATATGCACTTACATCAATAAATCTTGAGGTATTGGGTATTTCTTTGATTTATTTTGTGCTTGGTTATCTTTTTTATTCCGCTATTTTTGTTGCGATTGGGGCGCCTGTAAATTCGGAGTATGAGGCTCAGCAAGTTGCTGGATATGTGGGTATTTTGATGTTTTTGCCGATTGCCTTTGCTTTTTTAATTATGCAAAATCCAGATTTGCCATTTATAAAAATTTTATCTTTCATTCCAATCTTTACTCCTTCATTCATGGTTGCACGGATTCCGATAAAAATGCCAGCGCTTTGGGAAATTTTGGGGACAATATTTGTGCTTGCTTTGTCAATTTTAGTAATGATTTGGGTCGCTGGGAGAATTTTCAGGATTGCAATTTTAAGTTATGGGAAATTTCCAAGTTTTAAGGAGCTAATTTCTTGGATTCAAACAAAATAGGGGGCTATTCAATGTATGATGTTTCCTTTTTAACTCTTATGATAAGTACCGCATCTATAGCATTTCTTCATGCGCTTGCGCCTGACCATTGGCTTCCGTTTATAATGATAGGACGGGCGCAGAAATGGTCGATAAAGAAATTGATCTTTGTAGCCTTTATAGCTGGGATTGGACATGTTGGTTCGTCCGTTTTGCTTGGACTTTTGGGTTTGTTTATTGGTATGGAGTTAAGCAAGCTTGAGGGGCTTGAAGCGTTGCGTGGTGAAGTTGGGTTATGGCTTTTGATCGGTTTTGGGGTTGCCTATGCCATTTGGGGGTTAAAACACGCAAGGCATCCGCACAAACATGAGATCGTTGATGAAAAAATTTTAAATAAAAAAGTTGTCACTGTCTGGACATTGTTTGCTATTTTTGTTCTTGGTCCTTGTGAACCTTTGATCCCGCTCTTCTTTATCTCACTTAAATTTAAACTTGCGGGAATTCTTACAGTGGTAATAGTTTTCAGTGTTGTAACTTGGTTGATGATGATCGGGCAAGCGTTAATTGGTTATCTTGGAATTAGGCTTATTAACTTTGAAAGACTTGAGCGATATTCGCACACAATTGCTGGGGTTGTAATCGCTCTTACGGGGATTTTTATACTTATCTCAGGAATATAGAAATTTGGGCATTCAAAAATTAGTTCAAGTTCAAGAGCGAATAAGTTCCTGTGTAAACTTTTAAAAGTTAAAGAGGGAATTCTGAGATATTAAATCTTGTGTCAAGTTCGACATACTTTTTCCCTTGCTTTACGGTGGCGCAGTCCGCATAAGGGTCATGTTCAAAGAATAAAATCCAGTTCTCTTCAACCGCTCTTTTTAAAAGTTTTTTCTTTTCTTCCATTGTTATAAGAGGTTGCAGGTCGTAAGCCATGACATAAGGTATTGGGATGTGTGAAGAAGTTGGGATTAAATCGCCACAATAGACAATTGTTCTCGTTCCATCCGAAACTTTAACAAGTTGCTGACCAAAAGTGTGTCCATCGGAAATGATAAGTTCAATTCCATCAAAGATTTCAAATTCCCCATCAACGATTTCAAGTTGATTAAACTCAATCAATGGAAGAAAATTTTCAGGTAGATAGCTCGCTCTATCTTTTTCATTTGGGTTCATTGCGAGTTCAAGATTGCGTTTTTGAACATAGTAAGTTGCGTTTTTAAAAGTTGGTCTTATAATTCCATCTGAATCAATCATAGTTGCACCACCTGCGTGGTCAAAATGTAGATGGGTTAATATAACATCGGTTATATCATCTGTTTTTAAACCAATTTTTGCAAGGGAATCTTCAAGTGTATATTTTGTGTGATCGATGCCGTAGATGTCAGCATATTTTTCCTCCCATTTTTTACCTATGCCAGTGTCCACAAGAATTCGTTTATTATCTCCAATGATCAAGAGCGTTCTTAAGGCAAGTTCAATTCTATTTCTATCATCGCTTGGATTTAATTTATCCCATATTGTTTTGGGTACAATTCCAAACATTGCGCCACCATCAAGCTTGAAACGACCTGTTTCAATAGCATAAATTTCATATTTACCGATTTTCATTTTTATCTACGAGTTTTATTTTTGGTAAATTTTCAAAGTTAAAGTTTTCATTGGGTGGGGTGTTTTCTATTTTTTCAAGCCATAATTTAACTTCTGAGAGAAGCTCTGAAAGTTTTACATTCATATAGATTTCGGGGTAATCGTTGAGTTTAGCAATTGCTTTTTTGAGCTGGCTTGTTGCACCACGGAAATTTAAATTTGTAAGATGATAGAATCCAACGGCTATGTGAATTAGTCCGTGGTAAAATTTTTTTATCTCGGGGTTTCGTTCTTCGTTCCAAATCTCTTCAAGTGTATCGTGGCACTCGAAGAAAAGCTCGCTGTTAAATTCTTGCACCCCTTTTAGAAATCTATCTATAGACATTTTTAACTATTTTTTGCTATCACTTCTTTAAATCAATGAGAAGTTGAATAACTGTATCAATTCTTTGGTTGAGTTGAGCTATTTGAGAGTCAATTTTTTGATTGAGTTGGGCTATTTGTGTATCAATTTTTTGATTAAGTTGAGTTATTTCCTGTCTCAGTTGTCCTATCTCTTGTCTTAATTGTCCTATCTCCCGTCCCATTTCTTGCCTCAGTTGCCCCATTTCCTGTCTTAACTGACCAACCTGCGTGTCTATCTTATTGTTAAGATATCTAAAATCCTCTTCCTGTCTTCGTCTTATCTCGTTTACCACTTCAAGTATGCTCTTCGTTCTTTCATCTACAACTTCATATATGAGTTCGAGTGTAACCTTCTTTATTGCCTTCGTTAGTATTTCTTTCATGAGAATTTTTATTGTGTTTCTTAAACAAAACCTCACCATTAATATAGCACTAATTTTGTTTAAAGTCAAAGGGATACAATGTTGCTGGGGTTTCCCATGCTCTGTTGGCTTGGAGGGAAATTTTCAATGGTTTAATGATATTTTGGATAAAAATTTGGAATAGCGCTCGTTTGTTTTTAAATTTTTTAAAAACAAAGCGACTTGATTTGATGCGGAGTCGACTTGGTGTTATTTTTTTGACTGTTTTGATAGATTTGATAGGGTTTGGGATTGTAATTCCGCTTTTGCCTTTTTATGCGCTTAATTTCGGGGCAAAATCGTATCAAATTGGTTTGCTGGTCTCTTCGTTCTCATTCATGCAATTTATTTTCAATCCTATATGGGGAAGAATTTCGGATAGAATTGGCAGAAGACCTGTAATACTTATAAGTGTTTTCGGCTCATTTGTTTCTTATTTAATTTTTGCGTTGGCTGATTCGCTTTGGGTTTTGTTTTTATCAAGGATGCTTGCTGGTTTTATGGGGGCAAATATAGCGACGGCACAGGCATATATTGCGGACATAACTCCACCTGAGGAAAGGGCAAAAGGTATGGGAATAGTTGGAGCTGGATTTGGGATAGGTTTTGTTGTTGGACCATTAATAGGTGGGATCTTAAGCAAATTTGGTTATAATTTCCCGATATTCTTTGCTTCAGGACTTTCGCTTTTAAATTTTTTTCTTGCATTAAAATTTCTCCCCGAACCTCATTCTCGTAAATTTGAATCTCGTGGGTTAAGTTATAGTCAGGGGATTTCAGGGTTGTTTCAAAATAAAGTTTTAATTTTTCTTTATTTCACCTTCTTCGTGATAACATTTGGAATATCGATCAACTATGTTGTTTTTCCGCTTTTTACGAAGGATGTATTTAATTTTGATGCTTCACACAATGGGTTGTTGTTTGGCTATGTTGGGATTATAGGTGTAATGACGCAGGGTTATTTAGTTGGAAAATTTACAAAAAGATTCAGCGAGGAAAGGGTTTTAATAGCGGGGACATTTTTAATGTGCTTTGGTTTGTTTGGTATGATATTTTCGGTGCATTTTTTTCAATTTTTAACTTTTACAACTTTTTTTACATTTGGTAGCGGGATAACGACGCCAACTGTGTTAAGTTTGATTTCAAGGCAAGCAAAGTCTGAAAATCAGGGAGTTACGCTTGGGTTAGGTCAATCGTTATCAAGTTTGGCTCGTGTATTTGGTCCATCAACAGGTGGTTTTCTTTACGGTAA
The DNA here is from genome assembly GCA_001442925.1 of Candidatus Kryptonium thompsonii. GTDB lineage: Bacteria > Bacteroidota > Ignavibacteria > Kryptoniales > Kryptoniaceae > Kryptonium > Kryptonium thompsonii. The sequence continues at coordinate 66,181 of LDXX01000007.1, forward strand.
TTTTGGTCAAAGATCGCCGTTCGTTCTGGGTGTGTTAGTGATGGCTGTGAGCTTTTTGTTTGCCATTGGAATTTACAATGGGGAAAAATCTAAAAGTGAATTGGGAGTGAAATGCTAACTTTGATTTTAATTCTACTTTTGATTCTGTTCTTCGCTTATTTTGCCATTGTTAATTTTGTTGGTCCATCAATTATTTTGAAACCAAAGCAGAAAAATTTTTTGGTTGATGGGAAGATGATTACATCTCCGTTGGATCTCGGTCTTGAGTACGAAAATGTTGAGATAAAATCGTTTGATGGCACAATTTTAAAGGGTTGGTTAATTCAAGCGGATAAGGAACCAATTGGAAGTGTGATCTACATCCATGGGACTTATACGAATAAAGCCTTTGGGTTGAAAAGGGCGCAATTTTTAAAAGAGGCTGGATATAATGTTCTTCTTGTCGATCTTCGTTATCATGGTGAAAGTGGTGGGGAGTTTTGCACATATGGTTATCTTGAGAAGTTTGATATTTCGGATTGGATAAGTTTTCTATTAAAGAGATTTCCTGATGTTCCAGTTGCGCTTTTTGGGGTTTCGCTTGGAGGGGCAATTGCAATCCAAACTGCTGGAATAGATAACAGGGTTAGTGCAATTATATCTGAGGGAAGTTTTGCAAATTTTTCGGATTTAGTTTTTGAACATCAGGAGAAGAAATTCAAATTTGCATCAAGGTTTTTGACCAAAAAAGTTCTTGAGAATGTTGAGAGAATCGCTGGTTTCAAAATTGATGATGTCGCACCACTTGAATATGTTAAGAGGGTTTCATGCCCAATTCTTTACATTCATGGTAAAAATGATGAAACAGTGAAACCATGGCATTCAACGGTTTTACATCGTTATACTCTTAAAGGTGAAATTCTTCTCGTTGATGGAGCTGGGCATGTGAACTCTTGGGAAGTTCTTGGGGATAAATACAAAGAAAAAATCATTGAATTTTTAAAGGAGAATTGCAATAAAAACAAAGCGTTGTGAACTATGCCAAAGGTTGCAATTTTAATGGGAAGTAAAAGCGATGAGGAGATAATGCAATTTTGTGAAAAGTATCTCCAATATTTTGGCGTTGATTATGAGAAAAAAGTTTTATCGGCGCATAGAAATCCTATTGAGACAATTGAATTTGCTCGAAATGCCGAATCAAATGGTTTTAAAGTCATAATAGCGGGAGCTGGAATGGCTGCACATTTACCGGGGGTCATAGCTGCAAATACGACTTTGCCTGTAATCGGTGTTCCGCTTCCTGCATCTGAGTTAAATGGTGTCGATGCCCTTTATTCAATTGTTCAAATGCCGCCAGGAATACCTGTTGCAACCGTCGCAATTGGAAAAGCGGGTGCGATAAATGCGGCTGTTCTCGCAGTGGAAATACTTGCCCTACAAGATGAGGAGTTAAAAAGAAAACTTGAAGAATTTAAAAAGCAAGGTTCAAAATTATGAAGTATGGACTTATTGGACACTTATGTCTTGATGTAATTCACTTGGCAGATGGCACGGAAGTTCAAAGCTACGGCGGTATATTCTTCTCTTTGGCTTCGCTTGCTAATATAGTTGATGATGGAGATATAATTTATCCTGTTTTCGGGGTTGGTGATGTTGATTACGATAAATTTATCGAGAGGATAAAAAATTATTCAAATGTTGTAACAGATGGTATCTTCAAATTTGAGGGGTTTACCAATCGAGTTCATCTTTTTTATCAAGACAGAAAGGAGAGAACCGAATGTTCAATGCACATTGCGAAGCCAATTGAATTTGAGAGATTAAAAATTTTACTTGACGCTGGAGTTGATGGAATTTTTATAAATATGATTTCTGGATTTGATATTGAGTTTGAGGTTTTAAAGCGATTGAGAAAGAATTTCAATGGTTATATTCATTTTGACATTCACAGTGCAACGCTTGGGGTTGACGAGCGAAATATAAGGTTTAGAAGGAGGATGCTTGATTGGAAGGAGTGGCTTGAAAATGTTGACACAGTTCAAATGAACGAATTTGAAGCAAGATCGATCGGCGAGGGATGGTGGAATGATGATATGCTTGCGGAGAATGTTTTAAATCTTGGCGTTAGGGCGATGGTGATAACAAGAGCGAGCCTTGGCGCAACGGTTTATTATTTTGATGATGAAATTAAAAGGGCGGATTTTAAAGCTTATGAGGTTGATGTGGTCGATCCGACTGGTTGCGGTGATGTCTTTGGTTCGGCTTTCTTTTATAAATATTCGAAAACTTTGGATCCATTGGTTTCGACCGAGTTTGCAAATTATGTTGCGGGATTGAACGCAACAATTCCAGGTTCAACCGAGATAGATAAACTTAGGGAGCTTGTGAAAAGATGAGGGTTATGGTGACTGGAGCGCATGGGCTTTTAGGGCAAGCTGTTTTGAAGTTATTTTTGAAGAGCACTAACTCTGAAATTCTTGCAACGGCGAAGGAACCGAGAACATTCCTTGATTTTGGCGGATTTGATTATACTATGCTTGACATAACATCGAGAAGCGATGTTAAAAACCTTGTCGTTTATTTCCGCCCAGATGTTATAATTAACACAGCTGCATACACTAATGTTGATGGCTGTGAGCAAAATCGTGAACTTGCATGGAGGGTAAATGTTGAAGGGGTTAGGAATCTTGTTCATTCGGCAAGGAGGGTCGATGCAAAGCTAATTCACATCTCAACCGATTATATATTTGATGGCAAAAATGGTCCATATACTGAAGAGGCGATCCCAAATCCAATTAATTATTACGGGAGGACAAAACTCGCAAGTGAAAATGAAATAAAAATTGGGGGGATAAGGTTTGCAATTTTAAGAACGAATGTTTTATATGGTGTTGGGAAAAATGTTAAAAGCAATTTTGCTCTTTGGCTTTATGAGAAGCTTTCAAAAGGTGAGAAGATAAAAGTCGTGACAGATCAAGTTGGGAATCCAACTTATGTTGATGATCTTGCCTTTGCGATTTTGAAGGTTGTTGAGTTTGATAAAGAAGGGGTTTACAACATTGGGGGAAGGGATTTCGTGGACAGGTATACATTTGCTATAAAACTTGCAGAAATTTTCGGATTTGATAAGGAGCTTATAACTCCTGTTAAAACATCGGAGTTGAACCAAATTGCACCACGACCTTTGAAGTCTGGACTTATAACTTTCAAGGCAGAAGCTGAGCTTGGTTTTAAACCTTATGGTGTTGAAGATGGGATTTCGGAGTTCAAGGCACGGCTTGAGGAAGTTTGAGTTTATGCTTTATTTTTGGTAAAATAAATAAAGTAAAAAGTTAAACTTGTTGAAAATAAATCAGTGTTAAAAGAATGCTTGATTTGAAATTTATTCGTGAAAATCCTGATATTGTGAGGCGGGCGATTGAATTAAAGGGGGAGAAAGATCATGTTGACGAAATCTTGCGACTGGATGCGAGGCGAAGGGAGCTGATTAAAAAAGGTGATATGTTGAAAGCGAGACGAAATGATGTAACCGAAGAGATAGCAAATTTGAAGAAGCAGGGCAAAGACGCTACTGAATTAATTGAGGAAATGAGAAAAGTTTCCGATGAAATTAAAGCGATTGATTCCGAACTTAAAAAGGTTGAGCTTGAACTTGAAAATTTTTTGCTTTGGGTTCCAAACATTCCACATGAGTCTGTTCCAATTGGGAAAGACAAGGAAGATAATGTTGTTGTAAGAACATGGGGTGAGATTCAAGAGTTTGATTTTGAGATAAAGGACCATTTAACGCTTGGTAAGAAGCTTGGTATAATTGATTTTGAATGTGGGGCTAAGTTAACGGGTAGTGGTTTCCCTGTTTACATTGGGAAAGGTGCGACGCTTGAGAGAGCGTTGATAAATTTTATGCTTGATCTTCACATTCAGAAGCATGGTTATGTTGAAGTTTTTCCCCCTTTTCTTGTAAATGAAGCATCGATGCGTGGAACGGGGCAAATTCCGAAGTTAAAAGATGATATGTATTATTGTCCTGAGGACGATTTATATTTGATACCAACTGCTGAAGTTCCAGTTACAAATATTCATCGTGATGAAATTCTTGATATAAGTGAGCTTCCCAAAAAATATGTTGCTTATTCTGCATGTTTTCGGCGTGAGGCGGGGTCGTGGGGGAGAGAAACTCGTGGATTTTTAAGAGTTCATCAGTTCAATAAAGTTGAGCTTGTTAAATTTACAACACCAGAGTCTTCTTATGACGAGCTTGAAGCTCTTGTGAGGGATGCTGAGGAAGTGCTTCAACTTCTTAACATTCCATATAGAGTTGTTTTGCTTTGCACAGGGGATATGAGCTTTTCTTCGGCGAAAACATATGACATAGAAGTTTGGTCCCCAGCTGAGAAAAAATGGCTTGAGGCATCAAGTTGTAGTAATTTTGAAGATTTTCAGGCGAGAAGGATGAATATAAGATTTAGAAGGGATAAAAAATCAAAACCTGAGTTCGTCCATACGCTCAATGGTTCGGGACTCGCAACATCTCGGTTGATGGTTGCGCTCTTGGAAAATTATCAAACTCCTGAAGGGAAAGTGATAGTTCCCAAGGTTTTGCATAAATATACGGGTTTTACAATCATTGAATAATCAAAAACAAAACTGTGTGAGTGGAATGAAAAAGAACGTTGCTCTGATTATGTTAATTTTTGTTTTCTCAAGTTGCACATTTTTGAGAAATATTGGATTGGTTGAAAAGAAAGAATATGTGGCAAAAGTTGGGAAAGAGATAATAACGCTTGATGAGTTTGAAAAATCGTTTGCCAAGAATAATGGTGGTTATGCAAAAGCAAAGAGTAAATCGCTTGAGGATAGGAAAAATTACCTTGATCTTTTAGTCAAATTTAAGCTTAAAGTTCTTGAGGCAAGAGCACAAAAACTTGATAAAGATCCAAATATTCAAAAAGAGATAAACGATTATTATACAACCCTTGCTCTCTCATACCTTACAAAAAGGGAAGTCGTCGATCCTGGCATAAGGCAACTTTATGATAGAAGAAAAGAGGAGATAAGGGCAAAGCATATTTTAATTGAAATCCCAGGTGGAGCTCATGGGGGCTCATCCGTTGATACATCGATGGCTTATAAAAGGGCAAAAAGCGCAATTGAAAAGCTTAACGCTGGGGCTCCATGGGATTCGGTCGCTCTTGAATTTTCCGATGACCCAAGTGTAATTTTCAACAGGGGAGATCTTTATTATTTCACTGCTGGGATGATGGTTCCTGAGTTTGAAGATGCGTGCTATTCAATGAAAGTTGGAGAGAGAACAAAGGAACCTGTTAGGACAAAGTTTGGATATCATATTATTGAAGTTATCGACAGGCGTCCCCGAGTTGAGATGGTTAGGATCAGTCATATTGGAAAGAAAGTAGATAGAAAGGCTACCCCTGAGGATACTTTAAATCTTTATAATGAGATGAAGGCTGTGCTTGACAGTTTGAAACAAGGCTATGATTTTGCTGAACTTGCCAAGAGACATTCAGATGATAAATTCTCAAACGAAAGGAACGGGGATGCTGGATATTATGGTAGAGGTCAGGCGTATAGAGAAATTGATCAATTTATGTTCAATGCAAAGGTTGGGGATATAAGCGATATAATAAGAACGAGATGGGGCTATCATATTGTTAAAGTAACTGAAATAGTTCCTGTGAAACCATTTGATGAAGTCATCGATGATTTAAGTAAGCTTTATCAATCGTATCGGTTTGAATATGATTTTAAAAAATATGTCGAGAGGTTGAAGAAGGAGTATAATTTTAAACTTAATGATCAAACATTTGAACTTTTCGTTTCAAAGGCGGATACATCTAAGACAACTTCGCATTCGAACTGGGATAGCGTTTATACAAATGAAGATAGAGCTAGGGTTTTATTTTGGTATGCGGATCAAAAAATGACACTTGATTCAGCGATAAGTATAATAAAGACAAACGCAGAATTTTCGGGTAGAAAACTTGATCGTCAAAACATCAGCAGTATTCTTGATAGGTTGGTTGAAATGAAACTGGTAGGATATAGAGCAAGAAATGTTGAGAAAATTTATCCTGAGTTTAAAAACGAGTTGAAAGAATTCGTCGATGGGATTTTGCTTTATCACATTGAGCAAAAGATGGTTTGGGATAAAGTGGATTTAAGCGAGGCGAAGTTGAGAGAGTATTACGAAAATAACAAGGAAGAATATCGTTTCCCAGATAGAGTTAGGTTTAGTGAGATATGGGTTAAAAGTGAATCGCTTGCTAAGGATATTTATTCCCAGATTAAAAATGGGGTTCCGTTTGATTCGCTCGTTGTGAAATACACTGAGAGGGCGGGGATGCGAGAGAAATTGGGTGATTGGGGACTTGTAGCTTCGTCTGAAAATGAGATCGCATGGAAGGCTTGGAATATGAAGGTCAATGAAATTTCTGAGCCGATAAAATTTCAGGGTGGATATTCGATAATAAAGGTGACAGGTAAGGAACCAAGCAGAATAAAAACATTTGAGGAAGCATTTAGTGAAGTTGCAAGTGCAGTTCAAGAGCAGGAATTGAAACGCCTTGAGCGGGAATGGGTTGAAAATTTAAAAAAGAAATATAGAGTGGTAATAAGTGAGAAAACACTTGAAAAAGCTTTTAATCGTTAGTTTAATTCTGTTGGCTGGCTGTAGTAAAAAAACGACAAATAATGATTACATTGCCAGGGTTAAGGATGAATATCTTTTGAGGCAGGAGCTTGCTGGAATGGACTCAAATTTTGTGAGAAGTTATGTGGATGAGTGGGTGAATAACAATTTGCTTTATGTGGAAGCTGTTGAAAGGGGATATGGAACAAATGATAAAATTGAGCGGATGGTTAATGACTTTAGGAAGTCGCTCGTGATTAATTCATTTATTCAAAATGAGATAATTTCAAGGGCGATGAAGATTTCTGACGAGGAAGTTATGGAATTTTATCAAAAACATCAGGATGAGTTTATACTTGATAGACCTGTTGTTAAAATTGGATATATTAAATCTTTATCACGCACTGATGCCGTGGCTTTAAGAAGCAAAATCTTGAAAGCAAAAGACTTTAAAACAGCTGTTGAAGATTTGTCTAAGGAACAAGGCGTCGCTGAAGTTGTAACGATGCAATATTTTGATCAATTCAACATCCCATCAGCTGAGTTATGGCGTGTGGCTTGGAGCTTGAATAAGGGTGAGATATCGTTTCCAGTTAGAGCTGGAGATGGTTACTTTTTGATTTATCTTTACGATAAAAAAGAGGCTGGAAGCAAAGCAGATTTTGATTTAATCGTTGATGATGTCAGGGAGAGGGCAATTGTCGACAAACAAAATCTTTTGCTTGACAGTTTAATCACGGAATTGAAAAGAAAATATCATTATGAGGTGAAATGGTGAGATTGAAAATTTTATTTTTGATGCTTGTTTTGAACTTAGCATATGCTCAGCAAAAAGTCCTTGATAGAATAGTTGCAATTGTCGGAAACGAGGTCATACTTGAATCTGATTTAAATTACCAAACCTATATCTTTGCAATTCAGAACAATTTAAACCCCAATGATCCAAACCTTAAAAGGTATGTGTTGGAGGAAATGATTAATGATAAACTTATTTTGACGCGAGCAATTGAAGACACGATTGTTGTTTCGGATGATGAAGTTGACAGGCAAATTGAAGCGCAGGTTCAAGCTTTGGTTCGGCAGTATGGTTCGGAGCGAAGATTAGAAGAAATTTACGGTATGCCGTTGGGGAGGATAAAGCGTGAACTAAGAGAGGATGTTAAAAAGAGATTGATGATAGAAAAATTGAAGCAACAAAAATTTGGAACGTTGACTGTATCTGGTTATGAGGTCGAGCAATTTTATAATACCTATAAGGATAGCTTGCCTGAGGTTCCCGAAACGGTTGAATTATATCATATTATGATGATTCCGAAGCCCGTTGATTCAGTTGAACAGGCGATTTACCAAAAAGCCAAATCAATCCTTGATAGCATAAGAGCGGGCGGTGATTTTAAGTATTTTGCTGAAACTTACTCAGATGATAAAGCGACGGCGAAAGATGGCGGAGATCTTGGATGGGTGAGGCGTGGTATGTTTGTTAAAGAATTTGAGGAGGCAGTGTTCAGATTGCAGGAAGGGCAAATTTCAGATGTTGTGCGGACTCAATTTGGATATCATATAATTCAACTTATTGAAAGAAGAGGGGAGCAAGTTCACCCAAGACATATACTCTTTAAAATTCCGCTTACTGAGGAAAGTGATAAAATGGTGATTTCAAAACTTGAAGAGATAAGATATAAAATCATTTCAAAGCAGGGCAAATTTGAGGAGATGGCTAAGAAGTATAGTGAAGATGAACAAACAAGAATGCAAGGTGGCTATCTTGGGATGATCCCAGTAAAGGAACTTGAACCCGAACTTAAAGAGGTGGTAAGTTCATTAAGTGATGGGGATATTTCTCAGCCGATAAAAATGAAATATGGAAACTCTTATGCTTATCATATCGTATTTCTAAAAAGAAAAATTCCTGCGCACAGGATGGATTTAAAAGATGATTATATGAGGATTTACCAATATGCGTTAATTGAAAAGCAGAACCGTGAGTATCAGAAGTGGGTTGATAAGTTGAGAGAGGAAGTTTATGTTTACATTGATGAAGATTTTAGATGAAACCATGTTGCGCTGTTTTCAAAGTATTAAATTTAAAGTTTAACAAAATTTATGGAGGTTGGGATGAAGGCAAAGCTTTTAATTTTGATGCTTTTACCAGTGTCAATTTTGTTAGCCCAAGGCAAGGTTGGCAAGATTGATTTTATTGAATATGATCTTCCAAATGGTTTACATGTGATTTTGCACGAAGATCATTCCGCTCCGATTGTTGCTGTTGATATCTGGTATTATGTTGGCTCGAAAAATGAAGATCCAGAGAGAACTGGGTTTGCGCATTTGTTTGAACATATGATGTTTCAGGGTTCGGCGAATGTAAAAAAAGCGGAGCATATGGCATATATTCAAAAAGCAGGTGGAACTTTTAATGGCTCAACAAATTGGGATAGAACAAATTATTTTCAAGTCGTTCCATCAAATCAATTGGAGCTTGTTCTATGGCTTGAATCAGACAGGATGATGAGCTTAAATGTTAATCAAGAAAATCTTGACAATCAGCGCGAGGTTGTGAAGGAAGAAAGAAGGTGGAGAGTTGACAATCGTCCTTATGGGACGCAGTGGGAGGAAACATTTAAACGGCTTTTCAAAGTCCATCCATATAGATGGCCTGTGATCGGATATATGGAGCATTTGAACGCTGCAACTCTTGATGAAGTGAAAAGATTTTTTGATACTTACTATGTTCCAAATAATGCGGTTTTGGTTATAGCTGGCGATATTGATGTTGAGAAGACGAAGAAACTTGTTGAAAAATATTTCGGCGATATTCCAAGGGGAAAGTATGAGATCAAAAGGCCCAATGTTATTGAACCACCTTTGACTCAGCAAGTTAAAGATACAATTTATGACAATATAAGATTGCCTGCTGTTTTTATCGCTTTTAAAATTCCAAAAGATGGCGAAAAAGATTTTTACGCATTGGATCTTCTCTCAAATATATTGGGTTCGGGTAGAAGTTCACGGCTTTATCAGAAACTTGTCTATGAGAAAAGGATAGCACAAAATGTGAATGTGTATGCAATAGGGATGGAAGATGCTGGTGTTTTCAAGATAGATGCGTATTGCTCAATAGGTCATACCCCTGAAGAAGTTGAAAAAGAAATATGGAATGAAATTGAAAAAATTCGCACGGAGCTTGTTTCTGAAAAAGAACTTCAAAAAGTAAAAAATCAATTTGAATCTCAGAGAATATCTGGGTATCAAACGGTTTTACAAAAAGCTGATCAACTTGCACATTATTATGTGATTCACAAAAATACCAATGAGATAAATTTAGAACTTGACAAAATTTTATCTATAACCAGCGAGGATATACGTGGGGCTGCGGTTAAGTATCTTAAACCTGAAAATTCCGTAGTTCTTTACTATCTTCCAAAGGAACAACGTGCTTCAAAATAAAATTTGTTTGACTGATGAAAGTTTTAAAACTAATCTTTTTACTGGTTATGGCAAATGTTCTTTTCAAGCCGACTGAGATTTATTCTCAAAGCGAAGGGAGAATTGATTTTGTTGAATTTACACTTGAGAATGGACTTCATGTAATACTTCATGAGGATCATTCAACCCCAATCGTTGCTGTAAATGTATGTTATCATGTGGGTTCAAAGAATGAAAAGCCTGATAAAACAGGCTTTGCTCATCTTTTTGAACATTTGATGTTTGATGGTTCAAAGAATGTTAAACGAGGTGAATTTGATAAATATATAACTCAAGCTGGCGGTTATGATAACGCTTATACAACTGAAGACAAGACAAATTATTACGAGGTTCTCCCGTCAAATTATCTCGAACTTGCTTTGTGGCTTGAATCGGACAGAATGCTTGGTTTTTCAATTCAAGAGATAAGTTTGATCACGCAAAGAGAAGTTGTAAAGGAAGAGAGAAGATGGCGTTATGAAAATAGACCTTATGGTTCCGCGTGGATAAAGATTTCTGAGAAAAGTTTTAAAAAGCATCCATATCGTTGGCCTGTCATTGGTTATCAGGAACACCTTGATAGAGCGAGCATGGATGATGTCAGGGAATTTTATGAAACATTTTATGTGCCAAACAACGCCGTTCTTGTGATAGCTGGTGATATAGACATAGAAAAAACGAAGAGGCTTGTCGAAAAATATTTCGCTGAAATTCCGAAAGGTCCAGACAATATCCCGCGTCCACCTGCTGAGGATGAATTAAACGATAGTGAAATTAGGGAAATCGTTGAAGATGTAAATGCCCCATTACCGGCTGTTTTTATGAGTTATAGAATTCCCGAAGAAGGGAATGAAGATTCATACGCTCTTGCTTTACTTTCAAATATACTTTCAGTTGGTGAAAGTTCAAGGTTATATCAGCGCCTGGTTTACAAAGATAAGATAGCAAATGAGGTTGAGACTTACGCTGATGCAAGAGAGCATCCTGGATTGTTTTTAATTTATGCAATTTCAAATCCTGGATTTAATTCTGACACGCTTGAAAAGGTTATTGACGAGGAAATTGAAAAGATAAAAAATTATGGGGTTGAGGAAAAGGAGCTTGAAAAGGCGAAGAACAAGGTTGAGTCTGCACTTGTGGCTGCGAGGCAAACGGTTCAAGGCAAGGCGGATCTTCTGGCGCACTATTATACATTCTACAAAAAACCTGAGTTAGTTAACAGTGAGATAGAAAAATACAGAAAGGTAACTGTCGACGATGTAAAGAGAGTCGCTATAAAATATTTAGATCGAACAAAGCGTGTAATTTTGCATTATCTCCCGAAAACAAATTAAATTAGGATAACAAAATTTTTGGAGGAAAAAATATGTTGAAAAAATTTTGGGCATTTTGTATGGTGATATTTCTATTATCTACATCAGCTTCAAATTCGCAAGAAAAGGTCGATAGAACAAAGCCGCCGAAACCAGGTCCAGAGAGCAAAGTTAAATTCCCTTCTTATTTTGAAAAAACTCTTTCAAACGGCTTGAAGGTTATCGTTGTTGAAAATCACGAACAACCGATTGTTTATGTCAGTTTTGTTGTTAAAAGTGGCTCTACTTACGATGGAAATCTTCCAGGGCTTGCAAGCGTGACGGCGGAACTTTTAACTAAAGGAACAAAGACCAGAACTGCAACGCAAATTGCCGAGGAAATTGATTTCGTTGGCGGTTCACTAAGTGCAACTGCTTCGTGGGATGCTACAAATGTGAATGTTCTTGTCTTGAAGAAGTATCTCGGTGTTGGAATGGACATCCTTCAAGATGTGGTTTTAAATCCAACTTTTCCTGATGAAGAACTTGAAAGGATTAGAACACAAAGACTTGCGTCGATCAAACAATCTAAAGCTGAAGCTGGCTACCTTGCCAGTGTGAGATTTTCAAAGGAACTTTTTGCTGGACATCCTTATGGTAATGAAAGCGGAGGGAATGAAGAGTCAATTCAAAAGATAAAAAGAGATGATATTGTAAAGTTCTACGAAACGCATTTTATCCCGAACAATTCTTTTATAATTTTCGCTGGCGACATCACGCCAAGCGAGGCAGTTTCACTTGTTGAAAAATATTTTAAGGGGTGGAAGAAAGGTCCAAGCCCCCATAAGAAATTCCCCGAAGTTAGTGATATATCTCAAACAAGGGTTGTCATCGTTGATAAACCTGGAGCAGTTCAATCGGCGATAAGGATAGGCCATCTTGGGATTGACAGAAAAAATAAGGATTATGTAAAAGTTTACACTCTTAACACATTGCTTGGTGGTTATTTTAACTCAAGGATAAATATGAATTTGAGAGAAACACACGGATATACTTATGGTGCTTTTAGCTCATTTGATACAAGGCTATATCCCGGTCCTTTTGTTGTTTCGGCGGACGTGAGAAATGAAGTAACTGATTCATCAATTACCGAGGTATTGAAGGAGTTGAAGAGAATAATTGAAGAGCCAGTTCCTGAGGATGAATTGAAAATGGCTAAAGATTATATCGTTGGCTCTTTCCCGTTGCAAATTGAAACCCCAGCTCAAGTTGCTGCAAGGATTATGACAATTGAAATCTATGGATTGCCGAAAGATTTTTATGATAAGTTTAGAGAGGAAGTTAAGAAGATAACGCCGAAAGATATTCAGGAAACAGCAAGGAGATATTTGCATCCGGATAAACTTCTAATTGTCGTTTCTGGGAATTCAAAGCAAATAAAACCAGTCCTTGGGAAATTTGGTCCGGTCGTTGTTTATGACGCAGATGGAAATAAAATTGAGTAAGTAAACAACTTTTGATTTTGTGCAGGTGAAACTGAATTAACAAATTTTTAAAATTTAATTTTTTGCAAAAGTGAATAAAGAAAAAAGCGATGTCGAGCTCGTTCAAGAGCTAAACGAGGCATATAAGAAAATTAGAAATGAGATATCAAAGGTAATTGTAGGTCAGGATAAGATAATTGAGGAGTTGTTAATTGCTTTATTTGCTCGTGGACATTGTCTTCTCGTTGGTGTTCCTGGGCTTGCGAAGACATTATTGATAAAAACGCTTGCACAGGTTCTCGATTTGAAATTTAGCAGGATTCAATTCACCCCTGACCTTATGCCAAGCGATATAACTGGAACTGAGATAATTGAGGAGAATGTAAGCACTGGTGAGAAATTTTTTAAATTTGTCAAGGGTCCAATTTTTGCAAATATAATTCTTGCAGATGAGATAAACCGAACCCCGCCGAAGACGCAATCCGCTCTTCTTGAGGCGATGCAGGAATATCGTGTGACGGCTGGTGGGCAAACTTATGAGCTTGAACAACCCTTTTTTGTTCTTGCAACGCAAAATCCAATTGAAATGGAGGGAACATATCCGTTGCCTGAAGCTCAGCTCGATCGATTTATGTTCAACATCTGGATAGATTATCCGAGTTTTAATGAAGAAATTGAAATTGTGCGCAAAACAACAAGTTTATATCAGCCCAATGTTGAGAAAGTTTTAACTAGGGATGAGATTCTAAAACTTCAAGAAATTGTGAGAAAGGTTCCAGTTGCTGACAATGTGATTGAGTATGCGGTCAATCTTGTAACCTTGACTAGACCAAGTTTGAATGGGGCACCCGATTTCATCAAGCGATGGGTGAGCTGGGGTGCAGGTCCGAGAGCTTCACAATATCTAATACTTGGGGCAAAAGCAAAAGCTGTGCTTGATGGCAGATTTACACCAACAATCGACGATGTTAGATCCGTAGCATTGCCAGTCTTAAGGCATCGTCTTGTCACGAACTTTAATGCCGAAGCTGATGGTGTTTCAAGCGTTGAAATAATAGAAAATCTTTTAAAAATAATTTAGAGGTGAAATCATGTTAGAAAATTTTCAAGCGTCTCAGGAACCAAGTTTTGTTGAGGAAGTTAAACCAATGCCTTTCATCGACAAATTGACGGGTGTATTTACAGCACCAGCCGAAGTTTTTGAAAATCTTGTCAAGTCAAAACCCAAGACGGTCGATTGGCTTGCTCCGGTTGTTATATTAATTGTGCTTGCTATCTTGTCAAATTTTTTAAAGTTTAGCAATGAGCGGATAAAAGATTCGTTAATTGCTTTCCAAGAGCAAAGGATAGACAAGCTTGTTGAAGAGGGTAAAATGACTGAAGAACAAGCTGAAATGGCGAAAGAAGGAATGGAAGTATCTAGTGGGATGCAACAAATTTTTAGTGTGATCGGAGTTTTGATCGGCATTCCAATTTTATTTTTAATTGTGACACTTGTTTATTTTTTGCTTGGGAAATTGTTCTTAAAGGGTAATGTTGACTTCATGACCATTTTTTCGATTTATTCATTGTCCAGTTTAATTGGTTCAGTTGGGGTTATTGTTGCAACAATTCTTGCTTTTGTGACGGGTTCGTTTTTTGCGAGCGCAAGCCCTGCAATCTTCATGGAGGCTTCAAGCAATAAAGCATATATGCTTGCGTCAAAAATTGAAATCTTTACACTTTGGCAACTTGCTGTTTTCGCTATTGGGATGGCAAAGGCTTTCAATAAAGATTATCTTTCGGCTTTTGCAGTTGTATTTGGGGCGTGGGCTGTATGGGTTGTGTTAAGTTTATTCATCCCGTTTTTAGGTGGCTAATTTAATATCTGAGAGATATCCAATGTTGAAGTTTTTATTTTTGTTTATCTTGTTGGTGAATATAGGCAATGGTGGTCCCAGCGATTCTTCGACTGTCATTGTTAAAAAAAATCAAATAAGTAAGTTAAGGCTTGGTGTAGTTGCGGCTGGGACCGTCGGTTTTGGGATTTTAACTTATGATTATTTTAATCGGGTTTGGTGGAAACCAACAAAAGTTAAAAAATTTATTTGGCGCGATGATTGGAACGATGTTTTAAAGGCTGATAAGGCTGGACATCTCTATGCTTCCTATGTTCTTTCGAATGTATATAAAAGCATCTTTAAGTGGGTTGGTTTCAGTGGGAAGACAGCGTCTTTGTTTGGTGCCGGAATAAGCACGCTTTACGAGGTTGGTGTTGTTGAGCTTACAGATGGTTTCACAACTCAATGGGGTTTCAGTCCGACCGATGTGATTTCAAATATGATTGGAGCTTTTTTCCCAGTGGCACAGGAGTATTTTCCGGGGCTTCAGGCGGTAACTTTTAAATTTAGCTATACTCCATCTGGTTATACATGGCTTGATTATTTGCGCGTGGGAAGCTTGAAGGATGCGCTTTATAAAAAACAGTTTCATACCGACTACAATGGCATGACGTTTTGGATGAGTTTCGAATTTCAAAGATTACTTCCGGAGCAGGTTGAAAAATTTATCCCCGATTTTTTGAATCTCGCCGTTGGATATGCCGTGAGAAATATAAATTACAGCGGTGGGGGATATACAGAACTTTACATTGCAATTGATTACAATCTTTTGAAGGTTGACACAAAAATTGATGTCTTGAATCGAATTATCTATACCCTTAATTACATTCATTTCCCAGCGCCAACTTTAAGGATTAAACCTAAATTGAAATTTTACTATCTTTACTTTTAGCTAAAAAATTCGGCTCTATAATGCAAAAGCACTTTATTTTTACTTTGATGCTCTTCTTTGCTTCCTGCTCAAGCAATAAAAACCCTGATGTTTTCGAAACCAGCGGGACTGTCGAATCAAGGGAAGTAATAGTAAGTTCGGCGGTTGCTGGAAAAATTGTTAAAATTAATTTTGATGAGGGCGATAAAGTTGATAGTGGCTTTGTGCTTTGTCAGGTTGATACCGAGTTAATCTACCCGAAGTATTTAGAAGGGAAAGCACAGGCAGAGATGCTTTATTCACAGTATCAGCTTCTTTTAAAAGGGGCAAGGAGCGAGGAGATTGAAGCAATGGAGGAGGTTGTCAATCGTGCAAAGGTTAACTTTGAAAATGTGGAAAAGCAATTTGAGCGAATTAAGGCTTTATATAACGAGGGGATAGCGACGCAGGAACAATTTGACAATGCTAAGGCACTTTACGAGGCGAGCAAAACTCAATATGAGGAGGTAAGGAAAAAGCTTGAAATTTTGAAGAAAGGTGCGAGAGAAGAGGAAATAAAATCTGCACTTGAAAATTATAATCGAGCTGTTGCATATATGAAAAGCGTTGAGATCCAGTTGAAGAAGTCAAAAATCGTATCACCAATTTCGGGTTTTGTTATCGAAAAGTTCATTGATGTTGGTGAGTTTGTCTCAATTGGATCTCCAATTGCGAAAATTGCAAACCTTGATGAAGTTTATGTGAGAATTTATGTGCCTGAAAAGGAACTCGTATACATAAGGATTGGCGATTCTGTAAATGTTAAGATTGATTCTTACCCTGATAAAGTTTTTAAAGGGAGAATTGTTTTTATTTCACCAAAGGCTGAGTTCACCCCCAAAAGTGTGCAGACGAAGGAGGAAAGGACGAAGCTTGTCTATGCTGTTAAAATTAAAGTTAGAAATGAAAACGGGGTTTTTAAGTCAGGGATGCCAGCGGATGTTGAAATAATTAAATCAAAGTGATAAGAGATGTTTGATGTTGAAACATTTGAACTTACGAAGAAGTTTGGGGATCTGATAGCTGTTAACTCAGTTAGTTTAAAAATTGAGAGCGGTGAAATTTTTGGTCTCCTTGGTCCAAACGGTGCGGGCAAGTCAACACTTGTTCGACTTCTTTGTGGGTTACTTAAACCAACTTCAGGAAGCGCCATCGTTGGTGGATTTTCAATAACTGAAGAACCCGAGAAAGTTAAGAAAATAATTGGGTATATGTCTCAAAGATTTGGATTGTACGATGACTTAACAGTTGAGGAAAATATAAGTTTTTATGCGGGGATTTATCTGAACGATAGAAAGCTTGCAAAACAAAGAACAGAAGAAATCATTGAGCAACTTTCATTTCAAAAGTATAGAAAGACACTCGCGATGCATCTTTCTGGTGGGTGGAGGCAGAGGCTCTCGTTTGCAACTGCAATTGTTCACGAGCCAAAGATTGTTTTCTTGGATGAGCCAACTTCTGGTGTTGATCCTGTTTCAAGAAGGCAGTTCTGGGATCTCGTTTACCAACTTTCAGCAAAGGGTAAAACTGTTCTTGTGACGACGCATTATATGGATGAGGCAGAAAGATGCAATAGGGTTGCCTTCATATCCCAGGGTAAAATACTTGCTGTTGATCCCCCAACGGAGATAAAACAAAAATATATGCGGGGTGAGGTTATAAATATCATCCCTGATGATTTGATGTTTTGCTACAATGTTCTTTCATCTCTTGATTTCATTGAAGATATTGGTATTTTTGGAGACTCAATTCATATCGTTGTTCAAAATGCTGATGAGAAGATCTCGGAAATTGAAAATTTTTTGCGGAGAAAGAATTTGATGTTTAAAAGAATAGAGAAAATCCAACCGTCAATTGAAGATGTCTTCGTCGCACTTACAAAAAATAAGAGCTCAAGCACTTCTTAATATCATTTCAAAAGAGTTCACCCAATTAAGTCGTGATGTTAGAAGTGTTATAATAATTGTCCTAATTCCGTTATTTCTCCTGATTGTCTTTGGATATGGTGTTACAATGGATATAAAGAATGTTAACCTTGTCATTTGTGACTTTGATAGAAGTGAATTCAGCAGAAACTTCATCGAAAAATTTATATCTTCAGGTTTTTTTAGCCTTTATGATGAAGTTGAAAGCATCGATGCGATTGATCGTTATTTAATTTCTGGAAAAGTTAAAGTTGGGATAATCATCCCGGCGAATTTTTCAAATGAAGTTGGGGCGGGGAGGACGGTGAAGGTTCAAATTATAATTGATGGAAGTGATGCAAATACCGCCAATGTCGTTCTTGGCTATGTTCAACAAATAATACAAAGTTTCTCAAGCGACATCATAGCGAATTTTATTTTTAAAAAAACAGGTAAGTTGATTTCAACTGTTGATCTAAAGCCAAGAGTATGGTTTAACCCCGAGCTTAAAAGTGTTAATTTTTTTATTCCTGGTTTGATGAGCTTGATAATGATGATAATGACTGTTTTGATGACATCGCTTTCTATTTCGCGCGAGCGGGAGCTTGGATCTTTTGAGAAATTAATTTCCACCCCATTAAGTCCTTTCTTTATTATAACAGGCAAAGCAATACCTTATGCAATTCTTGCATTTTTCGATTCAATTTTAATTTTACTTGCTGGTAGAATTTTGTTCGGTTTGGAAGTGAAAGGAAGTTTATCACTGCTTCTTTTGATAACAGCTGTTTTTATACTTTGCGGATTAAATCTCGGATTGATAATTTCAACGATTACGAAATCTCAACAAGCAACTATGGCGGTCGCTTTTATATCGACCGTTGTTCCATCTTTTGTTTTATCAGATTTTGTTTTCCCAATAAGAAATATGCCATTTGTTTTGCAGTTAATTTCATATTTTATACCCGCAAGGTATTATCTTGAAGTAATTCGTGGTGTCATATTGAAAGGGAACGGGGTTTGGGAACATATTTCAAGTATATCGATTTTGTTTGTCTTTATGGTTTGGACATTTGGTGTTGGGACGATGAGGTTGAAAAAATTAATGAGGGAAATTTGATGTTTAGGGTTTGGACTGTCTTTAAAAAAGAAATATCGCAGCTTCGAAGAAATCGTCTTCTCGTTAGGATAATAGTTATAGCCCCTATAATTCAACTTTTTATACTTGGCTATGCGGCGACATTCGAGGTTAAGAATATGCCCATTGCAATTTATGATGAGGATAAAAGTAGTTTTGTTCGTGAAATTGTTGATGCATTAAATTCAACGGAAACATTTAAAGTTGCTCTTCATCTGGAAAATTTAAATCAAATTGACTATGTGCTAAAAAGGGGGACTGCAAATATAGTTGTAATATTCAGACATGGCTTTGAAAGAAAAATAATGAGGGGAGAAAAAGTTGAGCTTCCAATCATAATTGATGGAACTAACGCCAATTCAGCAACGATTGCTATGGGGTTTATGTCAAGCATCGTGATGGATAAGTTTATAGCTGTCATTGAAAGCAAACTTTCAAATGTGGGAATAAAGTCTGTTCCAATGTGCCAGCCTGAAATAAGAATATGGTTTAATCCAGAGATGAGATCAACAGCGTTCATAATTCCAGGGTTGATCGGTATGATACTTATAACTGTTACATTAGTGGTAACATCTATGACGATGGTTAGAGAGAAAGAGCAAGGAACAGTGGAACTTTTACTTGTCACACCCATTAAGCCTTATGAATTATTGCTTGGCAAAATTTTGCCTTTTATTTTGATAGGTTTATTTGATGCGATTGCGATTATACTTGTTGGGAAATTTTGGTTTGGTGTTCCATTGCGTGGGAGTGTTTTTTTGCTTTTTATCTCTGTTTTTGTTTTTCTTTTAACGACGCTTGGGCTTGGGATTTTTTCATCGGTTATATCGAGGACGCAACAGCAAGCGTTGATGACTGCTTATTTTTTCGCCATGCCAAATATAGTTTTATCTGGTTTTGTTTTTCCCGTTGAAAGCATGCCATATGTAATAAGGTTTATCACAAACTTTATGCCGTTGAAGTATTTTTTGATCATTCTTCGGGGGATTTTTTTGAAAGGGGCTGGGTTAGAGGTTTTGTATCCACAGATTTTAATTCTTTTGGGCTTTGGAATCATTATATTTGGTTTTAGCGTTTTTAGATTCAGGAAATATTTAGGATGATGAATTTAGGTTGGTTTCGGACTTGAAAAACTGTTTAATTTTTTGTAATTTTGTAATACAAAACTGCCCAAAATTTAAAAGTTAGCGCATGTGCACCTGGAGGTGAATCACTATGGCAAATAGAGAGTTGACACCTAGGGAGAAGGTGATTTTAAACTATATAGTTCAAGAGTTCATAACGACCGCTACTCCTGTGGGTTCAAGGTATCTGGTTAGGAAATATAATCTCAATTTAAGCCCTGCAACTGTAAGAAATGTGATGGCGGATCTTGAGGACCTTGGATATATATGGCATCCGCATGCATCCGCTGGAAGGATACCAACGGATAAAGGATATCGGTTTTATGTTGATAACCTTCTTGAAGTAAGCGACTTAAGTGAGGCGGAAAAGGAAACAATAAAAAATGCTGTAAGAAACAAAAGTGAACTTGAAGAAGTTTTAAGACATGTTTCAAAATTAATTGGAAAAATATCCAAGCAATTAAGCATTGCCTCGACACCGCAGATAAATGATGCTATTTTGACAAAGATTGATATAATCAGTCTATCTGAAACAAAATTGCTTGTTGTGTTAACAATACACTCTGGGCTTGTGCGAACGATGGTTCTTGAGGTTTCGAGTGAGGTCTCCAGAGATAAACTTGATTTTGTAAAAGCTGTGTTGAATGAACGCCTTACTGGTTTAACCCTAAAACAGATTAGAGATACATTTGCGGTGAGGGTTTGTGATATTGAACCAGATTACAAGGAAATAATCAATGTCTTGGTTAAGTCATCTGAGAAATTATTTTATGATTTTTATGAGATTGACAAAATTCACATTGGTGGTGTTCCAGAGATATTTGAACATCCAGAGTTTAGTGATTTAGAAAAGGTTCGTAGTATAATGGAACTTGTTGAAAATGAAGATGAGATAATTCAAATCTTTCAGGTTTTGAGAACTCAAGCTGGAAAGAAATTTGAAACCGATAAGGTTGTCATTTCAATTGGTTCAGAAAATCCTGAAGATAGGTTGAGGGATTATACCTTGATCGCATCTGAATATAGAATAGGTAATGTTTCGGGAGTAATTGGTTTGATAGGTCCAAAGCGCATGAATTACAGTAGGATGATTCCAATTGTAAATTATACATCTAAAGTTCTTTCGGGTGTTTTAGATTGATGTTGTAAATTTAAAACAAAAAATATAGCCGTGGCTATGTTAAAAGATAAAGAAGCTAAGCCTATGAATATTGAAGACGAGGAACAAAAAATGACAGAGCATATCACATCAGAGCAAAAATCGAGCGAAGAAGTACCTGAAACTACAGAACATATCGATGAAATCGAGGCTCTTAAAATTGAAAACGAAAATTTGAAAAAGGAGCTTAACGAATATAAAGATAGATTGTTGAGAAAGGCGGCTGAGTTTGAAAATTATAGAAAACGACTTGAAGCTGATCTTTCAAATGCTCTTAAATATGCAAATGAAAAGCTCTTGCTTGAAATTTTACCAATTGTAGATGATCTTGAGCGTTCTATCGCAAGTGGGAAAGAAAAGTCAGATTTTGACTCGTTTTATCAGGGCATTAAAATGATTTATACGAAGTTGATGAAAGTTCTTGAAGCGCACGGTGTCAAACCATTTGAATCGATTGGGAAACCATTTGATGTTTACTATCATGAGGCGTTGTTAAGAATTCCGCGAGACGATGTTCCACCTGATACCGTTGTTGATGAGGTTGAGCGTGGTTATATGTATTATGATAAAGTTTTGCGCCATGCGAAGGTGATAGTTTCAAGCCCTGTTGAAAGTTTAAAGGAAACGGGCAAAACTGAGGAAAGCGATCAGAAAATAGAGCGAGGGAACGAATTTAATTTTGGTGATGACCACAGGCAGGAATGAATTTGAAGTTGTAAAATTCCCCCTAGTCAAATTCTTGATGAAAGGGGAATAATAATTTAATCTGAAACAAAAGTTAAGTTTACTTGTTGGCTAATGCCTAAGAAAGATTATTACGAAATACTTGGCGTTCCAAGGAATGCGACTACTGAGGAGATAAAGAAGGCGTATAGAAAACTGGCGATGGAATATCATCCGGATAGAAACCCTGGAAATAAAGAAGCGGAAGAAAAGTTTAAAGAGATCACGGAAGCTTATCAAATTTTGAGCGATCCGGAAAAGCGAAAAAGATACGACATGTATGGTCATTCTGGGATAAGTGAGAGTGATTATATTCATTTCACAGATGTTCATGATATATTTGAAGTTTTCCGGGATATTTTTGATTCATTTGGTGGTGGATTTTTTGATGACTTCTTCGGGACGAGGACGCAAACGCGAAAAGTTCAAAAAGGAATACCTGGCTCGGATAGGAAGTTACGTTTAAAGTTAACACTTGAGGAGATTGCTACTGGAGTTAGAAAAAAATTGAAGATTAAGCATTTCAAGGTATGTGATGCATGTGGTGGAACGGGAGCGAAATCAAGGGGTGGATATGCTGTATGCCCTGTTTGCAATGGAACTGGTGAGGTAAAGCAAGTTCGTCGTGGGTTTTTCGGACAGATGGTCACGATTACTACATGTGCAAATTGCGGTGGTGAGGGCAAGGTTATAAAAGAACCGTGTAATGTGTGTGGTGGTGAAGGCAGAGTTTATGGAGAGAGTATGGTTGAAGTTGACATTCCGGCTGGTGTGAAAGAGGGAAACTATTTAACAATTCGGGGTTATGGGGATGCAGGGATAAGAGGTGGACCGTCTGGTGATTTGATCGTTGTGATTGAGGAAGAACCGCATCCACTTTTTGTGAGGAAGGGGAATGATATTTATTACACGCTTTTGATAAGCTTCCCCGAAGCGGTGCTCGGCTCCGAAGTTGAGGTGCCGTATATCAATGGAAGTACTATAAAACTTAAAATAGAACCCGGGACATCATCGGGGAAAGAGATAAAACTTAAAGGCAAGGGATTACCTTCGGTCGATAAAAATTCAAGGGGTGATTTTATCGTTAAAGTTGATATATGGGTTCCCGATAAGGTTACGGAAGCTGAGAAAGAACTACTCCAGAAACTTTTGAAGGAAGGTAAGAATATAAAACCTAACGCTGATAAGAAGCGCAATTAATTAATTTTGCAAAGAAGCCCTTGAACTCCGAAAGTTCAAGGGCTTTTTAATTCCTACTACTTTAACAAACCAAGACGACGATATTTTTCGAGATATTTCTCGTAAAGTTTGGTCTGCCTGTTGGTTAAATCAACTTTTCTTCCCTGAATAAATTCATAAACAACTTGTGTGGGAATTTCAAGCGGGTCTCCAGTTGTGACGATAAGCGTTGCATCTTTCCCAGGTTCAATTGAACCAACTTTATCTGCAACTCCAAGTATTTCGGCTGGATAGATTGTTATGGCTTTAAGAGCTTCGTCCTTTGGCAGACCAAATGCAGCACAAGTTGCAGCTTGATATGGAAGATTTCGTTCATTATAGTATCCTCCTTCTCCACCGATGCAGAACTTAACACCTGCTTTGTAAAGTTTGTATGCTACAGTAAATGGCTCATCATATTCAGAATCTCTGGTAGATGGCAAGCGGTGAATGTTCGTTAGTATCACTGGTATATTTTTATTTTTTAGAACATCGGCAACCTTCCAAGCATCACTTCCGCCGACGATGACGATTTTAACTTTCTCACTTTCAGCCCATTCGATTGCTGACAAAATTTCTTTTGATGAATTAGCGTGGACAAAGACGGGAACTTTTCCTTCAAGCACAGGTATCATCGCTTCATACTTTAAATCGGTTTCATGGTAAGGTATTCCTTTTTGAGCTTCGGATTCTTTTGCTTTTTTGTAGGCTCTTGCTTTTTGAAATGTTTCACGAATTAATTGAAGTCTTCTTTCCGTCTCTTTCTTTAGTTCCTCAGGGCTTTGTCTTGAAAATCTAACCGTTGAAGGTGGTATCATCCTTGGCCAGTAAATGTGAAGTCCAACTGGGGCTTTTAAGGTCATTTCTTCCCAGGTCCAACCATCGAGCATCATAAGTGCAGATTGACCAGCTATAAGTTCACCTGTTGGAACAACTAAGACCGTTGTGATGCCATTTGCTCGCGTTACGGGAGGATGTTCGCTATCAGGATTAAATGCAACTTCGGCGCGGACATTTGGATTTATTAGACCAACTTCTGTAACATCACGAGTTGCTCTAACAGCGCCAATCTCTATTAAACCAACTGTTGTGAAAGCGTTGATCAAACCCGGATAAACATGTTTTCCGCTTATGTTGATTATCTCAGCGTCCTTTGGAATGTTAACATTTTTTCCAACGGCTATAATTTTACCCTTGTCAAATAAAACTACACCATTTTCAATGGTGCCTTGTGTAATTGTGTGGATTGTTCCACCGACGAGGGCGATCGGTTTATTTTGAGGTTTGCCTGGAATTATATCTGAAGCTATCAAATTCAAGGTAAACACAAATATTAAAGCATAAGTGAGAATAAACTTTATCTTCATTTTAAACCTCCTTCTTTAGTTTTACTGTGTTGCAAGTTGTGGTTGTTGTCTTGTCGATGATTTTACCTCAAGAATTTTTTGAATTATAAATGCCCTTTGCTTTTTTATGAATCCCCTCATCATCAAATCTTCATTTCTATCAAAATATTTTCTCCCCTCAATCCATGTCTGTTCACAGATTGTATATGTTGAAAGCGGATTTCCACTCCAAATTACGAAGTCGGCGTGTTTCCCAGGTTCAAGTGAGCCAACATATTTATCAATTCGCAGTTGTTTGGCTGGATTTATTGTAACAAGTTTTAATGCTTCCTCTTCTGTCAGACCACCGTATTTAACAGCCTTAGCAGCCTCAAGATTTAACCTTCTGGCGAGTTCATCACTGTCGGAGTTGAAAGATGTGATCACGCCAACTTTTTCCATCAAAGTTCCATTGTGGGGAATTGCGTCGTAAACCTCAAATTTATAAGCCCACCAATCGCTAAATGTTGACGCACCTGCTCCGTGTTTTGCAATTGCTTCAGCTATTTTATATCCCTCAAGCACATGTTGTAATGTTGCAATTCTAAATCCAAAATCCTCAGCGACCCTTAAAAGCATAAGAATTTCATCTTGTCTATAAGAGTGCGCGTGAACAAGACGCTGACCTTTTAAGATTTCAAGTAGCGCCTCAAGTTGGAGATCCCTTCTTGGTGGAATTAAAATTTTCTTTTTGCTTTCTTCCCTATAAGTGTTCCATGCTTTTTCATAATCAAGGGCAGATTTAAAGGCATCCCTTATAATTTGTTCAACTCCCATTCTTGTTTGCGGGTATCTTGTGGTGTATCTGTCACCCCAGTTACTCTGCTTAACATTTTCGCCAAGTGCAAATTTAATTCCAGCGGGTGCTTCTTTAAATATCAACTCATCAGCTAATAAACCCCACCTATATTTTATAACCGCATTCTGTCCACCTATCGGGTTAGCTGAACCATGTAAAATATTAGCAGCGGTGACCCCACCCGCGAGCTGTCGGTATATGTTAATATCATCACTATTTATAACATCTTGAATCCTAACTTCGGCTGTTATAGCTTGCGTTGACTCGTTAACTCCGCCCGATATCGCTGTGTGGGAGTGAGCGTCAATTATGCCAGGGGTTACATGTTTTCCTGTTGCATCAATTACAACAGCGCCTTTTGGTGGCTCAATGTTTTTTCCAATTTTTTCAATTATACCACGGCGTATGAGCATATCTGCGTTTTCAAGTTTACCGAGATTTGAGCATGTCCATATCGTTGCATTTTTGACCAAAACATATTCGGGTTGTTCAGGTTGTTTGGCAAAACCAAATGCTCCATCAGGGTAGACAACAGGTAAAGGTTCAAATTTAACTTTTTTAACTCTTTGCGGCGTTTCATCTCTTGGTTCTGAAATTTTAACAGCGCTAAATGTTAATCTTTCACCACTCAAAAGTTCTGCATAACCTTCGATTTTATCTTTCTTTACAAAGGCTGAAATCCTTACCACTCCGCTTATCCCAACCGAATCACCATTGAAAGCAAGAGTTAAGTTGTTATCAAGTAAACTTACCGTAATAAGATTAACTGATTTATCATTCTTTTTAATCCTACCTCTTAAGCTTTTCAATTGACCTGTTATGCTGAGATTTAGAGTGTCTTTATTCAAATATGCCTTCCATTCTCCCCTTGGATCAAATTCGGGTAATCCCTCAACATCATATTTTTTGCCATCGATCCATACTTGTAATATTTTTGCGCCATCTTCAAATATATTTTTATTCGTAACTACGAAATTTGCCATTTTACCTGGTTCTATTGAGCCAAGTAATTTATCAACCCCGATAAGTTTTGCAGGTGTAATTGTCAAAGCCGAAAGCGCAACATCTTGTGGCAAGCCTCTTTCAACTGCTTCTCGAACTTTTTGTAAAAACTCCGATGTATTTTCAAGCCGATATGTTGTAAACGCGAATGTTATACCTGCTTCATACAATCTTTTCGGGTTTTCTGGAGCATTATACCAATGTTTTAGGGTTCTAAGGTCGATGTTATCCGCGTCGTCTGGGTTTTCAACATCTGGTGGCTTTGGAAAGTTAACGGGCAATATAACTGGGAAACCTGTATTTTTTATAGCTTCCGCTCTTCGATATTCATAGCCACTTCCGATCATCGCTGCGTTAAGTGAAAATTCCTTTGCAATTTTTGCACATCTTAAAAAGTCAAGCTCATCGTTTGTTTCAAAAGTAACTAATTCACCTTTTAACGCACCTTGCAAAGCTTCAAGCGAAGAATTTACCTCTGGTCGTTGAAGTGATGGATTTTTATAGAACGCATCCCACGCAGATGCATACCATTGTGCATCGAGAAATGTTTGGCGAATTAAAGCGATGTTCCCCATCAAAGAGTTCGGATAGATATCTCTGCCGAAACCAAGAACAAAGGCAATATGATGGGCAACTTGGGGTTTGATTGCGACATTATTTGGTGATTTGTCATCTGCAAGTGTAACAAGAACACTTTTACCTTTGAAAATTCCTTCAGTCGGAACCGAAAGGACGGCTACAAAGCCTTGAGCTCTTAGCTTTTCAGCTTCCTTTGGATCGGGTGAAAATTCGTTAATCGCAAGCTTATCGGAAAGCACGTTTGGGTTCCAGTTTGGAGCTCCTTTTTCTGGTTTTGGTTGTTGAGCTATAGGCGTAGGTTGTTGAGCTTCCCTCTGAGTTTGTTCCCTTCGCTTTGGCATCCCATAATTTGTGTAAAGATCGATAAAGCCTGGATAAAGCACCTTGCCCGATAGATCAATAATTTGTGCATCCTCAGGTATTTGAACATCCGCACCAACAGCCTGAATTATCCCGTTTCGGACAACAACCGTGCCCTTCTCAATTACTTTTCCTGGAGATTGAACAATTTTAACATTGGTAAATGCAAAAACCTTGGGTGGGTTATCGCGTAAGCCTTCAACAGGCTTCGTATATTGTTGAGCGAAAAGCAAAATTGGAAATGTGAATAGTAGAATGAATAAAATTTTTCGCATCTTTTTCACCTCCGCTTTTTGTTAATTTAAGGTTTTAATTTTTTCTTTTTAGTCGTATCACTTGGATTAAATGTTTCAAAAATAAAAAGCGGTGAGGGGCGAGGGAGGAACCCACTCACCGCGGGGGATAGCCCTGGGCGGGGATAACCCAGGGTGTGGGAAAACATCAAGACCTCTTACCCATTAACTTTTACTCTCATTTCCTCAAGCTTTCTTTTTAAAACTTCATTTACTATTTTGGGGTTAGCTTTACCCTTTGTTAATTTCATAACTTCACCAACGAAATATCCAAATAATTTATCTTTCCCAGCAAAGTACCTTTCTACATTTTCTTTATTGCCTTCAAGCACTTTTACGACCACTTCTTCAATGAAACTTTCATCACTTATCTGGAGAAGCCCTTTTCTTTCAATTAAAGAATCAGGTTCTTCACCAGTTTCAGATATTTCCTCAAGTACCATCTTCGCCGTTGTCTGATTGATTTTGCCCTCATTTACCAAGTTAATCAACATCGCCAGATGCTCTGGCTTCACTTTAAAATCAGCAATGTCAATCTGACGCTCATTTAAAATTTTTAAAACCTCAACCATTATCCAGTTGCTTACAGATTTATAGTCATCAATATATTTCACACATTGCTCATAGTAATCGGCAAGGGCTTTTGAAGAAGTTAAAACCTCGGCATCATATTTCGGTAATTTGTATTGTTTCATAAATCTATCTCGTTTCTCCTCAGGTAGCTCAGGTAGCGACTTTTTAATTTCATTTATCCATTCCTCGGGGACAACAACTGGAACAAGATCGGGCTCGGGGAAATATCTATAGTCATGTGCTTCTTCCTTTGAGCGCATCGGTCTTACAACCCCAGCACCTGCATCCCAAAGCAACGTTTCCTGAATAACGGTTCCGCCACTTTCAAGAATTTGAATTTGACGGTTTATCTCATATTCAAGCGCTTTTTCAACATTCTTAATTGAATTCATATTTTTAACCTCTGTCTTCGTCCCAAGTTTTTTCTCGCCTTTCAGCCTAACTGAAACATTGGCATCACATCTTAGCGAACCTTCTTCCATGTTGCCATCGCATATATCGAGATATTGGACAAGTTGTCTAATCTTTGTCAAATAAAGCGCAGCCTCTTGCGGTGTGTTTATGTCTGGCTCAGTTACAATCTCAAGAAGTGGAACCCCGCACCTGTTTATGTCGATAAGTGTATCAACATCTTGATCATGAATTGATTTACCAGCATCTTCTTCCATGTGAATTCTTCTCAATCTGATTTTTTTCTTTTCACCGTTTTTAAGTTCAATCTCAACATAGCCATCGTAACAAATTGGTTCTTCATACTGCGAAATCTGATAGCCTTTCGGGAGGTCGGGATAGAAATAATTTTTTCTGGCAAAAATTGAATAGGTTCGGATTTTGCAATGAGTGGCAAGTCCAAGCTTTATTGCAAATTCAACAACCCTTTTGTTCAAGACAGGCAAAGTCCCAGGCATGCCGAGGCAAATTGGGCAGACATTTGAATTCGGCGGAAGTCCAAACTTGGTCGAACAACCGCAAAAGGCTTTTGAATTCGTCAGAAGTTGAGCATGGATTTCAAGACCTATAACCGCTTCATATTTATCGGCAAACATGGGAACTTAAATCGTTTTCTTTTTTGAAAGTTAAAAAAATTATCAGAATAAAGCAAACCGATAGGCTATTTTAAATAAATTTCAAGCGCTCGTTGCCAGGATGATTCTTGATAAAGTTGAAATATTTTTTTAAATTTGAAAAGTCTAAAAAATTCAATTTGCCTTTGAGAAATCTCATTAGAAAAATAAACGATGCAATCGGATTAACGAAATCGGAAAGCATTGTTTTTTGGTTTTTAATACTTGCCTTTACTTTCGGAATCGTTGTAAAACTTGTTTATGGCGACGCTGTGAAGGATGAATCTTCAAAGTTTGATTATTCGGTCTTTGATGAAGAGTTTGAAAAAAGGTCGGCTGAAATCGAAAAATTTGTTTCGAATAAAAGCAATACTATATCTGAAAATTTCGTTGGGAAAGACGCAGAATCCGTAATTTCATCATTTAAAGTGAATATAAACACAGCTACCAAGGAAGAGTTGATGAAAATCCCAGGCATTGGCCCGAAGACGGCTGAACAGATAATCAAACATAGGGAAGTTTACGGTGAATTTAAAAGAATTGAGGATATAATGAATGTTAAAGGTATAGGTCAAAAGAAGTTTGAAAAAATGAAAAATTATTTAACAACAAACTAAAACGAAAGGAGAGGAAAATGGCACAAGCAAAGGCGAAAGGTTCAATCATACTTGAAATTTTGATAGTTGTTTTAACTGGAATTCTGATCTACACAATTTACGATCCTGCGATGAAGATTAGAGCTGAAGAGGAGCTGAAAAAGGTATGCAGATTTAGAATGAAGAATATAAGGCAGGCTGAGCTTAGATACTTTGACGAATACGAGAGATATACAGGAAACATCGACTCACTCATCGCATTCATAAAAGAAAAGGCTTTGCCTGATTCAATTTTCTTCTCAACCGCCGCAGAAAAATTTAACCCCGACTCACTTCGTCGCTGTCCAAGGATAAATGAACCTTATATAATGGGTGCTGACTCGCTTGGTAAGTATTACTGGGTTGAGTGTCCATATGGTCATGGAACAATTGGCTCAAAGGAGAAACCAGAGGATGTGAATAAAGTCTCATGGGAGTAAATGATATTTATCACCGCAAAATTGGGCGGAGAACGACTTGATTTAGTAGAAGTCGAAGAACTTTCAAAGAAGCTAATTTTAAAAAAAACTTTAAGCTATAACATAAATCTCAATTCATTTTCGCCTGGAAAAGTTGAGGAGATAGCATCGCTTATTTCTTCATCAATCAGGATAAATGAAAAAATTACACGGATTTCATTTTGTCTTGAAACTGATTTTGCTTTTTTAAATGTGATCCCTGTTGATGCGGATTTGCCAGATCAAGATTTAAATGAACATTTACTTTGGGAAATTTCACAGTATTTCCCCGATGAATCAGGTCAAGGTTTCATAGTTAAAGGTTATAAATTTGGTAGCGGTAAGATACAACGACTGCTTATCGCTGGCGTAAGGAAAGAGATAGTTTCGTTTTTAAAATCTATAGTTGATAGATTGAATTTGAAAATTCAGATAATTGATATTGACCATTTCTCTGCCGAAAATTGTTTAAGGGAAAGGATAAGCCCTGTGAGATCACGCTATTTTTACAGCGATTTCATGCTTGTGGGGTTAAAGCGTAAAAGGATTGATGTCAGCGTTTTTAAAGATTATGAGTTTCAAAGGTATTTTTATTGGATCGTTGGCAATGAATCAGACCTGAGATATTTTGTGATAAAATTAATAAATGACAATGTTCTGGCTGGATTTGAAAAATTTGTTTTTTATGGAGATGTGCTTGATGGAAATATGATCGACTTTATAAGTGGTATGCTTGGAAATAAATTTTTAGTTTTAAATCCACTTGATTCGCCTTTGTTTCTTGATGTAAAGGTTGACCCAAAATTGGCACCTGTCTATGCACCGAATATAGGTTTAGCTTTCAGGATGTTATGGTCAGAATAATTACTGGGAAATATAAAGGGCGTTTGTTGAAGCTTGCTAAGGGAAACGATATAAGACCAACTTCTGATAGGGTGAAGGAAGCACTTTTTAATGTTCTCGCAAGTAGGATTAATTTTGAAAACCTTTTAGTTCTTGATTTATTCGCTGGAACTGGTGCACTTGGTTTTGAGGCGCTGAGTAGAGGAGCTGAAAAGGTTATTTTCGTTGACAATCATCGTGGAGCTTTGAGGATGATAAAAGAGAATGCGCAAATGCTCGGTTGCTCTGAAAAAGTTTTTGTAGTTAATGACGACGCTTTAAATTTCATCGAATATACCAATGAGAAATTTGACCTTATCTTTGCAGATCCCCCCTATATGTATCCCCATATTGATAAACTTGTTCACAAAATTTGGGAAAAGAAGTTGTTGAGCGAGATTGGATTCTTTTCACTTGAGCACGATTCGGGTATTGTTTTCACATCTGAAACGACACCTTTTGAGGTTGAAACAAGGAGAGCGTTTGGGAAGACTGCATTCACAATTTTTAAATATAAGGAGTGATGAAAGGTGAAAAGAATTGCAATTTACCCAGGGACATTTGATCCGATAACGAATGGACATATCGATGTGATAGAGCGTGCGTCAAGATTATTTGATAAAGTTATAGTCACCGTCGCAAAGAATGTCGCCAAAACACCACTCTTTACAGTTGAAGAGAGAATCAAAATGATTAAAGAAGTTGTGAAAAATTTTGATAATGTTGAAGTTGATAGTTTTGACGGTCTTCTTGTTGATTACGCAAAGATGAAAAATGCGGTTGCTATAATAAGGGGGTTACGTGCAGTTTCAGACTTTGAGTATGAATTTCAGATGGCTCTGATGAACAGAAAGATATGTGATATAACAACCGTCTTTCTTGTTCCCCACGAGAAATACACATATTTAAATTCGACGATAGTTCGAGAGATAGCTTCATTTGGTGGAGATGTTAGCAACTTCGTTCCGAAGATAGTTGAGAAAATGCTTAAGGAGAAGTTTAAACAAAAGCGAAATATGAGAAGGAAAGCTTGATGCCGAAACTTTCTGAAAAAATACTTAACTTGGCTGAGTCAGAAACACTACGCATCTCCGCACTTGCAAAAAATATGAAAGCCCAAGGTATTGATGTCGTTTCTTTAAGCGCTGGTGAGCCAGATTTTCCAACGCCTGAGCATGTAAAAGAAGCAGCGATTCAAGCGATTAAAGAAAATTTTACAAAATACACACAAAATCAAGGAATACCGGAGTTAATAAATGCAATAATTGAAAAGTTTCGGCGTGATAATAACATTGAATATAAACCCACCGAGATACTTGTATCAAACGGCGCCAAACATTCAATTTTTAATGCTTTGCAAGCGATATGTAATCCTGGTGATGAAGTGATAATCCCAGCTCCATACTGGGTAAGTTATCCATCGATGGTTGCTCTTGTAGATGCGAAACCGGTTATTTTGAAAACTGATATAAGGTCAAGTTTTAAAATAACCCCAGAACAACTTAAAGAAACAATAACAGAGAAGACGAAGGCATTAATTTTTAATTCACCGTCAAATCCAACTGGAACAGTTTATACTGAAGATGAGATAAGAAAGATCGCTGAGGTTGTATATGAAAAAAATATCTTTGTGATTTCGGATGAAATTTATGAGAAAATCATTTATGAAGGAAAACATTTTAGCATGGCTTCAATTAAAGAGTTGAAAAACCTTGTCATAACTATCAACGGTGTTTCGAAAGCATATGCTATGACGGGCTGGAGAATCGGTTATCTTGGGGCAAGTGAAGAAATTGTCAAACTTGCGAACAAGGTTCAAGGGCAAATGACTTCAAATGCAAGTTCAATTTCTCAAAAAGCAGCACTTGCTGCGCTAACCGGACCACAGGAGCCAGTTCGAAAAATGGTAAATGAATTCAAAATAAGGCGTGATTTTCTTTGTTCTGAATTGAAGCAGATTCCAGGAATTGAAGTTTTTGTCCCATCGGGTGCTTTTTATGTGTTTCCGAAGGTTTCAGCTTACTATGGACGAAGTTATAATGGTATGGTTATAAAGAATTCAAACGATTTTTGTGAGTTTCTTTTGAAAGAAGAAAAACTTGCAATCATTCCCGGAGATGCCTTTGGAATGGATGAATATGTTAGGATTTCTTACGCTGCTTCAATGGAAGAGTTAATGAAAGGAGTTGAAAGATTCAGAAGGGCAATTGAAAAGTTGAGTGATTAACTTAAGGTTTGAAACCATTTGGTAATTTTGTTTTGTTATTTAAATATGCAAAAGCAAATCAAAAACAAAAGGAGGTGAAATGAGTTAGGTATGCCAATCTATGAATATCAATGCGATAGTTGTGGCTATATCTTTGAGGAATTTCAGGGGATAAACGATCAGACAGTTATAATTTGCCCAAAATGTGGCGGAAGCGCAAAAAGAAAAATAAGTGCTGGCGTTGGATTAATTTTCAAAGGTTCAGGGTTCTATATAACTGATTACAAACGTGGTAATTCATCATCAAAATCAAAAAGTGAATCAGAATCGGGGGGATCAAAGTCTGAAAAATCCGATTGATGAACAAATCAGGGGCGGGTTTCCCGCCCAAATTTAATTTCACATCACCATTAAAACCCCAAGTGCAATTGAATTCAATTTTGCCTCCATTTTGTCCGATCTTGATGGAATTAAAACTGGAGCTTTCGCACCGATGATCACATGTCCAATCTTGTAATGAGCAAAGTAAGTCAAGCTTTTCCCAAGTATATTGCCACTTTCTATATTTGGCACAATTAAAATATCAGCCTTGCCTGCGACATCTGATTTTATTCCCTTTTCAAAAGCCGATTCTTCTGATATAGCAAGGTCAAGCGCAAGGGGACCGTCTATTATACAGCCCGTAATCTTGCCTTCAGCGTTGAGTTGTTTTAATTTTACCGCATCTGTTGTTGATGTTAATTCTTCAATCACTAACTCAGTTGCGGATAAAATTGCAACTTTTGGGTTTTCAATTCCGAGTTTGTGTGCGACTTCAACGGCATTTTTTATTATCTCAATTTTTTGCTCAAGCGTTGGGTTTAAAACTACTCCCCCATCGGACATCAAGATAAATTTTGATTCGCTATTTTTCTCAGGATATTCAAAGATGAAAACATCACTTAACAATCTTCCAGTTCTTAACCCAGATTCTTTGCTTAGAACCCCCTTCATTAAAGTTGTAGTATCGACCTTGCCTTTTAAAATAACATGTGCTTCACCATCTCTAACAAGTGAGATTCCGATGGAAACAGCTTTTTCGGTTTCTTTTTCGTCAATAATTTCAAATTTGGTGGAGTCTTCGCCTAAATTGTCGATCATTTCAGCGATTTTTTTTGAATCCCCTATTAAAATTGAGTTTGCTATCTTTTGTCTTCTTGCTTCAATTGCTGCTAGAAGTGCTGATTCTTGATGTGCGCAAATTACAGCTATTGTTTTTTCTGTCCCTTTTACTTTTTCGAGAAGTTCTTGAAAGTTTCTTATCATTTTTCACTTAAAATTTTATTTGCGGTTTTTTCAGCGCTGATAACGCAATCGCCAACAGAAATGCCCCCGCGATAGTTGGCACATAGATAAATTCCTGGGTTTTCTTTTTCAAATTCATCAATCATGGCCATAATTTTAAGATGACCAACATTATATTGTGGTATCGCTTTCTCCCATCTTGAAATCCAAACAAACTTAGGCTCACCTTTGACTTTCATTATATCTTTTAATTCATCGCTGACGATTTTAATTAATTCATCATCGTTCTTAAGGGCGAGTTCGGGTTGCCTTGTTCCCCCAACAAATGTGGTGAGCTCAACATATCCTTCTGGAGCTCGCTTTGGAAATATAGCTGAATTCCATAAAGTGCCAAGAATTTTTCTTCTTTCTTTTTCGGGGATCAAATAACCGAAGCCATCAAGTTCCACTCCGATTTGTTCTTTTTCATATCCGAAAATAACCTCGGCGACGGGCGGGTAATAAATTTGTTTGAGCGCACTTTCGATTTTATCGGATAATTTTTTAAGAATTTCGCTCGCAGCATAGGCTGGGGTCGAAACTACAACCACTTCGGAGAAAAGATTTTCAGTTCCTCCATCTTTTTCAAATTCAACGATGTATCCTTTTACATCCTTCTTGATCGATTTAACTTTTGCACCTGTTATCACAGAATTTCCAAGATAATTTGCAATGGCATTTGGAAGTGTTCCCATCCCATCAAGGAATGAAAACATTTTTGCAGTAATTTTTGCTTTTTCCTCTCTCTTTTTTCTTTCTTTAGCACCTTTAATTGTTCCGATGATTAGTCCACCATATTTTTCTTCAAGCGCATAAAGTCGCGGAAATGCTGAACGAACACCGAGTTTTTCTGGGTCTCCAGCATATACCCCAGCAACAAATGGATTAATTGTGTAGTCAAGAAATTCTTTCCCAAGTCGTCTTCTAACGAATTGAGCCACTGTTTCCTCCCAGAATGGATCACCTGTTGTATTTTTTGCTCGCCCGTGAAATGGCTCAAGCATTATGCGAAGTTTTCCGCGCCAGCTCCATAACTTGCTTTTAAAAAACTCCTGCGGTTTCATTGGAATTGGATATAATTTGCCGTTTTTAAAAATGTATCGCTTGTTTGAAACTTCACTTGCATAAACCATTTCATTCGAGATGCCAACTTCGTCGATTATCTGTTTTAAAAGTGGCGTCGTTTCAAGCGCACTGTTTGGTCCGAGTTCAACAAGGTAATCGTTTATTCTCTTACTTTTCATTGTACCGCCGACTTCGTTTTCTGCCTCAAGAACCGTAACATTTAATCCATTCTTTTTTAAAAGAAATGCTGTTGTAAGTCCAGATATACCTGCGCCGATGATTATTGCATTATTTTTCATCTTTTACAGCCTCCAAGACTATGTTTTTAAGAGCTTCAATAAATGTTTCAGAATCATTCAAGGCTTCTGCAACGACAAATTTTTTAACACCATTTTTGATGGCTATATCCCTGACGAAGATTCCAAGTTCATAAAGTGTTTCGATATTATCTGAGACAAAGCTAAGCGGGACAACAAGCATATTTTTAATTCCTTCTTTGGCAAGTTTCTGCACAGTTTCAACCGTTGATGGCTCAAGCCACTTTACAGGGCCAACTTTGCTTTGGAAACATAATTCCGTCCTTATATTTTTGTAAATTTCCTTTCGTTCCGATTTGTTGCGAAGATAATCAAGTATAGCGTTGTATGATTTTATTGTCTCATCAAGGTATGGGTCACCATTTTTGATAAATTTAACGGGTACGCTGTGAGCGCTAAATATAAGTACGAGATTTTCAAGGTCATCCATGTTGAAATTTGCCATCGCTTCTTCAATTCGTTCAACCATTGCCTTAACATAAATTTCATTGTTGGGATAACTTTTTATTTCAATTATCTCTTTGTTGTCTATGTTTAGTTTTTTCAGCGAGCGATAAAATTCATTAAAGCTTGAGCCAGTTGTCGTGGTTGAATACTGTGGGTAAAGCGGAAGTAGGATAATTTTTTGTGTATCATCTTTAAGTGCCATCTCAAGCGCTTCATTTATCAGCGGGCGCCAATATCTCATCCCAATGTAAACTTTACAATCAAGAAATGGTTTAAGCTTCTTCTCGAGAAGTTTGGCTTGAACGAGTGTATAACTTAAAATTGGTGAGCGACCGCCGATTTGCTGGTAATATTTTATGACTTTTTTTGCTCTTAATTTTGAAATTAGCCGTGCGAAGACTTTTTGAGTCGCTTGGGAAA
Organism: Candidatus Kryptonium thompsonii; assembly: GCA_001442925.1. GTDB lineage: Bacteria > Bacteroidota > Ignavibacteria > Kryptoniales > Kryptoniaceae > Kryptonium > Kryptonium thompsonii. Next base: position 102,911 of record LDXX01000007.1, read on the forward strand.
ATGGAAATTTAAATATGTCTGGATCTGAAAATAAATTGTAGAGAAACCTTTCAACATTTTTTATTGAATCTGGACCGCCGAGATTTAAAAGAATGATTCCATATTTGGGCATTTTAAAATTGTTTTGAGTTTTTCACTATTTTTCCATCCTTCATCACGAACTTAACATCTTTGAGAACGGATATGTCTTTTAATGGGTCGCCTTTGACGGCAATTATATCAGCAAGTTTTCCCGGTTCAATACTTCCAATTTTATCCTGCCATCCAAGAAGTTCTGCTGCGACGCTCGTGGCTGACTTGATCGCATCCATTGGCTTCATTCCATATTTAACCATAAGTTCAAACTCTTCAGCGTTTGAACCATGCGCTTCCGTCAAATCGCTCCCGAAAGCAATTTTAACCCCAACCTTTAAAGCTCGTTTGAATGTTTCTGCGTGAAGTTTAACTGTGTTCTCAATCATTTTTTTAACTTCTGGGCTTAAACCCTCTCGCTTCGACCAACGGTAATAAGCAAGCAATGTTGGACAGTAATAAACCCCTTTTTCCTTCATAAGTTTAAGCGTTGGCTCGTCAAGATATAAACCATGCTCGATTGAAGCAACGCCCGAATTTACAGCTTTTTGCGCAGCAATTGATGAATAACAATGCGCAGCAACTTTCACATTCATCTTATTTGCTTCCTCAACGATCGCTTTAAGTTCATCATCTGAAAATGTAAGATACCATGTTAATGAATCGGCAACCTCACTACGCCTCCTCCTTGAATCGGCATATATTTTTATCCAATCAGCTCCATATTTTATTTGTTCTCTTACCGCTTTCCTCGCCTCGTCAACCCCGTCGACAAGTTGTGCTCCTGTTGGAACCTGTATCTCCCATGAGTATCCCATAAGTGCATATCCCCCTGTGACAGAAAGTGCACGAGTTGAAACTTGCATCCTTGGACCTGGAATTATGCCTTGATCAATCGCTTTTTTTAAATCGACATCCGCATATCCAGCCCCCTCGGTTTCAAGGTCTCGAACGGTTGTAAATCCAGCTTCAAGGGTTTGTTTGGCGTGTACAACCGCTCTTATCGTTCGATATGGGATTGATTCTTTGAGAAGTTGGTCATCGTAGTTACCCTCATGAAGGAAGAAATGAACATGTGCATCAATTAACCCCGGCAACACGGTCATATCCGAAAGGTCGATAACATCTGCATTTTCAGGTATCTTAAAATTTCCAACTTTTTCGATCTTATTTCCGCTGATCAAAATCAAAACATTTTTCTTGACCTCGTCGCTTTTACCATCAATTAGGGCGCCACATTTTATAACGGTGGGCTTTTCTTGGGACAGGGCGATAAGGAAGGGGATTAAAAGCAAATAAAATATTTTTCGCATTTTATTTTGTGATTTTATTTTGAATTTCAGTTAAATATAACTCAAACAATTGAATAAATTCAAGAGCATTCTCGTTTACTTAAAATGGTATCCGCTTTTATCAATAAGGATACCAGTTTGGTGTGATAGTAGAAAGTTGAAATTTTTATGTGGATGAATTTATGTTCGTTTCTGAACTTGACATTTGTTTAAAAGTTTATTATATTATTAGGGCTATGGTTTGGTTTACGTTCTTTGATAGTGTGCTTAAGACTTGACATAGTCTCTTGATAAACTTGAACGATAGGATGGGGGGTAGAAGAAAATTAATTTTTTCAGGTATGCGTTTAGAGGTAAACTTAATTTCTTCTGGGGATAACCAATTAAGTTTAAATTACAACCATTTTATTGCGGGGTTAATTTACAGGGTTATAAGTTTGCACTCCGAGAGGTTTGCTCGGAGAATTCACTCTGGGGGATTTAAATTGAATGGGAAAGTATTTAAGATGTTTACATTTTCTAAAATTTTCTATTTTAATGGGGCTCATGTTGAAGATTCGCATATTGTAATTCCAAGTAATTCTGAAATATCGTTTCTAATCTCGTCTCCGTATGAGGAATTTGTTAAAGATTTCGCCTTTGGTTTAACTAAGGCTGATAAGATATGGATTTCTGAACAGAAGAATCTTTATATCTTGAAGTCCGTTGAGGTTATATTTGAACCGAAGATATTTGATGGTGATCCAAAAGAGGTAATTGAGGTTGAAGGTGTCTTTATATCTCCCCTTGTTGTTTCAAAGGTTGATGCGCTTGGGAGAAGAATTTTTTTGGGTTGTTTTGATGCTGAGGTCCCGTATCTTATTCGTAAAAATTTGTTTGAGAAGTTTACCGCATTTTATAAATACGAGCCAGAGGATGAATTCGATTTTGTTTTTAATCTCAATTACATCGTGAAAAAGCGGTGGAGAAAGCTTATAACTATAAAAGCGGGGAAGAAAGAAGAAACCAAAATTCCCTGTATGGTTGCTCCGTTTAAATTGAGGGGAACGCGCAGGATTATAAAATTTGCTTGGGATGTTGGGCTCGGGGAGAAAAATTCAATGGGTTTTGGGATGTGGGATATCGCAAAACCACGGAAGAAAAATAAAATTTTAGGGGAAAATGGATTTTGAAAAAGCTAAAAAAGCTGTAATCGTCGCATCTATTTTTCATGACATTGGTAAATTCTGGCAGAGAGCTGTCCGTGGTAATGAAGGGCTCTCGCATTCGACATTAGCCCTTGAATCTGAACTATGCCCTGAGTTTGGCAAGTACAGACATGTTTTGTGGACGAGTGAGTTTTTTGAGTCATTTGAAAAATTTTTCCCGATAGATGTGTCAGAGAAGTTGACCGATGAGGCGCTTGATAATGTTAAAAATTTATCGGCAAGGCATCACAAACCATCTACGCCTTTACATTATATAATCCAACAAGCTGATTGGCTGAGTAGTGGTATGGACAGGGTAAAGACGGCTGATGCCCAAGATGAGGAAATAGGTGCTTTTAGGGAGAAGAAATTGATTTCTATTTTCAGTTATGATATGTCAGGCAATGGAAAGAATTGGGTTTACAACTTGACAACGCTTAAACCGACCGACGATGTTTTTCCTTTCGAAGAAAAAGAGAGGGTTGATTTAACTGGTGAATATGCGAGGCTTTGGGTTCAATTTATTGAAGATTTTAAAAATGCAAGTGTTTTGGGGAAACATTTCAATATTTGGGTGGGCTCAATTTTAAGCATACTTGAAAGATACACATGGTGTATCCCAAGCTCAACAAAAGATGTACCAGATGTTTCACTTTATGATCATCTTAAGACAACATCCGCGATTGCTCTCGCTTTGTTCTATTATCACCATGCGACACACAGTTTAAATTCGATTGATAATATTAAAGATAAAAAGGCGAAAAAATTTCTTTTTATTGTTGGAGATTTAAGCGGGATTCAGGACTTTATATATTCTTTGTCGATTACGAATGTCAAGGGCGCAAGTAAAATTTTAAGGGCAAGGTCATTTTATTTGCAGGCGATTGTTGAGATGGGGGTTTATTATATTTTAAATGCTTTGGGTCTTTCCCCTGTCTCTGTTATAATGAACGCGGGTGGTCGTTTCATAATTCTTGCTCCGAATCTTGACACCGTGAAGGAGAAGCTAAAAGAGATCGAGAGAAGAATTTCAAAATGGCTATTTGATGAATTCAATGGTAAGATTTCGCTCAACATTACATATGATGTTGAGGTTTCAGGCGAAGATTTGATGCAAGATAAATTTAGAAATGTACTGCAGGAGATTCAACTATCGGCGGAACGGAAAAAGAGACGCAAGTTCTTTGAACTTTTTGGGGAAGGGCATAATGGATTTGTGCTTGACAAGTTATACAATGAACTTCGACGAAACGGTCATTGCCAAATCTGTGATGAAAATCCTGGGGTTAAATCTTTAGTGGATGAAACGGGTGAAGCAATTAAAATTTGTAGGCAGTGTGATACTTTTTTGAATCTTGGCCGATGGTTGATTGAATCTGAAGCAGTTTCGTATACAACTGGAAAGATTCCAGGTGTTAATAAAAGCGTTGAGGTTTTTGAAGGGCTTCATTTTAATTTACACAAACTTCACGAGATAAATGTCACTGAGGATTATTATTACATTGAACTTTTCAAGATTGAGGAAGGATTCCTATATCCTGTGAAATTTTTGGCGAACTATGTCCCAGTGTGGAGGATGGAAGAGGAAGAAATTTTTAATCATGTTCGTGAGATAGAACAAACTTTCGATAAAGCCGCAAATAGAGTCAAGACATTTGGTGAGATCGCTGAGGTTGGGTTGGTTGAGAGAAGAAATGGGGAAATCACGAAGGAAGGGAAAGCAATGCTTGGGATTTTAAAAGCCGATGTTGACAACCTTGGGAGCATTTTCTCAAGTGAACTTGGGGAAGAGTTCGCAAAGCATTTAAGCATTTCGAAATATGTAACTTTAAGTCGAAATATGGATTTCTATTTCGCCGGATATTTAAATCATCTACTTGAGGAGAAGTATAAAAATGTCTATGTTGTCTATTCCGGTGGGGATGATCTTGTTTTGGTTGGCGAATGGAAAGATATAATCGAAGTTGCGGAGAAAATTTATAAAAAATTTAGAGAGTTTACGACATGGAATAGGGGTATAACTTTAAGCGCTGGTATTGCTCTTATTGGCCCGAGATATCCGATTAATAGAGGTATTTTGATGGCAGATGAGTTTCTTGAAAAATCAAAAGGAAGCGAGGGAAAGGATAGTTTGACTATTTTTAACACGACTGTAAAGTGGAAACTTTTGCCAAAACTGTGGGAGTGGCGAAGTTATTTTGAAAAATGGCTTACTTCAACTGAATCGAAAGTTAAAACAACATTTATGCATAGGTTATTGACTTATCAAAGAATGGCTAAAGATTATTATGAAACTAAGAATCCGAATGGATTAAGGTTTACATATCTTTTGAAGTACGATGTGGCAAGAAACATTGTTGAAAGGAAAGGTGGCAGGATAGTAAAGGGTGAGGAAGAGATGAGTAAGTTGTTTGAACTTGTTGAGAACAATTTGAAGGAAGAGTACAAGGAACTTTGGATTGCGCTTCATATCCCGATTTTTTATGTTCTTTACAAATACAGAGGTAAAAAATTAAAAGGAGGTCAAAATGGCTGAAGAAAAATATTTTTTGAGAAAAACAAGTGATGACAAATGGGTAATTAAAGAAGAAATGGTGACAACTAAGGCTGAGAAATGGGCAGATGAGTTCATTGGTCGTGATCCTAGAAAACCTGAGTTGAAAAGTGCACAGTTGAGGAAGTTTTATAATGAAGTTAGAGCCCTTGCTGATAGGGTTGAGGTGGAGGGATTTGAAAAAGTCAAACCGCTAATTAAAATGTTAAAGGTGAAGGTTAATTATCAAAAGGGTCGAAAACTTGTTCCTGAAAAATTTGTTGATTTCATCACAGAGTGTGTTGATCAGGTAAACGATAAGGAAGATTTTCTTGATGGTTTCGTTAAGCATTTTGAAGCTGTAGTTGGGTATTATTATGGCAAAGCTGAAAAATTTGATTAGTTAAAAAACAAAATTAGGAGGTTTTTCAGCTATGAAACTTGTCAAATATAAGGTTGTCACTGGAAAAATTAAGCTTTTAACAGGGCTACACATCGGGGGTAGCAGTGATATAATTGAAATCGGTGGAATGGATAATCCTGTAATAAAACATCCAGTAACCAACGAGCCTTACATCCCGGGCTCGTCGCTTAAGGGTAAAATAAGAAGTTTAATTGAGTTAGCTTATGGAAAAGTTAATAGTAATGGAGAAGTTCATAAGTGTTTAGATGTAAATTGTCCAGTTTGCAGGGTGTTTGGTAGCTCGCCAGATAATGAGGCGAGTGCACTAAAGCGGGGTCCAACGAGAGTTATATTCAGAGATGTATTTATTGATGAGGGGTACAAAAAGGAAATGGAGCGGAAAGGGCTTACAGTTTATGATATAATTGAAGAAAAGGCGGAAAATGTTTTAAATCGTATCACTGCAGAGGCGAAGCCGAGAAGACTTGAAAGAGTTATCCCGGGTGTAGAATTTCGCTTCGAGTTAGTATATCGTGTTTTTGATACTGGAGATGGAGGTCAAAAGGATGAAGAATTGTTTGAAAAGGTTATTCGAAAAGGTTTGAAGCTTCTTGAACTTGATTGTCTTGGTGGATATGGAAGCAGAGGGAGCGGGAAAATTAAGTTTGAGGGTGTTGAAATTAAAGATTATGCTCCCGAAAATTTAAAAATAGAAGTTGAAGAGTCATGAAAGCGTATAAGGTAAGTTTTGAGATAAAAAGCTCAACCATCACTCCATTTCAATCTGACACACTTTGGGGTTATTTTGCGTGGGCGTGCTTTCACATATGGGGCGAGAAATTCGGCAGAGAATTTATCGATGCGAATAAAAATGGTAGTCCAACGCTTGTGTCGAATGCTTATCCCGAGGGTTATTTACCTGTGCCGATAATTGAGATTAAGAGAACCGAAAAGATTGAGAAGGGGGAAATCTTTAAACAAGTGAAAAAAAGGAAGTTTATGAAGATTGAAAATTTTGAGAAAATAAAGGATGAATTAGAATGGAATAAACTTTTTGAAGTTTTGGTGAATGAAATCAAAGATGAAACAGAAAACAGAAAAGTTTGGGAAGTTGAAACACAGACTGTGATGAGGAATAAGATTAGTCGATTAACTTTTACAACTTCAGGTTTTGGTGAGCTGTTTGGAACTGAGGAGACATTTTATGGTTCTAATGTTAAATTATGGTTTGCGGTTAAAACCGACTTTCTGAGCAAGGAACAGATAGAAGCGATTTTGAAGTATATTGAACTATCGGGGTTTGGAGCGGATGCTTCTATAGGTAAGGGGAATTTGAAATTTACATCAATTGAGAATTTTAAACTTCCTGAAAGTGAAAATCCAAACGCTTTTATGACAATTTCAAATTTTATCCCGACAAAGGATGATTTAGATAATGTTGATGGTACAAACTTATGGTATAAGATTTTTACAAAGTATCCAAAAGTAGGCGGACATTTTGCCTTGACTGATCCGTTTAAGAAACCGCTCGTTTTTATGGAAGCGGGTTCTGTTTTTAAAGTAAAGACTCATAAAGATTTTTATGGTCAGATATTAAATGGTGTTCACTCGAATCCAGATATAGTTCAGTTTGCTTATGCTTTTCCTTTAAAAGTTAGAGTGGGGGTGTGAAATGGCGGAGATTTATAAAGTTAAATATCAAATCTTAACACCAATTCACATTGGCACTGGGGAGGATTTGACACCGTTTGATTATGTCATCGTGGATGATAATTTTCATAGGGTAAATGCAGATGAAATCATTTCAAGTTTAAGCCAGGAACAACTCAATAAATTTTATGCGCTCATTGAACAAAATAACATAACAAGTTTAAGAGAGCTGATCGCTGGAAATTTTGATGAAAAAAGATTTTCGAAGTATAAGGTTAAAGTGACTAAGAATGTGGCTGAAAAATACCAGTGGAATTTAAGAAATGTAAACAACCAACTTTTGATATCGCCATTTGTAAGGGTGGATGGGGATTTTAAACCTTATATCCCTGGTAGTTCAATTAAAGGTGCAATAAGAACCGCTATTATCGATCGGGTTGCTAAAGACAATCCTGAAATGATCAAGCGGATTACAAGTAATGAAAAGGAGTACAAATCAAACACTTGGGAACACAAGTTGCTCAAAGCTGTAAGAGTTGATCAAAAGAAAAAGGAAGAGAAAGTTGACATTTCAAAAGACCCATTTAGAGCGTTAAAGATCTCGGATGTTTTTGTTTCAAATGAGGTGATGAGGATAGGTGAGGTTTTAAACGCAAGAGTTGATGAGCGGAGAAATAGACTTGCAACGGTCGGAATTCAAATGATAAAAGAGGTCATTGCAGGTGAGATTATCACTGGCGGATCAGTTGAGTTTGAAGGCGAAATAATAATTGATGATTTCCTGCCCAAAGTTGAAGGTGTGTCGATGCCTTTAACAAAAGATTTTATAATTCAGTCGTGCAATCAGTTTTATAATGAAGAGTTTAAACGAGAGCAAGAGTTTTACGAATTTGCAACCGATATGAATGAGATTATCGAGAAAATGAGAAGTTTGTTGAGGGTGAAGCAGAACGAGTGTGTTGTTAGAGTGGGACGCTTTTCAGGTGTGTATGCGGTCACCATAAATGCAAGAAAACCGCATAATAAAAAGTGGGGAACAACGAGGAATTTGTTTGAAGGGAGATATCCAATGGGGTGGATGAAGATAAAGTTTGTAGGTTAAAATAAAAAATTGGGAGAGAATTTATGAAAGAATTTCACATAATTAATGTCGGCAATTCGCTTCTTTCGAATTTCCAAAGAAATAACCCTGAAATAAGCAAAATTCAACAGTCCGACAACGATTTTTGGAAAAAGGCGATCGATGATGTGAATTTTATGGAGGAGATTTTTCGTTTTCTTGAGTCGAACCCCAAAGAAAGATCAGCCGAGATGAATACTTTTCTAAGGGTGGTTGAAGGTAAGAATCCGAAGGAGATTGAGGTTTATTTATCTGGCACAAATACTTATTCAAATGAGATATGCGTTAGGACAATTCAAAGATATTTAAGGGATAAAAATTTTATCGTTTATGATAATCCCGAATTTCCAGGATATTTTCTTGAGGTTAACAATTATGATGAGAAATACGCGAAAGATGAATTCGTTAGAGGCATTGCCGAGATGGTTGATAGATTTATTTATCTTGCGCTTAAAAAGAAGGAAGAGGGATATGAAGTATTTATGAATCCAACTGGTGGTTTTAAGGCACATGTGATTGCTTGTGCGCTTGCTGGATTTCTTACGGGATGTAAAGTTTATTACATGAACGAAGAGTTTAGGAATGTTATTTTTATGCCTGAGTTATTTTATCTGCCGAAAGGTAGAGAAGTTAAATTGCTCGAAATTTTGTCAGATAGAAGACCAAGGAGTGGGGCAGAATATAAAAGTATAGCGGATAAATTTGTAAATGAGCTCGAGCGCTTGCGAGTTTATGGACTTGTTGATGTTGAAACGGATGATGATGGAAAGCCTTTTAGGGTTAAAATAACTGCCCGTGGGATCTTGTTTTTGAATACATCTAAAGAAGTTCAAAGATAGGAGGTAAAAGCATATGTCTAAGCAGAAAAATATATTAGTTGCGGTGCTTGGTTCAACACCGCAGATTTTAACTGAAACACTCTGGTGTTTGAAAAAGGAAAAAGGAATAGATATTGATGAGGTTTTTGTTATAACAACGCAGTTTGGCAAAAAGTTGATATGCGAGGGCAACCCGAGTATAGGTTTACCACCACTTTTAAATGGTGTCTTTGAAAAGTTCTGCAAAGAATTTGGGCTGAGGACAAAATTTAACGAGGGGAATATAAAAGTTATAAGGGATGAAAAGGGAATTGAACTTGAGGACATAAGAGATGACAGACAAAATGAAATAGCTGCTGATTTCATAACTAACGAAATACGAAGGATTGTAAGTAGAAAAAATGCGGTATTACATTGTTCCGTTGCTGGTGGAAGGAAGACGATGTCGGTTTACGCAGCGCTTGCAATGACGCTTGTTGGTAGAAAGCAAGATAAACTTTACCATGTGCTTGTTTCACCGCCCGAGATCGAAGGGAATCCACAATTTTTCTATAAACCAGAAATTCCAATTGAAATTGAACTTAACAGTGGAAAGAAAATCTCAACAGATAAAATAGAGATAACACTTGCGGAGATACCTTTTCTCAGACTTGGGGAGAAATATCTGAATATTTTTCCTGAAAAAATTTCATACACAGAACTTGTTGAACGAATTCAGAATTATGTTAATTTTGAAAAACCAGCCATAAGTGGTGATAGGGGTGAAGCAATTGAGATAATAGGTGAGAATAAAAAATTTAAAGAAGCCCTTAAGATATTGGAAAAGTATGCAAAAAATGACAAGATCAAAGTTGTTTTGCTTGTCGGTGAAAGTGGAACTGGAAAGGAATTATTCGCGAATTATTTTCACCGAATTGGGAGCAGAAGCGATAAAAAATATCTTGCGATCAATTGTGCCACTATTCCTGAAACCCTTATTGAAAGTGAGCTTTTTGGTCATGTTAAAGGTGCATTCACAGGTGCATCAAAAGATAAGAAGGGAATTTTTGAGGAATGCCATGGAGGAGTTCTATTTCTTGACGAAATCAATAAAACGAATCCAGCTTTTCAGGAAAAACTTCTTAGAGTTATTGAGTATGGTGAATTTATGCGTGTTGGAGGTTTGGAAATGAAAAAGGTGGATGTAAGAATAATAATTGGGCTTAATCAGGAACCAAGTGAGTGGCTTAAAAGTGGAAATGTTTTACCGGACTTTTATAACAGAATAGTAGGACATCAAGTCAGAATTCCACCTTTGCGGGACAGAAAAGATGATATACCCATCCTTGTAAATCACTTTGTAAATAAATATTCCACTCTTTATGAGAAAAATATTAAGGGTGTATCAGATGAGATAATGCATGTGTTCTTGGATGATTATGATTGGAGTTTTGGAAATGTGCGTGAACTTGAGAGAGTTATAGATGCCATGATCGCGAGAGCGGATGATAATGAACAAATTTTAACAAATTTACCTGAATATTTTGAGTTTAAAATAAAAGCGCAGGAACAAAATATAAAGGGGATAATCGAAGAAATTTCAAGGGGTAAAAATTTAACCCTTGCTGAACTTAACAGAGAATATATTAAGTTTAAGCTTCATGAAAATGGTTACAATGTTAGCAAAACAGCAAAAGACCTAGGCCTAAAGAGGAGCACACTTCAAGGCAAGATGAAAAAGCTTGGGGTAGAGGTGCCCAAATATCGGCGCTGACGATATATGGGCGCCGAAATATCGGCAGTTTATTTCCCACGTTGATCAAACCTTCGAAAATCTTTTCAAATTTTAGGGTTTTGGGCTTTGGCATAGTGTTTGCACATTATTAATTATGGCTTTTGTTCTTTGAGAGTTTGGCGGGGGATAGGGGGAGGGGAAATGGAAGGGCTGGCGGGGTTTAATGAATTAAAAACATATAAGGAGGTGAAAAAATGAACAAGATAATTTTTGATCTTCCCGTACCGATAATACTTATCCTTCTTGGGATAATGATGCTTAGTGAAGAAAAGAAAAAAGTAAACGTTGAAGACAATGGTGTGATTGAAGTGACGAAGAAAGAATTTGATGCATAAAACAAAATAAAGAAAGGATGCCTAAATAATGAAATTTACAGCGCACGCAATTAAAAGAGTTAATATGAGAAGGATAAATAAAGAAATGATTGATATGGCGCTTAAATATGGCATCAGGGTCTACAATGCAGGGGCAAAATTTGTTTTCGTCAGAAAGAAAGATATACCAGATGATTTACCAGCGAGAATTGCTGAAAAGATAGAAGGTCTTGTTCTGGTTTTAAATCCAGTTGACAATACAGTTATCACAGTTTACAAAAATCGTAAAGAGTTAAAGAGGATTAAAAGAAAGGTAAAAAGATATGATAAGGAAAGCGGTGGAAAGTTCCCACGAAGGATTTTCAAGATTTCGGAGCTATTCTAAAAATTTGAAAATCAATTTCGAACGAAACATATGGCTCAAATTTACATCATAACTGGGAATCCATTCGTTGATGCTGGAATTTATGTTATATCCGAGTTAGCCAGGAAAGAAATCGAAGATGTAGATGTCGACGATTTGAGAAATTTGTCCGGCAAAATCATCGATGTTTATTCAAATGATAAATGGGGTAGGATGCTTGATTTAATTTTCACAAAGAATCATCCGATGAGACATCCAAGTGTAGGGGGCAGGGAATACTATGAAAAATTTTTGTTGGGGCTTCTATCTGATTTGAGCCCGCTTTCGGATTCGGGTGCTTGTGTTTCTTGTGGCAAGAGGAATAAAAGCAGAGTGGAAAGGAAATTTGGGATCGGGAAAGAACTTGTCCCACTGACGGGTTCTGGTGATTTTGTTAATTTCTTTCCGATGGCTTCGCTTGGACTTGAGATGTGCTCAGCTTGTTTGCTTGCGATTCAGTTTATGCCGATTTTTCTTCATTATTGTGCTGGAAAGCTCTTGCTTCTTCATTCAAATTCAGGTAAGGTGATGAGATACTGGGCAAAGATTGGGGTTAGCAATTTTGATGCGCAAATCGTGTTTGGCAATTTTACAGGTTGTTATTCAAATAATATCAATGATCCTGTTAGCTCATTTTTTAAAAGCATTGAGGATGTAGTAATGAAATATGAAGAGAATTGGATTGAAGAGGATGCGTTTATAAGGTTCTACTATTTCGTCAATCCGGGACAAAGTCCATATGTTGAAATTTTTGATGTCCCTTCGCCCGTTTTCAGATTTATCGCTTATGTTAAGCAGGCGGATGCTTATGCAGAATGGAAAGAAATGGTGGGTAGAGCCTATGATGGGCGCAAAAACAAAGTTTATTTAAGACTGTTAAGCGGGGAAAGCATAGTTAGATACTTCTTTAGGAATAAGGGCGAAAGAAGGGTTTTCGGGAATTGGAATCTTTTAAAATTCTATTTAAAGGAGGTGAAAGGGATGAACGAGGAAAGAATCAACGCAATAAGGGAATTTTCGGACAGGATAGCAACGGTAATTAAAAGTCTTGGTTCGATTAAGCGACTTAATCAGCTTGAGACGGCTGAAAATTACGCGCAATTCAGAAATGTGTTAAGATTTTTAATTAAAGACAGTCTGAGGGCTAAGTTTGAAAAGCCGATTTTGGAATTTGATGAATATGTTAAGTTGATTTTGCCCGAAGGGGCGACGGGATGGAATGAGGTCAGAGATTTGATATTGTTTAGAATCTACGAAGTTTTACACAGTTGGCTTATTGAGATAGAAGGTGAAAAGGAAGCGAGCGAACAAATTTAAAATTCTCAAACAAAAATTATGGGGGTGATACAACCATGCTTATGGCAACAGGATATATTTTAGTTGATGCTCCGCATTCGGCATTAAACAATGCTGGAACTGATATTAGTGAAAGGGCGGAAAACATTGTGCGGGTTAAGGCGATAAGAAGAGGTGGGGATATTTATCCCTATGTTTCGGCGCAGGCGTGGAGATTTTGGTGGAGGATGACATTGCAAGAGATGTTTGAGTGGGAACTTTCACCGGTTGAAAGAACTGAAAAAATCGCTTTCACTAAAGCGAACCCATTCAAATATCCAGATGATGATATCTTTGGATATATGAGGGCTGTGAAAGAAGGCAAAACTGATAAAACAGTCACGCGAGTCTCGCCGTTGAAGTGCTCCCCGCTTGTCTCTGTGTTAAGTGTTGAACCAGTTCAAGACTATGGAGTTATGGCAAGGCAAGAAGGCGATCCAGTTCCATATGAGCATGAATTTTATTCAACAATCTTACACGGTGTTTTTTCGCTTGATCTAACAAGGGTCGGGGTTTTTTACTTGAAGAGTCAAGCGGGATTTAGAAATATTGATGAAGATATAATTGAAAGAGACGAGGAATTAAAAGAAAGTCTTAATGAAGTGGGAGCGAGAAGGATCAATGATGTCTATGTGCTTCCACCGGATGTCAGAGCCAAAAGAGCAAAGGAGACAATCCTTGCGCTTGCTTATTTGTTCGGCGGAGCTAAGCAGACGCAACATTTGACAGATGTCGCGCCTAAATTTGTTATCTTGGCAATTGTAAGGGGCGGGAATCACATATTTATGAATCTTGCTCATGAGAAAAATGGGAAAGTTGAGTTTAATTATCAAGGGTTGAAGCAAACATTGATTGACTACAGCGATGTGATTTTATCCGATGTTTATGTTGGAATTATGCCTGGATTTTTAGATGGGTTGGATGGTAAATTCAGGGCTGAATTTGGTGAATTTAGATTTGGTGAAAATAGGGGCGTTATAATTTCAAGCCCGAAGGAGGCTATTGAAAGATTTGCTGGGCTTGTTAATGATGTTGTCACCAATATGTGAAAAGACCGCGGGTTCACGCCCGCGGGTTAAATGTTAAAATAAAATAGTTTAGAAGTATGGAAGTACTCAGGGTGAAAATAACTGGAATTATGGCTTCCTTTAGAGATCCAAAGTTTGTATCTGGTGTTCAACCAACACTTGAGGTTCCACCGCCGAGCACTGTTCTCGGTTTGATGTCGTCCGCCTGTGGAAAAATTCTTAGTCCAAATGATGTCGAATTCGGTTATGTGTTTTTATACAAAGATAAAGGGAAAGATGTTGAACTAATTTACGAGTTGACATTAAAGACAAAATACAGTGCTAAGTCAAATGTTGTGATAAGAGAGTTTCTAACTTTTCCTGAACTTTACATTTACATTACGGATTTGGGATTTGAAAAGTATTTTCGTTTTCCGATGTTTCCATTACTTCTTGGTAGAACCCAAGAGCTTGCAAGAGTTGAAGAAGTGAAAAGGGTTGAACTTAAGCAGACCAAGCCAGTTAGATTTGGACATACCATTGTTCCATTTGATTTCAAAGGCGTTGGGGGAGTTTTAATAGCATTGCCACTTTACTTTGAATATAATCCCTTTGAACCGAGGATAGGGCAAAGAATACAACCGTTCATTCTCGTTAAAAGTTTTATAAACTATTCACATCAACCAATGTTTTATGATGAAGAAAAAAACTGGGGGATATACTTTTATGGGCAATAATCTAAAACTTATACTTCTAATTTTAACTTTACTTGTAGCATTTCAAACCAAAGCGCTTTCGCAGATTCCAATTGAAGTAGTTGATTACTCAGAGGATATGGTTGGTCAAATGTTGGTTTACCGTGTTAAGGAGAAATTCAGGGAATCTAATATATTTTATCTCCCTTTAGTCCCAAAGGGATTCAGGTTTAGAGTACAGATCAGCACAATGGATAGGTTCAAGGGCGATGATTCACGCAGTAATCTTTCAACGATGTATTCTGTGATTTGGCTTTTATATGATGATGAGAAATTTATATTTCCAATCTATCTTGATCATACCCTTGGTTATTCTGGAAGGGATGTCGTTGGGAGCACAGCAGAGGAGATTGTTGCGAGAACTGATAAAATCATCACTCAATTTGGTGAATTATTAAAGATGTTGGATAAGCTTTTAAAACCAGAAGGTAAATAAAATGAGATGGAAGATACTTGCAAAGGCTGAGCCAGAAAAAACACTTTACGAGCATATACTTGATGTTTTGAAAGTGTTAAGCGAAATGATGAAAATTTATTCAGATGTCCCAAGGCTTTGCGGCGAAGCAGATTTTTGGGATTATGTTTTTTATGCTCTTTTCTTCCACGATTTTGGGAAGTCGGCAATTGGGTTTCAGGAGGCTTTAAGAACGGGGAGGAGATGGGGATATAGGCACGAAATAATCTCCGCAGGTTTTGTTTCATGTCTTGAGTATGAGGATAGAATTAAAAGATTGATCGCGCTTGGCATCGCAAGTCATCATAAGGAACTTGATGAGCTTAAGAAAGGATATTCAACAATAAGCCAAAATTCACCCGGATACGAAAGGTATATAAACGCGCTGAGGGAGGTTGGTGAAAATTTTGATGAGCTTGTTGAGATGATGAAGTTGATACCAGAGTTGAGCCAAGAATTTATCGGGAAGAGATTGATAAATTTTAATTTGCCAAGCTCAGTTGACGATCTTGTTGATGTTTTTAGGTTTGCGATAAAACCGTATGAAGATATCAAAGATTCTGAAATTGATAGGTTGACATGGTTGAGACTTGTTTTTATGCGTGGTTTTGTTCTCGGTTGTGATTATCTGGCATCATCTAACAATTTTGAGATCCCGAGGTTGGGAGCGGAGATTTCAAGGTTTATCAAATTTGAGAAGTTAAACGATATACAGTTGAAGTTACGACGAGCTGATGAGGTGAGGGGAAAGGATATAATTTTAGTTGCTCCAACTGGATACGGGAAAACCGAGGCATCTTTGTTCTGGGTGGAAAGCAATCAAGATGATGTGATGGCGAAGAGAGTTTTTTATATTTTGCCTTACACGGCGAGCATAAACGATATGTTTAAAAGGTTCGTGCAGTACTTTGGCGGAGAGCTTGTGGGGATCAAACATTACAGAGCTGGATATTTTCTTTATAAATTTTTCAGAGATAGAGAATATACCCCGGAAGAAGCAAAGAAAATTGCAAGTGCTTTTGTTGATTTAAGCAAGAAGATCTACAAGCAGTTTAAGCTCATAACTTATCTTCAACTTTTGAAGGGAATATTTGGAGTTGATGGTTTTGAGATGGAACTTTCAGAAATGGCGGGTGGATTGGTGGTGCTTGATGAAGTTCACTCATATAATGCAAAGATCATAGCCCTGTTGGTTGAAGCGTTGAAAATTTTAAAAAATCAATTTGGGGTTAAGGTTTTGATAATGTCCGCAACCTTTCCGAAGTTTTTGCGTGAAATTTTTGAAACGGAAGTTGGAATTAAAGAATTAGTAAATGTCGATGAAAGTGAATTGCGAAAGATCTCAAGACATAGGATCAACCTTATAGATGATAACATTTTAAATGGCGTTGATTTAATTAAAAATTTCCTAGTAAAAGGTTTGAGAGTTCTTGTCGTTTGTAATACGGTGAAAAGGGCGCAGGATGTTTACACTGTTTTAAGTGAATACGCAAGAGGAAAAAGCAAACTCGTCCATTCAAGATTTGCACTAGTAGATAGGGAGAGGATTGAGGGAACTTTAAAAGATGAAAATGTTCAACTCCTTGTTGGGACGCAAGCGATTGAAGTATCGCTTGATATTGATTTTGATGTACTTTTCACAGATGTAGCTCCGGTTGACAGATTAATTCAAAGATTTGGACGAGTAAATAGAAGAGGAAGGATGGACTGTGCCGATGTTTATATTTTCAATGAGTATCTTGATGAGGACTTAAAAATTTACGAGAAGGAAATACTTGAAAGAACGATAGCGGGGCTTGGGAAGGTAAAGCGGATAAATGAGTTTGATATTTTAAATCTTATAGAGGATGTTTACAGTGAGGGGTTTACAGAGAAACAAAAGAAAATTTTTGAGGAAACAAAGGAAAGTTTCTTGAGATTGAGAAGTAGCATTGTCCCCATGTTTAAAAATCCGATCAATGAAGAGGATTTTAATAGTTTAACTGGCTTTGTCGAAGTTGTCCCATCGTATTATGAAGATGATTATTTGAGCGCATATGAAGAGGGGAATTACTTTGATACGGTTAAGTTTTATCTTCCGCTTGCTTATTCTCAATTTTTCAAGTTGGCGAAAATGGGACAGATTTACAAGCGTCAACCCACAGTTTTTTGTCGCGCTAAGTATGATAAGGAACTTGGTCTTTTGGTTGATGAATTTGAAACAAACATACTTGAATAGATGATATTCGAGAATCCGCGCATCACAGGGGTGATGGTGAATTATTATTTTCATTGTAAACGTCAGCTTTGGCTATTTGCAAATCAGATCACTATGGAGCACAGTTCCGAACTTGTTTTGATAGGTAAAATTTTAAGCGACGCATTTTACAAAAACAGAGATAGGGATATTAATATCGACAATATGATCATGATCGATTGGTTTGATTTTGATGGTGGTATAGTTCATGAGGTGAAAAAATCAGATTCTTTTGAAGAGGGTCATATATGGCAGGTGAAGTATTATATTTACTACCTTAAGAAGAAGGGGATGAATGCGAAGGGGAAGATAAATTATCCAAAGTTAAGAAGAGAGATTTATGTTGAGCTTGGGGTTGGGGATGAGGAGAAAATTGTAGAGTTGTTAAATGAAATAGTTGAAATTGTCAGAGGTGAGATACCCCCGGTTAAAACTAATCGAGTTGAGTGCAAAGGATGCAGTTATTTTGAATTTTGTTGGTCTTAAAAACAAAAGTTTTTCATCTTTTATGCCGAAGCCATATTACATATTTTCTTCTGGGATTTTGCGAAGGAAGGATAATACTCTTTACTTTGAACCACTTGAGGAAGGTAATTTCGAAGAGGATGAAGATATACTTTGTTTCGTTGGTTATCCTGAAAGAGATTGTGAAGATCGTTCGGCAAAGCGCAAGCCGATCCCAGTCGAGGATATTGATTCAATTTATATTTTTGGTGAGATGACATTTAATGTCAAGTTTTTTAATTTCCTATCTCAAAACAATATCATTTTGCATATTTTTAATCATTATGGTTTTTATTCCGGGAGTTTTTATCCTCGCGAGTTCTTGAATTCAGGGAGACTACTTATCAGGCAAGTTGAACATTATCTTTTTGATGAGTTGAGACTTTTTCTTGCGAGAAAAATTGTTGACGGTGCGAGTTATAATATGTTAAGAAATTTGAAAAATTATCTTTCTAATGACGAGCTTGAAATTTACATTGAAGCGATCGAGGTTGAAAGAGTTAAGATAGAATCGTGTGGGGATATTCATGAACTTATGGCGTGCGAGGGTCATATAAGAAGTGCATATTATATGGCTTGGCCTCATATAGTGAACGATGAGTTCTTTTATTTTGACAAGAGGACTAAGCAACCGCCCGGGAACGCGATAAACGCTCTTATATCTTTTGGGAATTCGATGCTTTACACGGTTGTGCTTGGTGAGATTTATAAAACTTATCTTAATCCTACGATAAGTTATTTACATGAGCCGTCTGATAGGAGATTTTCATTAGCCCTTGATCTTGCTGAAATTTTTAAGCCAGTAATTGTTGACAGGTTAATTTTCAGGATGATAAATCGAGGTCAGCTCAGCAGGGAACATTTTGTTGGCGAGTTAAATTTTTGTTATCTTTCCGAGGAAGGTAGGAAGATATTTGTGAGGGAATTTAATGAATTTCTTGAGTCAACTGTGAAGTATAAAAAGTTTAACAGAAATGTGTCGTATAGGGGATTGATTCGGCTTGAGTGTTATAGGTTGATAAAGCATCTTTTGGGGGACGAGGTATATGAACCACTTAAAGTTTGGTGGTATTAAAAACGAAGTTTTGTTTTTGTCGTGTATTATATAATTGTTTATGATGTTGAGGAGAAGCGGGTTAATAAAGTTTGCAAATTATTGCGTAGATATTTACACTGGGTTCAAAATTCTGTTTTTGAGGGCGAGTTAAGTGAGGGGAAATTGGCTGAGTTGAAGTTCAAACTTTCTCAGATAATAGATCCTGAGGTTGATTCTGTGATAATTTACACTTTGTGGGGTAAGTGGAAGGGCAGGGAGGTTATAGGGTTAAATAAGAATCCAGTTGATAGTTTAATTTAGTTTTAGCTATGGGGTTGACCTTGGGTCAACCCTTTTTTATTTTTTTATAATATTCGTTATTACATTTCCGAGAATCGCGTGAAGAAGTTAGCACATTAATTTTTGAATAATTTATTGATTTACAATCAAAAAGTCGCACTCTGACATAAACTAAGACATTTTGTCAGGGAGGTTGGCGGAAAAATTTGGGGTATGGGTTAACATTTAGGCTCTTGACTTTTGGTGGAAAATTTATTATATTATAGTGTCTGAATTTTGATAGGTTTAAGTTTTATTTTATGGTGGGTTTGAATCGAACCTGTGAGGGATTGAAACATGATAACTTCTCTGAAGCACCGTGTTTAAATCTTCTTGTTTGAATCGAACCTGTGAGGGATTGAAACAAACTGGGACCTGCATAATGTTCGCATTTATTTATGTTTGAATCGAACCTGTGAGGGATTGAAACTAAATTTTTGGATACCCCCCCTCCATTTGAGAGAGTAGTTTGAATCGAACCTGTGAGGGATTGAAACACTATGTTCTTTTGAAACTCAAAATCTAAAAGAGAAAGTTTGAATCGAACCTGTGAGGGATTGAAACTAAATAATTTTGATGAGATGTTCAGGGAGCAATTTAGTTTGAATCGAACCTGTGAGGGATTGAAACGAAACTAATTGTTCGCGCTTAATGGGGTCTACTTCCGTTTGAATCGAACCTGTGAGGGATTGAAACATATCTCCTCTGCCCACCAACTTGATTAAAACACGGGGTTTGAATCGAACCTGTGAGGGATTGAAACATTGTTTGTGTTAAAGTTTTATCAATCCTTTCTTTTGTTTGAATCGAACCTGTGAGGGATTGAAACTTCCAGACAACCGCACCTTTTCATCAAGGCGTTTAGTTTGAATCGAACCTGTGAGGGATTGAAACGTTTATAGGGATTATCAAAAACCCTCGCTGGGATATGTTTGAATCGAACCTGTGAGGGATTGAAACTTAAAACCCTTTTATGTCTTCGCAAGAAATAATAAACTGTTTGAATCGAACCTGTGAGGGATTGAAACATAAAAAAGATTATTGACCCGTTTTTAAATTCAACATGTTTGAATCGAACCTGTGAGGGATTGAAACTTGAGGGCTACATCATAGCCCTGCGACCCAATAATAGTGTTTGAATCGAACCTGTGAGGGATTGAAACCAAGAAATAATAAACTTATTTGTACAACTTACGTGTTTGAATCGAACCTGTGAGGGATTGAAACACGATTATAAGCCAAAAGTGCTAAATCGGGATTTTGAGTTTGAATCGAACCTGTGAGGGATTGAAACAAGTATTTGTCGCAGGGTCATACGCCTCATTCGTGGAGTTTGAATCGAACCTGTGAGGGATTGAAACATAAATTATTTTATCCCAATATCTTCTTTCAATTTCAGTTTGAATCGAACCTGTGAGGGATTGAAACTTTACGCCGAATGACCTCAAAATTCTCTGAAGTTCTTGTTTGAATCGAACCTGTGAGGGATTGAAACACGGGCATTGATTCAAATGGGGAAAGATCCCGCAAATTAGTTTGAATCGAACCTGTGAGGGATTGAAACTCGCTTGCAATAGCGGGGATTAACAAATCTTCTATGTTTGAATCGAACCTGTGAGGGATTGAAACTCCAATAATGTTTAGCCCCCCACTCTTCTTCTCGTCCTGTTTGAATCGAACCTGTGAGGGATTGAAACGAAATTAATTGTTCACGCTTAATTGGGTCTACTTCCAGTTTGAATCGAACCTGTGAGGGATTGAAACGTAAAAACAATTGCTTCCCCAAATTCTTCTTTTGCTTGTTTGAATCGAACCTGTGAGGGATTGAAACCCTATCATGCCCTAAAATATATCCGCCACTTGTCGTTCTGTTTGAATCGAACCTGTGAGGGATTGAAACCGGGGCAAAATCAGCAATTGGAGCGAATTTTAACACGTTTGAATCGAACCTGTGAGGGATTGAAACTGAAGTCGTTTGACAGCATTTAAAATCTCCTCATCAATGTTTGAATCGAACCTGTGAGGGATTGAAACTTGGGAATGAAATAAAAAAGTGTATTGCTCACACCGTTTGAATCGAACCTGTGAGGGATTGAAACAAAAATATTCTAACTTCTTCACCCCTTACAAGTTTTGTTTGAATCGAACCTGTGAGGGATTGAAACTTTCATTTATAATCTCATCATTCTTAAATGGCTTTTGTTTGAATCGAACCTGTGAGGGATTGAAACGGATAAACCGCCCGTGGATGTGTGGGAGCAAATTATGTTTGAATCGAACCTGTGAGGGATTGAAACTTATTTGTTTTTGAAAGGGACAATTTACAAGCATTAGTTTGAATCGAACCTGTGAGGGATTGAAACACCTTTGCGATGACCAATTTATCCTTTACCCTCGCAAGTTTGAATCGAACCTGTGAGGGATTGAAACTTTAAGATTGCTTCTCAATGGGAGCAAAATTTATTTTGTTTGAATCGAACCTGTGAGGGATTGAAACAATTTGAAGAATTGCAAAATGAATATGAGCAACTCGTTTGAATCGAACCTGTGAGGGATTGAAACGCTGTTAAGTAGGGACGCCCCCCATAATTTACAAAGTTTGAATCGAACCTGTGAGGGATTGAAACAATTTATTTGCCTCCTGCTCAGCTTTCCGATTTATGTTTGAATCGAACCTGTGAGGGATTGAAACTGGGGAAATTAAATCCGAAAGAAACGAAAGAAATCCTGTTTGAATCGAACCTGTGAGGGATTGAAACATTTAGACTTTTGGGGAACAAATAAAACGACATTGTTTGAATCGAACCTGTGAGGGATTGAAACATAAGTTGATTGATTTATTTGACAATAACATTGAATAGTTTGAATCGAACCTGTGAGGGATTGAAACTATAGTTTGGAACATAACTACCCGCTTTATTGAGAGGTTTGAATCGAACCTGTGAGGGATTGAAACTTAGCATTAATATAATTTTCCAGTGTAATTCTGGAAGTTTGAATCGAACCTGTGAGGGATTGAAACTTTCGGAAATAATTTCCTTTAATTGCTGATCAATTTCGTTTGAATCGAACCTGTGAGGGATTGAAACTTTTTAAATGATTTAAAACTTGTTCTTTTAAAAATTCGTTTGAATCGAACCTGTGAGGGATTGAAACTGACAAATAAAACAAATAGAATTATATTAGTAGTGAAGTTTGAATCGAACCTGTGAGGGATTGAAACGCTGTTGTTTGGTGAGTTCTTCTTGTTCGCGCCCCGCGTTTGAATCGAACCTGTGAGGGATTGAAACAAAAATTTTTATGGCTATGGGATAAAATATCTGCTTGGTTTGAATCGAACCTGTGAGGGATTGAAACTTAAAAGATTTTTAAGAAAATCTCTTAATTTTTTCGTTTGAATCGAACCTGTGAGGGATTGAAACAGATTTTTTACTCCAATGCCAAAGGGAGCAACAAAGTTTGAATCGAACCTGTGAGGGATTGAAACATGGGAAATTTATGGATTATTTAAGTTTTGATTTTTGTTTGAATCGAACCTGTGAGGGATTGAAACAATGAATTTTCAATTGTTTGTGTTAAAGTTTTATCAGTTTGAATCGAACCTGTGAGGGATTGAAACTAAATTAATTTTACAATATGCTCCGGTAAAAGCCTATGTTTGAATCGAACCTGTGAGGGATTGAAACAAGCTATTCACCCCAATGGCGCCCGGTTTTACCTAAGTTTGAATCGAACCTGTGAGGGATTGAAACTTACAAACCGCAAATTTCGGCGATATCCTCCTCATTAGTTTGAATCGAACCTGTGAGGGATTGAAACTCCTGCTACGTAAAAATACTTTCTCATTTTGCCTCCGTTTGAATCGAACCTGTGAGGGATTGAAACATATCAAGGATATCAACCCTCCGCCCATCCTTCTTTGTTTGAATCGAACCTGTGAGGGATTGAAACACTGAAAATCTCGCTCGGAAAATTCTCACCGAAAAGTTTGAATCGAACCTGTGAGGGATTGAAACATTAGCTTGAGGGAGTTGTTGCAATGAATTTCTTAAATGTTTGAATCGAACCTGTGAGGGATTGAAACTCTTTAAAACTAACAAGCAAATTTTTACCATATTTTGTTTGAATCGAACCTGTGAGGGATTGAAACCTTTTGAAGTTGCTAAATTATTGGCGTGGAACGACGAGTTTGAATCGAACCTGTGAGGGATTGAAACTCTCTTGACAAATTGCGTTGAAGTTATTATATTTAGTTTGAATCGAACCTGTGAGGGATTGAAACCTACAAATATAACAAATTTTATCTTGCTTGTCAAGAGTTTGAATCGAACCTGTGAGGGATTGAAACAAAATTAAATCTCTGCTTACCAAAAATAAACCAAATGTTTGAATCGAACCTGTGAGGGATTGAAACTTTGGTTAATCGGAAAGAGCAAGAAAGGAGAATTTGTTTGAATCGAACCTGTGAGGGATTGAAACTTCAGCAATCTCTTTCATCTCATCCGTCACTCTTTTAGTTTGAATCGAACCTGTGAGGGATTGAAACCTGAATTTCAATCATCTGATCGGTTAATTGCCTTAGTTTGAATCGAACCTGTGAGGGATTGAAACGGAGGCAAGCGATTATACTTTTAAAGCTGATGTAATGTTTGAATCGAACCTGTGAGGGATTGAAACTTTAAATCTTCCTGAAACTTTAGCGCCTGAACCTTGGTTTGAATCGAACCTGTGAGGGATTGAAACTATAAATTAACCCCAATTTTCTCAAGTTCAAGCTTTGTTTGAATCGAACCTGTGAGGGATTGAAACTTATGCATAACACGTTCTCCACAATCACAGTGACCCGTTTGAATCGAACCTGTGAGGGATTGAAACGAACCTTTTAAAAACAATAAGTCACCGAGACGATTATGTTTGAATCGAACCTGTGAGGGATTGAAACAATTCTTTTGGAACAAAATAAAAAAGTGTATTGTGCAGTTTGAATCGAACCTGTGAGGGATTGAAACACGCAATTTGTCAAGAGGCAAAAATAAAAGTGTGATTGTTTGAATCGAACCTGTGAGGGATTGAAACTCCTGAAACTTTAGCGCCTGAACCTTCGCCTCATCTGTTTGAATCGAACCTGTGAGGGATTGAAACAAGATTTGCTTGATGATTTAACTTATCAACTATTGGAGTTTGAATCGAACCTGTGAGGGATTGAAACGAGATAGCGCCCCTGTGAATCTTTGAGTTTTCTTAACGTTTGAATCGAACCTGTGAGGGATTGAAACGAAAGTTGAGCGACAAGTTTTATAATTCTGGGTATAAGTTTGAATCGAACCTGTGAGGGATTGAAACTAATATATCGTTCCACTTGCAATCCTTACGCCCGGTTTGAATCGAACCTGTGAGGGATTGAAACTGAACTCTTCTTTCCCCATTTCATCAGCCCGTAGCTTCGTTTGAATCGAACCTGTGAGGGATTGAAACATAAGAGCATACCATATATTCTTATCGCTCAAATTCAGTTTGAATCGAACCTGTGAGGGATTGAAACTATTTAACATACGCTAATGCAAATGACAACATCCGAGTTTGAATCGAACCTGTGAGGGATTGAAACTATGTATATCCGCAATTCCAACACCCATGCAATTCCCTGTTTGAATCGAACCTGTGAGGGATTGAAACATTTTTAGTTTTCAAAATACTTTTTATCCTTTAAAGTTTGAATCGAACCTGTGAGGGATTGAAACAATGAGACATTAATTTATAAAAGAACTCGTAGCGCGTGTTTGAATCGAACCTGTGAGGGATTGAAACTTTTAATTCCCTTCTGCGACCATAAATACCCCTTTGTTTGAATCGAACCTGTGAGGGATTGAAACCATACAATTTTAAAATCAAGAAAATTAAAAATCAAGTGTTTGAATCGAACCTGTGAGGGATTGAAACATCACTTTTGAATTTGTAAATTTTACACACAATTATGTTTGAATCGAACCTGTGAGGGATTGAAACCCATTAAAGATATAATAATGTGCGTTGGGGCTTCCATGTTTGAATCGAACCTGTGAGGGATTGAAACGAAGAAGATTTAGAAAAGGTTGTGACCGTTAGGACGTTTGAATCGAACCTGTGAGGGATTGAAACCAAGGTCCATTTTAACCCCCATTACTTTTTTTGTTTTGTTTGAATCGAACCTGTGAGGGATTGAAACTTAATATTAATAATTTCAACCAAAACATGCGCGTAATTGTTTGAATCGAACCTGTGAGGGATTGAAACTCGTTAAAAGGGAGTTTATATCCGTCAACACGCCACGTTTGAATCGAACCTGTGAGGGATTGAAACTCCCTATTCGAATAACTCGTCCGGGGCGCGCAAAAGTTTGAATCGAACCTGTGAGGGATTGAAACAAAAACAGGAGTGTGATTTATATCACACTGTTTTTAAGTTTGAATCGAACCTGTGAGGGATTGAAACTTCTTTTAATTGCCTCGGTAATGCTTATTGTTTTAATGTTTGAATCGAACCTGTGAGGGATTGAAACATTTTAAGTTCGCACACTCACGATTCAATTTATTATCGTTTGAATCGAACCTGTGAGGGATTGAAACTTATGCATAACACGTTCTCCACAAT
>LDXX01000008.1 GCA_001442925.1 Candidatus Kryptonium thompsonii
CATTCGGATATAAGATGATTCGAGCAAGCGTATCAGCAAAAAGCAATGTTATCGCTCCAACGAAAAAAGATGTCGGCACTAAAATCCTGTAATCAACAGCAAAAACACGACGACATATATGTGGAACCACAAGCCCAACAAAACCTATTATCCCAGTGTTTGAAACTATAACAGCTGTTAAAATTGAAGCAACAAAATAAGCTGATCTTTTTGTAACCTCCGCATCAACCCCAAGTTGCGTTGCGATTTCATCACCCATTGCGATCAAATTGAGACGATTTGAATAGATGAAAGTTAACAGCGAAAAAATTAACACAACAACCATGATTAAAATAGATTGCCACAAATTAACATTCGCAAGATTTCCAAGAAGCCAAAAAATGACATTTTTTACCGATTCATTTGATAAAGTTACTATGATTAAAATTGAAGCGGAAAAGAAAGCACCTATCATTATCCCACTTAACAACATTGTATTTATATCAATTAAACCCCTTCTCCTGCCAAGCAAGTAAACCAGCGCAGTTACAAACAAAGAACCAACAAGTGCTGAAATTGGAGTTAATGCAAAAGAAAAAGAACCAAGCAATAATATCGACACAACCGCACCAAAAGCTGAACCACTTGAAATACCAAGGATATAAGGCTCGGCAAGTGGATTTCTTATGATCGCCTGCAATATAGCCCCTGCAACAGCCAGTCCCCCACCTGAAAATATAGAAGTTAAAATTCTTGGGAAACGCAGATGTAAAATTACAACCCTATCAATTTCATCGGATTGCCCTTTTAGAAAATTTAAAATTCGCCCAATCTCCATTTTCACTCCAGTTTCAGAACCCCCAATTGAAATCGAAATTAAAAACAAAGAAAAAAGACTAAGGAGAAGGATAAAATTGTAAAGAATTAACTTCTTCAGCTTCAATCCACAAAATCAATTTTAGTTTTCGGTTCCAAATACCCTATCACCAGCATCACCAAGCCCTGGAAGAATAAAACCTCTTTGATTCAACTGTCTATCAAGAACAGCAATATAAATTTGAACATCTGGATGCTCGGTGGTTAATTTATTAATTCCTTCTGGTGCCGCAATAAGGCTAACTACTTTAATTCTGCTTGCTCCCTTTGCTTTAAGATATGAAATAGCTGCACAAATGCTTCCACCCGTTGCGAGCATCGGATCAAGAACTATGACAATGCTTTTATCAAGATTTTTGGGAAGTTTAAAATAGTAATCAACTGGCTTTAAAGTTTCTTCATCACGATAAAGCCCAATGTGCCCAACCCTCGCTTCAGGTATTAATTCAAGAAATGGATCAACCATACCAAGCCCAGCCCTTAAAATAGGAACGAGAACGACTTCACTTTTCAAAACATAACCCTGAGTCACTTCCAGCGGAGTTTCAACTTCTTTAACCAAAAGCTCTAAATCCTTAGTTATCTCGAAAGCCATCAAAGATGTCAACCTTCTTAAAATAACCCTAAAAGTTGAGCTCGGCGTATTCTTGTCCCTAAGGTAAGTAAGATCCCTTTTAATGAGCGGATGGTCGATGATAAAAAGATTTTCCATAATCACTTTTGAGTTTTTGCATTAAGTTAAAAACTCAAATTTGAAAATGCAATTTTTTGCAAAGTTGAATGTTAAATCTGAATTAAGTATATTTTTGAAAAACGAAAAAGCAAGTAAAAGAGCACATTTCAAGTTTGAAACTTTCAAACCAAAAATTAACCTTCGGGAGGTAACATGAGAGAGGTAGTAATAGCCAGCGCATGCAGAACCCCAATCGGTTCATTTAATGGGGCTTTAAGTCCTCTACCAGCTCCTAAACTTGGTGCGATCGTAATTGAAGAGGCATTAAAGAGAGCAAATGTTCCAAAGGAAATGGTAGATGAAGTTATAATGGGTTGCGTTTTAACAGCTGGGGTTGGTCAAGCACCAGCAAGACAGGCAGCAATTTTCGCAGGACTTCCAACAAAAGTCGAATGTATGACAATTAACAAAGTTTGCGGTTCTGGACTTAAATCCGTCATGCTCGCAACACAAGCTATAAAACTTGGCGATGCCGATATAATTGTTGCTGGTGGAATGGAAAGCATGTCAAATGCTCCTTACCTTCTCGATAGGGCAAGATTTGGTTATAGAATGGGACATGCACAAATAATTGACTCAATGATAAAAGATGGACTTTGGGATGTTTACAATGACTTTCACATGGGCAATGCTGGTGAACTATGCGCAAGGGAATGCAACATTTCAAGAGAAGAACAAGATGAGTTTGCAGTGTTAAGCTATAAACGAGCTCTTGAAGCAATTGAAAAAGGTTATTTCAAAAACGAAATCGTCCCTGTTTCAGTCCCACAGCCAAAAGGAGAGCCGATAATTGTCTCAGAAGATGAGGAACCGAAAAAAGTAGTCTTTGATAAAATACCTAAGCTAAAACCAGCCTTTGATCCAAACGGTACGATAACAGCAGCGAACGCATCAAAAATAAACGACGGCGCAGCAGCTCTCGTCCTGATGTCAAAAGAAAAAGCAGATGAACTTGGCATTAAACCCCTCGCAAGAATAGTTGCCTACACCTCCGCCGCAAAAGATCCAGCTTGGTTCACAACCGCACCTGTAGATGCGATTGAAAAGGTTTTAAGGAAAGCAAACATGAAAAAAGAAGACATCGATCTATTCGAGGTAAATGAAGCATTTGCCGTCGTCGCCTTAGCGACATCAAAACTTGCAGGAATTCCAATTGAAAAAATGAATATTCACGGTGGAGCTGTAGCTCTTGGGCATCCAATTGGCGCAAGTGGTGCAAGGATCTTAACAACGCTTCTTTACGCAATGGAAAGAAAAGGAGCAAAATTTGGAATTGCTGCAATTTGTATTGGCGGAGGGGAAGCAAGCGCAGTCATAGTTGAAAGAGTTTAAAGGTATCCTACAACAAAAACAAAAATTTGGAGCACATACCATGGAAATCAAGAAAGTTACAGTTGTCGGAGCTGGAACAATGGGAAGTGGAATTGCTCACGTTCTTTCACAAAATGGTTATCTTGTAAATTTAATTGATATCAACAAAAGCGTTCTTGAAAAGGCTATAAATGTGATAAGACAAAATATGGACAGGCAAATTAAGAAAGGCTTGATGACAGAAGAAGAGAAAGAGCAAGCAATAGCCAGGATAAATACACTAACTTCGCTTGAAAGCGGAGCTAAAGATGCGGACTTTGTAATCGAAGCAGCTACTGAAAATGTCAAAATTAAAAAAGATATTTTCAAATCCCTCGATCTCGTTTGCAAACCAGAAGTTATCCTCGCTACAAATACTTCATCAATTTCAATCACTGAAATCGCCTCCGCTACAAACCGTCCAGATAAAGTGATAGGAATGCATTTCTTTAACCCTGTTCCAGTGATGAAGCTTGTCGAAATTATCCGAGGACATGAGACATCAGATGAAACGTTCAAAATCACAAAAGAATTAGCAGAAAAACTTGGAAAAACGCCTGTCGAGGTAAAGGATTACCCAGGATTTGTCTCAAATCGCATCTTAATGCCAATGATAAACGAAGCAATTTACTGTCTTATGGAAGGTGTCGCTTCAGCAGAAGATATCGACACTGTAATGCGTCTTGGAATGAACCACCCAATGGGACCACTTGCGCTTGCAGACTTAATCGGACTTGATGTGTGCCTTTCAATTATGAATGTCCTTTATGAAGGCTTTGGAGATCCAAAATATAGACCTTGCCCCTTGCTAAAAAAGATGGTTGCTGCCGGATACCTCGGCAGGAAAACCGGAAAAGGATTCTATGACTATACTCAACAACAAAATAACAAAACACAACAATGAACTTTCAACTTACAGAAGAACAACTAATGATTAAAGAAACCGCGAGAAAATTCGCGGTTGAAGAATTAGCGCCAAAAGCAGCTGAAAGAGACGAAAAAGAAGAATTCCCTCACGAGGAAATCAAAAAACTCGCCGAACTCGGCTTCATGGGAATGATGACACCAGAAAAATATGGTGGCGCTGGGCTTGACACAATTAGCTATGTTCTTGCTATGGAGGAAATCTCAAAAGTTGATGCATCTGTCGGAGTTATAATGTCTGTTAATAATTCCTTGGTTTGCTGGCCTATTGAAATTTATGGGACCGAGGAACAAAAACTAAAGTATTTACCAAGGCTTGCCCGTGGTGAACTACTTGGTGCCTTTTGCCTTTCAGAACCAGAAGCTGGAAGCGACGCATCGAATCAAAGAACTACCGCTGTCAGAGATGGTGATTTTTATATCTTGAACGGAACAAAAAACTTCATAACAAACGGCGTCTACGCTAATATTTTAATCGTCTTCGCTCAAACAGATAAAGAGAAAGGCCCAAAAGGGATTTCTGCCTTTATCGTTGAAAAAGATTTTCCCGGCGTCATCGTGGCGAAAAAAGAGAAAAAACTTGGAATTAGAAGTTCAGACACTGCTCAAATTGTCTTTGAAGATTGCAAAGTTCCAGTTGCCAATCGGCTTGGTGAAGAAGGGATGGGGTTTAAAATCGCAATGACCACCTTAAACGGCGGAAGAATTGGGATAGCTGCTCAAGCACTTGGAATTGCACAGGCATCACTTGAGGCGTCGATAAAATATGCAAAGGAAAGAAAAACATTTGGAAAATTCCTTGCAGAGCATCAAGCGATTCAATTTAAGATTGCGGACATGGCAACGAAAATTGAGGCAGCAAGGTTATTAACATTTCTCGCTGCATGGAAAAAAGATCGAGGCGAAAAATATGTCAAAGAAGCGTCAATGGCTAAGCTGATGGCATCTCAAGTTGCAGTTGAAGCAGCATTAGAAGCAGTCCAAATTCACGGAGGTTATGGTTACATCAAAGATTTTCCTGTCGAAAGATATCTTCGCGATTCGAAAATCACAGAAATTTACGAGGGAACATCTGAAATTCAGCGAATAATTATCGCAAGAGAATTACTTGAAATGAAAGTTTAACGCATAAGCCCCGGCATTGACCCGGGGCTTGTCAAGTTTTGATTTAAAACTTCATCTGTTTATATTTAAAACCAAACAAAATTAAATTCGTTTATTCGTAATTGTGTCTATAAGGACTCGTTTTGCACCAAGCCCAACTGGATTTCTACATGTAGGTGGCCTTAGAACCGCACTTTATAATTACCTTTTTGCCAAAAAACATAACGGCCAATTCATCCTCCGCATAGAAGATACAGACCAAACTCGCATTGTCCCAGGGGCTATAGAAAATTTAATCGAAACATTGCATTGGGCTGGAATTGAATTTGACGAGGGACCAAACAAAGGTGGACCTTATGGACCCTACATTCAATCCCAAAGATTAGAACTTTACCGCAAACATGCCCAAGAACTTATCGAAAAAGGATATGCCTATTATTGCTTTTGTTCCCCGGAGCGACTTGAAAAAATGAGAGAAGAACAAATAAAGCTAAAACAACAACCACGATACGACGGCACATGTAGAAGGCTATCCCAAGAAGAAGTTAAAAAGAAACTCGATGAGGGGATACCTAAAACAATAAGAATGAAAATTCCCGAATGGGGTGAGCTAACATTTCACGATTTGATTCGAGGCGATGTGACCATAAATTTTAAAACTTTAGATGACCAGATAATTCTAAAATCTGACGGATTTCCAACATACCATCTCGCCGTCGTCGTCGACGACCACTATATGAAAATCTCCCATGTAATTCGTGGTGAAGAATGGTTACCGAGCACGCCTAAACATATTTTGCTTTACGAATATTTAAACTGGAAAAAACCACAATTTGCACATTTGCCCCTGCTTCTTAATCCCGACAGAACAAAATTAAGCAAGCGCCAAGGCGATGTCGCAGTTGAAGATTATAGAGCTAAGGGTTATTTACCCGAGGCGATTGTTAACTTTATTGCTTTACTTGGATGGAACCCCGGCGATGAAAGAGAATTCTTCAAGCTTGATGAGTTGATAAATGAATTTTCCCTTGAAAGAGTTAATAAAGCTGGCGCAATTTTCGACATAAAGAAACTCAACTGGATGAATTCGCATTATATTAAAAATTCTGACCTCGATAGGATAACTCAACTTGCTATCCCCTTCCTAAAAGAGAAAGGATATGATGTTTCAAACTTTCAAAAAGTAAAAATAATAGTTGAAGCTGTCAGAACTCACCTTGAATACCTTGCCCAAATTGTTGACTATGTTGATATTTTCTTTACAGAAATAGTTGAAATTGAAAATGGGGAAGCGCGAGAGATTTTAAAACTTGACACAAGTAAAACCGTACTTGAAAAATTCATACAAAAGTTACAAAACCTCGATGGTGAAATAGATAGAGAAAAATTCAAGCAGTTGATGAAAGAAATTCAAAATGAAACGAGCATAAAAGGCAAAAATCTTTTCATGCCGATAAGAATAGCCCTTACGGGCAAAACTCACGGTCCAGAGCTTCCCCTTCTCGTTGAATACTTCGGCAAAGAAAAGATAAAACAAAGATTGGAGAAATTTATTAGCTTATGAAATTTCGTTTGAGATTTATTGATGTATTTCGAGGTCTCGCAATAGTTTTAATGTTACACGGACATACAGCCGATGCCCTACTAAGTCCTGACGAAAAAACAAGCCTCGCTTTTCAACTCTACACAATCTTCCGCGGATTCACCGCTCCGATGTTTCTTTTCATATCCGGATTCGCTTTTGCTATAACAACAATAAAATATGTCGAAGACTATTTAAAATTTTCACAAAAGTTTCTAAAACGGATAAGAAAATTTCTCTTCATAACACTGCTTGGCTACTTCCTCCATCTCCCCTATTTATCCCTCAAAAAAACAATAACCGAGTCAAATTTTGAAACACTTTCAGTTCTGTTTTCATCAGATGTTTTGCAAGTTATCGGAATTTCCCTACTGATTCTTCAAATAAGCTTATTTTTGCTGAAAGACGCGTTTAAATTTTCACAATTATCACTCTACATGGGTATTTTTGCTTTTCTAATTTCGCCATTTTTGTTTATGATTGACTTCGCAAAATTTCTTCCCTTACCTATATCTCAATATTTAAATACTTTCAACGGCTCTAAATTTCCCCTTTTCCCATGGATAGGCTACATCTTGTTCGGGAATTATATCGGCTACAAATTTATAAGCGCGTCAAGTTCCGAAAATTCAGAGCTCTTCCTAAATAAAATCTATAAAATTTCACTGCTTGCGCTTCCACTTGCTTTCACTTTAGAGCTTGTATATGAAAAATTGTTTAATCCAAATCAATTCCTTATCTATTCAAGTCCATTTCTTTCTGTTTCACGTCTCTCGTTTGTAATTGTTCTGTTTTATCTGGTGATGAAAGTTGAAAAAAATGTAAATTTAAAAGTCCACCCATTACAAATCCTTGGAATGGAATCGCTCTTCGCTTATGTTTTTCATCTTATGATCATTTATGGAAGCCCCATAAACCCAGGCTTATCACTTTCAGCAGTTTGGGGCAATATGTTAAGTTATCACATTGTCTTTGCTTTCTTTCTAATCTTGGCAACTACCACATTTTTAATTTCCTACTTTTTACATATAACGAAGCAAAGTAAACATCATTTGGTTGACTATATCAAGTATGCATTTGTCAGTGTGATCTTACTTGTATTTTTCATAAATCCATACTAAAAATGGGAGCAAAAATGAGAGCTATCGCTATCAACGAGTTTGGCGGGAACGATAAACTTAAATTAATGAATCTACCTGAACCAAAACCAAAAGCTGGGGAAGTTTTAATTCAACTTAAAGCAGCAAGTTTAAATCATCTTGACATTTGGGTTAGAAAAGGTCTTTTCAAGATTCCATTTCCACATATTCTTGGCGCTGATGGAGCTGGAATAATAGTAGAGGTTGGAGAGGGAGTTAACCATTTAAAAGTTGGAGAGAAAGTTCTAATTTCGCCCGGAATTGGTTGCGGTATTTGTCAGGAATGCGCGTCTGGAAGGGAAAACTTTTGTAAACTCTATCATATACTTGGAGTTCAAAAAGATGGAACTTATGCTGAATATGTTGTTTTACCTGCTCAAAATGTTCTGCCGATCCCACCTAACCTTGATTTTGAATCAGCCGCATCTGTTCCACTCGTGTTTTTAACTGCATGGCACGCACTTGTAACGCGGGGAAATATAAAACCGGGAATGAAAGTTTTGATTCATGCAGCGGGAAGTGGCGTTGGGATTGCAGCAATTCAAATTGCAAAACTTTTTAATGCAATTGTTTTCACAACAGCTGGAAGCGATACAAAACTCGAAAAGGCAAAAGAACTTGGCGCAGATGTGTTAATAAACTATAAACAGGAAGATTTTCAAGAGAGATTAAAAATTGAAACACAGGGCGAGGGGATAGATCTCATCCTTGATCATGTTGGATTTGACACAGTTATGAAAGGTTTGAAGTCACTGAAAAAGGGAGGCAAATTGATAACATTAGGTGCGACAAGCGGAAGCGAGGTTCCAATCGAACTTAGGTTTGTGTATGGTAAAAATTTATCAATCGAGGGAATTTACATGGGGAGCAAGGCGGAGTTAATGGAAGTTTTGAAATTTTTCCAAAATGGTAAATTGAAACCAGTGATCCACACAGTTCTACCGCTTGAAGAAGCGCAAGAAGCCCATAGAATACTTGAAAATAGAGAAGCCTTTGGGAAAGTTGTATTAAAAATTTGATCATATAATCTTTTAATCCAACGCTTCTGTTCGCCTGCTTTTTGCACTCTCCGAGGGAAGATTCACAGCCCCAATATACTTTATTCACCAAAATCTTTCAAAAGTTGAAAAACATTTTAGCTTGACTTTTCAACTTTTTATCTTTATATTATTTTTGACTAAAAGAACAAATTGGTCAAAAATTCAATATGATCGACATTGAAAAAACGAGAAATGAAATCGTTGAAATAGCGAAAGATATCTTCGCAAGGTTTGGATTCAAAAAAACGACCGTGGAAGAAATTGCCAAAGCAGCAAGAAAAACCAAAAGCTCACTTTATTATTACTTCAAAAATAAAGAAGAGATATTTCAAGCAGTCATCGAACAGGAAGCGGAAGTTCTTCGAGAGCGAATTAAAAAGGCGATATCCCAAGAAAACACTCCACAAGATAAACTTAGAGCTTACATAATAACAAGAATGAAAGCGCTCAAACAACTTGCAAATTTCTACAGCGCCATCAAAGATGAATATCTTGAAAATTATAAATTTATCGAGAAATTCAGAGGTAAATACGATGAAGAAGAGAAAAACACGATAAGCCAAATTTTAAAGGAGGGCATCGCCAAGGGAATTTTTAAAGTAAAAGATGTTGAAATTACAACTACTGCAATTTTAATCGCCCTCAAAGGATTTGAAGCATGGATTTTTCGGGGCAACACGAGGTGGACGGAAAAAGACATCGACAATCTCCTTGAAATTTTGTTTTACGGGATAACGAGAAAATAAAATTAAATAAACGATGAAAAAATATTCACATTTCATCATAAAATACAGATGGATATTTATTTCTCTAACCTTTGCCTTAACTCTATTCTTTGCATATTCAATTAAGAAAATAAAAATCAACTCAGACTTTACTTCCTATCTCCCTCAAACTGACGAAGCCGTTAAGCTCGCCCGATACATTGGGGACAAATACGGCGGGAATCTAACTGCCATAGTGGCAATTGAATCTGCGGACATCTTTGATTATGAAGTGCTTAAAGATATCTACAACTTGACGGAAAAATTAAAATATGTTGAAGGTATCTCCTATGTCACCAGCTTAACAAACACAATTGATATAAAGGGAACAGAAGAAGGAATTGAGATAGGGAAGCTAATCAACGAGATACCCGAAGATCCCCAAGAATTAAATAGAATAAAAAATTATGTCCTCTCAAAAGATCTGTACAAAAATCTCATATCAAGCGATGCAAAAATCACGCTGATATTATGTAGGTTAAAAGAAGGTGTAGATAAAGAAAGTGTAGCAAGGGAAATCAAAAAAGTAGTTGAGGCAGAGAGAATCAAGGGAAAAGTTTACTACGGGGGGCTGCCATTTCAGATGATTGATATGAATAAATTGATAATTGATGACTTGAAGATATTAACCCCAATGGTCGGGTTTGTAATGCTTGTGATTTTATTTTTGAGCTTTAGGAACCTAAAGGGTGTTATAATACCATTTCTCAGTGCGGGTTTCAGTATAATCTGGACGCTTGGGCTGATGGCAATCTTAAACATACCATTGACCATAATTTCAAATACAATACCTGTAATTTTAACAGCAATTGGAACTGCTTATGGAATACACATCGTAAATAAATACAACGAAATTTTATTTATAACCGACCCCAGAGAAAGAGCCGAAATCACTCTTTCAGAAATTTCACTACCAGTGTTCCTTGCTGGGATTACAACAATTGCAGGATTTCTATCGTTTATCTATGGCTCATACTTAACAATGATAAAGGAATTTGGAATTTTTACAAGCGTCGGTGTTCTATTTTCCCTCATTATATCACTTACATTGATACCCTCAATTTTATCCCTTTTAAAACAAGGTAAAAAAACAAACAAAGTTTCAAAGCCTCAGCTTGATAAAAAGCCAGCGGTAAAAATCACAAAGTTAATTTCAAAATTAAAATATCCGATTTTGCTTTTTTCGATTTTAATAGTTTTGGCATCTGCCATTGGAATTTTTAAAATTAACAGAGAAGTTAGCATACTTGAATATTTCAAGCCTGAGACAAATGTAAGGGCTACGGAAGAGATGTTAAAGCGAAATTTTGGGGGATCGTTGCCTTTGTATGTTTTAGTAAAGGGGGATGTGCAAGACCCGCAAGTTCTACAGGAAATTAAAAAGGTTGAGGATTTTCTGAAATCGCTTGAAGATGTTCATAACCCACAATCAATTGTTGATATAATTGAAGAGATGAATCATGTAATGGGTGAAGGTAGAAAGATACCTGAAACAAGAGAAAAAATTGCAAATCTAATTTTTCTGATAGAGGGCGAGGAAATTTTTAATCAACTTGTCTCGCCAGATAAAGATGAGGCGATAATTCAAGCGATGGTGACATATGCAAGCTCA
Source organism: Candidatus Kryptonium thompsonii (assembly GCA_001442925.1). Lineage (GTDB taxonomy): Bacteria > Bacteroidota > Ignavibacteria > Kryptoniales > Kryptoniaceae > Kryptonium > Kryptonium thompsonii. The sequence continues at coordinate 11,104 of LDXX01000008.1, forward strand.
AATAAAATTTCGGAACTCGTCAATAAAATTCAATCCTACTTTAATTCGGTTTCCGACAAGGGGAACAATGTAAAATTTGAACAAACGGGGATGCCCTTAATTTATAAACATCTCGACGATGCGATAATCAAAAGTCAAATTCAAAGTTTAATCTTCGCTCTAATCTTTGTCTTCTTAATAATGATATTCCAAACTGGCTCAATTTCAGGTGGGATTCTTGGGATAATTCCTGTTTCTCTAACAATTGCTGTTATTTATGGATTCATGGGCTATTACGGAATTCCACTTGACATCGCCACTGTTTTAATTGCTGGGGTTTCTCTTGGAATGGGAATAGATTATTCAATTCATTTTATGAATAGGTTAAAGGTTGAGCTTGGACAAAGTTATTCTTTTGAAGAAGCAATAAGTAAGGTTATTGGCACAACGGGTGTTGCGATTCTAATAAACGCCTTGTCAGTTGCCCTTGGCTTTGCAGTGCTTATTTTTGCAAGCGTGATACCATTGCAAAGATTTGGGATCTTAATTTTACTTACGATGTTTCTATCCAGTGGGGCAACATTGATTTTATTGCCAGCGATAATTCTGACGACGAAACCAAAGTTTTTGAAGAAGATGCTTTGTGAAACTGAGGTTGAAAAAGTTAAAACAAATGCATGAAGGAGGAATAAAAATGCGCTACTTAGCCCTTGCATTATCATTAGTCTTCACAACAAATATCTTATTTGCACAGCTCACTGCTGTGGAAATTTTAAAAAAGGTTGACGATGTTTCATACGCCCCCAAAGATCAATTCTACAAATCAAAGGTTATATTAATAGACAAGAACGGCAAAGAGATGCATCGGGAGGCACTTATGTATCAAAAAGGAACGAACAAGAGACTAGTAAAATTTACGGAACCCGCAGATATAAAGGGGATTGGATTTTTATCCCTACCGGAAGATGTAAATTATGTCTATCTTCCAGCTTTCAAGAAAAGTAGACGCATAGCGTCGCACATCAAAAATCAAAATTTTGCAGGTACAGACTTTACCTATGAAGATATGGAAGCGTTAACTTATTCAGAGAAATGGGAACCAGAGCTTTTAAGAAAAGATGAATTTCACTATGTTTTGAAACTAACACCAAGAAAAGGAAGGACAAGTGATTATTCAAAGCTTATCATGTATGCAAGAACAGATAATTTTTACCCTGAAAAAATCGAATACTATGATAAGGCTGGTAACCTATGCAAAATTTTAACCCGGAGAAGAATTGAAAAAGTTGGTAATTATTGGATAGCTATTGAAACCGAAATGAAAGATCTCAGAAAAAACCATACAACTAAACTTATGCTCGAAGACATCAAATTTGACACAAATTTAAGCGATGACATTTTCACATTAAGAAATCTTGAGAGATAAAAAATGAAACAAGCCATTTTATTATTTATCCTTTCACTCTTATGTTTTTTTAACAACTTAACAGCTGATGATTTTAAATTCAGCTCTGAGTATCTTGAGTACGATGTTTACTGGAAATTTCTAAATCTCGGGAAGATAAGGGTATGGACAAAGGTTGAAGGTGATAGCATCTATTCAAGAATTCATGTTGAGTCAAACCCGTATATCTTTTTCGTAAATGTAAACTACACCTTTGAAAGCAAATTTCATAAGGAAAATCCTTTCAACAGCTACCTCAACGTTTATGAGACGAAAAATGGGCTTCCACTAAAAACAACCTTTTTAAGAAAAGAAAATGAAATAGTCGCAAAACAATTTGATATAAGAAATGGCACAGTTATTGGGCAGAAGTCAATTCCCTATCCGGATATATATTATCATGGGATAACTGCATTTTTTGTTGCGAGAAAATTGTGTGGTGCTGGGGTTGTGGTTTATCTTCCCCTGTTATTTGCCACAGAGGAAAAACTTGAGAGACCACCATTTATTATAAAGGTTGAAAAAGTAAGATTTGATTTTTTGGAACAGAAAGAAGATGTAAAAATTTCAGCATTTGATTCAGAGGTTCAAACGATCAAATTTAATGGATACGCATCATTTGTAAGTAAGGAATTGGCTGGGATAACAGGTGAATTTAGTGGATGGCTTTCAGACGACTGGGCAAGAGTTCCAATCAAAGCAACTTTTAACACTTTTCTCGGTATTGTTCGCCTTGAACTTTCAAAATGGGAAAAAGATAAATGGAAACCACCTTTAAAAACAAATTGATGCCTGCAAAGGTATGAAAGCGCTCAAAATTATAACTTTGATTTTTATTCAAAGCGCTCTTTTAATTTCTCAAAATCTTCAAATCGGCGGATACATTCAAGCGGACGACAGAGTGAAACTAAAAGACAAAACCATATCGTGGGAAGAATACCGACTTAACTTAACAGGGCAAGTTGAACTTGAAAATGTAAAATTTTACTCTGAAATCTGGGTTAGAAATTTCGGCTCAAGTGATGTTAAAAAAATATCAGACCTTTTAGACAGAAATTATGTCGAACCAGTTGACATTAAAATTCGTGAAGCGTATGTTGATGTGAAAGATTTTCTCATTGACAACCTTGATCTTAAGGTTGGAAGGCAAAGAATTGCGTGGGGAACTGCAGATAAATTAAACCCAACAGATAACTTGAACCCAGATGACCTTGAAGATATATGGGATTACGGAAGACATCTTGGATCAAACGCAATTAAACTTTCATATTACATTGGTGATTTCACCTTCACAAGTGTTTTTATTCCAACATTTACACCTGCTGTTTTGCCTCGTGGTGATTGGGTGAAAATCTTTACAGATGAATTTTTCCCGGGAGCAATTCAAACCCAGATTCAAACTCAAATTCAAAATCCTGATCCTTCACTTAAAGAAGCATCAAAGTTTGGTCTGAAAATATCAAAAAGAGATATCCTTGGGTTTGCCTTTTCTTTAAGTTATGTGTACGGAAGAGATGATATCCCAATACCATACAAAGTTTCTGGTAAGTTCAAGGACGGTAAGTTTGTCCCTGATTCTGTGCTTTTATTCTTTCCAAAGATGAAAATTGTTGGTTTTGATCTCACTGGTGATATAAAAGGAATTGGCGTCTGGGGAGAAGCTGGAATATTCTATCCCGAAGAAGTTATCCTTGAAACTGTAATTTCAAACATCCCAATTCAAAAGAGTGAAACAATCCTTAAAAAAGAAAATTACACAAGGTTTGTCCTTGGTTTCGATTATACATTTAAAAACGGAATTTATGCTAATGTTCAATATCTTCACGGCTTTCTTCATGAACGGGGGCGTGAAAATTTAAGAAATTACATTGTGTTTAATTTTGAACGAAAATTTATGAATGACAAAGTCAAATTTAACTTTCTTAGTGGTGGGTTCGAGTTCAAACGAGCGAAAGATGTAAAAAATAATTATGCACTGATTTACAATCCGCAGATATCTTATAACCCAATCGATAACTTAGAATTCACCATTGGCGTAAGACTAATTGAAGGTAAGGGCAGGACAACTTTTGGTAGATTGAGCGATAGGGATGAGATTTATTTAAAGGTCAAATATAGCTTTTAATAAATAAGGCACGCCTTTCGGCGTGCCCTTTTGAAATTAATCAATCAAAAATTCGAATTGTGGAAATTTCGAAATTCTAAGCCTCATCTCACCTTTTAAACCTGTAACATCGAAGGCAACCCTAAGTGGATAATACTGCTTTTCATCCTTCGCATTAATGCTTGCTTTAACATTGCCCACCAGTAATCCTTTAACCCCGCTAACTTCAACGGGAACACCAGCAGGACTTGCAGAAGCGTCGGAAGAGATAAGCGTAAAATCACTCAACAAATTTATCTCCAATGGTTTTGCATTCTCTTTTGCCCTGAAAAGGATTTCAACCTCAATAAACTTTTTCGATGTATCGAAGCCAGAATAATTGACATTTTTATTCGCATTTACCACTTTTATCGCCCATTCATCCGTCTCAACCCATTCATCAACTCGAACAAGTGGTTTTTTCTCTGGTTCAATTCCAAGAAGATATTTATTAAACCACGCAAGACAACGATAGAATTCGTCTATTCTATGATTTGGCTCTCTAAATCCATGACCCTCACGGGGATAGCGAACAAATTCAACTGTTTTACCAAGATGTTTCAAAGCTTGATACATTTCCTTTGAATTGCTTATGAAAGTATTTGGATCTTCATCTCCATGCATTATCAAGACAGGTGTTTTTATGTTTTTGACATAATAAAATGGCGAACGCTCAAGGTAAATTTTAAGATTATTCCAATAATAATCGCCAAGATAATCAGGCTCCCAGCTCGGAAGATAAGAGTTGCTGTAATCCGTGATAAGATTGAATATTCCAAACATTGAAACAGCTGCTTTAAATCTATCGGTTTGAGTGATAGCCCAATTCGTCATATAACCGCCATAACTTCCCCCAAATATGCCGATTTTATTTTCATCTGCGATTTTAAGTTCTTTTACAATGTAATCAATTCCAGCCATTATGTCTTTAAAATCACCACCACCAAGATCTTTGAAATTAGCTATACCGAACTTGTTTGAATATCCAGAGCTTCCTCTAAAGTTCGGGGCAAAGACAAGATAACCTTCATTTGCCCATACTTGAAGATTGTAATACTGACGAAGTATATCTTGAATCCTTCCGTAAGGTCCACCATGAACAGCGACAAGCATCGGATACCTTTTGCCTTGCTCAAAATTAACAGGTTTTACAAGCACTCCTTCTATCACCCATCCGTCAAAACTCTTCCATCTTATAACGGTTTGCTCGCCGAATGTAAAGTTTTTAAGTTGTGGATTTAAATCTGTTAATTTCTTTAACTCACCATTTTTCAACACATATACATCTGGAGCACTTGTCTTATCCTCAACAAGGAACGCAAGAACTTTATCAGAGACTGCGATATCACCAAAAACTCTTTCGCCACCCAAAAATTCCTTTATCGTCCCATCGTTAATTGAAATTGTGTAAATATGAGTATAAACTCCGCTCGCAGTTCTTGCATAAATTTTTCCTGGTTCCGACTTTGAGAATTCATAACTTACAATCCCAACATCAAACTTCTCGGTCAAATTTTTAATTTCCCCCGTTTGCGGATCAGCAATAAAAAGTTCCTCTTGCGAATATGTAAACTTTGGGTCAAGATCAGCAACGAAAGCTATATATTTACCATCGGGAGACCATTTCGGTTGCCTTTCCCCACCTGGTCTTTTCGTGAGTTGCTTTGATTTCCCTGTTTCAACTTCTAAGAGCCAAAGATCAAATTTTTTGCTATCATCAATATCACCCGTATAGTTTGTGTTATAAACGACAAATTTCCCGTCGGGAGAAACATCAAATTGTTCAATCCCATAATCCCCAGTAAAAATTTTTCTTTCCTTTTTTGTCTTTACATCAACAATATAAAATTCCTTCCGATACTTTTCTTTATCAACAACAGTTGGGTCAAATTTTAACTTTTTATCTCGTTCCTTCTTCTCTTTTTCGGGCTTGGGGAGCGTCTCCTGTGTCAGATAAAGTATATTTTTACCATCAGGCATCCATTGAAATGAAATTACACCCTCAGGGGCATTTGTCAATTTGAAAGCCTCACCACCATCAACTGGAAGAAGCCATATTTGATTTTTCGTCTCCTTTTCCTGTGGATCTGATTTACGGTTTGATATGAAAGCTATAAATTTGCCATCAGGAGAAAACTTTGGATTTCTTTCATCTTCGTTTGAAAATGTTAACTGTCTTACCTCACCAGTTTCCACCGAAGCAAGGTAAAGATCTGTTCTGTATTTGCTTTCTTCGAAATCAGCTTTTGAAAGCACAAAGACAACACTTTTTCCATCCAGAGAAATATCCATTTGGGAAACTACATTAATTGAAAGCATATCACGGATTGTAAACTTTTTCTGCTGAGTTTGTGCAAATGTGAAACAAAGCAATGAAAAAACTATGACAAGAAAAAATAAGATTCCTTTTCTCATGTTCTTCCTCCGTTTGTTTAAATTATTAAACCATGATTCAACTTAAGGTAAATTCCGCTTAAAGCTGGTGCTTTAAATACCCCCGCGATATTTCTGGACAAACTTTTGAAATAATCGCTATCCCTATTATTTCGGGACTGAGTAATTACAAAATATAACACGCTTCCGGATTTATACTCCCAGCGAACGATAAGATTTAGGTTAAAAGTTTGAGAATTAAAATCCGGATTTTTGGTATAATCATATGGCACGAGCAGTTCAGGGGTTTTCAAAATTTTAAAATTTTGATAATGCCCTTTCGCGATAAATGTTTGGGCGTAAATTTGAAAACTTAGGTCGCGTGTGAAATTTACAGTTCCACGCAAGGTGAGATCAAATTCATCTGTTGATCTATCTCCAAAAATGCTGAAGTAGCCACCATTAATTCCGATATTTTCAACCCACGCCTCCTCATTTCTAACAAATCTCAGCTGATTTTCTATCTCAAACTCCATCCAATCGGCTGGTTTAAACATAATACTCATCTCATACCTATTCTGCCATCTCTTCACGCTTTCATTTTCCTCAAAGCCCCATTCTCCGAATCCATATTCAAGATTGATCACAACATTTTTTCTCGAATCACTGCGCAATGAAAAATTAACATTATACCTGCTTTTTCCAAGATAAAGCCCATTACCTCTTGTTTCCCTATCATCATAAACTTTCCAAGGGCTATAAAAACCAAAAACTGAAAACGACCAATAATTTAAAAATTCAATCATTTGATCAAAACCAATCCCACGCATGATCGTCACGCCATCGAAATTCCATCTGTAATTATATCTGAGCCCAGCATAATATCTCCTGATTATCCAAAATGGTTTTATATCCTGTTTAAACCTCAGCTCGGTCGTCCCGCCGTGATCATCATCTCTGCGGAAAAAACCAACATCATTTATATAAAATCCTCTCGCGGTATAATCATAACTAGTCGAGTAAAGAAAATTTTTACCAGCAATTTTTCCGATTGAAAACCTACCAGCGGATGCAGGTCTTCCATTGTTGCGGGATGTTTTTGAAAAAGCAACAAATCCAACAAAAGAATAAGTATTGCTTTTGAATCTCAAATCCCAATCGAGACCACTTACAGTTGACGGAATTGCGCCGCTTTTAGAAGTATTCGTCAGTATAAATCCGACCGCAGAGTTGTTCATTATATCCTTTTGAAGTCGTAGAACAGAATAGTTAGCAAGCGGTTCAACCAACACTTTATATTTATTCCCAAGTGAATCGCTTACTGTTGCTTTCTCCGGACTCGTCAGGGCGTTTATAAATCCAAGCGATATCCCATTTTGAGTTTTCCCTGTCAATTTAATAGCATTGAGAATTTTAGTTCTTTCAGGGAAATAAATAACTTTCCCACCCTCTGGAACCGCGGGAAATCCAGAAGGTCTTTTACCTATCCTTCGTGAATAAAAAATTTGCATTCCCGCAAATCTTCCTCCACCACCTCTACCACCAGGGGCACCAAAAGTAAAAAATTGGGAACCATCGGTGAAAAATTGTCTCTTTTCAGGATAAAATGTCTCGTAAGTTGTTAAATTCAAAACAACTTGGTCTGCTTCAACCTGACTGAAATCAGGATTAAAAGTTGCGTTTAAAACAAAATCATTCGTTATTTTATATTTCAAGTCAACTCCAAAGTCAAATCTGAAATCTTTAGTTCCAACATTTAATTCCGACTCGGGTGAAAAAATAAGTTTTGGAGCAACATAAGGATAGATTTCCACGCCTTTAGCAGAATTAATTTCATTGAGTCCTTCCAAATGACCAATTTTCGATACCCGACCTGTCTCCTTTTTTGAAATTAAAGCCCACTGAACAAGCTCTTTCTTTCTACTTATATATCTTTCAAAATTGACCCCCCACTCCTTGCCAGTGGCAAATCTTAATGTCGCAAACGGTATCTCAACTTCACATACCCAACCTATATCAGTTATCTTCGTGCTTGCTTCCCATATCCCATCCCATTCGGTATCAAACCTTGAACCGTCTCCTGTGATGATCCCATCGACTTTAACTCCTGCGGAATTTACAGAGAAAAAATAAGCAGTTTTGTGATCATGGAATGTATCAAATATTATGTTGATTTTATCTGATTCAACATCTCTATCTCGCCTTGTCAGTCGTGAAACTATTTTAACTGGCTCCGAATCATAAAGGATGAACCCCAAATAAATTGCCTTGTCATTGTACAAAATTTTAACCTCTGTTTTCTCGCTCGGATTTTCACCTTCATAGGGATCAAGTTGAACAAAATCAGAAATAGGTATAGCTTTCTTCCATGCTTGCTCCGAGAGATCACCATCAATTTTTATTTCTTCATTGATTTTTATGGCTACAGCAGTTTTGCCCTGCGAATTGTGAGAGAAGAGCAAGTCGGCAAATAAGACAGAAAAAGACAATAATAATCCCAATATCATCTGGAGTTCCTTATTCTTTTTGATTATGTTCAGCTTCATATTCTGAAATTATTTTATCTTTTATTTTCATCAGGTAATCAAACGCAGCGTCATGTTCGTTTGGAATTATTCCTTCAAGTATGGCTTCTTCTATCGCTTTCTTTAGACGACCAACAAGCGGTCCTGGTTTTAAACCAAGCACCTGCATTATCTCATTTCCATCCACAGGTGATTTAAACGCCCTTAATCTATCCTTTTCTTCAACTTCTTTAATTTTTTGAACAACTATATCATAGTTCCTTGAATATTCTGCAACAAGTTTGGGGTTTCTCGTTGTGATATCTGCTCTACAAAGCTTTATAAGATCATCAAGATCCTCGCCAGCTTGAACTATTAACCTGCGAATTGCTGAATCAGTTACGCTTTCATCAACCAAAAACATTGGACGGAGATGAAGCAGGACAAGTTTCTCAACATATTTTGATTTATCCATCGGGAGCTTCATTCTTCTGAAAATCGAGCGAACCATTTTCGCACCGAGAACATCATGTCCATAGAATGTCCACCCAACGCCCTCCTTGAATGCCTTCGTTCTTGGCTTAGCTATATCATGAAATAAACCCGCAAGACGTAGCCAAACATTATCGGTTACCGCCGCAAGGTTATCAACAACTTGGCACGTGTGTTGAAAGACATCCTTATGATGATAACGAGCAACGTTTTCATTTTCCGATTCCGCTCTTTGTTCTGTTCCAGCAAGTTCAGAAACCTCAGGCAAAATAATGCTCATAACACTCGTTTCTTGCATCAATTTTAATCCAATTGACGGTTTTGGCGATTGCATTATCTTCAAAAATTCATCGGTGATTCTTTCTTGCGAGACAATGTTCAAGCGTTCCTTCATCTTTTTTATAGCCAAAAGAGTTTTCTCCTCTATCTCAAATCCAAGCTGGGATGCAAACCTTATCGCTCTCATCATTCTCAAGGGATCATCATCAAAAGTTCTTTCGGGATCAAGGGGCGTTCTTATTATTTTGTCGTGAAGATCTTTTCTCCCATTAAACGGATCTATAACTTTACCGAAAGTTTTTTCATTTATTGAAACTGCAATTGCATTTATCGTGAAATCCCTTCTTGCAAGATCATCATCAAGTGTTCCATCCTCAACTATCGGTTTTCTTGAATCCCTGCGGTAACTTTCCTTTCTTGCACCCACAAATTCAATTTTTCTATCCTCAAGTGAGATCATCGCTGTTCTAAACTGCTCATAAACTGTGACTTTCTTTTTAAAATGTCTCGCAACAACTTTCGCAAACTTTATCCCCTCACCTATCACAAGGATGTCAACATCTTTAACCTCTTTACCAAGTAGAAGATCACGCACATAACCACCGACGACATACGCCTCAAAATTGTTTTCATCAGCTAGCTTTCCAATTGTTTTCACTATTTCATCTTGTATCTCAATTAAATCCGCAAATATGTTCATAACATCAAGTATCAAATTTGTTTTCAATTTAAAGTTTCAAATATCAAGTGACATCTTTTCCTTTACAATTTTCTGTTGTCTTTCGATCTCTTCAACAATTTTAAAAGCAACCTCAAGCGAAAGCTTGCCATCCTCTGGGCTCACAACAGTTGGCTTGTCGTAGATAATCGAATCAATAAATGCCACAAGCTCCGCCTCAATTGGATTGACATCTTTTACCTTTGGCTGCTCGTAAATTATTTTTCTTTTCTTTGTTCCCTCTTCAATCTTACCTAGTAAAACCGTTGAAGTTGAACTCTCATCACTACTTTTATCTTCATCAACGAGTCTAAATATCTCCGTTATACCTTGAAGAAAGTCAATCGAAATATAAGCATCCTTTTGAAAGATTCGCATTTTTCTTTCGTTCTTCCTTGAGATCCTGCTTGCTGTAATATTTGCGGTGCAACCATTTTTAAACTGTATCCTTGCGTTTGCGATATCAATTGAATCGGAAATTACCTCAACTCCGCTCGCTCTTATTTCCTCAATTTCACTTTTAACGAGATTCAAAATTATATCAATATCGTGAATCATCAAGTCAAGCACCACCGCAACATCTGTTCCCCTCGGTTTAAACTGAGCAAGCCTATGTGTCTCAATAAAAACGGGGTTAATTTCATAATTTGAAATCGAAAGCAAAGCGGGATTAAATCTCTCGACATGTCCAACTTGCACTTTAAGATTCTTCTCTTTCGCAACTTTTATAATTTCATCTGCACCAGCCACATTATCTGTTATTGGTTTCTCAATAAAAGTATGGATTCCACGCATCAAGCAATGGAGAGCGATTTCTTTGTGCGTCGTCGTAGGTGTTGCTATAACAACAGCCTCAACATTATCAAGCAATTCATCAAGGGTAGAAAAATTCCTCACACCAATTTCATTTGAAATTTGCTTCGCCCTTTGCTCGTTTATATCATAGACACCAACAAAATTTGCCGTTGGAATTTTAGCGAGAATTTTTGCATGAATGCTACCAAGATAACCAACTCCTATAATCCCAATATTAACCTTTTCCATATCCTTATCCCTTAATTTTTGTAAATCCAATTATTCTATCAAATCCACCAAACTGTGGATCTTTGTAGTAAACGACGATGTAATAAGAATTACTTGTTCGCCAATCGTTCCCTTCAAGCTCAAGCCAATCAATCACAATAACCTCATCCTTTCCGTAATCATAATAACCGACAACATACTGATAATCATAAATTCCACGCTTAAGCCATTTCTTAACATAATAACAATTTCTCACAGGATCATATTTCAAAATATCCTCAGGTTTAGGCTTCCAATTATTAAAAGCACCAACAATAAAAATATCACCCTTGATTTTTTGCTCCGTTTCCCTATCAACCTCAAGTTGAAAGTTCACCTCAAGATACTCCGAGTACATCCCCTCCTCAACTATCCTACAACCACCATCCATATCTGGTTCACCCTGCCAAAATTTTCTAACTTTATCAACTCCGCCAATCGGCGTCACAGGATAACCGTTCGGATAAATTTTTTCGCTTCTCAAATCAATTTGCCTGTATTCATTTAAAGGATAAATATTCCAGATCTTAAAAATCCTTGAACTCGATGGAAAACCACTTACATAACTATATTTCTTTCTCTCAGCGAAATCAATCCGATATGGATAAAAAATTTTCCAATTTTCATAAATATCGACAGTTGTAACATAATACCAGCTCAGAGAATCAGGGATCTCGACTTCAACATCAATTTCATTTACATAATTTCGCAGATCCGCTTTGTCTCCAAGCAAAACCTTTCTTAAACTCGCATTTACATCTGTTAATTTGTCAACCAATATAAATCTCCCGCTCGCGTAGACAATTGTATCCGCTTTTACATTGTAAATCTCAAAGACATAATTTCCAGAATACGGAAACCTGACGACACCATTGGGATCGGGAAAAATGTTCTTAAAGTGAAAATTATAACCCTTTATCCCTTTCTCAGCTGTCGTATAATTTAGAGAAAGGGATTTGCTATGGAAAAAATCTTGAACAAATATATTTTCGGTTTTCCTCCAATTTCTATCACAGTGGTAAAAACGAATTCCTATATCTGGCAAAGTTGTGCTTTTCACATCAAACTCAATCACAATATAATCATTCGCTGTGTTTGGCTCACCATTCCAAAGTGTATCATATCGAACTATTATAGGCGGATAAATTTCGCTTTCGTAACTATAAACCCTCAAACCCTTAATTTCAATGTGATCTTGCGCAAATAAAAAATTGGCAAAAAATAAAAGCAAATAATACTTAAGCATATTTCCCATTCCATACTTTAATCATCCTTAACTTCCATGACTAAGTTGCAAAGCAATTCCCTAAGCTCGTCAACCGAGTAAACCACAAAGTCAGGATTTAGATTTATGACTTTATCTTTACCATAGGAATCCCACAAAGCGGAAATAATTTTAACGCCAGCTTCCCTCCCAGCACTAACATCGCTCACAGCATCACCAACGAGTATAGCCTCATCAGGTTTCAACCCAAGCGTATCAAGAATTTTCTTTATCCCCTCACCAAACGGTTTATGATATTTCACATCATCGCCAGTGATTACAATATCAAAAAAATGCTCAAGACCCAGTTTTCTTAAAGTGATTGAAGTCGTGATTTTACCCTTTCCTGTAAAGAGAGCAAGCTTTAAACCTTTGTGCTTCAAGAAGGAAAGTGTCTCTTTTATGCCAGGATATACTTTGGCTTTGTCATGATTTTTTTCGTAATACGAATAAAATTCATTAACCGCACTTTCAACATAAAAATCAATATTTTGAAGAACTTTGTTATCGCTCGAAAAAAGTTGAAGTAGTTTCCTAATTCCACCTTCCTCAGGTGGACCAAAGAATAATGAAGGTATCTCTTCGTTTGAAAATCTTCGACCAGTGTATTTTTCAGCTATGTAGTTAAAGCTTTCAAAAATCAATTCATTTGTTTGTGCAATTGTTCCATCAAGATCAAAAATTACACATTTTATCCCCAAAACAGTTTCACAATTTATTTTTAAACTGTTGTTTTCATAATTCCCTTGTGTCTTAACATTGCTCCGACTCCCTGATTTAAAGTGTTCGAATAAAAAATCGGATAGATATCCGCACCTTTTTCAATAGCGACATCGATGAGTTTAAAAATTATATTCGATTCACGGATGAGATTTGTTCCGCACTTTGGGCATTTATCTTCCTTCAACGCAAGGTAATTGCATGAAGGACAATATTTCCCTGCATAAGTAAAATCAAGATTAAAAACAAGCTTATTTACATTTGCCTCATTCAAAGCTCTTATCGTATCTTTAATTCCAAGAACAGCCATACCCGATGTTTCAGAATGCGCATGTGTCTCAAGTTGCTCAATCACTTTTTTCTCCTTTTCAATTTCAAGTTTCATCTGAAGCTCAAGTGATTTTCTCAAAACATCAGCCTCTTTTGCATCAACTGGCAAATTAAATGAGCCACCGTAAACCTTTTCAAGATATGGATGCAATTGTTCAACAAACAAGTTAACATCTTGTGGCTTCGCTCCGACCAGAAGAATATCGAATTTATCGCTTTGATAAATTTCAAGCAATCTATTCACAATTTTTTTGTAATGTTCGATTATTTTATTCGTCTGATACTCAACTGCCCTTGACTCATCAAATCCATGATATCCAGCAACCTTTATTCTTTTGGGTGTTTCATCGTAAATCTCATCTCTCAATGCTATCTCATTGCCGAAAACTTCAAAAATTCTTGCCTTGCGGTGGTCAAATATAACAGTGCAAATTTTATAAAGCTTCGAAAAAATTACAAATAAAGGACGAACATAGGGATTCTTATCGATGACAAATAAATTTGGTGGTGAAATGTTTAGCTCATAAACCTGCCAAAAGTTTTCCTTACTGCACGAAAATATAACAATCCCTTTTGTTTTCACTATGTCAAGATTTTGCGATATATATTGCTCCATTCTCTTTATATCTTGAAGGACATCATCCGTTGCTTCAGCCTTCTTTTCTTTAACAAGATCCTTAAATATAACTTCAATTTCCTTTTTTGAGAATTTGCTTCCATCGGTGTTAAGATAAAGCGATGATACAAGGCAGGATTTTGGTTGATAATTTTTTAACTCCTTTAACTGTTTTTCTGACCTGATCAGCATAAAGCCCCCTTTTAGTTTTAGTAGTATTTCCTTTTAACGAAGACAAACGATAGCAAAACACCTGAAACAAATCCACCAATATGAGCCCACCATGCGACGCCACCTGTAGTTGCGTAAGAAGCCACACCTAACGAAGCGACACCGTTAAAAAACTGAAGCAGAAACCATATCCCCAAAAAAACAAACGCCGAAACCTCAATAAAATCGAAGAAAAAGAAAATCGGAACCAAAGTTATAACTCTTGAATAAGGGAAAAGAACAAAATATGCACCTAAAACCCCTGATATTGCACCGCTTGCCCCAACCGCTGGGACTTCAGAATGTGGATTCGTGTAAACATGAGCGAGCCCTGCAAAGAAACCACAAAGCAGATAAAATAAGAGAAATCGAAAATGCCCCATTCTATCTTCAACATTATCGCCAAAAATCCAAAGGTATATCATATTTCCGATCAAGTGCATCCAACCACCATGCAAGAACATAGAAGTTAAAAATGAATAATACACCAGCAAAAAAGGTGCTCCAGCTTCTTTTAATTCAAAATATGTTGCAGGCACAACGCCGAAAAGATCAAAAAATTCAGATAAATTCTCGCCAAGCGTAAGCTCAAAAAGAAAGACCAAAACATTCAATATAATTAAAGTAACAGTGATAAATGGATAGGTTCGAGACGGTATTGTATCTTTAAGCGGTATCAATTTCCCTCCTCGTTTATTTTTAACTTTTCAGCTCTATCCTTTTATACAGAGATTTGATAATTGGCTCAAACCTTTTGGAAAAATTTTTGATGGGTATTATTTGCGCGTTCCTTTGATAATTTATAGGCAAGATTTAACAAGGTTATGGGATGCATAACTTTAATATTTGCACCAGCCTTTTTGAGCCCATATTCAATTTGAGCGTGACAACCCGGATTCGCCGTTAAAACAACCCCAGCGTTTGTTTCAAGAATATTTTTTATCTTTCTCTCAAGAATTTTCATCGAATCATCATACCTAAGTATGTTATAAATTCCTGCGCTTCCACAGCACCATGTTGATTCGTTCAACTCAACAAAGTTAATTCCAGGAATTGACTTTATTATCGCTCTTGGTTGCATCGTTATTTTTTGTGTATGCACAAGATGACAGGCATCGTGATAGGTTACATTTAAATTTATCTCCGCATCCGGTTTTTTAAAATCAATTTCGTATAGAAATTCATTGATGTCCTTTGCTATCCTGCTTATATGTTCAGCTTTGTCCCTTAGAGATTCATCTTCCTTAAACAGTTCTCCATATTCCTTCATAAAAGCCCCGCAACCAGCAGAATTTATAACTATCGCATCAAGATTATATTTTGAAAATTCAATTATATTTTTTCTCGCAAATTTTTTCGCCGTCTCAATATCCCCATAATGAGCCATAACAGAACCACAACAAACCTGCTTTTTGGGAATGTAAACCTCACACCCATTTTCAAGCAAAACTTCAACAGAATCGATGTTGATATCTGAATACATAACATTCATAAAGCAACCTGTTAAAAATCCAACTTTATACTTCGCATCACCGGTAGGTTTTAAAACTTCAGGCAAAATTTCACTTGAAAACTTATCTGAGATTTTCGGTGAAAGTTCCTCAATCTGCCTCAATCTTTCAGGGACTATTTTATCTAGCCTAACCTTTTTAAACACGCCATTTAAACTATTTTGATAAAGTCGCACTAAACTTGCAAAAAACTTAAAAATAGCAGGTAAGAAAACGAGCTTGAAAATAATTTTTTTAACTAACTTTTGTTTATCCTTACCGAGTTTAAAAATTTTCACCCTCGCTGATTCAACAAGTTTTCCGTATTGAACCCCAGCTGGACAAACGCTTTGACATGCCTGACAATCAAGACAGAAATACATCTCATCAACAAAATCATCTGTAGCCGGAAGATTACCGTCTTCAAATTCTTTTATAAGCCGAATCCTTCCTCTTGGCGAAGATTTTTCAAGAAGTGTCAAATTATAAGTTGGACAAACTGGAAGACACATACCACAATGCATACACTGAACGATAAGTTCAGATGGAATTCTCATATCTTCCATAGAAAAGTTTCCCTTTTTATTTTTTATTAAACCCACAGACCTTTGTATTTTTCAATTTCTTCCCTTGCCGTCGGAAGGCGTCCCTCACATCGTGGTTTTAGATCGAAAATCTTGCCAGCGTTCAAAATATTATTTGGATCAAGAACCCGTTTAATGTTTTTCATAAAATCGATGGCAGCGTTGCTGAACTGCTTTTCGAGAAATCTTTTTTTCGCAAGTCCAACCCCATGCTCACCTGTAATTGTTCCACCAAGTTTAATAGCGTAATCAAAAATTTCTTCAAAAGCCTGTTCAACTCTTTTCATCTCTTCCTTGTCCCTTTCATCCGTCAATGCCGTCGGATGAAGATTTCCATCACCGGCATGCCCAAAGTTCCCGATGATAATTTGGTATTTATTTGCTATCTGTTGAATTTTTTCCACCATCTCAGGTATAAAGCTTCTTGGAACGGTCGCATCTTCGAGTATCGTCGTCGGTTTAACACGAGCAAGTGCTGCAAATGCGGCACGCCTTGCGGTTTTTAAATTTAAGGCTTCGCTCTCGGATTTAGCAATTTTATAATCCGTTGCCCCATTTTTAATACAAATTTTCTCTATCTTTTCTGCCTCTTCTTCAACTTGAGCTGGATGTCCATCAACTTCGATTAAAAGTAAAGCCCCTGCGTTTACCGGCAACCCGAGATGGGCGTAATCTTCAACACATTTTATGGTCGTGTTATCAAGAAATTCAAGCGTTGCCGGCATAATATGGCTTGCAATTATATCCGCGACAGTCTTTCCCGCATCACTTAGCGAGTTAAAAAACGCTATCATCGTTTTATAAGATTGCGGCTTTGGGATAAGTTTCAATAAAATTTTGGTAAAAATCCCAAGCGTCCCTTCAGAACCAATTAAAACATCCTTCAAATTATATCCCGCGACATCTTTAACATTTTTACCACCGACATTTATTATCTCTCCAGTTGGAAGCACGACCTCAAGCCCAAGAACATAATTTTTTGTAACCCCATACTTTAACCCTCTCAAACCACCAGCGTTTTCAGCAACATTTCCGCCTATCGTTGAAATTGTCATGCTTCCTGGATCAGGTGGATAAAACAAACCGTACTTTTCAACCTCTTGATGAAGATGCGCAGTTATAACACCTGGTTCAACCAACGCCGTTAAATTTTCTCTATCAATCTCGAGAATTTTTCTCCATCTGTTCATCAACAAAACAATAGAATTAGGCAAAGGCACAACCCCACCGCTTAAACTGGTTCCAGAACCGCGCGGGACAACGATAAAATTTTCCTCATTTGCAAGTTTTAAAATTCGAGATATTTGCTCGGGAGTTTGTGGGATCACAATGGCATCCGGTAAGCTTGCAAATGTTGGCGTTGCGTCGTAAGAGTAAGCTATTCTGTTCTCTATCGATGTTAAAACATTTTCCCTTCCAACGATCTCTTCAAGTTGACGAATTATCTTGACATCCATAGTCGTTGATCTTTTTTTCTAAATTAAAGATAAGCAAGATAAATGCAAATGTCAAAAGTTTTATCCTTGGCTTGAGAACATATCAATAATTTGAGATGTTAAGATCAGCCCAGCTATCCCCCCAAGCCAAAGTGAAGATAAAACTTTTGCGGTTAAAACTTCTACCCCAAAGAATCTTTCATACAAGAATTCAAAAAGCGATGGAATTAAAGCAAGAACGAGTAAAAGATTTGCCTTATTAAGAAATTTCCTATTTATAACAATAGGTGCGATAAAAACACCAAATAAAACACCCAAATAAATTGAACTACACCTCGAACAAACAGCTAACTTTACACCATTGATGTGAAAACTTCTGGAGTCCATTTGATGGCACAATGGCTTGAAAAATAAATAAACCGCTTCTGAGAATTTATTCATCCCAAAGTTTGAAAAAATAACAGGAGATATAATTAGGAAATCAAAAACGATGACGCATAATAGCATAATCATATAAACTTTTATACCCTTCCTGTTAAGCTTCCCCATTATCAAGTAATTGAATTGCTTTTTCAATTTTATTACGCTCCCCCATTAAAACCACTAAATCCCCAACCTCAAACTTAAAATCAGCCGATGGATTTATAAAAATTTCTTCACCTCGCTTGACGATGAGAACCGTAACCCCAGTGCGACTTCTCAAAGCCATCTCACCAATTGATGTTTGTTTTGCCCTTGAGTTTGATTTAACCCAATAAGTCTCAAACTCAACACGCCTTAGATGCTCTGATAAATTTTTTGGAAGAGCCAAGTTTTGCACTAATTCATTAAAGGACACATCATCTCGCCTGAATAACTCATAGCTCCCCTCTTTTAACTTGCTTACATACTCTTTTGTTAAATTTATCGGAAATTTAAAATAACTTAAAACACGATTTGCAATTTCAACCGATATTTCAAATTCCTCAGGTATGACCTCATTTGCCCCTAATTTTCGGAGTTCTTCAACCTCAGCTACATATCTTGTTCTCACAATTATATAAATATTGCTGTTCAAAGAGCGAGCGATAGCAACTATTCTTTTGCTTGAAACAGGATCAGAAATCGTGATTATCATTAATTTTGCCTCTTCAATCCCAGCCTTCCTTAAAACATCAGGGCTTGTTGCATCGCCATGGAAAATAAGCTCCCCAACCTCTCGCATTTTCTTCACCGTTGAAATGTTAAGTTCAATAACTACATAAGGAATACCAATTCCCTTTAAAACTCGGGCGACACTTCTACCGTTTAACCCAAAACCAATTATTATAACATGCTCCCTTAGTTCGCTTTCTCTCTTAAGCCTTTCCCAACTCTCATCTTTAACTTTGATATAGTTCCCCACAAATGCAGCAAGATTATGAACATATGTAAACAAGATTGGCGATAGAACCATGGTTATAACAGCTGATGCAATAAAAAATTGATATATCCTATCATCAACCAACCCAAATTTCTTGCCAAGTAAAATCAAAACAAAAGAAAACTCGCTTATCGGAGCTAAGAGAATTCCAGAAATAAACGCAGTCTTAATGCCACCACCACTGATAAGAATTCCTAAAGATGTTCCAAGGATTTTTATCAATATTATTAAAAGTGAAATCAAAACAACGACTCTAAAATTCTCCATCAAAAAATTAACATTTAAAAGCATGCCGATTGAAACGAAAAATATCGCCATTAAACTTTCTCTAAACGGGATTATATCAGCAGTGACTTGGTGTGAATACTCTGATTCAGATATCAAAAGCCCAGCAACAAAGGCGCCAAAAGCAAGCGAAAAACCAAGCTCAGATACTATCAGCGCAACACTAAAACAGAGAAATAAAACCGAAATTATGAACAGATCTCGTATCCTTGACTTTGCTATCAAAAATAAAAGTGGTGGAACAAGCTTCCTTGAAGCCCAAACCACAAAAATCAATATCAAAGATGAATTGAGAAGTTTGACCAGAAAATTGATCGGATTAAAATTGCTACTTAGAAATAAAGGAATAAAAGGTGTTATAAAGATGGCGACCAAATCTTGAAATATCGTAATGCCAGTTGTAACTCTTCCATGTGAAGAGTCAATTTCACCACTATCAAACAAATATTTCAAAACTATAGCAGTGCTACTTAAAGCAGCTATCAAGCCTATAAAAATGGAAAGATTTAACTCAAAGAAGAGCAAAGACAAAATTGTGAATAAAAACACGGTCATAATAATCTGTGCTCCCCCAGCCACAAGCAAAAAGCGTCTCATCTCAAGCAATTTCGTCAGAGAAAGCCCCAATCCAAGAACAAAAAGAAGAAGGATCACCCCGACCTCAGCTAAAACTTGAACTACTTCAACCCTTTCAACAAGCTTGGCTCCATAAGGTCCAATTATAACTCCCGAGATTAAAAATCCGATTACAGGCGGTAACCTCACTTTGTGCAGAAGATAAACAACAAGGGCAGAGATACCAAAAATAAAAGCAAATATTTTCAAAAACTCAACGACATCCATCTTAAACTTTTATTTTCTTCAACAAATCTTCACCAGTTAAAAGCCTATACGCTTCGAGATATTTCTCGCTGGTTTTCTTAACGACTTCCTCAGGCAGTTCAGGCGCCGGCGGTTGCTTGTCCCAATTTAAAGATTCAAGATAATCACGGACATACTGCTTGTCAAACGACGGCTGGGATTTTCCCGGTTCATATTCAGAGAGTGGCCAAAATCGAGATGAATCAGGAGTTAAAACTTCATCAATTAAAATTAAATTATCATTTTCATCAAGCCCAAACTCAAACTTCGTATCGGCTATAATAATCCCTCTTTCTCGAGCGTATTTCTCAGCCTTAGCATAAATTTCCAAGCTTAAATCACGTACTTTTTCAGCAAGTTCTTTACCAATTAGATCAACAACTTTTTCAAATGTGATATTTTCATCATGACCGGTTTCAGCCTTCGTTGATGGGGTGAAAATTGGCTCATTAAGTTTATCAGATTCCCTTAATCCCTCGGGAAGTTTCACTCCGCAGACAGAACCACTTCTCTTGTAATCTTTCCAAGCTGAACCCGAGATATAACCCCTGACTATACATTCAACTGGAAGTGGTCTTGTTTTTTTAACAAGCATTGACCGATAAACAACCTGATCATAACTTTCCTTGAAAACCTCAGGAAACAAATTAACATCGTCCGTTATAAAATGGTTTTCCACAATATCCTTTAAAAACTTAAACCAAAAAACAGAAATTTGATTTAAAACATAACCTTTATAAGGGATTGGATTTGGAAGCACCACATCAAATGCTGAAATTCTATCCGTTGCAAGTATCAAAAGATAACCATCCACTTCGTAAATATCACGAACTTTCCCCCGTTTTATTAACTTAGCTTTCGGTATATTGCTTTGTGAAAGTGGTTTGTACATTATTTCACCTTATTTGTTTTAGTAACGAATGTAATGTTTCAAGAGATACTTGAAAATCCACTGAAAGCCATATCAATTTGTCATTTTTGGTGTAAACATAGTGAGATTGCCCCATCCCGAAAAGAAGAAATATATTTGTGTTTTGAACATTAACCTGATTATGCAAGAAAAATGGTGTGCTTCCATGCGCGATCTTGATTAACATTTGCTCAAGTTTTTGTTCCGCAATTTTAGAATCCTTGAATTTTGATATGTAGAGCACCGCTTTAAGTGTATCATGTGAATAAAAACCGATTTCATTTTTATCCCCAGCAACCATCCCACTCATGTGCAGCTGGTTTATCATTTCCTTAGCTTTTGCACCAACATAATACTTATCAAGATTCAACTTACCCAAAGAGTTCGGTATCATAGTGGGTTTATCTGAGCAGCCAAGCAAAATAAGTAAACCTAAAAAGATAAATTTTCTAAGCATAAAAAGACCAATTTATTTTAAGGTTAATTTTTCATCATTTGCATAAGCCTTTGAATTTCATCCCTAATCTCAGCAGCTCTTTCAAACTCAAGATCTTTTGCGGCTTTTATCATCTCACGCCTCAACTGCTCTATCAACTCCTTTCTTTGCTCTGGGGTCATGAATTTAAAACCTATATCAGTAACAATCGAGATACTTGTCCTTCTCTCTTTAATCTCATATTTTGGTTTAACATCTGCAACAATTGTCGTTGCAAGTATGTCTTCTAAACTCTTATAAACAGTCTGTGGTTTAATCCCGTGTTTTTCATTGTACTCCATTTGAATTTTTCTTCTTCTATTTGTCTCGTCGATCATCTTTTGCATTGATTTAGTAATTCTGTCTGCGTAAAGTATAACCTTGCCATTAACATTTCTTGCGGTTCTCCCGGCGATTTGAATAAGTGACCTCTCGGAGCGAAGGAAACCTTCTTTATCAGCATCAAGTATTGCCACAAGCGAGACTTCCGGTAAATCAAGTCCTTCCCTTAAAAGGTTAACCCCAACGAGCACATCAAAATCGCCAAGTCGCAAATCCCTTAAAATTTCAACCCTTTCAAGCGCATCAATATCAGAATGAATATATCTAACCTTTATTCCAATGCCCCGCAAAAACTCCGCAAGGTCTTCTGCCATTTGCTTAGTCAAAGTTGTAACCAAAACCCTTTCCTTTCTTTTAACTCTTTCTCTTATCTCGTGAATTAAATCGTCAATCTGATTCTTTGTTGGTTTAACAACTACCTCTGGATCCAAAAGCCCTGTCGGTCTTATTATCTGTTCGACCACAACGCCTTTGCACTTTTCAAGCTCGTAATCTCCAGGGGTTGCACTGACGAATATAACTTGATTTATTAAAGATTCAAACTCCTCAAATTTTAGGGGTCTATTATCAAGTGCTGATGGAAGCCTAAAACCATGCTCAACTAAGGTTTCCTTTCTTGATCTATCTCCATTATACATCCCACGAATTTGGGGTATTGTCACATGCGATTCATCAATGATCATCAAATAATCTTTGGGGAAGTAATCAATCAAAGTGAAAGGTCTTTCACCTGGCTTTCTCCCCGTAAGGTGCCTTGAGTAGTTTTCAATACCTTTACAATATCCTATCTCTCTCATCATTTCAATATCAAATCTGGTTCTGCTCTCAAGTCGCTGTGCCTCAAGAAATTTACCTTGTGCCCTTAACTCAGCTAATCTTTGTTCAAGTTCTTCCTCTATACTTTTAATTGCCCTCTCAAGCGTTGGTCTATCAGTTACAAAATATTTAGCAGGGTAAATCACAACCTCATCTGTTCTACCTATAACTTGCCCGGTCAGTTTATTGATATATGATATTCTTTCAATCACATCATCAAAAAATTCAATTCTTACTGCCTCCTCATTTTCATATGCCGGCAGAATTTCAACTACATCTCCCCTGACTCTGAAAGTCCCGCGCGTAAATTCAAAGTCGTTTCTCACATAGTGAATATCCATAAGTTTATATAAAAGTGAATTTCTGTCGATCCTATCACCGACCCTTATAGTAACGATTTGACGCAAGTATTCATCGGGGGAACCAATGTTATAAATACAACTCACAGATGCAACTATTATTACATCCCTTCTTCCCGAAAGCAACGCACTTGTAGCTTTCAAGCGAAGACGATCAATTTCATCGTTTATAGCTGCGTCTTTCTCAATATAAGTATCCGTCTCTGGGATATAAGCCTCGGGTTGATAGTAATCGTAATAGCTTATGAAAAATTCAACCAAATTTTCCGGAAAGAAAGATTTAAACTCGCCATAAAGTTGAGCTGCAAGAGTTTTATTGTGCGAGATCACAAGTGTGGGTTTATTTACATTTGCGATTACATGAGCAAGTGTAAATGTTTTACCGCTTCCCGTGACACCAAGAAGAGTTTGATACTTCTCACCGCGCAAAACTCCCTCGCTGAGTTCTTTTATTGCTTTGGGTTGATCTCCGGTCGGTTTGTATTTTGAAACAAGTTTAAATTTATCCATTTCCCAAGTTTATCTTCCGTGCAATGATTTCACTTCACCAATTGAATTTTAAAAACTTTAAATTATTTTTCAAAACTCGGTTTCAAATCAAATGCAAAACATTTGGGATAATTTCAGCCTTTGTATATCTTAATAACAAGAGCAAAAAATAAAACTAAAATCAGTTAATGACGGGCAAACTTTACATCGTTTCAACACCAATTGGAAACCTTGACGATATAACATTTAGAGCGGTTGAAGTGCTAAAAAGTGTTGATTTAATCGCATGCGAAGACACAAGGCGCACGCTTATCTTACTCGAGAAATTTAATCTTGCAAAAAAACTTGTAAGTTATTATAATTATAACGAGAGGCAAAGAGCTGAGGAATTAATCTCTCACCTTAAATCAGGAAAAAATATCGCTCTTGTTTCCGATTCGGGAACACCTGGTATATCCGATCCTGGATATATCCTGATCAAAAGAGCAATTGAGGAAGATATCCAAGTAATTCCAATACCTGGACCGACGGCATTCGTCAGTGCACTTGTTGTAAGCGGACTGCCTATGGACGAGTTCGTCTTCGTCGGTTTTTTGCCCCATAAAAAAGGAAGAAAGACAAAACTTCAAAAATTAGCTCAAGAAGAGAGAACAATAATTTTATACGAATCACCACACAGGCTTTTAAAGACGCTGAACGAAATTCTTGAGATCTTTGGAGATAGAGAAATAGCCGTAGCTAAAGAGTTAACAAAAGTTCATGAGGAAGTTTTCAGAGGTAAGGTATCTGAAGTTTTAAACAAGTTAACACCCGATAAAATAAAGGGTGAATTTGTAATCGTAATTTCGGGAAAATAAAAAGGAGGAGAGAGATGAAGAAATTCAACATATCTCGACATTTTGCCCAAATTGCACCTGTATATCGTCATGTTCGAACCCTTGATCCCGAACCAATTTTAGCAATACGAGATATCTTGGTACAACATAAAAAACTCAAAAAGCCAATAAAAATTGCAGACATAGGGGCTGGAACTGGGAGATACACAGAGCTTTTGATTAAAATTCTTAAACCCGAAAATATTAACGCTGCTTTATTAATTGATGTAAGTTTTGAAATGCTTTCAATGGCACAGTCATACCTCGCAGGTCGCAAGGCTTATTTTATAAATTCACCTGCTGAAAACTTGCCATTGAAAAGCCAAACGATTGAAGTGTTAACTGCTTTCAACGCCATCCATCATTTCGACTTCAAAAAATTTATTCGTGAAGCACAAAGGGTTTTAAAACCTGGGGGATTCCTTTTCATTTACACTAGAACGCAGGAACAAAATCGGAGATCGATCTGGGGTAAATTTTTCCCAAATTTTTCGGATAAAGAATATCGCTTGTTTTGGAAAGATGATCTGATCAAACGGCTCAAAAGATTAAAAAAATTTGAACTTGTAAGCTATACTGAATTTGAATATCCACGCATATCAACTATGGAAGAGCTTCTTAAAAAAGTATTTGCAAAACATTATTCTACTTTTTATCTTTACGACGATGAAGAGTATAAACAGGCAGTTAAACTTTTTAAACAAAATTTGCTCAAATATTATGATCCAGAACAGATAACCTATACTGACGAAAACACGCTTATTGCACTGAAAAAGAATTAACAAGAATACTTTATGTCCCCAAACCTAATACCCAGAAAAGTTGAGATTTTATACCTTAATTCAATAGAAAAAATCCTACGATTGGTCTCGCACTTAAACTTAAATCCAAATTTTTTAACAACACTTGCACTTATCATCAGTATACTTGCGGGATATTTTTTCGCAGTAGGCAAATTCATAATTGCTGGCATTTTAACTCTGTTAAGCGGAATATTTGATACCATTGATGGGAAAATCGCAAGATTAACTAATAGAGTGACCAAATTCGGAGCGCTTTATGATTCAACGCTTGATAGATATGCCGAGGTAATTATATTTTTCGGGATCGGAGTTTACTTGATAAAATACAACTTTTACATCACATCTGTTGCTGCTGTTTTTGCAATTGGTGGTTCAATGATGGTAAGCTATATAAGGGCAAGAGCAGAAGGGCTTGGTTTTGAGTGTAATGTTGGACTTATGAGAAGAGCTGAGAGAATAGTTTTGCTTGGATTTGGTTCAGTCTTTTACTTTCTCCATGATTACTTTGTAAGATTTTTCGATTATGTATTTGATAAATTTAATTTTGATTTTCCTGCTTATCCACCCATGCCCCTTTCAATCGCAATTTACATAATGGCTGTTTTAACAAATATAACTGCATATCAACGACTTCATTATGTATGGAAAAAATCAAAAGAGATTGAACTTTTCGAAAATCAAACTGAACTCATAACACAAAATAAGGAGGTGGGAAAATGATAAAGACAAAATCAGGTGCGGAAATAAAAGAACCTGTTGGAAAACTTGGGGTACTTTTACCTGGGCTTGGTGCCGTTGCAACTACTTTTATCGCAGGAACATTGCTCGTTCGCAAAGGATTGGCTTTACCGATTGGCTCACTTACGCAAATGGGAACGATTAGACTTGGTAAAAGAACCGAGAGAAGATTCCCCAAAATTAAGGAATTTGTCCCACTCGCTGACTTAAATGATCTTGTATTTGGTGGATGGGACATTTTCGAAGATAATGCGTATGAATCTGCGTTAAAAGCTGGCGTTTTAAGAAAAGAACATCTCGACCTTGTAAAAGACGAACTTGAACAAATTAGACCGATGAAAGCCGTCTTCGACAAAAAATATGTTAGAAAGCTCGATGGACCGAATGTAAAAAAAGCAAAGGATAAATTTGAACTTGCTCAAATGCTTAGAGAAGATATTAGAGAGTTTAAGCAGAAAAATAATTGTGATCGCCTCGTTATGATTTGGTGTGGCAGTACGGAAGTTTATATGGAACCTACCGAAGCACATCAAACCCTTGAAAAGTTCGAAGAAGCAATGAAGAGAAATGATGATGCAATAGCACCAAGCATGATCTATGCCTATGCTGCGATCGCTGAGGGTGTCCCA
This sequence comes from Candidatus Kryptonium thompsonii, assembly GCA_001442925.1. GTDB lineage: Bacteria > Bacteroidota > Ignavibacteria > Kryptoniales > Kryptoniaceae > Kryptonium > Kryptonium thompsonii. The sequence goes on from LDXX01000008.1 coordinate 37,732, forward strand.
TACGCAAACGGCGCACCTAATTTATCAGTTGATATACCAGCACTTATCCAATTTGCCAAAGAGATGAAAGTTCCAATTGCTGGAAAAGACTTCAAAACTGGACAAACACTTGTCAAAACAGTGATAGCTCCAATGCTCAAAGCAAGGATGCTTGGACTCACAGGCTGGTTCTCTGTTAATATACTTGGCAACCGCGATGGCGAAGTTTTAGACGACCCAGAATCTTTCAAGACAAAAGAAGTTAGTAAACTCGGTGTTCTTGAATATATTTTACAACCAGAACTCTACCCAGATTTATACGGGAACTACTATCACAAGGTGCGAATAAACTTTTATCCACCGCGTGGAGATGAAAAAGAGGCATGGGACAACATAGACATATTTGGATGGCTTGGCTACCCGATGCAAATCAAAATAAATTTCCTCTGTCGGGATTCAATCCTTGCTGCCCCAATAGTTCTCGATCTCGCACTATTTCTTGACCTTGCCCAGAGAAGCGGAATGAGTGGAATCCAAGAGTGGCTATCTTTTTACTTCAAAAGTCCAATGCACGCTCCAACTGTTTATCCAGAACATGATTTGTTTATACAACTTATGAAGCTTAAAAATCGATTACGCCATTTAATGGGAGAGGAACTTATAACACATCTCGGACTTGAATACTACGATTAAAAATTTGTTCATCTATTTGTCGTCCGAGCCCAATTCTCTTGAAAACTTTTTATAAAGCATATAGGTTATCACGAAAGAAAATGCGAAGATGAAAAATGGAATTACCAATCCCCATATAATCGTATCGATGCTCATTTTTTGAGCCCTTTTCTTTTCCTGTAAGAAATGTAAGCAAGGATTAAACCAAGAAACGAAACAAAGTAAGCTATCGTCATCCCTAAAACTACTGTTAAACCTTTTTCCATTTATTCTCTCCAGCTTACTATTTTTTCAAGATTTTCTATATACTCTCGTTGCTTCTTTTCGTATTCACTTGAAACTGCTTTTAATTTCGGATCTATTACCCAATGCATAACTCCAGTTAAAATTATACCAATTATAAGAAACACAAATCCCCATAGAAAAAGAAGCAAACTTAGCGCAACTCCAATCATCAAAAAAGCATATGCAAAGGGCGAGACAATAATAGCAATTACATCTTCACGAGTCCACTTATTTGCCTCCTCAGGAGTCCAATTTCTTCTTATAAAAGCCATGGGCAAAACACCATTTTTATTTTATCAAGCCTCTTTTTCTCGCTTCCTCTTCAACTGGCTTCCACCATCCGATCGGTCTTGTCATAACATAATACTTGACGAGATGTTCCATATCCTCTGGCTCTGTTAAAAGAGTTACAGGAATATAGACTAGCGCAGTTAAAAACATTAAGATCCAGAATTGCAAGTAATCGGGCAATTCAGGTATAACACCAAATGTAGGAAGAATCCAAACAACAAGCCACGAAAAGCCTAAATTTGCAATCCACGCAGAAAGATAACCCCATGAATTAAATCGCCACCAGACAACTTGCAAGATATTTGGGAGCCACATCCCAGCCCCCATTATCCATAAAGCGAAAATTAACCACTTCGTTATTTCCTCCATCATTGAACCATAAATAAATGAGCCAATCAAAAGAAAAAGAGTAGCAATTCTCCCCATCCATACAAGTTCTTTTTGACTCGCATCTGGTTTTACATAGTGATGATAAATGTCTCGTGTCAAATAAATAGAGCCAAGATTTAGATGAGTTGAAATTGTAGAAATGTGAATCGCAACTACTCCAGCAAACAAAAAACCAGTCATACCAGCGGGTAAATGTTCAAATGCAATCCTAAACCATGCCATTTCATACTCCTTTACATCGGTCAAAAATGGATTCATCACAAAAAAAGCAATTATAGCAACTGCCCAGATAGCATTTCTCATTAATGTCAATGCAGTTCCCCACCAAATACTATATGAAGCATCACGAACTGTTTTTGCTGACTGGATTCTTTGAGCTTCTGCATACCAATCAATACTTGTTCCCATCCCAAAACCACCAAGCACAGCGATAATTATCATTGTTATAAACCACGCAACTGGAAAATCCCCAGAGAAAAAGCCCGTAAAATGAAATGGATTTAAACGCCAAGATTCACCAAGTTCATATAACTTTTGAACAATTCCATAGGGACCGCCAGCTTCACGAACGCCCCATAGCGAGGCTATAACTATAACTAGAAAAGCAATTATTCCCTGTTGAAAGTCAGCCATTACAACACCCCAGTATCCAGCTGATAAAACATAAACTGCAGTTATAGAAGAAAAAAATACAAGCCCAACCCAGTTTTCCCATCCAAATAAATAATTACACAATTTCCCCATCGCCATTCCAACCCAGCCAAGGATAAACATATTAAGAAAAAATCCCCATCCAGCCATCCAACCTCGCAAAAGTTCAGATCCAAGCCCAGAATATCTCAAACTTTGCCATTCAGCCTGCGAATATGCAACCGATCTTCTAAAAATTCTCGCGGATACAAAAGCAGCGATTGCGCACCATGCGGAGAAAAAAGTATACCACAACCCGCGGAAACCATGTTTATAGATAACACCACTGACCCACATCGGCGTATCAGTTGCCGTATGCGTGGCATAAACACTCATTGCAGGAAGCCACCAAGGTAAGGATCTCCCAGCAAGAAAAAAATCTGCCTCAGATCTCTTACCAAGATTATAGAACAAAACCCCCGCCCCGGTCATTAAAATAAGGTAAAGAACAAGCCAGAAATAATCTAGGAAAGCAAATTTAACCATTTGCCCCTTGCATTTTTACTTTTTACTTTACTACACCCTTTGTCGCTTCGCTTATCCAAACCTTTTCAACCTTTACATCTCTCTTCAATTTTTCAGCAACTTCATTCGCACGTTCAATTGAATCAAAAAATCCAACGCGAACACGATACCAGCTTCCGCCTTTCCACTCAACAAATGCTCTTTCAACAAAAGCGTTATAGCCTTTACTTCTCAAATTACTTGCAAATGCATCTGCTAACTTTTTATCCTGGAACGAAGCGACCTGAATTATATAACTTCTCCCCTCCCTTGGAACTGGCTTGCTAACCTTGGGAGGCTTAACAGTAACAGATGGTTCTGGCTTTTTTCCTTCAATCGTCGCAGGTGTTTCTGGCGTCGGCTTAAGCTCCGGTGGTGTTGCCACAATAACCTCCTCTGGCTGTTTAAACTCCACTTTGCCAGCTTCTTTACCTTTACCCCACAGATGAATGTAACCATATTGATTCAACAAGAATACAACCCCACCAATAAAAATTAAAAACACCACCAGAAGAAACACCCAAAAGCCTGTTCTCTTCTGATTTTCCTCTTCATATTCAAATGCCATTGCTGGTACCTCCTTTTTTTGTGTATCGTCAAAAATTTTTTTCACCTCGCCTTTCTCTTGAGGCTGCTTGGATTCCTCTGTTAAATTAAATTCAGGCATCGCTACCTCCTCAAAGTTAATTTTTACTTTTTCCAATTCCCCAATATCCTTATCCCAATCCACCTCGGCAACATCAACCCTTTGAAAAACATCGAAAATCGGAACCTCAATATCTATCGTTTCAACTTTTCCTTCTGATATCGGTTTCTCAGGTAAAGTCAAATAATCTTCAGATTGCATCTTCAAAGTTTGAATTGGTTCAACGATAGGTTCATACTCACCGAAAACAATTCCAGATTTTATACCATTTGCTTTTTTCTCTGCCTCAAAAAATGTGAGCTTAAATTCATCGGTTTCCTTCTCTTCAACAACAGGTGGTTGCACTTTAACAACAACCGATTTCAAGTTTCTATATCTTATATTGATTTTATCGGCAAAAATTTTCGCTGGTAGAAAGCTAACCACAACCTTGGAAGGAATAACCCTTTCAAGTCCAGTTTTAGGATCAAAAACTCTTTTCCCCTTTCTAATTTTCCTTTTAAACTCACCGAAACCCGAAATTCTAATATTCTGCCCCGATTTTATAGCTTTCGCAAATCTTGCAATAAATTTGTCGTAAAACAGTCTCGCCTCGTCATATGAGATATTCGCACGCTTTGAAAGCAAATTTAAAAATTCGCTTTTATCCATGAAAAACTATCGGTTGTTAATTATATTAATTATCGACTTGCTCGGCTTAAAATGCGGGTAATCCCTCGGCGGCAAAATCAACTCTTCACCAGTTTTGGGATTGCGCCCCTTTCTACTCGCTCTATGTTTCACCGTGAAAACCCCAAACTTAAACAAGTTCAATTTCCCTTCCTTCATCAAAATTTCAGATACCAAATTAAAAAAAGAATCAACAACCCTTTCGGTTTTTGATGCACTCCATTTCAAATCTTGCGCAAGCGATTTTACCAATTCACTTTTATTCATCCAAAACCCAATTTTGTTTAAAACCTATACTCAATCCCACCAATGAAAACCATATTGGGCTCAAGATAATTATGCCAATTATAAAATTTTTGAGATAACAAATTATCAAAATTCAGGAAAACCTTGAAATTTTTAAAAACCTCATATTCCGCTCCAAGATTCACAAGCACAAATCCCTTAAGTTCATCTCCATTAAAGTTATAAACTCTACTACTAATTAAATCAATTTCCAGATTAATTACAAGTCCAAAAGCGAAACGATATTTATACCCAAGATTTGCCGAAAAACTCGGATAATATGGGACCGGTTTCTTGCTTTTTGCATTGTATGATGAATTTAAAATAACGCCAAAAACAAGCTCATTGCCCCGATAATTTAAATAACCCGAGCTCTTTAATTCAATAAATTGAGTCCGTTCAAACTCAACTGAGTAAAATCCATCCTTATCCTCGTCAACATAGATTGGGAAATTTTTAAATACTTTAAAATTTAACCCCGCATCAACCCCGAAATTGCTCAACCCATACTTCACCCCAAAACTAAGATTAAAATATTCCTCAGGATGTACAATTTTTAGATTTTTCGTCAGGAATCTATTTACACTCAGGTAATTTGAAACTGTCAAATTTAAAACCTCTGGTGAAAAAAATGCGTAAACCTGCGTCTTCTTGCCAGCAAGATATTTGAATGAAACATCAGGGTAAATCCTAAATCTGTTTACTGAATCAAAATTTTGAAATGAAAATAACTTAACCCCAAAATCAAGAAGATAATTCCCATTAATTTCAAAAAATTCAAGCAAATTCCCAGCAAATATACCAAGCTTAAGATATCTCGCTGGCAAAGGTGTATAATCAACGCCAAGTCTCAATTTTAAAAAATCAACCCTATGTCTATAGTTAAAGCTCAAATCAAATCGTTTCTCCCTTCCACCAAAATTTGAATTTTCATAGTTTGCTATTGTATCAAGCAATGTAAAAATTGAATAATTAAGTCCCAAGCTGTAATCGAAAACATTTCTATACGGTGACTCAATGTAAAGCCCAAGATCGAATTTATTCATATTTCTATGAAAACTCGGCGAAACAGAACCATAAAAGCCAAAACTATAAGTTGAGTAATTTACCGCCGTTGAAATTTTTGCACCCCCAAGCCAATCCAAAATTTTATCTTTAATTTTGGGGAGATAAAGACCAGCATTAACAGAAAATTGATTCCTCACATAATCTGCGTTTTCGATGAACCCTTGGCTTGAACGATGATAAAAATTTGAACTGATCGAAAAAATTTTCGAGACATTGCCTTGAAGTATACCATCAAAGTAAGTTGTCAAGTACCTCCCAACGCCAGCTTTAAATTTGGCAATCGGATTTTTTTCAAAAAATTTTACATAACCATCTTTGATGTTTTTAACAGGAACATCAGGTGTAAATTTTTCAGCGGATGAAATTTGGTATAGATTTAAATCAACTTTAGGCAAATTAACATCGGTAATTTCAACTTTTTGTCCAATTTCAACTTCAATCGTCTCTCGCCCTGTTATCACAAATTCAGGAAGGACAAATTCATTTTTCGGTTCACCAAATCTTGTCGTATCAATTCTAAATTCTCTTTCCCCTGGCTTTGATTCTTGAGATAAGACATTCAAACAAACAAAAAATGAAATCGCAATGATAATTTTTTTCATGTCGTGAAGAAATTTATTTTGAAGCGCCCTTTATCTGTGGCTTCGTTTGACCACGGTGGCATGTATAGCAATCAACTACTTGAGCACCCTCCCAATTTATGAAATCGCGGTTTATTGTCATCACCATCTTAAGCATCGTTCTGGCTTTTCTTTTCGTCTCCTTTACATCGCTTGAGTAATTGTTAACATCATGGCAATAGTTACATTTAACTCCAAGAGCGTCGGAAATTCCCTCCATAATTTTTTGAAGTTGCTCCTTCGAACGAACATCCGTCAAAACCTGCAAATTTCGTCCAAATCTACCCTGAGCCCATGCGACTGCATCAATGCTAATTTCATTATCCTTTTTATTTAAGTCGATCGCAATAATTAGTCCAATGATTACAAGGGTTAGTAGCCCTGTATAAAAAAGTGCCATTTTCTTCATTTTTTAACCTGGCATTTTTGTTTTTAATTGTTCCAGTTTTTCAAAAACCCTCAGCCTCATTTCATCAGTTATGTGCATCTTAAGAACTTCATTTAAAAATTGTATTGATTTAGGATAATCACCTTTAATTTCATAACACTGGGCAATGCGATAATAAGTCATCGGTAATAGCCCGACATATTCACCATATAGATATCTCACTCTTAAAAATTGAAGTAACGCCGCATCAATATCACCGAGTTTGAAAAATGCTTCCGCATAAAGATACTGTGCCTCCGCTGAAACCTCATCTGTTGCCCTTTGTGTGACGACTGGTTTTAAAATCTCAATCGCTTCATTAGTTCTGTCATAACTCAACAAGATCCCACCAAGCTTAACCCTCGCTCTATCTGAAAAATCTGAACTCGGAAATTTATCTATGACCTCATTAAATTTCCTCAAAGCATTTGCCGTATCACCCAACGAAAGATAATTTAACCCAATAAGGTAAAGAACCTCATCATAAAACTTTACTTTAGTTTCAACCTTACCAAGATATTCAATTGCTTCTGCAAACTCCCCTGAATTAAACTTTAACCGCCCAAGTCGAACAAGCGCATTTTGAGCGAATTCGCTCATCGGATATCTAGAGATAAGATTTTTATAAATCTCAACAGCCTCAGAGTTTCTCCTCATCGCCTCATAAACTCTACCAAGTTCGTAATAAGCCTTTGGCAAAAGTTTGCTTTCAGGATAGTTTGCGATAAACTTTTTGTAAAGATTTACACCCTCCGAATAATTCCCTTGTGAAGCTTGAAATTCAGCTTTTTTCAACGAAACAACTTCAAGAAAATTGGGATTTTTGCTCTTTGAAATTAACTCATCAACGAGATTAGGATTTTTCCCTTGAGCTGAGAGCGAATATTGAATACCAGAAATTGCATCCTCAGAATATTTTGAATCTGGATATCTTTCAATTACCTCAAGATATGATTTCATGGCAAGTTCATATTTCCCCATGTTATAGTAAGCATCGCCGATGCCATAAAGCGCCTTCGGTGCAACTTCGCTATCTGGATACTTTTCAACCACTTCACGAAACGAGTTTATAGCTGGAGTATAGTTTTTATCTTGAAAATAAATCCATCCCATTTGGTATTTTGCTGATGGGGCAAGCGGTGAATTGGGAAACTTACTAAGCAAAAGATTTAACATCTCAAGCGACCGCATCAATTGTCGTTGCCTGAGATAAACTTGAGATAGTTGGAAATAAGCATAATCAGCACCCTCTTGATTTCCAAAAAGTCGCACGAAAGAAAGATAATTTGATTCTGCTTGTTTATAATTTTTCATCATAAAATAGCAATCCGCAAGCCGAAGTCGTGCATCAAGCGCCCTTTTTCCAGTTGAATATATACTTAAAAACTTTTCAAATTGCTTTGCCGATTCTTTATATTCTCCCTCTTTAAAATATGACCACGCAATTGAATAAAGTGCTTGCTCAGCATTGCGACTCCCTGGAAAGCGATTCAGAAGCTCAGTGTAATATTTTCTCGCATTTTTATAATCACCCAATTTATAGTACATCTCACCAAGGTAAAGAATTGCCCACTCAACATTAGGATTATGTTGAAACTTTGATAAAAACTCCTCAAAAACTTTTATCGCTTCATCAAATTTACCCTCCTGCATTAAAGCTACGCCCTCGGTATAAATGTTAATCGCTTCATTTTCACTTGAAAGCTTCATTTCATTCCTTATCATTCGCAGAATTGAAGCACCTTTTGAATAATCACCTTGCCTTATGTAAGACTGGGCAAGAAGTTCAAACGCTTTCACCCCAACACCACTTGTATCATCAATATGTATTTTTTCAAGATGGACGATCGCGCTATCATATTTACCTTGCGAAAAATAAATTAACCCAAGCTCATAATTTGCTTGAGCGAACAATCGCGAATAATTTTTATTTCTCTCAACGAAGTTTTTAAATGTTAAAATTGCGCTAACGGTATCACCTGAAACCTTTTTAACCTCAGCAAGATAATAAAGCGAAAAATTCGCTATTTCATCATCACCTTTGGAAAGCGAATCAAAAATTTGAATCGCCTTATCGTGACTTCCCCGCTTATAGTAAATCCAACCAATTGAATAAAGCGAATGCCTATTATACTCACCGTTGGGAAAATTTTTCAAATAATCTTCATAATAAACCATAGCCGAATCATACAACCCAAGAGCGTAATAACTTTCGCCAAGGAGAAAAATAATTTTTTCATCACCAACTCCACTATTCAAAAGCTCCCGGGCAAGCATAGCAACTTCTTTATGGCTTCCAACCTTATAGTAGCAATCAATAAGATTTAATTTTGCGTCGCCCAAGATTTTACTTAACCTTCCAGAGCTATTGCTAAACTTCTCGATCAAGCTTTTATATTTTTCAATCGCATCTTGAAATTTCCCCTGCTTTTGAAAAGTGAACCCAAGCGCGAAAAGTGAAAATGGAGCAATTTCACCTGTCGTATCAACCTCATAAGAAAGGGTATAATATCTTAACGCATTTTTATAATCACCCTGTTCAAAGTAAATATCCCCAAGATAATACGCGGATTGAGAAATCAGTAATTTATCAGCCGAGCTCTCTATCGCTCTTTTAAAACTTTCAATAGCAGAAGTATAATTTTTCCGTTTCAGATATATTTCTGCGATTCGGTAATTTGCTTTATCCTTAAATCTTGTGTTCGGAAGGTCTGATAAAAGTGAAAGGTAAGTTTTAAGAGCGGTATCATACTCGCCAAGCTTAAATGCCGATTCCGCGCTAAAAAATCGTGCTTCCTCTACAAGTTTGCTCTCTGGATAATTAGTTATAAACTTTTGAAACTCCGAAAGAGCAAGCCGATACATTCCATCTTCAAAAAGGGAATAAGCAAATTTAAAATCGCGCATCTCCTGTAAATTTACCTGAGCAAACGATAATGTAGTTAATAAGAGAAAAAACAATGTAAATTTTTTAATCATTGCCTAACTCTCACACTAAATTACGATTTTTACCTTAAATATAAACACCGAAGATTTGTAAATCAAGAAGAATGCAAGCGCAGGCGGATGGAATTAATTAAAATCAGCGGGACAGATTAAAAATCCTAGCTTTTCTACGTCGCTTGTAATTGTTTGCTTCGCAGACGTTTCTTCCCCGGGGTTGTGATATATTTCTCAATTGCCGAAAGCAATTCATTTTTCCCAACGCCTGTGATGGCCGAGAAAGTGATAAAATCTTGACAATACTTTAATTTCCCGAAAGAATTTTTAATTATCTCAACCTGCCTTGAGATCTTGCTTCGCGCAATTTTATCAATCTTGGTTATTACAATTATATATGGGATCTTAAAGTAATCAAGCCATCCTGCCATCATTTTGTCAAGTTCGGTTGGCTCATGACGCGCGTCAACGATGTGAAGAACGAGCTTAATTTGTTCTCTGTTGCTCAGATAATTTTCGATGAGTTTGCTCCACCCAGCCTTCACATGCTCTGGAACGCGAGCATAACCATAGCCGGGGAGATCAACAATATAGAACGACTCATTTATCAAAAAATAGTTTAACGCTTGTGTCTTCCCCGGGGTTGAACTTATAAAAGCAAGATTTCTCTTGCCACAGAGTTTATTGATAAGAGACGACTTTCCAACATTTGATCTTCCAACAAGAGCAATTTCTGGCAGTCCGTCAGTGGGTAATTGCTTCACATCAGTTAAACTTGCCACAAATCTCGCAGACGTTATTTTCATAACCTCTCAAATCCTGTGTTTTCAAAACTAAACGAAGGTGAAAAGCTTCATCAGTTAAGATGCTACTTGTTGTTCTGCAACTTCCTTAGTTTTCTCTTTTTTCGGTTTCACCATCCCAGTCCCGATGTTATAATCAACAAGTTCAAGCACAGCAAGTTCAGCGGAATCACCTCGTCTGAAACCAAGACGAACAACACGGGTATAACCGCCAGGTCTATCCATTGCTCTTGGGGCGATCTCGTCAAATAGTTCTTTTAATGCTTTTCTATTTCTTATAAATCTTGCGACAAGTCGTCTTGCGTGTATATCGCCACGCTTTGCTTTCGTTATTAATTTTTCAGCAAATCTTCTTGCCTCTTTTGCCTTTGCAACTGTCGTCACAATTCTTTTATGAAGAAACAAAGCTGTTGCAAGAGCTGATAAGGTTGCTTTTCTGTGGCTATGCGTTCTTTTAAGTTTTCTTCCTTTCTTCAAATGGCGCATTTAAACCTCCAAGAATTTTTTAATTTTCCTTGAGATATTTATCCACATCAAAACCAAAATGTAATCCATATCCCTCAATGATCCTCTTTATCTCATTCAATGAGGTTCGCCCAAAGTTTTTGAAACTTAAAAGCTGATGCTCCTGGTATCTCACAATATCGCTGATTGTGTTCAAGCCATTGGACTTCAAAATGTTAAAAGCTCTCATACTGAGAAAGAGTTCTTCTATCGGGGTCTTCAAAATTTTTCTAATGCGATCTTTTTCATTCATACTTTTATCTTCAACCTTAGAAGCTACCTCAGGCTCTACTTGGGGATGAATCTCAATCACGATTTCAAAATGTTCTTTCAAGATCTTCGCAGCAAGCACAAGCGCATCATCCGGAGTTATTGAACCATCCGTTTCAACTTCAATTATTAACTTCTCGTAGTCACCCCTTTGCTTTAAGCGAATGTTCTCAATAAAATACCTAACATTTTTAATTGGGGTAAAAATAGCATCAAGCATTATTATACCTGCTTCCGGGGTTACCGGCGGCGAAGGATAAAGATACTCAAGCTCTTCCGATGGAACATAACCTTTGCCGTAACCAATCCATAAATTCATTTCAAACTCGGTATCACCAGTCACATCAGCAATGTGATGGTCAGGATTTAAGATTTCTATCCCCGAATTCTGTTTCTGTATATCGCCAGCCTTAAAAACACCGGGTCCTTTAACAAGCACATTTACCTTTTTAAGCGATTTATCGATCAATTTAAATCTAACACCTTTTAAATTCAATACGATATCAGCGACATCTTCGACAACTCCAGGAATTGTTGAAAATTCGTGCAGAACACCCTCTATTTTCACAGCTATAAAAGCATATCCAGGAATTGATGAAAGTAGAACTCTTCGCAAAGCATTTCCTATAGTCACGCCATAGCCACGTTCAAGCGGTTGAATAATGAATCTTCCAAAAGTATTTGAATATGTTGCTTCATCAATTTCCACATTCTCGGGGAAAGTCAACAAAATATTTGACATTTTTACCTCTATAACTTTAATTTTTACTTGGAGTAAAGTTCAACGATCAACTGTTCATTAACATTAATCGGTATCTCAGAACGTTCAGGTATATACATAAACACGCCACTTAAAGTTGCTTTATTAAGCTGGAGCCATGGGACAAGGCTTGTCTCAGTGACGCGTTTTAATGAATTGTGTATTATTTCAAGTTCTTTGCTTTTATCTCTAACTCTTATCTCATCACCTGGTTCAACAAGATATGATGGGATGTCAACAATTTTATTGTTCACAAGAATATGCCTATGTTTTACAAGTTGTCTAGCTGCTTTCCTTGAAGGGGCAAATCCTAAACGATACACCACATTATCAAGGCGTCTCTCAAGTATCTTTATTAAATTCTCACCTGTCTTCCCTTTTTGCCTTGTTGCCATCTCAAAATATCTCCTAAATTGACGCTCTAAGACACCATAGATTCTACGAAGCTTCTGTTTTTCTCTTAATTGAATTCCATACTCAGATAACCGCGCACGCCTCAATGGTCCGTGTTGACCAGGTGGATAATTTTTCTTCTCAAGTGGACATTTTTCAGTGTAGCACTTTTCACCTTTAAGATAAAGCTTCACTCTTTCCCTTCTGCAAAGTCTACAAACTGGACCTGTGTATCTTCCCATGATTTTTAGTTTTGATTTTAATTTTTAAACTCTTCTTCTCTTCGGTGGCCTACAACCGTTATGCGGAATTGGCGTCACATCACGAATAGTGAGAATTTCAAGTCCTGCGGTCTGAAGCGCACGTATAGCCGCTTCTCTACCTGAGCCAGGACCTTTGACAAGAACATCGACTTTACGAACGCCAAGATTGTACGCCTCCTTAGCTGCCGCCTCCGCAGCAAGCTGAGCTGCAAATGGTGTTCCCTTCTTTGTTCCTTTATAGCCTATCCTACCACCAGATGACCACGCAAGAACATTACCATATTTATCCGTGATGGTTACTATGGTGTTATTAAAAGTTGCTTTAATATGAGCTACGCCGTGAGCATCTACTTGAATTTTCTTTTTCTGTTTCTTTACCTTAGCCAACTTCTATCCTCCGAATATTAATTTTTATTTTTTAGCTACCGCTTTCTTCTTGCCTGGAACTGTTTTCCTCTTACCTTTCCTCGTCCTTGCATTTGTCCTAGTCCTCTGCCCGCGAACTGGCAATCCGCGACGATGCCTCAATCCACGATAGCAACCGATATCCATAAGACGCTTTATATTCATCTGAATCTCAGCCCTTAAAGCACCCTCGACCTTATACTCCGTGTTTATTATATCTCTTATCTTGCTGATTTCCTCATCCGTAAGTTCTCCAATCTTTTTCATCGGGTCAACTCCAGCCTTTTCAAGTATTTTAAGGGCTGAGCTTCTACCTATTCCATAAATGTAGGTTAAGGCAATAAATGACCTTTTATTCTTCGGCAATTCAATTCCTGCTATTCTAGCCATACTCTTTTAACCTTGCCTTTGTTTATGCTTTGGATTTTTTTTGCAAATAACTCTTATAACTCCCTTACGTTTGATAATTTTACAATGCTCGCAAATTTTTTTAACTGATGAGCGAACTTTCATTTTTCCTTTCTCAAATTTATTTATACCTGTAAATAATTCTTCCCTTCGTCACATCATAAGGCGAAAGTTCAACTTGAACCTTGTCGCCTGGCAAAATTTTAATAAAATGCATCCTCATCTTACCTGAAACATGGGCAATAACCTCAAGCCCATTGTCAAGTTTAACCTTAAAAGTTGCATTCGGCAAAGATTCAATTACAACGCCATCAACTTTTACACCTTCCTGTTTAGCCATTTACAGTGTTAAAATTTCTGGTTTCCCTTTCCTAACGACAATTGTATGCTCAAAATGAGCCGATGGCAAACCATCAAGCGTATAAACAGTCCATCCATCGCTCCCAAAATAAACCTGCCAAGTTCCAGCGTTAACCATCGGCTCAATCGCAAGCGTCATCCCTTCACGCAATCTAATTCCTTTACCTTTTTGACCAAAATTCGGAACGGGTGGTTCCTCATGTAATTTTTTCCCTATCCCATGACCAACCAAATCACGAACAACGGAAAAACCATGCGATTCCACATAGCTTTGAATGGCATATCCAATGTCAAAGAGACGATTTCCTTCAACCGCTTGCTCAATTCCTATATAAAGTGCCTTCTCCGTCATCTCCATCAATCTTCTCTTTTCATCGCTTACCTCTCCAACAGCAAATGTCTTAGCTGCATCCGCATAATATCCATTTTTAACAACTCCAACATCTATCGAAACCAATTGTCCTTCTCTTAAAATCTTATCTCTACTTGGAATTCCATGCACAACCTCGTTGTCAATTGAAACACAAATTGACGCCGGAAAAAGATTCTTCTTATCAAAACCATAACCTTTAAAAGCAGGTTTCGCTCCTTGCGACAATATAAAATCCTCGGCTATTTTATCAAGCTCATAAGCTGATACACCTGGCTTAATATATTTACCAAGCAATTTTAACAAATCCGAAACAATCCTGCCAGCCTCTCTCATTAAATCTATTTCCATCTCGCTCTTTATGCTCACTCCCTTAATAGCCAACCCTGCTTTTTATTCTACCTGTTTTCATAAAGCCATCATAATGCCTCATCAAAAGATATGTCTCAATCTGTTGCAATGTATCAAGAGCAACTCCAACCACAATCAGCAAGCTTGTTCCACCAAAGAACGAAGCCATGGTTGGTGAAACTCCCAACCTTATCATAAATCCAGGTAAAATTGCAATTATAGCCAAAAAGATCGACCCGGGTAAAGTTATCTTCGTCAAAATGTTGTCAATGAAATCAGCCGTGCTTTTACCAGGTCTTATCCCAGGTATAAAACCGCCCTGCTTTCTCATCGTATCAGCGATATCTTGTGGATTGAAAACAATTGCTGTGTAAAGATATGTGAAAAATATAACTAATAAAGCATAAACAAAGCTATACCAAAAAGAAGTATAATTAAAGTTTGCCGCAAACTCTTGCAATGATTCGCTTTGTGGGAAAAATGTTATAATTGTGCTGGGCAAAAACATAACTGACTGAGCAAATATTATCGGCATCACACCAGCAGCATTTACCCTTATCGGAATATATTGAGTTACTCCTCCGTAAACTCTTCTTCCGACAACTCTCTTTGCATACTGAACTGGGATTCTTCTCGTTCCAGTAGTGACAAGTATAACAAGCGCAACAACCAAAACCATCCCTGCGATGATCAATATTTCCTCAATTATGCTTCTCGCACCCGTTTTTATCATCTGAAATTCTTCAAGTAAAGCATTTGGGAAGCGCGCAATTATACCAACAAAAATTATCAAAGAAATTCCATTCCCTATGCCACGCTCCGTTATTTGCTCACCAAGCCACATTATGAAGATTGTTCCAGCTGTTAGAATAAAAACTGTAGTTATAACAAAACCCAACCCTTTCACAGCTTCCGGCACTATTGGCAAACCTCCTGGAGTTGTCATATTCATCAACCTTATACTCACACCCCAAGCCTGAAGCGCAGCAACTAAAACAGTACCTTGCCTTGCGTATTGCTCAAGCTTTCTACGCCCTTCTTCTCCTTCTTGTTGCAATTTTCTAAAATATGGAACAACAGCGCCAAGCAATTGCAAGATAATCGCGGCGCTTATGTAGGGCATTATTCCGAGTGCAAAAACCGCCGCGTTTTGAAAAGCTCCGCCAGCAAAAAGATCATAGAGAGCAAAAAGAGAGTTTTGCGATTGACTCCTTATAACTTCCGCAAGAAGTGATGCATCGACGCCAGGTAAAGTTATATGCGCGCCAATTCTAACAACAGCAAGCAATGCGATCGTAAAAAGAACTCTATCGCGGAGCTCTTCGATTTTAAAAATATTTCTGAGATTTTCGACTAATTTGCTCATAACTTAATCGCCTTGCCTCCAATTGCTTGTATCTTTTGTAACGCTGATTTGCTGAAAGCATGAGCAGAAATTTCAAGCGCAACCTTCAATTCTCCATCACCAAGAATTTTCACAGGCAATGCCTTCTTAGAAACAGCACCTACCTCATAAAGCAACTCAGGCGTAACCTTTGTATCAGCCGAAATTTTACCTCTATCAATTAGCTCTTGAAGCCTGCCCAAATTAACAATTTGATATTCAACCTTAAACGGATTCCTAAAACCACGCTTCGGAATTCGCCTGATCAAAGGCATTTGACCACCTTCAAACCATGGCTTTATGCTCTCTCCAGATCTTGACTTTTGACCTTTATGACCACGCGTTGAAGTACCACCGTGCCCTGAACCTTGACCTCGTCCAACTCTTTTTTCTTTTTTCCTCGAACCAGGAGCTGGTTTTAAATTACTTAATATATTAGGCATTTTCACCTCCATCTTCTATTTCTTCCACAACGACGAGATGTTTAACTTTATTTATCATTCCGCGAATCACGGGGGTATCATAATGAATTACTGTTTTATGCGGTTTTCCTAAGCCGAGAGCTTTTATCGTCCTTCTCTGTTTTTCAGGTGTCCCAATTATGCTTCTTACCTGTGTAATCTTAAGTTTTTTCGCCATTTTAAAAATTCAAATTAAATTTTTACAAGTGAATCAGATTCAAACAATTCTTTAAGCGTCATTCCACGCTTTGCTGCCATCGTTTTAGCATCGATCATGCTCGTCAGAGCTTTTAAAGTGGCTTTAACAACATTGTGCGGATTAGTTGAGCCAAAACATTTTGTAAGCACATTCTGTACACCCGCAAGTTCAAGCACAGCTCTGACAGCTCCGCCTGCGATTATACCAGTTCCAGGTGCAGCTGGTTTAATCAAAACTTTCGAAGCTCCAAACTTTGCAACAATTTCATGAGGAACAGTTCCATTAACAATTGGGACTTCAACTATATTTTTCTTTGCGTTCTCGCTTGCTTTCTGAATTGCATCGGTCACTTCGCGACCTTTGCCAAGCCCAATCCCAACATGACCATTTTTGTCTCCAACCACAACAATGGCACTAAAGCGAATTCTTTTACCGCCTTTTACGACCTTTGCGGTTCTGTTAATCATAACGAGTTTTTCTCTTAAACCTTCAAGCTCGCTTGGTTTTACCTTTTTTATCTTTGGCAATTTACCTCAACAAGTTTGTTTTAACTTAAAAAATTAATCCACCTTCACGAGCTGCTTCTGCAAGTGCTTTCACCCTACCGTGATACTTATAGCCATTCCTGTCAAATACAACTTTAGTTATACCTTTCTCAAGCGCCTTCTTCGCAAGTGCAAGTCCAACAACTCTACTGACATCAGTTTTAGTTTTGCAGTTTTTAACTTCATCTCTTATCTCTTTTGATAAACTTGACATCGCAACAAGCGTATGTCCTTTTGTATCATCGATAATCTGTGCATAAATATGTTTCAAACTTCTATAAACCGACAGACGTGGCCTTTCCGGGGTACCAAAAATCTTGGATCTTACACGCTTACGAATCTTTTCTCTTCTTATCTTCTTCTTTTCAAATTCTCGCCTTATCATATTAAATTTAACCAATTTTATTTTGAATTCCGAACGAGGTTACGCTCGAAATATGAGCCCGCCTCGTTCATTTTATTTACCCGCTGCCTTTCCAGCCTTCATTCTTATAACTTCACCCTCATAGCGTATACCTTTACCCTTATACGGCTCGGGTGGCCTAAACGAACGTATTTTCGCTGCAACTTGACCAACAAGTTGCTTGTCAATTCCACTAACAATGATATTAGTTGGCTGAGGAACTTCGATCTTAACTCCATCCGGTGGTATAAAAATTATCGGGTGAGAATATCCAAGATAAAGAACAAGTGCTTTGCCCTTTAATTCGGCTCTATATCCGATTCCAACAATCTCGAGCTTCTTTGAATAACCCTGAGAAACACCAATTATCATATTGTTAATTAAAGACCTCCATAACCCATGCAACGTTTTATCCATCCTTGAATCGCTTTTTCTCTTAACTAGAACATTGTCCGTTGTTATTTCAACTTCTATCCTCGGATGAACCTTGGTCGAGAGCTCTCCTTTCGGACCCGAAACTTTCAAAATACCGTTTGTTTTTTCAACTTTAACACCTTTTGGAATAGGTATCGGTTTTTTCCCAATTCTAGACATTTTTTATCGCGAATTTATTTTACCATATGTTTTAATGCGTCCAATTTACCACACATAACAAATTACTTCACCGCCAACCCTTTCTTTCCTTGCGCGACGGTCAGTCATAACTCCTTTTGAAGTGGTCAAAATTGCAATGCCAAGACCATTTAAAACTCTTGGTATCTCATCAACTCCAACATAAATTCGGCGCCCCGGCTTGCTTACACGAACAAGATTTGTAATAGCAGGTTCGCCGTCTTCTGTATACTTTAGATAAATCCTTAAAATTCCTTGTTTCCCATCATCGATAACCTCGTAACCTTTTATGAATTTCTGCTCAAGCAAAATTTGTGCTATCGCCTTCTTAAGCTTTGAAGAAGGAGCTTCGACAACCTTATGTCTGGCTCTGACCGCATTTCTTATCCTTGTTAAAAAATCTGCAATTGGATCGGTCATCATAGTTCGCTTTTACCTTTAAATTTAATTTTTACCAGCTTGCCTTTCTTACTCCAGGAATTTTTCCTTCAAGTGCAAGTTTCCTAAAACAGATTCTACAAAGTCCAAACTTCCTATAATAGCCTCTTGGCCTACCACAAATTGAACAACGATTTCGCTTTCTGACCTTGTATTTCGGTTCTCTCAGTGCTTTTTGAATTGATGCTTTTCGTGCCAAGTTTTAATTCCAAAATTTTATTTTTATGCCACTGCTTTTTCTTCAACAACAACCTCACGTTTTCTAAACGGCATGCCAAACAATCTGAGCAATTCATATGCCTCTTCATCAGTCTTTGCAGTCGTGACAATCGTTATATCCATACCAAAAATCCGTTCAACCTCATCAACATTTATCTCCGGGAAAATTACATGCTCCCTAATTCCAAGCGTGTAATTACCTCTGCCATCAAAAGATTTATCAGATAAACCTCTAAAATCTCTAATCCTTGGGATTGCAGCATTTATCAATCTATCAAGAAATTCGTACATTCTCTCACGTCTTAATGTAACCTTGCATCCAATAGCCATTCCAGCTCTTAGCTTAAAATTAGAAATTGACTTTTTCGCTCTTCTAATAATGGGTTGCTGTCCAGTGATCTTTGCAAGTTCTTTCATCGCCATTTCAAGGAGCTTTGGATCCTGAGTTGCTTGTCCAACACCCATATTGATAACGATTTTCACAAGCCTGGGCACTTGCATCACATTTTTATAATTGAATTTCTTCATCATCTCTGGAACTATAACCTCTTGATAAAGCTTCTTTAATCTTGGAACAACCTTTTCCTGAACCTCTTCAACTTCCTGAACTTCTTGCTGTTTTTTCTGCTTTTTCTCCTTTGCCATTTTAGTTCACCTATTGTTTTAATTAAAACATTTCACCGCATTTTTTACAAACTCTCATCTTGCTTCTTTTACCATCAGCCGAAGTAAGAGTTGCATGACCAACGCGTGTTGCCTGTCCACATTTCGGGCAAACAAGCATAACATTAGAAACATGGATCGGGGCTTCCATTTCAATTATTCCACCTTGCGGATACTTGGGCGATTTTCGAACATGCTTTTTAACGATATTTACACCCTCAACGAGAACTCTTTCTTCCTCACGAAAAACCTTCAAAACTTTGCCAATTTTACCTTTATAATTTCCAGCAATTACTTTGACCGTATCATTCTTTTTGATGTTCATCCTCCACCAAAATTAAATTTTTTAAATAACCTCCGGTGCAAGTGAGATTATCTTCATAAATTGTTTCTCTCTTAACTCTCTCGCAACAGGTCCAAAAATTCTCGTTCCACGCGGCTCGCCATATTTGTCAAGCAAGACAACAGCGTTTTCATCAAATCTGACATAAGACCCATCTTTACGCCTTATCTCCTTTTTGGTGCGAACGACCACCGCTCGCGAGACTTCTCCCTTTTTAATTGGTGCACCTGGAATTGCACTTTTTACCGAAACAACGATAATATCTCCAACAGTTGCGGTCAATCTTTGGTGCTGACCTATAATACCTATACATCGAACTTTTTTAGCTCCTGAATTGTCAGCAACGACAAGATCAGTTTCTCTTCTTATCATGGCATTTACCGAAGTTTATTTTGCTCTTTCTATTATTTCAACAAGGCGCCATCTCTTATGCCTGCTTAAAGGTCTTGTCTCCATAATTTTCACAATATCACCGATATTACACTCATTTTTTTCATCATGAGCCATAACTTTTGTAGTCCTCACATAAACTTTTTTGTAAATCGGATGCATAACCTTTCTCTCAATCGCAACAACGATAGTCTTCTGCATCTTATTGCTTACAACTCTTCCAATTCTAACCTTTCTCTGCCCGCGCTTCGATTTTTCAGTCTGAGCCTTTTGCGCTTCATCTTGCTCTTGTTGAACTTGTCCAATATTTTCTTGCTCTTGGATTTTATTCTCGCTCATCAATCAACCTTTACTTTTTGTTTTCTCTTTGTAATTCTCTCTCCCTTAAAATTGTTTTCATCCTTGCGATATCTTTTCTAATCATTTTAAATCTATGGGGCTTTTCAAGCTGTCCGAGAGCTTTTTGAAACCTTAAATTAAATAGTTCCTCTTCAAGTTCTTTTATCCTCTGCTTTATCTCTTCATCCGAAAGTTGTCTTATCTCACTTGCTTTCATTTAGCTCGAAAATTTTATTTAAGTTTTTAGCTAGATGCTTCAATTCTTGTGACAAACTTCGTCTTTATAGGTAATTTATCTGCTGCAAGTTTAAGTGCTTCCTCAGCCACATCTCGGCTGACACCACCTATTTCAAACATTATTCTCCCAGGTTTAACAACAGCAACCCAACCTTCGACATTACCTTTACCCTTACCCATACGTGTCTCAGCTGGCTTCTTTGTATATGGCTTGTCGGGAAAAATTCTTATCCAAATCTTGCCACCTCTTTTTAAAGTTCTTGAAATCGCAACGCGTGCTGCCTCAATTTGCTTGTTTGTTATCCACGCGGGCTCAAGTGCTTTCAATCCATAATCTCCAAATGCAAGTGTCGATGCCCGATATGATTTACCTTTCAAACGACCGCGTTGCTGTTTTCGATATTTCGTCCTACTTGGCATTAACATAGTTAAAAACTCCAGAATTAATTTTAACGAAGTTGTGGTTTTCTACCAATAACTTCACCTTTAAAGATCCAAACCTTAACTCCAATTTTACCGTAAATTGTCAACGCTTCTGCAATCGCAAAATCAATATCTGCTCTTATCGTGTGAAGTGGAACCCTACCCTCAAGATACCACTCACTTCTTGCAATCTCAGCTCCAGCTAACCTACCCGAACACATCACCTTAATTCCCTGAGCTCCCATCCGCATTGCAGCTATAACAGCCGCCTTCATGGCCCTCCTGTAAGAAACCCTATTTTCAATTTGCGCAGCTATTGATTCAGCAACAAGATAAGCATCAAGCTCAGGACGTTTAATCTCAACAACTTCAATTTTAACCTCCTTATTCGTCAACCTTTTCAACTCCTCCTGCAATAACTCAATGTCCTTACCTCCTTTACCTATAACCATTCCAGGTCTGGAAGTATGAATCTTAATTTCAACCTGTCTTGTCTTCCTGTCAATTATAATTCTCGAAACTCCACTTCTCTTAAGACGGCTACGCAAATAGTTTCTAATCATTAAATCTTCTTGGAGCTTCTCCGCAAAGTTCTTATCATCATACCAACGCGCATCCCAATCTCTTATTATTCCGAGCCTAAAACCTATTGGATGAGTTTTCTGTCCCAAGACCCCTCCACCAACTACTTTGTTTTTGATTTATTTGTTTGTTCCTCTTTTTTAGATTTTTCCGCAACCACTATCGTCAAATGGTTACTTCTTTTTCTTATAATATAAGCTCTACCAAATGGCGCGGGCAAAACGCGCTTTAGCATCGGTCCTGGATCAACATAAGCTGATTTTACATAAAGCTCAGATATATCAACCCTTCTCTCAGTTTCTTTGTTCATGAAGTTCGCAACTGCAGATCTTAAAACTTTTTCAGCAATTTTTGCTGCGCGTTTTGGAGTGTAATGCAAAATGTTAAGTGCTTCATCAACCGATTTGCCTCGAATTAAATCAATCACCGCTCTCATCTTCCTTGGAGAAGACGGTATATACCTTGCTACAGCTTTTGCTTCCATATCGCTATCCAAACTTTTTTACTTTTTCATTTTACTTGCTTTTTCAGCCTTCGTTCCTGGATGACCTCTAAAAGTCCTCGTTGGAGCAAACTCCCCAAGTTTGTGTCCAACCATATTTTCAGTTATATAAACGGGGATGAACTGCTTGCCATTGTGAACAGCAAATGTAAAACCGACGAAATCAGGTATTATAGTACAATCGCGTGCCCATGTCTTTATAACTTTTTTCTGACCTGTCTTCAACATTTCCTGAACCTTCATTAGCAACTTACGATCGATATACACACCTTTTTTAAGCGAACGAGCCATATCAGTTCAATTTTTTATTTTTTCTTTCTCCTTGCAACAATGTATTTATCAGACGCCTTATTTTTCTTCCGTGTTTTCTTTCCTTTCGTATGCCATCCCCACGGAGAAACCGGATGCGGATTACCCTGCGGAGCCTTACCTTCACCACCACCATGTGGATGATCAACCGGATTCATAGCAACCCCACGAACATAA
The DNA here is from genome assembly GCA_001442925.1 of Candidatus Kryptonium thompsonii. Classification (GTDB taxonomy): domain Bacteria; phylum Bacteroidota; class Ignavibacteria; order Kryptoniales; family Kryptoniaceae; genus Kryptonium; species Kryptonium thompsonii. The sequence goes on from LDXX01000008.1 coordinate 60,311, forward strand.
GGTCTTCTGCCAAGCCAACGCGCTCTTCCAGCTTTACCAAGCGTAATATTCTCATGATCAAGATTGCTTACAATTCCAACCGTCGCATAACAATTCAAATGAATCTTTCTCAACTCACCCGACGGCAAACGCAAAAGCGCATAGTCTCCCTCTTTTGCCATAACTTGAGCATAAGTCCCAGCGCTTCTTGCTATTTGCCCACCTTTACCTGGACGAAGCTCAATATTATGAACAAACTCACCAACAGGGATATTTCTTAACGGCAATGCATTACCAACCTTTATCTCTGCATCCGGACCAGACATAACCATATCCCCGACCTTTAAACCATCCGGAGCTATGATATACCTTTTTTCACCATCAACATAGTGCAAAAGTGCTATCCTTGCACTTCTATTGGGATCGTATTCTATTGCAGCAACCTTTGCAGGAATTCCAATTTTATCTCGCTTGAAATCAATAATTCTATACATTCTCTTATGACCGCCACCTCGATGCCTTACGGTAATTCGTCCCTGATTGTTTCTACCAGCGTGCTTTTTTAATGGAACAACAAGTGATTTCTCTGGCTCCGTCTTAGTTATATCCGAAAAATCAGACACCGTAAAAAATCTTCTCCCTGGCGTTGTAGGTTTAAATGTCTTTACAGGCATTGGCTCACTCCTTCAAATTTTTAAATGTTCTCAAAAATATCAATTTTGTATCCTGGCTCAAGAACAACAATAGCCTTCTTCCAGTCACGCTTCTTTCCTTCAAACCTTCCTCTCCTTGTCAACATAAACTTCCTCTTCCCTTTGACAATCATGGTTCTAACCTTTTTCACCTTAACATTAAATCTTGACTCTATTTCTTTCTTAATCTCAATCTTATTTGCATTCATAGCAACCTCAAAAACATACTGATTCTTATCACGCAAAATTGTTGACTTTTCCGTCACTATTGGTCTAATTAAAATACTTGGCATCTGATTCGCAAAACTTTAATTTTTCATTCCGTGAAAGTATTTTGCAAAACCTCAACTGCGCTCTTTTGAATCAAAATCATTTGATTGTTTAAAATATCATAAGTCGACGCCTTATACGCCTCCAAAATGTTAAGCCCAGGTATATTCCTTCCAGATTTATAAACATTTAAATCTGTGCTCGCAGTTAAAAGCAAAACTTTTTTATTCAGAAGATTAAATGCTTTCAAAATCTCAACCATCTTTTTTGTCTTCGGCTCTTCAAATGTAAAATCTTCAACAACAATTATTTGCTCATCCTTTGCCTTGTAAGATAAAGCAGATTTTCTTGCAAGCTGCTTAACCTTCTTCGGCAAATCAAGGCTGTAATCTCTCGGAACAGGACCAAAAACAGTTCCACCTCCAACCCAAAGTGGCGATCTAATCGAGCCAGCACGCGCTCTTCCAGTGTGCTTTTGTGGCCATGGCTTCCTACCGCCACCTCTGACCTCACCTCTCGTCTTCGTTTTATGCGTTCCTTGCCTTTGATTGGCAAGATATGCTTTAACAGCTAGATAAATCGCATGATCATTAGGTTTAATTTCAAAAATATCGGGCCTTAACTCAACATATTCACCCGATTTCGTCCCATCAATTTTATAAACCTCAAGCCTCATCTCAAATTCCGGTTAATTTTTTGAGTTCATAATTTACAAAACCTTCATAACACACTGAACAACTCAACTTAATTTTGTTATCTGAACATAGCTATTCTTTGCTCCAGGAACCGAGCCCTTCACAACAAGTAAATTAGCTTCGGGAATCACCTCAACAACTTCAAGATTTCTCACAGTAACCTGTTCATCTCCCATGTGCCCAGCCATTCTCTGTCCTTTAAATGTGTGCGACGGAAAAGAGCTTGAACCAACAGAACCAGGAGCTCTATGCCTATCACTCTGACCGTGAGTCTTTGGACCTCCACCAAAACCATGCCTTTTGACAACACCTTGGAATCCCTTACCCTTTGATCTTCCCGTCACTTTAACAAGATCACCAACAGAGAAAATATCTTCGACCCTTATTTGATCGCCAGGTTTATATTTGCTTATATCGAAACCTTTAAATTCTTTAAGTACTCTCAAAAATGGAGTGTTCGCCTTTTTAAAGTGACCTTGTAGTGGCTTTGGGGTTCTCTTTTCCTTCGCTGTTTCAAATCCAAGTTGAAGCGCCTCATATCCATCCTTTTCCTTCGTCTTTACTTGGACAACATAACAAGGTCCCACCTCAAGAACAGTGCAAGGTATAGCCACTCCATTTTCACCAAAAATTGTTGTCATACCAAGTTTTTTACCTATCAATCCGACCATTGCTCAAAGCTAATTTAAATTTTTATGTCTTAATTTCTACCTCTACCCCTGCCGGTAAATCAATTTTCGTCAAAACATCCATCGTCTTTGCATTCCAGTTTAAAATATCAATCAATCTTTTATGAGTTCTTATCTCAAACTGCTCACGAGATTTCTTATCAACATGCGGAGACCTTAAAACAGTAAAAACTGAGCGCTTTGTCGGCAGGGGTATCGGCCCTGAAACAACAGCACCAGTTTGCTTCACAGCTCTTACAATCTTATCAGCCGACTTATCGATTAAACGATAATCATAAGACTTTAATTTGATCCTAATTCTTTTTTGCTGTGCCATTTTTAAAAAGAACCTATTTTATTCAAGTATTTTGGTAACAACTCCCGCACCAACTGTTTTACCACCTTCACGAATAGCAAATCTCAATCCTTCTTCCATAGCAACAGGTGCAATCAACTCAATCGTTAACCTTACATTATCACCAGGCATAACCATTTCCTGTCCTTCTGGCAACCCAATTATCGTTCCTGTAACGTCAGTTGTTCTGAAGTAGAACTGTGGTCTGTAACCTTTATAGAATGGCGTATGTCGACCACCTTCTTCCTTTGAAAGGATATAAACCTCAGCTTCAAACTTTGTATGTGGTGTGATTGTTCCAGGCGCTGCTATAACCATACCACGCTCAAGTTCATCCTTTTCAATACCACGCAAAAGCAATCCAACATTATCACCAGCTATAGCCTCATCAAGTTCCTTACGAAACATTTCAATACCTGTCACCACTGTTCTCTTGTGCTGACCAAGCCCGACAACCTCAACCTCATCACCGAGCTTTACCCTGCCTCTTTCAACACGCCCTGTACCAACAGTTCCGCGACCGGTGATAGAGAAAACATCTTCAACAGGCATAAGGAATGGTTTATCAATATCACGCTGTGGCAGTGGTATATAGTTATCAATCGCATCAAGCAATTGATAAATCGGTTGTAAATCCGGATGATCAGGAGTTGTTTCCGGTTTCATTCCTGCTTCAAGCGCTTTCAAAGCGCTACCTCTTATAACTGGAACTTCATCGCCAGGAAATTCATATTTCTTCAGCAAGTCTCTAACCTCAAGCTCAACAAGATCCAAAAGCTCTGGATCATCAACCATGTCAACTTTGTTCATAAACACAACAATATAAGGTACGTTAACCTGCCTCGCAAGAAGCACATGTTCTCTTGTTTGGGGCATAACACCGTCATTCGCAGCAACAACAAGAATCGCCCCATCCATTTGTGCAGCACCAGTGATCATATTCTTTATATAGTCAGCATGACCTGGGCAGTCAACATGCGCATAATGTCTCTTTTCTGTTGAATACTCAACATGTGAAACAGCAATCGTAATACCACGCGCTCTTTCCTCTGGGGCATTGTCAATTGATTCGAATGGTCTTGGCTGAGCAAGCCCTTTCTTTGCAAGCGCATAAGTTATCGCAGCTGTTAATGTTGTCTTACCATGGTCAATATGACCAATTGTTCCAACATTAACATGGGGTTTGTCTCTTACAAATTTTTCCTTTGCCATAACCTTTCTCTCCTTGATTTTTAGTTTTTAAACATTTAATGTTTCTTTCGTTTTACCTTTAACTTTTTCAATGATTATATCAGCAATTTGCTGTGGAACTTCTTCATAATGATGGAATTGCATCGTATAAATTGCCCTACCTTGCGTAAGGGATCTCAACCTCGTCGCATAACCAAACATTTCAGCAAGTGGAACAAGAGCTTTCACAACTTGACCATCTTTTCTCATATTAATTCCCTCAATCCTTCCACGCCTTGAATTCAGATCACCAATTACATCACCAAGATACTCTTCCGGTGTTACAACTTCAATCTCCATAATTGGCTCAAGAAGAACAGGCTCCGCTTGCTTTGCTGCCTCTTTGAAAGCAATCGAAGCTGCGATCTTAAAAGCAAGATCAGATGAATCAACTTCGTGATAAGAACCATCAAAAAGCGTAACTTTAACATCAACAACAGGATAACCTGCAATTATCCCATTTTGCATCGCTTCCCTTATTCCTTGATCAACGGCTGGAATAAACTCCTTCGGCACAACCCCACCAACTATTGCATCTATAAATTCATAACCCTTACCGCGATTTGGTTCAATCTCAATCCAAACATGCCCATATTGACCACGCCCACCGGTCTGGCGAATAAATTTACCCTCTGCCCTTGCCTTCTTCCTTATAGTCTCTTTGTAAGCAACCTGCGGCTTTCCAATGTTTGCCTCAACTCTAAACTCGCGTTTTAACCTATCAACAATTATCTCAAGATGTAGCTCACCCATTCCACTTATCAAAGTTTGACCCGTTTCGTCATCAACCGTTACTCTAAATGTTGGATCTTCATCCATTAGCTTTGAAAGCGCCTCGCCAAGTTTATCTTGATCCGCCTTCGTCTTTGGCTCAATAGCAACCGATATAACTGGCTCTGGAAAATCCATCTTCTCTAACAATATCGGGTCATCTTCAGAGCAAAGCGTATCACCGGTTTTTGTAACTTTTAATCCGACAAGAGCAACAATATCACCAGCGTAAGCTTCCTCAACATCCTCACGATGATTTGCGTGCATCCTTAAAATCCTCCCAACCCTTTCCTTCTTACCTTGTGTTGAATTATATACATACGAACCAGCTTTTAATGTTCCAGAATAAATTCTTATAAAGGTCAACTTTCCAACATACGGATCCGTCATTATCTTAAACGCAAGAGCAGTAAACTTTTCATCATCAGAAACCAATCTTACCACCCTATCATCCTTGAATGGATGATGCCCTAAAATCTGACCATTGTTTATATCAAGTGGAGACGGAAGATAATCGACAACAGCATCAAGAAGACGCTGGATTCCCTTGTTTTTGAAAGCAGAACCACAAAGAACAGGTACTATTTTAAATTCAAGCGTTGCTTTCCTTATCGCTAATTTAATCTCTTCCTCACTTATCTCTTCACCATCCAGATATTTAACAAGCAAAGTATCATCAAACTCAGAAACAGCCTCAAGCATCTTTGTTCTATATTCAACAGCCATATCCCTCAATTCCCTGGGGATATCAAATTCTTCCCATGTTGCACCAAGCGTTTCTTCTTTGTAAACGACAGCCTTCATTTTTATAAGATCAATTATACCAGTAAATAACTCACCCTGCCCCATCGGCAATTGTATTGGCACGGGATTAGCCCCAAGGCGCTCGCGAATCATATTAACAACATTAAAGAAATCCGCTCCAACCCTATCCATCTTATTAACAAACGCAATCCTTGGAACACGATATTTGTTTGCTTGCCTCCATACTGTTTCAGATTGCGGCTCAACTCCGCCAACAGCGCAGAACAATGCGATCGCACCATCAAGAACACGTAAAGACCTTTCCACCTCAACTGTAAAATCAACATGTCCTGGAGTATCAATGATGTTAATTCTATGTCCCCTCCAAAAACATGTTGTCGCAGCACTTGTAATCGTTATACCGCGCTCCCTTTCTTGGGGCAAAAAGTCCATAGTCGCAGAACCTTCATGCACCTCACCCATTCTATGGATTCTACCAGTATAATAAAGAATTCTCTCGGTCGTTGTCGTCTTTCCGGCATCTATATGCGCCATTATTCCGATATTTCGCGTCTTTTCTAATGGGTACTCCCTCGGCATATTCTTAATTTTATCACCTCAAAAGTTTTGTTTTTAAAAAATTTACCACACCTTTACCACCTGAAATGAGCAAACGCTTTATTTGCCTCAGCCATTTTATGTGTATCCTCACGCTTCTTCACAGCCAAACCCTCATTCCTTGCAGCCGCCATCAATTCCTCGGCAAGTTTAACCATCATTGGTTTCCCTTTCCTTTCGCGTGCATATTGAACAATCCATCGCAAAGCAAGCGAAATACTTCTTTCAGGTCTAACTTCAATTGGAACTTGGTATGTTGCTCCACCAACTCTCCTTGGTCTTACTTCAAGGATCGGTTTAACATTTTCAACTGCCTTCTTAAAAACCTCAAGCGGATCCTGCCCTGTTTTCTTTCTTATTATTTCGAACGCATTATACACAATTTTTCTTGCTATACTCTTCTTGCCATCCTTCATAACTTTGTTAATCAACTTGGCAACAAGGACATCGTTATATTTCGGATCCGGAGCTATTTGTCTCGGCTCAGCTCTTTTTCTTCTCATAAACTTAACTTAATTTTATTGTCCCTTTGGTTTCTTTGCGCCATACTTTGAACGACCTTGTTTCCTGCCTTCAACCCCGGCTGTATCTAAAGCACCACGAATTATATGATATCTAACGCCAGGCAAATCTTTAACTCTGCCACCGCGCACCAAAACTATCGAGTGTTCCTGAAGGTTATGACCTTCACCAGGGATATAAGCTATAACCTCAATACCGTTAGTAAGCCTGACCTTTGCAACTTTCCTTAATGCTGAATTCGGCTTTTTAGGCGTCGTCGTATAAACTCTGACGCAAACTCCTCTCTTTTGAGGGCATCCCTGCAGAGCCGGGGATTTGCTTTTCCATTTAACTTTTTCTCTGCCGTACCGAATTAATTGGTTAATCGTCGGCAAACCAAATTCCTCAATTTATTTTTTACAAAGTTTTAATTTACTGAAAAAAATCAACTTTGACAAATTCAAACAAAAAAATATACCTCGTGCACCACCGGGGACTCGAACCCCGAACCAACGGATTAAGAGTCCGCTGCTCTACCATGTTGAGCTAGTGGTGCACTACCTCTAATGAGGCGGTTTTAAATATAAAAAATTTTCCAAATAAAATCAAATTTCATTAAGCTTAAAAACCACTTCAACAATCTAATACCAAACTTGATTTTTTGGGTGCAAATTCTTAATTTATAAGTGAAATTCCTGTGGCGGGTTAGCTCAGGTGGTAGAGCAGCGGAATCATAATCCGCGTGTCGGGGGTTCGAGTCCCTCACCCGCTACAACTTTAAAGCAAAAACCTTTCAGTCCAACCGGCTGAAAGGTTTTTTATATAAAGAGAAAACTTCAGCATTCAAATATGGTAAAAGATTTTATAAATCGTTTCCGCGAGTTTATACAAAAGAACAAACTTATAGCACCTAAGGATAAGATCATCGTCGCAGTAAGTGGTGGCGTAGATTCAATAGTTCTCCTTGATGTTTTAAATGAGTTAAAAACTCAACTCAAGCTTGAACTCGTAGCTGCGCATTTTAACCATAAGCTAAGAGGCGATGAATCCGACGAGGACGAAAAATTTGTCCGAGAGTTTACATCTAAACTTGGCATAGAATGTTATGTAAGAAGCGAAGATACAAAAGAATATTGTAAAAGCAGAAAAATTTCAATTCAAGAAGGGGCACGTGAATTAAGATATAATTTTTTTGAAACTTTGCGACTGCTTAAAGGATTTGACAAAATCGCAACCGCTCACAATGCAAATGACAATGCTGAAACGGTTTTACTTAACCTCTTCCGTGGCTCAGGGATAAATGGACTCGCCGGAATTCAAATTAAACGAGGGAACATCATAAGACCGCTTCTGTTTGCAACGAGAGAAGAAATAGAAGAATACGCATCCGAAAAAGGACTCCCCTACAGAATTGACTCATCCAATCTTAAAACAACATATCGCCGAAACTACATACGACTCAAACTTTTGCCACTTATAAGCGAGAATATAAACCCGGGTATAATCGAAACACTCAATCGAACTTCCCAGATTTTTTCCGAGCTCGCCGAGTTTATCCGACACGAGGTATCCAAAATCATAAAATTTGTCTCCATTGAAGAGGGACCCGGAAAAATTCTAATAGATATACAGCGATTAAGAAGCTATCTTTTTTTCATTCAAGAAAGTGTTATAATTTCAACAATAGAAACATTCTTTAATGAAAGGGTTGATTTTTCCAGAGTTCTCTCCGTGCTTAATTTAATTGATTCAACACCGGGTAGTTCTGTGATGCTCTCAAAAGATTTATTCGTTTATAGAGATAGACAACATCTAGTCTTTCTACGAAAGCCCGAATTCGAGGAAACCGAAGTATTTGCCTATATCCATCCGGGTGAAAAATACGAAACTGATTCTTTTGTATTATCGTCTGAATTTGTTGAAAGAGAAAATGTCCAATTTAATAACGATTCACGAGTTGAATATATCGATGCGGAATTAATAGCAGATGAGCTCATTTTAAGAAATTGGCATCCCGGCGATTGGTTCATCCCACTTGGAATGAAAGGAAGGAAAAAAATAAGTGACTTTCTTATCGACCTTAAGGTACCGGTCTACGATAAAAAGAAAGTTTTGGTGCTTGAATCGGAGGGAAAAATTGTATGGGTCTGTGGACTTCGACTTGACGATAGGTTTAAAGTAACAGATTCAACGAATAAAATTCTTAAAATCGAATTTCACCAAAAACTAACCCAGCAAAGCAATGAGTGATGAAATAGTCTACATCAATGGTGAAAAATTTAAAATTTTAATTCCAGAGCAAGATATAAAAAGAAGAGTAAAAGAACTTGGAGAACAAATAAGCGAAGATTTTAAGGGAAGCGTGCCGATTTTCATAGGCGTTTTAAATGGCTCGGTGATATTTTTTGCTGATCTGATTAGGGAAGTTAAAATCGATTGCGAGATTGACTTCCTTAAACTTTCAAGCTACGGAGACGAAAAAATTTCATCAGGGCATGTGAAACTTCTCAAAGACCTTGATTGTCAAGTGACGGGAAGAGATATAATCGTGGTCGAAGATATAATCGATTCGGGACTATCGATAAAGTTCATCAAAAACCTAATCATGCTTAAAAACCCGAAATCTTTAAGCATAGTTACTTTGTTATATAAAAAGAATAGAGTTCAGATTGACTTCAAAATTGATTATATTGGTTTTGAGATAGGTGACGAGTTCGTTATCGGCTATGGTCTTGATTATGCTCAGAAAGGGCGAAATTTAAAGGCAATTTATGTGATAGATTCACAAAAATAAATCTACTTGGAGGTTTTGAAAAATGTTTAAAGAATTCTTAAATTCAGGTGATAATAGATTCAGTAAAAGCGACAAAAAAATGAGAAAACCTCAATTCAACAACGGCAATAACGATGATTTCAACTGGGGAAAGGTGACAAGAGTCATTCTAAGCTGGTTGATAATTATCTCGGCTGTTTTCGCACTTATGATTTGGTTCAGAGGAAACCAAAAACTTGAATATGAGATTACATTTGATCAGTATCAGCAATTTTTGAAAGCTGGAAAAATTAAAGAAGCAATTGTAAAGAAAACCGATGTAAATAATTTCGATTTTCATGGCGTTCTTAAAGAACCTGAAGAAATGGTAACGGTCGATGGTAAAAAAGTTAGAAGTGATAGGTTCGTTGTGTTCCTGCCCAATGCTTCTGATTCAAGAGTCATAGATGAATGGACACGAAGAGGGATCAAGTTTAATTTCGTCAAGGAAAGTGATCAATGGCTAAATGCTCTTTTAAGTATAATTCCGTGGGTTTTGCTGATTTTCATTTGGTTCTTGATAATGAGGCGAATGCAAGGAACAACCACGAAAAACATTTTTACATTTGGAAAGAGCAGAGCCCGAATTGTAACAAACAACATACCCAAAGTCACCTTCAATGATGTTGCAGGAGTTGATGAAGCAAAGGAAGAATTAAAAGAAATAATAGAATTTCTGAAAGACCCTGCAAGGTTTCAACGGCTTGGAGGTAAAATTCCAAAGGGTGTTCTATTGCTTGGACCTCCAGGCACTGGTAAAACACTCCTCGCAAAAGCAGTTGCCGGGGAAGCTGGAGTGCCATTTCTCTCAATAAGTGGTGCTGAATTTGTTGAAATGTTCGTTGGTGTTGGAGCAAGCAGAGTAAGGGATCTTTTCGATCAAGCTAAAAAACTTGCACCATGCATTGTTTTTATAGATGAAATTGATGCAGTTGGAAGACATAGAGGTGCGGGACTTGGTGGAGGACATGATGAAAGAGAGCAAACCTTAAATCAACTTCTTGTTGAAATGGATGGATTTGAGGAAAACAGTGGAATAATTGTAATCGCTGCAACAAATAGACCTGATATACTTGATCCGGCACTTCTAAGACCAGGGAGATTTGATAGACAAATTGTTGTTGATAGACCAGATGTAAGAGGACGCCTCGAAATTTTAAAAGTCCACACCAGAAGACTACCTCTTGCGCCGGATGTAAACCTTGAGGTTATAGCAAAATCAACCCCTGGGTTTTCAGGTGCTGACCTTGCAAACCTTGTAAACGAAGCTGCGTTACTTGCAGCAAGGAAAAATCATGATCTCGTCACAATGCAAGACTTTGAAGAAGCCAAAGATAAAGTGATGATGGGAATTCAAAGAAAGAACATCGCAATATCCGAACGCGAGAAAAGAATAACAGCATATCACGAATCTGGACATGTACTTGTCGCGAAAATGTTACCTGAAGCTGACCCAGTTCACAAAGTTACAATAATTCCACGTGGCAGAGCCCTTGGCGTCACAACCTATCTTCCTATAGATGAAAGACATACTTACTCAAAAGAATACCTTGAAGCAATGATAACCTACGCCCTTGGAGGAAGAGCAGCTGAAAAAATAGTCTTCAATTCTCTCACAACAGGCGCTGCTGATGATCTTGAAAAAGCTACGACAATCGCCAGGAAAATGGTATGCGAATGGGGAATGAGTGAACGACTTGGACCATTAACATATGGGACAAAAGAGGAAGAGATTTTTCTTGGCAAGGAAATAACAAGACACCAAAATTACAGTGAACAAACCGCTGTTCTAATCGATGAGGAAGTTAAGAGAATTGTCACAAGCTGTATGGAAAGGGCGGAGAAAATCTTGATGGATAACATAGATGCACTTCATCGCCTTGCAAATGCACTTCTTGAAAGAGAAACTCTAACGGGAGAAGAAATAGATAAAGTCATAAAAGGAGAAGAACTGCCACCCATACAAAAGAAAGCTAATGGCCAAGATGAAACAGCTTCAAGAGTATCTGCAGATTCTAAACCAAAAGATTAATGAGAAATTCGAAGCGCCAAACTACTCTGAATCACTAATAGACATTAATCAAAACATAGACAGAAATTACAAAGCTGAATATATCCGCAAGGCGATACACCAGTTCTCAATGTTAATCCCTGTGATTTACTATTTTACCCCGCGTGATCTTGCCATAAAAATTTTAATTCTTTTAACCCTTGCCTTCATCTCAGCTGATATAGCAAGATATTATAATCCAACGATTCAAAAGCTCTTTTATAAATTTTTTGGCTTTATACTTCGTCAGCATGAAAGAGACCATAAGATGAAAAATTTAAACGGCGCGACATGGGTTTTCATCTCAGCGCTTGTCTGCGTCATAATATTCCCAAAATTTATCGTTATAAATGCCTTTGCCATTCTAATACTTTCTGATGCAAGCGCAGCTGTCTTTGGCAGAAAATTTGGAAAGCATAAATTTTTCAAAAAATCACTTGAAGGAACAATTGCCTTTATCTTGGCATCAATCCCGGTCGTTTTGTTAGCTCCAAAAGTTCAAAATTTGCCCGGCGAATATGTCATAACAATGATTTCAGCAATAGTTGGTGGAATCATAGAAGCTGCATCAATCAACCTCAAAGTTGACGATAATCTTTTAATTCCCGCAAGCATAGGTGCAACTATGTGGATTCTTTATTCAATCTTTTACCCGAATCTCGATCTATACTTCTTAAAATAAATCCTTACAACCATGAGAAAAATCTTTCTTATTTTCTTTATCTCCCTTCTAATCATCTCATGCTCAACATTAAAACCCAAAGCAACAGGCGATGAAACAGAAATCATAACCTATGTTGACTCACTTCTTTATTCACAAATCGAACGAGATTTAAAATTTGTGTTCCACCGTCTGATTTATACACCGCAACCGGAAAGTTTATTTGCCATAAAACCTGAATTTCAAATCTATTCCATAGATAAGCTCAAATATCGAAAGAACTTGATGTTCGTTTCAACGCTCGACGATAAAAGCGATATAGGATTATATATACTTAACATGCTTGATCCCGCCTCAAAAGAACTTGTTCAAAAAGATTCAGCCTACATCTTCATAAAAAATGACTTATGGAGCAAAGGGCAAATTGTTTTAATCCTTATAGCAAAGGATAAAGAAACACTTTTAAAGCATCTAAGAAAAGATAGAAACGAAATTTACATTTACTTCAGAGACGAATTTTTTAGACGGGAAATGAACGCAATAATCTCGGAAGGGCACAATAAAAAAGACATAGAGAAATATCTCCTCGAAAAATACAACTGGAAAATTTTTGTACAGCACGATTATTACATCGCTAAAGATTCAGCCCAAGAAAAATTTGTCTGGTTAAGAAGAAGAACACCAGAAGACATGGAAAGATTTATCTTTGTTCACTGGATCGACTCTGTTTATGATCCGTATAAATTCTTCAATCAAGTATGGATAGCAAATAAAAGAAATGAAATAACAAAAAAATTTTACAGAACAACACGAGATGATGCATGGGTTGTGATTGCAGATGATCCCGAGAGCATAAAATACCTTTACTTCTTCCCAGTGAATTTCAATGGTAGATATGCTATAAGAGTTCAAGGTCTGTGGAGATTCAACGACTTCACAGGTGGAGGTCCGTTCATTTCTTATGTTTTTTACGATTCAACTCAAAAGAGAATTTACTTCCTCGATGGCTCAATTTTCGCACCCCGATACGAGAAGAAAAAACTCATTATTCAAATAGATGCCATCCTACACACTTTTAAAACCGCCAGCGAAATAAAAGGATAATCTGTAACATTTAATTCAAATCCCCCGTATTACATCTACAGAAAAACAAAAAAGCTAAAATCATTGATGAAAACGAAATTTTTAATTTTTATCTTCACTGGTTTAGCATTTGCTGGCGGTTTGCTTCTCTGCTCCAACATGAAAACGAAAGAAATAACAACTGAATATGATTTAGATACGGTTGATGAGCTAAAAATTTCAAAATCGTTCAAGGCAAGCCCGGATTTAAATCTTTATATCGAATCTGAGGTTGCGGATGTACTAATTCAATCGCATGAAGAGGACAGAATTGATGTCGATTTTTATGTCAAGGGCTTAGAGGAAAAGTTGAAAGAATTTAATATTTCATTTGAAGAAAACGAAAAGAGCCTAACGATTAAAGTCAAAAGAAAGAAAAAAATCAGATGGTTCGATTTCACCGATCTCTTTGACTTCTTTAACCGAGAGTGGTATGAGTCTGCGAGGCTTGTTGTAAATGTACCTAAAAAATTATCCACTGTGAATATTAAAGCTTCGGGAGGAGATGTCAAGGCTTCAAATATTGATGCCGACTTTGATATTTACTCATCAGGTGGGGATATTTATGGAGAAGGCATTAATGGACCGATCTACGCCTCTTCAGCAGGGGGTGATATAAGACTTAAAAATTGCGCTAACTCGGCTGAGATAAAAACATCCGGTGGCGATATCTTTATCAACGATTATCAGGGGTCGCTTGAGTTGAAATCATCAGGCGGTGATATCACTGTAAATAAATTATCTGGTCATGTCACCGCATCTTCAGCTGGAGGCGATATAAAAGTTGATTTTTTAAAACCGTCAGGAACAACGAGATTATCCTCAGCGGGCGGGGATATAAAAATTTATGCTCCTTCAAACCTGAATGCTTATGTCGATTTCAAAACCTCAGGCGGAGATATAAAGATTGATTTTCCAATAAATATCGAAACAAAAACGCATTCTGAACTAAAAGGTTGGATTGGGAAGCCAAATTCAGGTGTAATTATTGAAGCATTGACATCTGGAGGAGATGTAGAACTAATTTCAAGAGAGCTTGAGATTTAGAATACAAGAAAAATTAGCGCGCCTGGAGGGACTCGAACCCCCAACCCGCGGATCCGAAGTCCGCTGCTCTGTCCAATTGAGCTACAGGCGCGTAGTTTTATTTCTTTCAAAAATCAATCTTGCAAACTCAATATCCTCAGGCGTGGTTATCTTTATGTTTTCGTATAAACCTTCAACAACCTTCACTTTGATACCGAGCCGTTCAACAAGGGCTGAATCATCCGTTGCATAAAAAGAATCCGTATAAGCTTTTTTGTATGCCTGCTGTAAAATTGTATAATAAAACGCCTGTGGCGTTTGAACAAGCCACAAAGAATTTCTATCAAGCGTTTTTTCAACAAAACCGTTTTCTCCACCAAGCTTAACTGTCTCCTTGGGGCGAACTGCAAGAACCGCTGCTCCTGTTTCTTTACACGCTGAAATTACTTCGCAAATTTTTTCACAGGTTATGAAAGGTCTTACTGCATCATGAACGACGACGATTTCAGTATGATGATAAACCATCATTTGTAAGGCGTTATAAACCGAATCCTGTCTTTCATTACCACCAATCGTAACCTCAACAACTTTAGTTATGTTAAATTTTTTAACCATATTTTCAACCTCAAGCAAAATCTCAGGTGCCGTTGCTATGATTATCGCATCTATACAACTACAGTTTTGAAATTTCTCAAGCGTATGAATTAAAATCGGCTTGCCAGATATCTCTATCAACTGTTTATGTATCCCAGCATTTATCCTTTTACCATACCCTCCAGCTGGGATTATCGCAGTTACCTTCAATCTTTATTCTCTTTTTGTTTCTCGTTTTCGGCGATGTAGTCAATATGAAAGATAAAATCTGGAAACTTTTTTGGCAAATTTATGATGTTATAAACCATTACCCCAGTTGATAACCTATCAATCCATGACGAAAGTGGCCAACCGAAATGAATATGAATTTTCTTCTCAGGCGGAACCTCATACTTTATTGTGTTAAGCAAACCAACCATCATATCAAACAAACTCATCCTCGGCTGGATTGAAATCCAAAAATGCCTTGAAGAGATTCTTTCGGGCTTATCAAGACGTGGCGAGTAAAAACTGACATAAATTGCGTCTTTATTCACATTTTCAATATCCTCTTTAGGCCTCTTGAAATGTATATGGACTTCATCAGATTCAGTCTCCGCAATTGCAAACACTACATCCATGGGGCTATCGGTAATCCGTCTTATTGGAATTTCTGGGGCTCTAAATCTCGAAATTCTAAACCCAGCAAACAAAAAGAATAGAGTCATAAAAAGCCAGAGCAGCGCACCATAAATGCGATTCAAAACTATGTAAACGAAGATGCTAAATGTCACAATGAAAAGAAGCAAAGTACCTGTTCTTGATGTGTGATATGTTATTTCTTTCGTTCCCATGCGATAACGATAAATAACAAGTGAGCCAATGTTAATTGAAAAGCTTGCGACAAGTCCAACCGCATACATCTCAGCAAGCATAGCTTGGCTTCCACTTGTTATAAAAAGTATAACTGAATAAAAGATCGCATTAAAAATATGTATTCTGTAAAGTGAGCCCCGACGATTTAATTTCATCATCCATGGGAAATTATATCTCTCGCATATTTTCTCTATTAACTCCGAAGAAGCAACCATCGCAGTATTAACAGCCATTATCAATGTTATGCTCGCAAGGGCACTAACAATTATTCCAAACCAATAACCATTAACCCTCTCTGCAAAAGTTGGGATTAAATCGGTCTCATGTTTTTCAAGATCAATATTTGATGAAAGAGCAAAGAGAGCAATAAGTGGAGTCACTATCCCAACGGTGAGAGCAAGAAAAATGTAGGCTTTTCTTATATCGTGCCAGCTCTTAACAAGTGATGCGGTTTGAAGAACTGATTCAATTCCAGAATATGCAAGGATACAGCTCCCTATCCCAGTGACGAGATTCGCATAAGATTTAAAAATTGAAGCTTCATTGATATCAGAAAGAAAAAGAGAAAATGATTCTTCAACTTTCACCAACGAAGATTGCTCAAAGTCCAAAATGGCTCCAGCAACTAAATTTAAAAGCACGAATGAAGCGAAAATAAAAATTGCAAATGTAAATTTTGCGTTTTCCCTTATACCAAGTATGTTAAGACCAGCTATAAACCAAACGACAAGAATTTTCAATAAAAATTTTAAATGAGATGGAATCAATATAAATGCAAGGCCGTTTTCAACAGCGCTTACAGTTGAGATCGAAGCTGTTAAGATATACACAACAAGTATTGAAGCAACCGCTATGAAAGAAATTGTCGGACCAAGGACAAGATACGAGAATGAATAAACCCCGCCACCTTTTATACCATGAACTTCAAGAATTTCCGCTATTTCGACCATTCGAGTTGAAAGAAAACGAATGAAAAGAGAAGTAAGGGCAATATAAACAATCGCCTTTATACCAATAAATCTGTACGCCTCAAAAGGAGCATAATAAATAGATGTAAGCTCATCCATCAAAGTTATAATAGCAACGGCAAACCATGTTATCCACCAACGCCCCGAGTCGAAATAACTTAATAAATTCTTCTTTTTAACAAGGTTAACGAAAACAAAAAAGATCAAAAGATTTATAACAATAAAAACAAAGGTTCTCATTGGAGGGTGAAAGGTTAGTTTTAGACTATAAGCATTGCATCCCCATAGCTCAAAAATCTATATCCACTTTTGATGGCATGTTTATACGCCTGCATTAAAAGATCAAGCCCTGCAAATGCAGCAGTAAGAATAAGCGGCGTTGATTCAGGCATATGAAAGTTGGTTATAAGTTTATTAACGATCTTAAAATCATAGGGTGGATAAATAAACTTGTCGGTCCATCCTTTATAAGGTTTAACATGACCATCAGCGGTTACACTTGACTCAAGGGCTCTAACAACGCTTGTTCCAACAGCAACTACGCTTTTTCTTTTATCAATTGTTTCATTTATCATGCGAGCACTTTCAGGCGAAATTTCAAAGTATTCTGAATCCATCCTATGTTTGCTTAAATCTTCAACCTCAATTTTTCTAAATGTTCCAATCCCAATATGAAGGACAATTGGGACAATTTTAACTCCTTTTTTCTCAATTCTCTTAAGCAATCTCGTTGTAAAATGTAATCCCGCCGTCGGAGCTGCAACCGAGCCGATAACCTCAGCATATACAGTTTGATACCATTCTTTGTCGCCTTCCTCTGGCTGTCTTTTTATATAAGGTGGGAGCGGAACTAAACCGTACTTCTCCACAAACTTAAAGAAATCACCTTCATAATGAAACTTTAATGTCCTCCCGCGCGAAGTTGTATTATCAATGACCTCACAATACACTTCGTTATTATCACCAAAATAAATTTTGTTTCCGATTCTAACTTTTCGAGCTGGCTCAACAAGAACATCCCATAAATGCTCCTCAGGATTTAACTCCCGAAGCAAAAGTATCTCAATTTTTGCACCTGTCTTTTCCTTTCGCCCAATTAATTTTGCTGGAAAAACCTTAGTTTTGTTCACAACGAGAGAGTCTCCTTCCTCAAGGTAATCAATTATATCAGTGAAAACCTTATCCTCAAATGTTTTCGTCTTCCTGTCGACAACAAGCAACCTTGCACTATCTCTTGGCTCAACTGGATATTTCGCAATCAAATGCTTCGGAAGCTGATAGTTAAATTCTGAAAGTTTCATGATACTCTAAAGCTTAAATTTTTAAATTTAAAAGCGGGGGTAAACTCCCCCGCCAATTTTTTACTTTGCTTTAACTTTAGCCTTTCCTTTGGATCTTTGTTTAACCTTGCTCACAGCTTTCTTATTTGTCTTCTTCACCGATACTTTCTTAATCCCATCATAAAGTAACGCAGCTCTTGCAGCAGCAAGTCGCGCTATAGGAACACGATATGGTGAACAACTTACATAATCAAGTCCAATCCTATGGCAAAACTCAATCGTCGCGGGATCACCACCGTGCTCTCCACAAATTCCAATCTTCAAGTTTGGTCTTACCGAGCGACCTTTTTCAACTCCAATTCGCATCAATTCTCCAATTCCTTTTACATCAATCGTCTGGAATGGGTCCTTATCGTAAATTCCGAAGTCAAGATATTTATAAATGAATTTTTCATAGTCATCCCTTGAAAGTCCCATACCCATCTGCGTTAAATCGTTTGTCCCAAATGAGAAGAACTCAGCAACGGTTGCTATTTCATCCGCAGTTATAGCTGCCCTTGGAACCTCGATCATCGTACCAACCGAATATTCAACTTTAACACCCTTTTCTTCCATAACCTTTTCAGCGACTTCACGAACGATCTTCTCTTGATTTTTAAGCTCATTCACATGACCAACAAGTGGTATCATTATCTCTGGTTTGACTTTTATTCCCTCTTTGGCTGCATCACAGGCTGCCTCTATAATAGCTCTCGTTTGCATCGCCGTAATCTCTGGATAGACAATTCCAAGTCGGCAACCTCTAAAACCAAGCATCGGGTTGAATTCCTTAAGCTCAGCAATTTTCCTTCGAATTTTTTCTTCTGGTATTCCCGTCTTCTCAGAAAATTCTTTTATTTCTTCATCTGTATGTGGTAAAAATTCATGCAGTGGTGGATCAAGCGTCCTTATCGTCACTGGCCTATCACCCATAACCTTAAAAATCCCGTAAAAGTCAGCCCTCTGCAAAGGCAAAAGTTCATTTAAAGCTGCCTCTCTTTCTTCCTTTGTATCTGCAAGTATCATTTTTCTCATTGAGATGATTCTATCCCCCTCAAAGAACATATGTTCAGTTCTTGTCAATCCAATTCCTTCAGCCCCAAATGCAACCGCAACCTCTGCTTGTTTTGGAAGATCAGCATTAGTTCTGATCCTCAACCTTCTTACTTCATCAGCCCATTTCATTAGCTTTTCAAATTGTTTATAAACAGGGGCTTTCTCAGGGTCAAGTGTCTTCTCAACAAGAACCTGTAAAACTTCACTTGGCTTTGTGGTTATTTTCCCAAGTATAACTTCACCCGTTGAACCATCGATTGAAATGTAATCCCCTTCTTTTATAACCTGACCATTAACTCTTATCTCTTTCTTAACATAATCAATATCAAGAGCTCCGCACCCAACAACGCAAACCTTCCCCATTTGCCTTGCAACAAGTGCTGCGTGTGATGTCATGCCACCACGCGATGTTAATATACCTTCAGCAGCGTACATGCCTCTTATATCGTCCGGCGAAGTTTCTATTCTTGTTAAGATAACCTTTTCACCACGCCTTGCCCATTCTTCGGCGTCTTCGGAATGAAAAACAACTCTACCAGTCGCAGCACCCGGACCTGCTGGCAATCCCTTTGCAAGCAAACGCCCATTCTTAATTGCTGATTCCTTTTCAACGGCATCAAAAATTGGCCTTAAAAGATGATTCAAGGCATCTGGCTCTATTCTCAACAAAGCCTCCTCTTTCGTTATCAACCCTTCCTCAACCATATCAACTGCTATTCTTATCGCAGCAAACCCCGTTCTCTTTCCAGCACGCGTTTGCAACATGTAAAGTTTTCCACGCTCTATTGTAAACTCAATATCTTGCATATCTTTTAACCTACTCTCGAGAATTTTCCTTAC
This sequence comes from Candidatus Kryptonium thompsonii, assembly GCA_001442925.1. Classification (GTDB taxonomy): domain Bacteria; phylum Bacteroidota; class Ignavibacteria; order Kryptoniales; family Kryptoniaceae; genus Kryptonium; species Kryptonium thompsonii. The sequence continues at coordinate 80,137 of LDXX01000008.1, forward strand.
CTCGAGAAGTTGTTCATAAACATGCGGCATAACTTCTTTCAATTTTGAAATCGGAAGTGGTGTTCTTATCCCCGCGACTACATCCTCACCCTGGGCATTCATCAAAAATTCACCATAAAACTCATTCTCACCTGTAGCGGGATTTCTCGTAAACGCAACTCCTGTCCCAGAATCATCACCCATATTTCCAAAAACCATCGTTTGAACATTTACAGCTGTACCCATATCATCCGAGATGTTATAAATTTTTCTATAAGCAATAGCCCTTGGATTCATCCATGATCTGAAAACAGCACCGATTGCTCCCCATAATTGTTCCCACGGGTCTTCTGGAAATTCAACTCCTCTTTTTTTCTTTATCAAATCTTTAAACTCATAAACAAGCTCTTTCAAATCATCTGCGGTAAGATCAATATCATGCTCCACACCTTTGGCTTTCTTTTTCTCCTCAATCAAAACCTCAAATGGGTCTCTTTCTTCTTTGGTTTCAGGCTTCAAACCAAGAACAACATCACCATACATTTGAACAAATCTTCTATACGCATCCCATGCAAATCTTTCATTGCGCGTTTGCTCAATCAAACCCTTAACAGTTTCGTCATTTAATCCAAGATTTAAAATCGTATCCATCATCCCAGGCATTGAAACTGGAGCTCCTGATCTGACAGAAACAAGAAGTGGATTTTTAGGATCACCAAATTTTCTCCCAACAAGTTTTTCAACCTTTGCAAGTGCTTTTTTAACTTGTTCCTCAAGGCCCTTTGGATATGTTTGATTATGCTTGTAATAATAACTGCAAACTTCCGTCGTAATTGTAAACCCAGGTGGCACAGGCAAACCAATGTTTGTCATCTCAGCAAGATTTGCACCTTTACCCCCAAGAAGTTTCTTCATCTCAGCCGTTCCCTCAGCCTTACCGCCACCAAAAAAATAAACATATTTTTTTGCCATTGTGCTAACTCCAAGTTTATTTTTGAATTATCGAATTTATAAATGCATCAAGCAAATTTTTTGAAAAAATGCTTCGGGAATCTTTCATCCTCTCAGGATGCCATTGTACAAGCAAAACAAATCTATCATCCCCAGCCCACTCAAGCCCTTCAATCACACCATCGCTACACTTTGCATTTATACGCAAGTTTTCACCGACCCTATCTGCCGACTGATGATGACTGCTGTTTACAATTCCCCCTTTCTCTCCTACAATTTTAAATAACTTCGAGTCTTCAAAAACAAAAACATCATGCAATCTGTCTTCCCCAGTGTTTTCATCTTTACGATGGTTCGTTCCAACGACCGTCTGAATATCAAAAATCAAACTCCCACGCAAATAAACATTTGTCAACTGTAATCCCCTACAAATCCCAAGAATTGGCAAATTCTTAGAAAAAGCAATGTCAAGTAGTTTAAACTCAAACCAATCCCTCTCACGATTATACTTATCACCCTCTCTTTCTGGCTCACCGTAAAACTCTGGATGAACATCATCGCCACCTGTAAGCAAAAGAGCATCACACTTCTTCAATTCCCCAGCGTTAAGTTCTTTATATGACAAAACTACTGGCTCAACTTCAACAGGCGCCATTTTCAACCAGTTGATATAATTTTCAAGCTTGCTATCGCAATAAGAAACCCCTACCTTTATCATTTAAATCAACCCTAAAAGCTTTTGTTTTAAACTTTCCTCCCCATTTAAAAATTTCACTTGAATCCTCGCATAAAAAAAAGGAAATTTTTCCAACTCCTTCACATTGAATAACCTCGCATAATCCTTTTCAGTTGTGATGATAAACTCCGCTTTTGTCGTTTCCAAGATGTTGATCAACTTCTCAATATCCCGCCAATTATACCTGTAGTGATCGGGAAACTCAAAATCTTTTTCGATTATAAAATTATTGTCTTTCAATAGTTTTATAAATTTTATATGTTTTCCGATACCTGAAAAAGCTATTATTTTCTTACCTTCAAACTCTTCTTTGCTTAAAATATAATCAAAAAATTTCCGTATTTCAAGAAGCTCATAGTCAAAATTCGCTATTACTTTATTTCCGTCGAGATAGCGCTTACACTTATCTGCTTTTCCGATATCACCCCAAACACATACTACATCCGCCCTTTTCAGCGAAGAAAATGGCTCTCGTTTTAATCCAGCTGGAATTAAAAACTCCCCAAGTTCATCACCTGAAATAATCACGATATCAACATCCCTATATAAATCTCTCCTTTGGAAACCATCATCAAGTAAAAAAACATCAACTTCAAACTTTTCAAGAATTTTTAACCCAGCAGAATATCTATCTTCGCAAACCGCAACAATCCAACCCAGCTTCTCTTCAATTGATTTCAAAGCCATCTGAAATGGCTCATCACCACACTCATCTGGATTTGCAAAAATCTTTACTCCATCCGTTACAAGAACAAAGCCCTTGGTTCTCCTTTTGTATCCACGACTTAAAATCGCAACTCTTTTCCCAAGGGAAGAAAAATATCGTCCAATCCACTCAACCATTGGAGTTTTACCTGTTCCCCCAGCCATTATATTTCCAACTGAAACAACAGGTCGTGGAAGTTTTTTAACCTTAAAAATTCCCCATTCATAAAATAAATTTCTAATTACAACCGCCAATCCATAAAAAAGCGAAAGGGGAAATAAAAAATACCTTAAATTTCGCCACGCTTTAAAAAAAGTTCTGTTCATAAACACTAAACTCAACACAATTTTGAGATAATCCTTTCGGCAACGATCTCAGAAGCCGTCCTGCCGTCGGTTTCAAGAGCAAGCAGTTGCTTGATTTTTAAAAGTTCATTTCTCACACTCTGATACAAATTCTCATCCAAGAGATATCTTTCAACCTCACTTAAAATTTTTTCCTTCGTGAAATCATTCTGAATTAATTCAGGGACAACCTTTCTGTTAAGCACTATGTTTGGAAGGGCGATACTTTCAATTACATCTGTCTTAATAAGGGTTTTACCAATGATATAGTTTAAAAACGAAGTTTTATAGCACACAATCATAGGTATGCCAAGTATTCCAGCCTCAAGCGATGTTGTTCCACTTTTAACAATAGCAATGTGAGAAAACTTTAAAAGCAAATGAGAGTCTTCAACAAATTTAAACTTATCAAATCTTTCCCCAACAATCTTTCTTATTTCGGATTCATTAACTGATCTCGCTTTGCTAAAGATAACCTCAACATCAAAATTTTTTATTACCTCAGCGGCATCCATCATTGTTTCGAGCATCATCCTTACCTCATGGGTTCTGCTCCCCGGAAAAAATGAAACAATTTTTTTCTTTTCAATTTCATACTTATCAAAAAAATCTTCGGCTTTTAAAAATTCCACCTCTTTCAAATCCTCAAGAAGTGGATGCCCAACAAACTCAGCCTTAACTTTATATCTTCTGAAAAATTCCTCCTCAAACCTAAATATAACAAAGAGTTCATCGACATAATTTCTCAAAATGTTAACCCTTCCCCTTCCCCACGCCCAAACTTGTGGAGCAATATAATAAAAAACCTTAAATCCATTTTCCTTGGCAAACTTAGCAAATCTTAAATTAAAACCTGGGTAATCAACAAGCAAAACAGCATCAGGTTTACGACTTAACAATGCGTCTTTGCATAAATTTTCAAAATGTATAATTTTTTTTAAATTTTTGAGCACATCGACAAAACCAATGAAGGATATCGCCGAGATATCATAAATTATCTCAACCCCACATTTTCGCATCTTTTCCCCACCGACTCCGAAAATTTCAAACTCAGGGTTAATTTTTTTAATCGCACAGGCAACCTTACCAGCGTGCAAATCACCCGAAGCTTCGCCGGTCACTACCATCAATCTCTTCATGACTTTACGAAGTTGAAAGGTTATTTTTTAAGAGAAAAATAAAAACATTTAAAAATGTGACGCCGAAGAATGCTTGTAAGGTTCTTCGCTCCGATCTCAATGCTTCCTTTAAATCAAACTTTAAATTTCCAGCAAACTCATATTTTTTTAATCTCGGTATAAACCTTGGAACATTATTGAAATATCGCTCGTATTCATCGGCAAATGTTTTGCTCAAATACTCTTCCTCAAGCGTTACGATTAAATAGTATTGAATAAAAAAATAAACTAAACCAGCAATTTGAAAATATGGAAAAAGAGCCATCGACATAACACCAAAGCCGAGATAAATTAGCATATTCCCAATGTAAAGCGGATTACGAACATAAGCATAAGGTCCATTCGTAACAAGTTTACTCCCACCAACTGGACCTGTCGTCCTCGTTTCAGATCCAGCATATCCAACTCCCCAAATTCTTATCAATTCACCCACCAAAGCAATGATAAAACCAACCACTAAACTTAACAAAGTTGGATTTGCAAAAATGACCATGACGATCAGGAATGGAATTGGGGTATAACTTCTGTAGGAAAAAATCTTCTGTCTGAAGTCAGAGCTCACTGTAGATTAACCCTTTTATTTAAAAATTATTCCCTTGTAAAAACCTCTCTCCGTTTTAACTCCGCCTGCCACCTCTTGCGCAGTTTCTTTCGACCGCTCAAAAACCTCTCAAACTGCTCCATCACATCCTTAAATGTTTCAAACTCATAAACAGGAATGTTTTTGGCTCTGCAATATTTCAACAACTCTTTCTTTCCAAAGACAACATCAGCATACTCCACAGGACATCTATCCGAATATCCATCGCCAATATAAACAATTATATCTTCATCCCCTGAAAGCGTCAACATATGGTTTCGTTTACAATTGCCACAAATACGGCAAACTGAATCAGGATAAGGAAAAGCAAGATTTACTCTCCCGTCCTCAACCCATAACCTGTTAGAGAAGAACTTAACATCGGATAAATTATATTTTTCAAGAATTCTCCTTATGTAAAAATCAAATCCATCGCTTAAAATAAAAATCTCAATCCCCTTTCCCTTCGCCCATTTCACAAACTCAACAAAATAAGGATCAATCTCCTGCGAGAGCATTAACTTTTCAGCCTCTTCCTTATTAACTCTGACTCTCTCTACAGCCCTTTCCCACATTTCAATAGAAGAAATCTCATAATCACGCCATTTCTTAACAAGCTCCAAATAATACTCTTTATCTCCAAATGTCTCGAAAAATAAATCCCCAACATCGTTTTTTGTTATAGTCCCGTCAAAATCGCAAAAGACTTTGATGTTCATACTCAACCCTGCTCAACTCCTTGTTTAAATCTGACCGATACTATTTTGGAAACCCCTTCTTCTTCCATTGTCACACCGTAATATGTATCAGCTGCCTCCATTGTCTTTTTATTATGCGTAACTATGATAAACTGTGTGTCTTTAGAAAAGACTTTTAAAAGATTTATAAACCTATCAATGTTTGCGTCATCAAGTGGCGCATCAACCTCATCAAGAACACAGAATGGACTTGGTTTAACAAGGTAAATAGCAAACAAAAGTGCTATAGCAGTTAATGTCTTTTCACCAGCTGATAAAAGGTCAATTGATTGCAACCTCTTACCCTTCGGCTTTGCCATTATCTCTATTTTTGATTCAAGCGGATCGATTCTCCCATCTTCATCAGGAAGGAGCCTTAAATCCGCTTCACTCTCAGGTCCAAAAAGCGTCTCAAATGTCTTTTTGAAATTTTCTCTTATCTTCTCAAATGTCTCAAGAAACTTTCTCTCCGCAGTCGTGTTTATCTCCTCAATTGTTTCTTTCAGCGTCTTCTCGGATTCAAGTAAATCTTCCCTCTGCGATAGTAAAAATTCAAGTCTTTTCTTTTCCTCTTGATAATCATTAAAAGCAAGTAAATTCACTGGTCCAAGAAGTTTCAACTTCGCCTTTAAATTTTCAACTTCCTCCTTTAAAACCGCAATGTTATAATTTTCAAATTCCTTATATTCAAGCTCAATCTGATATTCTTCCCTTGCCCTCTCTTTTAGATTTTGCATTCTCAATTTTATTTCGTTTATCTTCATCTCAATATCATGTGTTGCGCTAATATATTCTTCATACTTTGCTCTCTCCTCCCTAATTTTTCTTTCCAAGCTTTGAATTTCAGCTACTTTTTCACTGTGTTGAGATTGAACCTCTTTTAACCTTTCCCGAAGCATTGAAATTTCTTCCTCAAGCATTTTATGTTTATCATTCAACTCAACAAGATTAGATTCGATATTCTCGATCTGAAGCTTCACCTCTTCGATCTCAATATCATATTCACTTATTTTTGAAGAAACCCTTGCAATTTCATCCTCCAACCGTTTTATCTCCGACTCAAGATTTTTCTCTTCATTTTCAATTGAAACAAGATTGATATTGAGCTCGGTCAAGTACTTCGCTTTTAAACTCCACTCCCTTTCAAGAGCCTCAAACTCAGAAGTTGCGATGGAAAGATCATACTCAATTTTCTCTTTTTCCTTTTCAAGGAGCACAACTTCGCCCTCAAGAGATGTCAAAACCTCCGAAAGCGTGCTCATTTCCTTTTCAATTTCGATTTTCTCCCTATCAATATTAGCAATGCTTTCCAGCGCCTTTGTTTTTCTATATTCCAATTGATTTATTATCTTTTCAACTTCAGTGACGGAGACTTGTATATTTTTCACAACATCGGACAATTCTTTCAAATTTATAGCATCAATTTCTCGAATTTTTTTATCAACCTCGTTTTGAATGCGATTTAGCTCATTCTTAAGTCTTTCTGCCTCCCTTTCAAGGGTTTCAATTTGTTTTCTCTTCCCAATGATACTTTGGGATGAACCATTTGTGCTCCCACCTTTAATTAAACCTTCATCAGTGAAGATCTCGCCCTCAAGCGTTACACACTTAACACTACCATAATTTTTCAAAGCTTCAAACGCCGAACTTCTATCCTTCACAACTATAAATTCATCGAGCAGAAGATCTATCACCTTTTTAAATTTCCTTTCACACGAAACTATCTCATTCGCCCAACCAATTATTCCGTCACCTCGAACCGGCAAATTCGAAGCATAATTTTCGCGAATTTTATCAAGACAAATAAATGTAACTTTGCTTTTATTTTGAGATTTTAAAACATCAATGGCTTTTTCAGCCTCCTCAACAGTATCAACGATCAAATAACCAGCTGATTCCCCAAGCGCTGATTCAATGGCAAGTGAAAATTCAGGTTCAACTTCAATCACATCGGAAACACTTTTAAAATTTGAATTATAATTCTGTACAAGGAATTGAGCGCCCTCCGGCAAATCGACATGTTTTTCAACCAACTCTCTCAAAAAATCAATCTTCGAGATTTTCTTCTCATATTCATTTTGAATCTCAAACGATTTCCTTTGCAACTCTTCAATCTCAGTTTCCAAGCTTTTTCTTAAAATTTCCATCTCGTTGAATATCCTTTCAGCGTTTGCTAGTTCATTCAAAAGCGTTGCTCTTTTTTCAAAGCAAGTGTTCAACTCGATTTCGGCTTCACTTATTTCTTTCTCATATGCCATTCGCTCATCATTTAACAAATCAACTTTCCCTCTGAGATTCTCCGCCCTCGCTTTGATTTTCTCGATTTCGCTTCTCTTGCGCGAAATTTCGTTCATCTTATTAATCAAAGCCTCGTTCAAATTCTTCACAAAGATTCTCTTTTCATCAAGATTCTTCGATATCCCATCAAGTTCTTTCTTCTTCTCACTAAATTCACTTCCTACCTTTTCTTTTTCAATTAAATTGGCATCGTACAATAATCTCTTTTCGTTGACTTTTTGATTTAGCTCGTAAAGCAGATGTTGGGAATTAACTTTATCCTGCGACATTTTTTCAATTCTTTCCATAAGCATTTTCTTCCTTTCCTTCAAAAGAACAATTTCCTGCTCCGTTAAACTTAATTCTCTATTGCTCGTTTCAATTTTCAAATGTATCTCCTCGACCTGCTCCTCAATCGTTTTAAGCTCATTCTTTAACACCTCAAGAATCTGCTCCCCCTTTGAAAGTTCATCACCAACGCTTATTTTTTTACTTCGCTCTCTATTCAATGTTTCCTCAAGATAAATCAAGGTTCTGTGAAATTCAGAAAATTCTTTTTCCAAAAGTTCAATTTCTTTACTTTTCAATTCCTCAAAAATTTGATTGTACTTCTCCGCCTTTTTAGCTTGCCTTTCAAGAGAAGCAACATTTTTCTGAACTTCTCGAATTATGTCATTTATCCTCGAAAGATCTCCTTTGACATCTTCTATCTTTCTAAGAGTTACCTTCTTTCTTTGCTTATATTTAGTTATGCCAGCCGCCTCTTCAAAAAGCTTTCTTCTCTCCTCCGCTTTCTCGCTTAAAAGCGATTCTATCATCTTTAGTTCAATCACCGAATAAGCATTTGCTCCCATCCCGGTATCCGCAAATAGGTCAATTATATCCTTCAATCTGCACGGAACTTTATTAAGAAAATACTCGCTCTCACCGGATCTGAAAATTCGTCTTGTTATTGTAACTTCAGCGTACTCCATTGGAAGTATCCCCTTCGTATTCTCTATCGTGATAGAGACCTCCGCCATTCCGAGTGGTTTTCTGTTCCTTGTCCCATTAAAAATAACATCCTCCATCTTGTCACTCCTTAAAATGCTCGCCCTTTGCTCCCCGAGAACCCATCTTATTGCATCAACTATATTTGTTTTACCGCATCCATTTGGACCAACTATAACTGTTATCCCGCCGTTGAATTTTAACTCAACTTTATGAGCAAATGATTTAAATCCAAATATTTCAAGTCGTGAAAGATACATTTACCCAGGTCACCCTTTTATTTTACACTATTCAAAATATTTGATAAAAACCTCAAATATGCAAAAGTTGAAAATTTATAGTCGTAAAAAATTGAAAGTGCGGTTAGCAAAATTAAAATTAAAACAAGCGAAAAAATTGAAACGCGCCATTGACTTACTTCGTAAATTATCGAAATTCCCTTCATCAACCTACTTAATGAAATTAAAACAATAAACAAACCAAACCCAACTATCATAAATCCCGTGCCCAAACTTCCTATCACCCGATATAAAATCATATCAATCGGAATCAAAAATATAACCGGAAGAAATGACCAAACAACAACAGAATAAGAGTGATTTAAAAACACCCTAACGGTGACAAACATAGAGAAAAATTGCACAATAAAGGTCAAGATTAGAATCAAAACAAATGAAAACAAAGAACAGTAAATCACCGATGTAAAAGGAAACCATATCATTGAAATTAGCTTCACCTTTAACCAGTCAACAAAAATTAAATGTGTCAAAATATAATCAAAAAATTCATTTTGTTTTAACCTATTGAGAACGCCGGAGATGAAAGCACCAAGCGTCGTTGAAATTATCAAAGCAAGTATGCTTGTTTGACCAAATGAAATCTGACTTTGATCCCTTACATCAGCAAAGAAATTATACGGTCTAAATATCGCCCTATTGAAATTTTCTCTGAACCAGCGATATGAATAATAAATGTAAGAAAGAAAAAGCAAAAGTATTATCCCAACTACGGGATAAACAATAGGCATATCCTCTGAATAATCACCGATTGCAAGGGTTGGAATCTTCCCATCAGTATAAAGTGCTTTCAAAACCTCATAAGATGGCCTCCTCTCCCTATTATACGAGACAACTCCCATGGTGTAGAGATAAAGATCTGGATTAGGAATTGTCATAACTGGTCTTTCCCCTCGCCAGTCCGAAAAAATCCAAACAAATGAACCATCAAAATCCATTTCTTGAATTATTCTGTATCTATCAAGTATATATTTCGCTTGGCTCTCATATGAAAGCGGATCAGCATAACCATTCCGATTACCTATCTGAACTGCCTTGCCATACTCAGTTATGATGACCGGCTTGTTCTCATATCTTTTCTTCCAATATTCCACATTTTCGGAAAACTTTTCAAGATTATCTATGTAAACATTTACACAAGCCATGTCAACTAAATCCACACAAACATCATTCCTTATCATCCTGGACGCATAATAAACAGGTCTATCATCGATTGATTTTGCAAACTTTGTCATTTCCGCAACATATTTCCTCGCTTCTTTGTCCGCGGAATCAAATTCGTTTCCAATTCCCCAGGCTAAAATACTTGGATGATTTTTATCTCTATTGATCATTTCCGAAATATAATCCTTAGCCAGCGAGATAAATCTTTCCGTTGTTAAAATATCCACTGGAACATTCCACACAGGTATCTCCTCAAGAACCAAAAGCCCATATCTATCGCACAAGTTCAAAACATATGGATGCGCCGGATAATGCCCAAGCCGAATTGAATTAGCACCCATGTTCTTTATCAAAATTATGTCCCTCTCCATTTCCTCATAAGTTAGGGCATTCCCAAACTTTGGATGATCTTCGTGTCTTGAAATCCCTCGCAGAATAATTCTTTGGCCGTTTAAGTAAATATCACCACCGCTGATTTTTAACTCCCTAAATCCAGTGACAACGATAAATTCATCAACGACCTTACCAAGATTTGTAACAACCAACTTTAAAATGTAAAGCGACGGTGATTCCGGGGACCACAACTTCGGATTAAGAATTGTAAACGGAATCTTCACCCTCAAGCTTCTGAAATCATCGATGAAAAACCTAACAGGAGCGGTCTCGGTGACAAAAGTTCCATCCAACTTTTCGAATATCTGAAGTTTGACATCAAAATTCTTGTTTTCAAAAAATTTTGAAATCTCACCAGAAGAAAAATAAACTTCAGCTTCCCCATTCAAAATTGAAAAATTTGAAGTAAATGAATATTTAACATTGACATCATCAACCCAAACTTTAGGGGTCACAAGAATATAGATATCTCTGAAAATTCCGCCGTAATTTCTCCACGCCCAAACTTGATGTCGCAATGGAATCGTTGTCTTTGAATTAAGCTCATTGCTAACGCGAATCTCAATAGTATTTTCTCCGACATTTAGCGCTCTCTCTGGAATCCGAACGACGAAAGATGTATAGCCACTTGAATGTCTTGCGATGAACTGCCCATTGATAAAAATTTGACATTCGTAGTTTATTCCATATGCAACGAGAAATATAGTCTTATTGTTAACTAATGTATCGGCAAGATTAAAACTTTTTCTAAATGTCACCTTCCCCGTGAAATCATAAGCGGACGGAACCAATACTTCAAACCATTTTTTATCTCCCTGAATTTTTGCGAGCCATTTTCCAGACAGGTCAATTTTAAATCTCGTATTTGTGTCTTGAAACATTCCAGCATCGATTCCTATAAGCGTTGGGTTACCATTCATCAAAAATTTTTGAGCGCCGTATTGAAATGCTTTTAAATTATAACTTAAAAAGCATAAAACGAACAAAATAAACCAACCCTTTCTCACATCAACTCTCAAAATTTTGTTGTGCCAATTGATAAAGTTTCTATATTAACACTCTTGCTTCCATAACTGTCTGTATCTTTCACTCAACTTCAAATCTCATCAATTCACGAAAAGCCATAAATCTTTCCTGGATTTTATCCCAGGATAAATTTTTAATTTTGTTAATCCCAAAATCCTCAACACAAAACGAAGCGATTGTACTTCCATAAATTACAGCTCTTCTCAAATTTTCTTCCGAGATATCATCGGTTTTTGCAATCCATCCAGCAAAACCTCCAGCAAATGAATCTCCCGCACCTGTGGGATCCTGAATGGATTCAATCGGATAAGCTGGAGCTGTAAAGATTGTGCCATCAATAATTAAAACAGCGCCATGTTCACCCTTTTTAATTATCACCACATCAGGACCAAGTTTAAGGATTTTCTTGCCCGCCTTTATCAAATTCGGTTCCATTGCAATTTGCCTGGCTTCGGCATCATTTACAATCAAAACATTCACATGCTTTAATGTCTCAAGAAGTTCACCATATTTTCGCTCTATCCAAAAATTCATTGTATCTGCAATGACAAGCTTTGGGCTTTCCACTTGTTTAAGAACTTCCATTTGAAGAACAGGGTCAATGTTACCAAGGCAAACATACTTGCTTGATTTAAACTCACTGGGTATTGTGGGGTTAAAATTGGAGAAAACATTTAAATGAGTAAATAAAGTTTCTCGCGTATTCATATCATAATGATACCTTCCGCCCCATCTAAATGTTTTCCCTCCATCTACAATTTGAAGCCCTTTTAAATCAATGCCCCTACTGCGCAAATCTTCAATAACATCTTTCGGAAAATCATCCCCTACAACTCCAACAAGCCCAATTGATCTAGTGAAATAACTCGCTGAAATTGAAATATAAAGCGCAGAACCTCCGGGTGTTTCAGATGCTTTCGCAAAGGGTGTCTCAATTGTGTCAAGTGCTACTGACCCAACAACAAGTAAATTCAAATCAAGCTCTCCCTATTTTTTTCTGTCCCCAGTTTCAATGAATGGCCTTATAAGTTCAATCGGTATCGGGAAAATAGTGGTGGAATTTTTCTCGGATGCAACCTCAGATAATGTTTGTAAAAACCTTAACTGAATCGCAGTTGGATATTGCCCTATTATCTGAGCTGCTTCAGCAAGACGTTGCGCTGCTTGATATTCCCCTTCAGCGTTGATAACCTTAGCCCTTCTTTCTCTTTCGGCCTCGGCTTGCCTTGCCATAGCCCTTTGCATTTCAACTGGAAGATCAACATGCTTGATTTCAACCATTGAAACTTTAATTCCCCATGGATCAGTATGTGCATCAATTATCTGCTGAAGATTCTGATTGATTTTCTCTCTTTCAGCAAGAATTTCATCAAGCTCACTCTGTCCCAAGACACTTCTAAGGGTGGTTTGCGATAACTGTGATGTTGCATATAAGTAATCCTCAACTTCAACGACGGCTTTCTCAGGATCAACAACTCTAAAATAAACAACAGCGTTAACTTTAATTGAAACATTATCCTTCGTTATAACATCTTGTGGCGGAACATCGAGAACAACAGTTCTTAAACTCACTTTAACCATTTTATCAACTATTGGAATTAACAATATAAGACCAGGTCCTTTTGCACCTATCAATCTGCCAAGTCGGAAAACAACACCTCTTTCATATTCACGCAACACCCTTATAGCGCTTGAAAGTATAATTATCAAAAAGACTATAACTACGGTTAAAAGTGATATCGTCATGACTTACCTCCAATTTTTAGTTTTATTCTTTCCTGTCCACCTTCTCAACTTTTAATGTTAAACCTTCAACGCCCCTTACAACTATTTCTTCATTTGGCTCAATTTTATCTCGACTTATCGCTCTCCATATTTCCCCATGCACTCTTACCTGACCCGTTGCCCAACCATCTTTTGATGGGCTAAATTGAGTAAGAGCTATACCAACTTCACCTATCAGAGCTTCTTTGCCTGTCGTTGGTCTTCTTTGCTGAGCCTTTAAAGCCATCCCTATTGCAAAAAGAAAGAACAGAACGGTCAATGCGACCGCAGTTATTATAACAGTTAAAGAGATTTGCATGAGTTCAAATGGTGAATTTATTAACATTATCGAGCCAAGTAACAATGAAATTGCGCCACCGACTGTTAAAAGTCCATGACTTACAATTTTAATTTCGAGTATCAACAAAATTATGCCAAGTATTATCAAAGCAAGACCTGCATAATTTATAGGCAATGCCTGCAACGAATAAAACGCAAGGATTAAGCAAATCGCACCAATTACACCAGGGAAAATTGAACCTGGGTTATAAAGTTCAAACAAAATCCCATAAATTCCAAGCAAAAGCAAAATATAAGCAATGTTGGGATCACTTATCAATGCAAGAAGACGTTCGCGCCAATTCATCTCTACAAACTTTACATTTGCATCTTTTGTCTTCAAAACCTTTTCTCTCGAATCAATTTTAACAATCTTCCCATCAATCTTATCAAGTAAATCCTTTAAATCCCTTGCGATCAGATCAATTACGCTATCCTTCAGAGCCTCCGTCTCTGTTGAAGAAATACTCTCACGCACAGCTCTTTCAGCCCATTTCACATTCCTGTTTCTTTTTTCAGCGATCGTTCTAACAAAAGCAGCAGCGTCATTTGTTATTTTTTGCTCCATCACCTTTGATGTATCCCCCATACCACCTATCCCAACGGGATGAGCAGCACCGATATTTGTTCCCGGAGCCATAGCTGCAATATGAGCTGAAAGAGTTATGAAAACACCAGCGGAACCAGCACGCGCACCTGACGGATAAACGAAAACCACAACTGGGATCTCAGCTCCAAGAATTGCTTTTACAATAGTTCGAGTTGATTCAAGGAGACCTCCAGGGGTATCAAGCTCTATAATAAGACACTCAGCACCTTCCTCCGCTGCCTTTCTTATTGAACTTGAAATATACTCAGCAGTTGCTGGATTTATCGTTCCCTCGATCTTTATCACATAAACAAAATTATCCGCAAATGCCTGACTCAATCCTAAAATCAAAAGTAAAATTAATTTTCTCATCTCAAGAAATGGTTTTATTTTCTCCAACCTCAATTTTACAAAAAAACTTGCTTTGTTGCAAGAAAACAAAAGTTTAAATAAATTGAATTGCTACTGACAATAAAACTTTTTCAGTTTTTCCTGTGCCCAATTATAACGTTCATCTCTTGCTTTAATAAAAAGAAAAAATGTAAAATGCAAACCTGGATCGAAATATCGATTTTAGAATCGCCCGAGGATGCAAAAGATGAAATAATTTACTTTGCTGGTGAACTTGGGAGCATCGGGTGTTGGGAAGATGGAAACTCGATCAAATGTTATTTCAAAAAAGAAGATTGGAATGAAACAATAAAAAATCAACTTTTGAACTTTATCCAAAATCTACAAGAAGAAAACACAAAAGTAAAAATTTCAATCAAGGAAATTGTCGAGAAAAACTGGAACGAAATATGGCAACAAACCATTGAACCAATTGAAGTCGGAGAAAAGCTTGTCATAAAACCAACATGGAAACAATACCATAAACCAGGAAAAATAATCATTCAAATTGACCCTAAGATGGCGTTTGGAACTGGACATCACGAAACAACTCGGTTGATGCTCAAAGCAATTGAAAAATATCTCTATCCCAAATGTAAGGTTCTCGATGTCGGAACTGGCTCAGGAATACTTTCAATAGCTGCAATTAAACTTGGCG
This sequence comes from Candidatus Kryptonium thompsonii, assembly GCA_001442925.1. GTDB lineage: Bacteria > Bacteroidota > Ignavibacteria > Kryptoniales > Kryptoniaceae > Kryptonium > Kryptonium thompsonii. Next base: position 95,234 of record LDXX01000008.1, read on the forward strand.
CTGACACATGCGTAGGGGTTGATAACGACCATTGGGCTTACGAAAACGCCCTAGAAAACGCCGAGATTAACAATGTGAAGGACAAATTTAAAGTTATACTTGGAACAATTGACGATGTAAACGAAACAAACTTTGACTTCGTCCTTGCAAATATAAATAAAAATGCGATAATTAAGATGATCCCCAAGTTTTATGAGAAATTAAAAGACAAGGGCTTTTTAATCACATCGGGATATCTTGACATAGATCAAGGAACAATTGAAGAACATTTATTGATCCATAATTTTGAGATAATTGATGTTTTAAAAGAAAATGAATGGCTCGCAATTGTCTCAAAGAAATGAACCAGTAAAAATTGCATCGATCGATCTTGGAACAAACACAGCTCTTCTCTTAATCGCAAGGGTTGAAAAAGATAAAGTGATACCATTACATAACGCTCAAATAATACTACGACTTGGGCGAAACATTGATGCAAGTGGTTTAATTCAAAAAGAAGTTTTTGATAAAGTTCTGAACGCTATCATTGAATTTAAAGCGACAGCGGAAAATTTTAATGTTGACAAGATTATAGCAATTGGAACAAGTGCATTAAGAGATGCAAAAAACGGGGATCAACTTATTGAATTTATATATCAAAAAACTGGAATTAAAATCAGAGTTATATCAGGCGAAGAAGAGGCAAGGTTAACTTATTTCGGAGCGGTAAGTGGCCTTGACCATAAAATTTTAAACTCAAAAATAACCGTAATCGACATCGGCGGAGGTAGCACCGAGATAATAAATGGGCTTGGCTTTGAAATAAAAAATCTTGCATCACTTAACATTGGAACGGTGAGAATAACAGAAAAATTTTTTAAGCATTTCCCGCCACTTGAAGAGGAAATAAAATATGCCCGTGACTTTATCAATAATGAATTTGAAAAGATAAATGATAAGTTTGACTTCGCTGATTCAACACTTGTAGGAGTTGCAGCAACCGTTACAACGATCGCAGCTTACGACTTAAGGCTCGAAACATACGATGGAGAAAAAGTTAACATGCATGAGATGCGCTTTGAAACAATTGATGAGATATATAATAAATTCAAAAAACTCAGTATCGACGAGATTAAAAAGATTCCACAAATCTCCAAGGGAAGGGAAGATGTCATATTTGCTGGTATTTTAATCCTACGCGATTTTATGAAGAAATTTAAATTTGATAGAATAATTGCAAGCGATAGAGGGGTTAGATACGGCGCTATACTTGAGCTACAGCGGATTAAATTTTAAAAATTCACTACTTTAGTTTCTCGCCAACGGGAAAGAATATATCAAATGTTGAACCTTTTCCGGGTACGCTTGACACAGCTATATAACCCCCGTGATTCTTTACAATCCCGTGAACCATTGATAAGCCAAGTCCACTTTTACCCAATACTCTTTTCGTTGTGAAGAAAGGCTCAAAAATTCGGCTTAAAATTTCTTCAGACATGCCAATACCTGTATCTGAGATGGAAACATAAACATATTCACCAGCAACAAACTCTGGATCATTTACACTCTTTTGATCAAACCATTTATGACCAGTCTTTATATATAAAGTCCCGCCGTTTTCCATTGCTTCAATTCCATTTTGAATTATATTGTAAAAAACTTGAATTATCTGCTCACGATCGCCAGGAATTTCAGGTATTTGAGGCTCAAATTCTGTTTTAAAAGTAATTTCGCCAACATGGCCAAATTTTTGGAGCGTTTCAATAATTACCTCGTTGATATTGAGGTTTGAAATTTTTAATTTACCACCCCTTGCATAGGCAATTAACTTTTTAACAAGTTCAGCTCCTCGCATTGTTGCCCTTTCAATTATGTCAGCCCACTGATAAACTTTGTCCTCTTTTGAAAACTTCATTTTTATAAGTTGAGCGGAACCAAGAATCCCAGCAAATATATTATTGAACTCATGCGCCATACCGCCAGCTATTTGCGCAAGCCCACGGAGTTTATCAGCCTCATAGATTTTATCTCTCATTTTCAAGTAATCAGTTAAATCAACTATAGCCCCATCATAATAAGTTTCAAGCGCCGTCTTCAATGAAATTTTCAAGGAGATTTTGACATTTAAAGTTTCCCCATCTTTATTTTTCAATTGAGCGTCAAATCCAGAAATCTGGCCATAATTTTCAAGCTCTTCCTTAAATTTTTTAACCTCTTGGCTTGAAATAAATAAGTCGTAAAGGCTAACTTTATCTTCGGGAGCAAAGCCAAAAATTTTCACAAAGGCTGGGTTTATCTCGATGAATTGTCCATTTTGATCAATCCTAAAAATTGCCTCACTTGAATTTTCAAATATAGCTCTATACTTATTCTCAGACTCAGAAATTTTTTGATACATCCGCGCGTTATGAACTGCTATTGAAAGTGTATCAGCGATCGTTTGAAGGACAAGTATATCAACACTGTCAAAAGCATTTACAGCACCAGCCTCACAATTTATTGCCCCGATAACTTCATTCTCCACAATCAAAGGAACGACAATTTCTGAAGATACGGTTTTATAATACCTTACTGCTTTAGGTTCAAGTATAATATCCGGGACATGAATCAAGGTTTTCTCCCTGACCGCTCTCCCAATTATACCCTCATTAACTGATTGGATATACTCATATGGCAATGGCTCTTTCAGAGAGCCATAAATGCTTTTCATGACAAGCAAGTTCTCAACCCTTTCATAAATTTCTACAACAAGTTCTTTCTTGCCAAGGACAGAATGAATTATTTTAGCTGCATTCTCAAAAATTTTATCAATATCCCTTATCAAAACGAGATCGCGCGTTAACTTGTAAACCGATTCAAGTTTGAAAAGAAGTTTCACATTTTCAACTGTAGAATCGAACTTTTCAAGTATAAGAGATATTGTCTCCGCAATCGTCTTGAAAACTTTCACATCCTCTGAAGTGAAAGCATTCATTTTATCTGAGCTTATATCCAGAACACCAACAATCTTACCTTTCTTTCTAATAGGTATCGCCACCTCCGATTGGATGGGCGCGTCATAAAGGGGAACAAACTGCGGACTTTTTGAAACATCATTTATAACAATTACATCCCCAATTAAAACGGACGACCCAATGATCCCATAACCGACATCAATCACATAGTTCTCATCAATGTAATCCTCAAGATAACCCGAGATAGCGGCTAACCTTAGCTTTTTCGATGAATCAACGGTAAAGTAGGTAACATTCAAAAAGTTAAATTCACTTCTTATAATCACGACAACACTTTTAAAAAACTCTTCAACTGATTTTATATCAAGACCAAGCCGTGAAATTTCAGATATAATTTTAAACTGGGATTTCTGCCTTTCAAGTCGTCCCTCTTTCTCATCGAGAAGTTTAACCATTTGATTAAAGTTCTCAGCAAATTCATAAATCTCAGATGACCGGGGAACCTCAAGTTGAACATTGTAAACACCTCGCGCTACATCTTGCATAAGTCCTGAAACTCTTGATATCGGTTTTATCACCCTATTAGTAAAAGTTGTAACCACCATGATAAACCCAAAAATCACAATGAGCGCAATGATGGTAAAAATCAACAAGTTTGTTCTAGCTATACCCTCCCTGTAAGGCGTGACATCAACTTTAAGCATAACCCCAACACTTTTACCATTCTCACCCCTAACGCGAGAAAATACTTCATAAACTTTCCGTTCGGGGCTATACCGCAAAATATCAGCTTGGAATAATGATAATTTTGATGGGATCTCGCCTCGATCACCCATATGAAAAATTATATTGCCCGAACTGTCAAACACTGCCACTAACTTTACACCCGGCAAATCCTTATAGCTTTGGACAAATTCAAAAAATTTTTCACTTTCCCCGTTCAAAAGATGGGACTTAATCGCGTGTTTTAAATTTGAAAACAAAACATTGATTTTGCCGCTTTCGCGGCTTTCAAAATTTCTTATGATTGCATGTTCGTTAAGGTAAATTAAGATCCCGGTGATCAAAATTATGAGAAATGCAATCAAACCTGCAAAAGCTTTTCCGCTCATTAAAGCAAAGCCAACCTATTTTTATAAAAAACTACTTGTAACCCTTTCCCGCCCCCTTCAACAAAAGAAAAATCTGATTATCGGTATAAATATAAAACATAAAGTTAAATTTATCAAGCCACCACCTTGTTGCAAGATATTTGCCCCAAAGACCGAACCTTGACTTTTATTACTCCAGTTGTGTATATTTGGATGTCTTCAAATTTACCGATTGTTAAACAAAAGCTTAGGGCGATAAATGCCTGAATTTGTTCACCTCCATAATCACTCTCACTATAGCATTCTTGATGCAATAAGCACAATAGATGGTATCATTGAATCAGCAGTCCAGAATAAAATGTCCGCAGTTGCATTAACAGACCATGGAGTTTTGTTCGGGGCACTTGAATTTTATATAAAAGCAAAGGAAGCGGGGATAAAACCGATAATTGGAAGTGAAGTTTACATTGTAACAGATGGTTCAAGATTTGACAAAACAAGGGGAAGCAAAGACGAGGAGTCAGACCTTGCAGTAAGACACAAGAAAACCCACTACAAACATCTTGTTTTACTCGCAAAGGATAGCACTGGCTTGAAAAATTTAAGCAAACTTATATCAATTGGGCATACGGAAGGATTTTATTACAAGCCAAGAATAGATTTTGAAGTTCTCGAAAAGTATCATGAAGGCCTCATAGCCCTTTCAGCATGCATCGGCGGGGTTGTCTCCGCTTATCTTGTCGATGGCGATTACGAAGGTGCAAAAAAAATGGCGATGAAGTTTAAAAATCTATTCGGAGATGACTTTTATCTTGAAATTCAAAATCACTTTATAGACAAAGAGCAACCTGTCTTGCAAGGAATGCCACGACTTGCAAAAGAACTCGGAATAAAACTTGTTGCTACGAACGATTGCCATTATCTCAAGCAGGAACATGCAATTCCCCACAATATTTTCATATCAATTCAGGACAAAAACTCCGTCAAAGACATTTACCAGCTAAAATACGGAACAGATCAGGTTTACTTCAAAAATTCGGAGGAAATGTATCAAGCATTTAAAGATTTTCCCGAGGCGATTGAGGCAACGCTTGAAATCGCTGAAAAATGCAATCTTGAAATTGAGCTTGGGAAAAATTACCTTCCGCATTTCCCAATTCCAAAAGATGCAGGAGTGGAAACTCCAGATGAATACCTTGAAAAGCTTGCCTTCGAAGGATTGCAAAAGAGATACAAAACCATAACGAAGGAGATTGAAGATAGATTAAGATATGAGCTTGATGTTATCAAAAAGATGGGATTTTCAACCTATTTTTTAATTGTGCACGATTTCATACATCAGGCAAAGAAAATGGGCGTTGCTGTTGGACCTGGGAGAGGCTCAGCAGCGGGTTCTATAGTTTCATACGCACTTGGAATTACAAATATTGATCCACTGAAATATGGTTTACTTTTTGAAAGATTTTTAAATCCTGAACGAGTTTCAATGCCCGATATTGATGTTGACTTTGCTGACGATAAAAGAGAGCTTGTAATTGATTATGTTAAGAAAAAATACGGAGAAAAATCCGTTGCCCAAATAATCACCTTCGGGACGCTTTCATCCCGCGCCGTGATAAGGGATGTCGCAAGGGTTCTTGGAATTTCACTTCAAACCGTTGATTCAATCACAAAAAATATTCCTGTTCATCAGGGGAAACCACTACCTTTGAGCGAAGCACTTGAGACGCCGGAGCTGGAATGGCTTAAAAATACGACTGACCCGAAATTAAAGGAACTTGTAAGATATGCACTTATTCTTGAAGGTCTAAACCGACATCCTTCAACCCATGCTGCTGGAATTGTCATCGCCCCTGGAGATATAAGCGATTATGTGCCACTTTATCAAACCCCACAAACTGAATTAATGACACAATATGATAAAGACTACCTTGAAAAAGCGGGGCTTTTAAAAGTTGATATACTTGGTCTGAGAACCCTTACAGTCATAGTTAACACATTGAAACTGATAAAACAAAACTACAGAATTGAGATAAACATTGATGAAATTCCGCTTGATGATAAAGAAACTTATAATCTCCTCGGTGAAGGTAAAACGGTTGGCGTCTTCCAGTTTGAAAGTTCCGGAATGCAGGAATATCTTAGAAGGTTAAAGCCGACAAACATTCATGATCTTGCTGTGATGAACGCTCTCTATAGACCTGGCCCAATGGAGATGATTGATGAGTATATCGAAAGGAAACATGGCCGAAAACCTGTTGAATACCTTCATCCAAAGCTCGAACCAATTTTAAAAGAAACATTCGGCATCATTGTTTATCAGGAACAAGTAATGCAAATCGCCAATCAAATTGCTGGGTTTTCGCTTGCAAAAGCTGATTTGATGAGGAGGGCAATGGGTAAAAAGGATAAAGAGTTAATGGCAAAGCAAAGAGATGAATTCATTCAAGGAGCACTTAAAAATGGAATTGACAGGAAAATCGCTGAGGAAATTTTTGACATGCTTGAAAAATTCGCATCCTATGGATTTAATAAAAGCCATGCCGTCGCTTATGCCTACCTTGCCTATCAAACTGCTTACCTTAAAGCTCACTACCCCGCTGAATTTATGGCAGCTACGATGTCGAGCGAATTGAACAACACCGATAAAATTGTTCAATTCATTGAAGAATGTCGAAGAATGGGGATAAAAGTTTTACCTCCAGACATCAATGAAAGTAACCTCGACTTTACCATCATAGATAAAAAAACGATAAGGTTTGGACTTGGTGCAATTAAAAATGTTGGTGAAAATGCTGTAAACGAGATAATAAGTGTGAGAAACAAAAGTGGCAAATTTAAAAACTTATTTGATTTCTGCGCAAGGGTCGATTTAAGGGTTGTTAATAAAAGAGCGATTGAGAGTTTAATTCAAGCAGGGGCTTTTGATTCTCTAAATTGTGGCCATAGAGCACAACTTTTACAAGCTGTTGAAATAGCGATGAACTATGGTGAAAGAGTTAAAAGGGATAGAAGAAACGGCCAAGTACAGCTATTTGACTTCTACAACGATGGAGAAGCTGAAGAGGGAAACTATCCACCCTTACCTGATGTGAAACCATGGAATGAGATGGAAAAATTCTCCTATGAAAGAAATGTGCTTGGCTTCTATGTTTCAGGACATCCTCTGATGAAATATTTCGACGAAGTTCAAACATTCTCAACCGTGAAATTTGGAGAGCTGGACACGATTGAAGACGGCAGCATCGTCCGAGCCTGTGGAGTTATAACGGATACGAAAACGAAGTTAGACAAAAATAAAAATCAAATGCTAATCTTTGAGCTTGAGGATTTCACAGGAAAGGTGGAATGTGTCGCTTTTAATGAGGTTTATAAAAATTATTCAAGACATCTTTTCATTGAAGGACTTGTCATGGTTGTGGGAGAGGCAAGAAGGCAAGGCAACTCATTAAGAATTATTGCCAAAGAAATCTACCCGATCGAAGAGGTTAAAGAGAAATTTACATATAAAATTGTCGCACTAGCTGATAAAAATGAGTCGCCTGAAAAAGTGAAACATTTAGCAGAGGTTATTAAAAAGTGTGAAGAGGGGAACTGCCTAATTGAAATCGATGTTAAAGAAAACGAGGTCATACTTCAAAAGTTTGAAATCCCATACATACTTGTTAAGCCAACATCTGATCTAATTAACAGTTTAAGAGAAATATTTGGTGAAAAGAATGTCAAACTAATTCCAAAATAAAAATAAAAGAGGATGAAATGGCAAAAAACATAATTGAACTTACCGATTCAAACTTTGAAGAGGAAGTGCTCAAATCAGACAAACTTGTTCTGGTCGACTTCTGGGCTGAATGGTGTGCCCCATGCCGAATGATAGCTCCAATTGTTGAGGAAATCGCAAATGAATATAGCAACAAATTAAAAGTTGGTAAATTAAATGTTGACTACAATCCAAAGACAGCGATGAAATATGGGATAATGAGCATCCCAACGCTTATGCTCTTTCAAAATGGTCGCGTCCTAGAACAAATAGTTGGAGCAATGCCAAAGAGAAATCTCCTCTCACGACTTGAAAAATATCTCCAACCAGTATAACTTCATAAGGGAGACCTTTCGTGTCTCCCTTCTTTAAAATAAAGTCATTAAAAAATGATAAGAGTTTTATTCCTCTGCACAGGTAATTCCTGTCGAAGCCAAATGGCTGAAGGATTATTAAGACACTTTGGAAACAACAAATTTGAAGTCTTTTCCGCTGGAACTCATCCCTCATTTGTCCATCCGCTTGCCATCGAAGTGATGAAAGAAATTGGAATAGATATTTCAAATCACAAATCAAAACATGTATCCGAATTTCTTGGACAAAAGTTTGACTATGTCATAACTGTTTGCGATAGAGCAAAAGAATCATGCCCAACTTTCCCTGGCCAGGTTAAAAGAATCCACTGGAGCTTTGAAGATCCAGCTGAAGCAACTGGAACAAAAGAAGAACGAATGAAAGTTTTTAGAAAGGTCAGGGACGAAATTAAAGAACATATCCTTTCTTTTATAAACGAAATTGAAATCAGCGCCGGAGGGTAAAAATGTTCTTGGCAATTGATATTGGAAACACACATACTGTTTTCGGGATCTATAAAGATGGGAAATTAGTACATGACTGGCGAGTGTCAAGTCTGATAACAAGAACAGAAGATGAGACATGGCTACTTGTAAAATTTTTCTGCGAAGATACAAATGTGAAACCTGAAAGCATAAAAGGTATTGGAATTTCATCCGTTGTCCCAAATCTTACAGATGTTTTTGTCTGGATGAGTCAAAGACATTTTAAAATTGACCCTGTGCTTATCTCAGCTGAACTCGATCTTGGGATAAAAATTCTATATGATGACCCTACCACTGTTGGGGCTGACAGACTATGCAATGCCGTCGCCGGTTATACCAAATACGGCGGACCCATTATAGTTGTTGATTTCGGAACCGCAACAACCTATGATGTCGTATCGGAAAAAGGTGAATACCTTGGTGGAGTCATAGCCCCAGGAATTGAAACGAGCGCAGCTGAACTTCACAGGAGAGCTGCAAAACTTCCAAAGATCGAGCTTCATTTCCCAAAAGATGTGATAGGGAGAAATACAGTTTCAAGTATGCAATCAGGGATAATGTATGGAGCTGTTGATGCAATGGAAGGAATGATAAAAAGAATTAAAAATGTTATAGGTCAACATGCAAAAGTTATCGCAACGGGTGGTCTTGCAAAAACGATAATCAAGCACACAAACTCAATTGATTTTTATGAACCGACCCTTGTCCTCGATGGGATTTACATAATCTACAACAGGGTGAAAAACAAAGTTTTCACTCCATAACCTTAACGAGTTTTTTATCTAAGGTTAAAACATCAATCAGTTCATAAATTTTTACTGCCTTGGTCTTCCCCTTTACTGTTATACTGCCGATCTCTCTAACGCTGAAAAAGTCTTTAACTTTTTCATAAGTATATTCACTTATGATTATGTTCGTCCCAAACTCTTTGTTTATCGATTCAAGTCTTGCACCAAGATTAACACTATCACCTATCACAGTGTAATTAAACCTACCATAACCGCCGAGATTTCCAACGATCATTTCACCTGTATTAATTCCAATTCGCATATAAAGTAAAGGTTTCCCTTCCTTTTCCCATCGCATTCTTAATTTTTCAAGTTCAAACTGCATTTTTAGTGCACAAAGACAAGCCCTTAAAGCATGATCTTCGTAATGAATAGGAGCACCCCAAAAAGCAACGAGAGCATCTCCAATGTATTTATCAAGCGTCCCACCATACTTAAAAACAATCTTCGTCATCACTTCAAAATATTCATTCAAAAGATTAAAAATAAATTCTGGAGGATATGCCTCACTTATCGTTGTGAAATTCCAAAGATCGGTAAACAAAACCGTCATCTCTCTCTTCTCACCACCAAGTCGAACAAGATGTGGATTTGAAATAAGTTGATTCACAACCGATGGATGAACATAATAACTAAATATCGTTTTAATAACTTTCTTTTGTTTCCTTTCGGTTAGATATTGGTAAACAACTGAACCAAGATAAGCAGCAAAACCGCCAAGAACTGGAGATACCGTTGGAAGTATAAAATTATTTTCAAAAGCAAGTATGGTAAGATAAGACCATAAAGCAAAAAGTAAAATCAAACTTAATACTACTAAAATTTCAACTATGAATTCTGGATGTATTCTTAAACGTCTTACGCTGGTAGCAAGCATAAAACTCAAAAAAGAAAACATAAAGATTATCAAAAACGAAACAACGCCAGATGTTCGCCTTATAAATTTTTGTTCAAGGACAGTTGCAACTGCGTTTGCGTGAATTTCAACACCATACATTAAATTACTTTCATCCCTTACAAATGGGCTTGGTAGTAGATCACCAAGTTCGCCTTTAAACTCAGGAATAGCACTCCCAATGATCACAATTTTATCTTTAAAAACTTCGTCATGCAAAAGTCCAAACTCAGGGTCATCAAATGTATTTATGTCACCGTATTTGATCTCATCATTTGTCTTAAAATCTTTATCATCAAGGACATCAATAAAACTTATGTATCTGAAAGTGCCCGCAGGTCCTGCAAAGTTTATAAGCCAAGTCTTATCATCGAATTTTGGAATTTTTAAATTGCCTACCTTAAAATAGCCATTTTCAAATGGAATTTTTGATGGAAAATCATAAACCGAATCTATCGTCAACCCGTAATATAAAAGCAAAATAGCAAGCCCAAAGCTTGGGAAAATGGTATCCCCTGCTGAGAATACAGGAACATATCTTCTACAAACGCCATCGTAATCACGTAGAACCTCAACAATCCCCGGCTGAGAACCTTTAGTTCCGATGAAAATATTCCTCAAAAGGTTCTTCGCTTCAATAACCTTGCTTTTAAAGGTGGTCCCTTTTACTTCGCGACCCGCAAGGACAACATTTCCTGCTTCTTCTATTGCTCTTCTAAGCTCCTCATCCCATTCGGGATTTTTATCTGGTGAGTCGAAATTGATATCAAAAGCTATAACACGCGCACCTGCTTTCTTTAAGTTTCTCAACAACTTTGCATAATAACTTCTCGGCCATGGCCATCTATGGGGTGCTCGATCAAGCGAAGATTCATCAATGGCAACAATTACAATCTTTGACGAATCCGCAAAGTTATCCACAGGCCCTCTATAATTAAAGCGCAAATCTATTGTCTTTAACTCAATCCCCTTTAAAGCTGGGATATATTCACCAACAAAGAAAGAAATAATGGCACTTACAAGCGCGATAAATAGTGAGACTTTTAAAATTTCATATTTAACTTTTTTTCTATCCATCACTTAAAAAGTTATCTTATAAGTCAAATACGCAACAATGTCAATATAACTATAAAACAGCAGATTGCAGTTAAAATTCAAACTTTGATTCCTTGCGATCTCATAAGAGCCACCAAAATAAATGTAAAGTCGTTTCAGATCCCCAAAACTCGGCGCCAAATTACCCCACACGCGCATCTTCCCAAAGCTATAATCAGCACCAGTCCCGAAAGAAATGTAATTAAATTTTTCCTCGCCCGTCCCAATAAATTTTCCCAATGCATCAAAAATGGGCTTTTTAAACTTCGAATTATTAAAAGCTAAAAGAAAATTACCACGAAGATTTTCCCTCAAATCGGAATAAAGCGAAAAAACAAAAGCTGTATTATTAAAATCAGAGTTCAAAACGGTTTTATCATCAGATCCAGTTAAAGAAAATGTAAAGCTTACACGGTTTCTGAATATGTATTCAAAATTATAGCTGACATCGAAACTTAACTTATTTACAACTACATCTAACGCTTTAAGCGTATCAGTGTATGGTAAACCATTATTGCTCGCTGATTGTGAATATGTTACAGATAAGTTTGGTAAATTTATAAGTGGTGAATACATTCCCGAAACTTCCCAATTGATGAATTTGGTCGTATAGTCCCGCTGTCTTTTCGTATTATCGTTTAAATTTTCATACCTAAATGTCAAAAACACTTGATTCTTTAGTAACCTTAATCTATCAAAAATTTTGAAACCTTGAATATCTTGTCTCAAATAAGGTTGACCAAATGATAAATATTCATTTCCATGAAAGATGTAATCAAACTTGAAAAAGTTTCCAAAGTAGTTCAAATTTAAACTCGCTTCATAGGCAAGCGAAGAAAGCCCAAGTGGATTTATAGGAACTATATACTGGTTTAATGGAACAAATTTCTCAATCAAAGGGCGATATTTCTTCAAGTTATCCCTTAAATCTGGCGTATCTTTAAAAAGCGAATCTATATCTGTGTCCGTCCAACTTTTTGCTTTCAAATTTTCATTCCTCACACTTAAAGCACCTTGTGCTCTTATCTCCGTTTTTCCACCATCAAATGAAAGCAAAAGATTTGAACCCAGCACAACATTTTTTTGTGGATTACCCCCGAACTTTATCGATGCCTTGTCATCTTCCGAGACAAGATAAGTGAAGCCAAGCTCAAAATTTTTCTTGAATTTAATAGCTGGCTTAACAGCGAAAAGATTTCTCTTATAAGCGCCATAACTGAAGATGAGAACCTTCCCAGTTGTAGTGTCATAGATACTATTTTGTGGAAGTGTTCCAGTTAAACTATCAATTGGAATTTCTCTTGATAAAGAGCCTTCAATTTTCCTCCTTGTCTCACCATTTATAACCTCAACCTGAAAATATCTCAAATCAAGCTTACCATAAAATCCCCTAACTCTATACCCACTTAACACAAGCGGAGAAAAGTTGGGGTAAACATCACCAACCCCAATCTTAACCCAATCGGACAAATTGCCTTCAATTAAAAACCTATGCTGTGGTTGAATGTTTGAACGCTCTTCACTTGTCAAGTATAAATTTGTGTTAAGATTTAAAAACCTATAACTGCTGTTGAAATTCCCTCTGCCACGAACATAGAAGTTGCCCTGATTTTTGACTGATTCCTGCCTTAGCTCAAGTTCAAAATTTGCACCATAATTAATTGCTCGTTCTCTTCGTGTGATTTCAACAGGTGATAAAACATAAAAATCCCACGAAGTTTGCGCAACGACCTTACCAAGCGTATCCTTTAAAATTATTGCAACTCTATGTCTGCCAGGCTTAATCTGTAAATTTGCATTCTCAGGGACAAAGGTAATAAGCTCAGCGGATACCATTGCCCATTTTGTAACATCAATATTATCAAACAAAATCTGTGTTTTTTCAGGATCAAAATTTTCAACCTCTATAAGTGAAGCAGATATAACCACTTCTTCCTGTCGAACAGTTGCACCTTTATCAGGGCTTAAAATTATAACTGCCCCTGCTCCTTCCGTAGTTAAAATTGGAATCTGCATTAATTCGTAGGGAGTTTTCCCAGGGAAATAGCTTATTTCACGATTTTTATCTATAACCTCGAAAAACAGTTCAAGCGCTGGAGATTTCACATCTTCACCAGGTATTGTAACCACGACGATATTTTCACGAGACAAGGGAATTTCAATTTGTTTAAAATCACCTTCCCTTGTTGACTTATAAAATAACTTTACTTTGGATAGATCGGCTACATTTGTGAATTCAACTCTAAGTTTCAAATCCTTTCCTTCTATTCCTCTTTGAGTCGGGATGACACTTAAAATATGTTTTGTTTGAGCGGGGGAAGCAGTCGAAAATAGAAAAACAAATGCAAACGCAGTGATTATCTTGTTCACCTTGTTATTTTTCTTTTATTTTGATTCTAATTTCTTTTCCTTCCCCCGTTTTTCCTCTTATTTCGATTTCCCTTTTCTCAATTGCCTTTTTTATTTCCTCAGATTTTCTTTTCTCAGACTCAGTCATTGAGCGTGTTGTTATCTCTCCATCCTTAGTTGAGATTCCAACTTCCCCCGCTTTTACAGTCCTGCTTAAATTTGAAATTTTATTAAAGAAATCAACCTCACCCTCCCTTACCATCAAAGTATCTGCATCAACTCTTGAAAACAAAGCCCCTTCCGTCCCTCTTATCGTAGCGACGGATAAAGGTGTTGTAAATTCAAATTTACCTTTAACTTTGGTGACCTTGAAATCAACTCCGCCATTTTCGATGTTAACCTTTCTTGCGTAATTCCCCTTCGGATTTTCACCAACAACTTCAAGCGTCGTATTTTCATCAACCCTAAGAAAACTACCATCAAGAAATTTGATGAGAAGAAAAGATTTGCTTTCAGTTTTAACAACTGTTCCAGATTCAATCCCTGCACCCTTCTGTGCGGGTTTCCATTCCTCAATTTTTGGTGGTTTATGATACGCTTTGTTCTTAACAAGTTGAACAACAGCAATTGTTGGGGCGTAATTTACAAAACCAAGAAATATAAGAGCAAATGCCCCAATTAACCCAAGTTTTAAAATTTCCTTTTTCATTTTTATCATTCAATTTTATTTTTCTTCAATTGCTATCACTTCATATTTATCCTTATCTGACAAAAGTCTAAGAACTTCCTCAATTTCAGAAGGGGTTGCTGGCCTTCCATCAATTAAGACGATAAAATCAGATATAATACCGCTTAGTAAAGCAGCGATTTCATTGTTTCCACTTTGATTCAGCATTCTAATCAAATTTTCAAGATTTCGTTTTTGCTCTGGCGTAAGATTTGGGGTCGTTCGACTTACTGATGGCACACCAAGCTTAACATCAAAACTCCATATTTCACTTCTCACTTCCTCAGTTCCACGGCTACCTTGAAGATAAGATTTAACATACCAAAAATATGTCTTCCCATCTTCAAGTGGTAAAGCTTCTCGTGGATATTGAATTTGAGTTTCGGTTGTTTTGTACTTCCACCTCAAGTTTTTATCGCCTGATACAACTTCTTCGGGTGTTGTCTGATTGGGAAGCTTCTCATAAACGAAAATTTCAAACTCTTTAAAATATGGAGCGATCCACTTAAAAATTGGGAATTGCGTCCTAACCTCAGATTGGTAGGATGGTGAAATGAGATCAATTCTTGATGGATTCACTACCTCATAAACTTTTTCCCATGTGCTCAAAGTTGAAGTTTCAGATTCGTTCAAAAGTTGAATTACAAACCTATACCTTCCCGCTGGTAATCTTCCCGTTGATTGAGCTAAATCTTTTATCTTTTTTATTTTATCCTCGTAAATCTGAGTTCTTTCCTTATCACTTTTTATGCTGGTTCTCCCCGAAGCAAGATCTTGATTTGTGAAACTTAATATCCTGTCAACTGTAAACGGTAAACTCCACGCATCTGCAAAAATATCTTCTGGTTCATTTCCAATTTTGGCAAAAACTTGAAAATGTAATTTTATATTGATTGGTTCACCCATATTCGTGATTGTCACAGCAAATAAAAGTGGCAAATCCGTTAGTTTACTAACATCAAGATCGGCGACATTAACCTGATCAAGCGTAGCAGGAGCCGAAACTTGAATTTGAACCTGCCCTATCGCAAGCGTTGAAAAAAGGAGCAAAAACAAAATCTTTTTCATAGCACACCCCAAATTTTTATTTTAATTCTATTTTGAATTTAGCTATCAAAATTATCTCTTTTCAGTGAGCAAAATCACAACCTAAAAATGAACAATGTCATTGTAAAGCACAAATATCATCAAAATTATGAGTATAATTATTCCAGCCTGCTGAATTGCAACTTTAACTCTATAGGAAAGTTCCCTTCTTATAATTGCCTCAACCACTAAAATCGCAAGATGTCCACCATCGAGCCCTGGGAATGGAAATATATTTAAAAATGCCAAGCTTATGCTTAAAATTGCCATAAATCCAAGAAATGCGGTAAAGCCCGCATCAGCACTTCGGGTGGCAAACTTCGCAATCCTTATCGGTCCAGCAACTCCCTTTTGAAATGGAATTTTACCTGTGATTAGCTGCTTTATGCCGTTTACAGTGAGAGCAGAAACTCTATAAGTCTCTCTCACTCCGATCCACAGCGCTTCAAGCGGATTATAACTTTCCTTTTTTACCGGACCATTATAAAAACTTGCAATTTGCACTCCAATCCTTCCATCCGCATCTGGGGTAATCTTCTGGTCAAAAATTTTATCACCACGCTTTATTTTCAATGTTATTTCTTTCCCGGCATTTGACTTTATTATCGATGTAAGTTGCGCAGGACTATAAATTTTTTCATCGTTAACGGAGACGATAACATCCTTGGACTGTATCCCTATTTTTTGCGCTGGGCGACCTGGTTCAACCGCCATTACCATTACCTCAACATGTGCAGGTAAAATTCCCAGTGCATCCTCGGATGAGAATTCAGAAATTTTAGTGCGTGGAATCGATATAAAAATCTTTTCACCATCACGCTGAACCTCAAAAGAAAGATCTTTTGTCAAATCATCAACAAAAGCTGTTCTTATTATATCGTCCCAATAATTGATTTTCCTGCCATTCAAAGTTAAAATCTTATCCCCTTCTCTAAATCCAGCCTCAAACGCTGGTGAATTCGGAATAACATAACCAACTTCATTAACATTTCTAAATGTTTTCCCCTCCACCATAAAAATTGCCCAGAAAAGGAATACAGCAAGTATCATATTCATTATCACACCAGCAGTGATAACAAAAAATTTCTGATAAAATGGCTTACTTCTGAACTCATAGGGTTCAGGCTTTGAACTGACAAAACCAGTATCCAAACTTTCATCAACCATCCCTGCAATTTTAACATAACCACCAAGTGGAAAAGCGGAAATTCTATAATCCGTTTCACCAATTTTCTTTCCAATTAACCTTGTCCCAAATCCAATGGAAAAGACCTCAACTTTCATCTTTGAAAGTTTCGCAGCTATAAAATGACCAAATTCATGAACAAGGACAAGGATTCCAATCGTTATAGCGAAATAGAATATGGTTTTTATGATTTCCATATTTAATCCATCCCCTCTAGGTTTTTTACAAATTTCCTTGTTTCAGAATCAGCGGTTAGAATATCATCAAGATCGGGATTGAACTTAGGCTTGTGTGCATCTATCGCTTTCTTTATTACCTCAGGTATCATCGTAAACTTTATTTTTCTATTAAGAAAAGCTTCGACAGCGACCTCATTGGCAGCGTTTAAAACTGTTGGATAAGTTCCACCAAGTTTTGCAACTTCATAGGCAATTTTTAAACATTCAAATTTATCAAGATCTGGTTCAAGAAATGTCATCTGCCCAAGCTTTACGAAATCAACTTGACCATAGTTTGCATGTTTCCTTTCGGGATAAGTTAAAGCATATTGAATTGGTATTTTCATATCAGGCACACCAAGCTGTGCCTTTATAGAGCCGTCTATGAACTCGACCATTGAATGAATCACCGACTGCGGATGAATTACGACCTTTATTTTATCAACTGGCAAACCAAAAATCCAGTGTGCTTCGATCACCTCAAGACCCTTGTTCATCAAAGTTGCCGAATCAATCGTTATCTTACTTCCCATCTTCCAATTCGGATGTTTTAAAGCTTCCTCAACCGTCACATTTTCAAGCTCAGCTTTATTTTTGTACAGGAACGGACCTCCCGAAGCGGTCAAAATTATTCTGTTAATATCCGAAATTTTTTCTCCAACGAGACATTGAAAAATTGCATTATGCTCACTATCAACTGGAATAAGTTCAACATTGTTCTCTCTTAAAAGCTTTGTGATAATTTCGCCCGCAACGACAAGAGTTTCTTTATTTGCAAGTGCGATCCTTTTTTTGCTCTCAATTGCTTTTATAGTTGGCTTTAAACCTGAAAACCCGACGAGAGAGTTTAAGACAATGTCAACATCATCTCTACTCACAACCTCAAGCAAACCTTCTTCACCAGAAAGAACCTCGACTTCACCATTGACAAAATTTGAAAACTCCTCGGCTTTCTCCTTGTCGAAAATTACAACCCCTTTCGGCTTTAGAAGTTTTACCTGTTCAAGTAGAAGCTTTATATTTTTGTTAACAGCAAGATATGTGACCTTGAATCTATTTGGGAAATTTAAAATAACTTCAATAGCGTTTTTCCCTATAGAACCAGTTGAACCAAGAATTGCAATCCTCTTCATCCTCGCTAAAAGGTTTCTTCGAAAACATACCGAAACAATTTATGAAACGGTAGGAAATAAAACAAATTAATCCTTACTTCATAAGCACCATCTTTCTGACGCTAAAGAATCCCCCAGCATTAATTCTATAAAAGTAAACTCCAGAAGGCAAATCATCAGCCTCAAACTTAACAGTATGAACCCCAGGCTCAAGTTCACTATCGACAATAACAGCGATCAATCGCCCTAAAATATCGTAAACACAAAGTTTAACTTGCACTCGCTCGGGTAGGCTAAACCTAATCAAAGTAGATGAGTTAAATGGGTTGGGATAATTTTGTTCAAGTGAGAAGTCAACAGGAATTTCATTCTGAGCAACCGATGTAATTTTACCGCCAACCTGTAAATCATCAAAGTAAATTTCACCCTCTTTATCAGCTCCCTGAATCTGTTTTATCACAATACTATGAAATTGCTTGTTAGAGCCGGGAACAGATGCGATTGGATACGATACAAATTTCCATCCATACCAATTTATCGAGCCAAGATTCACAGGATAATTGTCAGGGTTATAAAACCAAAACTCAATTTGATTCCCGCTCAAATCACCATAAACCCACAGACCAATGTTTCCTTGTCCATCGGAGACATTTGGTTTTGAAGGATTGAAAATCCTGATGAGACCACCACTTTCTCCCAAAAAACGGTAAGTTAACTTACCGGAATTTGAACCGCGAAACTTCTTCTCACTTGAAGCAACAAAGTTGGCTTCCACACCAGTTGTGCTTCCGCTTTGAGATGGCTGCCACCAAGAATTTACCGTCTCAAAAGAATCAATTACGCTTCCACTATAAAAAACTCCCGGATCTGTTCTAAATTCAAACACATAATCAGATGTTGTGGCATTCCCAAACAAATCTTTCAAGCCAGCCAAAAACTTAACTTTGTAAATTTTATCACTCAAAAGTGGACTAGCGGGTTTAAAAGTGACAATGCTTTTGTCATCCTTTACTACATGTTTCCCCGATGTTATTGAAATAGACTGATCATTTTCATCAACTAATCTAACCCTACTCGCCAAACTTGCACTCTCAATTGGCTCATTAAAAACAAATTTCATCTCAGCATAAACACTCACATTTTCACCCACCGGATAACCTTTTTCAACAACGGGTGGATAAACATCAGGCGCGGTTGTAGTAAATTCCACATAATATGGATCTCCAGGTACACCATCACCATCCCCATCAATTTTTAAACCAAAAACACTTTTAGCCCCAGTGTCAATTTTTATCGTGTATGTCGTTGAAAACTCCCAGAACTTGTTCGGTTTTATCTCAAGCGTTCGCTGATCCGAACTCCATATTAAACTTACAGTATCATTTGGAGTTATCACAAGATTCGCTTGAACAGAAGATTTATCCATGGGGACTGAAAAATTGATCACAACTGATTTATAAGCAAGAAAGTTGCGTGCCCCTGACTCAGGGGAAACAGAAATAACTTTTGGCGGGGTTTGATCTGAACGAATCAAACTTAAATAATATCCCCAATTCCAACCTGGACCTGGATCGGTATGGTCATTACAAGAAGGCGAGCCTTGATCGTATTTTGCAAAATCCCATTCTTGTCGAACCACAGGCCATTGGGGTTGCTGCCAAAAGTTATGCCCTATGATATGATTGCTATCTACGGGGATCGCCCACCTGTTCACCATGTTCCTTACAAGTTTTGCAGATTCAAGATACATCACAGGGGTAAACCAACGATCGGGATCCTGAATATAACCCTCATGCTCAATTCCAAGCGTGAAACTATTCCAACATTTTGCATGCCATGCTTTATCTTTCTCTCTGACAAGTTGAACTATGTATCCATCAGAACTACGAATGACATAGTGAGCGCTTGCTTTTGAATTTGGATTTTTTAACCACGAAACAGAGCCAGCGAAATTTCCTTGCGTCACATGGATTACAATTCTTGTCGTGTAAAGTCTATTCGCTTCGTAATTTGGACTTGGATCCCACACCGCTGGCGGATAATCTTCGGAATTTATCTCATCTGGCTTTATGATTTTTAATCCACTCCTTTCAAACAAATCTTTCGGGAAAATTGACATATCAATTTCTTTTCTCTCGATTTCTATGCCAAACTCATTAAAACCCGTTGACAAAACCTTATAAACATCGTAAGCAAAGATTTGGGCTATTTCAGGTTGCGGTATACCACTGAATTTAGCAACGACATCTTTATAATCTTCAATTTTTGATGTGCCTTTTTTCAATCCTTTTTCATTTGAAAGCTTTGCAAGCAAAGCTGCACCTGCTCTTATGTTTTGATAAACATCCCTTTTAACAACCTCTACAGGGACATTGATAAGTTTTGCTCCTTCAACTAAACTATGCCCAAACCAATCATCATCCCTCAAACCCATGATCCCATAAACAGGTGGTTTGTCATCGCAAGCTGGGGTAAATTTCTCAGGCTCTATGTGAACCCACCTTGTATTTACAAATGCAATTGCTTCAAGCAATTCTGCTGGAACATTGAACTCTTCGCTCGCAAGTTGAAAATATCTTTTCAAATCTTGGGCGGAGACCCCGATTGATAAAACTAGCACCAAAAAAACGATTATTCTTCTCATTATCACATCAAAAGTTTAAATTTTCAAGCTATCCTGCTTACAAATATAGCAATTACTCTAAAATCAGGCAATAATTTCCCTCAGATTTTAAACCCGTTTTAAAAATTCAAATCATAAGGTTCAAATTCATGAAACCTCAGGGTTCTCCGCCAACATTTGGCAATAAAATTAGCCACGATCAAAAATGTAATCACACATCAAAATAAAGCACAAATTCATACGGATGGGGGCGCATGCGCAATTGGTTAACTTCTTTCTCCCATTTATATTTTATCCATGCTTCTATAACATCTTCTGTGAAGACATCGCCTCTTAAAAGAAAATCGTGATCTTTTTCAAGCGCCCTCAATGCCTCCTCAAGTGAACCAGGAGTTGAAGGAACATTTTTAAGTTCCTCAGGTGGAAGAGCATAAATATCTTTGTCAAGTGGCTCGCCAGGGTCGATTTTATTTATAATTCCATCAATTCCTGCCATCAACATCGCAGCAAAAGCAAGATATGGATTGCAAGAGCCATCGGGAAATCTCACTTCGATTCTTTTTGCCTTTGGACTTGATGAATAGGTTGGGATTCGAATCGCAGCGCTTCTATTTCTCTGCGAATATGCAAGATTCACCGGGGCTTCAAATCCAGGAACGAGACGTTTGTAAGAATTCGTCGTTGGGTTTGTAAAGGCGCACAAAGCCGGCGCGTGTTTTAAAATTCCACCAATGTAGTAAAGCGCGATCTCGCTTAAATTTGCATATCCATTACCATAAAACAAAGGTTGACCATTTTTCCATAAACTTTGATGACAGTGCATCCCCGAACCGTTATCGCCAAACAATGGTTTCGGCATAAATGTAGCAGTTTTGCCATGCCTTCGTGCAACATTCTTAACAATGTATTTAAAGATCAAAAGGTTATCCGCACATTTCACAAGCGGAGCAAAACGAAAATCGATCTCGCACTGCCCACCTGTTGCCACCTCATGATGTTGAGCTTCGACTTCAAGACCGCACTGTTCCATAATTAAAACCATTTCATTTCTTATGTCGTTGAGTGAATCAGTCGGTGGAACTGGGAAATAACCTTCTTTATACCTTGGCTTATAGGCAAGATTTGGCTTCTCATCCCTTCCCGAATTCCACTGCCCCTCAATTGAATCAATATAGTAATACCCTTCATGAGCATTTTGATCAAATCTCGCATCATCAAAGATAAAAAACTCCGCTTCGGGTCCAAAATAAACTGTATCAGCAATCCCTGTTGATTTTAAGTATGCTTCAGCTTTTTGAGCAATGTAGCGTGGGCATCTTTCATATTTTTCCTTTGTCAAAGGGTCATAAACATCACAGATTAAACTTATAGTCGGAACCTCGATAAACGGATCAATGAAGGCAGTTGTTGGATCAGGGATAACAAGCATATCACTTTCGTTGATACTTTTCCATCCACGTATACTTGATCCATCAAATCCGAAGCCTTCCTCAAATGATTTCTCTGTTAACTCATGTACAGGAACGCTGAAATGCTGCCACTGTCCAGGGAAGTCCATAAATTTCAAATCAACCATTTTAATCTTGTTCTCTTTGATCATTCTGAAAACATTTTCAATTGCTTCGTTTTTCATAGGATTTTGCCATTTTGTTTTTAATTTATTGTTTGATTGCTTGTTTTATACTTGGGATATACTCTGCTATTTTTTCGATGACATTTTTATCCACCTTTGAAAAATCTATTAACTCCCTCAAAATTGGGATCAAAGCACCCGCCCCAATTATCGCGTTGATGAGCCCAAGTGGGATTGAAGAAGATTGCAAATTGTCAGTTCGGTGTCCTCCATCTATTTGAAATATTTTAATGCCTTCTATATTTTTTGCGGGCGCCATAAGCTCGCTTAATATACTTGGAGCTTTTTCGATTAAGCTTAACAAGATGTCTCTATTTATTATCTTTTCACTCAAAACATTTTCAGCCTCAAATTTTTTCATTCTAACAAATGCTTCCGATTCACCTTCCTTCATTTTTGATTTAGCTAGTATTTCAACTGCTTTAGCTCTTTGCTCAGCCACTTCAAGTTCCTTTAATGCTTCAATTAATGCAATTTCCTTTAACCTTTCTGCTTTTGCTTTTTCAGCAACGGTTATTATTTTCTGCTTCGCTTCCTCTTCGATTGCATTTGCTTGCAACTTCAAAGCCTCGGCTTCCGCCTTTTCTTTCTCCTTAAGCAAAATTGATATTTCAACATCACGTTTCAATTGCTCAATTGCCTTTTGTTTTTCAATCTCGGCTTCCTCTTTCAATTTTGCCTGTTTCACCAAAGCTGCCTCGCTTTGGATTTCAGCTTCTCTTATTGCGCGTTCTTTTTGAATCACAGCCTCGCGCGCTATTCTGTCTTGCTCAGCTTTAAATTGCTCAATTTCAGCATATCGTTTTGCTTTATATGTTTCCACCTGATAACTTTGATCAGCCTCAGCAAAAGCCCTGTCCTTGTCAAGCTGAAGTTTTAATTTGAAGGTTTCAACATCCTTTTGCTTTATGGCAACTTCTGTTTCCCTTTCTATTTCATTCTTTTCCTTCAATCTCATTGAAGTTTGAGCTGTTATTTGCCTCAATCCTTCCGCATCAAATATGTTGTTCGGGTCAAAATAGTTTTTATCCGTCTGATCAAGATAATAAACCGAGACATTTTCAA
>LDXX01000009.1 GCA_001442925.1 Candidatus Kryptonium thompsonii
TAAAAGATGTTAAAAATGGGAAAAACTTCGGATAGTGCCAGGCGATAATATCAGGAACAATTTGAAGTATTTTTGTCTTTTTATGAAAAAATGGATAGAACTTATAGACTAAAATTGCCAAGGGCCTAATGTTAGCTATGACTAAGACAGGATTTTTATAAACAGTTTTTAAAAATTTATTAACATAAAACGGGGCCTTTAATAATGATGGTGGAAATGTATGTATTGAAATCTTGTTGCTTTTTGTAATATCCTCACGAAAATCAGCCTTGTTCCTCGGCGCAATTATATTAATGTGTTCAACCTCAGCATCTTGAACTAAAAGATTAATTAACTCTTCATTTACTCGCTCAATCCCGGTTTTCAGCTTAACAAATGAACCAATAAAGGTTAATCTCATGATTTCATGAAAACTAAGTTATCTGTGTATAACTTTTCACCAATTATCTTATATCTATTAAGTAATTTTTCAAAATATTTTGTTAAATCACGCGCAAATTCAATGGCGCCATCTTCATTTATAATGTAGGTTCTATAGCCTAATTTGATTGCAAATTCAAGAACATCTTTATGGAAAGTATCAAAGTTATCAACCCAAGTTTCAAGAATTATAATTGGATCATATTTCTTCAGAATTGTTTCAGCGCCTTTCAAAACTAAAAATTCCGCCCCTTCTACATCAACTTTCATAAAGGTTGGGATCAATTTAAAATTTGAGCAAAATGAATCAAGCGTTATTGATTTAACAGTAAATCTAACAGGTTTAAATTTACGTTCCTCCGCAACCATTGCAGAGTAAGTTTTAACTAACGTTGATAGTGTTGAAAGTGATGAAAAAGAGTATAGCTCTACTGGCCCATTTTCATCTGAAACAGCATAATTTAAAATAGTCATATTATCTCTCTTGTTTTTCTGTAATATCTTAAACACATTTGGATCGGGCTCGAAAGCGACAACCTTTCCACTATCTCCCACCAATTTAGAAGATAATATGCTATAATAACCTTGATTTGCACCTATATCAAAAAATATATCACCTTTAGATAAATTTTTTATTAAAAACTTTGTTGCTCTTACCTCGCAGTCTTCTTCAACGTACGCATTATAAAATTTAATCCCATAATTGGGCGGATAAGTTAAATACATTTCTTCATCAAAAAATAATTTAACTTTAGAATTAATAGCTACCTTGTCCCTTAAAAAATTGTGCAGAATTCGACTTAAGATGGATACTTTAACCGTCCAAAGAGGGTACTTTAAAAATTTTTTAAATTTGCTTAACCTAAATTTTTCAATAATTTTATTCAACTCTATGATATACCTTCCCCTTTCTATCAAATCCATATCTCACTTTGAAATTAAATTTTCATAAAAATCAATATTTTTTATAACAATTTTCTTCACATCAAAATTTTGTCTGACAAAACTTAATGTGGTTTCCCTATCCTGATTTCGATTTTTTACCTCCATCAAAGCAAACACCGTTTTCTCAATGAATTCATCAACTGTATCCGCAATCAGAACGCTATTAACACAACCATAATCAATACCCTCAATGCCAACGCTTGTCGTAACAACAATCTTACCCATCGCCATCGCTTCAATTATCTTGACCCTTATTCCGCTTCCCGAAAAAACGGGAACAATCATCACCCCTTTCGACCCCATAAACTCACGCGCATCTTCAACTTCGCCAATAAGTTCAACATTTGGAAATTTTGAAATCTTCTTCGAGAACTTCCACAAATGTGGATTTCTCCCAGCGATGTAAAATTTTAAATTTGGAAACTTTTCATAAACCCTCGGCCATACATTTTTCAAAAACCATTCAAGACCCTGCTGATTCGGAAACCAATCTAACGCACCAATGAAAAAGAGCGAGTCAGATTCTTTACCTTCACTTGGATTATAATTCTCAATCTCAATTCCGGCAGGTGCAACATGGATTGGAATTCTACAACCACTTTCTTTAAAAATCTTTGCATCTCTATCTGTAATGGCAACAATACCATCAAAACTATTTAATACCCCAAGTTCATACTTTTTCAATCTCCTTGCCTGAATTTTTAGCCATAATTTTTTCAGCAATGATTTTTCCCACTCAGCATATCGTTCAAGTATTTCATATTCAATGTTATGCGCTCGTAAAACAACTTTTGCTTTTGAATTTTCCCTTATCACATTAAGATACGGTGCAAGGTATAACCCTTCAAGCTGGACAATATCAAATCTATTGTTCTTTAAAAGCTCGATCAACTTTTCTTTAAACTTATCCGAAGAGCCATATCGCCAAATATGATATGATTTCTTTTGAAATAAATTAACCAAAAGATATAAAGGTCTAATTTTTGTGTCAACATCAACAGCGTAAAACTTGATCATATTCCTGAGCTCAGTTGGAATTTCTTCGATCTTGAATCTTCTTTTATATGTGTTCATCGCAAGAATAGTCACACTGCACCCCAAACGCGAAAGTTCCTTAGCATAATTTAATGTTACAATGCTTCCACCATCCTTAGGTGGATACGGCATTTTATGTGCGAGGATCAAAATGTTCACTTACTTTTGAAACTTCTTTTTTAACATCCCTATAACATTAGGAGCAAGTGAGACAAAAAACAAAGCAATTATAAAAAGGTTCAAGGCTAAGCTGATCTTCCCTCCGAGTTCAAATTTTTCGTCTTTGTAAATAAATAAAACCTCATGTTCACCGGGTGGAACAACAACCGCTCTAAAAACATAATTCGCCCTATAAATTGGAGCTTCTTTGCCATCGATAAAACATTTCCATCTTGGATACCAAACTTCGCTTAAAAACAAGAGGTTATTTCCAGTTGCTTTTACCTTCAACTTTATTTTCTGGATTTGATATTCCATGATTTCAGCGCTTGCGCTTTCACCGGGTGGATCAACTTTTACATCCAGCGAATCTTTAAGAAATACAACATCACGAGGATTGAAATCAGCATTTTTCATCCTTAAAAGTATAGTCAAAGGTTCAGTAACCTCATAACGGTTTACCAAAAACGCCCTCGGTAGATAATTTGGGTTAAAAATAACTTTTTTCGTTCCGTTAAAAACAAGATTGCCGTAAATCGAGTCATATCTATCACTTATGATATACTTAACATTTAAGAGATTCAAAACAAATGGGTTAAGGATTCCAGCGACATCTATTAAATCTTGATACGCTCTAATTTTTGCACCGTGATAGCCATAAACATTTTGAAGACGATATAATGCGAGATGGTTCGACATTACCGGTTGTCCACCCGAAATTTCTAAAACACGATAAAGGCTCGTGTCCCGTTTAATGTATTCAACATAATCAGGGGGATTATAAATCGAGCGGAGCTCTTCTTTATCTGAATAGTGAAGTGTTATGCTATCAACACGCCATAAATCAAACAACACAAGTGCAGCAATTCCAAGGTTGAATAAGTTTAAACTAATCCTCTTGGATATCAGTAAATAAATTAAGCCAGATGAAAAGGCTAAAAGAATAAAGAAAATTCGAAAATCCTTTAAGAAGTTATCAAAGATAAATTGATAGACATGAGGTGCAATTCTATTGTAAAGTTCCTGATTTACAAAACCAAAATTGTTGCGAATTACAATTGAAATTGCTTTATCATCGGCAAAAAGAGATCGATAAATATCCGAAAAGAAACCCTGAAATATAAAGGTAAGGACAAACAAGATTATAAAAGCGAAAGATAAATTCTTGAAAATATTTTTTACTTTTTCCGAACTCCCTGTTTTATAAAAATCGATAATCGCGTTTAATCCGTATCCAGCAAGTATCGGAGCTGCAAACATAACCAGAGATAAAATCATACTTGGCACTCTAAATCGGTTAAAATATGGAACATAATAAAAGAAAAGATCGTAAATTAACGGAAACTCTTTACCAAACGAAATTAAAAGCGAAATCAGGGAAAGAATGACAAGAAACTTAACAAAAATATTCTTTTTAAAATTGAAAACAGCTCCAACAATCGCCAAGAAAACAACGACGCCACCAAGATAATTCGCTGCATCAGTAAATGGCATCGGTCCAAAGTAAGTATTTATACGAACGGTTTCCCCACCAGTTAAAACGCCTGCGTAATT
Source organism: Candidatus Kryptonium thompsonii (assembly GCA_001442925.1). GTDB lineage: Bacteria > Bacteroidota > Ignavibacteria > Kryptoniales > Kryptoniaceae > Kryptonium > Kryptonium thompsonii. Next base: position 4,114 of record LDXX01000009.1, read on the forward strand.
TCTCCATCCAAATCCATATATGGAAGGAATTACAAAAGTGAAAACTTCCCCAGGGCTAAATGACCATTGAGTTGCGTATTCATAATCAAGCCCTGTTTTTTGAGGGTTGGACTTTTGTGCTTCTTGTGCTTTAATTTTTTCAGTAATTGGTGGCTGCCCCCTTATAGAATATTTGTTGTACTCAAGAACAGTTAAATACTTATCAAGAAAAATTCCAAATGTTAAGATTGTAGCAAGGGCAAAAAGAAGCCCGGAACGAAGCAGGCCAAGCAGATTCTCCTTTTTAGAAATCTTGTAAATCAAATAAACAAGATAATAAAGCGCAATAGTAAGATAAACATAAAACATCATTTGAATATGTGACGCGGAAAATATAACCCATAAGACGATTACGAGCAGAACAAAGTATAATAATTTAAACTTGTTTGTGAGTTTATCAACTAGCAATAACGCATATGGAAGCATTGACATTGTAATAATTTTCGTCTGGTGGCCAACAGTGATCCAAACGATAAAAAAGGTTGAAAAAACTGTCGCTAAAGCTACAACAAAAGAAATAAACCTACCAAACATCAAATGCCTTGATAAAAGGTAAACACCTATAGCCATAACGACGAGATAAAAAACCATATAAAAAACTATATCAAAAACTTCACGACTTGTAAAAAGACTCGCAATAGTATTTAAAATAAAACCGTGTACAACACCGATTAAATCAAATGGTCTTTCAGGTCCAACACTTAAACTTGCATACCCTGGCATTCCCGAAAAAATATAAGGATTCCATAGAAGCGGAACTTTTTGGTTTCGAGCGTCTTCAATTAAAGCATTCCAACTTTTAAAGGCGATTATATCACCCGAAATAAAAATTTTACCCTTGAACAACGATTCATTAAAGAAAATAAATAGCGAGGCAACGATCAGCAAAATATAAATTAAAAAATGATATTTTGGATCAATTATCTCCCGTGTCTCCTTTCGCTTTCTCTCAGTTTGCTTAGGTGTCCTTTTCTTTTCTGGCATAATATGTTGGGTTAATTTTTAACTTTTAAAAAGTTAAAAAAATCACCCAAAATTTCAAAGAGCAAGTTAAACAAAAAACGGGGGCAAATTGCCCCCGCAGGCAGCTTAAATTTCAAAATTCCAAATGAATGAAAAATTCTTTACTTCAACAAAACCATCTTCTTGTAGTCACTAAATTCTGGCGTCGTAATCTTGTAAATATAAATACCACTTGGTAAGTTGCTTGCATCAAAGTTAACCTTATGTATCCCAGCGCTATACTTTACATTTGAAATTAAAGTTTTAACCTCAACACCAATTGAGTTGTAAATTTTCAAAGTGACATTTGTTTCTTTGGGCAGGTGAAATTCGATCGTCGTCGTTGGATTGAACGGATTCGGATAATTTTGCAGAAGTTTAAATTCCGATGGGATAAGTTTAACAGCATCTTTTACAGAGACAGCCATTGAAAGTTTTGCCATTTGATCAGAGGTCAAAGGCGCAACATATTGACTGAGTTCCTGCCTTAAATCAGTTCCAGATTTCAAAAATACCCATTTCGTTGGATCAGTTGCTGAATCAACCTTACCCGTGTAATCAACAAAGTCAAACTTCAAAGATGTTTGCCAATTTGGTGGAACAGGTATAACTCCCTTGGTGTTGATTAATTTTTTCTGAGCAGTATCCCACTTAACAACATAAATCTCACCAGTTTGGTTATAAGTTTGAACATTGGCATTATTATGGCACTCTGAACATTTCCTTGTTGAATCTTTCGGCATAATAACATGGGACCTATACGGAGCTATGGTGACAAATGACTTACCCTGGTATGTTAAGCTCATCAATGTTCCTGAATATACTTTCCCTTCTGGCATTCTTCTAACCAAAAGTAAAAAGTCCCGAATTATACCATATGGTCGTTTAATCTTAGCCTGAATTTCACTCTCAAAGTGGCAGTTGTAGCACGAAATAACTGTCTTAGCATGACAAGCGGTGCAATGAACTTTCGCTGAATGAATATCATGGGCAGTATTGCTAGCAAGTGGTGAATGGCAGTTTTCGCATTTCACTTCTGTTGCACCGGGATCAAGCCAACTTTGATATGAATTGCCATCTCCGTGCGTTTCTTTCTTTGTGTGGCATGTCATACATTTGAAGCCTTTCGCAAAGTGAACATCAACTCCGGGATAAAGTGCTTTTTCATTCTTTTGCCTGCTATGGCATTTAAGACAGATGTCATCTGAAACAGTTGTACCCTGTGAAAAATTATGGCAATCATAGCAATCAGGGGTATATGTAGCAGGATCAATCGGTGTCTCATCTGCCTTTGTGCCCGGGTGACATTTCAAACAGTTTACATCTTCAACAGGGATATTTGTAATATTCTCAAATCCACCATTTGCACTCTTATACCAGGTGCGTTTGCCTTCTCTTGTCTTATGAAGACTCGTTCCAAAGTTGGCAGGATCCTGGGCAAAGATCAAAGTTGATAAAAATGCTGATAAAATAATCCAAATAACGAAGTAGGATTTTCTCATGGCTTGTCGACCTCCTTAGTTTTAGGTTTTGTTTTTTATCGCAATTTACCTTTGGTTTTTACCACCAGGTTATCACCCGATGGCACAGGTGCTTAATTAATTTGAACTTGCATAAGCTTTCTTTCTATATAAAATTGCATTTGCAACCAGGTCAACAAGCCCTTTCACTTCAACACCAAGATTATAGTAATTATTCAAATCACCAAGCTGAAGCTTACAATTTTCACAAGCTGCAGCTACAATTTTCGCACCCGTTCTCTTTATCTGTTCAGCCTTAGGTTTGCCAGCTCTCATTCTTTTCTCGTAATATTCAGGCAATGCTACAAGACCTCCGCCTCCACCACAACAATAGTTTTCTATCCCATTCGGATTCATCTCACGAAAATCTTTTACAACAGCCTTTAAAATAATTCTTGGTTCTCTAAATATACCTCCCGTTCTCGCAAGGTTACACGAGTCATGGTAAGTAACTGGCTCAGAATTAGCTTTAGGGTCAAGAGTTAATTTACCTTTTTGGATATATTCAGCAACAACTTCAACTACGCTTCTTATTCTAAATGGAAATTTCTCAGCAAACCAATTTGGGGCATCCCACACAAGAGCAGCACAAGCATGACCACATTCAGCGACCACAACTTCCTGAACTTTCAACCTTTTTGCTTCATCAATTATCCTTTTGGCAATTTTCTTCGCCCTCTCAACATCACCAAGAAATACCCCATAATTCGCAGCTTCATAAATACTCAAAGTCCAATCTTCACCAACTTCGTTAAAAATTATCGCTGGCGGAATAATCGTATGCGCACCCGCAAGCCCAACATATAAAACCCTTGCGCCTTTCTTCTCAACTGGAATTTTTGCTTCTGGATTACCTGTTAATTCCTGAAGTTCTTTTTCAAGCTGTGAAATTTGCTGAAGAAACATTTCTTTGAAAATCTCTGGATTCTCTCCTTTAGCTATCGCTGAATCAGCAAGCATAACCAAAATCTCAGGTGCTTTCCCAGTAGCAGTTGCCATTGCTCTTATAGTTCTCATAACTAATGGGGTATCCACGCCAAGCGGACAATTAAAAGTGCATCTTCTACACAAAGTGCATTCAGAAAAAGCCATTTCAACAAGCTTGTTAAACTTTTCATCATCAAGTTCTTCGGCGTCTACAAGCCATGATACATATTTACCAAAGAAATTATGCTTCTTTCTATATATTTTTCTCAATTGTTCTGCTCTATAAGCTGGCACATGTTCAACTTTAGGTTCGGCTACATAATAATGGCATGCTTCAGCACAAATACCACATCTTGCACAAACTTCAAGTGCAGTTTTTAAAGGTTGATTCAACTGCTTTTCCAAAATTTCAAGCGCTTTTTGAACACTCCCATTATTTGCCATAGCTTACCTCCGTATATTTATGGACAATTCCCCTACGCCCAAGATGAACTCCAAAGAAAAACCTTGAAAAGAAGAAATAGAGACAATGCCTTATTTTCCCAAGCGGTGCGTAGAAAAGAGTGATGGCAGAAATTAAATACATTGGGGTTGTAAAGCTTAAATCAATAAGCGAAAGAGACACAAACATAAGAAATAAACTAACTAAAAAAACCGAGATGAAATCATCTACCGTGCTTACTTTGCGAAGATTTTGCTCAACAACCCTCATTATAACACCAGCGAATCCCATAATCGCCCCAAGCCCAGTTATAAATGCAAATAAATTTACAAACAATGAATTAATTTCAATTCCAAAAAATTTTAACAAAAGAACTAAAAGTGCAGTAAATATACCCACATGGAAAACAACCCCTCGCAAATACGAAATCCAATGCCTTCTCGTGCTCTCCTTCATCCAAGGTAACATTCCAACAGTGAACGAATAAAGCACACCAATTCTATGCGAACCCTTAGGCCGTGCATAATCGACAGGAAATCTAAGTTGTTTAGTTTTATAGTAATGATAAATCAATCCAACCACAAAAAATGCAAATGAAACAATTGCTACAGCTTTTGCTAAACCAAGCAAATCCATAAATTTTCTCCACTTAATTTATTTTACCTTTTTAATCAAAAATCTGTATTCCTTATCCCTCTGTTCAATTGAAATGAGCTCTTGTCCACTTGTCTTTGCCCATGCTGGAACATCAGCCATAACACCTGGATCTGTTGCTATACCTTCAATAACTGCTCCAACAGGCAAATCCTTTATTGCTTGGGATAATTTTACAATTGGCATAGGGCAGAGCAATCCTTTGAGATCAAGAACCAAATCTACTTTTACTTGTTCTGTCATTTTAGCCTTTTCTTTTTTGTTTTTAAATAAATAATGTGATTTTTGAATTTCTTGCTTCTTCAAGAAAAGTTGCTACCCCAGCTGGCTGCGAAACCTGGGGTATTAATTTGTCTTGTGTTAATTCCATCACTTCCATACTCATTTGACATGGGACAAGTTTAACACCAAGTTCAATAGCCATATTTCTAAGTTGATCCAACATCGCTACATTTTTCGCCTTCATCATTTTTTTAAACATCCACCTACCAATTCCACCAAAGTTCATTTTGCTTGGACCGACACCATTTATATCTTTCAGCATAAAACCAAGCAATTTCCCAAAAAAGCTTTTTCCGGTTTTTTCTGATTTTTTAATTGCTTGCAATCCCCAGAATGTGAAAAACATAGTTACTTCCATTCCTGATGCTGCTGCTCCAGTTGCAATAATGAATGCAGCCATCAACCTATCCATATCACCACTGAAAACTACCATTGAAAGCTTGTTTTGCTCCATTTTTTCTAAATTAGTTTGTTTTTAAATAGCTGACTTTTCTATGTATCGTTTTAAAAGCTCTTTCAACTCATCACAACTTTTAATAGAATTATAAACTGGACACTCACGACATTCATTTGTAGCACAATCTCCCTTCAAACTTGCCTTATGTAACCAACACGGCCTCTCATAATCAACATATGCTGGGCAACTATATTTAATATCATCCTCACAACCTTTAATTTCCCAACACGGGATCAAGGCTAATAACCTTCTTATACCAGCAATACTTATCTTCTTCTCGCTAATCGTCCTCTTTATGCACTCTATCCTTTCCATATCTACCTGGCTAAACAACCTGTGACCACTTTCCTTTTTGTAAGGAATAATTAAACCTTCTCTTTCATACATTCTTATCGTATGCTCGGAAATTCCAAGTCGCTCAGCGACAACACTTATTGGGAAGACTGGATCTCTTTCGTTAATTGGTTTCATATAGTTTTTACTCTAAAAAATTTAGATTCACAAATATAGTTTTTCAAAAGCTATGCCATTTGGAAATTATTGGAAGATAATTATTTTACTTTTTACAAGGCGGGGAAAATGTAGAGAATAGAGACATAAAATAAAGGCGGGTGCAAAATAGAGACAAAAAAGCCCGGGTTTGAAACCCCGGGCCTTTGAAAGAAACGAAGTTCAAAGCCTTTAATTACTTGATGAGAAGCATCTTATTCTTCAATACCCTATTTCCTGCCCTTAAAACATAGAAATATGTTCCAGAAGCATAATTGCTGCCGTCAAACTGCACAACATAATGCCCTGCTCTCATATATTCGCTCACAAGCGTTGCAACCTTTTGCCCAATGACATTGTAAACCACAAGCTCAACCTGTGCATCCTCGGGCAAACCAAATTTAATCGTAGTAACTGGGTTAAACGGATTAGGATAATTTTGACTTAAATAATAGTCCGTTGGTATTCCATTATCGACAACCTCAACAGAAGTTGGTTTCGAAAGATTCAATCTATAGATATTGGACTTAACAGATGGTGATTTCTTATCCGTAACTTCAACTCTCCAATAAAGCACAAGCGTCGTGTCACCGGTTGGGAATAACGGGAAGAGCTGAGCTCCTTTCACATATTTTACTGTGTCGGTTAAAGTATCAACCATAACGGTGCTTGTGGAAGTGAAGTTTTTATCATTTGCGAGTTTAAAGATATAAATCAATGTATCCTCAGGGACATTCCCATCTTTTGCCTTATTCCACACAAAAGTTACGGTATCAGTTGAAAGGATATGAACAAATGCACTATCTGCAGGTGAGACAAGTGTTGCAGCAGACGGTGGTAAATTCACAGTTATAAAGTCAGTTGCATAATATCTTGGTGAAATCTGATATCCGCCTGTATAAACGGTTGTACCTGAAGTGAATTGGGTTGCAATCCCAATAATGCTAACGGGATATTGCGGTTCAGGTTGTCCATCAATATCGGTATCAGCATCGATTCTGACAGTTAAAGTTTCAGTTTTTGCAAATGACACGAAACGCATATTTGCATCTGAGCCTGAAGCTGGCCAAGCCGGCGAAGTTGAAGATTTCCAAAGTGAATCTAAACGAATAAGTTGTCCTTCGTAAGATTCAAAGTTTGAAAGGAATTCAGAAACAGCAAGCTTCTTTGGGGCTGGTAAAGGATGATTTTTCCAAAGAACCTTTATAGATGTTGAATCCCCAGTCAATGGCTCAATTTCAGTTAATCCTCTAAAAACTGTAATCTTGCCTATGACCATAAGATAATCGCCAAGATCAAAGGTTAATACAGTGCCAGACTTAAAAACATTTAACCCGGCTGTTTCATCCTGAATATAGTAAGAGGTATTCCCTGAACTAGCAGTATAATTTGGCGAGGTCACAACCCCATAAACTAAGAGCGTATCACCAGTGTCCATATAATCAGGCTTATAATCGCCATTTTCATCTTTTCTTGCTTCTTTAAGCGTGACGAGTTTGGCTGCTTTGCCAGATTGTGATATAACAATAGGGTCAACCGCCTTTGTTGTATAAGAATTCGGTCCAGATGGTGGGGCATACATCCTCAAACGTTCAGCGGAAGGATTAGCATAATAGATATTACCAACAACATCAACCGCTATCGCATGGCTTCCCGAGGTACTTGTACTTGGGACAAACAATTTCTCAAAAGAAGGTGGATTTGTGAAAACCACCTTGAAAACCCCACCATTCGTTCCCCTAACTCTTGCATAAAGTATATCATCTACGTTTGTATTTTGATCAGCTCCAGAATAAATCACAATATGCGTCACATTATCCGGGAGTTCAACCGAGTCAATAACACCAAGGGACGTTCCAGTCCATTTAAACTTATAAATTTTCTTATATGATGTTGAGCTTGCACCACCTGCAACAAATACATATCCTGAGTCATCAATTGCAATATCTCTGAAATAGGCTACTCCAGCTAATGAATCAGTTGATAAAATTTCATGACCTGTCTTGCCAATTCGGTAAATATATTTATCACCGGTGACATAAATAATCGTATCCCTAACATTTATCCCCCTTGGTAAAAACGGCAGTGAAAACGAATCAACAAGCGTTGTATCATAATAAACCCTAATCTGCTTTAGCGTGTTGTAAGTAACATATGCTTTGCCATCTGAACCAATTGCGATGTGCCAGGGATCGAAATCGGAATTAACAAATGTCGCTGATCTATCGAATTCAGTCACAAGCGTTCCAATAGGATTCACCTTTATCATACGATTATATTGATAAAATGTCGTTGATTCAGTGATATACATAAAGCCAAAATTTTTGCTATTCGGATCCCTGTTAATGTCAATATCCCTATTGCTTAAACCAATCCCAGCGCCAGTATAAACAGGATTTTCCCAAACCTGTGTCCACGCACTATATCCACCCAACTGTTGTGCTTTAACTTCTACAACCCAATTTCCAGTTGGAGCGGTAGTGCCATCATCAAGCGTTCCATCCCAATAAACGCTATGTTCACCTTGCGTTAAATTATAAACTGTTATTGTCTTTGCATGTGCTGGATTAACATCATGATAAATTTTCACCTCAACCACAGAAGCGGAATCATTCAAAGTAAACCATATTAACACCCCCGTCCTATCTGCAAAGCTTCCATCAAACGGTGTTTTACCATCCGGATTTGTAAATCTGATATTGCTTGCATATACATCGGCAAAAGCTTGATAAGCAGGGAAAGAAATTAACAAGATTAGGAAGGTAAAAATAACTAACTTACGCCACATAATATTTCCTCCGTTTTTGTTTATGTTTCATCCTAAAATAGGAAATTATTTTCTTAAAGTCAAGAAAAATCGCCCGAAAATTATCACATCTAAAAATTTCCGAAATCACCCCGCTCACGATGCTTCTCTCAAGATCGCACCCAAAACTATCACCTAAAATTAATAAAGAGCATCAAAGGTCATCTCAATTTTACATTTTCTCAGGTCTTGAAATTCCAAGTATTTTCAGTCCATTTGCAATAACGATTTTTGTCGCTAAACATAGCGAAAGGCGAGCAAATGTCAAGTCCATGTCGCTACTGTTAACAACTCTGTGTCTATGATAAAATCTATGAAAAGCCTCCGCCACCTCGTTAAGGTAATTTATAATTTTTAATGGTTCCAAACTTAAATATGCTACCTCAACCACATCTGGAAATTCACCCAATAACTTAGCAAGATCAACCTCTTCTTTTTCACGAAGCAACTCAATATTTGCACTATCTATTTTTTCAACCTTAATGCCCGAATCCTTTGCAAATCTTAATATACTTGCTATCCTAGCATGCGCATATTGGAGATAATAAACTGGATTTTCCTCAGATTGCTTCTTCGCAAGATTTAGATCAAAATTCAAATGGGCGTCTCTACTTCTGTTTAAGAAAAAGAACCTAACGACATCTGGGGTTACTTCATCGATTAATTCATCGAGTGTAATATAATTTGCCTTACGAGTTGACATCTTAACAACTTCGCCATCTTTAACTATCGTGACGAATTGATAAATTAGCACCTTGACTTTCGATATATCGTATCCTAAAGCATCAAGCGCCCTTAATACATCTGGATATTCAGCGATATGGTCTGCGCCGAAAACATCGATTATTAAATCAAACCCTCTTTTAAATTTCTCAATATGATACGCTATATCCGGTAATCTATAAGTCGGTTCACCTGTGCTTTTGACAAGAACTTTATCCTGTTCCCCGCCAAGTTTAGTAGCCATAAACCACTTTGCACCATCCTTTTCATAAACATAACCAAGCTTTTCAAGTTCCGAAACAACATCCCATATCTTTTTTTCATAAAGCCAATCCTCATTATAGAACACGTCAAATTTAATTCCCAATCTTTCCAAGGTTTTCTTTATGTCATCAAAAATAACGGATTCCCCTTTCTCCTTAAAAATCCTCAAATCGCTTTCGTTCTTAAGTGAATCCCCATACTCCTCCAACAACATTTTAGCAATATCCTTTATATACTCACCCTGATAATATTCCTCTGGATAATCAATTTTCTCACCAAGCAGTTCAAGATATCTGAGGCGAATTGAGTCAGCAAGAATTTTCATCTGCCTGCCTGCGTTGTTGAAGTAATATTCCCTCGTTACATCATATCCAACCCATTCAAGTATATTTGCAATCGTATCCCCAAGAACAGCGTTTCTGCCGTGTCCAACGGTAAGCGGTCCTGTTGGATTCGCGCTCACAAATTCAACATTTGCTTTCTTCCCCTTTCCAATCGTAAGTCTTCCAAAATTTTCACCTTGATTTAAAATTTCGTAAATCCTCCGAATGTAAAACTTGGGGGTAAGTTTAAAGTTTATAAAGCCCGGACCCGCAACCTCAACCTTCTCGATCAACTCCGGCTCTATATCAAGGTTTGCTACAATTTCACCAGCTATTTCTCTTGGGGCTTTTCCAACTTTTTTGGCTATCAACATCGCAATGTTAGTTGCAAAATCCCCGAATTGCTCATTTTTAGGTTTATCAAATGTGAGATCAATTCCGTCCAGCTGAATTCCGAGCTTATCGAGTGCTGTTTTAAGTTTTTCCCTTAGATATTCCCTCGCCGATGGAAACATCTTCCTTATCGCTTCTCTTTTTTGTTTTAGCCTTTTTTCTTACGCTATCTTCAGTTATATACTCAAACTTTGCATCCCCCCAAAATCTCTCAAGTCCATAAAACTCTCTGGCTGGTTTCAAGAATACATGCACAACTACATCAACATAATCAATTAAAACCCATGTCAAATTCGTATATCCCTCAACATGCCATGCTTTTATTCCCTTCTTCTCAAGCTCCTCAACGATGTGATCAACTATCGCCTTTAATTGAACTGACGATTCCGCAGAGCATATCACGAAAAAATCTGTAATCGTAGTTAACTTTCTTACATCCGCTATCACTATATCCTCTGCCTTTTTCTCAAGCGCAAGCAGTGCTGCACGCTTAGCCAGTGTCTTTGGCCTCAAAAACTTTCTCCATCTTTGTTTTTAAATGGCTTTAACATGATATAATCTTTGCCTATTACAACAGTAAATTCATTGTAATAATTTGATTTGGACCGAACAATTTTACCTTCATCTATGCCAAGTGCTTTTGCTATCACCTTCGCCGTATCTGGCCAGCCAACATGATCAATGATAAAACTTTCGTTTACAATCAAATCGTAATTCCCATAGTCAATAACATCGAAACCCTTACTTCTTAAGTACTGCGTTATCTGAAAAGCAACATCTTCAACTCCGCATCCATTTAACACATCAATTTGATAAGATGGATTTTCAACACTGATCTCTTCATCTGAAAATTTATGTTTCCCGTTTAAAATTTTCAAAAATAAAAAAACTAAAATCGCTACGAAAACTACCCCCAAACCGACAAATATTATAACATTTGAACCCTTCCCTTTCATTCCTGCGGAACAATCTTTAATATCTTAGTAGTTTTTTTATTTTTTAAGCTCTCCAGGCGCATCTCTATTTTAACATATTCTCCGTTCAAATAAAGCCGTGTTTGATTATCATAAAACTGACTCATAATCTGCCCTGATGCTCCCGCTGGTATAACTGAATATAATAAATTTTCTGAAAAATTAACAATTTGACGCATGGATGGACCAAGGACGCAATTGAAAGGTTTCAACAGGCTAAAACCAGCGTTATTAACAGTTGTCCCCGCTCCCCCAATTTCAAATGGACCAAGGTTAAAGATTTTATCAAGTGGTTTTCTCAGTCCAAGTGGATGAACAAGCTCAAGTTTATGAACTTTTCCCCAGTGCCATGTTAATATATCATCTCCAAGCTGTTTCTTTAAATCAAACATACTTTTCAAAAAGCTTTCTCTGATAATTTCATCCCTTGTCTCAATTTTATTTTTCGTTCTAACATCATCAAACCAAAGTGTATCATTTTCAGTTATCAATTGTTTCAAAACTCTTAATGGAATGCCAGAATAAAACACAAATTTTTTATAAAGTCCCTGCCCAAGTTCATCTTCAAATGTATTCTTCATCATCTCAACAAGAAATGCATTAAAAATCGTAGTCGCTATGTCATCACGAGAAAAATTATAATTCCACCTTTTTAAATAGTCAAGTCCCTCTTTTACTAAACTTTCTTTAACGTCAATGTTTTCAAAAGCACGGATTATATATGGCGTTAACTCGCGCGCATAATGCGAAAAATAGTCAAGTTGCAGTGATTTAAAATCATCAATACTTAATTTCCCTTTTGACGAGAGAAATTCATTAATCCTCATCGCCCTGGATTCTGGCTCCCACAGATAGCTTATGTAGTAAGGATAATTATCGGGGACAGTTTTATTATTTGCAGTTGCTATGAAATTCTCGGGTGGATTTAAAAGATTCGGTTGCAAATTAAATGGGACAAAATCAACCCAATCGAAGTCACTTGTCTCACCTGGATTTAACAATAAAGGGTTTAAATTTTTTCTTACTGGAATTTTCCCGGCGCAATAGTATCCTATATTTCCATATATATCGGCATAGATAAAATTTTGCGCCGGAACTGTAAAGAACTTAAGTCCTTCTTTAAACTCCTCCCAATTTTTGGCACGATTAATTTTATAAAAAGCGAGAACTTCATCTGAGATCAAATTTCCAGTCCATTGCATTGAAACCGCCTGTGAAGGGATATACTTCGAATCAAGATCACGTGCATACCCTGTAAAGCTAAAATTATACACATCGCTTATAATCGGACCACGATGGGTTGAAAGAACTTTAAATTTATATTTCCCCTTGCCCCTTACATTTATTTCCTCTTCTCTTTCGGTAAGCTGAACCCATTTGCCGTTGTAGAGATACTTTGTCCCAGATGAATCAATTTTCTCAATATAAAAATCGGTATCATCAAGCATAACATTTGTCAAACCCCAAGCTATATAATTATTTCGCCCTATAACTATTCCAGGGGTTCCTGGAATACAAACGCCAACCACATCAAGCCCACCATTGTTCAAGTGCACCTGATACCATATTGATGGAAGCGAATGTGGAAGGTGTGGATCATTCGCAAGCATTGGTTTACCACTTGCTGATTTCTCACCAGAGACGACCCACGAATTGCTCCCAAGCCCATCCGAAAGCATCCCAAACATTTCTCTAAATCGCATATTCGCTTCAACAAACTTACTCGATGGCGGAACATACTTTTTAATTATAAGCGGTGCGTTTTCAGGATATTGAGGGACTATCTTTCTAAACTTTTCCTCACCCACTTTCGATAAAATCTCTGAAAAAACTGGCTCAGTCAGCCAAGCAAAATTCAACTGCCACGCAATTAGCCTTGTAATTAAAAGGCAGTCGGTTATGCTCCATTCTTCAGGTTCATATTTCAGCAATTTAAATTCAATGGGATAATTCCCTTTGTGTGTCTGTATAAAATAGTTAACACCATCTGAATAGGATTTCAATATCTCGATCGACTTTTCACTGAGATACTTTTGCATCTTTTTAGCAGTTTCATTGAGGGAAAGCGTTCTGAAAAGTTTATCAACCTCAAGTGCGTCAACCCCGAATATTTCCGATAATCTTCCCGCAGCAATTCTTCTCGACAGGTCCATTTGCCACAACCTATCTTGTGCGGTCACATAGCCAAGCGCAAAATAAAGGTCGTGCTCATTTTTTGCGAATATGTGAGGTATTCCATACTCATCCCTGTAAATATAGACGGAGTCGATCAAAAGATGTGATTTTAGTTCCCCATCAATTTGTGGGTGCGATCTTGTAACAAGTTTGTAAGATAAAATAATCACAGCAATTAAAAGAACGATTAAAGTAAATGAAATCCCAGCGATAAATTTCGCCAGCTTTGACATAAAGTTGTTTGTTATGTTTTTAGTTTTAAAAAATTTACAAAATTCATCATTCATTTCAAATGTGCCAAGTTCACGAAACTTTGGAAATTTTATCTTGGCTAACTAAATTAATATGCAACAAAAACTAAAAAACATTCCCACCTATGGACATCAAAGGAAAAACAGTCCTTATCCTAGGAGCCTGGGGCCTTGTTGGTTCCGCCATAGCCAGGAGAATAGTTCAAGAAAAACCTAAGAACATAATCATAGCTTCCCTCAAACAGTGGGAAGCTGAAGAAGCAGTTGCAAAGTTAAAAGAAGAATTCCCCGAATTAGGTGATAACTTCTTCATACCATGGTGGGGAAATATTTTTGTAAGGGATGAATTTAAAGATATGAGCAGAGAAGAAATTTTATCAGACCCCGAGCGCAGAAGAATCTTAATTAATGACATAATCGGCGAGCTCACTGATGAAACCTTAAAACACTCAGCACTTTACAAACTGTTAAATCAATTTGCACCTGAAATTGTCATCGATTGTATCAATACCGCCACTGCAATTGCATACCAAAACATCTTCACAATAGCGACCGAAGTTCTAAATTCAATTGACAAATTCAAAAACAGTGATGGAAAGAAGGAAAAAGAAAATCTAATTGAACTAACAGAAAGGTTGCTTGCGACCCTTTACATTCCTCAAATAATAAAGCATGTTCAAATACTTTATCGATCGATGCAGGAGGTTGGAACAAAAATTTATGTCAAAATTGGGACGAGCGGTACAGGTGGAATGGGGCTAAATATCCCATATACACACAGTGAGGAAAGACCCTCGAGGGTTTTGTTAAGTAAATCAGCTGTTGCGGGCGCTCATACACTTTTACTTTTCCTCATGGGGAGAACACCAGATGCACCGATAACAAAAGAAATAAAGCCAACCGCAGCAATTGCGTGGAAAAAAATTGGATTTGGAGAGATAAAATTTCAAGGCAAACCTGTTGAACTTATCGACTGCCCACCCGATAAAGCATTTAAGTTAAAGGGAACGCTTGAATTAAGAATTACTGAGAATAATTTTGAAAAACTTAACGAAACTCTAAAATCTGTTTTCATTGATACTGGGGAAAACGGACTTTTCTCAAGAGCTGAATTTGAAACACTTTCAACACCTGGGCAGATGGAATATGTAACACCTGAAGAGATTGCCGAAACCGTCATCTTTGAAATAAAGGGAGGAAATACAGGGCATGATATCATAAATGCGCTTGATCACGCAACCCTTGAACCAACTTACAGAGCTGGATTTTTGACCGAATTTGCTTTAAAAAAGATGCGAGAACTTGAAAAACAATATAATGTTGAAAGTATAGCTTTTGAATTACTTGGTCCTCCAAGATTATCGAAACTTTTATATGAAGCGCATCTCTTGAAACTTGCCTACGGGAGCATGGAAAATGCTGTTAAACAAGATCCAAAAGATATGAGCCAAAAATGCGCAGAAATTATAAAGTCGAATAAAAAGTTAAGAGCGCAGATCATCTCGATAGGAATTCCAATTTTAATGCCAGATGGTGAGACTCTTATTCGTGGTAATGAAATTAAAATCCCGCCATACCGAGGAGAAAACACAGTTGAAATAACTCCTGAAAAAATCAATCACTGGGCTTACGATGGCTGGGTTGATCTAAGAGTTGAAAATATGGAGGTCTGGAAAAGAAGATTTGAGCAGATAATAAAGGAAACTCAATTAATTCCTCCAGGTGATACAAGTTCAAGAGCTGTTAGAACAAAAGATTATTGGGAAGACTTTAAGACAATCAATGAAGGGAAACTCGCAGGTTGGATACTTGACCGTGAGGAACGTGGAATGAGAATGAAAGCATAAATGAAACGCAAAGAAACTTCATTATGTTTTTAATTTTGAAAGATTTAGCAAAAATAAACACGGAGGTGCGCCATGATTAGAGAGCTCATCTTCTGGGATGTTGATACACAATATGACTTCATGATGAAAGATGGGAAACTTTATGTGCCGAATGCTGAAGAGATAATTCCAAATCTCGAAAAGCTTTACAACTATGCCAGAAAAAATGAAATTCAAATCATGGGTTCGGCTGACTATCATACTCTACAAGATGAGGAAATTTCCGATAATCCTGATTATTTAAATACCTTCCCACCTCATTGTTTGCAGAATACATCAGGCTGGGAAAGAATTGACGCAACGAAACCATTGAACCCGCTGTATATAGATAGTTCTCCCCTTTCAAAAGAAGAACTCGAAAAGATGATACGAGATCATAAGGGCGAAATAATTTTTAGAAAACAGAAATTTGATGTGTTTTCAAATCCAAATGTTGATCCTGTTCTTGAAATTATAAACCCTAAAGAAATTGTCGTCTTCGGTGTGGCACTTGATGTGTGTGATGCTTATGCGATAGAAGGATTTTTGAAGAGAGGAAAATATAAAATTTATCTCGTTGAAGATGCAGCAAAACCAATTTATGAAGATCGAGGGAAGCAACTTATCGAGAAATGGAAAACTGAAGGCGTTGAAATTATAAAAACTGACGATATTGTTGAAAAAAATATCTTAAGCGATAAATTTGCTTTCCAAAAGTAAGAACATCCAAGGAAAATCCTTTTCCTTTTTGTTGTTCAATTTAAAAATCTTATCTTTATCCTGTTCCTCCCCACAGTGGGAGGTTTTTAAATTTGTAAACTTTGTTTACAATAAAATTTCTTAAATAAATGTTTGAATATGTTGGCGTAGTTCATGTTCACTCCATCTATTCAGATGGAACTGGAACAATCCCTGAGATAGCGAAAGCTGCAAGTGAACTTGGACTTGACTTTGTGATGATGACAGATCACAACACTTTAAAACCCAAGCATGATGGCTTTGAAGGGTGGTATAACGATACAATGATTATAATTGGTTATGAACTCAATGATCCAAATGATAAAAATCACTATCTTGTTTTCAGGGTAGATGAGGTTTTCTATCCAAACAGTTCAGCAAAAGAATATGTGCAAAAGGTTAAAGCTCTAAATGGAATTGGGATAATAGCACATCCCGATGAAAGAAGAAACAATTTTGAAGAATATCCCCCATATCCTTGGAAAGAGTGGGATTTGGATGAATTTACAGGGATTGAAATTTGGAACCATATGTCCGAATGGGTTGAGGGATTAACGCAACAAAATAAATTTCAAAGATTTATCCATCCCCTTAAATCCTTGCAAGGTCCTTATCCCGAAACTCTCAAACGTTGGGATGAAATAGCGAGGAGAAAAAGAGTTGTTGGAATTGGAGGCGTTGACGCACAC
Organism: Candidatus Kryptonium thompsonii; assembly: GCA_001442925.1. Lineage (GTDB taxonomy): Bacteria > Bacteroidota > Ignavibacteria > Kryptoniales > Kryptoniaceae > Kryptonium > Kryptonium thompsonii. The sequence goes on from LDXX01000009.1 coordinate 21,127, forward strand.
GGGCATAAATATAAAATTTGGCAACTGTTTGAAGTTGAGGTATTTCCATATAAAGTTATGTTCAGAGGGATTAGAACCCATGTTTTACTTGATGAACCCATAGATAAAAGCAAAAAGGAAAATTTTGAACTTTACAAACAAAAAATTTTTTCAGCAATTGAAAACGGGCGATGTTTTGTCGCCTATGCATATTTTGCTGACCCCAAGGGCTTCAGATTTTTCGCTGAGAGAAATGGTGAAATTTTTCAAATGGGAGATTATATTGAAATTGATGATAAACCAATTAAATTAAATGTACTTTTGCCCCGACCAGGAGAAATAATTTTACTAAGAAACGGTGAAGTTATGACTAAAATTTATGGAGACAGGTTAACATATGAAGTCGGAGAGACAGGGGTTTATAGAGTTGAAGCTCGGCATAATGAGAAACCATGGATTTTTTCGAACCATATAAGGATTGGAAATAAAGGAGTGATTTAATGTGTGCGGTATATTTGGAATTTATGGACATCCTCAAGCTGCGTTGATGACCTATTATGGGCTTTATGCGCTTCAGCATAGAGGACAGGAATCAACAGGGATTGTTACATGCGAAAGAGATGAATTAAGTGGAAAAGTTAAATTTAATTTCCACAAGGGCCTTGGACTTGTTGCCGATGTTTTTAAAGACGAAAAAATAATTAACGAATATCTTAGAGGAACATCAGCAATTGGACATAATCGTTATTCAACCACTGGCGCCTCAAACAAAGCAAACATTCAGCCCTTTGTTGTTCATTATAAAGGTGGAAATCTTGCAATTGCACATAATGGGAATTTGACCAACACACGAACTTTGCGAAATAAACTTCAATTGGAGGGAACAATTTTCCAGTCTTCAACTGATACGGAAATTATTTTACACTTAATTGCAAAAAGCCAAAGGGAAGATCAAATTGAGCAGATAAAAGAATCATTAAATCAAATTGAAGGGGCATATTCCCTTGTTATTCTCACAGATGACAAGCTTATAGCGATTCGTGACCCGTATGGATTTAGACCTCTCTCAGTCGGTATTATGCCCGATGGAGCTTATGTCGTTGCATCAGAAACATGTGCTTTTGATCTGATTGAAGCAAAATACGTGCGCGATGTTTTGCCTGGTGAAATGCTTGTCATTGACGATGAAGTGATAAGGACTGGAAATTTGAAATCGTATTGGATAGAGAAGAAAGTTGAAAGACAGGCGTTCTGCATTTTTGAATTTATTTATTTCTCACGACCCGACAGTAAAATTTTTGGTGAAAATGTTGATAAAGTGAGGCGAAAACTTGGAAAATTGCTTGCACATGAACATCCCGCTCCCAAATCAACTGAAGATGACAAGGTAATTGTAATCAATGTGCCCGACTCAAGTAATACAGCGACCCTTGGATTTGTTACTGAAAGCAACAAACTTGGGAACAATGTTAAAATTGAAATTGGCTTGATAAGAAGTCATTATGTTGGCAGAACATTTATTCAACCACAACAGAATATGAGAGAGTTAAATGTAAAGGTAAAGTTTAATACTGTCAAGGGAGTTCTTGAAAACAAGCGTGTTGTAATAGTTGACGACTCAATAGTGCGTGGGACGACATCGAAGGCGCTTGTAAAACTTATCAAAGAAGCTGGGGCAAGAGAAGTTCATTTCAGAGTTGCTTCACCTCCGATCAAATTTCCATGTTACTATGGGATGGATTTCCCAAGCCAAGAAGAATTAATAGCGTCAAGATTAAACGGAGATATTGAAGCGATAAGGAAAGAGCTTGGCGTTGAAACACTTGGATATTTATCTGTTGAAAAACTTTTGGAATCGGCACCGAAACACCTAAGTTTTTGCACAGCCTGCTTCACGGGTAATTATCCAACTTCAACTGAAGAAAAACCCGAAAAATATGAACATGAATTAAACATCAAAGAAGCAACCGAAAGGTTTGATTGAGATGAATAAAAAAATTTTAAACATCTCGAATTTTTTAAGTTTCAGTAGATTTATAATTTTAATCCCAGCGATTTACTTTTTAACTAAGGAATCTGGAATTATTCTTTTTGATGCATACGGCTTACATCTTTCTTTCAATCGTGCAATATCGATGCTTTTTATGTTGATGCTTTATTTGACTGATTTAGCAGATGGATATTTTGCAAGGAAGTATAATCAAATTACGGAGTTTGGAAAGATAATCGATCCACTTGCTGATAAAGTTTGCGTTGGAGCAATTGTTTTAAGTTTGGTGCAACAGGGTGATCTACCAGCATGGTATGTCGGCGTAGTCATCGGGCGTGATTTGTTAATACTATCTGCGGGTGCCTATTTAAGCACACGAATAAAATTTGTTCTGCCATCAAATAAAATTGGTAAATACACCGTAACATCAATTGCAATTGTCATCGCCTTTGCCATGTTCAAGGCAAAGGGTTTTATCATGGACATTTTAATCACGGCAAGTTTGGCAATGATTTTTCTTTCGCTTTATGTTTATGGCAAAAGATTTTTCGAACATTTAAAAAATGTCAATCTAAGAACCTGAAAAATAAACTCGCTCTGTGGGGAATATGGGAATTCTGGACAAACTTAGTTTAAAAAAGATCAAAGATGGTTTAACAAGGACAAGAAATGATCTTCTTGGGAAAATTTTAAATTTATTTGGAACAACGAGAGCAATTGATGCGAACTTTTTCACTAATCTGGAAGAAATTTTAATTTCAGCCGATGTTGGGGTTGATATGACAGATAAAATAATTTCAAACTTAAAAGAAAGGCTAAAAATTGAAAGGATAAACGAGGTAAACGATGTTCTCACAATTTTAAAAGATGAACTTTACAAAATTTTAAAATCCACTTGCGACTCTAAAGATCTCGATCCGTTCTTAATCCCAGAAGGGGTAAAACCATTTGTTATAATGATCGTTGGCGTCAATGGCGTTGGAAAAACGACAACCATCGGCAAGCTCGCTTATAATTATAAATCCCGCGGCAAAAAAGTTTTAATTGGCGCAGCCGATACGTTCAGGGCGGCTGCAAACGAACAACTTGAGATATGGGCAGAAAGAGCTGGGGTTGATATAATCCAACAACAAAAGGGAGCTGATCCAGGGGCTGTCGTATTTGACACCCTTAAATCGGCAGTTGCACGGAATATTGATGTTGTTTTAGTTGATACCGCTGGGCGACTTCATACCAAGACAAATTTAATGGAGGAACTTAAAAAAGTTAAAAAAGTAATGCAGAAGGTAATCCCCGAAGCACCCCATGAAGTATGGCTTGTGCTTGATGCGACCACTGGTCAAAACTCAATTCAACAAGCGAGACAATTTAAACAAGCTGTTGGAGTAACTGGTTTAATCATCACAAAACTTGATGGAACGGCAAAAGGCGGTGTCGTATTTGCAATCGCAAATGAACTGAAAATACCTGTTAAATTTATAGGGGTTGGAGAAGATATCGATGATCTTCAACCGTTTGATCCAGAAGTTTTTGTCGATGCGTTGCTCAAAACATAATTTAAAATCATGAAATAAAATTGGAAGAAACCAGAAAATTTGCAAGACTGTTAATTATTCTCTTACTTCTTTTCTTTTTGCTCCACAGATTTTATAATCTTGGCTTCAAAGAGCTTCAAATGTGGGATGAATCCCTTTACGGGGTTCGTGCGAAAGCCATCTATTACTTCAACGAATGGATTGACCAAACAAATTATGCCGTGGGAGGATTATATTCATCAGCACATCCGCCTTTGTTCATCTGGCTGACCACGATTTTATACAAGATCTTCGGCATCTCAGAATTTACAACGAGATTTTTCTCAGCTTTATTTGGTTCACTAATCGTTCTGCTTACATATTTGATGGCAAGGAAATTTTTCGATCATCAATCAAGCTTTTTAACAATACCTTTTATAGGCTCAATTTATCTGGTTAACTTTTACTCAAGGCAGGCACAGCTTGACATCCCATACATATTTTTTATAACGCTCTCCCTTTACTTTTATCTTGAGTTTTTAAACGGTAAAAAATTTCACCTGTATTTATCTTCTTTTGCTTTGGGGCTTGCCCTGATGACAAAAATAATTGTCGGCTTTTTCGTTCCCATAACACTTGCGTTTTTTCTATTCACAATGTATCTAACCGGCAGGGTCAAATTTAAAGAAGCCTGTCTTCAATTGATCACTTTAACTTCAATAGGGCTTCTTATAGCCTTGCCATGGCATGTTTATATGCTTACAGCCCACGGCGAGGATTTTATAAATACATTCTTTAAATTTCACATAATTGAAAGATTAACTGAAGGCGTTGAGGAGAACATCCCTGAGCTTGGCTACTTTTACATTCTGAATCAGTTAATTGTTCAATTTCCCCCATCGATACTTGTTTTCATCGATTTAATTAAAAATGTCAAACACTTAAAGAAAATTGACAGCCAAAAGATTTTAATTCACTCGTGGTTTTGGAGCGAATTTTTTATCATCTCGCTTTCAAAAACAAAAATACCCAACTATGTTCTTCCACTATTTGTTCCAGCGGTTATAATTTCTGCAAACTATATAAAAGAAGTGATAGATAAAAAAGAAGGGATTTTCCCGCTCTCGCTTTTGTTAATTTCGCTTGTGTGGTCGTCAAGTCAAGAATTAAGAAATGCGGTTAAGGAAGTTTTAAAGCTCAATGCGGATTTAAACTCGCTGATCATCACTGCACTATTTGCTTTATCAATGCCATTTATTTTGTCAGTTGTGAGTTTAGTTTTAAAGAAAATTGAATCGGGTAAAATTGTAAAGTTTGTTTATGTAATGGCTATTGGCGTTGGTTTATTTTCAATTTTAAAGACGGAATTCTTCATAGATTATGAAAGATACAATGATGGCGCTGAAAAGGTTTGCAGTTTTATAGATAGTTCAAAGGTTGACACAGTTCTTTACCTTCACACAAAACACTCGACGGCTGGGATGAACCCCCAATTGACATTTTACTCATACCGCAAGCTTTCGGGCTTAATAAAGTGGATAGAAATTCCAAGGGGCAAGCATCAAATTATAAAAAATTATCTCCACAATTTACGAAATCCGATCGTCATAGTAGAGCGAACAGCCCGAGATTTACAAAATAAACAACATGAATTTGAATCTACGAAACATCTTCTCCTTGAAGCTGGATTTAAAGAGTTGATAAATGTCAGAAGGTATATTCTTTTTAAAAGGGAGCCATGAAATCTTTCAAAAATTTGATTTATTCCATCAAAAATTTTATATTTACACAAAGTTTCACCCCGCGCCCGTAGCTCAACGGATAGAGCAACGGCCTTCTAAGCCGTGGGTTGCAGGTTCGAGTCCTGCCGGGCGCGCTCGTTCTTTAACATTGGGATTCTGGCCCCCTTAAAGGGGTTAAAAGGGAAGTCCGGTGAAAATCCGGCGCTGCCCCGCAACTGTGATCCCGTAAAATAAAACTTCAGCAATGCGCTTAATACAGCGCTAAAGCCACTGTTCCCTAAATGGGAATGGGAAGGCAAGCTGAAGTTTCGGGAAAGCCAGGAGACCTGCCAGAATCCACGGGAATCCAAAACCTCCGAGGGGAGGTTGAGGATTCAAAAAGAAACAAGTTTTGAATTTCTCAACCCAACCTTCTCTCGGGGTTTTTCCTGGGAGTTGGTTGGGTTTTTTATTTTAAACTTAATAAAGCGAACCAATGCTTAGAGCTATTCTGATATTAACGCTGCTTTTTTCAAGAATTTTTGCGCAAGAAATTATCCTAAAAGGCTACATAATCGACGAAGAACATAACCCTGTTAAAAATTCACTCATTGAATTAATCCAAAACAACTCCTTCAAAACAACAATATCTGATTCTCTTGGTTTCTTCAGCTTCAAAATCAATCCTGGGGAAGTTAAAATTATTACGAAACATTTGGGCTATAATCAATTTGAGAAAACATTCAAAATTTTATCAGATACACTGTTATTTATTCAACTTTCGAGTCGCGTAATCAAGTTTAATGAAGTTACAGTCACAGCCACAAGATACCAGGCAAACACAGCAGAAATTTCAAGTTTTGTTGAGATAGTAAACATAGAAACGATTAAGAAAACTTCTTCAATTTCCTTAACCGATATTTTAAAAAACACAACCTCAATATATGTCAGAGACTACGGTGGAACCCCAGCAGTGCTTAAAACCATCTCACTTCGCGGAACCGGGTCTGAGCATACCGTTTTTCTTCTGAACGGAATGCGAATATCAAGTTATCAAAACGGGATCTTTGACCTAAGTTTAATGCCGAGCCATGTGATCGAAAGAATTGAAATCATCCATTCAAATTTATCTTCCCTTTATGGAGCTGATGCGGTTGGCGGGGTTGTTAATATAATTACTCGAAGAGAAAACGAGAACAAAATCGCTGAAATCAATTTTGCTTTTGATTCGTTTGGATTAAAGAAATTGAACACAAATGTCTCTGGAACCCTTAAAACTCTCTCCTACTTTTCTTCCTTTTCAAGAACTTATGGTCCTGGGAGTTTCAAATACAAATATAAACTTGCCGATAAATACCTGATTTTAAAAAGGAAAAATGCTCACTTTAACATTTCTGATTTATATCTCAACATTTCGAACGACAATTTTATGTTTTCAACTTTTTACATCAGGTCAAATCGTGGAATCCCCGCCCAGGTCACAAAGTATGATCCATCGAGTACCGCTACTCAGCTTGATGAAGATTTCAACCTTTTAATATCAACATCCAAAACGCTATCATCTTTTATTTTAAAGGGAACCTTAATGTTTAAAAACTCATATTTGCGTTATATCAATAACGATCTACTTATCGCTGGATCAGGTATTGACAGTTACTCTCATAATTTATTTTACACCGCAAATTTAAATACGATCTTCGCCCCAAATTCAAACCTTATTTTATCTTCTGGGGTTGAAACATCACTCGGAATGGCAGAGGGAAATTCATTCGGAAGGGCAAAAAGATTTAACCTCGCATTCTTTTTGAGCGGTGAGGGGAAAATTAACCCGGGATTCCTCCCCGAGGTAAAAATTTACCCGATGTTAAGAAATGATTATTTTTCTGATTTCGGAAATAAAATTGTTTATAAACTTGGGATCAACTCTCAAATTTTAAAGAAACCATCTTTAAATCTAAAGTTTAGCTACGGCACCGGTTTTAGAGCCCCAACCTTCAATGACCTCTATTGGCCTGGAAGCGGAAATAAAAACCTTAAACCAGAAGAATCAAAAGGGTATGATGCTGGACTTATAATGATTGTAGAGCCAGAGAGAAAAAGTTCATCTGGGTTAAAAATCGAAATTTCATTTTTCAATATCGACATCAAAGATAGAATAGTTTGGCTACCGTCTCAGGAAAACCAAAACATTTGGAAACCGATAAACATAGACCATGTTAATTCAAGTGGCATTGAAGTTTCTGGAGATGTGAATTTATTTAACAAATTAACCATTTCTGGAAATTTTTCAATTGCTAAAAGCATTAGAAAAAATAAAAGAGCCCAAGATGACGCCACTCAAAATAAATATCTAATTTACATACCCAACTCAACAGGCAACATCAGAACCGAACTGTCGCTTGGTAAATTATTCCTTCTTGTTCAAGCAAATTATGTTGGATTAAGATACACAACAGAGACAAATGACAGAGGGCTTCAACCTTATTTCGTCGTTGATCTAACTTGTGGAATAACTTACGGGAATCAATTTTTTGATGGGGGGATAAAATTCAGTGTTAAGAATCTTTTCAACGAAAACTATGAAACGATGGTTGGATATCCGATGCCATTAAGAAGTTTTTTAATTGAGCTTTCCCTTGCCATAAAAAATAAACAAAAACAAAAAGGAGAGATAAAATGAGAAAATTTAAATTTATCTTGGCTCTATTCTTTACAATTTCTCTGTTTCTCGTCGGCTGCAAGAAGAGCGAAACTATCACAGGTGAGATACCAACTCTTAAGGGAGTATATGTCTTAAATGAGGGAAATTTTGGGAGAAACAACTCAACTTTAAGTTACTATATCCCCGATTCAAATCGTGTTTACGAGGATGTATTTTCACAGGTCAACGGGAGAGAACTTGGTGATACGGGAAATGATATAGTGATAAGCAGCGATGGAAGAAAAGTTTATATAGTTGTTAATAACTCTGATAAAATAGAGGTGATAGAGTCAAAAACGCATAGATCACTTGCAACCGTTCTTCTTCCGCAGGCAAGCCCATATAAAATTACATTGCTTGGGAATAAAGGTTATGTGACAAACCTATATAGAAATGCTGTAACGGTGATCGATTTAACAACATACTCAATCCTCGTTGACACGATAAAGGTTGGAAATAACCCAACGGGGATTTACTCAATCAACGGTAAAATTTATGTAGCAAATTCTGGTTTTGGTTATGGTAAAACTGTTTCTATAATTGATCCAGCTACGAATAAGGTCAGGAAAACGATAAATGTCGGGGATGGTCCAGATGCATTTGCGGTTGATCAACTTGGAAGGTTATGGGTTTTGTGCTATGGTTCTTACGGCGACTGGCAGAATCCAAATGATGATACAGATGGAAAGCTATTTGCGATAGATGTTAACTCTGATTCGGTCGTTGATTCAATTTTAATAGGTGGACATCCGTCACGACTTTTAATTGTTGATGATTTTGCTTACACAATTAAAAATGGAAACATTGCAAGGATAAATTTAAAAACGAAAGAAAAAAATGAAAATTTCATTCAGGGGAATTTTTACTCGCTTGGTTTTGATCCCTTGAATAAACTATTATATTGCTCTGATGCAAAAGATTATGTTCAAAAGGGCGAGGTTTATATCTACGATTTAAGTGGGAAATTTATTAAGAAATTTCAGGCTGGCATAATACCAAGTTCATTTGTGTTTGCTTATTAATTTTGAGGGGGACAGGTTTGTCCCCCCAATTTTTATGTTAGCGTTTTTATTTTAATTGAGTTTATAAGCTTGTGTAAAGATTCATTCGAATTTATTTTTATCTCAATTGTACTATCTGGATGAAGGTCAAAGAAGTTATCGCTTAATTTTGCCTCGATCCCTTCGAAATAAATAAAGACAGACTTAAGCAAAATTTTTGATTTCATCCTCAAGATATACTCTGCCTCACCAATCTTTGAAATTTTATATGTAAAGCCCAATCCTTTGAGCTCCAAAAATTTGGGTTCAACTAAGAAAAGCGAATTTTCAGCGATCACTTTGCCATTTGATTCAAGCTTCACATAGATATAATCCGTCCCCAGCTTGGCGATGTTTAAATTTGAAATCTCCTCATCCAATACAATTGCGGTGGAATTTTTCTCAACAATTACAGGAACTTTCCGCTCAAATTTTTTAACTCCATAAGTTGTGAATGTATTTACTATTAAATTTCCTTCAACTGGGGACAAAAGATCGTTCACAACAAAAATTTTTATCTTGTCATCAAATCTTTTAACAACAACGATAACTGGATTAAAAAATTTTCGAGCGTAGTAATACAACGCTTTTGGTTTTTTTCTGTAATCAATCGCTGACCAGCTTATCACATTCCAACAGTCATTCCATTGCCAGAACAAAGCCCCAGCGGTTTTAAATTTTCTGATTCGCCAGTTCTCAACAGCAAACTTAATTGCTTCAGCCTGATTCAATTGCATCCTGTAGATTAAATCTTCAAAATCAGATGTAACCTTGTGATGTGAGGACAAAAATTTGAAAAGTCGAGGTATCCCATCTTCCTGCCTATTATGGTGTTGGATTGACAAGGAGTTAAAATTCCTATTTTCTGGTTTCAAAACTTCCTTAAGCGTTTCCGGGTGCGGTGGGGCTTGAAAACCAAATTCAGTTATAAACCTTGCTTTGACTTTTTCGTAATCTCTATAATCAACCCAATGACTCCACACTTTCCATTGATGATGATTTCCATCCGTTTCAGAATTTGGATAATCCTTACCCCACGGGGAACTTCGCCAATAAGGTCTTGTCCCATCATATTCTTGACAAATTTGCTTTAACACACCGCTAAATATCATTGCCCCGGGCATTTCATCGGGATGCTTTTTAGTTTTGTCCACCCAAATCCACTCATTTTCATTATTCCCACACCAGATAACAATTGAAGGATGATTTCTCAACCTTTTTACAATTTGAATTGCTTCATTTTTAACATTTTGAATAAAGTCATCATGCTCCGGATAACTTGCGCATGCGAACATAAAATCCTGCCAAATCATTATACCAAGCTCATCACATTTATCATAAAAATAATCACTCTCGTAAACTCCCCCACCCCAGACCCTTAACATATTCAAATTAGACTCTTTAGCCATTCCAAGAAGAGCATCGTAATCTTCATTTTTAACTCTCGGCAAAAAACAATCGGCAGGGATCCAATTTGCTCCTTTACAAAAAATTTTTTCGCCGTTTATTTCAAAGATAAAACTTTCACCTTCGTCATCGCTTTCCTGTAGCAACCTAACTGTCCTTATTCCAAATTTTTTTATAACTTCATCAAGGATTACTCCATCTTTTGACAATTTAATCCGGGCTGTGTAAAGTGAGGGTTCACCATAACCATTTGGAAACCACAATTTCGGCGAGATCACCTCAAAGCGATGAACTCTGACCCTGTCTCTTCCCTTTTGAACAAAATCTCGCTCGTAGATTTTTTCGTTCTCAAAAAAGACCTCAATTTGAAGGTCGATATCATCATCGGTTAATTTCTCAAGTTCAATTTCGACAGCAACTAAAGCTTTAGAATCTGAAACCGAAATGGTTTTGAACCAGATATTTTTTATCCGCGCTAATTCAATAAATTCAAGATAAACAGGTTTCCAAATTCCCGAAGTTGTAAGCACAGGCGCCCAATCCCATCCAAAGGAATATTGTGCTTTTCTTAAATATACCCTATGCGATGCAAGTTCAACTGGCAATTTCCCATATCTTGACTCAAGTTCTTTACCTGCAAGTGTTGGAGATTTAAAATATACTTCGATTTCGTTCTCACCAAACTTCAAAATATCCTTAACTTCAAACGAATGTTGAATGAACATATTATCAAACGAACCGAGAAATTGACCATTCAACTTAACATTTCCAACTGTATCAAGCCCTTCAAAAACAAGCTTAATAGAATTAAACTTGGACTTCGATGGATCAAGGTCAAGAATAAATTTTTTTCGATAGAGCCAGTCAACTTTATCAACCCATTGAACTTCAAATTCGTTCATTTCAAAGTAGGGATCGGGAATGAAGCCGTTTGAAATAAGATCAAGATGTACTGCTCCGGGAACAATACCCTTGTTCCATTTTAAAAGATTTACTTTTAAATCATCTGGAATGAAATTTTCAGAGCAGGCTTTAAATTCCCATTCGCCAGATAAATCAAACCTTTTCATTTATTCTTAAACACCGGTTTTCTTTTTTCAAGGAAGGCGGATGTCCCCTCTTTAAAATCTTCCGTTCCACAACATATTCCAAACAGTGTCGCTTCAAGGTGAAGTCCATCGCTTAAATTTGTTTCATAAGCCATATTAACTGCTTTAATCGCCATGCGGATTGCGATTTGTGGTTTTGAGGCAAGTGTTTTCGCAAGCTCTTTCGCTTCTTTAAGCAGTTCAGATTGTGGAACGACTTTATTTACAGCCCCCATTTCATAGGCTTCCTTGGCTGTGAATCTTCTTCCTGTTAAAATAAGTTCCATTGCTCTTGTTTTTCCCACAAGTCGTGTTAGCCTTTGGGTTCCGCCGTATCCGGGTATTATTCCCAAATCAATTTCAGGTTGACCAAATACAGCATTTTCAGAAGCAATTCTAAAATGACATGCCCATGCGAGTTCACTTCCACCACCAAGGGCATACCCATTTACAGCTGCAATTACTGGCTTCCCGAGATTTTCAATTAAATTGAAAATTTCTTGACCTCTTTCTGCAAACTCACGTCCCGAGACAGCATCAAGTTTGTTAAGTTCAGATATATCAGCGCCAGCCACAAATGCCTTTTCTCCAGCTCCCGTCACTATAACAGCGTAAATTTCGTCGTCATTTTTAATTTTAACAAAAACATCTCTTAGCTCAAGCATCGTTTGAGCGTTAAGTGCGTTTAATTTTTCAGGTCGGTTAATTGTAACAATTGCTATGTGATCCTCAACTTCAAATAAAATGTTTTGGTACATTTTTGCCTCCAATGTTTTTTATTTTTACCATGCAATTTCAACCCTTGATTGATCCCCAAGCATAAATTTATGAACCCTTGGTTTACCAGTTGCTTCAACTATTTCAACATCACTTCCAAGCAAACTGCTTTCAATTCTTATCCCAACATTTAAAATCTTGCAATTCTTCATAACTATGCTATACTCAATCTCGCTATTTAAAACAAAAGTATTTTCATCAATAGAAGTGTATGGTCCAATGTAGCTTCCCTCTATCACGCAGTTTTTCCCTATTATCGCTGGTCCACGAATGATGCTATTTTTTATCTTCGCACCTTTTTCAAGGATAACTTTACCTTCAATCTTTGTGTGCTGGTCAACTTCTACCCCTTCTTCAATTCTTGGTTCAAGCGAATCAAGAACGAGGCGATTCGCCTCAAGCAGGTCTTCCGGCTTTCCGGTGTCTTTCCACCATCCAGTTATCTCAGCGAAACCAACTTTATAACCTTTCTCTATCAGATAGGTATGTGCATCTGAGATTTCGAGTTCACCGCGCCAGCTTGGTTTTATATTTTTAACAGCTTCAAAAATTGAACTATCATAAAAGTAGATTCCAGCGACAGCGTAATTACTTTTCGGAACTTTTGGCTTTTCTTCAATTCTTACTATTTTGCCGTCAATGATCTCAGGCACCCCAAATCTTTCAGGATCCTTCACCTTTGCAAGTGTGAGAAAACAGTTGTAATTATTTTTTTCAAATTCCTCCACAAATTTTTTTATTCCACCGACAAACATATTATCACCAAGATAGAACACAAATTTATCCGAGCCAATAAAATCTTCAGCTATTTTGACTACATGAGCAAGTCCAAGCGGCGCTTCCTGTGGAATGTAAGTTATTTTAACTCCCCATCTGCTTCCGTCACCAATTGCCTTCGGGACTTCATCACTATCAGCATTATGAACTATACCAATTTCTTTTATCCCGGCTTTAGCTATTGTCTCAATTGCATAATGAAGCATCGGTTTATTCGCGATAGGAATTAAATGTTTATTTTGGGTATGGGTAAGCGGTCTCAACCTTGTCCCTCTCCCTCCACTTGCTATTAGAGCCTTCATGCTTTTTCAATTTTGTTTTGAAATCTTTTGTTAAAATTTAAAAAAAGTTAATGTCTTTGACAATTTGAATCCCCCCTTCATAGGAGAGAAAGACTTAGACAGATTCATCAAGATGCTTCTTTTAATTTTTTAACAAGCTCTGGTAAGACCTCTCCAGATTTACCAATTATCACTTCATCCATAAACCATGAAAGTTCAGTTCTTTCAACATTAATTTCAACAGTATAAGCTCCGCTTCTCTTAGCAATTTGTGGAAGTGATGCAGCGGGATAGACAACCCCGGATGTTCCGATTGAGAAAAAAACTTCACAATTCGAAGCAGATTCCTCAGCTTTCTCCCACGCCTCCACCGGTAACATTTCTCCAAACCACACAACATCCGGTCTTATCAAACCGCCACATTCACACTTTGGAATTTTCATCTCAAGAGCAAGATTCACATCGTCGTATCTTTTTCCACATTTGATGCAGTAATTTTTTTCAATATTTCCATGGATCTCAATTACATTTCTACTCCCAGCCCTGCGATGAAGGTTATCAACATTCTGTGTAATCAAAGTAAAGTTTGGAATTAAATTTTCAAGTTCAACAAGAGCATAATGTCCGGGGTTAGGTTTAACCTCTTGAATTAATTTCCTTCGATAATTATACCATTCCCAGACAAGCTCCGGGTTACGAATAAATGCGTCAAAGGTAGCAAGTTCCTCAGGTTTAAATTTTTTCCATAATCCTTCCTGGCCTCTAAAAGTTGGGACTCCGCTTTCGGCGGAAATCCCTGCCCCGGTTAAGACGGTAACTGATTTTGCTGTTTTTAACTTTTGAATCAATTTTTCTGAGATCATTTTCAAAACTAAACTTTGATTCTAAACAAAAAACCGATCTCACTTGGTATTTTGCCCAAGATGAGATCGGCTCATCAGTTCACTTTAAGCTTTTAATTTACCTTCCGAGAGCTCGATTGATGGATGTTAAAATATCTTCAAGATCATAAGGTTTGCTTACAAAATCAGAAGCCCCGAGTTTTAATGCCTCAATTGCGTTTTTCACATCTGCATAAGCAGTAAGCATTATAACTTTAATCTCCGGCTTATTTTGCTTTATAAACCTTAACACCTCGAAGCCATCAACACGTGGCATCTTAATATCAAGCAAGACCACATCATAATCTTTTTGTTTTATTGATTCAATCGCTTCATCTCCATCTCCAGCAGTTTCAACTTCATAACCTTCTGCAGCAAGTTCACTGCTTAGCAAATATCTCAATGCCTCTTCATCATCAACAACAAGGATCCTTGATTTCTCCGCCATTTTAAAGTCGCCTCCATATTTTATTTTGTTTTATCTCGCTTTTCCGGAAATATTTACAGTTGCAGAACCATTTGGGCCAGTTGTGGAGATACGAATAAGAATAGGCCTTTGCGTAGTATCAGCCGTTGTATCTTGAATTGCGAATGAAAACCTTGTCCAACTTCTGTCCCTTGTATCTGGCAGAGTTATATTAAGATCTCCCAACGCCCTTACATCTTTGCCATCAATTGAAACTGTAATTGTAGTTCCACCAGCAAGCGGATTTCCATTTTGATCGCTCACTGTATAATTAAAAACTTGAGAACCCAAATTAGGAATATCAAATGTTATCGGCTCAATTGAGATCTGTGGTATACCTGAGAAAAGAACGATCGTCTCAGCTTTTATAGTATTTTGATTCTCATCAGCTGTTGTAGCTGTTATAACTGCGTAACCAGGCCCAAGGATTGGATGAACAGGCCTTGGTTCAGCTGAAATCAAATTAACACTTCCCTGTCCCCTATCATCTGTTAAAACCGAACCCTCAATTATTCCACCCGTGGTTGTAAAATAAACAGCCGTGCCGGGCTTTACGGGATTTCCATATTTATCTCCAACATATGCAGTTATTTTATTTGTAAGACCAAAAATGTTATATCCCGGAAAGTTTAATTTTTCAGGTGCGATACTAAAATGCGCTGAGTCAGGCAGTCCTCCATGAATTACTATCACGACAGGAAGAGATCTTATAACTTTCGTTCCAATGAAAGACTCAGCAACAATTTGAACGACACCAGCTTTCGTCCCACTTACAATGTTAACAGTTACTCTACCCTTACTATCCGTCCTCGCCTTTGGCGGATATACAAATTCCCCACCGCCTGGACCCGAGCCTATTTTGAAATTAACCTCGACGGAATGCGCTAAATCAACCGGTTTACCACTTGAATCTTGAACTTCAAAAACCATTTGTGCTGTTTCAACGGAACCACTACCTTTGACACCTATATTTTTAGAGCTTTGTGATACAAGAACTATGCTCGCCGGCTCACCGCTTGTTGGTACCTCAGATACAACTCGCTGTAACATGAAAGCTGGAACTTCAACAACTCGTCCTGGAACAACCAAAACATTGATAGTATCCGGATCGTAGCCCTCTTTAAATGCCACCAATTGAACTTCTATTTCACTCTCAATTTCAAATTGAAACTCATATTTACCCAATGAATCAGTATAAGCTATTAATGTCGGCGTTATCCCAAGAACTCGTACAACTGCATTTTGTAAAGGGGCATTTGTTGCCGACTCAAGCACTTGCCCTTTTAATGTAACGGTCTTCAATTGCTTTTCCGCCTCTGGTTCCACTGCTTTTTTGCAGCCAACCATAATTAATGAAAGTAAAGCAATAAAAATAAAAACTTTTTTCAACATTTAAATTCAAAATTTATTTTTTTAGCTGTTTCTTATAATTCTCAAGAGCTTTCAAAAATTTCTCTCTACCTTCTTTTAAAGTTGGTACTTCTCCAACCTTTAAGCTCATTTCCTTTAACCTTTCAGCAAGGCTTGGTAAAATCTCGGCTTTCAAAAGTATTATCAATTCCTTTTTTGCCACAGTTTTAACATCAAACCCAAACAGATACCTTAAACCAAAAAACCACCATGGCAAATCTTTCAAAAGCGGAACCCCTTCACGAGTCGTTCTTTCTTCATTTATGTAAAGACCTCCGATTATGGTTTCTTCTCCATCAAGAAGTAAAATCTTAGTTTGGGCTGACGATTTATTTATTGTTATCTGCGGAGCTACACCCGCCACATTGCTTCTTTCAATGTTAAGTTCAAGCGAAATAAAGTAAATTGTATCAAACTTTATAACTTCAGGTTTAACTCTAATTATTGAACCAGTTGATATGAACTGCGTGATTGCATTTCCAGCGAAATCCCTTACAGTAGTTGAAACGTCGCTCCCAACCTGAATTTGGCCCTGCTCTCCAGATCTGACTACAATTCTGGGGTTAGCAACGACCTCACCTATTTGTTGTGATTCAAGCGTTTTAAAAACAGCCACTAGACTTCCAAAGTCAAGATCCGGAGTGACATCAATCGTAAATAAACCCGTTTTACCCTCACCTGCTGACATAGTCACACCAACATTTACTCCCTTCCCACGGAAGAAATCCCAGCTAAAACCGTATTGCTTTAACTTAGCTGCGTCAGCCTCAAAAAATACAGCCGAAATCATAACCTCACGGGTCTCAAACTGAACCTTTGCTTTTTCTTCTTCCGTTGGAGCAGTTGGGGTTGGTATCCCCGTTACCTCAGTAAGGGGGACAATCTTTATATAATCAGCGTATTCCTCATACCAAAGCTTATTTACCCTTAAAATTAACTCAAGAGCATCAAGCCAATGCATCCTATCAATGTCAACCCCAATCGGTATTGTCCTTGCCTCTGGGTCAATTATAACCTTACCAAGAAACTTTTTACTTATGTCATTAAAAATTTGAAGAGCTTGATTAAATGGCATCGTCCTTGACATTGAAACTATCTCCTCGGGAGCAACATAAGCTCTTCTCAACTCTCGGGGGCGACCTCCGATTTGTGAAAGAGCCAAACCTGTTAAAAGTTCAAAAAGAAGTAAAAAAACAAAAATCTTTAGTTTCATATCACCTCTCTATTATTTTTGTTGCTCAAACCTGAGTTTCAACACAAACTTTTCCACTATGCCTGCTTTGTTAAGCGTAAATTCAACTTGATTTTTATCAATATCAATTTTCGTCACATAACCAAGGTAAACTTCATCCCCCTCTCTTAAAACATGAATCTTTCCGGTGTGATCAGCAATAAATGCCCTCCCGGGTATCACTGCTTTCAAATCAGCTCTTTCAACTTCAAGTAAACCCCTTGTATTAGGTGGCAGTTCTCTGTAAATATACGGTGCAAAGGGATTTTTGACTTCCTCAACAACTACATCCCCAAGAGTTCTTTTTATTGGGGGCAAATCTTTAACCTCAGCATAAAGGGCGTGAACTTCCATCTGAAACGGAACCACAATTTTAAATCTTTTCGTCTCCTCATCCCTTGTTTCAACGCCACGAAGATCAAGCCGTGCAATCCTGTAAATCTGTGGACCTCGCTCAAGATACCAAATGAATTTATAAATATTTTCAAATGAGGCTTCACCCTTTATATTGTAAATATTGTACGCATACTTCTGCGCCTTTTTACTGCCCATATATAGCATATCAAATTTAACAAAGCCAGCATAATTTAAAATTGAATTCAGATATGAATAAGTCATCGCGGGTGTGACATCCGGAACTATCTGTTTATCAAGCTGTGCTAATTTTTCCTGCTCTTCTTTAATCTGCTTTTGCAAATTGTAAAGTTCAACCTGCAATCCAGCAAGAGTATTTATCTGTTGTTCAGTGTTTCGAATTTCAGCCTTAGCTTCATTTATCTTTTTCGGATAAGAATAAACAATAAAATACGCTCCAACCGCAATAATTATAACAAGAAATGCAAGGAGTATGAGTGTATTTCTAGTTTTATATGGCAATTTTCACCTCAAACTTTTATTTTTTAATCTCCTTGCTTTGTTCAGGCACTACAGATGCTTTTATTTCAAATTGATAAACTGTTCTTCCCCTTATTTCCTGCACCTGAACTTGCATTAATGTTGCATTTCCAAGGGCGTTTGAAAATCTTGGAATCCTGTTCCTATAAAGCGAATAACCCCTAATTGTGACCGTCTTCGGATCAGATGCCCCTATATCAGTGATCCAAATCCTTCCAACCCTTTGAGCTTCCATTGCAATCTTGTTCAAGAACTTACTCCATATATCGGTATTAACTCGCATTGAATCGAGAACCCCAAAGGTTGCTTTATAATAAGCTAACTTTTGCCTTGCGAAATCCACTTGCTGCTGCAATGTCTGAAGCTCTGCAAGTTCAGATTTTTTCCTTTGAAGCTCGGTTCGAGTTTCCAAAAGCGTTCGATTAAGTTGTGCTATTTTTGTTGTCACTTGAAAAGTAAGAATAGGAATTAAAAGTAAAAATAACCACCCAAGAATTCCAAGTTTAAAAACCTTCTGTCCTTCCCTGATTTCAAACGGGGTTAAATCAATCGCATAAAGTTCTTTATTTTTTATCTCAAGTGCTCTCCAAGCTGAACCAATCGCAACCGCGACTCTGGGTAAATTTTCCAAAAGTAAAGGATCTGAACCATTCGGAGATAAATTGGGCAATTTTATATACTCAATTTTAACATCCTCTGGAAACATTTGCTCTAGAACTTCTTTAACGCCAGCAGATTGCGCCTCGCCAGCAAGAATTATATTGTTTATCAACGGTAACCCAAGATTATCTTGCTCAAGTATTAACCTGCTATAAATTGTGTTTGCAATATTGTATGAATCAATTCCTTCACCAATAAGAGGCGATATGTGATAAAGTTCGTCACCCTTCATAAAAATTAATCTGCTAAATTCATGCCCAATGTAAACTATAACAGTAATTGAATTTGGTGGGAATTTATAGTTTAACTTGACAAGGTTCGCAAGGGATATCTCGGGACTTTCAATAAACGAGATTTTAGGAATTCTTCCTCCAATTGATTTCTTAATGTTATCAAGCAGATCAAGCAAAACAATTCTTAAATCTCGAACAATCGCAAGGACAGAGCCATCGGGAAATTCAATGTAATTTACCGCATCTGGTTTAAAGGGTTCACCAGATCTCCCCTTTGATATCTCCTCAATTATCTTCGCTTTAAGTTTATCCTTCTTCAAGCCCCAATTTGATTCAAAAGCTGCATAATAGACATAGGGTTCAGGGACTGAAATGCCGAGCTTATATTTTCGTTTTGGATATTTACTCAAAACCCCAATAAGAATTGATGCGTTGTCCCCTTGACCCGTTTCAGTTAAAAGTAAATCTGGGGTTGATGCTTCCGATGTTATATCTATCGGCGTTAACTCAGAGATAGATCTCGGCTCAATTTGTTCAACTATTCGCGCTCCGGCTGACGCTGTTTCCAACTTTGAGGCAAGATTAACTATCTGGGCATCAACAAATCTCACCTTTTTCCCCGATTTCGCAAGACAAGCAACTTGCAAAGATAAACCGTCAACAAAAATCCCAACAGCAAGTTTTCCTGAAAACTTTTTGTCTCTCGCCATTTTAATTTAATGTTAATTTTTTAAGCTGCCTGCAAAAGTTGCTGCATTCTTCGTTTATTATTTGCAAAATTCATGGCCGTTTCAAGTGAAATTTTCCGCTCAAGATAAAGCCGTCTTAAATCCTGCTCCATCGTAATCATACCGTATTCAGCTCCTTCTGCTATCATTTGGTAAATCTCACCAGTGTTGTTATTCTTTATCGCAGCCCTTATTGATGGCGTCATGACCATAACCTCTTTAGCAAGAACTCTCTTCCCGTCCAGGCTCGGAACAAGTTTCTGTGAAATTACACACCTTAAAATATCAGCCAACCTGTTTCTTACCCTCTCCTGTTCGATCGGTGGGACCTCCCCAATTATTCTATCAATGCTTTCAACAGCCGAAGATGTGTGAAGCGTCGATAGAACTTTATGTCCACTGTCAGCAACCTCAAGCGCAGCCATTATCGTATCTGGATCCCTCATCTCACCAATTATAATTATGTCCGGGTCCTGACGCAATGCTTCTATTGTTCCCTGCTTAAAAGACATCGTATCCCTTCCAACTTCCCTATGCCGAATTATACAACGCTTTGACTCGTGAACATACTCAATGGGGGATGCAATTATAATTATATGCGCATCAACCGTTCTATTGTTAAGATCAACTATCGCATCGAGCGTTGTGCTTTTTCCTGACCCTGTTATCCCTGTGACGAGAATTAAACCCTCCTTGGTATATTGCAAACTTAACATTCTTGTCACATTTGGATGGAAACCATAACTTTCATACGGTCTTATCTGGGTATTGATCGCTCTCATATTCAAAGCAAGATCATCTAAATCAAAATAAGCATCTGCACGATAGCGATATATGACACCATTTTCATCTTTAAGCGTATACGAAAAATCAAGGTTCCTATTTTCATAAAGATATTCTCTTTGTCTTTCCATCAACAAACTTTGAATTAAAATGTTAAATTCATCCAATTCATAAACCCCAAACTCCGGGATTGGCTTCTTCACACCATGAATTCTAAGCCAAACCATTTTTTTCGAACCCCATCCTCCAAGATCTATATCCGAGGCTTCAACCTCTCTCATTCTAATGAGAAACATATTGATCAAATTTCTCAAAAGAAGCTTTTGTTCCTCGGGCATTTTCTTTATTATTTCATTGCCAATATACATTTGCTTCTCGATACTAAAAAGCGTAACCGGAATTTTCTTTGCAAGCGAACTCAACAATTCTTTTGCTTCCTTCACTAACTGCGGATTTACAGGCATAAAATAAAATCAAAATTTTGTTTTTACTATTCCCACCATGAAACCAACCTTAACTGTCTTATGCCGGGAAAGCTCACAAGAGGATAATATGGCGGTGCTTTATCTCTGAAGCGGGGATCATATCTGTATCTCTTATTAAATCCATTTTGAATTATTCCACTACCACCTGAAAACTGTCCCACCGGTCCTCTTCCTTCCTGAACTATACCTCCAGTTAAATAAATTGTCCCTGATGGTGGTCTTTTATCCCAGTTTTCAGCAATGAAACTTTTATCATTTGAACCCCCATCATAAGCCATAATAGCAGCTTGAATAACTACATCATTTTGATTCGGGTCGCTATCAGCTATGATAACATTTTTATAAGAGACAAGCCCAAGAAAATCATCAGAGTTTGGATTTACATTTGGATCATCAGCATATTTTAAATCATCCCAAATTCTTATGTTTCCATCAGCAAGGATGGTAAGTTGACCGTTCAATGTACCTTCAACAACAACTTCATTTTTAACCCAAATAACACCAGTTGAACTTAAGCTTGAAATATTAGCTACTGTATCAGGCGGTGACAACTGAGGAACTCGGCGTTGCCTTAAGTATTGTCCACTCCCTATTGTCTCAACCGTCCACCCAACTATATCTCTTTTCACAACTTTACCATTGGACAGGAATTTAAGATAAACTGGGTTATTAAAAACTCCTCCACCGTTTACTGCAGCTGTCTTAGTTCTCGTCATATCAACCGGTATTTCAGCCTGTATTCCAACTTCCCATCCACCATAAAACTTTGCTTTGTTTCTATTTGAAGTTGGCTGCGGGTTGATCCCAGCATAAGCAGTAACTTTATCATAAAACACGGGCGAGCCATATGTGTGCAAAACTCCATTTGTATGAACAGGACCCCAAACGGTATCACCGGTTATCCAGTAAACTGGCGCACCATTGTAAAATTCGGTTCCAGTAAGCCAAAAATATCTTGAAGCAGGTGTATTAGGACCGCTCGAATATATAAAGTAAGCAAAAGCAGAATCTTCTATTTTATAAGGTTTTTTATATCTGGCATAATAAGTATCAACAAAAGCATAACCCCATGCTTTAACGCTTAACCTTACAAGCGAATCTGGAACAACTGGATATATGCGAACAGTTGCAGTGCAATTATTCATTACGACATTGAAAGTTGCATTAGTTAATGTATCTTTCCAAACTTTACTTGCACCAATATTCATTGCACTTACAGCCGTTTCATGAACAAGCGTCTTTGAATAGTAATAGTTAAAACTGTCCGTTGCCGAAATCACAGCCCGAGTTAAGCGAAGCTGATAAACTGAAAATATCGAAATAAAGCCTATTAATATCAACAAAGATGTTTTACCAAACATAATCTTTTTATCTTCTTAGATTTTTAGATACTAATCTCGTCTGTCTCCAGAAAGAAGTCCTCAACAACCGCCTTAATTCTCTTTTTCTAAACTCCTGATCTTGAATACTTGAAACTTCCTTTTTGACAAGTTCAGGTGATAAAACAACCCTTGGGTTAAACATAGTAAGAGTTACCTCAACCATTTTTGTAGCAATTAATTCCATTCCCGGATCAACTGGATTTCCTATTTGATCAAGGTACCTAAAAACTCGTGCATTCCCTATTCTACCTACATCTGTCATGCGAACACCTTCACCCGTGATTTTCAAAATCCTCGTAACTTTATACATCCGCAAAATTGTGTCCCCGTAATCAATAGTTTCTGCAAGCGATATTACATATTCAATTGTATCTGGTACATTATCTTTATGGGGTATTACATGATCAAAATAGTCAAACTCACGATTTAAGTGCGCTATAAACTTAATATGACCTGGTTCAGCTTTAAAAAGAATTTGAGAGCCCTCCGGAATACCATAACCCATTTTTCTCAGGTCATATTCAATTACTCCAGATGTATTTGCAAGATTTATTTGAGTGATGGCATCTGAATTATAATTAAGAAATTCACGCGTTCCAGTATCAGTGACAGTTATAGTAATAAGTAGAATAGCTCCTCCTATAATTGTAGCCATTATGTAGTCAAGCAGTGAACTCATCAAAATTAGCTAAATTTAATTATAAAACCAGTAACTATAAACGAAACTTATTTTAATCGTATCTCTAACTTTGCCAGATGCTGTCTCCTTGTAAATTAAAGGTGGGTCATATATATCCGATATAAATACCGTCATCCTTTTATGAAATGTCTTATACGAAACTGGAATAACCCTGTTACCCGAGAGATCAACATACTCAACCTTAAAACTAACTTTATATATAACGCTGCTTCTCCCTGTGTCAATTTTGGATATACTATTATAATCATCAAAATCATCTATCTCCATGGCGCCAACCATTGTTGTATCATCTGGGTCAAGCCCAAGCGTTGAAGAGAAAGTATTTGGATCAGTTTTAGCGGTGTTGTTCGTATCAGCAACCGCTTCATCAAAATAATATTGTGATGCTTGTTCAATATAAGATGTAGCAATGGAGAGCGCTTCAAGTCTATATCTATTTTGAGCAAGTGAAACATCGTGACTTGAGAGACCACGATTTACATTTAAGACAGCAAGCGAGAGAAGCGCCAACGCTAAAATAGTTATGAGTGTTTGTCCAGTCGTCATAAAACTTTTTCCATTTTGTTAATCTTCGGTTGTGGCATGTGCAACCTCTTCAAGCGTTGTAAGCCCTTGTTTTATCCTCTCTCTCCCAGCTGCTCTCAAAGTTAGCATTCCATCCTTTATAGCCTGCTCCCTTATTGCTTCCTCGTCAATATCTTTCCCAGTTTTGAAAATTAATCTGCGAATTTCTCTCGTGAAATAAAGCGCTTCATGTATGGCGATCCTTCCCTTATATCCACCATGGCATTGATCACATCCGACCGCTTCGTAGAAAACAGTATTTTTAATTTCTTCCTCCGTAAATCCCAAACTCAAAGGAATCGCCGGGTCAAGATCCTCTATTGGACGCTTACATTTATCACACAACTTACGGATCAATCTTTGTGCGATTATAATGTTTATCGCATATGCGATAAGAAATGTCTCAATTCCCATTTTATATAATCTCGATATGGCACTTGGGGCATCATTTGTATGCAGGGTTGAAAATGTTAAGTGGCCTGTATTTGCAAGTTTAATTGCTATCTCCGCTGTTTCCTTATCTCTTATCTCACCAACCATAACAACATCCGGATCATGACGCAAAATCGCCCTCAATGCTTGTTCAAAATTCATCTTCGGACCAATCTTCAACTGCCTCGCTCCTGGAATTATATACTCAACTGGATCTTCAACTGTCAAGACGTTTATCTCCGGCTTTATAATATAATGTAAAGCAGCCATCAATGTTGTTGATTTACCGCTTCCCGTAGGACCCGTAACAATAACCATCCCTTGTGGTTTTGAAATCGCTTTAATGAAGAATTCTTTTGCCTTACCTTGGAAACCAAGTTTATCGAGATCAGTTATAACCTTTCTATCATCAAGGACACGAATGACAATGCTCTCAAACTTATATTGAAATTCCCTCCCAACTATTGGAAGGATCGAAACCCTATATCTTATCATATGCCCATCAACTTTTCTCTGGATAAATCCATCTTGTGCCATCTCCCGCTCGAATCTATCAACATTCTTTGACCTATCTTTTACAACTGCTGCAATTGCTTCAGGTCTTATACCCTCCTGAACATGCCAAAGTCTGAGCTTTCCATCTATTCTAAAGTGAATTTCAGTTGTCCTTGAATCCCTAGGAATTATGTGAATATCGCTCGCCCCTTTTCTCACCGCTTCAACCAACATTCCCTCGACAAGATTAACC
Source organism: Candidatus Kryptonium thompsonii (assembly GCA_001442925.1). Taxonomy (GTDB): domain Bacteria; phylum Bacteroidota; class Ignavibacteria; order Kryptoniales; family Kryptoniaceae; genus Kryptonium; species Kryptonium thompsonii. The sequence goes on from LDXX01000009.1 coordinate 45,999, forward strand.
AACATACTCTTGTTTATCTCCGCTTCAAGTGCAGCTTCATCAAGTGTTTCCTCTTCAAGTTCCTCCTCAGTTATTTCAAGTTTTGATTCCTCAAGAACTTTTAAAAACTCATTTTCAGGAGGAAAAACTTTATCAAAAAGATTTTGCATATCCTTCAACCTCACATAGCACACCTCATATCTCTTCGCACCAAGCGCCCTTGCAATTAAAGGGATAGCTCTACTCGTGGGATCAGCTGAAATTAAAATAAGTTTATCAGGCCTTTGCTCATCATATTTCAAAGGTAAAATCTTCTCCGATCGCATCTGTTCTTTAAGTGCTTGAGGAAGCGGCTCAACAAGTTTCTTTATAAAATCAATTCTATTCTTGTCAATGTTCTCATCCGCAAGATAAATCTCCCTGAACCCATAAAGATTCGCAACTTCTTTAAATACACTGTCGTGATCAATCCCAAAATCAGACACAAGTATCTGCGCCAAGCTTCGCCTTGTCTTTGAATCCTCTTGTTCTTTAATCTTTAAAGCTCTGTCAAGTGTTTCATAATCTACCACACCCTTTTTCAAAAGCGTATATCCCAATTTATCCGTAATATCCACTCCAACAGTCATTTCGTATCACCTCAAAGTTTTAAAAAATTTGAAATGGAAGTATAATCGTATATGGCGTCTTAGGTTTAACCATTGCCGTCTCAGACGATACAAGTGTAAGAAGTGTCATCACAATCATTATTATCATCGCAATCATAAGCTGAATAAAGTCAACGGCATTCTTAAGTTTATAAACTGTTTCCTTTTCGTAATAATTTGCGATTTGAAGTGCTGTTTGCTTAACTGTTCCAGTTTCAGCACCAGAGTGAAACCTTGCAAGTGCTGTCTTTGTGAAAACCCCCGTCGCTTCAAATGCTTCCGTAAGCCCCTTACCTTGACTTAACATCATCGGAATGGCTATAGTTTTTATCTGATGCTCCATATACTTATTCCCGCACGCCTCTGCTGCCAAGCGAATTGCATCAATGTTCTCCCCCGAACCTGTGTATAAAGCGTAAAAAACCCTGCAAAAAATTTCAATAGTTGTCTTGTGAATCAGTGGTCCAAGAACAGGAAGTTTTATAATATATTTGTCGCGCAAAAATTGACCTTTTGGAGTTCTAATAAAGTAAATAAAAGCAACCGAAATTAAAACCAAGCCAAGGAGGATGAAAGTTATATTCTCAGTTAAGAAATAACTCAACTTCAAAGTTGCTGCTGTCATCGGCGGAAGCTCAGTTCCAAGCTTGAGAAAAAGTTCAGCGGTCTCAGGGAAAATATAAGCAACATAAAACACAACAGCGATAAACAAAACAATTAATGTAAAAACAGGCATTATCAAAGCACTTTTGAGATTTTTCTTAAATTCAGCATTCCTTTCAAGAAATTTAGCCGTGCTCTCGTAAATATCAGCCATATTTCCACTCTTTGACGCAAGCCCAAGCATTCGAGCTGTAAATTTACCAAGCACTCTCTCCTGCTTTATAAACGCCTCTTCACTATCCTTACCCTGGCGTAAATCATTATTTATCTCTCGCAATGCTTCTCTTAAAGTTGGGTGTTGAACATCATTTATCAAAAGCTGGAGAATCTCATTATAAGGAAGCTTTTCCCTTAACAAATCAGCGCTGACCCGAACAAACGTTACAATTTCCGTATCTGGTGGTTTAAACTTAAAATCCAAAACTTTGGGTTGTATGCTTACAACCTTATAACCAAGTTTTTCAAGCGCCTGTCTTACCTCTTCTTTCGTAAATGCTTTCTGTTCACCTGTTATAGGCTTTTCACTATCACGCTGAACTTTGTAAATAAAAGTCCTACGCTTTTGAATCTTCGTTATCTTAATCTTCCTCTGATCAGCTAAGGCTTTAATCTTTTTCTTCGCCTCGGAAAGATTATCAGCGGTGATAATACCTTGGACAGGACGCCCCGTTAATGTTAACCCTTCAAAACGATAATCGGGCAACCTGAACCACCTCCCAAAAAATAAATTAAAAATCAATGGGGATGCATCAAGCATCCCCATATTATCTTAATTATTGCTGTGTCCAGCCCTGCAATTTCCCATAGCCTTTAGTGGCATCCGTTGTCTGCAAACTCGTTGCAGTACCTTGATAAATCCTGCTTTTATCAGCATCTACACAGTCAATTGCAGCAACATACGCTGTTCCAACTTTTTCTTTACCAAGGGCATGAATAACAATTGCCTGCTCACCTGTTAAAATTTCAACCCTGTAGCTCCCATTCGCATTACCAGTATCAAGCGGGCTTAGAGCGAAGTTAGCGAAGCTATTTCCACCACCACCCAATTCAACAGGTGTTCTGTAATATCTTTGTGCCTTTGAAGCAAGATTTGCAAGGTCACTTGCAACTGCGCTCCTATTGGCGTCAACTGCGCTGCTCTTGAACATTGAAATACCAACAGCAATCGCAATTCCAACTATGATGACGCCAAGGACGATGAGTAAAAGTTGCTGCTGACCCATATTAATTACCTCCTGAATTTAATTTTAGTTTTTGATTTTTATTTAAGCGAAATGCTTAAAAGAACAACCTTTCTAACTCAAAGATAACCTTATATTTTGTAAAAGTCAAGTCTTTCCGTCTACACTTATAATAGAATATAAACTTTTGTGCCACAAATCACAATTTAAAAACTGATTAAAAATCAAAGCAGATAACAATCGCAAATTTATCTTTTCCCATACATCTCTGAAATTTTTACAAACACTCTCTGTCACACTTCATTACACTAAAACGGCTTAAACACGGCAAGAAAGACAATAACTATAAACACAGCGAGATTCACATATGCATAAGTCTCAATTGCCTTATTTATCTTTAAGAGCTCCTCGGATGGAATTGCCTTAGATTCTAAAATACTTTCCCGCTTTGAAATATATTTCACCCCGACAAAAATTCCAGATATAACAAACCACAAGAATAAAATCAGTTTAACAATTAACCACCCTGGAGCACCACCAATTGATATCCAGTTATAAATTCCAGTAATTATAGCGAGAATTCCACCAACGCGAGCAAGTCTTGAAAAATTTAATGATAATTTATGCAAACTAAAACTATTCTCTTTTCTCAATGATGACTCAACCACTGGAAAACCAAAGGCAGAAACTGCTATGAGCATAGCTGATAAGATGTGAAGGAAAAGCGAAATTTTCAGGGTAAGATACATAATATTTGGCCTAATTATATTTTTAGCCTGGTTAATCTTTCAACGATGCGATGTATATTTCAACATCGCGAATCTTTGCAAAATTCGGATAATCTTTTTTTATCCTCTCGTATAATCTAAGCGCCTTCTCTTTTTCGCCAGCAAGTTTATAATTTCTTGCAGCATTATAAAGATATTCGGGAACAAGTATATTTTCCCTAAACCTTTGTGCTGCCTTTTCGAAATACTCTCCAGCCTTTTTATATTCCCCCTTTATCTCATAGATAGACGCAATCCCAGCAAGTGAAGCTGAGAACAAAAGCTTATCATTTCCATCATACTTTTTGAAATACTTTAAAGCGTTATCGTAATCACCAAGCATAAAATATGCACTTGCAAGATAATAAGTTGCTATTTCTCCAGCATCCGTTCCACCGTAATTTTCGACAATATACTTCAATCCCTGTATATTCCGCTGTGGAATCCCATCAATTGCAGTTTTATAATCACCGTTGTCATAATAGCCTATAATTTTTGAAAGGAGTGCTTCTGCTCTCTCATTTTCAGCCTTAACATTGTTTCTGTAAATAATTATCCCAGCAACTATAATAATTACACCAGTTAAGATATAGCTTAAAATTTTTTTGTTTTTCTCAACGAACTCACGAGCTTTATAATATGTCAACACAAGTTTATCCTCTTTTAACTCTTGCTTTTTCAATTTCTTTCGTGGTTTTAGCATGATGATATGTCTTTGTGTTTTTGTAAATTTATTTAAATATGCAAAATTTTAAGAGATAAATCAAAATTCTCTCATCGAGCTTTTATTACGCCATCAGAATAAATTGGTAAAATTGGTATCGAATCAACAGAAGAAGCAATTTTTAAATCCTCCTCAAAGCCAAGGCTAATTAAAAATTTACCATGTTCACTTTCTCCTAACATTTTCAATAAGTTCTTTTTGTATGTCTTGTAAAGTTTTAACGCAGCAATTGCTGAATCGCTCAAGTTAAGGTTCTTTTTCGATTTGCCCTTTGTAAGCAAAAAGGTTATCATCCCACCACACACTGCATCTTCGATGCAAAAACGGTTTAGTTTGCCCGAACAGAGAATCAAAACATCGTTGCCATTTTCACTGGCAAACTTTACAGCTTCAGATATATTCACAAATCCAACTATTAGCGAATATTTGGCATATTTTGTTTTTGTTATCGCAATTGAGCCATTTGTGCTCGCGTAAATCAAAGTTTTACCTTTAACTTTTTCTTCGGTGTATTCAAGTGGAGAGTTGCCAAGATGAAAGCCATCAATTATTTCCCCACCTCTTTCCCCACATAAAAGAAACGAACCTTCTTCAAGCGTTGATGCATACTTAACTGCACTTTCAACGGATGCTGCTGGAATTATAACCCTTGCCCCATTTTTTAATGCGGTTGCAATTGTTGTAGAGGCTCTCAAAACATCGACCACCAAGACAGTTTTATTTTGCAGGCTTAACTCATCTTGAACTTGCAAGGGTGTGAAAAATACATCTATATTCATCCCGAAGCCAAATTTTGTTTTACCTTGCTCTATTTGGAACAAATGGAAGATTTACAATTACAGCTGTTAACTCTTTTCCACGAGCATTGACTGATATTCTTTCGCCTGGATTTGAGAATTTAATATCAACATACCCCATCCCTATCCCCTTTTCAAGAATTGGGGAAAAAGTTCCGCTCGTGACATAACCAACTTTCTCACCATCTTTAAAGATTTCATACCCATGCCTCGGTGGAATTCTTTCATCAACGACCGTAAAGCCGACGAGTTTTCTCTTGAGCCCTTCATTTTTAATGCGAAGCAAACTTTCACGACCGATGAAATCACCTTTATCTAACTTTACAATCCAGTCAAGCCCTGCTTCAAGTGGGTTTGTGGTTTGATCAATATCGTTTCCATAAAGCATATAACCCATTTCAGTTCTAAGGGTGTCCCGTGCACCAAGTCCTGCAGGACCTATGCCAAACTCTTTACCAGCTTCCATAACGGCAGTCCACACCTTTTTGCAAATCTCGGGATCTGCTTCAAAATAAAGTTCAAACCCAAGTTCACCCGTATATCCAGTCCTTGAAATTATCATATCAACCCCTGCAAGTTTTCCCTTGACGAAATGATAATATTTAATCTGGCTCAGATCAACACCCGTTAATTTCTGTAAAGTTAAAAGAGACTTTGGACCTTGGACAGCGAGCAGAGCAACTTCATCACTTATGTTTTCAAAATTGACATCACCATCAAGATGTTTTTTCATCCATTCAAAGTCCTTTTCTATGTTTGCTGCGTTTACAACAACCATATACGAATCGCCAAGATTATAAATTAAAAGGTCATCAACTATTCCACCATCTTCATAGCACATCGCTGAATATTGAGCTCTCCCTGGGGTAAGTTTTGAGACATCATTAACCGTCAATTTTTGCAGGAAACCCAATGCGTCTTTTCCGCTTACCCTAAATTCTCCCATATGAGAGACATCAAACACACCAACCGATTCGCGCACGCGTTTATGCTCGACTATTATTCCATCATATTGAATCGGCATTTCATAGCCAGCAAAAGGTGCTATTTTTGCGCCAAGTTCCAAATGAATTTCATAAAATGGGGTGCGTTTCATAACCTTTGCTCCTTTTATTTAACTTTTTCAAATTTTTTCTCAAGCTCCAACTGCGCCTTTCTCCAGTCCTCAAGAAATCTTTCAAGGCCAATATCAGTAAGCGGATGTTTTATCATTTGTTCAAGAACTTTAAATGGCATTGTGACAACATCCGCACCTATCAAACCAGCCTCAACAACATGCATCGGATGTCTAACGCTTGCGACAAGAACCTTCGTCTCAAAATTATAATTCTTGTAAATTTGAACGATCTGTTTGACCAGGTTCATTCCATCACTTGATATATCATCGAGACGACCAATGAACGGACTTATGTAATAAGCTCCAGCTTTTGCAGCAAGGATCGCTTGGGTAGGCGAAAAACAAAGTGTGACATTTGTCCTTATTCCCTCAGATTTTAAGAACTTAACAGCTTTTAAACCATCCTTTATCAAGGGAATTTTCACAACGATGTTATCAGCAAGCCTCGCAAGCTCTCTTGCTTCCTTAACCATTCCATCAAAGTCGGTTGATATAACCTCAGCGCTAACATCACCATCAACAATAGCACATATCTCCTGGATAAGCTCTTTAAAATCTCTTTTCTCCTTCGCAATCAAACTCGGATTAGTTGTGACGCCATCAAGTATCCCCCAGCTGGCGGCTTCTTTTATTTCTTCCAAATTCGCTGTGTCAAGAAAAATTTTCATTTTAAAATTCCTCTTTTTTATTTTGGTTTTCCTTTGGAATAGGAGTTGGGGCAACGCTTGTCTCAGTAAATTCTTTTCCAGTTTTAGCAGAAATGACTTTAAATTCCTCTACTGAAAGAGTTGGATCGGGCTCAACCTTAATCAAAACAAAATATTTAGCCATAAGTTTTAAAATTTTAAACTTGCCTTTTAAGCTCGATTTCACATAGCTTGCAACAGTGGGATGCAGTTTTAAAATAAGCTTTCTTTCACTTGAATCACTTGAAATTGCCTTGAACTTAGCAAACCATCTTTCAACTCTCTTAAAGATTAAATTTCTAAGGAAAATTGTTCCAGTCCCTGCACAGGTTGGGCATGGCTCGCTAAACTTCTCAAACACGCTCGGCCTTACCCTCTGCCTTGTAATTTGAATCAACCCAAACTCGGTCATTGGTAAAACAGTGACTTTTGCTCTATCTTTTTTGAACTCCTTGCGGAGTTCATCAAATAAGCGCTTTTTACTTTTTTCATCTTCCATATCAATAAAATCAACAACAATCAATCCACCTATATCTCTTAACCTTAATTGTCTCACAATCTCCCTCGCAGCATCAAGATTAATTCTTAACGAAACTTGCTCCTGATTTTGCCTTGGGGCATATCTACCTGTATTCACATCGATAACGGTCATTGCCTCTGTTTGCTCAATTAAAATATAAGCTCCACCACGAAGGTAAATTTTCCTGCCAAGCGAATTTTCGATCTCTCTATTTATTCCATATTTCTCAAAAATGTCCTCAGTTTCATCAAGTTCAATTTTATCAACTATGTCAGGTGCTGCCCATCTTGCGTATGCAACAACTTCACGGAAGAGAGATTTTGAATCGATGACAACTTTTTCAACATCTTTAGTTAAAAGGTCGCGCATCACACTTGATGTGACACTGAGATCTTTATAAAGCAAAGCTGGGGGTTTTTCATTAGGTAACATCTTTTCTATCTTTTCCCATGTTAGTATCAATTGCTCAAGCTCGCCTCGCAATGTCTTGGTATCCTTCCCCTCAGCTGCAGTTCTAACTATGACACCATATCCATTGGGAAGAAGTGCTTTGATTATATTTCTTAATCTTCGCCTTTCCCTTTGATTTAAAATTTTTCTTGATATCCCAATTTTGTTCTCCATAAAAGGCATTAAAACAAGAAATCGTCCTGGCAAAGTTATTCGTGTTGTAACACGCGCCCCCTTTCTACCGAGCGGTTCTTTTATTACCTGAACGAGAATTGGTTGTCCCTTCTTAAGAAGATGAGATTTGCTGGGTGCGTAGGTTTCAGCGGTTCCCAATCTCTGCGTTGTAGAAACTGGTTGTAATAATTTTAACTCCCCCTCTTCGGTGGATTCTTTTACCGTTTCAGTGCCAGCCTCAGCAACTTCATCAATGCTGGTATCATCCCCAAGGAGATCCGCGTACTCTTCAATAGATGTTTTATCGATATCAGCAAAGTGAAGAAACGCATCTTGCTTCTGCCCAATATCTATAAAAGCCGCTTTTATCCCAGGTAAAACTCTCGCAACCCTGCCAAGGTAAATATCACCAACCATTCTCCCCTGCTTAGGATTTTCAAAGAACAGTTCAGCGAGTTGGCCATCTTCAAGAACTGCTATACGCGTTTCTTTTTTCCGCGTGCTGATATAAATTTCCTTCCTCATGATAATAAACCCCTATTTTGTTTTCTTCTACATTATCTTCGATCGGGTCAATAATAACACCATTTTCCCAAATGAATTGACCCGTTCGTTCAATTTTTAGTTCTCTGATTTCATTTTCATTTAAACCCAAAAGAATTTTAAGAATCGAATCAACCCGTGGCATAACCCCGTTCTCATCGCGAACAATCTTTAATCTAAAACCATCATCCTCGACATAAATTCCAGCGATATATTTGCGAACATTGATAGTTTTCACCTTTCCATCTTGAGTGACTTTATCGATTAAAACTTCATCCTTGGAAAGTAAAAGTTCAACCTGAGTTTGAAGATTTTCAGAAGTGTAATAAACTTTGTACTCAAAAAGATTGATTTGTTTATCGAGCGATTTCTTTTGTTTGGGTATCCTTTTTATCGCAAGGATTCGCATCCCGTTGGGGAGATTAAAAGCAAGTCGTTCTTTAATCTCATCTGGATCGAGAAATTCTTCAAGCTCAAAATCAAGAAATTCACATAAACTTGAATAACCAATTGGAAGTGGTGCTGAAAATGAGAACTTTGGATGAGGATGAAAGCCTTGGGTATACGCAACTTTTAAATTCGCTTTTCTAAAAATACGATTGAAAAGACGAATCAAATCAAGGTGCGAGATGTATCTTAAATCCCCTTCCTTTGTATATTTCATCCTGTAGACAAAAGTTTGAACTTTAACATTACTTCTTTGATATGATTTATCAATCCAAATAGTCTCCTCACCGATGCTTAAGACTTCCCCATCCCGTGCACCCTTCACATCTTTATCAATTTGCTCTCTTATTAACATCTTTATCGTTTTAAAATCACAAGCTCCACAAGCATGGCATATATCTTCAGGTCTACAATCAGGTATCATCGCCTCTTTGTAAGCTTTTTGCCTGTCCCTCCATAAAAATTTTTTCAAAACACCCATAAAAATATGATCCCATGGGAAGACCTCATCTTTATCATATTCACGAGTGTAATCTTCAACCCTTAGCCCATTTTCATTCAATGCTTCAAGCCACAAATCAAAGTTCATTTTATCAGTCCAAGCATCAAACTTCGCACCTTTTCTCCAAGCAGAATAAATCACATCAGATATTCTTCTATCACCCCGCCCAAGAATTGTTTCAAGCGTTGTCACTCGTGGATCTCGAATGTCAAGTCTTATATTTTTACATTTATTCTTCGATCTCAAATATCTTGTTTTATCAATGAGCTCTTCGATCGAATTTTGTCTTTCCCACTGAAATGGGGTATGCGGCTTGGGAGAAAACGGGGAAACGGAAACATGAACTTCCATATTATAGACTTTTTTCCTTTGGGCAATCTTCACAACATTTTCAGCAATTCTTAAAATTCCATCGAGATCCTCATAAGTTTCGGTCGGAAGTCCCATCATAAAGTAAAGTTTCACAAGGCGCCATCCATAGTCAATAGCTATTTCAACCGCTCGATAGAAATCGTCCTCGGAACTTTGTTTATTTATAACTCTACGCAACCTTTCCGTTCCAGCCTCAGGAGCAAAAGTAAGACCGCTTGCGCCACCCTCACGGGCAAATTTTGCAATCCCCTTTGTATATGTCTGCGGGCGAAGCGATGGGAAACTCGGCGAAACCTTCTTTTCAGTGATAAGTTCGTAACTTCTACTCATAAGCTCAGGCAACAGAGAATAATCAGAGGTTGAAAGCGAAACAAACGACATCTCTTCATAGCCAGTATTTTCAATCACAGTTTTCGTCTCGTTGATTAAATCGTCAACAGCTCTTTCTCGTACAGGTCTATAAATCATTCCAGCATTACAAAACCTACAACCCTGCGTGCATCCCCTCATTATCTCAAGTTGAAACCTATCATGCACAATCTCAACTAAAGGGACAACAGGTTTATCAGGGTAATATTCAGGTTTTAACTCAGGAACAACATTCCTTTTAATAGGAAGAGGGAGTTCATCAAAAAGTTTTTTAACACCTTTTAATTTCCCGTTTTCGTAAATCGGTTCATAAAACTTGGGAACATAAACACCTTGCAAAGTTTTTGCAGATTCAAATAAAATTTCATCTCTCTTTCTTCTCTCTTTTTTCATTCTATATACAATTTCAAGAAACGCAGGCAGAAGATTTTCCCCATCCCCAAGAAGAAAGACATCAATGAACGCAGACATCGGCTCCGGATTACAAGCAACTGGACCACCGGCAATAACTATGGGATCTTCTTCAGATCTATCTTTTGAAAAAATTGGTATTCCCCCAAGTTCAAGCATATTCAAAATGTTCGTATAGTGAAGCTCATATTGTAAAGTGAAACCAACGACATCAAAAAGCTTAAGAGGTCTTTTGGTCTCAAGGGAATACAGAGGAATCTTTTCCCGTCGCATTATCTCTTCGGCATCCACCCATGGGGCATAAACCCGTTCGGCACTTGCCCACGGTATCTTGTTCACAATATTGTACAAAATTTTAAACCCAATATATGACATTCCTATATCGTAAATATCGGGGAAACACAGGGCAATTTTAACCTGTGCTTCCGGCTTGACGACAATGTTAAACTCATTTCCTATATATCTTCCAGGCTTTTCAACAAATGGCAGAATCTTTCTTTCTACATCCATTTTAACTTTAAACAATCTATCCTCAAACTCCATCATATTCCTTTAAGTTTTTATTCCTGTTCCCTTACTTTACACTCAAAAATACGAAAAAATTATAAGTATTGCAAAAATTTTGTTTTTGGGTTTATTTTTCTGAATTTTGAGACAAGGAACGAAAATTTAAAGAAGGTGAAAAATGGAAAAATTTGTAATCATCGGAGGTCAAAAGCTCTCTGGGACAGTTGAGATCAGTGGAGCCAAAAACTCAGTCCTTGCTTTAATGCCAGCGACAATTCTTGCCAGCGGAACTTACAAAATTTATAACACCCCCGACCTTAGGGATGTAAAAACGATGAGCCAAGTTTTAATGGAAATGGGGGTTGATGTTAAATTTGAAAATCATGTTTTGACAATCAATACGGAAAACATATCAAAGTTTGAAGCTCCTTACGAACTTGTGAAGAAAATGAGAGCATCAATCTATGTCCTTGGTCCGCTTGTTGGAAGGTTTGGTTATGCCCGTGTTTCCCTGCCCGGCGGTTGTGCCTGGGGTCCAAGGCCTGTTGATCTGCATATCGAAGGAATTCGAAAACTTGGCGCTGAAGTTGAACTTGATGCTGGTTATATCGTCGCAAAAGCAAAACAACTAAAAGGCGCAAAAATTCATTTCGATAAACCAAGCGTCGGCGCAACGGGAAACATCATGATGGCTTCCGTGCTTGCAAAAGGGACAACAGTGATTGAAAACGCTGCAAAAGAACCCGAAATCGTCCAACTTGGTGAGTTTTTAATTTCAATGGGTGCAAGAATAAATGGTCTGGGGACAGACAAAATTGAAATCGAAGGCGTTGATGCACTTCATCCTGCGGATATTGTAACCATACCAGATAGAATTGAAGCCGGAACTTTTCTCGTTGCTGGAGCGATAACAGGCGGACGGATCAAGGTTGAAAAATGCAATCCTTCGCACTTTGAGGCGCTTCTTCTTAAACTTGAAGATGCAGGGTGCCATCTAAATATTGGAGCAGACTTTGTTGAAATTGAGGCTCCCGACGAAATTAAACCAGTTGATGTTACAACCGCCGTGTACCCCGGATTCCCAACAGATATGCAGGCACAATGGATTGCACTTATGTCGATTGCAAATGGGACATCAGTTATAACAGAGACAATTTTTTACGACAGATTCAAACATGTGCCAGAGCTTGTTCGTCTTGGGGCAGATATTGAGGTAAATGAAAATGTAGCGATTGTAAGAGGTGTCAAAAAACTTAAGGGGACGAAGGTGATGTCGACAGATTTGAGGGCAAGCGCATCGTTAATTTTGGCGGGGCTTGTCGCAGAGGGACGAACTGAGGTTCTAAGGATTTATCACATAGACAGAGGCTACGAGCATATTGAGAAAAAACTTCAGCAGCTTGGAGCCCAGATATGGAGAGAAAAAACGGATGAATTTTAAAGGAACTTTATTCAAATTTAATCCGTCATAATTTCGGAATATGAACAAACAATTTGAGACACTTGATGAAGTTGAAATCGTACAGTTGGCAAAGGACGGCGATGAAAAGGCATTTGAGTTCATAGTTAAAAAATATCAAAACAAGGTTGCGAATTTAATCTTTAAAATAATTGGCGATGCAAGTATTGTTGAAGATCTAACGCAGGAGGTGTTTTTAAGAGTGATCGAATCGCTAAAAGAATATAAATTTGGCTCTGCCCTTTATACATGGATTTACAGGATTACGGTCAACATCTGCATTGATGAAATCCGGAGAAGGCAACGTTCAAGAGCTTATTCCCTATCAGATGTATTAAGCCAGAATCCAAAAGCGGAGCCATCGCATTCACATGTGGAAAAAACAGTTGAACAAAAAGAGATGAGAGAAATAATCGAAGAAGCGATTTCAAAGCTTCCGCCTGAGTATAAAACAGCTTTAATTCTGCGTGAGTTTGAAGATTTACCCTATGAAGAAATAGCAAGGGTTCTTAAAATTAGAGTTGGCACTGTAAAATCAAGGATTTTCAGAGCAAGAAAGCTTTTAGCTGAACATTTAAAAGAATATAAGGACCTTTTAAAATGAGGCACGCAAAAATCAAAAAACTCGTTTCAGAATACATCGACGGCGAACTAAAAAATAATATCGAACTGGTCAAAGAACACATAAAAACTTGTGAAGAATGCGCACAACTTTTTAGGCTTCACTCTCTTGTCAGAGAAACTCTGAAAGAGAACACAATTGAAGTTTCGCCGTATTTATTTACAAGGATACAAGCAAAGCTTAAAGAGCGGAAATCTCAACAGCCCTTGTGGGATTATATAATTGGCTTCTCAAAAGAGCTTGCTGTCGTCTTGATTTTGATTTTTATGCTTTTGTTGGGCATTGAATTAATTTCAAGTCGATCTTCAGTTAAAATCGAAGAAGCCATTTTAAGCGAATCACCGTCAATTCAAAAGGTTATTTCATCTGGTGGAGATCTAACAAAAGATGATGTTCTTGAACTAACACTATCAAATGGGAAAAGAAAATGAGCAACAAAACCAAAGCAATAATAGTTATACTTGGATGCATTATAATAGGCTTCATCCTTGGAGTCTTAGCGGATAGATTACTTTTTCTCAAATATCATCCCAGAAAACCTGGATTGAAGGAGTATCGAAAGGAACTCATCAAAAAATTGAACTTGAATCAAACTCAACAAGTTCGGCTTGATTCAATTTTAAGTTGGTCTCAAATAGAATTTAAAAATTTAAGCAAAGAATTTCGCCCGAAATATGATTCCCTAAAAAACGCACTTCGTGATTCAATCAAATCTATTTTGAACCCAGATCAAATTGAAAAGTTTGAAAAGATGATGAAAGAAATAGAAAAAAATGGTCGGAGGTAAACAGCAATGAGACGAAAAATAACTCGCATTTTCATAATTGTAGCCGTTTTAATAGCCGCTGGACTTGCGGTGGCTTTTTATTTCAACAATAGAAAATCAGGAACGCTACCGCTCAAGACATCGAAAGTAGACACAGGAAATATTGAGGTATATGTCACAACAACTGGGACATTAAATCCTGTCACGCTTGTTCAAGTTGGGACACAGGTATCTGGAACGATTGCAAAGATATATGTTGATTTCAATGATGTTGTAAAAAAAGGTCAAATAATAGCCCAAATTGATTCTACTTTTCTTGCGGCACAGGTTAAAGACGCGGAGGCTCAAGTTGAAAGAGCAAAGGCTCAAGTAAACCAGGCGCAACGAGACTTAAATAGAATAAAAGAACTTTACGCCAAAAATCTTGTTTCCCAAGCTGATTATGATCAAGCGTTAACAAATTATGAAACTGCACTTGCGCAGTTGAAGTCAGCCGAGGCTCAGCTTGAAAGAGCCCGGGTAAACTTGAAGTATTCAACAATTTACTCACCGATAGATGGAATTGTTATTTCTAGAAATGTCGATGTCGGTCAAACCGTCGCCGCAAGTTTACAAGCCCCAACCCTTTTCACAATAGCAAACGATTTGAGAAAGATGAGAGTTGAGGCAAATGTAGATGAAGCAGATATAGGGAAAGTTAAACCGGGTCAAATCGTATATTTCACAGTTGATGCATATCCTGAAGAAACATTCACCGGAAAAGTTTCGCAAGTTCGACTTCAGCCGATAAATGTTCAAAATGTGATAAATTACACCGTGATCATAGATGTTGACAACAAGGATTTGAAATTAAAGCCAGGTATGACTGCAAATGTTAAAATTTTAATTGAAAAGCGCGAGAATGTGTTGAGACTTCCAAATCTTGCATTAAGGTTTAAACCTGATCCTGCGGATAAACGCTTTGCAAAAGCGATGGAAGAGATGCAGAAAAGAAGAGAAGAATTTATGAGACGAAGGCAACAAGAAGGTGGACCAGGATTTCCAAATCAAGCGCCACAGGGTCAAGGTGAACAAAGATTTGGTGGTTTCCCTGGTGGGGGTTCACCAGGAGGCGGAAATAGAGCAATAATCTGGATTCTTGATGAAAACAAAAATCCCAAACCAGTCTTCGTAAGAACTGGAATAACTGATGGAAACTATACTGAGGTTGTGGGTGGAAATCTTAAAGAAGGTGACGAAGTAATAACTGGCTATGTTTTCCAAACTGCGGCAGGAAATAATCCATCAACCCCACAACCATTCCAGTTCAGAGGAAGAACGCCATTTTAATTTCGGATAAAAAAGCAAATAATTTTTGGGGAAAATTGAGGTTTTTAAAATTTCGCTTTTTTGCGATCCTTTTTCTTGCCTTTAATTTGTGTTTTGTTTATATTTAAGTGCGAAAAATTAATAATTCAACATAAGGAGATAAAGAATGAAGAAAGGAATTCATCCGCCTTATAAGAAGACGGTAATTGCGTGCGTTTGTGGAAATACTTTTGAGACAAGGTCGACCGTAGGTGGAGTTATTAAAGTTGAGATTTGTTCCAATTGTCATCCTTTTTTCACCGGAAAGCAGAAGTTCGTCGACACTGCAGGAAGAGTTGAACGTTTCATGAAGCGCTATGGAAAAGATTATCAAAAGGTCAAAGGTGAGTAATCATAATTTTAACTTTAACTTTTGGAAAATTTCAAAGGGAAGGATATAAGCCTTCCCTTTTTTGTTTTTCTAGGAAAACTTTAACCTAAAAAATAAAAAATAAAACAAAAACTAAATTGGAGGAATCAAATGCTTGTAATTGTCAAGGAAGATTACGATGCAATGAGCAAAGAAGCAGCCAAAATTGTGGCTGATAGGATTCGCAGAAAACCAAATTTAGTTCTTGGTCTTGCAACTGGTAGCACACCGCTTGGACTTTACAAAGAACTTATAAGGATGCACAAGGAGGAAGGTCTTGACTTTTCAAAAGTTGTAACATTTAACCTTGATGAGTACATCGGTCTTCCGCCAACCCATGATCAAAGCTATCATTATTTTATGTGGGAAAATTTCTTCAAACATATCAACATTAACCCAGCAAATGTGCATATACCACAGGGAATGTTTGGAGATCTCAAAATAAGCCCATATGAAACGGATCCAAAGGTTGAAGCTTATTGTCAATGGTATGAGGAGCAGATTAAAAAATTCGGTGGAATTGATTTGCAAATCCTTGGCATAGGTGCCAATGGGCACATCGCCTTCAATGAACCAGGTTCATCGCTTGGCTCAAGAACGAGAATTAAAACATTGACTGAAAAAACAAGGCAAGATAATTCAAGATTTTTCAAAAGCATTGACGAAGTTCCTAAGTATGCGATAACCATGGGAATTGGAACAATTATGGAAGCAAAGGAAGTCATTTTGCTGGCAAGCGGTGAAAACAAAGCAGATGCTGTAAAAGCAGCCGTTGAAGGTCCAATAACTGCTATGTGTCCAGCTTCAATGTTGCAAATGCACAGGAAAGCAATTATAATTGTTGATAAAAAAGCTGCTTCTAAACTTTCGGCAGAATTCGTCTATTATGGGTAAAAACAATTCCCCCTGGATTTTATCAATCCAGGGGTGTTCTTTAACAACAAAAACAAATTCAAATTAAAACTATGAACATCTGTATATTTGAAGATGAAAAATACAGAAAACTTTTGCCACTTGTTTATTTCAGGCCTGTTTACGAACTGCGATGTGGAATCAGTTTATTGATGGATAAAATCATACGAAGTTTCTCTAACCCAACCGTAATACTTCATGCGAGGGATTACTTAACAGATGTCTTGAAACGAAGCTATCCAAGTTTTTATGTCAATGAACTTCCAAACGCCGTAAAACAAGTCCTTTTCATCAACGGAAGAGTTTTAGCGGATCCACACTTTGCTGACAAGTTTAAATATAACGGCAAGGATGTTGCTTATGTCAAGGGTGATGATGTAGTTGCATTCTGGGCCACTGGCGAAAATATTCAAAAGTTTAAGGAAAAATTTGGTAAACCATTTTCAAAGAAAGATTTCGATGACTTCGAAAAAATTGAAGTTAATGTAAAATTAATAACTTATCCGTGGGAACTTGTAAACAACAACGGTGAACAGATAGCGGTTGACTTTAACATTTTAACAGAAGGAAAACCTAAAAAATTGGGGAAAATCTACGACGGAGTTCACCTTTTAAATGAACATTTCATTCATATTGATGAAGGGGCGAAGATAAAACCTGGTGTTGTTCTTGATGCTGAAAACGGTCCAATCTACATAGGTAAAAACGCAAAAATACTGCCAAATGCGGTAATTGAAGGACCTGCATATATTGGTGATGATAGCCTTATAAAAGTTTCAGCAAAAATTTATGAGAACACAAGTATAGGTCCTGTGTGCAAAGTTGGGGGCGAGGTTGAGGCATCGATAATTCATGCATATTCAAACAAACAGCACGAGGGATTTATAGGGCACTCATACCTTGGGACTTGGGTTAACATTGGAGCTGATACAAATAACAGTGATTTAAAGAACGATTATGGAAATGTCAAAGTTTACATTGATGGTGAATTGATTGATAGCGGTTCTATGTTTGTTGGCTTAACGATGGGTGATCATTCAAAAAGCGGAATAAATTTGATGTTCAACACCGGAACTGTTGTTGGGGTTAGCTGTAACATCTACGGAGCTGGGTTACCTCCAAAGTTTATCCCTTCATTTTCATGGGGTGGTGCTGAAGATGGATTTGTCACATATAGAATTGACAAAGCGATAGAGGTTGCTAAAAGAGTAATGGCAAGAAGAAAAGTTCAGTTTACAGAAATTGATGAGAAACTTTTTAGGAAAATTTTTGAACTGACCCAGGACGAAAGAGAAAGGAACGGGGTAAAAGACTAACTAACTTCCGCCCCCGGTATGGGGGCTTTTTTTATTTCTACCCTCATTTTGCTATATTATTAAAAACAAATTCAATCAAACTCTCACACCATGGAAATAAACATTCTTTTTATAGGCGATGTCGTCGGAGAGCCCGGTTTAAGAATAGTTGAAATGCTTCTCCCAAACTTCAAAAGGGAATATAAGATAGATTTTTGCATTGCGAATGGTGAAAATCTCGCGGATGGCAAGGGTATAACACCTGAAACGGCGCAACGACTTTTTAATGCAGGTGTTAATGTTATAACAACGGGAAATCACGTTTGGGATAAATTACAACAAGTAAAAGATTATCTTATAGCTGAGCCAAATATCTTGCGACCACTAAATTATCCGAAGGGAACTTACGGTAAAGGTTATGTCATTTATAACCTTCAAAATGGTAAAGGAAAGGTTGCTGTAGTAAATTTACAGGGTAGAATTTTTCTCTACCCCATCGATTGCCCATTTAGAACGATGGAAATGGCTCTCGCTAAAATTGCAAAGGAGACGAAAGTTATAATTGTCGATATGCATGCCGAGACAACAGCTGAAAAGATGGCTATGGGATGGTATCTTGATGGAAGGGTAAGCGCAGTAATTGGAACACATACGCACATTCCAACAATAGATGCAAGGATTTTACCAAACGGAACTGGATATATAACAGATGTTGGGATGACAGGACCTTATGACTCCGTGATTGGAATGGAAAAGCGTACATCAATTTTGAGATTTTTGTATCAAACACCGCACAAATACGAAGTTGCTCAAAATGATGTAAAATTCTCTGCGGTATTTCTCTGCGTCGATTCCAAAACTGGAAAAGCTTTGAAAATTGAAAATATCATCTATCCAGAATTCAATAGAACAATAAATGAAGGAGCACTTCAAAATGCCAGCACAAATAATCGATGGGAAGAAAATCTCTGAAGAAATTAAACAAGAAATAAAACTACAAGCTGAAGCACTTTACAACGAGACCGGAGTAATTCCGGGACTTGCCTTTATACTTGTTGGAGATAACCCAGCTTCTCAAGTTTATGTAAAAATGAAAGGAAAAGCCTGTGAAGAACTTGGTTTTTACTCCATAACCTTAAAATTGCCAGCTGAAACAACAGAAAACGAGTTAATTGAAAAAATTAACGCGTTTAATTCCGATCCAAAAATACATGGAATTCTCGTGCAGCTTCCACTTCCATCTCACATAGACGAGCAGAAAATTTTGCAAGCGATCAACCCTGTGAAAGATGTTGACGGCTTTCATCCGATAAATGTTGGCAAACTTGTAATTGGGCTTGATACCTATCCACCTTGCACGCCAGCAGGAATTCAGGAGCTCTTGAAGAGAAGTGGTATTAATCCAGCTGGAAAGCACGTTGTTATAGTTGGAAGAAGTAATATTGTTGGCAAACCTATCGCAAATATACTACTTCAAAAAAAGGAATGGGCAAACGCAACTGTAACAATATGTCATACCGGAACAAAAGATATTTCTTATTTTACGAAACAAGCTGACATTCTTATAGCTGCAATGGGAAAACCTGAATTTATAAAAGGTGATATGATCAAACCTGGAGCCATCGTAATAGATGTTGGTGTTAATCGCGTTGAAGATCCAAGTTCAGAAAAAGGTTATAAACTTGTCGGCGATGTTCATTTCGAATCGGCATATGAAGTCGCAGGAGCTATAACGCCTGTTCCAGGCGGCGTTGGTCCAATGACAATCGCCATGCTAATGAAAAACACATTAAAAGCTGCATTGGTTCAAGTTAAAGCAAAGCATTTTTCAAATTAAATTAGTTATCCCTTGGAAAAAGCATTTTTCATATCTGATGTTCACCTTGGATATGGCGGAAAGGAAATTAATCGTGCAAAAGAGATAGAGCTTGTTCGCTTTCTTGACCATGTTGGTGAAAACTCGAAAAAACTTTTCATCCTTGGTGACTTTTTTGATGTTTGGTTTGAATACAAACTTGCCATTCCGAAGGGTTTCACGCGCGTTTTAGGGAAACTTGCAGAGCTTTCAGATAACGGAGTTGAAATTTTTTATGTGCTTGGCAATCATGATTTTTGGGTTAGGGATTATTTTGAAACAGAGTTTGGGGCAAAGGTTTTCAAAGATGAGTTAGAGATCGAAATCAACGGAAAGAAATTTTACATTGTACACGGCGATGGACTTTCAAAAAATGATAAAGGTTATCAAATCTTGAGAAAAATTTTGAGAAACAAGGTAAATATCGCTCTTTTCTCCTTGATTCATCCCGACCTTGGGCTTTGGCTTGCGGGAACATCTTCAAGGAAAAGCCGAGAGCACTCGATGAACAGGGATTCGCGCAATGATGAAAAGGAAGCGATTGAATTTGCAAAGATGAAAATTGAAGAAGGTTTTGATTATGTTGTTATGGGACATCTTCATATGCCAGCGACTTTAAAAATTGGAAATGGTTTTTATATCAATACTGGCGATTGGCTTTGGAACTTTACCTATGGCGTCTTTTCTGATGAATTTGAAATAAAAAAATGGAAGTTTACAGATGAAAAGGCTCAGAGACTACTTCAAAAGTGAAATTGACAGAGAAAGATACTTCAATGATCCTGAATATAGGAGACAAATTTTAAAAAAGTTAAAACAGAGCGAAAAAATAAGAACAATAATTTTAATTTCGTTGGCACTTTCGTTTACCGCATATCTTATTTATCTTGTCATCGGACTCCCTTCGCTTCAACAACTTGAAAATCCAACACCGGAGCTTGCTACAAAAGTTTATTCCTATGATGGTGAACTCCTTGGGCAGTTTTACATTAAGCAAAGAGCGTATACCCCTATTGATAGCATTCCCAAAAATCTAATCAACGCTTTAATTGCAACCGAAGACAGAAAATTTTACAGGCATTGGGGAATTGATTTTGATAGAGTTTTAAAAGCTATGGTTAAAAATATTTTAAGTTTTAAAATTCGCGAAGGAGCAAGCACAATAACTCAACAACTCGCGAGAAATCTTTACCTATCTCAAGAGCTTTCTCTCACAAGAAAAATCAGAGAAGCGATAACCGCAATTCAAATAGAGCGGAACTATACGAAGGAAGAAATTCTCGAGATGTATTTGAACATCGCTTACTTCGGCATGAGCGCTTATGGGGTTGAATCCGCATCTTTTGTTTACTTTGGAAAAAGTCCAAGGGAGTTAACACTTGCGGAATGTGCGCTTTTAGTTGGGATGCTAAGATCACCGGCAAGATATAATCCGTTTGAATATCCAGACAGAGCTATAAAGATCCGTGATGTTGTTCTAAAAAATATGCTCATCACTGGTTTCATAACCGAAGAAGAATATGAAAAGGCACGAAAGGAGCCGTTAAATCTAAACCGCGGTCGCGAATATATTTACTCCGGCATCGCTCCTCATTTTCTTGAATATGTCAGACTTCAACTTTTGAAAAAAGCGGAAAAATATGGATTTAACATCTACAAAGACGGACTCATTGTATATACCACACTCGATGCGAGGATGCAAAGGCACGCGATAAAAGCTGTAAAGGAACAACTTGATGAACTCCAAAAAGAATTTGATAAGGTGTGGAAATGGAACAGAGAACTTTTAAACGCGGTGCTTGATAAGGCAATAAAACAAAGTCCTAAATACCTTGAAGCAGATCCACTCGAAAAGGATAAAGTTTACCGCGAACTGCTTAACGATAAAGCATTTGTTGATTCCGTAAAAAGAGAAGCGACCCGGATTCAAGTCGGCTTCGTTGCAATTGAGCCGCAAACTGGGTATATCAAAGCAATGGTTGGAAGCTCAAACTTTGAAATTTTCAAGTATGGATTAAACCATGCAACACAAATAAAAAGACAGCCCGGTTCAGCCTTCAAACCCTTCGTTTATACAGTCGCCATTGATAACGGCTATTCACCAGCTTACCAACTTTTAAATCAACCGATCACGGTGATAATGGCAAATGGAGAAAAATGGACGCCTTCAAACTTTGATGGAACTTTCGGTGGAAAAGTTACACTAAGAGAAGCCCTTAAAATGTCAATAAATGTTGTCGCTGTAAGAGTTCTTCAAGAACTTGCTCCAATAAATCAAGTTATTGATTATGCCCACAGGATGGGAATAAAAACAGAGATTCCACCTTTTGAATCGATCGCTCTTGGCACTGCTGAGGTTGTCCCCTTAGAAATTACATCAGCCTATGGTGTATTTGCAAATGAAGGTGTTTATGTTGAGCCGGTTGGAATTTTAAGAATTGAAGATAGATTTGGAAATGTGATTGAAGAAGCAACACCCGAAAAAAGAGAAGTTATAAGCAGAGAAACTGCTTACATCATTACAAATATGCTCGAGGATGCGGTTAATTCAGGAACTGGAACGAGAGTAAGACAATTTTTCCATCTCCCATGCGCTGGCAAGACTGGAACAACACAGGATTTTGCTGACGCCTGGTTTATAGGTTATACTCCAAATCTTGTGGCTGGTGTCTGGCTTGGATTTGATGATAGAAGAATTACATTTGGCACAACATTTGGCCAAGGCGGTAGAGCAGCTGCACCGCTATGGGGTAGGTTTATGAAATATGTTTACGACGATCCCGAGATAAATATGCCAATCCTTGACTTTGAGCAACCTCCAGATGTCGTATCTGCAACAATATGTGCTGAATCTCAAAAACTTGCAACCCCCTATTGCCCTCAAAAGATAACCGACATCTTCATCAGAAAATACCTGCCCGTAAAACAATGCGATATTCATACATCTGAGCAAAAACCAAGAATCATGTTCTGACAATGAAGATAAAGATTATCAAACTTTTTCTCATCACTTTTATAATAAATTTCGCCTTCGCTCAAACTCAAGATGAATTAAATCTTTTACGACTTGCACAATCCTTTGAAAGAGCTGGGGAATATGAAAGGGCGTTAAAAATTTATGAAGAGCTTTACAACAACAATCCTACCAATAGAGTTTATCTTGAAGCAATTGTAAGACTAAACACACAGACAAAAAATTACGACCGAGCGATCAAACTTGCTCAATCATGGCTTTCTTCACACCCAGATGATATCGATATGATGGCAAGGCTTGGGGATGTTAACTTTAAAGCTGGCAACGAAAAAGAAGCAATTGAGATATGGGACAAAATTGTCAAAACTTACCGAAATAATCCCGGCATTTATAGAATGGTTGCCGATTACCTCATTCAGAACCGTTTATATGATAAAGCAATCCAATACCTTACCACAGCCCAGAAAATTGCTGGGGTACCGGAACTTTATTCATTTGAAATAGCGATGCTATACGAGTTTACGATGAGATTCGATAAAGCGGTTGAAGAATACATAAAAATTTTGAGAAGGACGCCAAGCATGATTCCAAGTGTTAAATCTAGAATGTCATCATACATAAATAGATCCGATGTTTTAAAACAAATCCTCCCCATCCTCGAATCCGAAGCGAAAGTATCAAAGTCAAACATTGGCATACTTGATCTTTACACATGGGTTTTAATGGAAGCCAAAGATTACCAAAAAGCACTTGAAATCCAAACTCAACTTGACAAGGTTACATATGCAAACGGTGAAGTGTTGCTAAATTTTGCCCGTGATCTATTTAATCAAGGAATTTATCACATAGCATTGAAAGCTTACGCATCGATAATTGAAAACTATCCAAACTCTAAAATCTTGGCCGAAGCAAAGTTTGGTGCAATTCGATCAAATGAAGAAATGTTAAGATTAAGGTTCAATACTATTGAGAATCCAGATTCTATATTTTATTCAGAATTAAGAAAAGTTGAGAGCGACTACTTGAAAATCTCAAATGAATATCCAGGGACGAAATATGAAGCTGAAGCCCTGTTTCGCTTGGGACTTATAAAACTTGATTTTTACTTTGACCTCGATCAAGCACAAAGATATTTTGAAGAGGTTGAGAAAAAATTTATGCTATCCCACGGGAAAGATGCCGTATTGAAACTCGCCGAGGTATTCACCTTAAAAGGTGATCTTGAATCAGCAAGGGAAAAATATCTTTACCTGATGAAACTCAAAAATTTCCCCGATACCCTCAGAGTAAAATTTTTACTTGCACAACTTGATTACTATGAGGGTAATTTTAACGCAGCAATAAAAACACTTGAAGAGATTTCAAAATTTACGTCCTCTGATTTTTCGAATGATGCAATTGAACTGATTTTGAAAATTCAGTCAAATCGTTTCCCCTCAGAAGAAAATCTTAAAAAGATGGCCCTTGCAGAGTTAAAGATAAAGCAAAAAAGATTTACCGAAGCGATTTCACTTCTTGAAACTATAATCTCAACATGTTCAAACTGCCCAATAACTGATGACGCAATTTTTACAGTTTCAAAAACATATGAGATGTTAAAGAAGTTTGATAAAGCAATTGAATACCTTGAAATTCTCTTGAATGGGCACCCGGAAAGCATTTACGCAGACGATGCACTTATGGAGAAAGGGAAAATTTACCAAAAACTTGGCAAGAATGAACTTGCGATTGATGCATATACGAAACTTATTTCGCAATTTCCGAATTCTATATTTGTGAATGAAGCCAGAAAAAGAATCAGAGAATTGAGAGGCGAACTGCAATGATAAAAAAATTTTTTCTTATTCTAATCATTTTTCTTTTTCAAACTTTGATCGCGCAAAACAAGATTTTGATATACATGGATTTAAAGCAGACCGATCATCTGAAAGCTTATGGCATTGCTTATTTTGCGCTAAAACACGGAGTTGACGTTGATTGGCTTTTGAATTATCGGGGTGGTTCCTTTATGATGGATTACCATGATGAGATCGCAAATGAATGCAGGGTTCGCGGAGTTGCGTTTGATGTGATTTCAAGCTCCGATGCCCTTAAAATCTACGCACAGATTCAAGATGAAAACAACAATATGGATGTTGTGCGACTTGAAAAAGCCCCAAAAATTGCTGTTTATGTTCCACCAAATTTCAGACCTTGGGATGATGCTGTCACGCTTGCACTTGAATACGCCGAAATCCCGTATGATAAAATTTGGGATGAGGAAATTTTAAATGGCAAAGTTTACGAATACGATTGGCTTCATCTTCACCATGAGGATTTCACGGGGCAATATGGAAAGTTTTACGCTTCATTTGGAAGGACGCAATGGTATATTGAAGAGCAAATGATGTATGAAAGAGAGGCAAAACGGCTTGGCTTTAAAAAGGTTTCCGAGCTTAAGAAGGCAGTTGCCCGCGGGATAAAAGAATACATCGCTTCCGGTGGTTTCGTCTTCGCCATGTGCTCTGCAACTGATGCATTTGATATAGCTTTAGCTGCTGAAAACACTGACATATGCGATGTAATGTATGATGGCGATCCCCCGGATCCAAATTGCCAAGAAAAACTTGATTTCTCAAAGACGCTCGCTTTTGAAAATTTCAAACTTGAAATGAATCCGTATAGATATGAATATTCTGACATAGACCTTCCGCCAAGTGATCCCCCACCAATACGTGATCCGTCAACTGATTACTTTACGCTCTTTGAATTCTCAGCCAAATATGACCCGGTTCCAACTATGTTAACCCAAAATCACGTTAATGTAATCCGAAACTTCTTGGGACAAACGACATCATTTAACAGAAAAGTTATAAAAAAGTCCGTTGTCATCCTTGCTGAAAAAGAAGGCACCGATGAAGTAAAATATATTCACGGTAATTACGGTCGCGGGACATTTACATTTCTTGGTGGTCATGACCCCGAAGATTATCAACACGCGGTTGGCGATCCCCCAACAGATCTTTCACTTCACAAAAATTCCCCCGGTTACAGGTTGATCCTGAACAATGTTTTGTTCCCAGCGGCGAAAAAGAAAAAATTGAAAACTTAAAAACTTCAACTGGGAGCATCAAATGAGGTTAACACGAAGAGAATTCATTAAGAAAACTGGAGCGACGATAATTGGGGCAAGTTTGATCGGATTTGAAAATACACTTGAAAAAAGAAAACTTGGTAAGACAGGGCTTAATATCACAATACTTGGCTTAGGATGTGCCCAGATTGGCTCAATAAGAAGTTTCAAACAAGCTGTAAAAATTGTTGAAACAGCCATTGATTTAGGAATAAATTACATCGATACAGCAAGCACATATGGCAATAGCGAGGAAAAGGTCGGCGAGGTTATGAAGTCAAGAAGGAAAGAAGTTATACTTGCAACAAAAACGCTTCAACGAGATAAAGAATCATCTTGGCGAGAGATAAATACAAGTCTTGAAAGATTAAAAACCGACTATGTTGACATCCTTCAGATTCACTCAGTTAACACAATGTATGAGCTTGATAAAATTACATCAAAAAATGGTTCTCTTTACGCTGTTATAAGAGCAAAAGAAGAAGGGCTTTGCAAACATATCGGGATCACAGGGCATAAAAACCCTGAGGTTATAAAAGAGGCATTAAATAGATTTGACTTCGAAACAGTTCTTATCCCCCTAAGCCCGGTTGATAAACTTTTAAATGACTTTGGCGATGTAATTTTCCCGATCGCCCAAAAGAAAAACATCGGTGTAATTGCAATGAAAGTTTTAGCGGATGGCAGATATATAAAATTTGTCTCGGAAAGTTTACGCCATGTTTTCTCGCTTCCTATAAGCACTGCGATCGTCGGAATGCAAACGCTCGATGAACTAAAGCAGAATGTTGAAATAGCCAAAAATTTTGTGCCAATGAGTCTATCCGAAATGCAAAACTTTATCGAGAAAACTAAAAAGTACGCCTCAACATCAATACTTTGGTGGAAACAGGGCTAATCAGATTCGCCTTCCTGACCACTTGAAGAGAGAGCAACAATTGAATAAAACATCGAAATTCCCATCGAAAGAGCAAATAAAGCGAAGATCTTATTCATCAACGAAAGATATGTTGACACCAATGTCAACACAAAAAATATTATGATAAGACCTATGTTAAGTTTTTTAATCATTGCAGCGAAATTTTAATTTTAAAAATAAAAGAGCGGGCAAACGCCCGCCCGGTGAAAGTTTACTTAATAAGCAACATCTTCTTAACGGATGAATAGCCGCCAGCCGTTAACTTGTAGAAATAAACCCCGCTCGGCAAGTGCCCCCCGTTAAATTTAACTCTATATGAACCGCTCGAAAGATATTCATCAACAAGCTTCTCGACCACCTGACCAAGCGAATTATAGACGATCAATTTCACATTTGAAGATTTAGGCAAATCAAATTCTATAACCGTCTCTGGGTTAAATGGATTTGGATAGTTTTGTCTCAACTCAAATTTAGCGGGGGTTTCCGAGATCCTATCATAAACTTTGACAAACTTTGAGTAATCTGTATTCTGCGGGTCATAATTCGTCCAGCCAAGATCCCATCTTTGAGTTGAATCCGGACCAAAAGCACCAACCCAATTTACGG
>LDXX01000010.1 GCA_001442925.1 Candidatus Kryptonium thompsonii
TATGTTTCAGGATTAATTTAGCAAGGGAGGAGTGTAAAGTCAAGTTTACATAAGAGACATTAGATAAAGCACCTACTAAAAGTAAAGATACCATATAAGTTTAGAATTCCATTGCGCTGGATGCAAAAGCCAATTAATATAGCTTGTCTCCAATAAGACTTTGTTTCATTTATCGTGTCAAGGGATGGTAATTTTTATCTTCAATATAAAAGATGAACTTTAATTTTCTCAGCCTTTTTGATGAACTTTCTATTTCTTGGAGCAAGGATTAGGCAATCTGCTATTGCAAAGGAAGAAAGCATATGAGACTCCTGAAAATCAAGAGGCAAAACTCCGTTCCCTTTAATTTTTCCCTTTAAAAACCATAATCTATCGGTTTTTTTTCTTATCTCTTTTAAAAGAACAAATTCTTTTTCGGGCAAAAATATATTTTTAAAGCCTGAAAGTGCCCTTATCGCAGGATAAACATATTCGTAAAAGCAAACAAGAACAGCAGCAGGATTTCCAGGTAATGCAAAAATTAGTTTTTTGTTTAATTTGCCGAAATATAAAGGTTTACCTGGCTTTTGTCTAACTCTATAAAAAATTGTTTCAACCCTTTCCTTCTTCATTAAATCTCTTACAAAATCATATTTTCCTACTGAAATTCCACCTGAAAAAATAATTATATCTGCAAATTCAAGTGCCTTGTAAAATTCTTTTTTTACTTCTACAAAATCATCTTTTACTCTCTTTGTTTCAATTTCCTCAACCCCTGCTGATTTTAATGCAGAATATAGTGAAAAGGAATTTGCATCATAGATTTTCCCTTCTTCAAGTTTTTCTCCGGGTTCTACAAGTTCATTTCCTGTAATTATCACATAAACCCTTGGCTTTCTTATTACATTTATTTCTTTTATCCCCATCGCACTTAAAAATCCGATTCCTGCTGGATTTAAATATGTTCCCTTTTCAAGAACTTTTTCTCCTTTTTTAATTTCCTCACCCTCACGTCTTATATTCTCCCCCCTTTTTATCTTCTGAAATCAAATCTGCATTCCGATTTTTAACATATAAAATATTTCCTTTAATCTCTGCAAATTCTTGCATTACAACCGCGTCAGTATTTAAAGGCAAGAGAGAGCCTGTAAAAATTCTGATAGCTTCTCCTTTTTTTAAATTTATTTTTCTATAATCACCTGCTTTTATCTCTTCTTCCCTTAGGATAAACTTATCATTCTTTTCTGATTCATTGAATCTTACCGCAAACCCATCAACTCCTGAACTTGTGAAAGGTGGCAGGTTTATTGGAGAACGTATGTCTTCCGCAAGTATGTAAGAAAGAGCATCTTTCACGGGGATTTTAACAGAATCAAGCAAAAACAAATTCTTTTCTAAAAGTTTTCTTGCCTCTTCGAAAGTTATGTAATACCCTGCCATAATATTCTACCTCCTATTGCTAAAATAATTAATGTTAGAATTCGTTTGATCAAAATAGGTTTGAATTTAAAAGAACCAAGAAATGAACCTAGAAGGCTTCCTGTTAAAACGAAGAGAGATAAAGGCAGAATTATATTAGGATTTATATTTCCCCTTAAAAAATGGGAAATAAATCCAAAAGAGGAATTTAGAAATATGTAAAGAGATGTTATTCCTGCAATTTCCTTTACAGGGAAACCAGCAATCAAAAGAATCGGCGACAAAAAAATCCCTCCCCCTATCCCTACAAGACCTCCAAGAAAACCAAATAAAAATCCAAATATTAAAACGAGGATATAACTTTTCATTTCAAGTTCTCGCTCTTTATCTTTTAATAGTACATCTCTAAAGATAGAAATAAGGGATGAAATTAAGAGGGTTATGCCTAATACTGTGAAAAAAAGCTTTTTGCCCAAATCGACTTGTGAACCCAGGGTGACCCCAAAAATTGCAAAAGCATATAAAAGAATTAAAAAAATCTTTCTTTTCTTAAAATCAATATGAACTCTATAATTTAAAAAACCAATTAATGTAACAATTACATTTAAGAAAAGTGAAGTTGAAGGTATAAATCTATAATCTATTCCTGAAATTCCCAAAAGAGCAGTATATGCACTTCCTCCTCCAAGCCCTACTATTGAATAAAGAAAAGCAAATAGAAAGAATAAAGGGTATAGATAGATCAATGTCCTTTACCCTCCATTATTTTAAAAATATGAAAAACATAAGGGAAAATTGCGTTCATTGATTCTTTTGCACCTTTAGTTGAACCTGGTAATGTTAAAATTAGCGTTTTATTCCTTATACCTGCAATACCCCTTGAAAACATTGAATATGGAGTTCGTTCATAACCGTAAACTCTCGCCATTTCCATAATTTGTGATATATCTCTTTCTATGAGTAGTCCTATCGTTTCGGGAGTTTTATCCCTTGGTGAAAGCCCTGTTCCTCCTGTTGTTACGACAAGATTGAAATTTTTATCACACCACTTCAGAACCTCTTCTTTTATCATCTCAGGTTCATCAGGGACAATTTTATATTCAATTTCTTTAACCCCCATATTTCTAAGACTCTGAGCAATAAATTCTCCCGCTTTATCTTCTTTTTTCCCTGCGTAAACTGAATCAGAAATAACAAGAACACCTGCTTTAAAATCTTCAGGGATTTCCTCCTTAAAATCTGATTTACCACCTTTCTTTTCAATAAGTTTGATTTCTTTAATTTCAATATCTTTATCGATCGGTTTTAACATATCGTATATATTAAGAGCTGCACAAGAAACAGCAAATAAGGCTTCCATTTCACAACCAGTCCTTGCAATCGTTTTAACTGTAACTTCGATTATTATTTTGTTATCTTCTATTTTATGCTCAAATCCCACCCATTCAATAGGAATGTTATGACAGAAGGGAAAGATTTCTGATGTCTTTTTCGCTGAAAAAGCAGAAACTGCTTTCGAAATTTCAAATAGATCTCCTTATCTTTCAGATTTGCCTCCCGCAAGGACAACTGCTTTTATCTTCATTTCTATTCTATATCTTCTTTTGAATCTTTAATTCCTTCTGCAATGTTCTTGTTACCTTGTCATATCAGGTCCTTTAGCTCTGAATAAATTTCCTCTATGACTTCTTTATCAAAATATAAGAAACTTTTTGTAAGAAGTGCTACGCCTTTGTAAAAATCAGTTTCTGCTTCTTTTTCCATTTCATTGAGATAAAAAGGTGTCCATGCTAAAAGATAGAATTTTAGAAAATCATTTTCTCTTTCCAGAACTTCAAAAGCAGATTCAATTTTCCCTTTATTCCACATTTCCATCTCTTTATAACATAATAACGACATAAATTTAAGTTCTATTCCAATATGGTCTGGCAACTCATCTTCCAAGTCCATCCCAATTTTTGCTTCGGCATAAAATCTGAGTACTTTTTCTGTCCATTCACTCATAATAGAGGAACTCCCCCTCCAAACCGATTCATAAGGTGGAGGGGGTCCATATCCCCTTTTTATACCTCTTGTTAGCTTTGTGAAATCTACTTGAAGACTCTCGAGAATTTTGTCTTCAAAGTTGTTCCTTTTAGCGCTCTCTAAAAAATTTTTTATATATGAAACAGGTTTTTTGAATTCCTCTTCTCCATAATCGCAAATCCTCAGAATATTTTCCAGGAATTCGTCATCTTTTATTTTTTTAAGAAACTCATTAGAGGGATTTTTAAGAAAGAACATAGAAAGCAACCGATAAACTTTGCTTCTTTCCTTCGCTTGTTTTTCAATTTCTTGTATTATTTCTTCCATTTTGAGTTTTTTAAACATTACTTTGATTTTCCGTAAAGTTCCATTCCTGTAGGTCCTCCCTCTCTATGACATTTAAGACAGACTTCCCTTTTAACAACACCAGGAGCATCTCTTACAGGCACCTTATACCTTCTTTGATATAGATAGTCATTGTCGTATTTCTCTATATGGCAATCGCTGCAATCAATTTTAAGAACTTCCGAATGAATATTATGCCATCTCTGTCCTGGTTCCATATCATATTCAGTACCAACATCAATTTTACCTTCCCTTATTGCTCTCGAAATTTCCTTAACTTTTTTCTGGGAAGGTAAACCAGCGAAAATAAAGGGAATTAAAAAGATTATTACAAATATAACACCTTTCTTCATCTTTCCTCCTAAATTTTTTTACTTAAAATAAATAATAAACCTTGGGTTTTGTTCCGAATTCTTCTTTTAGCACTTTTACTTTTCTCTTTTTTATAAGTTTTGATACAATACTTTCAGGGTCATCAAGGTCTCCAAAGTATCTTGCTTCTGCTGGACATACGGGAACACAAGCAGGGGTTGAATCATAATCACTTCCAGGTTTCTTGCCTTCCTTTAATGCCTTTTCTATTCTATGCCAGCATAAGGTACATTTTTCCGCAACCCCTGGTTTTTTCCTATGCAATGGATGCCTTGCATCCGAAGGGAGTTTCTCGTAAGGAGTTTTCTCTCCCGGATAAAAAGTTTCCTCTTTTGAGATGTAATGAATGACGCCATAAGGACAAGCGGCAATGCAATACCTTCTCCCCTTGCATTTATTATAATCTATAAGAACTACTCCATATTCATTTTTCTTTATTGCGCCTTCAGGGCATGCCTTCATACAAGGTGGATTTTCGCAGTGCATACAATTCATCGGAACAAACCATCTTCTTACATTCGGGTATTCTCCTTCTTCGTACTCAAGTACAAAATTCCAGTAATTTCCCTTTTGAACCATATTTTCCAATTTGCAGGCTGCCACGCAGGAACGGCAGCCTGTGCATTTTGCAATGTCTATTACGAGTGCATATCTTGCCATTTAAAAACCTCCTTTATGTTTTATAAATTTTAACCTTTGTATCGTTAAAGGAATTATGTCCTGAAATTATGTCTGGGTGAAGTTCTATGATAAGATTTGGCATTGTTCCTTTTTTTGCAAAATCAGGAAATGCACTTGAAAATCTTCCATAATGATAACTTATCGCAACCGTATCAGGCCTTATGCCCTCTGTAAGTTTTGCTATTCCTTTTACTTTTCCTACCTTACTTTCCACATAAACCCAATCCTCATCCTTTATTCCAAGTTTATGGGCAGTTTTTGTATTTATAAGAACATAATTTGTATCCGCATCATGGGCAATTTCATTTAAAATCGGATTTAAGGCATGGGTATCTGTTTGATTCCTATACATTCGCTTGTATGTAATAAGATAAAAGGGATATTCTTTTTCATTTC
The DNA here is from genome assembly GCA_001442925.1 of Candidatus Kryptonium thompsonii. GTDB lineage: Bacteria > Bacteroidota > Ignavibacteria > Kryptoniales > Kryptoniaceae > Kryptonium > Kryptonium thompsonii. The sequence continues at coordinate 5,218 of LDXX01000010.1, forward strand.
TTTTTCTATGAGGAGTTGGGAAGGCATGTTCTTTTAATGGTAGTGGAGAGAATTTAATTTCAAGAAGTTTTTTAAGTTCCTTCTCGTCATTCTCTTCATACCACTCCATAAAAACTTTTTTCACATTTTCATTTTTGTCCATTATCTCAAAAACTTTTTCCTTTGTGAAAACTAACTGCTCCGCATAAAAATGCATTTTCGGTTTTCCTTTACCGTTATATTTTTCAGCATTTGAAAGGTATCTTTCTTTAACGTCTATTTTTTTAGCAATAAGACCATTCTTTATCGCGTAATCAAAAGGCTTACCTGTTCCTGCTTCCCAAAGAATTTTAACAGCCTCCTCAGAGTTATACATTTTACCTTTTTCAAATTTCTTTTCTCCTCCCAACTTCCACTCCTTATTTATCTCTTCTATGAATTCATCGAGGAATCCCGCCCTTTTAGCAATTTCGAAGAGAATTTCAAGTGCTCCATATCTAAGATTATAAGCATTTACAATTGGTTGTCTTATTGCCTTATGAGATGAATCAGGTGTCTCTCTTGTTGGCGAATAGTGCCAATCTTCAAGGTAAGTCTTGTCAGGTAGTACAATATCTGCCATTTGGGCTGTTTCATCAAGGACAACATTTATATTAACTGAGTAAACCTTTTTAAATCCTTCAATCTGCTTTTCAATTTCAGAAGTTGACATTATCCTGTTTGTGGCATAAAAGATACACATTTCAGGCTTATAAGGAAGTCCGTATTTTTCAGGTTCTGAATAGGTAAGTGCAGGCTGTTCGGCTACATTATGAGTGGCATAGGGATAGAAGACACTTTCTGCAAGATCAACCCTATTGGGAGGATACTCACATTTTGAAGGTTTCATATTTTTATGATTAGGATCTGCCTTATTGAGCAAAAGACCTCCAACAGCATCAAGAGAACCAACAAGCATATTAACTATTAAACCAGCTCGCCAGTTTTGAGATCCGTATTCCTTTGCAGAAAGACCTCTAAATGTATAAATCGCAACAGGTCTGTATCTCAACTTTTTCCCCTCTATTTCAATTGTTTCTCCAATTCTTGCATTTTTCCCAAATTCCTCTGCAATTCTTTTGATAGTGCTATAAGGAACACCTGTTATATCTTCAACTTCCTTGTCTTTGAGTGAAAGAACATACTCCTTGAAAATCCTGAAAGCAGTTTTATATTTTTTACCATCAATTTGGACTTCTTTATCAAGAGCGATTTCCTCTGCAGAATCATAGGGAAGAGCTTTTGAATTCTTTTCATCCCATACTAAAGGATTTCCCTTTTCATCCCTAAGGAACTTTTTGTCTTCACCAACAAGGAAAACTGCATCAGTATAATTTATCAAAAATTCTTTATCAATGTAACCTTTTTTAATCAGCTCTTTTGCCATTGCAAGGAGAAATACTACATCCTTCCCAGGTCTTATTGGAATCCACTCATTAGCTTTACAAGCAGCATTAGAAAGCCTTGGCTCCACAACAACCATCTTCATATCCCTATCATCAACAATTCTTTTCATAATTGTTCTATCCATCCATCTTGCCCATTGTTCTGCCTCTGCAAAGTTAGAACCCATATTTATAAAGTATTTTGTGTAATCAAGATCGGGCAAAATTCCATGTCCTCCCCAAGTGAGTTCATCAGCGACATGTCTTGCTGCTTCACATACAGTTGTTCTATGAACATTATTAGGCGTCCCAAAAGCTTTGCAGAATGCCTTTAAAAATTGATCCTGGATTAAATATTTCCCATGAGACCAGTGAAAGGTGAGTCCCTTTGGATTTCTATTCCTTAAATCTTTCAGTTTTTCAGCAATTTCATTAAAAGCTTCCTCCCACGAAATTTCTTTCCACTTTGGATCTTCTCTTGGATCTTTATTTGGGTTTGTCCTCTTTAAAGGTCTTTTTATTCTATAAGGGTTATAGGTATGAAACATTCCAGCCTGACCTTTTGGACATAGATGCCCCTTATTATAAGGACTTTCAGGATTCCCATATATCGCCCTTATAACACCGTTCACCCTTCTAACCCTAATTCCACAGAAGTTGACACACATTACATCGGTTGATGGGATTAAAACATCTTCCTCAGGTGAAAACGGAATTTCTTTCATTGATTCCTGCGCGGAAAGTTTGTCAATGTCAAAAAAAAGATCGCCGATCGCAGCAACCGCTGCGATCCCCAAGGATTTCTTTATAAACTCCCTTCGAGTTATACCCATGATAACCCTCCCTAATTTATTTACACATGCTTATTTAAATTTGTAATAAAAAGTGAGTCTAAGATAAAGATCAGAGCCAGGTTTTTTAGTATCGGTTTCATCATAAAAAACATATTCAATGTTTGGGATAAAACTAACAGATTCATTAGGTCTGAAATCTATTCCTGCAATTAAAAGATTTGATTTTGCACTGGCAAAGGGGATATAGGAAATTCCAGAGGGTGACGGATCAAACATCTTATCATATCTTAAAAGAAGTGTTAATTTTTCACTTAAATTGTAGGTAATAAATCCTGAAGCAACTTCATAAGTATCTTGTTTATCAGGATCCTTCTCTCTTATCTGTGCCGCATATTGAGCACCAATTTTAAATTTATCAGTTTTTAACCCAAGAAATCCCTGATAGGTATATATATCTGTATGCCCTTTTCCATCTGCCCAATCTCCATAAATCTGAATAAAGAAATAGGGAAGGTCAAAATGGATTTCTCCCATAATTTTCTTGAACTTATTGTTTTCTGATGAAATACCCTCCCCATTTCCAAACATAAAATGATATCCCAATTTACCCTCAGAACCAAACTTACCAATAAGAGAAATACCAAAATCCCTCGGAGAACCAAACTTTTGAAGGTCAAGGGGAGTTTTTTCAACAGAACGATATCCCCAGAAATCCTCTATTAACTCCCAGGTTGGAGTTGGTGATATACCTAAAAGAAGAGAAAATTTTTCAAATTTCCACTTAAGATAAGCATCTTTTGCATAAGGGGTTAGTTTACCAGAACTCTTTGTAAAATCAGGACTGTTGTATTCCACTCTAAGCCTTGTAGAAAATTTCTCACTTATGTCATAGTCATAAGTGAAGTATACTCTCCTAAACCAGAAGCCATTTTTGTCCTTTGTAAGTAGAATCATGGTTCATCGCTACATAATAATAGTCTCCAAACATATAGCCTGAGATTTTCCCCTTATCTGATGAAAAGAGAATACCAGGACTTATGAGAAGCCACAAGATTATTACGCTTTTTGTTATTTCTTGTTTAAGTTTAGATGAGGTTGAAATTACGTTTCTCATAGTCCTGAGGCCTATAAATTTTGTTTTTTAACCTTTTGTTTTTGTTTGAATCGTTCAAACACTGTGCCAAAAAGATTTTAGTTCTTAAACAAATTTATTTTCAATAATTTTTTAGAAATCCATTTTTATTTAAATGTTGCAACTTTCAGCACAAAGTGTCAATTTGAGACAAGTATATTACTTCATGGTTGTCGTATTAAGCCATATTTGTTTATCTGTAGAGTTAGAACACACTTTTTAATGACAAAATCATAATCACAAAATTTGGAAAATTTAAGACAAGAGCAAATGAGAAATTAAAAAGTAATTATTAAATATTTTTTGAAGCAATGATTATTTAACCCACAGAAATTCCTCCATCATTTGGGGGTATTTGTTTTACTTTTGTAAAGTTAGAACTCATTTAGCTCTTTATTTGGATTTGTTCTTTTCTGTGAAGAAGGAATTTCTTTTAAGATTTTTTTGAGGCGAGTTTATTAGGACTGAATACACATTTTTGTGAATTATCCCCCGGTTAAGGAGTGAAAAGGGAAGGGTCGAATTAGTAGATGTGGAGTGATTGTATACTTATACAAAATTAGACAAAAGGCTCAACGGACAAGATTGTTATTAATTTAAATTTATGGCTTATGCGATAAAATACAAGTAATTCTGCAATCTTAGTTTTATAAATACCCGAGGTTAGTTTCTCGCTATCCTTGGAAATAGGTTTGGCTTTCAAAACGTCAAGATTTTTCGAGAAAAGGTAAATTTTTTCAACATCACCAGAATATATATTAAGAAGTTGAACTACAACATCTTCACTAAACCTAATCTCATAACTTTTTGCTTTTTCATCAGGCAATGACCCTTTAGGATTCTTAAAATTTTTCTTCATAACTTTAAATTCTTCATACGGGATGATTGTAACATATCTTTTGCTTCCCTTAAAAAGATGGATAATTTTTTCACTATCGAATGTTTTCTTCAATCTACAGTGCCCAATTTCTGTTTGAAATATTCAAGTGTTCTTTTTAATCCTTCACTTCTTGGAACCTTGGGTTCCCATCCGAGAATTTCCCTCGCTTTCGTTATATCGGGCCTTCTCACCTTCGGGTCATCGGGAGGAAGTGGCTTAAAGACAATTTTACTTTTACTTCCTGTTAATTCCTTGATTTCCTGTGCAAGCTGTAAAATCGTGACCTCATCTGGGTTTCCGAGGTTTATCGGGTATACGTAATCAGACATTAAAAGTTTAAAAATTCCATCAACGAGGTCATCAATGTAGCAAATGCTTCTTGTTTGAGTTCCATCGCCAAAAACTGTTATATCCTCGCCTTTAAGTGCCTGCGTCATAAATGTGGGAATTACCCTGCCGTCGTCGATTCGCATCCTTGGTCCGTAGGTGTTGAAAATCCTTGCGATTCTTGTATCAAGCCCATGATATCTATGATAAGCCATCGTCATCGCCTCGGCAAATCTTTTCGCCTCGTCATAAACACCGCGAATTCCAATCGGATTCACATTCCCCCAGTAATCCTCACTCTGTGGATGGACGAGCGGGTCACCATAAACCTCGCTTGTTGAAGCAAGGAGAAACCTTGCTCCCTTTGCCTTTGCAAGTCCAAGCGCTTTATGTGTCCCCAAAGCACCAACTTTCAATGTCTGAATGGGATACTTAACATAATCCATCGGGCTTGCTGGCGAAGCAAAGTGAAGTATAAAATCAACTTCCCCAGGGACATACAAAAACTCAGTGACATCATATTTGATGAACTTGAACTTTGGATGACCGAAAAGATGAGCTATATTATCAAGGTTTCCAGTGATTAGATTGTCAAGACAAATCACCTCATCACCCTCGGCTATAAATCTGTCGCAAAGATGTGACCCTATAAAGCCAGCCCCACCTGTTATAACTACCCTCGCCAATTCTTTACACCTTTTTTTATTTTTTCTAAAGTCGCTGAAAGCATTAAACTAACCGATTACTATATCATATCAAAGGATTTTGTAGATGGAGAAAAAATCATAGTAGCGACAGATCTTTGAGGAACTCTTTAAGCGTTGGCAACTTCGCGTCTTTTTCTGAAAGGATGGGGTTATCAATCGGCCATTCAATCCCTATCTCAGGGTCGTTCCAAATTATCCCTCTTTCATGTTCAGGGGAGTAAAAATTATCAACTTTATATTCAACCTCGGCAACTTCAGAAAGCACGACAAAACCATGTGCAAATCCCTTCGGGATGTATAAAATCCTTTTGTTTTCCTCAGACAAAATAACGCCAAACCATTTCTTGAAAGTTTTTGAATCAGGTCTTATATCAACAGCCACATCAAAAATTTCACCTCTTATACATCTGACAAGTTTTGATTGAGTGAATGGCTCTATTTGAAAGTGAAGCCCCCTCAAGACGCCTTTAATTGACCTTGAATGGTTATCCTGAACGAACTTTTCACTTATCCCAAATTTTTCAAAGTCCTTGTAGCTGTATGTTTCCATAAAAAATCCCCTCTTATCCTCAAATACCGCTGGTTCAATCAAGACAAGGTCTGGTATTTGATCTACCCTTGAAAATTTAAAAGGCAAGTTTGTGATGAAATTTATTTTCTCCCAATTCCGTAATAGACGAAACCAAGCCCTTTAAGTTTTTCCGGTTTATAGATATTTCTTCCATCAAAGACGACAGGCGTTCGCATAAGGTTTTTCATATAATTGAAGTCCGGCTCTCTGAACTCTTGCCATTCCGTGACAAGGACAAGTGCATCTGCACCTTTAAGTGCTTCGTATTGATTTTTCGCAAATTTAATCCTCTTATCAAAAATTTTCTTCGCATTTGGGATAGCAACTGGGTCGTATGCGACAACACTTGCACCAAGTTTCAACAGCTCGTTTATTATCGTAATTGAAGGGGCTTCGCGCATATCATCCGTCTTCGGCTTAAAAGACAAACCCCAAATTGCGATCTTTTTATCTTTCAACCTCCCATTGAAATGCTTCTTTATCTTTTCAACGATCAATTTTTTCTGTCTTTCGTTGACATCATAGACAGCTTTAACTATTTTCAAATCAACCCCATTTTTCGCGCCCATCTTTATAAGCGCCTTCAGATCCTTCGGGAAGCAACTCCCTCCCCAACCAACCCCAGGGAATAGAAACTTCGGACCGATTCTGACATCATATCCAATTGCTACCCTTACCTTCTCAACATCCGCTCCAAGCTTTTCACAAAGGTTTGCTATTTCATTCATAAAGGATATCCTCATCGCAAGAAATGCGTTTGCTGTATATTTAACCATCTCAGCGCTTCTTGTATCCATGACAAGTATTGGTGCGCCAGTCCTCACAAATGGTTCGTAAAGCTCGCGCATTATCCTCTCGCTTTCGCCATTGTTTACCCCTATGACAACCCTATCGGGGAACATAAAATCCTGAACTGCGTTCCCTTCTTTCAAAAACTCCGGGTTTGACGCAACATCAATAAATGCCCCCTCAGGTATCTTCCCGAGAATTGAAAAAATCACCTCTTTTATCCTGTCTGCAGTTCCAACGGGAACCGTTGACTTACTAACTATTAATTTGCGAAGTTGTGGGTTTGATTTAATTTCCCTTTTCAAAATTCTGGCTATGTTCTTGACAACATTGAAAACGATTGACAAGTCGGCATCTCCATCCTTGCTCGGTGGGGTTGGAAGGCAAAGGAAAATCAACTCTGATTTTTTAACCGCTTCCTCAAGCTCCGTTGTAAATGAAAGACGACCGACTGCCAAATTTTTCTTGACTATTTCATCAAGCCCTGGTTCGTAAATCGGCAAAATCCCCTTCTTCAACTTTGAAATTTTCGCACTGTCAACATCCATACAAATCACATCGTTTCCAGTGTCGGCAAAGCAAGCCCCAGTCACAAGTCCAACATAACCAGTGCCTATGACGGAAATCTTCATTTAACCTGTTATTTTATTTTTAAAACTCACAAGAGAAGTAAATTTTTATCCCCTTTTCCTCTTATTAAAATGAATTTTAATTTTTACTAATAAAATTTACTCAACAGTCACACTTTTTGCAAGGTTTCTCGGCTGGTCAACATCGCATCCACGCTTTACAGCTATATGATAAGCAAGAAGTTGCAGTGGGATAACAGTTAAAATCGGCATCAACATCTCAATCGTCTGAGGAATTTGAATGACGAAGTCAGAAACCCTCAAAATTTTATCATCCCGCTCGGTAATTATTGATATTACCTTACCTCTTCTTGCTTTCACCTCTTCAATGTTGCTTAGAACTTTCTCATATATGCTATCCTTTGGAGCTATGAAAACAACTGGCATGTTCTCATCAATTAAAGCTATCGGACCGTGTTTCATCTCAGCAGCTGGATAACCCTCTGCGTGAATGTATGATATCTCTTTAAGTTTTAATGCGCCTTCAAGCGCCACAGGGTAATTATAACCTCGCCCAAGATAAAGGAAATTCCTGTGCTCTTTTAACCTCTCTGCTATCTCTTCAATGAAATCATTTAACTTCAAGATTTCTCTCACTTTCTCGGGCAATTTAACGAGTTCCTGAGCGATTTCCCTTCCCTGTTCAAGCGATATATTGCCGTTTCTTCTTCCGATGAGCAATGTTATAAGCGCAAGGACTACAAGTTGGCTTGTGAACGCCTTTGTAGAGGCAACACCAATTTCAGGTCCAGCGTGTATATATACCCCTGCATCGCTTTCCCTTGCTATAGTTGAGCCGACGACATTTACAATACCAAGCGCAGTCGCACCCTTTGACTTAACAAGCCTTAGGGCAGCAAGTGTATCGGCTGTCTCACCACTTTGACTTATAAACCAGGCAACATCATCTGGATAAATTACAGGGTCACGATATCTAAATTCAGAGGCATATTCAACCACAACGGGAACTCTCGCAAATTGCTCAATCATATACTTGCCAACTAAACCAGCATGCCAGGATGTCCCACAAGCTGCGATTATGAACCTCTTTGCATTTAAAATTTTATCCATCACATCACTTAAACCGCCAAGTTTTGCGTCCCCATCTTCAATCAAAACCCTCCCCCTCATTGAATTCATTATTGATTCCGGCTGTTCAAAAATCTCCTTCAACATAAAATGGGGGAATCCACCCTTCTCAATCTGTTCAAGCTCAAACTCAATCTTGAAAATCTCCTTATCAAGCTCAGATACAGAATTTTGGTCAACCCTCTTAACGCTTACATTATCCCTCGTTATTATGGCATATTCATCATCGTCAAGGAAAATGACATCCCTCGTTATCCCGATAATTGCGGTTGGATCTGAGGCGGTTATATTTTCACCGTTGCCGATTCCAATTGCAATTGGGCTTCCACGCCTTGCAACGATTATCTTATCCGGGTCATAACTCGTCATAATAGCAAGCCCGAATGTCCCCTTAACTTCAAAAAACAAATTCCTAACCGCTATTTCAATATCACCATAAATCTTATAAAACTCCTCAATAAGATGCGCAATCACCTCCGTATCCGTCTGGCTTTTAAAAATATGACCCTCCTTTTCAAGCTTCTTCTTCAGCGATTGATAATTTTCAACTATACCGTTATGAACGACCGCTATATTTCCAGTGCAATCAACATGCGGATGTGCATTCACTTCATTTGGTATCCCGTGCGTTGCCCAGCGAGTATGAGCTATTCCTATGTTTGAATTTGAACCCAACCCGATCAACATCCTCTCAAGTTCAGCGACTTTCCCAGCTATTTTGAAAACCCTTATCCCTTCCTTATCCCGAAAAGCAACGCCAGCTGAATCATAGCCCCTGTATTCAAGTCGTTTTAAACCATCAACCAAAATGCTTATGACATTCCTCTTGCCGATATAACCGACAATACCACACATTTTTCATCCCATTTTTGTTAGTGATACCATTTATCAAAGTTGAAAAATAACCAAATTTTAAACGATACCTCGCTTTTGCGGTTGCCAATTTGATTTCTGTAATTTTTGTAGGTTGAAAAATAAATCTCAAAATTTATGTTAAAATTTTTGCTGTAAAAGTAAAACAAGTTCAAGCCAAACTTATGCGTCGTCTCAACAACACCATAAGGGAACTTCTCCTTGTAACCCTTCTCAACCGTAACATCTGGAGCCATCCACGGCTCATCCCAGGGCTTTTCTACGCCTCCTTCACCATGCTCAATAAATTTGTAATTCAATGTCAAATTCAAACTGTTTCTATATCCACCGCCCGTGAAAATCCATTGCGAAACCCAAACATCAAGAGATTGAAAATCATTACCAAGCGGATGAGCTATAGGTCGCTTAAAACGAATGTATTTTTGATAACCCCTGTTATCAGCGACATTATAAGTTCTATTTCTAACCTGTGTATATTCAATTTGAATTTGACTCCCAACGACATTCAAAAATTTAAAAATATCGGCATATCTTAAACCAACCATAAAACCATATTCATTTGGTTCAAGGTCACCCTTCGTTTGTCTGCTCACCTGCCAATCGTCAATTAGAAGCTCTCCATAAAAATTTAAGTTCTTAACGGGATAAAAACTCAAATCGGCGTAAACCATCCCATTCATCTCTTTCCCCTCGTTCGCCTGAAACTCATAATAAAAAGCGAATGGGTTTGACAAAGTTATGTCAATCCCTTTATTTGCACCACCATATAAAATCGTCTGGGCAAAACCGATGAAAAACCTGTCAGAAAAATTAAACTCAAACCTCCCACCAGTAAGGTATCTGTTTGCATTTAAAGTCGTCCTACCGCTATCCGGTGAATAACTTCTATTTTCAAGTTGAGAGATGAAGAAGCTATATTTAAACTTTTTTGAGAAAAGGTCAATTTGAAGAACATCGTATGGGATTGCATAGTCGGAGATCAAAAGGTTTCCACCACGACCATATCCCCACTTGATATAATCACGACCGAGTTTAATTGAAAATGGCTCAAAATTTAACCTCAAATACCCTTGTTCAGTATAACCGGAGAAAAAACCGCGAAATCTATTACCCGTGTATGTCGTATCATCAAGCAGGTTTTGATCTGCAAGTGAATTGTTGTAAAGCGTGAATTTATCCCCGAAATAAAACGCAAATTTAGACCTCCCCCTAAACCTGAAGCTCCTGCTTGAAAAATTATCCCTTACCGCATACTCCGAAAGCATCACGCCAGCTTTGAATGAGAAATCGTTCTTTGAATTTGAATTTAAAAAATTTATCTCATCTTGAAATTCATCCTCAAGTATCTTGAAAAGTTTTTCGTCAAAATCATTCAATGGTTTTGCCTCTAAAATTTTTCTTGCAACCTCAATCCTTGAGTATGGTTTATATCCCTGTGGTAGTCCTCTGAAATAACCTCTGAGTTTAAGTTCTTCAATTATTTTATAAACCCAGTAATCCGTTGGCATCGTCTCTTGAAACTGGGCGAAAACAAAATCAAAGGCGAAAATCAGAAAAATGAAAAATTTTTTAAACATAATGATTTTACTTTCTTTCACCTCTCTTTTAATTTAATTCTCACCCCCACCTCTATCCTCCCCCGTCAATGGGGAGGAAGTCTAAAGGAATTCTTTTAACTCTTTTTTTCTTTCCTCTCTCCTTGCGGGAGAGGGTTAGGGTGGGGGATTCTGTTAATTTTTTCACCCCCACCTCTATCCTCCCCCATCAATGGGGAGGAAGTCCTTGAATAATTTTTCTACCCCTAATTCTCCTCTCCCCCTGCGGGAGAGGACTAAGGTGAGGGGTGTTGTTAATTCTTTCTCTTTCATCTCTTTTCTTGTTAGAATAAGCCACTTTACTTACCGTCTAATGCCAGCGTTTGGAATAGGCGAGGTTAAAAATCCAGAATAATCAACCACACCATAACGATTATAATACGGATCTGAAGGCGAGACATCATTCCTATCAAAAATTAAATTCCTTATTTCCGCCTCACTCACCGTCCCCCAAAAATTAAAACGTGCATCTGTGTTTGAGGTATAACCCCCAAGCGCCAATAAATACTTCTTACCGGATAAATTGTTAAAATTAATCACAGCAACAGGACTACCATACGCTGGAGATAAAGTTATACCACCAGCAGTTGAATATATGTTATTATACAAATACTTCGCAATCCCACCTCTATGCAAAACATGATAATTCTTTGAATGAACAAACTCATTGTTCTTTATCAATAAAGTATCCCTATTGACATTTGACCAAATTTCAATTGAATAGCCATTCCCACTAAAATAATTCCCCTCTATCCTTACCCCTGAAGTCGTACAATAAACCCCGGATTCGGAATTCAAATAAAAAATTGAATTTGAAACGATCGCATTTGTATCTGTAAACTCAAAGTTTACGCCGACAGGTTGCCCAGGTCCAAACCCATAAACCCTCCCAGCGAATATGCAATTGTAAACCCTGACATATCTTCCCGAATTTATCCCCGTAGCGGAAATTCCATAGCTTTTATTCCCAACAAAAAGTGAATATCCAACCTCACAATCAGAAGCATCAACACTTAAACCTACATTTGCGCTTCTAAATACTGCGTTTTTGATCTTAACACTCCCACGGTTTCTCACATAGACCCCATCAAAATAAACACTTGTATCTCCGGTAGTGAAGATAATCGGCGAATTAAAATCAAAGTTTTCCACAATTAAGTTACCCTCAACTATAAACTTGTAATACCCATCAAACTTTAAAACTGCCCCATCTTTAATATAAACAGTTGAGCCACTCGGTATTAAAACATCACCCTTGATAAGGACATTTTCTTTGAGCGTATCTTTATCATTTATCACTCCAAATATAACCTTTTCCTTTTCAAGCGTCAAAGTTTTTGAATCACTTGAGGTTGAAATTTTAGCAAATTTCCAGCCATATCCATCTTTCTGGACAAAGAGGATATATTCACCCTCCGGGACATCACTAAACTTAAAATTTCCATCTTTATCAGTAAAAGTTTGATAGAGAGGTTTTTGCCATCTATAATCAAAAAGATAAACGGTAAGGTCTTGATTGAACAGGTTGAACTTAACAGCTGGGTTTGAAATTGAAGTGTCAACGGGGGCAGGGTTATAAAGGAGGACTTTTACATTAGAAAAGTCGGTTGTATCCTTTAAAATCACCCTTCCAGCGATTGATTTCCCCGATGGCTTATTCGGTGAGCAGGAATAGAAAAGGAGAAGGATTAGAAAATGGAATGCGATCTTCTTAAACAAAACCAAAATAAATTTCTTTTAAACCAATCAATAAGCGTTCGGGTCGCCTTTTTTCTCATCGTCAAAATCCTTTATAGTTCTAAGAATTCTAGCGGGAACGCCCGCAACAATTGTATATGGAGGTACATCCTTAGTAACAACAGCCCCTGCTCCAACTATGGCATATTCACCGATAGTAACACCAGCCAATATAGTCGCAGATGAGCCAATAGAAGCCCCCCTTTTCACTATTGTTGGCACAACTTTCCAATCCTTTTCAGTTTGGAGCTCGCCTCTTTCATTTATAGCCCTTGGATATAAATCGTTTATAAAAGTTACATTATGCCCGATAAAAACCCCATCTTCAATCGTTACTCCTTCACATATAAAAGTATGAGATGAGATCTTACAATTACTTCCAATTTTGACACCTTTTTGAATCTCAACAAAAGCGCCGATTTTAGTATTATCACCTATTTCACAACCATATAAATTTACAAAACCAAATATTTTAACATTCTTACCGAGCTTCACATCTTTTGAAATCCTTATGAAATTCGCTTGGCAATATGTTTCATCAAAATCCATAGTTTAAACCTCACTTTTATTTTCAATCAAGGTTAACCAACACCCCATTTTTCTTTATTGATTTTTCTGCTGCTTCTAAAATTTTAACAACTTTTAAACCTGCATATCCATCTGTAATTGGATTTCTATTTTCAAATATACTTTCAACAAATTCCCTACATACTAAGCTTAACGCCTCTGTGTCATCAAGTTTGGGGGCATACATATCTCCACTCCTATACTGAATCAACAACCGATGAATACCCTCTTGTGAAGTCACAACCACACCCTTATCATATATTTTCACTTTTTCGCTCGGTTCGGTGTCATCGTAAATTATCATCTTTTTGGTTCCACTTATTAGTATCCTCCTAACTTTAACTGGAGCAAGCCAACTAACATGGAAGTGCGCAATTATACCATTATCAAAATTAACATTTATATAGGCAATATCTTCTATACCATTATAATGCGAAGTTCCAAACGCAGAAACTGATACAGGTCGTGAATTAATTACGAAATCCATTATAGAGACATCATGAGTAGCCAAATCCCAAATAACATTAACATCATGCTGGAATAAACCCAAGTTTATTCTCACTGAATCAAAATAATAAATTTCACCTATTTCTCCATTATCAATCAACTCTTTAATCTTTCTTACAGCCCCCGTATATATAAATGTGTGATCCACCATTAAAACTTTTTTATTTTTTTCAGCAAGATTAATTAAATCTTCTGCCTCCTTAACCGATGCTGTTAATGGTTTCTCAACCAACACATGTTTTCCATTTTCAATCGCTTTTTTAGCTAATGGATAATGTGTAGCAACAGGGGTTGCAATAGCAACAGCATCAATATCTGCAGATCTCAACACAAAATCCGTATCCTTTGTTATTTCAACCGCTGGAAATCTTGACTTAATAAAAGCCAATCGCTTTTCATCAAGATCACAGCCATATACTCTTTCAACCCCTGGCGTTGATAAAAAATTTCTTACAAGATTTGGACCCCAATAACCTAACCCTATAACACCCACCTTCATTTTTATCTTCTACTTTTGTTTTTAATTTTATCCCCCGCCCTTTCCGAACAATACTACCGGTATTGTCTTTAAAATAATTTGCAAATCAAGCCAAGGCGACATATTCTGTATATAGTAAATATCCATCAATACCATATCATCAAAACTTGTCTCAGCCCTTCCATAAACCTGCCAAAACCCGGTACATCCCGGCAATACTTTATCTCTTTCGTGATACCACGGTTTGAACATCTCATATTCATAAGGTAGTACAGGTCTTGGTCCAACCAAACTCATTTCACCTTTTAATACATTTATCAATTGTGGAAACTCATCTATACTAAACTTCCTTAAAAATTTACCGACCGGAGTTATTTTATTTTTATCAACAACCTTTTTGCTTTTTGCCTCCCCATCGGGATGTTTTCCCTCCCAAATAAATCGTTTCATCTGTTCAATCCTGTTTTCATCTTTATCAGCACCTACATACATTGTTCTAAACTTATACATTTTGAATTTTTTCCCATCTTTTCCAATTCTTTCCTGCTTATAAAACACAGGACCTTTAGAAGTTGCCTTTATCAAAATAGCAATTAACAGGAAAAAGGGGCTTAACAAAACTAAAGCAAAAAGTGAAAGGACAAAATCAACTATTCTTTTTTGAATAAGAAAAACTTTACCATAGAAACCGCATGTTAATGTAATCGTTGGAAAATCTACATATGCCTCTGTAGTTAACCTACTTGGAATAACTTTAAAAATAGACGATGTTAATCTAACTGTGCTCTTTGTTTTTTTAGCTTCGGAAATTATTTCAATTAACCTCTCATGAGTTATATTATCAATCCCAATTATCACCTCGTCAACATCATATTTTTCACAAATTTGAACAATATTTTCAACATCTCCAAGAACTTTATAGCCATTCCAAATACCACTTCCCCGCGAAATAAAATCATCTATAAAACCAACTACTTCTAAACCCAATTCTGGTTTAGCTATAATGTCGTTCAATATTCTCCGCCCAAGCTCCCCAGCCCCTATGATAACACATTTCCTCTTTAATGCCTTTAAATTCATAAAATGCTTTAAAAGGGACGGTAACAAAATAATCCTGTAAAGGGTAAATAACACAAACAATGACATAATAAAATATATCAATACCAATCGGCTTTCATATATTAACTCAAATTTTGATAAATAGCCAATCAATACATATAATAATGAGCCAATGAAAATTGATTTCAACAAATTCATAAATTGGGGAATACGTGTGGAAAAAACATTTATTCTGTACAATCCATTCCATTGAAAAATAAAGACAAGAAAGAAAGAAAATAAAATAGCAAATAAAAATTGAAGAGAGGCAAAAAAGTCAATTACATTTACAAGTTCTCTAAATAATACCACCGATATAAAAAAGGCGAAATTAATCACAAACAGATCAATTAATAATAAAGCATATTTATATTTAGGAAATCTTAACATTTCCTTCTAAAAAATTCACGTATTTTTTCTGCTACATATTCTATCTGCTCATCTGTCAATTCCGGATAAATCGGTAAAGAAAGCCCACTTTCTGCAAGTTGTTCAGATACTGGAAAGTCCCCTCTTTTATATCCGAGTTCTTTGAAGCATGGTTGTAAATGAAGTGGAACTGGGTAATGTAGCCCTGTCCCAATACCGTTTTCATTTAGAAATCTTTGCAATTTATCTCTCACTTCTTGTCTCTTATCCGGCTTTGAATTAACCTGTATAACAAACAGATGATATACATGTTTCGCGTAAGGCATTTCAACCGGAAGCTTTATTTCCTCTAAGTCAGACAATAGCTCTCTATATCTACTTGCAACCCGTCTTCGCTCTTCAGTCCATTTTTCAAGATATTTTAATTTAACTTTAAGAACAGCCCCCTGAATGCTTTCCATTCTATAATTGTGACCAAGCAAAACATGTGTATATTTTTTCACCGAACCATGATCTCTAATCATTCTAAATTTTTGGGCAAGTTCATCATCATTTGTTGTAACAGCACCCGCCTCACCGTAAGCGCCAAGATTTTTACCAGGATAAAAACTAAATGAGGCACATATTCCAAGACCGCCGACTTTTCTGCCTTTATATTCAGCCAAGTGCGCCTGAGCAGCATCCTCAACAAGATATATATTATATTCTCGTGCAATTTCAATCAACGGATCAATATCAGCTGGCTGTCCATAAAGATGAACTGCTACAATGGCTTTTGTTTTTTTATTAATGACATTCTCAACTTTTTCAGTATCAATGTTGTAACTTTCTGGATGGCAATCAACGAAAACCGGTTTTGCTCCACAAAGTGTTGCCCCCCACGCGGTTGCAATAAAAGTATTTGCCGGTATTATAACCTCATCGCCAGATTTAATACCCAACGCCCACAAGGCAATATGATTACCATCGGTTCCAGAACTCAGTCCAACACAATGCTTAACATCATGCATTTTCGCAAATTCACTTTCAAACTCTTGAACTGGCTTCCCAAGTATAAAGGATGTGCTTTCAAGAACCTCAGTTATAGCCTTGTTAATTTCAGATTTGATTTGCTTGTATTGAGCTTTAAGGTCAAGAAAAGGGACTTGCATTTACTGTTAATCTCTTTAATTTTCAAGTTTATCCAAAATTATCTTAACGAATTGCTCACGAACCCCACAATTTAATTTCTTTAAACTCCTATTTATTTTCTTTTCTATTTTAATCTTTTTTATATCACTAAGAGTTCTTATAAAAGTTAATCTGCCATTTCTTGATAACTCAAGGTCAATCGCTGCTGGCTTACCAGTAAAAATGCTATAAGAAGGTGTCCCAAGCACAGATGCTTCCCGAACCATAGTTCCACCTCCTGAAATTACAGCATCTGAATAATAAATGAGATTCGGACCATCTAACGGTACATCGGGAATAAAAATTTTATTTTTGAAAACTTTTAGATAATCTAAATCTTCTTTAGTCCTTGGTATTAAGACAACATAACAGTCATAATTACAAATATAATCAAGAGTTTTTCTATAAACGATTTCACTAAATTCATTATGATAATTTGCATGACGAGCGGGTGGGCGAATTGTTATGAGTGGTTTCTCTTTAATATTCTTGAAAGGTAAATTCTTTAAAAAATTCTCATCTGGAATAAAATCACAAAGGTAAATTTCCTCCTTTATTCCATCATAATAACTAAACTTTGAATCTGGAAACATATTGCGCAAAACAGATGGAATAACAATCCAATTACTGAGGTGCTTAATTATAAATAATTCTGTATGCTCATAATCAAAAGCAGATATTACTGGTACATTAAGCGCTTTCGCAGCTATAATACCAGCCCTCGCTCCGTGATTAACCATTAGATCAATCTTAAAACTTTCAAGAGCCTTATATAAACCATATGCGCGTTTTAAAGTTGCTAAAATCTTTTTCATTTTAGATCTTCCGCCGTGACCATCTACCCGTATATACGGAATTTTATACTTATCAAGCAAAGGTAATGTTTGGGCAAAATCCCTAGCTGTTACTATAATATCATATCCCTCGTTTTGTAGAATTTTAATTATGGGAGCAAATAAAAGAACATGAGGTGAATTATCTATATCAAACCATATTGACTTCATAGCTACCTACTCAAACAACTTTTCAATTAAAATCTTAACAATTCTTTCGCTTGCTTTTCCATCCCATAGCTCTGGTATTTTCCCATTCTTAAAATTACCATTCAAAATTTCCATTATATACTTAAAAGCCACAGTAATATCCTCCCCAGAGAGTACATTTGTTCCAATTTCAACGGTAACTGGTCTTTCTGTTGAATTTCTTAAAGTAATACACGGAATCCCTAAGTATGTCGTTTCCTCTTGAATACCCCCGCTATCGGTTAACACAAAAGCCGAATTCTTAATTAAAGCTATAAAATCTATATATCCGAGAGGTTTAGTTGCTATAATATTGTGATTTAAAAATTTCAATAAGTCATACTTTTCAAGATTTTGAGCTGTTCTTGGATGTATTGGAAAAACTATCCTTTTATATTCTGAAATATCCACGAGAAGATCTATTATTTGCTTTAACCTTTCTTTACTATCAACATTTGAAGGTCTATGGAGAGTAACAACTCCATACTGAGACGGTTTAAGCGAAAAAAATCCAAGAATTTCCGACCTTTCTACTTTTGGCAAATAACTTATCAGGCTATCAATCATAACATTACCAACAAAAAAAATCTTTTCATCTGGAATACCTTCTCTTTTTAAATTTTTTACACCACTTTCTTCACTAACAAAAAGATAATCAGAAATTGCATCTGTTAAGATACGGTTGATTTCCTCAGGCATAGTTCTATCAAAACTCCTCAAGCCAGCTTCAACATGGGCTACTTTAATACCAAGTTTAACAGCTGTCAAACTACACGCAATTGTTGAATTAACATCACCAACAACTATAACCAAATCCGGTTTCTCACTTATCAAAATTTTCTCAAACTCAATCATTATTCGCGCAGTTTGAACTGCATGGCTACCACTTCCCACTCCAAGATAAAAGTCCGGCTCTGGAAGCTCTAAATCTTTAAAAAACACATCAGACATATTACTATCATAATGTTGACCTGTATGACAAATCTTATGAATAAGAGGAAAATCCGAATGCTCTCTCAAGAAATTCTGAATCGCTCTATTAATAGGAGCTACCTTCATAAAATTTGGTCTTGCTCCAACTACAGAAATGATCTTTTTCATCTAAAAACAAAGGTATTTACTTTTTACTACCACCGAATATGCTAGACAAGCAATTGCATTAAAAAAATAAGCGTTACTCCAACGCATATAAGATGTTTTGTGCGTGAAAAATCTGTTTTTTTGATAATAAAAAAATCCCTTACCAGAATATAAACTCTCCAATGCGTAATTTAACGCATTAATAGCCCTATCAATATACCCAAAACGTGTTAAAGTTAAAATCGATTGAGCTACCTCAGTTGCATCTACAGGATAAAATCGTCTTGAAAAATATTTCGGTTTACCGTCCGGCATGAAAAGCTTTTCAAGATAATACATTAACCCTTTATCCAAATATATCTTATACTGATTTCTACCTGAAAGTTTAATAAAATCATCTAATGCATCAAGAACATAAGCGGTATGGAAATTATCAACCCACTTTCTTGCGTCTCCCTTTGAGTAAAACCATGAACCATCATCATTCTGATTATTGATAACAAACTTTACAGTTCTCTCTGCCTCTTCTAAATAATATTGATCTCCGGTAATTTCGTATACTTGGGTAAGAAGGCGCGCTCCTTTCATTGTAGCATTATAAACCTTTTGATGGTCATTAGGTGAATAACTAAAACAAAATGTCTCCCCCTCATATGTTCGATTCAAATCATTCAAAACAAATTTAGCTGAACTTATTAAAATTTCTTTAACGCTTTTGTCGGAATAAGCTTTATAGTATACAAATAATCCATTAGTTATTAACCCAGTTGCTACTATGGTTGGTGTATATGCTGGAATTTTGGTGTATCTTGCTTCCCAATCAAAATTGTAACCCCAACAAAAACCACTATATCCTTTTGAACTTAAATTAACTAAAATATCTAATAAACTTTTTATCTCATTCAAGTAAAATTCTTTTTCTTCTTCATTTATCATGGAAAGATACGTATATGCTTGTATACATAAACCCAGTGTTACAGGATTTATCCCCTTTTTTATACCCAACAAACCCCTAAGATTAATAGGTATTCTTCTGAAAATTTGCTGAAAAGCAAAACGGATAAACTTATTCGACCTTAATATTGGCAATTTAAATAACGGAGAGTTTAATCCATCATAAGGATCATAACCTGCATAGCCTTCTCTCCTAATATAATCCCTAAGCGAAAAAAGAACCCTCATAAATTTTGAATCTAATTCCATCACCTACCGATTTAAAGATATATTACAGCTCTATTTTGGTAAGATTCAATGATTTTAAATGTTAAAAAGGTGGTTTTATAGATTGAATCAAAACTTAATTTTGGCTTTTCTTCACCCCTTAAAACTTTGAGGAAATGCTCCACTTCTTCTTTATGTCCCTTACCAGTGTTAAATTTAACTTTTTTCTTTTTACCAGCAGAATATAATATAACTCTTTTAAAATCATCCATCACCGCAACCAACCCGCCAGAAAAAACTTCACAATATTCCTTAGGCAGAGAATTACTTCCATTAGATAAATACAATAAGTTTGCAACAGAACCATTGTTATAACTGATGGTCACCACTACATTTTCCTCCAAACGCTTTGAGTTATTACTATCGGATGATACTGCATAAACAGATACGGGTTCGGAATCTATTAGATAGTCAAAAATATCAATGAAATGACATGCCTCCCCAATTATTCTTCCTCCTTGTTCCCAATCTTGCAACCAAGAGTTCGGTGATACAGAACCAGCATTAATTCTATAATTAATAACAATGGGGTCTCTACTTTTTGAAATGAAATCCTTTATCAGCCCAAATTGTTTTGAAAATCTGCGATTGAACCCTACCATTAAATGAACATTGGACTCATCGTATAACTTCTTAATTTCATATAATTCGTCTTCTCTAACAGTTAGTGGCTTTTCCACGAATATATTTTTCCCATACTTTAGAGCTTCCTTAACATAAAATCCGTGGGAATCATGATGCGTTACTATGAACACAGTATTTATATTTTTATCTTCAAAAATCACCGATGGATCACTTGAATATTCAATAAAACCAAACTTTTCTGCCACGGACTTTGCATTTATCGGTTTTCTTGTCGCAACATTTTTCAAAGTAACTTTATCTTTCAAATACGGCAGAAGATAAGATTGTGCAAAATTACCCGCACCAATAAAGCCAACAACAATATCACTTATTTTATTTTCACCCTTAATATTTTTTCTAATGCGAACAAACTCTTTTTTCGGCTCCTTATTATATTCAATCAAAATCCCAATGTACGGCTCGTCTATTTTACCAGTAATTAAGTCATATGCCTTTAGCCCCTCTTCAACTGGAATTTTATGTGTTATTAATCTACTGAAGCTAATTTTACCCTCAGACAATAGTTGAATCACCGCTTCCATATTTCTTTTTTCCGTCCAACGAACATAACCAAAAGGATAATCAATCCCCTTTTGTTCATAGTCAATCTCATATCTTCCAGGTCCATACGAGCATGAGATAGTTATTTCAAGTTCCTTTTCGTAAAATCCTGTTCTAGGTATATCCATTCCGGTAACACCAACAACTACAACTCTTCCTTTCTTTCTTGCAAATGAAATCGCCTTCTCAATAGGTTCATTGGAATTTGTGGCAGTAGTAATTATAATAGCATCAGCCCCATAACCTTTAGTAAATGATTCAACGACCTTTTCAATGTAACTATCAAACAATGCCACTTCATCGCATCCAAACTCTCTTGCAAGATTAAAGTTTCTCTCCGATATATCAGTTCCAATAACACGACATCCACTTGCTTTAAGCAATTGAACTGTAACAAGACCTATCAATCCCAATCCAATCACCACAACATTTTCACCCAAATTTATCTTTGCTTGCCTTATTCCTTGTAAAGCGATTGCACCTATCGCAATGAAAGATGCCTCTTCAAGAGAAACATTATCAGGGACCTTAACTGCGAGATTCTTTGGAACAAAGATTAGCTCAGAATGATATGCATACCCAGCGCAAGCTACCCTATCGCTTGGTTTAAATTCATCAACATTTGACGCAAGCACAATTCCAGCTGAACTATAACCCAGTTCTTTATAGTTATCAAGCCGATTCATAACTTTCTTATAGGTTGCGATTAAACCCTCACGTTTTATATTTTCCAAAACCTGCTTAACGAGATCTGGTCTCATCTTTGCCTTCCCAAATAAAGACGCCTGAGCGGTTTTAACCGAAGTTCTCTCGGTCCCCGCACTAATCAGAGAATAATAGTTTTGAACAAGGATACCTCCTGGAAACATCTTTATATCCGGTAAATCCTCTACAGATATCTTTCCCGTCTTTTGATATTGAACTATTTGAAACATATTAATCTTTGATAACTCTTATTATTTCATTACACAAATGAGTAACCCAAAGTATATCTTCAGCAGGATAAAAAGGACCTTTATTATTCAAAATGTTTTCCTTTAGCGTTAAATACATTTTGTAATGTCCTTTGTCTCTTCTCATTCTTTTATAACGTATTTTCCTAAAATTATTTATTATCTCTAATTCCCTATAATCACGAAGTTTTATTGTTGTATTATTAAATCTAATCTCAAAATATTCTTCAACGCCATAAAAATCACTACCAATATCTGTTACTATAATCTCAGCCAAAATTTTATCTTCCAACTCAAAAAGTACCGTTGCATTTCCATCATCTCCAATAACTGAAAAATTAATTACATTTTTACCCGTTAAAAATCTAAGCAGATCAATCCAATGCGTCCAATTACCAGTTACTCGGGTTCCTTGATTTGACCAAAAATACCAGTGGGTTTTTGGAATCTTTAATTCTTTAACAATAAAAGTAATATGAACCTGACCTTTTGAGTCCTTTAAAGCATTACGAATAACTTGAGTAAATAGAGCATGTCTCCTGTTATAACCAATATCAATGAAAGCTCCTTTAGCTCTAAGTTCAAACAAAATGTTTGCATCTTCATTAGTAACTGCAGCGGGTTTTTCTATAAAAACTCTTGCGGTTGGATTGCAATCCAAAACCATTTTAGTCATCCATGCATGATCTGAATGATAGGTAGCAATAATAACTAATGGATTTTTCACTCTTGCGATTTCATCCATAATATCTTCAAACCTATCATAAATTGGAAAATCAAATTTAAAATATCGCCTTATAGCTCTAGCCTTATAATCCAAAGCAGCTATTATATCTTTTTTAAAAAAGTGTAGTGCATATTCCCGCATATATCCACCAAAACCCAAAATAAAACAACCGTTATCTCTTAGAGAGATACGATTACTTAATATGGCTGTAGATTCAATCTTAGTTCTACAAATAACAGTATAAATTTCAGGAAATGGAACTAAATATTGATTATCCTTTAAAATTCCATTTACTAATTTTTCCTTTACATCATCAGGGCAAGAAGGAACTGGAAGATAATGTTCAAATATATCTAAAGTTTCTGTGGATAAATATATTGAATTAATTCCTATATCATCAAATTTTGATTTAAAAAACATAATTTCCTCAGGTTTAAAATACCCCAAATCTCTGGTAAAGCAAAAAAAGATATTTTTATCATACTTAAATTTCATTATCACAAGATATTCACCTTTTAAAATTTTTCTCTCAATTAATTTATTTTTTGCCTTATTAATACTTAAACCGATACCTTCTATCACCAAAAACTTTATAAACTTTTTCAATGTATATCCCCTTAAATCAAACAGGTCGTTAAACCTTCTTGGGGGTATAAGTTTTATAGCAACCGGTAAAACTTTAAGATATCTTAATTTTTCTCCAAACAATAAAACAATTAATATCTTTCTAAATTCATAAATATGCCTTTCTATCGTATAAAATTCTCCAAACCTCTTCAAAGAATTCATCCCGAAACTAATCCTCAGATCTCTGTTATTAACTAATTTTAATATAGCATCCGCGAGTTGCCTAATATTCCTTTTTTCTACAAGTAATCCGTTAACTCCATCAATAACTGTCTCATCAATCACCCCAACATCTTTAGTTGATATAACAGGGCAACCACATGACATTGCCTCAAGAATTACAAGTGGTTGTCCCTCATTCCAACTTGGGAAAACGAAAATATCCGTATTTTTCAAAAGCTCAAATTTATCTTTTTCTTCCTTTATTTCACCAATATAATTCGCCACATCACCAAGTTCTTTCAAATAATTACCAAATCTAATTTCATGCTCTCTCAAGCTCAAACCCGTTACAGGATCATCACCCAATTTCCCAGCAATATTAACAATAAATTTAGTCCTTGTACTTTTCTTCACAATCTTTATTGCCTCAAGTAAATCAAATATACCCTTTGATTCACGCAAGTTTCCCAGGTAAGTTATTCTAACTACCGACTCATCATTCTTAGTGCTACGAATTTTATCTTCGTTAAATTCCCACTCTATGAAATTCGGTAAGACAAAAATTTTATCGGTGGATAACCACTTCTCAAATATATATTTTAGCTTTTCCCCTAAAACTATAGCTCCGTCAACGCGCTTCATTGTCAAATCTATGAACTTTTGATACAACCAAGATGATTCCTCGTAAAACTTCAGGAAATATGAACCATGCAGGTGAATAAGAATTTTGGCTTTAAATACACTTGAAATTAAAATAAATAAACCATCGCGAAAATAAGCCCAATGATTTTGGGATATTGGGATATAGACCACATCTGGTCTAACAAATATTAGATAATAAATCAATTTAAACAATGACCTCAAGCCAGCATATACATTTGCAAAGTCAAATCTACCCAAGTTGGTTAAATCATCTCTTTTATCTGATGTGTCAACAACAAATACTTCCAAATCTTTTTCTTGAATAAGTTTCTTTCTCAACTTATCAAGATATATCGCGCTCCCATGGTAAGGAGGGGGAAATGAACCAACGATTAATATTTTAATCTTTGAATATTCCATTACTCTCAACTGCATTTTTAACATTAAGAGCTATAAACAAACATATTCCTATCCATATCCAAAAAAATGTTCCATGATAAGGACCTTCTAAAGTAACATTAAACATTGCAAACATTGAAACAGATATAAAATTGGAGAAAGATATTATGAGTAAATTCTTTATCTTTCCTTTGGCTTTCTTGTAAGTCTTTCTAACAATTATAAAAAAAATTGCCAAAAATAAAGTAAACATAGCAAATCCAACCGCTCCAGTTCTAACTAAAATAGACAAGAATGAATTATGTGGATCCAACCTTAGTGAACTTCTAAAAAGAATTTCTCTGGGATTGTCACTCCAAACCCACCAAGGAGCTAAATTACTTAACGAATAGTTAAAACCAACTCCAATTGGATTTTCTAAAAAAACTTTTAATACATTGTTCCAGTAAAGATATCGCCAGTTGGAATTGGGATCAGATAATTTATAATAAACCAAACTTTCAAAATTTTCTGATATTTTTCGTACGATAAAAGCAAACGCGCTTTCAGAAAAAGTAATTATAACAAACGACAAACCGAAGAATGAAATCAATAGTGCCGTAATTAATTTAAATTTTATTTGCCCTTTATATAATAAAATCAATAATAATACGCTACCTATTAAAGCCATAAATGCGCTTCTATGACTTGAAAGAACTACAAAAATCAGATTAAGTAAAAGAAAGAACAAATATTTTAAGTCCCTATACTCTATTAAAAAATAAAATGAAATTAAAAAAGAAAAAACAGCAAATAAAGAATGATGTCCACCTATAATTCCACCATCTTCTGGAATAAATGTTTCATAACCGATAGCATAAAGAACGATTACGACAATATTTCTTAAAACACTAAAATATAAAATAGACTTGAAAATTGCTTCTATTTTTTTTGCACCCTCAAAATTTAGAACAATCAAAACGATATAGACAAAAATGGAATAATAAACCAAACTAAAATTTCGTAAAACAGTTAAGATATTATCTTCAGATGTTACAGATGGTTTAAAGAAAAGTAAATCGTAAATTAACCTCAATAGTCCCCAAGATTGATATGCAAATAAAAACAACAAGGCAACATTTATTATCCCGTTTTTAAAAGTAATTAATTTTCGCCCAAGCGAAGCCCTAACCATAGAACTCAAAATTACAGACAACATAATAAGCTCGGTAATGTAAATAAATCCAAACTTTATATAGGTAAACTCACGAGCTAAAGTTGCCACTCCTGTGACCCAAAAGACAAATAATAGATACACCAAATCTTTCCTGAACAAAGGATAAAGTTTAAACAAATATAAAATTACAAAAGGCAATAATATATAAAACAGTTCACTCATTTTCTATAAGGTATTAATTTACCCCAAAAAAGCGCTGAAATAATTGCTCTTATAATTTTTGCCGTTAGTTTAAATTTAAATCTCAAGATAAGAAACTTGCTGAACTTAATGAATATATATACTGGATAAATTAATCTGAGAAAGAAACTATTAAACTGAATATCTGAATATAGACGATAAATGTAAACATCACTAATAGTTTTATGTTTAATCTTCGGATGCCTAAATATGCTATCTACACAAACCCCCATTTTATAACCTGCTTTTTTCAACCTCATTGCATATTCAACTTCATCACCCCATATAAAAAGGTCTTTATTCGGAAACCCAACTATAGAGATTACGTCTTTCTTAATTATAATTGAGTTGAAGAAGTTCGGAATACCATAATATATACCATTTTTTGCGTGTCTTTTGACTTCTTCAACATTTGAAAAATAAGTTCTTGGGATAAAATTTCCCAGAGAATCAACTACCCGCAGTTTCCATGTTAATTCGGAGGAATTATCAGAGGCTACAACTAAAGAACCAACAATATTTAAATCATTAGTGCATTTATACAAATTCATTAAACAATCCTTCTCAGGCAAGCCATCATCATCCATTAACCACAACCAGTCATAGCCTCTCTCATATCCTCTTTTGACTCCTTCATAAAATCCACCAGCGCTACCTGTATTTTCATACATTCGGACATAAAATACATTGATAGGATTTCCGTCAACCAAGTTGCTTATTTTATGTTCAATTTCATAAGGTTCTGAAAGATTGAAAGGAGGTAATTCGGGGATATATCCGTTTTCTTTTAAAACTTCGGGAGTTCCATCCGTAGATGCATTATCTATGATGTAAATTGCATCAACTGGTCTTGTCTGCCTCCTTATCGCTTCAAGACATTCCAAAAGGAGATTTTTTCTATTGTAAGTCACCACAACGGCACAAACCGTATTGTCTCTCATCTATGTTAAAAATTTTTGTTTTATACACTTGAATAAACTATCTCATTTTCAAAAACACTCAATGCCCTTGCAACTATTTGATCCATGTTATAATACTTGTAATCCGCTAGCCTACCAACGAAATGAACAACGCCATTTAACTTTTTTGCCTCGTTGGCATATTTTCTATATACCTCAAGGTTTTCTTCCCTGGGTATAGGATAATATGGCTCGTTTGCGCCAATTTCGTAAGCTTCGGGGTACTCATATGCCACAACAGTATAAGGATTAACTTGACCAGTTAAATGTTTAAATTCAGTTATCCTTGTATAATCATACTCATTAGGGTAATTTACTTGCGCTACCTCCTGGAAAAACTCAACATCATATCGCTCAAACTTAAATCTTAAACTCCTGTAAGGCAATTCTCCATACATATAATCAAAGAAATAATCAATTGGTCCAGTAAAAATTAACTTGTCAAATTTTATAAAGTCAATTATATCTTTATAGTCAGTGTTAAGCAAAACATGTATATTTGGATGGTTTATCATTTTCTCAAACATCTTTGTGTAGCCATGTTTTGGAATTCCCTGGTATTTATCTTGAAAATATCTATCATCTTTACTAATAAATATTCCAGGAACCCTAGCTGTAACTCCTGGATCAAGTTCTTCAGGCTTCAAATTCCATTGCTTTAAGGTATATCCATAATATATTTTCTCATAAATAAATTCCGCAAGAACTTTTAACTCGCCTTCCGCGTCTTCAAGGAATTTTAAGATGGGTATTTTAACACCATATCCATATTTTTCAATAAGAAGTTGCTCAAGCTTTTCAGCATATCTTTCAGGAAATATCATTTTGAGAGAATTTAAATTAAAAGGCACTGGAATTTTTTTTCCATCAACAACAGCAAGAACTTTGTGATAATACAACCTCCACTCCGTAAACCTTGAAAGATAATCCCAAACTTTTTTACTATTTGTATGGAAAATATGAGGACCATACTTATGAACAAGGATCCCATTTTCATCATAATAATCATAGGCATTACCAGCTATATGATTCCTACGTTCAACGAGTAAAACTCTTTTTTCAAGTTGTGTTGCTATTCTTTCTGCTAATATACAACCGCTATATCCTGCACCTACTATTAAATAATCAAATCTCACGACTTTTTACTACTCCTGTTATAAACCTTGAATAAAATTTAAAGTCAATGATTTTTATTCCTTTTGCTTCAAGCAAAATTATAAATGCGCTCGTTATATATATTTCAGTTATCAGCCATGAAACTGAGCTTCCAATTTCCGCCAATTTATGATCAAGCAACACATTTAAAAGCAAATTTATAATAGATCCTCCCATAACCACTTTAAAAAAATCCTTATCCATTTTCAAGTTTAAAGTCGTTTGAATTCCATAAAGATTTGAAAGACCAATGATAAACGGGAAAAAGGATAAAATTCTCACGACATTAATTGATGGCAAATACTGATCTCCTAAAAAAACCTTCACTAAGATAGGGGCAAAAATAAGCAAAAAAATACTTGCGGGTAAGGTGAGCGCAGTTACGATAACACTGAACTTTTTTATATATTCAATACCTCTATTCAAATCGTTTCTTAAAATTTTCCCCACATGCGGATATAAAGATTGAGCCAAAGGAGCCAAAACCAAAGTTTGGAAAACCAAGACAAGCTTACTCCCAGAGGCGAAATATCCGACATTTTCATGTGGAGCGAAAAAACCCAGAATAAATGTATTTGATATCGTATAAAAATTTATAAAAACAAGTGAAATGAAAACCGAAAAACCATTTTTCAATTCACGAAATATATCTTCTAACCTGGGCATATTTATTTTCCAATCAAGCAATTTTAAACTATACATTAAGGCAAGCGTTCCAGCAAAAATTTGACCCAAAGACATTAGCAGTGGAACGAGATAAAAATCGTTTTTATTCCTTACAAAAATAAAAATCCCTATTGTAAAAAGAAGCTTTACAATAAAATTAAAAATTGAGGTAATATAAAGTTTTTCAAGCCCTTGAAAAAGCCATGTCGGAAACAAAACGTAACCAGCCACAATTAAATATGAGACAATAAATACGAGGATATTTTCCCTAAATTTTGGTATAAGGAAAATTAAACTCGTGAAAATCAAAGTGCAAAGCGTGAACAAAAATGCTTTCGTAAATAAAACATTACTATAAATTCTTACAAGTGTGTTTTTATTATCTCTATTTGATGATATTTCTCTCGTCGCGCTTAGATCAAAGCCATAATTTACAACAAGCAAAAAGTAAGTAGCAAATGCCTGAGCAAAAGAAATTAAGCCAAATTTATCTGGACCTATAACACGAACGACATAAGGTATCGTGATTAACGGCAAAACATAATTTGCGAACTGCAAAATTGAGAGAGAAAAGATGTTTTTCAGCAAAATTTTATGCTCTGGATGTGAAATAATATTTCTCAGTTTATTAAACACTTACGCCTTTACCACCTTTTCATTTTTATCCTTTATCAAACCACGCGTATCAACAACAAGATTTGCATGTCTTACTATGAAATCTGGGTCATAAACGGAATGATCGGTAACAATGACAACGCAATCGTACTTTGAGAGATTTTCCTCGGTCAAAGGAACCGATCGTTTGCTGTTTGCCTTATATTTCCTCGTCTTGGGTAAAAGAGGAATATAAGGGTCGTTATAATCAACCACCGCTCCCTTCTCCTCAAACAACTCCATCAATTTAAATGCTGGTGACTCACGAGCATCATCAACATCTTTTTTATAAGCTAAACCAAGCAACAATATTCTCGCTCCTGAAATACTCTTCCCTTTCCTGTTTAACGCCTCAATCGTCTTTTGAACGACATAGTATGGCATATATGTATTTATCTCACCTGCAAGCTCAATAAACCTCGTTTGAAAATCATATTCCCTTGCTTTCCAGGTTAGATAAAAAGGGTCTATGGGGATACAGTGTCCCCCAAGCCCTGGTCCTGGGTAAAACGCCTGGAATCCAAATGGTTTTGTCTTTGCTGCTTCTATAACTTCCCAAATATCAATCCCCATCCTGTCAAAAAGCATCTTCAATTCATTTACAAGCGCTATGTTAACAGACCTATAAATGTTTTCAAGCAGTTTTACCGCCTCAGCTGTCCTTGTTGTTGATACAGGGACAACTTTTGCGACAACTTTGGAATAAAGTGCCTTTGCCACCTCAAGACATTTTTCTGTATATCCACCGACGACTTTCGGTATGTTTGACAGCGAAAATCCTTTATTCCCCGGGTCTTCCCTCTCTGGAGAGAAAGCGAGGAAAAAGTCAACGCCTGCTTTTAAACCGCTCTTTTCAAGGACAGGTCTTAAATCCTCATCCGTAGCCCCAGGATAAACGGTTGATTCAAGAACGACAATTTGACCCCTGCGCAAGTATCTTGATATTGTCTCCCCTGTGTTAAGGACGAAGCTCATATCCGGCTCACGATACCTATTCAAAGGCGTAGGGACGCAAATTATAATAACATCAACTTCACTTAATTTTGAAAAATCGGATGTCGCTTTGAACTTGCTGTTTTGTTTTATCGGTGTTATATCAATGTGCTTTATATAGCTTTCACCCCTGTTTAAAAGATTGACCTTTTCATCGTCAATATCAAAGCCGACGACATCAAAGCCGGCTTTTGAAAAAGCAATCACAAGAGGGAGACCCACATAACCAAGCCCTATGACACCTATCTTTGCGGTCTTTGAGTTAATTTTTTCAATTAATTCAATATGTAAATCGGATGACATTTAAGCCCCAACTTTTTTACTTTGCGTGCTACCGCCATTGCGACCCCATAATAGGCTCGCTGGAATAAAACATTGATATGTGTAAGATTAACAACATGAACCTCTTATATAAATATAAAAAATAAAAACGTGTTTGTCAAGTCAATCAACATGAACCTAGTATAAATATAAAAAATAAAAACACACATTGTCAAGTTAAACAAACACATTTATTACATCCGCTTTAAAATCAAAACCTTTACCTACCTGTTCACTCTATTTCCAATTGTTTCACACATTGGCGTTCGATATCAAACCAAAATATCATTTTAGACTAATGAAAAAACTTTTATGAAACAAAACATTTTTCATGAAAAAAAATAAATGTTAAACTCATAACAAAACGCTTCTATACTATTCAAACAACTATTTGCTGTACTCACTCAAATCTATTAAAATTTAGCTCTGATAACTAAATCTCTCGCGACCATCTTACTAGTAAATGCTGAATAACTTAACATATAGAAAAGATATTCGCACCTATAAACGTAAACATGAGAGCAGTGGATTTTAACGTAATAATTTATAAGCCTAAGCTTGCTTTTATAAGGATTTGTGATTGTTCATTCTAACTCTTCCGGATAAGGGTCTAAATAAGCTTGTGAAAGCACATAGCTATCTCCAAATCTATAAGCCCAGCTTCTAAGAATTTCCCTTGGAACGCTTATCGGTAGTTTCCCATTTTTAAATTTTTCCAAAACCTCCAAAAAATGCTTCTTTTCCCTACTTGTTAAAAAGTCGGATAAATGTCCCAAAATATGCATAAAAGTGTTTATATGAGATCCAGCATGAGGTTTCTTACTTAGAGCTTTTTTAAAAAGAAGACCATACTCGGATTTTATACTTTCTAAATCTTCTTTGCTTCTGTATTGAGCCAAGAGTCTTCCCATTTTCTTTAAGAGCATAGGACTGAATGACAAGAGCATGTATTTATAAGTTCTGTGAAAGTTCATAAGTTCGGTTATCGTTTTTAATTCTTTACTAAAAACTCGCCAATGCGCAAGTGAAAAAATACGCGTTAAAAATAAGTCCCTTAGCTGTGGGTTGCGAAGTCTACCTTCGTCTTCTACTGGTATATCTGTATAGGTTTTTAAAACCTCCATCGCAAAAAGCCCTTTGCCTTTTGTGTAAAATTCTTTCCCCTCTGTGTCCTTATATACCGTAGTATTTGATACTCCGCAAGAGGGAGATTTACTCTTTAGCAAAAAACCATCCACTTCCTGCAAAGATTTTATAAAGTTATTTGAAAATGCAAGTAATTCTTGGGTTAAGTCCCTTCCCGTGGTAGGTTGAAAAACACCGTAGGTATTATTCTTTACGTATACAATTATTCTATCCCTAGGTATACCAAGACCTATGCCAACTTCAGGGCAAACAGGCAATATCTCACAATAGTTCCTAAGCTTGATAACAAACTCATCTTTTATAGTGCCTCCATCATATCTAACAGGCTGTAAATCAAGGCAAGCACTTAAAACCAAAATAGGTTTTTCGAATTCTCTCATAAGTTTTGACCCTTAATATTTGTTCTGCAAACAAGCCTAGATTTATTTATATTTCAACTTTACAATACTCACTCTCTCATAATGGTTAACTATTGGCTTATGATATGGTAGATTATACGTTAACGGATCATGGAGCTGGTGGCATGGGAGATTTTTTAATTCTGGGATATATTTTTTTATATATTCGCAGTTAGGGTCAAATCGCTTAGCTTGTAGTATAGGATTAAATATCCTCAAAGGGTTAGGGTCTGCTCCTACTGAAGCAATCCACTGCCAGTTTCCTATATTCACCAACTGGTCATAGTCTATTAAATGGTGTTTAAAAAATTCCTCACCTATCCGCCAATCTACGAGCAAGTCCTTTGTTAAAAAGCTTCCCAAAATCATTCTAACTCTGTTGTGAATCCACTTTTCTTGAATAAGTTGTCTAATGCCTGCGTCTATAATGGGATAACCAGTGCTTGCGTTGAGGAAGGCATCTATAAATTTTTGATTGTTTTCCCATTGTATATTCCTTCTCTTTTCTTGAAACTCTAAATCTTTTGTCCACGGGAAGTTTAGCTTGATATGATACCAAAATTCTCGCCAAGCAAGTTCTCTTAAAAAACTTTCACTTTCCTTGGACCTTTCAAAAATTTCCCTGATGGAGATAATCCCAAATCTTATACACGGAGATAACTTCGAAGTACCATCTAAATAAGGATAATCTCTGGTTTTCTCATAATTCTTGAAATCGAAACTTTTTAATCTCTCTTTACAGTCTTGAGGTTTGAAGTATACTGTATCTATTTTCAACTGGCTTATTAATTCTTTTGGGTCAAAAGTTTTTAAGTCTATGATAGGTATGTTTTTTACTTTCACATCGGTTCTTTCCAAGTCAAGATATTTAAGCCAATCTTTGTAAAAACTTGTAAAGACCTTTTTAGGAGGTATGAGTTCGGGATTTACCAAAAGTCCATCAAAGACTTCTATGAACTTTACATTGTATAGTGAACATAGATTTTTAACCTGTTTTACCCTTTCCTCACCATCCCATGAATAAGCTTTTTGGGTTATTACAGCGTCGGGCTTTAATTCATCCAAAAGCCTTTTGAAAATTTCTAATGTTTTTCCTTTAAAGGTGTAAACTTTTATACCAATGTTCTCTATAGCATTTATTATATAAACTAAGCGCTTATCGTAAGACATCAAATCAGCAAGAATCTGATCGTCAAAAATGAACACTGGAATAATCTCTTTGTAATTCTTCGCTTCTTCAAAAACCCTGTTATCTTCTACTCTCAAATCCCTTTTTAGCCAGACTATAGCTCTCATTATTCATATTATCTAATTTTTTTTAAATGACCATACCAACATCTACGTGCAAGATTTACAAAAATAAATATACAATAAATTCATTCACTTTACCAATACCAATGGAAAATCCATTCCCTTTGAATCAACCACAGGGAATTGTGCTTCCTGTTTGTATCTCTTAGTTATCTCAGGAAGTTGTTCTTCAACATACCCCATAAGTTTACGAACAGTTACAATGTTTGTTCCTCCAGCCGCTTTGCCCTTTAGTCCCTCAAGAAGGGTGTATGTGAACACCCCATGCCCAAGGTCCTTTACCTCTGCTGCATACTGCTCTTTAGTAGATGCTGCTATCACATGCACCCCTGTTGCCCTAGATAGCTGTGAGAGCGCTTTCCTATCCTCAAATCCCCTGAATGCTAAAAGCGCAGCCCCTGATTTACACGCATCTATAAGCACAAGTATCTTCTGAGCTTTTGTGTTCCTTATTAGAACTGAAAGCTCATCAGAGGATATCCCCTTTGTCTGCACCTCCACTTCCCTTTCTGGATATGTAAGTTCATGAGGGATGAAATACCACCTGTCATTTATAGTCTCTCCATGCCCCGCAAGGTAAATCAATACAGCATCCTGTGGGTTCGTATTTTCAAGCTCTTTGAGTTTTGAAATGATATTTTCCTTCGTTGCCTGTTCGTTGTAAAGTTCTATATTGTCTCCACCTTCTTGAATAAATCCTTTCCTTTTACCTTGAAGAATTCCACTATTCCCCTTGCATCAGGCTCAGCATAGTTGAGATTGAGAGCAGGGTTTTTATATCTATTTATTCCGACTGCAAAGACATAAAGCGATACATCCTTTGCTGGAGAAGCAAGCCTTACTGTAATTTCATAAGGGTTTGACTCTGTCCTATCCTTGCTGAAGCCAACCGCTCTAAATATGTTTATGCTATCAACAAGGGTCACGGTATACGTCTTTATTATCTCATTTTCACTAGAAGCTAACTTTATCCCTCTTTTGTCTTCTCCAACTACCTTGCCATTATGATAAAGCCTTATCTCATCTATGCCTCCACCAGTATCCTTTGCTCGGATAGTTACAGTTATTACGTCTGTATTAAATACAGCGTTCGGTTCAGGTGAGATTATACTCACATCGGGCGGAGTTAAAATTCCCTTTCTTATATCAACAACAGCTTCGACCTTTTTACCTTGAAGCACAGATGCAACATAAACAGGGTTGAAAAACTTCTCAAAGAAGTTGTCTATGGAATAGACATTGTTGCCAACTCTGACATTCAAATACTTTGCTCCATTTGGTGAAGCGTTAAAGTAACCTTCTGGTGTGATGACAATCCATTCACCGTCGGTGAAACCCACCATCTGAGCAATTTCCTTACCTGTTGCGATGTCCCATAAGCGGGTTGTGCCATCATGACTACCAGATACAATCATTTTACCATCAGGTGAAAAGGCTACGGACCAAACCCTATCACTATTTCCTTTAAATGTTCTTATTTCCTTACCAGTAGAGACATCCCAAAGTTTAAGAGTGTTATCATCACTTCCAGATACAAATGTTTTACCATCAGGTGAAAAGGCTACAGATGTGACACCACCACTATGTCCTCTAAATGTTCTTATTTCCTTACCAGTAGAAACATCCCAAAGTTTAAGAGTGTTATCAGCACTTCCAGAGACAAATGTTTTACCATCGGGTGAAAAGGCTATGGATGTGACCCGGTCACTATGCCCCAGTTGCACAAAGACCTCAGGTTTATCTGATGCAAAAGAGACATACGGCAGTATAAACAGCAACAGGAAGCCAAAAATCTTAATTTTGAAAGTCATAGTCTTATACCTCCTTATTTTTTTATTTTTGCAATTTCTGAAAAAATCGTTAATTAGCCCAAATTTACCTTCAAAGGTTATTTTTTTTATTAAACATCTTCAAAATTCAACAGGTTTATTACATCTTCTTCTTATAGTCGTTGCATATTTAAGATAAAAATCTTTACAGTCAAAATATCTCTTTGCTGTACTCTTAACATCACATGTAAATTGCGTTGTTTTCCTTAAGCACTTAATATACACGTGATTGTATATACTTGGCTTTTCCTAAATTTTACCTTAGCTTCTCTAGCAACTGCGGATTGATTTCAATGGCACGGTTAAAGCATTCTAATGCTTCTAGCTCGCGTTTCAATTTCTTCAATATCACACCTTTACCAGCCCACGCTGTGGCTAGTTGTGGATCAATTTCAGTAGCTCGATCAAAGCACTCCAAAGCTTCTTCATAGCGTTCCAATTCTCCCAATACTATACCTTTGTTGACCCATATATCTGCATCTTGCGGATTAATCTCAACAGCGTGGTCAAAACATTCCAAAGCTTCTTGATAGCGCCCCAATTCCCTCAGTATCACCCCCTTGTTATACCATGCCTCGACTAATTGTGGATTAATCTCAATGGCATGGTCGAAACACCCCAAAGCTTTTTGATTGTGTCCTAATTTTCCCAGTATCACGCCTTTGCCAACCCATGCTACGGTTAGTTGTGGATTAATTTCAATAGCGTGGTCAAAACACTTCAAAGATTCCTGATAGCGTCCCAATTTCCCCAATACTATACCCTTGTTATACCATGCCACAGCATTTTGTGGGTTAATTTTGATAGCGTGATCATAGATTTTCAATTCTTTCTCAATCTCGTTATCCTCCTGAGTTCCCAAAGCATTTTCTTGAACAATCACTTGAAGCGCTTGTCCACAATTACTGCAGAAGCGAGCCCTTTCTGGATTTTCCCAGCCACAATTGACGCACCTCATGATAATACCTTCGTTTTTATTTTTTGTAAAGGCTAATCTTTGTTTCTGATCAGATAGGAAGAGAATCTTTCTAATACACCTGACTGTTCGTTGTTAAAGAGAATCATCATATGTGACCTGTTAAAAAAATAAACCTCAAAACTATCAAGCTTTCTTTAGAAATCCCGCTTAACTCATTGCGCCTATTACACGCGGTTAAATTTGCATCTATTGATCTACGATCACAAAAAGCTAAATAAATTAGCTAGCGCGCCATGTCAGAAAATATGCGAATTCTCGTTCTGGACTTTCCTGAAGCAAGTTTGATAGATATCTTTGCTTCTCTAATAACTTCCACATTGCATAAAACATAACGAATTCATCCCCTTCCCATTTTCCCCTTATCAAAGAACCCCAAGGTTTGTTGTATCAATATACCTAGCTTAACTTTAGTTGAACATGCTTTAATTTTTTAATTCGGCTTTATAATTTTATCTTTATCTTCTCACATATAGCCCTATTATCTTGTGTGTTATAAAAGTCTCACTTCTACGCGGTGACCCATAATTGAAAAGAACGCCATTACAAGCAAACAAACTTTTAAGCAAGCCTTAGCTTTAAAAGAGAACAGATTCTTGTTCTATACATAAGAAGAACCTCGCGGGAAAACCATAAGTCGCAGCGGGTTGATGTATAGCACTTACGATTTCCAAAGGTGGTCTAATCGGCTCTGCTTCAGAAAATTTATAAACACCTAAAACATCTGGAGTTCCCCATTTGTCTTGAAATCTATTTCCGCCCAATGAAATTGCTTTTGTGCATTCTTCCAACTCTTTAACAAGATAATCTGCGAATTTCTCATAAAAATCTTCTTCTTTTATTTTTATTTCCTCTTTTTTAAATGGCAATTCGCCCTTCTGATACTCAGAAAGCAAGTATATTCCTCTTTCTGGTATAATAACCTCTTTCTCCTCCCCGTTAACTATTCTTTGTCTAAAACTCCAAACTGAGCCATGGAGAGTATTTTCTGGAACACCAGGTAGTTGGCTCTTCAGAAAATCAATAATTTCAGAGTAACGAGCTCCTTCTGGTTTTTCTTTTAAATATTCCTTCACTAATTTAAAAACCTTTTGCTTCGTTGTGTCTGCCATTTACCCCTCCATCAATTTCTTTAAATTCTGACGTAATTTTATTTAATATAAATCTTTTTTGTTTTTAACTCAATAAGGGGTTTATTTTTTGCGTTGGGGTTTGAAGAGAGGGAAAGTAGGAGCATATAGGAATACGCCCGTACTTAGTTCAATTCCAAGATTTTATCTAGTTTACTTTTCTTCCTGTGAAATAATTTTTAGTGTCACTTCTGAAATTTCTTCTATAAATTTCTCTGCCCTTTCAAGCCATAATTTAACATCCTCTTTTTGAAATTGTACAAAATCTTCATAATCACCTTTTTGTCTTCTGTCATACATTTCACTAAAAAACTCCCCCAATTCTTTTTTAACTATTCCTGCCTTGACGAACTCACGGTTAAATAAAGCACGAACACCTGAATGTTTTGACGATGAGAGCCCCTTAGAAATCAATAAGGCATTAACTGCATAGAACATAGCGTAATAAATTCTATTTACTGTTGATTCGAGAGTTGCTGATTCAAAATATTTTTTAGCATCTGATAGTGTATTTTTTGCCTTTTCCAGCCTATATTTTGCAAGGTCAATGAATTCTTTTTTCATATTTTGATTCCTTCATCATCTATATTTTGATGAATTGGCATTGAGCGTGCTAATGGTGAGTTCCAGAAGTTTTTGTTTTCTATAATTTTACCAAAGACTACATCATATTTCAGTTCAATTTCATAAGCAATGGAGTTAATTTCTTCTTCTATTTTGCTATTTATTGGCTCCTCAATCAGAATTAACAGGTCGATGTCTGATTCTGGATCAAAATCCCCTCTTGCCTTTGAGCCAAAGAGGATTATATCCACATCGGGAAATTTTTCTGTTAACTTTTCTTTTAATTCCCTAAGTGCCTGCTTTTCTTTTTTATTCAATTTTAGTTTACCCATCATATTTCTCGCCATTTTATTATAAGATTGGGAGTTGCATTTTATAGTTTGGTTGAGGTTCGGTTTATGATAACATAGTAAAAATTTTTAATTGTGTCAAGTTGGGGGTTTATCTTTTTCTTTGGGGTTTGAAGAGGAGGAAGTAGCGGAAGATTCGGATTATAAGGTAAGTGATGAATGATAGGATTGACAGCAGGATGTAGGTTTCTCTGTTTTCAAGCCCGATTTGAAGGATTTTAACTATTGTGATTGAACCGATCAGGATTGCAAAGAAAGGTCCGAGGTTGATGTATTCTCTTTCTTCAAGGGCTCTGAGTTTTTTTATTTCTTCTTCTGTTAAGTGTTTTTGTGCGATTGCTTGTGCAAATAGTGATTTTATGATTGTTGGGTTTCCCTTGCTTATTCTTTCGACTTCGTTTTTTAGGAATGTTGCTATGTCTTTTGGTGCGTGGGGTAGATATTTTTGGGTTATGTAGTTGATCATCTCTTGGGTTGTTTGTTTGTCAAATTCTTTAAGTTCGATTTTTTCAAATTGAGCAGTGAGGTGTTTGATCTTTTTTGAGTCTTGGATTTCGGAGGTTGTGGCGATCACTGTTATGGATGATCTGACAAGGTTAATTATAAATTCGATCATTTGGCTTGAGGCACTTTCGAGGTCGTCAATGAAGACTATATAATTTTTTGCTGTGAGTGATTTTACTACGACTGATGGGGCGTTTTTGACTTGGACTGTGATAGTTCCGTCTGGGCTTATTGAGACAAGTTCTTCAGTGTCGTTTAGGTCGTTGTTTTTGTAGAGTGTTTCGATTATATCGTTGAAGATGGTTGATTTTGTTTTGAGAAGTTCAATTTTCAGCGTTTTGATTTCATTTTGCCAAGCTGAGCGAAGGCGCTGAGCAAGTCTTAAGTCTTTAAATTCATGTGCGAGTACTCCTGGGCTTATGTCGATTCGGTGGATTGATCCGTTCAAGATTGATATCGCTTGATCGATCAGAGTTGACTTCCCCACTCCCCTTTTCCCGATTATCAGCGTATTTTTTCCGAGTAGTGCGTTTGCGATGATCTTTTTGAGTTCTTCCCTTCGTCCGAAAAATGCTTCGTCTTTATATATGTCAGCCATCGCCAATTTCAGCGATTTATTTTTTCGCTGTTGTTCGTTGGCGTGCCCGCCCGCTGACTTTTAAAAAATTTTTCGTTGTGCGTTGGCTCGCCAGCGCCCGCCTGTTCGCTGGCTTGCCGTTATTCAAATGTTATAGTGATTATTTTTTTGTTTGCGATTTGGGTTTCTTTTATGTCTTTAACTTTTCCCGATGTTGTCGCTGTTATGCTGTTTTTTGTTTGTTCTTGTTTGAGTTCGAGTTCAAGTTGTTTTTGTTTTATTTTCAGGTTTTGGATTTCGGTGTTAATTTTTTCAATTTCGTTTTTATGTTCAAGTTGTTTTAGTTTCTTTTTACCTTGGAGTTTTGCGATTTCGTATGCAATTTCTTCAATTGAGCTGTGGGGTTTAAGTCCTTTGTTCACGAGGCTTTCCATAGTTTGGTATTCTTGCGTTAGTTTGAAGATTTGGTCGCTTATTGAGATTGTATCTCGTGCAAGTTTCAGGTCAAGTAGTGTGATTTTGCTTTGTAGTTGGTTTATTTTGTTTTGGATCTTTTCGAGTTCAAGTTCAATTTTTTGTGTTTTTTCTGAGGGTTTGTAAGCGATCACTTCTCCGGCTGTGATGTTTTGCCCTGTTGTGATCAGGATTTGAATTGTTTCGTTTGGAGTGAATTCGATGGTTTGGATTTTTGTGCTTGTGTTGGTTGGTGTTGGTGCTGGCGTCGGCGTCGGTGCTTGCACAGGGATAAAGGATTTTATGGATATCTCAGCGTTTTTAAGGATCTTGTCGGCTAAACCTTGGGATTTGAGGAAGTCGAGCGGAGCGTGATTGAGTTCAAGTCGTGTTTCTGAGGTTTGCTTTATGAATTGGAATTTTGTCAGCGGTATGGTGATTTTCACTGGTTCGTAGAATTCAATTTTGCCTGTTAGATAAATCAGCGAGTCTGTGCCAGTTGAAAAGCTTGACAGCGATATATTTTGATAGGTTTGGATTGGTGAGATTTGGATTTGTGCTTTTATTTTTGGGATTGTGAGGATGTCTGTTGTGAAGATGTCGTTTTTGAAGTTATCTTTTCCGACCGAGAGGACCTGTGCTGTTGGGATTCTGATTAACAGCATTGTTTGTTTTTCAGCAGATACGATCAAAAACTCGCCTGAGATTTTCTCGTGTGTTGTTGTATTCACTCCCTTTAGTTTGGCAACGCAAATAAAATCTTTTGCGATCTCGTTGTAGGTTCGCACGGCTGAGTTTATGTCTTTTTGGATTTCTCGGATCAGTTTTGTGTGTGTTTTGTATGAGACATAGGCAAATGGCACTGATAGAATCAGGAAAACGAAACCGAGGGCGAGATCTGTTTTTGATCCGACTTTAATTCTGTATGCTTCGGGTTGCTGTGTATCAAATGGGAAGACGGCGTTTTCAAATCTTGAATACGAGCAAAGTAAACATTCTTCCAACCCACATCGAGCAGGGCCTTTTTTACCCTTTCCATTTCAAAGACAGTGTTGAAGACCGTCTCTTCAAACCGCTCATAAAGCCCATTGGGCATCCGCACAAATCCGCTGATTTTCATCCAGGCTTTATCGTTTAACCCGTCGTAGATACCGCGGCTGATGATCAGCATTTCGTCATCGCTATCGTCTACTTGGATACCGTTCCAGCGTTTGAGTCCACGCCGTGTATTCAAATCAAAAATAAAGTATCCATCACTTACTGCATAGACACATTGGAAGCATCTGCGCAACGCTTGTTCGTTTTCAAGATGGTTGAGCGAATCATATATAGAAACGACCAAACCGAAACGCTCGTCTAGAGTAAAGTTGCTCGCATCACCTTGAATGAATGTGGCTTTGCCTGACTCAATATAGTGACGAGCATGTTCTCGAGCGTAATGCAGCATATGGTCTGATAGATCAAGACCAACAACCCGATATCCTTTTTCCAAAAAATGCATTGCCAAATGACCAGTACCACAGCAAAGATCAAGAATGCTTTTGTTCTCTTGAGCAATTGGTGTGGTCGCATAGAAATCAAGAATAAACGGAGCAACTTGCTTAGCGAAGTCTGACCACTTGATGTCGTATACTTTGGCGAAGCCCTTACCGTACGCTTGCATTTGGTTTGTTCCTATAGATTTTATAGAGGATAAAGTTCATTGTAGCCTTAGCACAGTTGGGTTGATTGAGATGGTCCTTGATTCTCCGCAGCGCTTGTTTGAAGATGGATTGTTTGCCCCAAAAAGGCAGACCAACTTTATGGAGTATTGGAGTTGGTAGAGCGCGTTTCATAAACAGGACATAAAAGAAAGATACTTCATTTAGTGTGATTTGTTTGACAGTGGTGAACACGTGATCAGGCGATGCTTGGATCACGATGTTATGATATTCACTGAACTCGTAGGATGGCGGAACATAGTTGAGCAACATGGTTTACACCTTAAGATTCTTGTTTATGTAGTTGGTTGCCATAAAACAAGGATGCGCAGATCAATGAGAGCGTGCAACAGCATAGACGGCAGAAGACTTCCCGTCAACACATATACAAATGCTAACACTAGCCCTATTAGTCCTGTACCCAACACACCTTTCCATCCCTGGTAGGCATGCGCTAGACCAAAAATCGCTGATGAAATCAGGATTGCACCCCACTGCGGAAGTGCCGGGAAGAAATAAGCTAAGTAGAATAACAGAAAGCCGCGAAAGAGAAGTTCTTCACAGATTCCAGCGGTGAGTGCGACAAATGCAAAAGTGTAGCGCTCGCCTTGAGTCGCCGGAAGCAAGGCTGCAACGGATTCCAGCATCTTTCTCAATCTCTGTGCAAGAGCTGGAGACTTCCAGACCAGCACAGCCAGAGCCAAAGTGGAAACAAGCAACCCCAAAGTCACTCCGAAGAGAAATCCTTTATTCAGACTGTTGAACTGTGGGATGACCAATCCAATTGCTCGCATTGGAGATGGTACAGAAAGAAGGATCAACATGATGATCACCGCCAAAGTCCATTCGATGATAAGGATACGGCGGTAAAAGCGCTGGCGAGCATAGGGATCTATTTGTATGAGTTGCTTGAGTTTCTGATACTGTCGAACCCCAAGGATAGGTTCGATCAGAAGAGTGTAAGCGAATAGCAAATGAGCGAGGATTGCTGAACTTAAAGTCATCGATCACTCCTTAGTAGAAAGTTCATTTGTTCATTTTTTTACTAATATCGCTATTATATAAAACTTGAAAATCAAAATCAAGAGGTCAGATCTTAAGACGATATTACCATGGGGAATCCTTGATTCCTTACAGCCAATATAACAGTGCAGTGCACAGCGCCATCTGCTCTATGCAGTAGTTAGACACTGGAATTAGGAATCAAACGACGAACACCTCTATGGTCATGGCCATTTCGTCGGGTATTTCGTACATGGGGAAATGGCTACGCGCTTCGAGTTTCAATACCTGGAACCATGGATGTGTGGCGCTAAACGAGCGTTGGGCAGCCAAGTAGCTTGGATCTTCCGGCTGAGCATACAGGTGTAAAACCAACGCGGGAGGTTTCAAGCTGGCTAGTGCCTTGAGAGGGCTTCCTGCTTTTGCATAGGCACTGCTGATTTCGCGACCTGCCCGAGCCCACATCTCGAAGGGATACGAGCCCATATCTTCGCGCACAAAGTTAATCAACGCCGGAATGTTCAGCCCTTGAAGCCACATGGAGAAAAGTTGATCGCGCGTTTGCTCCCACTGTGCTGGATCTTGGAGCGATCGTAGAGCTTTAAGAAAGGCCGGCGGTGCTTCGAGAACGAGCCAGTCAAGTAGCACAATCTTTGGAATACGAGCACCCAATCTGCGGCGCAGTTCAATAGCGATCCAGCCAGCGTGAGCCAGTGCAACCGGCACTATTAGATCAGCTCGGCTCGCCTTGATCACAGCAAGGGCATCTTCAACGAGGTCACTAGCTCCGAAATCCTTGGTGGGTTTTTCCGACTGTCCATGCCCGCGCCAATCTATAGCAAGTGTACGCCTTTGTTTAGCA
Source organism: Candidatus Kryptonium thompsonii (assembly GCA_001442925.1). Taxonomy (GTDB): domain Bacteria; phylum Bacteroidota; class Ignavibacteria; order Kryptoniales; family Kryptoniaceae; genus Kryptonium; species Kryptonium thompsonii. The sequence continues at coordinate 48,897 of LDXX01000010.1, forward strand.
CAGTATTGAGCAAGTTCATTAAAGACCCTACGACTAGCACACCAGCCAGGCATGAATAGAAGCGCTGGTTCCCCTTGGCCATAGTCGTCGTAGCTGATGCGTATTCCGTGCGATTGAACTTCTGGCAATTGTCTTTCTCCGTTTTGGTCTTAATTGCTCACCTAATGTTTAAATTCCGCATCAGTCTTATGTTCGAGTGTAGAAAATAAACTTGTAAAAAGCAAATTTTTATTTTTTACCTTCAATTATACCTTCACTTGATATAACTCCAATTTTTGTAGATCCAAGTATGCTTCATATAGACCCCGTAATGCTACTGAAAGGTCTTCGTTTGCAGAATTTGCTACTTAATCCTATTGTTATCTATATTTTGCCACAATTGTGTAGTTTCATGATGAGCTTGTTTTTTTGCCACTTTTTAAATAATCCTTTTATCATTGTTTTGAGCCCTTTGTGAGCCCTTTATGAGCCGTTTGAGCCGTTTATGAGCCCTTTATAAGTGAATAAAATGTTCCTTTTCCAGTAATGCCTTCTTGTCTTAATATTTTTTTGTTTACAAGTATAGCAAGTTCTCTTGATGCTGTGGGTTTAGAAACTTGATTTATCTCTCGATACTCCTTGTTCGTTATCTTCCCCTTTTCCTTCACATACATGACTGCTTTAATTTGTCTTTCGTTTAATCCCAAGTTTCTCAGGTATTCCTCAGTGTAAATATCTTTTCTAAAATAAACTGAGAATCCGCCCATTTCTTCTTTGAATTCCGGTTCTGGAAGGTTTGCTTTGTTCATCTCTTCGATCATTCTTCCTATGCCAGATCCAACCTCTTCGATCAATCCAGCAAGATAGAATATGTGAACAATCAAAGGATTTCTCGGGACGGATGAATGTGGCTTTTTTAATTGTTCAATTGTTATTCCTTCTGGAAGTTTGCCGATGTTGTAAAACCATATATAATCGTCAAAGATTTTGATCTGGGTTTGAACATTCCATTTAAAATAATCTCTATGGATAATAGCGTTTATAAGTGCTTCTCTTATGGCTGGCAAAGGGTAATCCCATATTTCTCTTCTTTCAAGTCCTTTAATTTCATATCTTACATTAAGAAAATTTTTTATTGCGGTCTCCCCTTCTACTACTTGTTTAAAGAGATTTCCTGTGATCAACCTATCGCCTATAATGGTGGCTTCATTTTTTAATCTTACGACTCTTAAAACTGCATTTAGAAAATATTTTTGCGGGTCTTTGCCGAACAAGATGATTGCGCCGTTGGTGAGTTTGCCATTGATTGAAAGTTTAAGGTGTTCAAAAATGGTCTTGATGTCGGAGCTTTCGTCAAAAATGGTTAATCTTCCCCTTGCTCTTGCAGAGTTTATAAATTTTCTCACACTTTCTTCGTCTATCTCTTCAAAATTTGCATTTTCTAAAGTTAAAGCGTCCCAATTTTGGGTTTTTAGGAAGAAATCTTTCAGTCTTTCGGGGCTCATTTCTCGCGTTGTATTACCAACTCTTTCGTAATATTTTCCTTCATATGATATGGGAACATTTGATTTTTCAACGGATATTTCAAGAATTTGTTTTTCTTCAAGTTTCTTTATCAGAATTTTGGGGTGGATTCCTAATTTTGTAACGATTCTTTCTGTTATTTCTCTTAGTTTCTTGTTATCGATATCAACACCTTTTACACTGCCATCGTCTCTAATGCCGATAAAAACTTTTCCACCTTCAGTGTTTGCAAAAGCACAGATCGTCTTTAGGGTGCTCTCTGAAAATTCTTCTTTAAATTCAGTGTATTTATCTTCGATTTTAATATTTTTCATTATTAAACCTCAAACTTTGGAGGAATTTTGCCTTCTTTAAGTTGTAATATTTTTAAATTCTTCATCATCCCAGAGAATTTTAAAATCCTCGTCCTTTTTAGCCAGTTCTTTATATTCTGGGTTTAATTCTATCGCTTTTGATAGGTGTTTTAGTGCATTTCCCCTATCTCCTTTTAGGGAATATATACATGCTTTGTTATACCATGCGTCGGGATAATCAGGTTTTAGTTCTATTGCTTTATTAATTGCTTCCAAGGCTTCCTTATACTTGCCAAGTTCTCCGAGTATTGCCCCTTTGTTATTCCATGCCTCGGCGAAATCAGGGCTTAGTTGTATTGCTTTATCACATGCCTCAAGTGCTTCATTATACCGAGCAAGTTTACCAAGTATGACACTTTTGTTAAACCACGCTTTAGCAAAATCAGGTTTTAGTTCTATCACCTTATTAAAAGATTCCAATGCTTCTTCATATTTACCTTTAAAATAAAACTCAATTCCACGATTATAATAATCCTCAAATTTTAATGGGATCCCAAATAATTCAAGAAGTCTGATTTTCTCACCATATTTATCTAATTTCTTTTTTAGTGCTTCTGAGAGAGCTTCGGTGATAAGTGAAGGGGTAATTTCTTTTCTCAAATTGTTTACCTCTTCCTCTGTTTTCTTAATCCTTTCAACAATAGGTTTTACTTTTTCAGCTTCTTCCCTCACCTCCTCAACAGCCTTCCTTGCTTCATCTCTGTATTTTTCCATTTGCTCTCGTAATTTTGATACCTTACGAAATTCAAGGAATCCCCAAGCACTACCTAACACAAATATTAATGTTAACACTCCCACTAAGACACCTAATAAAGTAGCGACTATATTTAAAACATTTATAGCTCTATCTAAACTTCTTTGTGCTTCTCTAACAATGCTCTCCTCAGTAAGCCCACTTCCCACTGCAGTATTTGAGGAGTAAATACTCTTGACTGAACTTTTCTCCTCCCCAAAAACTATATTGGGCAAGGAATAAATAAGAATTGTAAGAGACAGTAGCATCAAAAGCATCCTTTTCCAATTCATAGTCATCGCCACAAACTCCTTTGATAATTTTCTAAATTTTCTATTGTGTTCTAAAAGAGGAAATACCGCAACATAATTGTGACTACCTTTATTATCTTGCGGTTTCATAACCCAAACACCACTCTTTTTTATTTAGATCTAGATTCGTTCTTTTGTTAAATGTCCATATTTGTAAAAGTCTTTTTCTTCACAATTTCTTTCAGATATTGATAAAAATAAAAAAGCAAGATTCTAAGTATTGATACGCTTAAATTCAGCACTTATTTGATATTCGCATAATCAATATATTAGAAAAAAATTTACTTGTCAAGATCTAAATTCTTTAAGTGTTTTATTTCTTTGCATCGGTTTTCAGGAAATTTTCAGAGTTCAGGTGTTGTATAATTTTTCATCAGTCAAGTGGATTGTGTTGCTATGTTGGGATGTTCAAGTTGTTTGCTTTTAGGAGTGTGTTTTAATAGTGGTTTTTCTAGGGGATGATTTATTTGTGGATTTGCTTAGCGGTGTAGATAGTAAAGGGTAATTCTTTTTATCCATTTACCTGTTAAATTAGATAAAGTTTAAAGGGTAAATCATGATTTGCCCCTATGGGAAATCGGTCATTAATCTGTCAATTTCTTTTTTTATTTCATCGATGATTTCTTTGTTGAATATAACTTTATCTTTGCCCCTCTTTACAGATAAAATAATAAATACTTTTCCGCCAAATTTTTCTGTGAATTTTTCGTGAGAAACTTTGTATGCTTCCTGCCACTTGGTTGCGAATTCGGGGGCGTGTTCAAATGTCACAGGTTTTATTTGCAAACCGATATACTTATCATTTACTTTTATAAAGAAGTCGACATTATAGAGTCTATCCCATTCATCTGGTGCTGATTCTATTTTTATGTTTTCTATATTTAAAATTTCTTGCAGTTGTCCGTAAATTGTTTCTTTCTCAGTCATATAACCCTCAAATGTTCTATTTATAACGAGGTTTTTTATATATTCTATACATTCTTCTTCTGTTACTTCATCTATTTCAGATCTCAAAACTTCTGTTATTTTTATGTAAAGTTTTTTACCTAAGTCCTGCAAGTATTCAGCAGGTGTCAAGTTGATATCTTTCTTTTTTAAGAAATCTTCCAATTTTTTGAAGTAGAAATTTTCCCATTCTTGAATTTCCTTAGGGGCACATTCCCTTATCCAAGCGGCTACTGGGCCAACCCTGTTTTGTTTGGTAAGCCCCCATCTGCTATTTGCCATATTCAATATCCATTCTTTAGCCATTTTTTTCAGCTAATGTTTTAACTTTTGCAAAATTGTTCTTGTATAGGAAATTCCCCTCTTGTATATCTGCGAATCCTTGTTTTATCATTTCCTTGTTTATGAAAATTTTATTTTTTAAAAATACATAAGCGGGTGTTATGTTGTTTTCTGGTTGGTATGAGGGATCAAATTTAAGAAAGACCTTTTTACCTTTCACAAATTTTTCTAAATATTGCTTTGCTTCGTCTTTTTTAGTAATTTTTACGCCCAACAACTTTACTATCAAGCCTGTATCCAACTTGATGGAATTTTCGCTCAGCACTTCTTTGACGGTATATAATCTTTCACGTTCAAATTTAAACAGTTCTGGGTTAGTTTGTGGCATTGCGTCTTTTATGTTGGGGATATAGTCCGTTACAGGTTCTATTTTTATTTGTTGATTTCTTTTTGTTATCTCTATTTTTTTATTTTCAAACAAATTTTGGTTTATATCGATTTTCTTCTTGATTATGGGCAGAAATTTTTCGTTTATTTCATAACCGATTGCGTTTCTTTCTAAATTTAGTGCAGCCTTTACGGTAGTTCCACTTCCCAAGAATGGATCTAAGACTGTATCGCCTACAAAAGTGAACATTCTGATTAGTCTTTTGGGTAGTTCTTCTGGGAACATGGCTTCATGTTCTATTTGTCTTTCGCCGGGGAAATTCCAGTGTCCAGAGAAGTATTCTTTCCATTCTTCTTTTGTTAATTTAGATTTTTCTTTGATCTCCTTTGATGGTGGTGTTTTTTTGCCTGGTTTTTTAAAGATCAAAATGAATTCGTAATCTATTTCTATAAGTCCGTTTGGCGGATAGGGGTAGGAGCCCATGACATTAGCACCGCCGGTTGTGTTCATAGTAGTTTTTTTATGCCAGATGATAGAACCCATATAATCAAATCCTATCTTTTCACATTGAACGATAAGTTCAGAATGTAAGGGTGCTACTTTATATTTTCCATAAATTATACCTCTTAAGAACTGATCTCCTATGTTTATGCATAGTCTTGTTCCAGGTTTTAAAACCCTGAAGCATTCTTTCCATACAATGTAAAGACTTTTAAGATATTCGTGTAGTGATTGCCCATATCCGATTTGTCCTTCAACACCATAGTTCTTAATGTGCCAATAAGGAGGAGAGGTGACAACCAGATCAATGCTACTATCTTTAAGTTCTATCATTTTCCTGCTGTCTCCGATTATTATCTTTGCGAACACCATTTTTAGATGTTATTTGCTTTTAAATTTTGCGTTTGTCTTGCGTTCACTAAAACAATATATTAGAAAAAATTTTGCTTGTCAAGGGTGGTGAGGAATGGTAATTCTCTTTTTAAGGTAGAGGTCTCTGCGATTCTTGAAATAAATCATATTTTCAATCCCCTTTCTTGAGTCCATTTTTTAAATTTTTCAACCTCCCAAGTATTGATTTCAGGTGAGGGAAACACCATTCTTGGGTGCCGAATAGTCCCTTTTCAAGGCATTCTTTTTCTGTCCTATTAGTGCACAGCATAAAGAAGCAAGGCTGGCTTTAGTATATTTGGTATAGGTTGAGTCTTTCACAGCGACTTCCCAATTTTATTTTTCACGAAATTAAAAATTTCAGTTGCTAGGTTTATTGCTTCTTGGGCTTCTTTCTTTGTAAAGGACTGATATGGGATTGCGGGAGGGGCAACTGCATTTGGATATCTTGTGGTATAGATTGTTCACACATAAAACAGGCATAAGCATAAATTTGGGCTTCAAAATTTATTCTTGCGGAATTAAGGTCAAATTCTGCTTGCGCAAGCCATTTCAAAGTTTATTTCTTATTTAACTGTATTTTGGTTTTCTTTTTCCAATTCGTAAACTACTTTACCTTCTTTTAAAGCTTGTAGAATAAAAGGGTTTGCGGTTTTAATCATATCTTCAAATTCCTCAGGAGTATATACAAAAATATTAACATGACCTAAATCGTTGTCTATAAATTTTACTACTTCAATCAATCTTTCCAAAAATCTTTTATCAGTTCTTTTGATTACAACAAAATTCATATTGCTATATTCGTCTATTTCCCCACAAGCGTAGGAGCTGAAGAGTATGATTTTTTCTGGGTTATACTTTTTTATACATTCTATTGCTCTTTTTAGCTTATCCATTTTTGAAGCCTTTTAGGTTTAGGTGTTATATAATTTTTTTTATTAGTTAGATGATTTTGAAGTTTGATGTGGTTTATTTTCAGGCAGTTATTAATATGCGGTATGGCCATTAAAGGTAAATTTAGGCAATTTGTGAATTGGCTCTGTGTTATGTATGTATATTATATGTATAGTTATTGTTATATATGTTGTGCTGTTTTTGAAATTGATTGATTTTCAATGGTTTCTTGGGGCATTTTTGAGGGGGACTGGTATCATTTTGATACCAGTACTGGTATCATTTTGATACTAGTACCGGTATCATTTTGATACTAGTACTGGTATCATTTTGAGACGGGTGTGGGGTAATAAAAGAGAAAAATTCATGGAAGTCTAATTTACTCTTTCGGAAGAAGAAGCGACAAGTTTTTATTGTTGATAAGCACTTGGAAGCCATTTACTTCAGCTTCTTTTTTAAGAAGGCGCAAGTTGTCAATTTGGGATTTTCTTAAATTGTTTATTGAAAACTTTATATCTGTTGTAAGTTTTAGTATTGGTATAGGTGTATATTTGACAGCCCCGATTTTTACTTCTTTTAAATTTGTGAATAAAATCATTTTTAGTAAGCCATCTTTTATGTCATCTATCGACGGAATAGCGCTGTGCTTACTGTGTTTACCCTCGATTAAATATATTTTTTCTTCTTCAATTTTTACCTCATCACAAGTAAAGAAGTAATACCCACCCAAATAGTTTTTAATTGTAAGGGTGGCTTTAGTGCCTGACAATCGCTCTTTAGGTTGAACTGTTATAGATTCCCTACTTTGTGCTTTCTTCGCTAATTCTCTTGAGAGTTTCATAAAGGCATCTTTTCCTTTAAGGAGTTCGTCAATTCTTTTTTGGGCAGTTTCTTCTGAGTGCATTTCAATGTCAAGTGTTTTTGAAATTCTTTGATATGTGTTTAGTGCTTTTTGAGCGATTTGACCAACTTTTTCAACTTGCGAAAGATTCCAGTGTAAGGCGTCAGATTGGTAGGATAAGAGATTGTTTATTTCTTCTTCGATGTGTTGGATATCGAACTTTTGGTTTGTGATTTTATGCTTATATTTGGAGCTTCTTTCAGCACTTTTATAGTAAGAGATAACCACATAAATGCCAAGTAAACTCATTAAAGAGATGGTATCCCACTGTAAAAAATCCCTATCCCCTTCTTTCCCCTCGTCTTTTAGAATGGGGATTATAGTTAATCTTTTGCCTTGAAAATTTAAAGTGTCATAAACTCGTGCATACGGGTAAGACCGTGTTCTTTTTGGGGAGACCCACCAGCTTAAGGCAAGTTGTTTATTTTGAACATTTAAAATAAATGCCGAATCTTTATTAAGAGCGGATTCTAGTTCTGAGATGTTGTACAGATTTAAAGAACGGCATAGAAATGGTGTATATTTGATCCCTGTTATTTTAGCTAATACATCCATATTCACCTTCTTCTCTTATTATTATTTCAAAGGTGTCTTCTTGATTGAAGAGGTTTGATTGTCCGTCGAAACCTATTTTTTTCTTTATTATGGGGATTAGGGATTTTTTGATCTCGATTCCGATGCTGTTTCTTCCAAGTTGTCTTGCTACTTTCATAGTGGTTCCACTTCCTACAAATGGATCTAAAACGGTTTCTCCTTTGTAAGAGAATAGTTTTATAATTCTGTAAGGTAGTTCTTCGGGGAAAGCGGCGATTTCTTTCTCCAATGGCGAATTAGGCAGGACATTGACCATCTCCCAAAGTGTCATATACCATTTATTATCTAAAAATTCTTTTATGTCGATTTTTGAAGCTTCTTTTGTTTCTTTTGGTATCGAGTTGTAATCGAACTTACCTTTTTGGAATATCAGGATGCTCTCCAGGAGGTTATCTGGGTAAAAATACATCGGGTAAGGATTTTGCAATAAAACTCCACTTCTTCTGCTTATTCTCAGGTAGCCATCGGGTTTTTTCCATATAATGCGGTCTCTATATCTAAATCCGGCGTTTTGAAATATCTTTGTAGCGTCGGCGACGATTGGGAATTTTTCACCATTTACAAGCATATCATCAATGTTTAATACAGCGATCCTTCCATTTTTTAGCACTCTGAACACTTCTCGAGCAACTTTATCCAGCATTTCCAAGTATTGGTCATAATCTTTAAATAAACCTTTATAGTCAAATGGGGCGTTAAAATAAGGGGGTGAAGTGAGCATTAGGTGAACGCTTTCATCGGGGATCTCCTGCATAGTCATACAGTTTCCAATTATCAGCTTATGGTGCGTCATGGCGTCTTCTTTCGGTTTGTTGAGGTTCAAGTGTTATACAGTTTTTTTATTAGTTGGGCGATTTTGAAGTCAAGGTTGGTTTTGTAGCCAGGGGTTTCTGGGGTTATGTTGAGTTTTTTTAGTTCGTCTTCAGCGATCTTTATGAGCTCTTTTTGGTTTTTTTCTGGGAGGGTTTTGAAGTAGTTGAGCGCTCGTTCGATTTCCATTTTTTCTTGTTGGAGTTCCCTTTCCCTTTCAATTTGTTTTCTCTCTTCTTCGAGTTGTTTTATTTGTGTTTCTATTTTTTTAGCGAATTCCCTACTGGGTTTATATACTTTTTGGATTGCGTTGATTAGCCAAGCGGTGGGGTCTTTGAGTTTGTGGGCTTGGGAGTCGGCGTGCTTTATCTGAAAGAAGATATATTCAGGGGGATAGGTTTTAATTATATCGTTAATCATTTGGTCTGGTATGTTATATCTTTCAAGTTCTTTGATGAGTGTTTCTTTTGTTGGAATGACTCTTAGCCATTTGGTGTAGTAGCCGAACACAGTTTTTATTAAATGTTCATCTAATGGTCGGGGCAAATCGGGATTTGCCCGCGCATTGGCTTCAAGCTTGCCCTTGAGGTGTTTGAGGAATTGTTTTGATGTTTTGTATTTGTTGAAAATTGAAAGAATTAGCCATTCGCCGGGTTTCTTTATCAAGTTTTTGTGGTAGTTGAAGAGTGCGTTTTCAATTTTTAGAGAGATGAGTTGTGGCGATGTTGTTTTTATTATTTGTTGTATAATATCGTCTTTAAGTGAGAACGGTTTTGATTTGAGCGTTTTTATGATTTCTTCTTGGGTTTTGACTTTGATCAGGTTATTTTCGAAGATAAACTTTTCTTCGTCTGGGACATCCAATAGAGGAAGTGTCGATTGGGCTGGTGGTGATTGGGTCAATGTTGATTCGTCATCATCTTGGGTGAATGTTGATTCTCCCCTACTTTGGATTTCGTTTGGTTGTATTTCTGCGCCTTCTGGGAGGTTTACTTTATAGATTGTGCCGAGGTTGTTGAACGAGGTTCTTTTCTCTATGATTTTTCTTTTTATGAGTTTTTCTATGCTTCTTATGACTGTGGCTCTGCTTAAGCCTGTTTTTTCAGCTATGGTTTGGTAGCCGATTATGCTTGTTATATTTTTCCCGAAAGCCCAGGAGTTTTCGAAGAGGACCGTATAGATTTTGAATTCGCTATTTGATAGAATTTTTCTGAGTTCGTTGAATATTGAGGTTTCCCATTGTGAGAAGAATCCGGGTTTAAATTTGAGTTTTTCACTTACTGTATCAGGTATTTCTTTAATTTTGATCGGTTCGGGTTGTTTTTTCTCTTTTTGAGACCGGTCTCTTTTTGATACTGGTGTCGTTTCGATACTAGTGTCATTTTGATACTGGTCTTGTTTTGATACTGGTATCATTTCGATACTGGTATCATCTTGATACTGGTCTCTTTTTGATACTGGTGTCATTTTGATACCAGTATCATTTTGAGACTGGTATCGTTCAGAAAGTTCATTATCTGATTGATTTTCAATGGTTTTAGTAAGATAAGTTGCTTTAAGAGCTGCAGGAAGGTTAAGGTTCTTGAGTCTTTCATAGTCGGGCAAGAGCGAGTCTTGGGGGACTGGCTTTATAAGTTTAAAGCCTATGTAGTCATCTTGCTTGGCTTTTTTCTTCCGTTTAGATTTCTTAGTCATTTTTTGCCCCCACTGTATTTAATGTAAATTTCTTTTCGTTTTCGAGCATCTCATGTGTGAAGCTAATTATATCTTGTGCAAATTTGCTTCTTTTTGCGTATTCAAAGATGGTCAGAAGTTTTGCCTGCGCTCTTTCCACCGTTGCATCTTGTCGAATTATTGAATTAAGGAGCATATCTTTATATTCTTCTTTGAGTGTTTTTATGAGGATGTCAGCGATTGAGAGGCGTTGATCGTATTTATTGACGATGATTCTAATTTGTCTGGCATGGTACATAGTTGCGTTTTCTCTAAGGGCGCTTATATCTTTGAACAGGAGGTTTAGTCCGTCGTATGAGAGGAAGTCTGGGATGATTGGGACTATTATATCGTCTGCGGCGACCATTGCGTTGATGTTTGCGAGGGAGACGCTCGGGGCGCAGTCAATAATGATGTAGTTATATTTAGGCATTATGGGTTGTAGTAGTTTATATAGTTTAGTTTCCACGGCGATGCTTTGTTGTTGAAGATATTTTTCGAAGATGGTTAGGTTGACATTACTTGGTATGAGGTGCAGGAGGTTATCTTTGATGGAGATGATGGAGGTTGAGATATCGCCTTTGGTGATGCCGTCCATGATTGTTGGGAGTGTTCTTGAGGCTTCGTCTGGGATTCCGAGTGATCGTGTCAGGTGTCCTTGTGGGTCGAGGTCGATTGCGAGGACTTCGAAGCCGAGTTGAGCAAGGTTATATGCGTAGTTTGATGCTATAGTTGATTTTCCGGTACCACCTTTGTAATTTATGAAGACTTGGATAGTAGGTTTTTCATTGACAGGGATGCCGAGTTGTTTTTTTGCTTCGATCAGATCTTGGAGTGTGTAATATCTCCAGTTCGTTTTCGGGTCTCTTCTTGCTGGTGGTATTTTTCCTTCTTTTTCGAGGACTCGGAGATATTGGGGGTGGTAGCCTAGGAGTTGGGCAAATTCCTTGATTTTAAATTTTTTCATAGTTTTTTGTGAAATTGTTTTAAATATTTTCGTTTCTAATATATAAATTTTTTAGTTTTTTCCAAAAGATAAAACTTAAAAATTTAAAAGTCAAGAGGGTAGGGTGGTAATTTGGGGTGGGGAGGATAGTGACTATGAGAGGGTGAAAGGGTTGAGGGCGGGAAGTTGTGGGCGCTTGATTTATTATATTTGTTTTGATAAATTTTTATGGTGAGTTGAAGATGTTAAGAAATGAGCACACGGTTTTGAGGAGTTTTAGTTGATGTGAGGATAGCAGTGAAGTAGAATAATTTAGTCGCGGACAGGATTTTGGGGGATTAAGTTTAGCGGTTAAATATTAATATTTGAAAGTTTGAAAAAAATTAATCAGTTTTCTCTTAGTCGCGGGCTGTATATTTTTGCATTTTGCTCCGCGACTTAATTTAGGTTGGAAAAATTTGATTTTCTGTGTAAAATTTTGTAGTTTTTGGAGAGTGAGCATCGAACCAGTGTGGAATTTAAACAATTAAGAGATAAGGAAATAGAGGGTGAATTAGTGCGTGAGCATCGAACCAGTGTGGAATTTAAACAGTGATAAATGTGAGTTTCTGCAGACTTTTTGGGAAGTGAGCATCGAACCAGTGTGGAATTTAAACGTATTTGTAATTTATTCCGATTGAATTTAGCGAGACATGTGAGCATCGAACCAGTGTGGAATTTAAACAAATTTGCCCGAATGGATGATTTTGAAGGTTTTATTGTGAGCATCGAACCAGTGTGGAATTTAAACTTCGTTCAAACACAACTTCTTTTGGAGTTGGAACAAGTGAGCATCGAACCAGTGTGGAATTTAAACACGAGTTCTCAAATAAACAAGATAGCGCAAGCACGGGTGAGCATCGAACCAGTGTGGAATTTAAACAGCGATTAACTAAAGTTAATCGGGAAAATTATTGAGTGAGCATCGAACCAGTGTGGAATTTAAACTTACAAAAGCATCAGCATAGTCAGGCGAACGCCCCAGTGAGCATCGAACCAGTGTGGAATTTAAACCGTTTTGAATTTCAGCGAGTTCGCTTGCACTTATAGTGAGCATCGAACCAGTGTGGAATTTAAACTGATTTGGCTCTATTTTCATCACCATTAAACTTTTCAGTGAGCATCGAACCAGTGTGGAATTTAAACGATGAATTGACTTGGGAACATGTAAAATATATTGCAGGTGAGCATCGAACCAGTGTGGAATTTAAACTTTCTTTGGGATTTCTTTATATATTGAAGCTTCATAGTGAGCATCGAACCAGTGTGGAATTTAAACAGTTAAATTTTTAAAGCCCTTGATTGGGTCAAAGAAGTGAGCATCGAACCAGTGTGGAATTTAAACCTTTATAAAAGCGAAAATATAAGTTATCAAATTGGCGTGAGCATCGAACCAGTGTGGAATTTAAACGACGATTATTATAAGTTGATTGATTTATTTGACAATGTGAGCATCGAACCAGTGTGGAATTTAAACTTGCTACATCAAACATAATTTCAACGCAAGCGTCGTGTGAGCATCGAACCAGTGTGGAATTTAAACAGAAGGATTTCTGGTAGAAATTTTCTCGGTAAGAAGTGAGCATCGAACCAGTGTGGAATTTAAACACTGAAAAATTATATTGTTTAAGAGAGTATTATGTGGTGAGCATCGAACCAGTGTGGAATTTAAACATATTTGTCTGAAAATTTTACGCTATGACAATAGAGTGAGCATCGAACCAGTGTGGAATTTAAACTCCTTTAACTCCAGTTGTGGAAATTGCAATTGAATAGTGAGCATCGAACCAGTGTGGAATTTAAACTCTTTTGTCATTATAAATGCCCCTGTAGAAACTCCAGTGAGCATCGAACCAGTGTGGAATTTAAACTTTTTGATTTTGCATTTTCATTCTCTTTTTTGATTTGTGAGCATCGAACCAGTGTGGAATTTAAACAAAATTTTGCTTGGCGAAACAGATGAGATTAACAGGGTGAGCATCGAACCAGTGTGGAATTTAAACATTATCAGTTCAACACCTATTACCGAGGCTTATGAAGACAGGTGAGCATCGAACCAGTGTGGAATTTAAACAGCACGAAACTCAAATTGGTGCAACGGCTGAATTGGAGTGAGCATCGAACCAGTGTGGAATTTAAACGGTGCCTGTCCCTTTGCATAAGGGTTTGTCTTTAAAGTGTGAGCATCGAACCAGTGTGGAATTTAAACTCAGAACATATGTTTCATTATTTTCGGATTTCATTCGTGAGCATCGAACCAGTGTGGAATTTAAACAAATTTTCAGGATTGATAACTATAAAATTTGGAAGAGTGAGCATCGAACCAGTGTGGAATTTAAACATGGCAAAAATTACACTGTTTTTGCCGTGTTGGTCAGCCGTTTTGTGGGATAATGGAAATTTTTATCAATCAAAGAAATATACAATTCATGTTGTAGACAGAGTTGGGAGTGGTGATGCTTTTTGTGGCGGGTTAATTTATAGCTTTTTAAAAAATGCCAATGCCAAAGATGCCTTAGAGTTTGCAGTAGCAGCTTCATGTTTAGTTCACTCAATACCGGGAGATTTTGGTTTATTGTCAATTCAAGAAATAGAAGCATTAGCTACTGGTCCCGGAACAGGTCGAATTGTTAGATAATTCTCGGGCTAACAGCTACTTAAGGCTTATAAGTTTTGCGGTTCTGTCAAGTTCAGTGAGCTTCTCTTTGTCTCAGTTCTTTTTGGAGTGGTGGACAGGTTACTTGCTTTTCGTTTAAAAAATTTGTTATATTTAACTTAGCTATGAGTCTTCTCTCATGGCTTCCTCCTTTTAGTTTAACTATCGCCGGGGGAGCAAAACCCCCGGTTTTTGTTTTTAAATTTAAGCCCCGGCTTAGCACCGGGGCTTTTTGTTTTTTAGAACTTAAGGACAAGGTAAGGGTTGAGTGTTAAAAGTTTAGCTGAGCCGTCAAGCTCGGCAAGTTTCTTTTTTTGCTTCAGCTCGTTTTCAAGTTTCAGGATTTCTTCTGGGTATTGGAAAATTTTTCTATAGTTTATTGTCACATTAACCTTTATTCCATTAACATCAAAATCAGCGCTTTTTTCATCTCTCATCAATACATCACGCACATAATCAAGCGCCCAGTCTTTGATTTGTTCTTCTTCTTTTTGCAATTCTTGGATGAGTTTTCTAATTTCAACAAGTCTTACAAAGGCTTGCATTTTTACTTGATTGACATATTCGTTATATTCCTGTGCCGTTTTGATTTCTTCTAATTTCTTCATGGTAGTATCTCCTTTTTTAGTTTGACATTTAGTTTAAAGATCCCGGCGGGACGAGCCCGCCGAGTTTAGTTTTTAGCGATCAGATTGAATAAACAGCGTTAGAGCAAGTTTTATAATATCTTGAGTAGAAAACTTGATTGAGACTTCACCTTCAAGGGTTGATGCGATTTTGACAGCACTTCTCAAGGCTTCAAGCAATTGAGTTTCCCTTTCGGATGGTTTCGGTTCGGTTGGCTTTTCAACAGCGATAAAGTTTACTATAAAGCCATTTGACACAGCAAATTTAACGGTATCATTTACAGCGATAGAGGGTTTTTCAGCAAGGAATTTGCTATAATTATACCAGCGATCTCCGACTTTTATACCGCGATCATTCACTTGTTGAACTATCCCGGTGATAACTTCGCTTGAGACCGGGGACGCCGAAGAGTTTGAGTTAATTCTTTTAATCATGGCACTCTCCATATTTTGTTTAACATTGTTTTGTGATTTGTTTGAGAAGGCTTGATTTGAATTAATTTGTTTAATCATGGTAGCATCTCCTTTTTAGTTTGACATTAGTTTAAATTTGAATTTGCCTTTGTAGTTGAAAAGCCACGCGCTTAATTCATCGAGAAACCGCTTGATCTTTTCTTCTCGGCTTGCCCAACCGTAGTAGAAAAAGCAGTCGTTCCCTTCATAATCCCAGTATCTAAACCTTTCGATTTTTAACTCTTTAATTTCCCCATTCTTTAAGTAATAGACTTTAAAGAAAATACTCCAGCCCTTTTTGTGTAAATCTTGACGCCATTGCGATAACTTCAGACTTTCTTGGCTTACTTCAGCGATAAATAACTCACTGACATTTTTTAATTCCCTTTCTAAACTCTTTTTATACTCAATGAATTCATCAACGAAATTCATTTCTTGACTCCTATTTTTGTTTAAGAGTTTGATAGAAATTCATTCCAGCACTTTTCACAGATGCAAACTTTTACTTGCAATGGTGAAATGATTTCACGGTGGATTTCCGAGGCTCCGCAACCGTCACATTTCTTTTCTTGTTCTTCTAATTGCTTTGGTAGATGTGAAGTAAAAAGCTCAAAGTAAAACTTGTCGATAATCAGGTTGCTTAATCTCTTTTCTTGCATGGCTCAGCCCCCTTTTTGAATTTTTAAGATTTGTTTTATGTGAGACTTGCATTTTTGCGTTGCTTTCGGATCTTTGCCACAGGCATAAATAATCTCGTATGGTGTGCGAAATCTAACGAACGAGACCACATCGCCAGGCTGAATAATCTCAGAGACAAGAGGTAAAGGCTTTGGGAACGCAAAGAAACGCCCGTCTGAAGCGACCAAGCCACGGGGTTTAACCTGTGCGACGGTGATAGTGATAATTTCTTCACGATATTTCATTTTCGCATCAAAAAATTTTGTTTTTAAAAAAGAGCAAAACAGCAAAAAGGCAATTGTTTTGCCCCCGCAACCTAATTACTACACAAGCGGGCTGGAGCGAGGTCCGAGCGGAAAGCCTTTGGAGGCGGGCTCGCTCGTCTTGGTCTTGACAAGCGGGCAGGAGTGCCCGAGCGAGCCGAGAGGCGAGCGTCTTGTCAAGACCGAGCCCGCCGACGGTTGCGGTTGTTTTATGCTGTGATTTATTGTTAAGCGTCTTTTGCTGTCCGTTAGGACCGCAAAAGGCGTGACACTGCTTTGCAGTGGCACGAAGCGAAGGTTAAGTTGCGGGTAAAGGCAGGCACGCTCGCCTTGGTCTTGACAGGTGGGCAGAAGTGCCCAAGCGAGCCTTTGGCGAGCGTCCTGTCAAGACCGTGCCTGCCGTTTCAAATGGCTGGATTTAGTGTTAAGGCTTTCTGCGAGGACCGAGCGGAAAGCGTAGCCTTTAGGCGGAGCGTGCCCGCTTAAATTGTTATTTGTTGCGGGGGCAAAACACAAAAACGGGGTTTGCAGAAAGGGTCGGGAGTGAGGAAAGCGTTGGGGATGTTGGAGAGTTTCGGGGGTTAATTTTTTCTCATTGGCGGGTGGAAATATTTTGGGTTGGTTGAAGATGTTTCGGTGAGGTTGTTTTATGTTGTGATTTATTGTTGAGCGTCTTTTGCCGTCCGTTAGGACTTGCAAAAGGCGTGACACTGCCAAAGCAGTGGCACGAAGCGGATGTTAAGTTAGTGTGATTGGGGGTGGGCGGTGGGAGTTTTTAAAAATTTTTACGCTCTCTTTGACGAAGTCAAAGGGAGCGATTTCAAAGGCGGGCAGAAAATTTAAGCGTCTGCACTAAATAAAATTAGTGCGGACGCAAGGCCACCGGGGTTATCCTTTGGATTGGGACAAATGGAGGATTAGCAAAATTTGTTGATGGCGTAAATTGGACAGTTTACAAAACTTTAAGTTCAGGACTGCCAGGTAATAATGTTTATGCAATAGCGATAGACGGACAGGGAAACAAATGGATTGGGACATATGGAGGGGGATTAGCAAGATTTGATGGTGTAAGATGGATTGTTTATAAAACATCAAGTTCAGGCTTGCCGAGTGATTATATTTATACTATAGCGATAGATTCACAGGGTAACAAATGGATTGGGACAAATGAAGGATTAGTAAAGTTTGATGGGGTGAGATGGACTGTTTATAAAACTTTAAATTCAGGTTTGCCGAGTAATTATGTTTATGCTATAGCGATAGATTCACAAGGCACCAAATGGATTGGAACAAATGAAGGGTTAGCGAGATTTGATGGCGTAAATTGGGCTGTTTACAAAACATCAAGTTTAGATTTTCCAAGTGATAATGTTTATACTATAGCAATAGATTCCGAAGGTACTAAATGGATTGGGACGAATGGTGGAGTTGCGGTATATCAGGAGAGCGGAGTGAAGTTATTTCCAAAGCCGTATGCTTATTTTTACGGTGATAAACTCGATTTTGGTAAACTTCGTTTAGGAGGGGTTAATCGTTTAAGTCTCAAGGTTAGCAATGATGGTGGGTCTGAATTAAGGATTACAGATGTAAGCGTAAGAAGTAGTTCATTTAAACTTTTAAATAAACTGCCGATAGTTTTAAATCCTGGGGATTCTGTTAATTTAAGTTTTGAGTTTAGTCCGAGTTCTTCGGGTTCTCATGTTGATACAGTGTTTGTTTATAGTAATTCATATCCTGATAATGTTTTCAAGGTTGTTTTAACTGGCTCTGCTGAAAAGAGTCCAGATATGGGTATAATAATAGAAGAGCAAGAAAAAGGGAAAGGGATGCTTGTATGGTTGGGTTGGGCTCTTTTGATTATTTTATTAATACTTGTAGGTGGATAAATTTTAACATTTAAGAGATATATTAATAGTCTTTTGATGTGGCACAGTTGAGGTGGGTGAGGTGACTCATCCCTGATCCGTTTCTATAAATAGAGAGGGAAAGTTTAATACTTTGGCAGGGCTTTGATGTTGAAGCCAAAACTTCTTTTACTGGATTAACCTTCTTTGGGGCTTTCACCGAACTATGTGGAGATTATATTTGAGAAAATAAAGGAGATCAATAGGGAAGGGACTACAATTCTTCTGGTAGAGCAAAATGTAAGAATGGCTTTGGAATATGCTGACAGAGGTTATGTTTTTAAGATTGGGAAAATTGCTTTTGAGGGTAAAGGAGAAAATCTTCTTAATAATGATGAAATTAGAAAGTCATTTTTGGGGGAACGTTAAATTTTTTAAAGATTTTTGTATATTTTATAAAAAAGTAAAAACAAAATTTTTCAAGTGTTCTTATGTTTAAAGAAAATTTGATAGGGGATTCGCTTACTGTGAGAGTAAAGGTAAAATTATTATGCAAGGTGTCATTATGAGAAGTTTAGCAGAAATAAAAGAGGTCATCTCAAGCCATCTAAATGAGATAAGGGAAAAGTTTGGGGTTAAGGAGCTTGGTGTTTTCGGTTCTTATGTTAGGGGAGAGCAGAGTGAAATTAGTGATATAGATGTACTTGTGGAGTTTGAACAAGGGAAAAAGACATTTGATAATTATATGGATTTAAAGTTTTATCTTGAGGATTTGCTTGGGGTTGAGGTTGATCTCGTGATAAAATCTGCCATCAAGCCAAAGTTGAAAGAGTATATTTTAAAAGAGGTTGTGTATGTCTAAGAAGAGAGATATAAAGTTATATCTTGAGGATATATTGGACGAAATAGAAAGGATTCGACGATTTGTTAAAGACATAAAAAGTTTTGAAGAGTTTTATAAGAATGATTTGATTTATTACGCAGTTTTAAAATCTCTTGAAAATATTGGGGAAGCAGTAAAAAACATACCAGAGGAAATCAAAAAGAATTATTCAGTAGAGTGGAGAAAGATTGCAGGATTCAGGGATGTTATAGTTCATGATTATTTTGGGATAGACCTTGAAATAGTTTGGGATGTTATCCAAACAAAACTTCCTGAGTTAGAACTAATAGCGAAGGCGATTTTAAAAGATTTAGGAGGATAAGTAGAGGGATATAGGGGAGATCAATAAGGGGGAAGATTTAGGGTTGTTTTTATTCCAGCGGGACCGAATCTGTTTTTTAGGGTTGTTAAGGTTCTTGAGTTGTCTTTTTCAATGTCAAGGAATAAAACTATGTCAACCATGTGTTGAAGTGTGAGCGGTCCAGCTATTGCTTTTTGTTTGTTTGCGTGGGATATGATTAAAAATGTTGGTTTAAATTCCTGTGTTTTTCTGAAGTTGTGTAGCATGTTCAATGCTTTTATGATATTTGATGGTGATCCAGGGGCAGATTTTGATTTTCCAGCAACAACAGCGTTTATTGAGTCAAGGACTATGATCATGTCTTCTGAAGTCAAGACTGATTTTATTGCATCTCTTATCCTTTCGATAATAGTTTCGCAAAGTATTTTAAAATTGTCGTTGTGAATTAGTTCAGGTGCGCATCTTAGGGCTCTTATCTTTATCATCTCTGGTGGTTCCTCTGAAGAGATGTAAAGCACAGGGATTTGTTCCGTAAGTAAGATTTGGTTTATGATTTCAAGGGCAAGGGTTGATTTGCCAGCTCCTGGGACGCCAGCAAGAATTGTCATTGATCCGAGAGGGAGGCCTTCGTTTAGGTTTTCATCTATTGGGGTTTTGAGTTTTCTTATTTCAGTTATTTCGAGTTCATCGAGAGTTAGGATTTGGGGTTCAGGTATAATTTTTTCAAGTGAAAGGAAACTGGCGCAAGTTCGGCATTTGAGTGTGAATGAAAGTTGCGTGTCTTTGCAGACCTTGCAGATGTACAAGGTGTTTAGTTTTTTAATTTGTGTTTTATGTTTCAGGATTAATTTAGCAAGGGAGGAGTGTAAAGTCAAGTTTACATAAGATTAGTTAGATAAAGGGTTCCTATTAAAAAAATAAGTTCACATAGCAGTTTCAAATAAAAGAACCTAGCAAGGGTAAATTTTGACAGAGCTTTTTATCCACTACTATTATCAGGTGGTTTATTACGACCATATAAATTCTATTTATAATTCTTCTTAGCAAGCCGCGGAAGTTTTACAGCAGGGATCCCCAATTTAGCTTCTATACGTTGTCTATCCCTATAATTAATTGGATGTAAAACACAATGATTAACAACCATTAACTGTAAGGTTCTTTTCGCTATCTCTGAAAAATCTTTTTTATTAATCCCATTCGCAAGTTCATCAATTTGTAAATTCTTATTATACCACATTAAAATTCCATGTTTTACCAAAAAAGATGCTGGAGTATTAATTTCATCACAACTTTTTTTAATAATTTCAATTAACTTATTGGACCCTAACGAGTGTATAATCTTTTGAATGACACCGTATACCACAAAGAAATTTATATTCCAAAATATAATTCTTGAAATTTCTTTTAACTTTTCTTCACTTAACTTTCTTTTCCCTTCTTCTCTTTCTTTGATAATTTTTTCTAATCTCTTTGATAAAAAATCAATTACCGATTTTTGTCCATCTTCACTTTTTATATAATTAAAGAAGCCAGATAATATTCTTAAATAAACATTTACTCCCTCGTTGAATATTTCTTCTATTTTCGTTTTTTCTAATGAACCCGCTCGATTTTTAATAATACATCCCATAACCTCTACGGTTCTAATAGCTCTTCTTAATTCTTTTTCTAAAGGATCATATTCCTCGCTCTTTTCTTTTTCTTCCATATCTTTTGGGGATTGCTCTATCTCGTCTTGCATTTTCAATCTTTCTGCTCTTTCTTTTTCGGGCATTATCGTAGCGGGTGGTAGAGCCGCTTTAACAATAGTATTCACTTGTTCATCAAAAAACTTAACTTCATCTCTTGTCAAAGTAGCAGGTTTATATTTATCAAACAAAATTAATGCATTGGCTTCAATTTCATCCAAGATATCCACACTTTTGGAATGATGCGTCATAAAAACAGCAATATAGGCATTTTCATCTATATGAAGATTGTTGATTATTTTCTCTATCTCTCTTTTTATTTCTTTATCTTCAATATGCTCAACCAGATACTTAGCAACAAAATAATAATAAAGATATGGATAATGAAATGAGTAATTATTTAGATTGTCGACCAAAATTATTTGGCTTAAATTTTTAAGTAATATTTCTTCTCTTATCGGCAGATTATATTTCTCCAAATAAGACCTCATAAATGAGGTAAAGTCCTCTGGTGATAATTCATTTTTCTTTGCTTTATAAAAGTAGAAAGATAGTTCTGTTAGGAAATTTATGTATATATCTATTTCATCATTTTTTACACCTTGTTTTCTTAAATAAAAATATATAAGTGCTTGGTAACAATAACCTTGAGATGTTATTTCTTGGTTAAGTGGCATAGCAAATGTTTCATAGGTCACGATAGCGGATAAAATAAAAAATGGGTATGAGGGTAAAATTCCCTTGCTGATTGTTTTCCCCAAAATGGCATTTGTTAATTCTATCTTTTCATCGATATCTTTATAAATTTCCACATCATTGCTCTTATCTGTTAGAGTTACCCAATTTTTAATTAATTCATATCTTAACGAAGGGCTAAGCTCTCTTATTCTAAAATAACTGAATGACCCTATAAGTTTCTCATCTTTAATATTTAAACTGAAGATTTCATCAACAATAACTATACAGCGAGGATATACAGTTAAATCTTTTAAGATTTTTTCTTTATTCACAGCAAAATGAAAGTCGTCTAATATTGGAACTATATTGCCTTTATCAATTTCATTTATATCAACATTTTCGTATTGTTCATTAAGTGATTTTAATATTTTATTTTCTATTTTACCCCTAAACTTATTTTCCTTATCAGAAATGTAAACAGGGACAAAATTCTTTTTTCTTAACTCTTTAAATATCATTTTGCATAAAGTTGTTTTTCCTGATTGACCCTCCCCTGCTATTACAATTTTGGGATAATCCGTAATATTTTTTAATAATTCCTCTGAACTCATTTTTTTCTCATATTCTTTTAAATCATCATACTTATCCAACTCAGGATATACAAATATGTCATCTATAAAAACTCTTTCCTTGTGAGAATGTGCTTTCATAAACATTTCTGTATCTTGCAAAAAAAGTTCAAATTCTTTTCTTATTCTCAATTGCTTAATTTTTATCCCCTTTTCAATTATTTTTTTTAATCCATTGTAAATATTATACCATGCCTCATCTCGGTTCTGAAAACTTAAGATAGGTTTTCCATCTGTAGGTAAAGCCAATAATTTGCATATATCTTTATCATCTAACCATCCACAAGGAGATAAAATAATTGGAATAACAGAGATTCCTTTCTTTTTCCTTAACTCTAATGCTTTCTCTTTCTCTTGCCTGCAACTTTCTGAGGAAAGGAAGTTTGCTGAAATAAACAAACAAATAATGTCTGCATTTTCTAAATTATTATCAATTTTACTTTGATAATCTTCGCCCGGCAAAATCTTTCGGTCATACCACTCTTCAATTAAACCATTCTCTTTTAATGGAGCAATATGTTTTTTAAATTCCTCAACGTAAGGTTCTTCATCTCGATGCGAATAACTGATAAAAAGTTTCAATTTCCTATCTTTTTCCATAAACTTATCCTCCTATTTTTAAACTTAAGGACTAATTCAAGGTTTTCTATGAAGCTCTCAATTCATCTGTCATGTTGACTCTTCCTATGTTGAAGATTTACTCCCTCCAGAATTTTATGTAAACCTTAGAATAAACATAGTAATTTTTTCAATTTTTGTCAAGTTTCAAGGTATAGGTAAGTAGAAAAATAGAGAGTGTTTTGGGGTTTAAATTACTTTTAGATCAGGTAAATTCTTCCAAAGATAACTTCTTGACATCTTCGTTTTCGAGGCGATCCCTCGCTTCACCTTCAAATTCGATTTTGCCTAATAATATTGATAAGGAGGGATTGAATTACGGAAGAGTTAAACAATCCGTTATGAACTGGGTAAAAAGGAGGCAAGATTTTGTCCTTTAATTTCTTGTAGGATTATTTTGTTATTTTTTAATTTCTCTTTCAACGGTGGAATTTTGTATTTTATAATGTGTTGTCAAGCGTAGGTTTAAAACATTTGTTGATGATCTGGATGCGGGAAGAGGTTTTAGATATTATCAAAGAGAAGCTTGAGAAAAGAAGAGTTTGAACAAAGAGTGATTTTCGTTCTGATAGTGATTAGGATTTACTGGTTTTGGTGGATGAAGAATCAGCTGGGGTTACAATATGGGAGAGTTAAAGGATCTTGTTATGAACCGGATGAAAAGGGCGGAGAATGATTTTGAAGACAGCGGTAGAGGTAAAATAGGGTGAAGCGGTTTGCTATTGAAGGACTTAGAAAGGGTGGGTTTAAGCGGAGAAAATAGCGGAAGATTTAGATGGTAAGGTAAGTGATGAATGATTTAAGTCAAGTGTCAGTTCAATGAAAGATTCGTTTATTTTATTTCCCTTTCTATCTTTTGGAATAACTCTGAATGTAGTCTCTATCATAGGCGTCCTTCAAAAGAATTATTTTTACATCCTCAATATCCCTTGCCCTTCCCGTGATAATTTTGCGTATCACAGTTATCTTCAATAGCAGCAAACTTTACGGAGGTTCTACCAATTCCCCAGTCTTTAGGAATGAGTATATCTTGACAGTTTAATAGCTAACTTGTGGGCTCTACGGTTGAAGCTCGTTCGTAATAAACTCTCTGTCCTTTGTGTTTATATTTTTAACCTAGTAATTTTTTAATATCTTCTTTTGAAAGTCTTTGTATGTAAAGGTTTACATAAAAATAATCTGGTTCGCTCTTCACTGCTCTCGTCCTTATTTGAAATTTGGGGTCGTTTAAATTATTTCTATCAAAAAGAATTAACCCTATTCCAAATCTCATACAAAGAGATTCAAGTCTGGGTATATCACTTTCAGCTTGTTTTGGTACAACTAAGTATACTTTATGACTGAAAACTTTATAAGCACAAGCTTGGCCGAAAGCAGTAATTAATTGTGTTGTGTCAGTCTTTATTTCAGCACTTACGATTTCCAAAGGTGGTCTAATCGGCTCTGCTTCAGAAAATTTATAA
>LDXX01000011.1 GCA_001442925.1 Candidatus Kryptonium thompsonii
GTATCAACCAAAACAAAACTAACCCTATGCCCATGATAATTATCAACTCTTAAAACTATCCTACCACTTTCACCCCAATTGTGCGGGTCATTATCCCTTGGTGTAATCCTGAAAATAACATCACCATAATAACCCGGCAAATCCGCACCACTCCTCCACACCAAATATCCACTATACCCACCCCTGCCAACCAATGTATCACCAACTATACTAGCCCTATTCCAATCAACACCATTAACTGAATACTCAACCCTCAACCTCACACTATCCCCCTCAACATCACTCACAACATAATCTACCCTCACATCCCCGCTTACCTCTCCCAATATATCGCTTAAAACTATACTCGGATTACTATTCCCATCATCAGGATAAAAGTCATAAATTTGCTCACCAGATACATTACCTACTAAATCTTTTATGTTCCTACAACTCAACGATATTAAACTATCTGCAGATGGCAAAACTTGACCAGATGAAAGGTGAAGATAATAAATATTAGTTTTCAGATATATCGGAACTAACTCCGTCACTCCATCCAGCCTTCTCCAAGATAAACCAACAAAAGCATCGCCATAATATTCACTAAATTCTAATATTATTGGATAAATGCCAGCCCCATAATTTCTAGTTACACTTAGAGGATAAGATTTCCACCAATCATTCCACTGATTTATTAATGTATCTGAACCAACAATTAACCTAACACCATCATACTGTGAAGCATTAAGTGAAAATGTATAATCACCCGGTAACGGTATATAAATATATCCTTTGAATCTAACTGAAAAATAATCAATATTTATCCCACTTTTAGGCGCACTATACCCCCAATTAAAATTAATTACAGATAAATCCCTAACCGTATCCTTAGAAACAAATGTTTCAAAGTTTGTGCCACTGTAATACTCAACAATATACCTCATATTTGGTTTTACTGAACCAACCTTTAACCCTAGATTCAATCTCCAATTTGATGTATCAATCACACTTGAAACATCAACCGCCTCATTAAA
The DNA here is from genome assembly GCA_001442925.1 of Candidatus Kryptonium thompsonii. Classification (GTDB taxonomy): domain Bacteria; phylum Bacteroidota; class Ignavibacteria; order Kryptoniales; family Kryptoniaceae; genus Kryptonium; species Kryptonium thompsonii. Next base: position 1,017 of record LDXX01000011.1, read on the forward strand.
CTTAACAGTTATCACACTATCCCTTTGAACCCCAAATGCATACACCAACACAGGTGCCCTCGAATCTGAAACAACAGAATCTAAAACAACCACCGGTGACTTCCTCCCATCATACGATATAGCCCTTATACCAAACTTATAATACCCATCAGCAAAAATACCACTGTAACTTAAAACACTTGAATCAACCTCAATTATTGCAAAATTCGTATCCAAAACCCCTGTCTGATTATCGCTATACAACGCATATCTTGATGCAAATGGATGCCTATCCCAACTAAACCTTACCTCCCCACCAGGCCTACTCTCTGCCCTAAACCCTGTAACCGCAAGCATACCCACCTTCTCACTATAATAAGGCTCAAACCTAACCCTAACTGTCACTCCATCATCATAAAAATCATATATCTTCGAAATGATCTCATTCCTATCAGCTGTCCCCCACCAATTATATTTTGCATCTATTGAATCACTCGCCTGAAGCGTTGCCCTGAAATCATACTCAACATTACCATATATGTTGTTGTAATTAACAACCGGCTTACCCAATGTCTCTATACCATCTCCAAAATTATCGAAAATGTCATTATACAAAATCTGATTATTCCCCCTCGTATTTATCCCATCTCCTAAATTCCCACTTATCACATTCTCCCTTATGGATATACTCAAATTAGTCTGAAGTCCAACTCCCCCGTTATTTACAACCCTATTCCTCTCAAAATTAACACCACCATTATCCCATATGTATACACCCGAACCATTACCACTTACTAAATTGCCCCTTGCAACACCACCACTAACACCATACAAATACATACCCCAACCACTATTGTCTCTTATAACATTATTAACCACCTCAAGATATCCAACCCCGTAATTGTAATTTATCCCATTAACACCTGACTTAATCTCATTACCTATAACTTTAAGTGTCCCATATGTCCAACCATCAACATAAACACCATTCGAATTCCTCTCAAACTTATTCCCACTAACCTCAACACTCCCACCATTTGCCCTTACCCCTACACTATTGCCAACAAAATTACTATATCTCACATACCCATTGCTTGAGTAAAAGTTAACCCCATCCGATGTATTCCCATCAAAAATACAACTATCAATTGATACATTTGAAACCGATGAAACCCTTACACCAACGCTATTCCTTAAAAACTTACTCCCCCGAACTATCAAATTACTACTCGTATCGCTTATACCATATCCATTGCTCTCAAATATGCTATTGTAAACCTCTATCCCCGCTGAACCATTTGCCCAAATACCATTATCTGAATACTCCACCCTCGCATACCTGAAACTACCACTGCTACCACTCCTGAACCTTATCCCAGGATATCTCATCGTGTCAGGATATAAACTCGTAAACACCACACTATCTCCTTCCGCACCCTCTACCTCAAGTATACCATCAACATTGAAATTATATCTGCCCTTGAACACTACCCTAACTCCAGACTCTATCCTCAACTTAACTCCCGCATCTACACCAATATGACCTGAAACTATGTATGGTGAATTAGACCTCGTCCAAACTGTGTTCTCAGTTATAACCCCACTTACATAATTACCACTATACCCAACTAACCTAACAACCAACCTCGGCTCCCTCGGATCATTGCTTAATATCATAAGTGAATCTATAAACTCACCAGAAACCGAAGGTGAAAAAACAACCTCAACACTATCCAAACCTAACGGTGGTATACTTAAACTCGCCCTTGAAACAGAAAATGGCAAATTAACACTTGGCAAAGAAATTGATAATACACTATCCACACCATCATTATATATCTTTAAATACAAACTTTTCCTCCCACCAACTGAAACATCTCCAAATGATAAAATTTTCTTATCTAAACTTATATCTGCACCCCGATTACTATTGCGAAGGATTGAAATAGTGTCTGAACCCCAATTTGCAACTACAATATCAACATCACCGTCACCATCTAAATCTGAGGTGTAGACTGAATAAGGCTCGCTCCCAACATTAATATCGCTTACCTTAACAAAACTTAAACTACCATCATTGCGAAATATTGACACCGTGTTTAAATCCTCATTTGCAACTACAATATCAATATCTCCATCGCCATCTAAATCTGATGCGTGAACTGAACGAGGTCTAGCTCCAACACTAATATCACTTACCCTAATAAAATTTAAACCACCATCATTGCGAAGTACTAATGCTGTGTATGAACCAGCAACCACAATATCAATATCTCTATCACCATCTAAATCCGATGTGTGAACAGACCAAGGCCTAGTTCCAACACTAATATCACTCACCTTAACAAAATTTAAACCACCATCATTGCGAAGGATTGATACTGTATTTGAACCCCAATTTGCAACTATATCAATATCTCCATCGCCATCTAAATCTGATGTGTGGACTGAAGAAGAACCGCTCCCAACCCCAATATCACCTATCCTAACAAAACTTAAACCACCATCATTACGAAGGATTGATACTGCGTTTGAAGAGGCATTTGCAACTATAATATCAACATCGCCATCTCCATCCAAATCTGATGTGTATACTGAAGAAGGCAAATTCCCAACCCCAATATCACCTACCCTAACAAAACTTAAACCACCATCATTACGAAGGATTGATACTGTGTACGAATACAAATTTGCAACCACAATATCAATATCTCCATCACCATCTAAATCTGATGTGTGAACTGAGACAGGCCAACTTCCAACACTAATATCGCTTACCCTAACAAAACTTAAACCACCATCATTGCGAAGGATTGATACTGTGTATAAATCGCGATTTGCAACCACAATATCAATATCTCCATCGCCATCCAAATCCGATGTGTGAACCGAATGTGGAGCATCCCCAACCCCAATATCTCTTACCCTAACAAATGAACCACTCCCATCATCCACCTTCACAGTAAAACTCCAAGTATAAGAACTCGACATTGAATCACCGGTTGTGCTTCTTATGCCTCTTGTAAGAGTCACACTTACAACTTCGCCTTGTATAAAATCTTTGAGGGGATCAATCGTTGCTGTCTTCGTAGCCGAAGTATAGCTTATATTTGTCTGATGCAAACCACTCTGCGAACCCTGGATTTTTACCGTTGAACTTGTCAAAGTTGTTGGGTCAACATCTTTGCTAAATGTAACTTCAATATTTGTTGCCTTATCTACATTCAACGCATTTTTACCCGGAAGGAAACTTATAGGTTTTAGTGTATCAACAACACCATTACCAACTAACTTTACATATAACTTCGGTTTATTTAGATCATTACTTGTAACAATAACTGAATCTTCAAATCTACTTTTACTTGTTGGCTTAAATGTTACACCGACACTATCAACCCCTAATCCTGGTATTGAAAAACTTGTCTTTGAAAGTGAAAATACTGAACCTAAACCTAAACTTAAATTACCTGTCAATGTGCTATCAATCCCATCATTATTTATTTTTAAATACAGTGTCTTACTTGAATCAACTTTAACATCTCCAAAGAAAAAAGAATTTGATGATAAAACTATATCCGCACTACGATTGCGATTCTTTAATACTGAAACTGTATTTGAATTATAATTTGCCACGGCAATATCCAAATCCCCATCATTATCTATGTCTCCTAATGATATACCCCGAGGAATACTTCCAACTCCATAATCAACTTTTGCAGCATAAGTCCCATCTCCATTGTTCCTTAATACTGAAACTGTATTTGAATAATAATTTGTTACAGCAATATCTAAATCTCCATCACTATCAATGTCCCCTAATGATATATCATTAGGCTCACTTCCAACTCCATAATCAACTTTTGCAGCGTAAGTTCCATCCCCATTGTTCCTTAATACTGAAACTGTAATTGAACTCCAATTTATCACAGCGATATCCAAATCTCCATCATTATCTATGTCTCCTAATGATATATCATGAGGATTAATTCCAACTCCATAATCAACTTTTGCAGCATAAGTTCCATCCCCATTGTTCCTTAATACTGAAACTGTATTTGAACCATTATTTGCCACAGTAATATCCAAATCTCCATCTCCATCTATATCTCCCAATGATATACCATAAGGCTGACTTCCAACTCCATAATCAACTTTTGCAGCATAAGTCCCACTTCCATCATCTACTTTAACAGTAAAACTCCAAACATAGGAACTCAACATCGAATCACCACTCACGCTCCTTATTCCCCTCGTTAAAATTACACTTACTACCTCCCCAGGCTTAAAATCCTTAACAGGATCTATCATCACTGTCCTTGTAGAGGAATCATAAGAAATCGTCGCACTGTAAAGCCCAGTCTGTGAACCATAAACTCGTATATTTGAACTCGTAAGCGTCGCAGGATCGATATCCTGTGTAAACACCACAGAAATAACTACATCCCTATTTACATTTAACGCATTCCGAGATGGAACTGTTGTTACTATATTTAACTGAGCAAATGACGAGCTAATGAAAACCAAAAGAAAAAGTATTAAAAACTTTCTCATAGTTTTGCATCAACTTTTGATTTTCATTTTTACTCACTTTTCTCCTTTTTCCCCTCTCTATTTATAGAGAGGGGCAAGGGGTGAGTTACCTCACCACCACTATCCCTTGAACAAGCTCTTTTATCTCAACTGTCCGATTCTCGCTATCTCTCATAATTGAATTTGCACTATCAAAAGAAATTGTCTTTGTTTCCCCTGATCCAGATAAAACTTTAAACCTTATCCTACCAATTCGACCAGTTCCATTTACATCTGCAGGATTTCCCCCAGCAACAGCAACATTTATTTCAATTTTTCTATTAGTTTTATCTATAGCCACAAAATCGATGATATTACCTCCATTTTTAAGAAGAAGAGATACTGAATCTTTATAAATCTGCACATATTCAACATCAAATAGATTATCATAGGTAATTACCGTTTTAAGCCCCGCAAAGTTTGTCGCCTCTTCAACTAAAATTTCAACATCAAAATATTGCCCCGCCGTGATTTCAACTTTCCTTGGGCGGAACATAAGCGCAGGTCCCTTAACAGCATCAACTGTGAAATCAACTTTCGCAGGCTCTTCCTGTTCAATGTTATTTATATATTTCGCCTTTACCATAAATGTATGTTTTCCTTCATCAAGATAAGTAAATGTCGCTTCCTTAACATTGCTCCAATTAGACCAATTTTGATTGTCAAGTTTATAACTAAAAAGCATCAAACTATCCGCTTGATTCCCACGCCACTTGAATGTAACTGTATGCTCGGTAACAATGCTATTATTGCTTGGTCCATCTATGATTTCAGCTTTCGGCGGTTGAAACACTGGACTTTTTGGATCAATTGGATTTTCCCTCTCAGGTGGGGGTGGTTCAGTTACGATATTACAACTGATAAAAACCAGAGCAATCAAGAAAATGTAAAGATACCTCATAAAAACTTCTATCGTTTTTTATAAATCAACTTCAACTCTATATGTAAAAAATCTTTAAAAATTAATGCTTACATTTACCGAATTACCCCTTATCCCTAATTTAAATGCCCTCTCGCTATACACCTTATCTGGCGAGAAAATAATCGCGTCAACGAGATTAAATAACCATATTGCAGATGCAACGCCTGAACCTATGAAAAAGTAATTCTTAAATTTCCTCATTGAATCGTAATTTTTCGTCATAAGCGAATAATAATTCTCCATCTCATTAATATCATCAGCTGAGAGATAAAGATTTCTATATCTTTCATACTCCTTTTTATAGCCCAAATATTTCGAAAAATAGTTAACAGTCAATGCTCCAGCCAATATCTCAGATACAGTTAAAGGCAACCCAATATCTTCCCTTCCCATATAAATCTGCCCAGCCCCTGGGAGAAAAGCAGAAAGAAGGATAGATGTAAACTTTGACTTTGGCTCAATTATCAAGGGGACATCCATTTCAGGCTTATCAACTTTTATTTTTCGAGTTGTGGAATGATAACCAAGTTTATTCAACTTGATTTCATACTCACCATAAACAAGTTCGATTTCCTTGGCAGGCAACCTGGAAATATTTTTCTCAATTCCCTCTCCCTTTATCAAGACATTAACATCACCTCTAAGTCCAACTAAGTTTACCTTCGAACGCATCTTTTCAAGTTTCACTTCGACCTTAGCCCTGTCAACCGAAATTAAATCAACCTCTTGAGAATAATCCTGATAATCCGCAAGAGCAAGTTTGATAACATATTTATCCTTTTTAATCTTTGGAATGTAGAGAGGAGTTTTCCCTACGAGTTTATCCTTCAAAATAACATCTGCTCCGGTTGGAGTGCTTACAACTTCAAGAAAACCAGCCTTTTCAAGTTTCACATTTAAATCGTGATAATCTTCACTAATCTCAACTTCACCCATATAATCAAAATAACCATCAAGTTTAAGTTCAACTTTATATTTTCCAAATTCATATACATCCACTTCCAAAGGCGTCTTACCAAGTTTCTCCCCATTGATATAAATATCCGCTCCCTCTGGCTCCGATTTAACTTCAAGCATCGATACCCTCATTCTCGGTATGAAAACAAATTCACCACCCCTATCTCCAACAAGTATTCCATATTGCGGTGTTTGCTGACCCTTTGATTCAGATGTAACCCTTGGAAGTATGTAGCTTGCGATCTCACTCGCTGTAATTATACCATTTTTGTCGAGGTCAGCAAATCCCTCATCAAGCCCTTTAATAAAATGAAATGTGAAAACACTATGTCCACCTGGACCAGTGTCAAAAACAGGTTGATCTCTGCCACCCGCCGTCAATGCCTGCCTTGTTCTTCTTTTTGAAACGATCTCAACAAAGCTAACCGCATCAGCAGAGACGGTAGGCTGTGAACGAGCAAATATCAAACCACCGTAGCAAGCATCCATAACAAAATATAAATGCTTCGCAGGAATTGCCTCCGAGATTTCGTTTAGTTGGTCAGTTGATATAGCAGTTAGAACAGGCTGGGACGGGTCTGCATCGACAGGAAGAATATAACCTCTCTCTTTCCCTTCAGGCAAAGGCATCGTTATACCATGACCAGCGAAGAAAACAAAAACCCTATCATCCTCAAAGGTTTCTTTTATCAATCTTTCAAACGCCTTAAGTATGTTATCCTTTGTAGCCTCGGAATCATAAAGCTTTATAACATACTTCGAGCCAAAACCATACTTTTTAATCAAAAGATTTGCAATAGCCTCAGCATCATTTACCGCATACCTCAACTTATTTGCTTTAACATACTCATTAATACCTATTATCAAAGCCCAACTTCTCTTAAAAAATGAACTACCCCCGCCAGTTTTTGTTCTCAAACCTATTCCCCTCAAAGATTCTGTTGTGTCCCTTTGCTGAGAGAGTAGTGGAATGAAAAATGAAAATAAGACCGATAAAACTAAAATAACGCGCCTCATTTTATTGCCTCCCTCTATGTTTAGCTCTACACGAAGAATATAAAAAACTCAAAAATAAAAGTCAAGAGGGTCCTCCCCAAAAGTCACGACACAGCTCCTTAAAACTTGCCCAAACTACCTCTTAACCCTCCCTAACACCACCCAAACTTCTCAACATCCACTCCATTACACCCCAATTCGTTTTAATTCTTCCCTTAAATTTTTAAATTTACTTAGCCTTAAAATAAAATCAATTAAAAAACGCTATGATAAAACGAGCTTTAACTTTAATCGTGCTTATCCCAGCACTCTTACTTGCCCAACTCAAATCCCAAAGCAACGAAACTTCGAAAAATGATGAATTTATCTCAAAAAGAAAACTTACCGCTTTAACCTACTCAACTTTTATCCCGGGCGCGGGACAATTTTACCTTGGACATAAAATAAAGGGAGTTTTCTTCACTTTGACAGCCTTTGGTTCACTCGTCGTAACAATTGTCTCACAAAATAATCTCGTCGGGGGAAATGAACGACTTGAAAACCTTGAGATGCAATATGTAAGCACAATGAATTGGGAAAGAGCAGAACAAATTTGGCAAGAAATGGTTCGCGTCAAATCCGACATTGATAAAGATTATAAACGAAGGAATTTGTTTCTCGGCATAACTGCTGGGATATGGGTTGCAAATATAATTGATGTTTTATTCTTTACATCCGACAAAGGCGCCGGAGATATATTCGGATACAACAAATCATTGTTTGAAATTAAAAGCGGAAACAAAGAAATTATGCTTACGGTAAAACTTAACTTTTAAAACTTATGCGCGAAAAGATAGAAAAACTTTTAAACGATTACAAAACTGGAAAAATCGATGTCGATGAATTTATAAATGAACTTCGATGGTTCCCCTTTGAGAATATTGAATTTGCACATGTCGACCATCATAGAACGTTAAAACACAATTTCCCTGAGGTCATACTTTGCCAATGGAAGACACCGGAACAAGTTAAGGAAATTGCAAAGCGAATCCTTGAAAAATCAAATTTTCTCCTTGCGACAAGGGCAAATCCAGAACATTTCAACGCAGTAAAAAAAATTGCAAAAGACGCAAAGTATAATGAACTTGCAAGAACTATAACCGTCGCCCGAGGTGAAATAAAAAAAGACGATAAAAAAGGAAAAATCTTGATCATAACCGCTGGGACTGCGGATTTGCCCGTCGCTGAAGAAGCAAAAGTTACAGCTGAACTCCTCGGAAATGAAGTTGAACTTCTATATGATGTTGGGGTTGCGGGGATACATCGTTTGCTTTCAAATCTTGATAAATTAAAAAGTGCAAGCGTGATAATTGTAGTTGCTGGAATGGAGGGGGCTTTGCCAAGCGTCGTAGGCGGACTTGTTGGGGTTCCGGTCATCGCAGTTCCAACCTCAGTCGGATACGGCGCGAACTTCAACGGTTTAGCTCCGCTCCTCACGATGCTTAACACCTGCGCCCCAGGGGTCGTTGTGGTAAACATCGACAATGGTTTCGGTGCAGCCTTTGCAGCAACACTTATGAATAGAAAATGAAAACCGTGATGAAAAAAGTTAAATTAAAGTATGGAAAAACTGAATTAGAAATTGAACTCCCCGAACACGCTGAAATTTTAACACCAAAGCTAAAACCACCAGACCAAGACGAGCTCGAAATTCTAAACACCGCATTAGATAACCCCATTGACTCACAAAAGCTTGAGAATTTTTTACAAAAAGATGACAAAGTTTTGATAATCGTCCCTGATAAAACCAGGAAATCACGAGTTGACTTCATTTTGAAATCAATTTTAACCCGAATCAAAAACGACAATATAAAATTTTTATTCGCGAACGGAACGCATGCTAAACAAACAGAAAACGAAAAAAGAGAAATTTTAAGCGACGAAATCTACGATAAATTTGAAGTTTTTGAAAATGACGCTTGGAGCGATGACTTCATCTACTTTGGGAAAACAAAATTTGGCACGGAAGTTTTTTTAAATAAACTTGTCTCCGAAGCCGATAAAATTTTGCTCATCGGTTCCATAACTCACCATTACTTCGCTGGATTTGGCGGTGGGGCAAAACTGTTGGTCCCGGGTGTAGCGTCATATAAAACAGCAATTCAAAATCACAAACTCACATTAACTCAAGACGGAGATATAAATCCAAACGCTACAAACTTGAAACTTGAAGGCAACCCAGTTTATGAAGATATAATTGAAGCATTTAAACTTTGTAGGCTTAAAGTGGTTCACCTTGGTGTCGTCCTAGATGAGACTGACAAAATCGTTGGTGCATTTTTCGGCGATGTAATTCAATCGCACAAAGCGGGTGCAGACTTTGTAAATAAATTTTTCACAATACCTGTGAACAAAAAATTTGATGTCGTGATTTCAAGCGCTGGTGGATTCCCAAAGGATGTCAACTTCATTCAAGCGCATAAATCTATCCATCATTCCCATTACATTTTAAAAGAAGGTGGCTACTTATTTTCGTTCATTGAATGCAGAGATGGGATCGGCTCAAAAACTTTCCTCGATTGGTTCAAGTTTAAAAACCCTGGCGAGATGAAAAAACATTTACTTGAAAATTACTCAATGAATGGGCATACCGCTTTATCGTTGCAAAATAAATTAAAAATCTGTAATATAATCGTGAGGTGTGAACTAAAGAATGATTTGCTCGAAATGATGGGATTAAGAACACTTGACAATTTTGATATGTTAAAAAACTTAGTCGGCTCAATAGCCGTGTTAACTAACGCTTCAATTTATTTACCAATTTATCAGGGAGCTTTATGACGAAAGAAACCATTAAATTTTTACAGCAAAACAAATTATTAGCTGGTGTCAGCGAAGATTTAATTAACGAAATCGCCCAAAATTTATTTATTGAAACTTTCAAACCAGGGGATATAATCATTCATGAAGGCGAGCCGGGGGATAAAGTTTATTTGATCGCAAAGGGGAGAGTAAAAGTTGTAAAGCTCGCTGATTCATCGGGAAAAGTTTTAATGGAGCTAACAGATTCTGATTTCTTCGGTGAAATGGCTTTGATAGACTTACACCCTCGCTCGGCAAGTGTTGTGGCTTTAACAGATTGCGAAATTTTATCAATCCCCGGGGATTACTTCGAAAAACTTATCCACGCCCATCCACAAATTTTGATCAACATTGCAAAGATATTAAGCGAGAGATTAAGGTTATCAAACGAAAAGATTTTGAGGGATTTCATCGAATATGAAAAGGAGGTCACTGAGCAAATAAACAGGTTAAATTATCTAATTGAAATAACAAAGCGTGTTAACTCAACAATAAACCTTGATGAACTTCTAAAAATCATACTTGAAATCGCCCTTGAAATTACAAATGCCGATAGAGGAACAGTTTATCTCGTCGATGAACTAAAAGGTGAAATTTGGTCAAAAGTTCTCGAAGGGAATGAACTCACCGAGATTCGATTACCTATAGGAAAAGGTATCGCTGGGTATGTAGCCCAAACTGGGGAAACAGTGAATATTAAAGACGCTTACCAAGATCCAAGATTTAATCCAGAGATTGACCTGAAAACTGGGTATAAGACTAGAACGATATTGTGTATGCCCATAAAGGATAAAAGCGATAAAATAGTTGGTGTTTTTCAATTGATAAATAAAAAAGATAGTTTCTTCACGAAGAAAGATGAAGAAATGCTGAATGCCCTTTCCATTCATGCATCAATTGCAATTCAAAACGCAAAGATGGCACAAGAGCTTGTAAATAACGAACGACTTGCCATAGTTGGAAAAATGGCAAGCTCAATCATCCACGATATAAAAAATCCGATGACGACGATAAAAGCATACGCTCAAGTTTTAAGGAAAAAAATTGGAGAGAGCGAAGCTATAAAACTTGTCGATGAGGTTATAAAGCAAATCGACCGACTCGTTAACATGACCCAAGAAATTCTTGACTTTTCACGCGGAGTGACAAGTATAGAGTTTTCGAAGATAAATCTTGGGGATTTCATTGATGGAGTAATTGCTTTCCTCAATGAGGACTTCAAGAAAAATAAAATTGAAATTGAAAAACAAATTGAATTTGACGGCGAGGTTGAAATCGATGTTGATAAAATGACACGGGTTGTCTTTAACATTGCTCACAATTCAAGAGATGCTATGCCAGAAGGCGGAAAATTTATTATAAAAACATGGCGAGAAAACGATTCATTTTTTATGCAATTTACAGACACAGGGAAAGGGATGCCTGAAGAAGTGAAGAAGAAACTATTTGAACCATTCGTCACATATGGCAAAAAACATGGCACAGGACTTGGAATGGCAATAGTTAAAAAAATTGTGACTGAACATAAAGGAGAAATCTTTGTTGAAAGTGAACTCGGCAAAGGAACAACTATAACTCTTCAACTCCCAATAGTTCAACAAAAATAAAACAATGGGAAAACAATGTTGGATAAAATTTTTTTCCTGTTGATCATAGCGATGATTTTATCAATTATCTTTACAATTCTCGCATTCACTCAGGAGAAGAAACTAAGCGTTGGAATACAAACGATAAAATTAAAGAGCGGTGATGAGGATATCTCTGCATTTTTGGCTGTTCCAAAAATTGAAGGTAAGTTTCCCGCAATAGTGTTAATTCATGAATGGTGGGGTTTAACGGACTGGGAGAAGGAAAACGCAGTAAGGTTTGCAGGCAATGGATATGTAGCCATAGCTGTTGATCTTTACCGCGGAAAACTTGCCAAAACTCCAGAGGAAGCGCGAACATATATGCAATCGCTATCTGCGGATGTTGTCATAAGAGACATCAAATCAGCCGTTGAATACCTGAAATCAAGGGAGGATGTTCTACCTGATAAAATTGGAATAATTGGTTGGTGCATGGGCGGTGGGTTTGCTCTGAGAAGTTTGATCGAAATTCCCGACTTTTCAGCTGGGGTCATCTGCTATGGTCGCCTCGTTGAAGATGAGAAACAACTTGAAAAAATTAACGCACCAATCCTTGGGATATTTGCTGAAAAAGACAGAGGAATCCCACCTGAAACGGTGAAAAAATTTGAAGAAAAGATGAAAAAACTAGGGAAAAAGATAGAGGTTAAAATCTATTCAGATGTTAACCACGCCTTCATGAACCCAAACAATAAAAACAACTACGATGAGATATCAACTAAAAACGCATGGGATTTAATCGATAAATTTTTCAAAAAGAACTTAGCTAAAAAATGACATCAATCCTGAAATAGTTCATTTACCAACAAATCAATATAGTTCACCCTCTCACTTATAGCATTCCAATGCTTTATGAAAACAGAGCGAAGCGACACGAGCGATTCATCGTCAATTTCAAACTTCGGGTTGATTCTTTTAGCGGTTGAGCTATCAACAACAAATTTTGAAAGTATAAATTTTGGAGCTGAATTTTCAATTGAAAGTCGGTTGTAAATTTTAAGCGTATTTTCGTTTATCTCGCTCAATTTGAAACTTCCGTTATGCTTATAAAAACAAAATATATCAAGGTCGGGTTGCGTTAACGGCGAAAACCCTTGAAGATTATTTATTTTCTCATAAAGGTAATTTGCCGATTTCAAAGTTTGCGTTAAAATTTTTCCAAACCCATTTTTATTAAGTGGGATAACTTTATGCGTAAGCCATACAGCTCCAGCGGATGCCCCAGGCCTTGAACCCTCAAGCTGAAACATCCCAATGTTAGGTTTATCCTTCTTGTGATATGTGTAAGGTGATGTGTTAAGTATCACCTGCCTTAAATTTTCATCTTTATATAAAACACCACCAGCCCCATACATCACAAGCCCATGCTTGTGCGGATCTATCGTTAGCGAATCAGACTCGGATACTGCAATGAGATTGTCGTAAACAAATTTTTTCAATGGGGCTTCGACGTTTGAAAAATCAATTATCTTTCCCTGTTCATCAATTATCAATGTTCGCATATAACCACCATAAGCCGCATCAATGTGAAGGTGAAAACCGTATTTTTCTTTTAATTTTAAAATCTCCATTACGGGATCGACAGCGCCAACTCCTGTCGTCCCAAAATTTGCCATCACAAACATCACATTATTTTTCTTCAGGACATCCTCAAGTTGATTCAAATCAATTCTATAATTTTCATCCACATCAATCTCAACAAAATCAACTTTTAAAATTGAGCAAATTCTTCTCCATGAATAATGCGAACCTTTCGAAAAGACAGCGATTCCATCTTTTCTAAAATCCCTCACCGCCCACAAAGCTTCAAGATTTGCAAGCGATCCACCACTTGTCAAATGCCCCCACCCCTCTTTAAAACCGACGAGATTTAAAAGATCATCAACAACTTCCATCTCCATCTCAGTCGTCACAGGACCACCTTCATACGCGTGATTGTTCGGATTCGTAAGCATAGTTACGAAATAAGCAAGAAGCGCTGGAATTGATGGGTCTTTGAGCATCTGCGCAGAATACCGAGGATGAAAATACGGAAGATTTTTTTCAAATCGTTTTAAAAATTCATCAAAAATTTTCTCAAGTTTTTCAGATTCAACTTTGTAAATTTCAGATTCAAAAAAATTTTCAGGATAAATTGTCTCGTCATCAAAAAAATCCTCACGCCACTTCTTGTTCCATTCAATCGCCAAATTGATGAGCTTTTTGAAAAGCTCTGTATTTTCTCCTTTCGGACCGAGAAAATATGTGAATAATGTCTCCATTTTCAATTTCGATATTTTGTTTTTGCTTTTTAAAAATATAACAAATTTTTTGAAAACTTAACTTGAACTATTGAGTTCTTTGTGATTATCTTTGTGAAAACAAACAAATCGAATATCACGATGCGAAAATTTGTTTACTTTATCCTGCTTTTAATTTTCAGTTTAAACCTTGTATACCCCCAACTTAAATTCGACTCGATCTCTGCATGGAACTTCAACAAAATCCTAACTTCTGAAAAATTTCAAGGGCGTAAATCTGGAACGCCAGGCGGTGAAAGAGCGAGCGAATGGATAGCAGAAAAATTTAAAGAATTTGGACTAAAACCATTTGGAGATAACGGGACATATTTTCAAAACTTTAAAATCCTTGCAACTCAAGATAAAGTTACTAAGTTAACATTGTTAAACGGCAGAAAAGGTAAAACACGATATTCCCTTGGAGATGATTTCACAATCTTAACGAACAGCGGAAGCGGAAAGGTAAAGGCTAAAGTTGTTTTCGTCGGGTATGGAATTTCAGCACCGGAGAAAGGCAGGGATGATTATGAAAATGTCGATGTCAAAGGTAAAATAGCACTTATACTTGCTGGAACACCAAGCGATGAAGAGGAGAAATTTGAAGTTGAAGGTTCAAGAGGATACAAAATCCGAAAAGCTTTTGAAAAAGGAGCATCAGCGGTTTTTTATGTTCAAGGTGACAGACCAATAAGAGGTGGAGCAATCCCAGAGGAATATTACACACCCGAATTGCCCGCATTATGGGTCGGAAGAAAAATTGTTGACGATATCTTTTACAATACCGGGATAAGTTTTGACGCTTTGAGAAGTGAAATCAACTTTAAAACGAAATCCTTTGAAATTGACAAAATCTTCGAAATAGAAACGAAGGTAGAAAAACTCGACGGATGGACGAGAAATGTCATCGGATTAATCCCCGGAAGCGATGAAAACTTAAAAGATGAATATATAGTCGTTGGGGCACATATGGATCATACCGGAGTTGACGCAGAGGGATTTATGTATCCAGGGGCTGATGATAATGCCTCAGGAACATGCCTTGTTATGGAACTTGCACGAAGTATGATGGCAAATAATGAGAAACCAAAACGCTCAATAATCTTTGCCCTATTCGCCGCGGAAGAGCAAGGTTTACTTGGCTCAAAATTCTTCGCTTCACATCTTCCAGTACCTGAAGAAAACATTGTAGCAATGTTTAACTTTGACATGGTTGGACGCGGAAATGGAAATATAAACATTGCTGGAACAGAAAATTTTCCAAAGATGTGGGAAATAATCAAGGAGTTCTTCCCGGAAAATAAACTTAAAAATCTCGGCAAATTCCGCGCGGGTGCAAATTCAGACCATTATCCATTTCAAGAGCGTGGAATTCCCGCTTTCTTTTTTATATCCGCGGGTCAACATCCAGAATATCACCGAACCGATGACACAAACGATAAAATTCAACCCTTTGTCCTCGGCGAAGTTGGAAATACAGCATACGATGTGATCCTTGGACTTGCCAACTATCCTCAAAGCCTAAAGAAAAAAGATAGATATGTTGACTATATTTACAGCAATGCACAAACCGCGCTTTACATCCAACTTAGCCCAGATTCTCTAACCAAGGATTGGCTTTACAACCTTTGGAGAACATGCAAAAGTGATGGCATTGAAACTGTCATCCTTGAACTCAACTCAAAAAACATCAACGATATCTTCAGAGCAATTTACTTGGTTGATTCATTGGCGACGCGAGATTACAGATTTTTTAATATCGTTTCAAATAAGTCTGATTTCATCACATCCCCAGATGTCTTGAACATAATTTTCTCAGCCAAAGCCGAAACCTTCTCAAATTTGACACAATCTTTGCCGATTTTATCAAAGTCGGGATTAAAACTTATTGTTTTTGATGAGCAAACTAAAATTGAAAATGTTAACAGCGTTGTTGACATCGTAAATGATTTTTACCTTGACATAACTCCAGTGCTCAAAGGAAACATAAAACAAAGTTTTAATTTCAAGAAAACATCCATCGTTTTTGATCCCGACACAGTTGTGGATAAAGAAATGTTTTTCTACACTTTCACCAATCGCGAAAAATTTATTTCAATGCTTGATTTTATCAAACCAGAAAAAGTATTCGTAAATTTACCACCTCAAGAATCAAAAGTTTTGATATCAAACTTGCGCGATAAAGGATGGGACATCAAAAAGATTCAAAAAATTTTTGGCAGAAATCTTTACGGATTTTTAAAATAAACTTAAATCAAACAATGACGACAAAAATTAAATTCCTTCTCGCTTCATTAATTTTAACGTTTAACCTCTTTTCCCAAAACTCTGAGCACAGGGGTGTGTGGTATGTTCCGAGAGATGGTAATGCTTATAAGACGAAGCCGAAAATTGCAGCGGACATGGATAGCATAGCTAAGAATAATTTTAACGCGGTCTATGTTCTTGTTTGGGCAAGAGGTTATCCACTTTTTAAGAGTGAAGTTTTTTATAGAGAAACAGGACTTTACACCGATCCACAACTTGGGGATAGAGATTTACTTCAAGAGATGATCGCAGAAGCGCACAGAGCTGGACTTGAAGTTTACGCATGGTTTGAATACGGATTTATCGGAGGTTGGGGCGGATATTTGCCGGGAAATAGTGGGAAGGGTAAAATTTTTGATGCTCATCCGGAGTGGCTCGCTAAAAGAAATGATGGAACGGATGCTGGCTCTTCAGAGGATCAGATAACGCAAAGTTTCTATTGGATGGCGCACGCCAATCCAAATGTTCAAAATTTTTTGATTCAACTGATCCTTGAGATGGTAAAAAAATATGACCTTGACGGATTTGAGCTTGACAGGATTCGGTATCCTGACCCAAATTGCGGATATGACAGCGTAACAGTTGAAATTTACAAACAAGAACATAACGAAACCCCACCACCGTATGATTACAATAATTCTGAATGGAAAAATTGGCGAATTCAAAAATTAAATCAATTCGCAAAGGCTGTTTATGATTCCGTAAAATTTTATCGGAGTGATATGAGGCTTACAAACGCAGTTGGGGTCAGCCCAGATTGGGCAAAATCTGAAAAACTTCAAGATTGGGTGACTTGGATCAACAACGGCTGGCTTGATTATGTTGAGCCGATGAACTATAGAAATACAGCAAGTCAATTTATCGGAGAATGTGTTAACATCTTTGGCAAAGTTAGAGATAAAAATAAAATCCTATTCGGGATTAGCAGTCAAAATGTGCCTACATCAGAGTTTTTAAAGATGATCCAATATGTGAGACAACAGAACTTGAAGGGCTTCGTTGTTTGGTATTATGGCTCGCTTTCTGATCACTTAGACTCATTAAAAACACTACTTAACACAAAAGTACCTGTCCCAGATAGACCCGAAAATTGGAGAATTCCAGCAATCATAGTTGACGACGCCGATACAAACAATGTTTTTTACTCTAACGGTTGGGTGAATCAATCTGCTTACACCCATTGGGGCAATAGATATCTTGCGACACAATCAAATTCCGAATGGATAGAATACTATGCCGATATTCCAGAAGATGCTTATTATGAGCTTTATGCTTTCGTAGTTCGTTCGACTTCAAAAAATGCGGTTTACTATGTCTATGACTCATCAGGTGTAGAAAGAAAATTTACAGTTGATCAAACTAATCAATACATCTATGATGGGTGGTATAAAATTGGTGATTTCTATTTTAAGAAAGGCAGGAAGAAAATATTGAAGATAACAAGCGAAAACTTAAACACGCCCGGGTTTATGACAGCTGACGCAGTGATGTTGATTTTAAACCGACGGTTGACACCACTTATAACTTCAATAAAAGATGGAAAAAGTGAACTCATACCCAAAAACTTTGAAATAAATGTCTATCCCAACCCTTTTAATTCAACGACAAATATAAGCATTTCACTACCGTTTGATTCATTTTTAAAAGTCGATATTTACAATGTGTTGGGTCAGAATCTTTCTAATTTAGCCAGTGGAAAATTCCCCGCCGGGAAACATACATTTACATTTTCGCCGGAAGCATTCGCCTCCGGCATCTACTTTATTAAAACCGTGATAAAATCTGAGCAAATGCCCGAAGTATATACAGCTTCCAAAAAACTTATCCTGCTAAAATAAATTCTGGGCAAATCAACCAAATAGTTTATAGAAAATTTCAACCGCTTGCTTTATATCTTCCATTGAGACATCAAGATGAGTGACCGCACGAATTTTCATATAACTTCCTGAACTTAACAGAACGCCGTTATCTTTGAGCATTTTTAAAATTTCATCGGGTGTCTTGCCTGTCTTTTCAACGCCTATTATGACGATATTAGTCTGAACAGTTTCCAGATTTATATCAAAAACTTTTAACTTTGAAATTTCCTCAGCGAAAAATCTCGCCTTTTGATGATCTTCTTTCAATCTATCAATGTTATGTTCAATTGCATAAATCCCAGCTGCCGCTAAAATTCCAACCTGTCTCATCCCACCGCCAAAAATTTTTCTATATCTCCTGACCTTTTCAATAAACTCCCTATCGCCAGCAACGACGGAGCCAACTGGCGCACCAAGACCTTTGGAAAGGCAAACAAGCACAGAATCAAAATACTGTGCATATTCCTTCGGACTTATACCAGTTGCAACGCAGGCATTCCATAAGCGAGCACCGTCAAGATGCATTTTAATTCCATTTTCAAGCGCAAACTCCCGAATTTTCTTTATCTCATCAATAGGATAAATCGTTCCGCCAGCACGATTGTGCGTATTTTCAAGGCAAATAAGCCGTGTCCTTGGCATATAATATGCTTTTGGTCTCACAGCCTTCTTTATTTGGTCAACAGTTATAACACCATATTTACCTTGAATTGGGTAAAGTTGAACCCCCGAAAGCATCGATGGAGCTGCTGTCTCATAATTCATTATATGTGATTCGGCTTCAACGATCACCTCATCGCCGGGTTCGGTGTGAGCTTTTATCGCGGTTTGATTCCCCATAACACCGCTTGGCACAAAAAGAGCGGATTCCTTCCCAAGTAGTTCAGCAACCATTTCTTGAAGTTTATTAACAGTTGGGTCCTCACCAAAGACATCATCCCCAACCTCTGCTTCCATCATAAACTTTCTCATCTCCGGTGATGGTTTCGTAACAGTGTCACTTCTCAAGTCAATATATTTTTGCATCTTTCAAATCCTATTTAGTTTTTAAATATAAAACTCACAGGGGGCGAGATTTCGCCCCCGTTTAATTTTAAAACAACCCAATTATGTTCCCATATTCATCAACATCCATGTTAAATGCAGCCGGATTTTTTGAAAGCCCCGGCATAAGCATTATATCACCGCAAATTGCAACGACAAAACCAGCCCCTGCAAACAAACGAGCATCGGTTACCGTTAAAGTCCATCCTTTTGGAACACCGACAAGCTTCGGATTATCACTTATTGAGTTTGGTGTCTTCGCAATACAAACCGGAAGATGATCATACCCATGCTCTATGTATTTCTCAAGCTTCCTCATCGCTTTCCTTTCAATATAAACATCATCAGCACCATAAATTTCAGTTGCGATAAGCTTTATTTTCTCAATTAACGGAACGGATAACCTATAAAGGGGCTTAAAATCAGAAGGAGTTGTTTCAGTTATTTTGACAATCTTTTCAGCTAATTCAATACCACCTTCTCCACCTTTTGTAAAGAACTCTGTAACGGAACACTCAACCCCAAGCTCAGCGCATTTTTCTTTGATCAAATCAATCTCAACTTCCAAATCCGTTTCAAACTTATTTATTGAAACAACAGCAGGAACACCAAACTTGCGGACATTTTTTACGTGGAACTCAAGATTTTCGAGTCCCTTTTTAAACTTCTCAACTGTGAAATCGTCTTTGGATTTTATCCCACCATGATATCTTATCGCTTTAGCCGAAACAACTATGACCGCAGCGTCCGGCTTAAGGCGGTGAATTTGAGAAACTATGTCAAAAAATTTCTCAGCTCCAAGATCAGAACCAAACCCAGTTTCAACGACAACATAATCAGCAAGTTTAAGTGCGATTTTATCTGCTATAACACTGTTGGTCCCATGAGCTATATTTGCAAACGGTCCACCATGAATGATTGCTGGAGTATGTTCTGTAGTCTGCACAAGGTTTGGCATTATCGCTTCGTTAAGTAAAACCATCATTGCTCCGCATGCTTTTAAATCCCTCGCTCTCACAGGTTTTCCATCAAGATCATAGCCAATTACAATCTCACACAGTCTTCGTTTTAAGTCCATCCTTGAACTTGCCATACATAGAATTGCCATAGTCTCGGATGCAGCGGTGATCACAAATCCGGATTCCCGTGGGACGCCGTTTACTTTGCCACCGAGACCTATCACAATATGACGCAAAGCCCTATCATTCATATCAATTGTCCTTTCCCAAGTGATGTTGTTGACATCAATCCTCAACTCGTTTCCATGGTGAATGTGAGCATCGATTAAAGCTGCAAGTAGATTATGAGCTGAGGCAACCGCATGGATATCGCCATTGAAATGAAGGTTAATAAGTTCCGATGGGATAACTTGTGACTTTCCACCACCTGTAGCTCCACCTTTAATTCCAAAAATAGGTCCAAGCGACGGCTCACGTAGGGTAACGATTGATTTTTTACCAATTTTGTTTAAAGCCTGACTTAAACCGATTGATGTTAAGGTTTTACCCTCGCCCGAAGGGGTTGGAGTTATCGCAGTAACAATTATCAACTTACCATCAGGCTTATCCTTCAGTTTTTCCATTACTTCAAGTCGAATCTTCCCTGTAAATTTCCCATAATACTCAAAATCATCGTCGGTTAATCCGATTTGTTCCATTATGTGCTTGATGTGGAGTGGTTTAACTTTTTCCTCAACTGCGATTGAATTTGGCGTCATTTTTTCACCGCACTTTTATTTTTAAATAAAAAAATCCCGACTTTTGGTCGGGATTTGAATTTTTAAACTCTGTTAAAACATGAACAGGTGCTTTTTTGATTTATAAAGCTACGCTGAAAGTCTCTGCTCGTTATAAACAAAAATAGGTTCAGCCCTTTCATAAATTGTCTCTTTTGTAATTATACA
Source organism: Candidatus Kryptonium thompsonii (assembly GCA_001442925.1). Lineage (GTDB taxonomy): Bacteria > Bacteroidota > Ignavibacteria > Kryptoniales > Kryptoniaceae > Kryptonium > Kryptonium thompsonii. The sequence continues at coordinate 22,298 of LDXX01000011.1, forward strand.
CTTTGAAATCGGCTGTTCTTTAAGTTTAGAAGGTAACTCAAACATTATATCAAGCATAATTTCTTCAATTATCGCTCTCAAACCACGAGCCCCAGTGCCACGCTTTAGTGCAAGTTCAGCGACAGCTTCAAGCGCATCGGGTTCAAATTCAAGCTCAACCCCGTCATACTCAAACAATTTCTTATATTGCTTTACAATTGCATTTTTCGGCTCAGTTAAAATTTTTATCAAAGCATCCTTAGATAGCGAATGAAGCGTTGCTATCACAGGAAGACGACCTATAAATTCAGGGATAAATCCGAATTTTAAAAGATCTTCTGGTTCAACCAACGGTAAAAGTTCATCTATCATTTCATTCTTATCACCTCGGATTTCGGCTGTAAAACCAATTGAATTTCTATTTACTCTATTTGCGATGATTTTTTCAAGTCCTTCAAAAGCTCCTCCACAGATGAAAAGTATATTCTTTGTGTTGATGTAGATCAAACTTTGCTCAGGATGTTTCCGCCCTCCTTTGGGTGGAACACCAGCGATTGTGCCCTCGAGAATTTTTAAAAGCGCCTGTTGAACACCTTCACCTGAAACATCACGAGTTATCGAAGGACTGCTTGTTTTCCTTGCAATTTTATCTATCTCATCAATGTAAACTATACCACGCTCAGCCCTTGCAACATCATAATTCGCATTTTGCAAAAGATAAAGGAGTATAGTTTCAACATCATCGCCAACATAACCAGCTTCTGTAAGAGTTGTAGCATCAGCAATTGCAAATGGAACATCAAGAATTTTTGCGAGCGTTTGAGCAAGGAGCGTTTTACCAGTGCCAGTTGGACCTATCAAAAGTATGTTGCTTTTTTCTATCTCAACATTATCAATCAAATTTTTCACATGGTCGTTTGACTCGAGATTATTTTCAATCCTTTTGTAATGATTATAAACCGCAACGGATAAAATTTTCTTCGCCCTTTCCTGTCCAACCACATATTCATCAAGAGCCTTCTTTATGGCAACCGGTGTAAGCGGTATCTTGCTACTTCTACTACGAGATGAGTAAGCGGACATATTGTTTCTTAAAATATCAACCGACTCACTCACACAAATATCACAAATGTAAACATCTGGTCCAGCGATCATATTTCCAACCTCGTCAACACTTCTACCGCAAAATGAACAAGATGGCTTTACCCTAAACTCCGGTTTTTCTGGCATCTACCTTTACCTCTTTTTTGTTGATGGGATTTCCCTTTTCACAAGTATCTGATCAATTATACCATATTCCTTCGCCTCCTCAGCAGACATGTAGTAATCACGATCTGTATCTTTTTCTATTTGTTCAATCGGTCTTCCGGTGTGCTTTGCCAGTATCTCATTTATCTTTTTTTTCATCCTCAAAATTTCCTCTGCTTGGATTCTTATATCCGCAGCTGTTCCTTGAACTCCACCCCATGGCTGATGGATCATAATTCTTGAATTTGGAAGAGCAGTTCTTTTACCTTTTGCACCGCCAGCAAGTATAACAGCAGCCATGCTCGCAGCCATACCAATGCAAATCGTTGCAACATCTGGTTTTATATACTGCATCGTATCATAAATCGCAAGCCCCGCTGAAATTACGCCACCCGGACTATTTATGTAAAGGTAAATATCCTTATCCGGATCCTCCGACTCAAGGAAAAGCAACTGGGCGATCACCAAACTTGCAACTGTATCGTCGATAGGTGTCCCTATGAAAACAATTCTTTCCTTTAAAAGTCGTGAGAAAATATCATACGCTCTCTCACCCCTGCTTGTCTGCTCAACAACAATTGGAACAAGTTGATCATAAATCTTGGTGCTCATAACCGGTCAATCAATTTTGTTTTTACATCTCCGTTTAAATTAAACATTAAACAAATTTTTCAACAACCTTGACTTTATCTTTCAAAAATTGCAAAACTTTTCTATTCAATATCTTCTCTTTTATATGCTCCGACCTTTTATAAAACGAAATGAGTTTGTCCTTTTCAATTCCAATCTCGGCTGAATCTTCCTCAGCCAGCTTTTCAAAATCCTCATCCGTCACATTGATTCCCTCAACTTGTGCGATCCTGTTTTTTATAATATACCATTTGGCGTTAAAAATAGCATCTGCTCTTTTTTTCTGTCTGAAAAATTGCTCATCAAAATTTTGTGGTAATTTACCATCCGGATATTTGCTCCTTTCCTCATCGAGCATACTCTGAATGAAATCCTCAATCAAACTTTCCGGGACGGTGAAATCATTCGTCCTGACAAGCTCAGAAACTATTGAATCATAAAACCTGATCTCGCTATACTCATTCCACCATTTCTGAAGCTCCTCTTTAAGATAATTCCTCAACCCTTCAACAGTGTTAACCTTGCCACCTGTAATTTTTGAAGCAAACTCATCATTCAAATCCGGCAAAATTTTCTTTTCTATCTTTTTAACATTAACTCTCACCTTTTCAGGTTTATTGTCAACTGTGAGCTCGATTATAAACTCATCATCTTTCCTCGCTTTTAAAAGCCTCTGCCTTAAACTTTCAACAACCGATTCATCGTCAAGATCAATTACGACATCCTCACTTCTCCTCCCAAGCACCGGTAAATTATTCTGATCAACCCCTTGAAGGTCAACCGTCACTCGATAAAGTTCACCCTGCACCTCATTTGCTTCCTCATAGGTCGCATTTGCAATTAGCAACCGTCTAATTTCATCTTCAACCTCTTTATCATCGACAGTATGAACTATCTTCTCAACTTGCAAATTGCTATAGTTTGAAATTTCAACCTCAGGTAAAATCTCATATTTTATTTTAAATGTCAACGACTCACCTCGTTTATAATCAACATCAACAAGTTCAGGTGTTCCAATCACCTCAATTTTTTTATCCCTAACGAGATTCTGATAAACATCATTTACAATATCATCAAGCGCATCGTATTCAATTTGTTCCCCGAATTGTCTTTTTATTAATTCAAGCGGTGCCTTCCCTTTCCTGAAGCCTTTGATCTCAGCCTCAGCCTGAAATTTCTTGTACGCCTCCTCAAAGTAAGGTGCAAGTTCATCCCAAGTTAGTTTTATCTCTGCCTCTTGTTCGGTTTGGCTCAGTTTGTTGATATTGAGTTCCACCAGTGTTGCTCTCTATTTATTTTTAATAAATTTTCAGTGGGCACGGGGGGATTCGAACCCCCACGGGGGTTACCCACTGGATCCTAAGTCCAGCGCGTCTACCAATTCCGCCACGTGCCCAAAAGAACTTAATTTCGCTTGAAAAATATAACGCTTTTTTAAGTAAAGTTCAAAATTGTGAAAATTTTGGGGATTTTTTAAATTCAATTCACAAGCAACAAAACAAATTGCCAATTTTTGAATGAGAATCGAGTTCTTCAAAATGACCGGCGCGGGAAACGACTTCATAATGTTTGACAATCGCGATGGAAAAATAAAAAATCCAGTTGAACTTGCCAGGTGGGTTTGCGATAGACACTTTGGTGTGGGCGCAGATGGTATAATTCTAATTGAAAAAAGTGAAACCGCCGACTTCAAAATGGTTTACTACAACTCCGACGGAAGCTTTGGCGGAATGTGCGGAAACGGCGGAAGATGCGTCGCAAAACTTGCATATATGTTAGGCATAGCGAAAGAAAAAATGAAATTTGAAGCGAACAAAAAATTATACTTCGCCGAGATAATTGACGATGAAAAAGTTAAATTGTACTTGCCAAACCCTCGCAAAAGAGAATTTAATTTAAAACTCAAACTTGATAAAAAATTTTTCAAGGCTCATTTCGTTGACTCAGGCGCACCACATCTTGTAGTTTTCACAGATGAAAACGGAATAAAAAACATTGAAAAGATCAATATAAATAACCTCGGCAAGAAACTGCGCTTCCATCCCCGATTCAAGCATGGAACAAATGTAAACTTCGTTTCAATTATCGCAGAAGACACGATCAGAATGAGAACATATGAGCGCGGTGTTGAAGGAGAAACGCTCGCCTGCGGAACTGGCTCCGTGGCGAGCGTCATCGCCTCAGTAGAAAAAAGAAATATAAAAATTCCCGTCAAGGTGAAAACTTCAAGCGGTGAAATTTTAACAGTCGGATGGGACGCCCAAAAACCTAAATTTATCTACCTTGAGGGAAGCGCAAAACTTATCTGCCAAGGATATTTAAACTATGACTCCTGAGGAATTCGAAAAAATAATCGAAGAAACAATTGAAAATCTCCCGGACGAGATAAAACAAAAACTTGACAATGTTGTATTCATTGTGCAAGATTACCCTGACGCTGAAGAGTTAAAAAGAGCAAAAACGAGCAAACATAATCTTCTCGGACTTTACACTGGTATACCTCTTTCAAAAAGAGGGACAAGCTACGGTATGTATCCTACAACTCCTGATCGAATTTTTATCTTCAAAGCAAATATTGAAAGAATTTGCAAAACGGAAAGTGAATTACGAAATAAGATAAAAGAAGTTGTGCTTCACGAAATAGGTCACTATCTTGGAATGAGTGAAGCAGAAGTCAGAAGGGCGTTGAAAGATTTCTAAAAAGTGTTGCTCAAACCTTTAGCCACGCAAGGATTGAAGAAATTTAAAAATCAAAGCAGGTTAAAAAATGCATGTTAAATTTTTATTTTTTATCATCATTTTCACAACGACGCTTTTTTCAAAAGATGAACCTGAACTTATTGTTAAACCGAAACCTCAACCCCTTCAACTTCAAACCACACTTGGATTTACGCTCACAGCTGGAAACTCTGACACAAGAATTTTGACATTTGATACAAATGTTAAAAAGCCATTTGAGAGATTTACCTGGTATGCGAAATCAAACTTAGCTTATGGAACATCTCGTTATGGAAACGGTCCAAGAATTGAAACGACAAACAATTGGTCGATCTCAACACGACTTGACTGGTTCACCTCTGATAAAAGAAGGGGTTATCTTTTCATCTCAGGAGGTTTGTCAGGGAATAAATTCCGCGGATATTGGTCAAGAAGAAATGCACAACTTGGTGCAGGCTACAATTTTTTTCACAATGTTGATACACTTAAACTAAGCATTGGGCTTGGCGTTGATTACTCAAAAGATAATTTAGTCGTCAAAGGAAGTTCGGATGATGAGATTTTCTTTGCCATTTTAAAACCTGAATTCGAAATATTCCTAAACAAAAATGTAAAACTTGGTACCAACTCAAACTTTTTTATCGATTTCCAAGAGTTAAAAAATTACCGCATAAATTCGCAGACATACTTAAGCTTAAAAGTTACAACTCGACTCGCTATAAATCTAAACTTCAACCTTAACTATGATAACAAACCAAGGATAGTCCCAGAAATTGGGGATAACGGAAAACCAACGGGAAAATTTATACCCGCAAAACCAGCCGATAAAATCTTCAACACAGGAATTTCAATAACTGTGTGAGAAATAAACCAGCTTTAAAATTTTCGCTTGCTCTAACTTTCGGAATCTTAGCTCAGCATTTCTTTGACTTCAAGTTTGAGACTCTTGCACTACTATCCCTACTTTTGTTAGCCGTTTATTTTATCTTCACACTTTTAAAAATTGAATTACTAAAATTCCTCTCAATTTATTCTCTCGTCTTAATCGTCGGCGCCTTGAAATATACATCTGATACCAAATTTCAACCTAAAGATTCAATTGTTAATTTCACAGATGACACAGCGATTGTAAAAATTCAAGGTAAACTCATCTCGCTACCTGAAGTTAAAAATGGTAGAACAAATTTAGTCATCTCTACAAGCAAAGTTTTCAAACAGAACAAGGTGATTGATGTTTCAGGTGATGTGTTTGTTTCAATAAGAAAAGGGAAATCGCCATTTGATAGTTTACCCAAAATTGGATATGGAGATGAGATACAAATCATAGGGATTTTAAAAGAGCCGATAAAATCAAGAAATCCTGAGGAATTCGATTTCGCAAAATATTTGAAGATAAACGACATTGATGCAGTTTTACTTTCCTACATGTTCAGCCATATCAAAATCACGCAAAGATTTAATTTTGACATTCTCAGCCCTCTTGAATTCCTTCAAAGAATCACATTTACAGTTAGAAGTTATGGTTTACAAATTTTTGATAAACTTCTACCCCTTGAAGAAGCATCCTTTGTTAAAGGTTTAGTTCTCGGCTACAGGGGTGAAATTTCAAAAGATGTTCAGCAATACTTTATCAACACTGGAACATATCACATCCTTGCTGTTTCAGGGTTGCATGTCGGCATAATAACTTCAATGTTTTTCGCCTTAACAGGTTTTCTAAAGGTCAACCTTACATTCCGAGTTCTTTTGACCATATTCGGTCTAATTTTTTATGCCTTTACCGTTGGCTTACCACCATCGGTTGTAAGGGCGACTTTGATGGCTTCAATCTTTTTGCTCGGAATGGCAATTGAAAGAAGGGTTGATATCTTTAATCTTCTCGGTTTTTCAGCAATCATAATTTTACTTTTTGATTCAAAACAAATTTTTCATCCCGGTTTTCAACTTTCATTTTCAGCGGTTGCCTCGCTTGTTTATTTCTATCCCAAAATCTTCAAATTCCTTTCCAAAGCTTTTCCGTTCGTCGCTCGAAAATACATCCTTCCGGTTGCGACACTACTTGTGGTCTCGATGAGTGCACAAATTTTAACATTGCCCTTTACAATTTCATACTTCAACAAAATTTCCATTATCTCAATCGTTGCAAATGTTTTCATTGTCCCTCTCGTTGGACTTGCTGTACCACTTGGTTTCGCGGTGCTTTTATTTTACCCTCTATCAAATTTCGTTGCCCAGATATTTGCTAACAGTCTTTGGTTAGTTTTGAAGTTAACCCTTGCCATTGCGAAATTTTTTGCTCAATTTCCATTCGCTTATATTGAAGTAGATGAAACATTGACGATTTATCTTTTTTTACTTATCTGCTTTTTCATTTTCTTACTGACAATAAAATTTCAAAGCACCATGAAAAGAATAATTTTTGCATTTCTAATCCTGGCGAACATTTATATTTACTTTGCCCCGAACGGTGTTATCTCAACCTTAACAGATAAGTTTATACCTGAAAATTCAAACCTTGAGATCACAGTTTTAGATGTTGGTCAAGGCGATGCCATCTTTGTTCAATTTCCCGATGGGAAAAATCTTTTAATTGACGGCGGAAATAAAACCTTCAATTTTGACCCTGGACAAAGAATAATTGAACCATTCTTAAAGAAAAAAGGAGTTAAAAAAATTGATGCAATACTTGTAACACACCCGCACAACGATCACATTGGTGGAATTCCATACATCCTTGAAAAATTTGATGTCGGAGCTGTAATTGACAATGGTATGGATTACAATTCTTCAATTTACAAAAAATATATCGAGATCATCCAAAGCAAAGGAATAACTCACATGACAGCAAGGGCAGGCAATAGAATTGAAATAACAGAGCAAGCAAGAATTTATGTTCTTCATCCGATAGAGCCATTTATCAGAAATTTTGATAAAGAAGATAGATACGGAGCGGGACATGATGTGAATAATTCATCGGTCGTAATAAAAATCCAATACCGTGATAAATCATTTCTTTTTACAGGGGACGCAGAAAAGGAGGCGGAGGAGTCGATGATAAAAATTTATGATACATTTTTAAAAAGCGACTGGATAAAGGTTGGACATCATGGAAGCGAGACAAGTAGCTCACCTGCGTTTGTTTTAAAAGTAAAACCAGAATGGGCTGTAATTTCGGTTGGAAAGTATAACAAATATAATCATCCATCTGATATAGTTTTGAGAAGATATAAATTAATTGGCACAAAAATTCACAGAACCGACGAAGAAGGGGCTGGCGTTTTTAGGTCAAATGGAAAGGATATTGAGAAAATCCAATGGAGAAATTGATAAATCAAAGGTTAATTGTTATATTTACTTATGAAAACAAAAATTAACTTGGAACTCTTATGGCAGTTAGAATTACGGGCCATCATGTTGAAATGACAGAACAAATCAAAAATTATATTGAAAAAGAGGTAACACGACTTGATAAATTCTTCAATGGAATTATCGATGTCGAGGTAATACTCAGGCAGGACACAAAGCACAACCATTTAAAAGAAGTTGGGATAATGGTTAAGGTCTACGAGCATAAACTTACGGCAAAAGCTACCGACCAAGACATACTCAAAGCTTTTGATAAATCTTTAACAAAGGTTGAAAAACAACTCATAAAGTTCAAGGATAAACTAAAATCACACAGATAGAAAAATGTTCAATAAAGAATTCAAAGAAATCCAAAAGACGCATATAACTGTTGGTTTCTTTTACGAATCGGGGAAAGAACTATTTAAACTTAAATCGCTTAATGGTGAGGTTGGTTTTGATAGAAAAATCACAGATAAAAACATTCATCGCCCTGGGCTTGCGCTTGCTGGTTATGTCGAGCTATTTACATACAATCGAATTCAAGTGTTTGGAAATACAGAAATAAAATATCTTCAAAGTTTATCACCTGAGGAGAGAATCAAATCGATCAAAAACATTTTACAGTTTGAAATTCCTTGCGTCGTCATAACTAATGATAATCTCTTACCAGACAACTTGCTCGACCTTTTCACAGAAAAACAGGTAGCGGTTTTTCAAACGCCTCTTGAGACAACGAAACTTGTTTACTTCATCAGCGATTTTCTGGATGACCAATTCGCCCCTCAAACCGTCGTTCACGGCGACCTCGTTGATGTCTACGGCATAGGCCTTCTCTTCGTAGGTCGCTCTGGAATTGGAAAAAGCGAAATAGCGCTTGATCTCGTTGAAAGAGGACATAGACTCGTCGCAGATGATGTAGTCCTCATAACGAAAAAAGGCGAAAACATTTTAATTGGGACTTGCAATTCGGTGACCAAACATTTTATGGAAATAAGAGGACTTGGCATAATCGATGTGAAAAATATGTTTGGGATAAGGGCGATCCGTTACCAAAAAAGGGTTGAAGTCGTTGTTGAGCTCCTTGACTGGGATCCTAAGGAAGAATACACACGAACAGGGCTTGATGAAGAACATATTTCAATACTTGGCGTTGAAATCCCCCTCATTAAACTCCCCATTTTCCCAGGGAAAAACATCACTGTAATTGCAGAGGTTATAGCGCTTAATCATCTTTTAAAACATTACGGATATGATTCCGCAAAAGAATTTAACAAAAATCTTGAAACCATTTTAAGGCAAAAAGCGTCAACTATAAAAACCGCCGATATCCCGATTGAAAGAATAACAAGATATTTTGAACATGACTTTGAATAATAAAAAGATAAATTAAATGCGGATTAATCATCTTCTGTTCTTTTTATCATTGATCACACTAATTACCCTTGCAAGTTGCACAAAGGAAATTGAGAAAAATTACATAATAATAGGAAGTACGATTGATATTGATTCATTCAACCCTTATCTTAGCACTTCGCTTTTCACGCAAGACTTGCTTGATAGAGTATATTTGCGCCTCGCGACTGAACAAGAGGATTATAAGACATTTACCCCACTCCTTGCAAAGCGTTGGGAATGGTCAAAGGATTCAACACAAATAACCTTTTATCTTCGAAACGACGTTTACTGGACCGACGGGGTCAAAACAACTGCCTATGATGTTGAATTCAGTTTTAAAGTGGCAACATCACCTGAAGTCGCCTGGCTGAACGCTGAAGACATAATTAGAAACATCGAATTTGTAAAAGCCTTGAATGAAACAACTTTGATCGTTAAATATCGCTATGTCTACCCATATCAACTGACCGATATAAACGATGTTTGGATAATTCCAAGACATATTTATGAAAAAGTTCCTTTTTCTGAATGGAGAAGAAATGGTTATTTTGATGAAAAGCCAGTTACAAATGGACCATATAAAGTTGCCCGCTGGGAAAGAGGACAAGTAATTGAGCTTATAAAAAACGAAAATTACTTTGACAAAAATTATCCCAAAATTCCAAGGATTTTTGTTAAAATAGTTCCAAATGAATCAAATTTGCTTCTTCAATTCTTAAATGGTGAAATTGATGTTTTACCGTCAATCCCCCCAGCAGTTGCGGAAAAATACGAAAACAATCCAAATGTTAAATTCATAAAATATCCCTTCCTTGCCTATGAATATATCGGATGGAATCAAAGAAATCAGATTTTCGCTGATAAAAGAGTTCGACAGGCGTTATCCTATGGTATAAATGTTGACGAAATAATTAAAGTTATATTGAGGGGAAATGCAGTTCGTGCTACTTCACCATTTCCATCAATTTTTTGGGCTCACAATGAGAAATTGAAACCATATCCATATAACCCCGAAAAAGCCAAAAAACTTTTATCCGAAGCTGGTTGGAAAGACAGCGATGGCGATGGAATCCTTGACAAAATAATAAATAACAAGAAAGTCGACTTCAAATTTACACTGATAACAAATGCGGAAAATCTAACGAGGAAAGAAGTTGCAACTGCCATCCAAAATGATTTATTAAAACTTGGCATAAAAATGGAAATTCAAGTTTTCGAATTCAACACATTTATGCGTCATATACTAAACAGAAACTTTGATGCGGTTCTTTCAGGGTGGAGAGTTGCTACAAAACCAGACTTGGCAACCCTATTCCACTCCGAGGCAATAAAAACAGGGCATAATATCGTATCATATTCAAATCCATACTTCGATAAATTGAACGATTCAGCTGCGGTTTTGAACAATCTTTCACAAGCAAAGATATTATGGGATAAGGTTCAAGAGATAATTTACGATGATCAGCCTTACACCTTTCTCTATGAGCCAGTGCGAATAAATGGTATAAGCAAGCGGATAGATTTAAAAACAGTGCGGATGAACAGCATAAGTTTTCTCTATAACCTACACGAGTGGGAATTAAAATAACAAATACCCATGGGCTTCATTTTAAAACGGCTTATAAATTCCATATTTTTATCATTCGGAATTGCTATTGTCGTTTTTTTACTGTTAAGAATTTTACCATCTGTATCTTTCTCGGATATTTATCTTAACCCCAGATTATCCGAAGAGATGATCCGAAGGATAAAATCTGCATATGGACTTGATGAGCCCATCTCCATTCAATTTTTAAACTGGCTTAAAGAAATTATAACTGGAAATCTAGGCTTCTCGTTCATCTATCGCAAGCCCGTCATAAATTGCATTATGGAATCTTTAAGCTCAACTTTGACGATAGGAATTCCAGCTTTAGTTTTTAGCTTTGGGGTAGGAATTTTAATTGGGATTCAATCTGCTCGCAACCGTGGCAAATTAATTGACCGCATCACTACCTCATCACTTCTCGTTTTATATTCAATTCCGTCGTTCTGGCTTGGGATAATTTTAATTCTTCTGTTTAGTTACACATTTAGATTATTTCCGCCGTCGGGACTTCACTCTTTCAATTTCAACGAGCTGAATTTCTTTGAAAAAATTTTTGATCTTCTCAGACATATATTTCTACCAGCTTTAACATTGGGAACCCCACCAATGGCAGCAATTGCAAGATTCACAAGAAATACAATGCTAAAAGTTTTATCCCAAACATACATAAAAACAGCTATAGCAAAAGGTCTTGACCAGAAAACAATTTTTTACAGACATATTTTGCCTAACGCTCTTCTACCGGTCATAACCCTTTTTGGGCTTTATCTTCCAATTTTCTTTGCAGGTTCAATAGTGATTGAGGAAATCTTCTCAATCCCGGGAATTGGTAAATCAACGGTTGATTCCATCCTTCAAAGAGATTATCCCTTAACCGTTGGGATAACACTATTTGTTTCATTTATCGTAATCTTGGGAAACCTAATTTCAGATATTTTATATTCAATTTTTGATCCAAGAATAAGGTTGAAATGAAAACACAAAGAAAAATACTTGCGATTGCAATTTCAATTATTTTGTACCTATCTTTCGCCGATATAATAATTCCATTTGATCCAATCGCCTCACCTGATAAGCAAAACCTTTCAAACCTGCCCCCTTTTTCAAAAGCATATGAATTAACATTTGAAACCGGAGAAAAAATATTCGTTCTCAACTATAGAATTTACGATGGCTTTATATACTATGATCAAAAATTTTCATCTGGAAAGATTGAGATTAAGAAACTTAAAAAGATCAAAACGCTTTTGTTTATCTTTGGCACAGATAACCTTGGGAGAGATGTTCTCAGCAGAACAATTTATGGTGGCAAATTTTCATTGATAATTGGAATTCTTTCATCTTTGTTCGCTTTTTTGATGGGCACTTTTGTTGGAACTATTTCAGGGTATTTCGGTGGAATCATTGATAAAATTTTGATGCGGGCAACAGATGTGTTTCTTGCCTTCCCGAAATTATTTTTAATTTTAGTTATTGTTGCATTTATCCCCAATCAAACAATTTTCTCGCTCATACTCATACTTTCATTGCTAAATTGGATGTCAATTGCACGATTTGTAAGAGCTGAATTTCTAAGACTTAAAGAAATGGAATTTATACTTGCCCTTGAATCAATCGGTTTGCCTGGATTAAGAATAGCGATGAAACATATCCTTCCCAATGCTATTGCCCCAGCCCTAATAAATATTCCATTAATGGTAGGAGATATTATACTCACAGAATCAATTTTAAGTTTTCTCGGTTTTGGAATTCAACCGCCAACTCCAACCTGGGGAAACATGATAAGCGAAGCGGAGAAAAGCTTGATTTCAACTTGGTGGTTGCCAATTTTGCCTGGAATTTTAATTTCTGGAACTGTTTTGATAATGAATTGGATTTCAGACATAACTTTTGAATCAAGAACTTGATGTACCCTCCAAGCCAACCCCAGAATCAGATTACCTTTTGATTTTTTAACTTCTCTTTTTTAAACTTAATTAAATAAAAGATTCGTCCAAGAGCTATGAAATTTAACATGCTTATAGCAATTATATTTATAGCGTTTATAATCGTTGGATGCAGTTCGCTTGAAGCACCTGAAGATGAATATATTTACAGCAAGATTTCCATTGAAAAAGTCTTAATTAAAGATGAAACTGGTAAAATTACGGATACAATAAAAATTAATCATAGGTTCACAACTGAAATACATGGTTGGCTCCCAAACACATGTTGGGAAGTTTACAAAATTGATGTTCAAGAGTTTGAAAATGAATTTAAGATAACTCCCATGTCAAGAATGAAAAAATCTAGCGTTTGCCTCCAGATTATAGTCGCATGTTCAGCATCCGTTGACCTTATTGCCAGAACTACTGCTGATACGCTTAGAATTTCAGCTATCGGCGTTGATAAAACAATTACCAAAACAATTAAGGTCATACAAGAGTAAACATGCCACCTAATATTGAAATTGAAAAGCCTGATGAATTTTACCCTACAAGATGCGTTCAGCTTGCACTAAAAGGTATCAGCTCGGATTCACTGGTTGAACACATAATTGTAAAAACAATAGAAATTCACTCAAACTATAAAAATTTAACATGAACACAGCAATTATTTTCTTTACATCGTGCATAATCATCGGATATGCTTTAACAGAGGCGCAAGGCAATCAATATATTTACGATAAAATTTTAGATATTGAAAAAATCGTAATTAAAGATAAAACTGGCGAAATTATTGACACGATAAAAATCAATCACAAGTTCACACTTGAAATATATGGTTACCTTCCAGACCCATGCTGGGAAGTTTACAAAACCGATCTTAAAGAACTTAAAAATGAATTTAAAATAAACCCGATGGCGAGAAGGCAAAAAGCTAAAGTTTGCATTCAAGTTATACAACCATGCACTGTATCTGTAGATCTTATCGCAAAAAGCACATCTGATACGCTTAAAATTTCAGTTATCAGCAAAATTAAAACAGTTACTAAAACAATTAAAATCATACAAGAGTAACCATGCCTTCTCAAATTGAAAAGCGAGATGAATTTTACCTCGCAAGATGTATTCAACTTGCGTTGAAAGGTAAAGGTTATGTCAGCCCTAATCCAATGGTTGGATGCGTAATTGTCAAAGATAACAAAATCATCGGTGAAGGGTATCACGCAAAATATGGGGAAGAACATGCCGAAGTAAATGCGATAAAGAACGCCACTGAAAGCGTTGAAGGTGCAACTTTATATGTCAACCTTGAGCCATGCGTCCATTACGGAAAGACACCACCTTGTGTTGACTTGATCATCGAATCAAAAATTAAGAAAGTTGTAATTGGAACTCTTGATCCAAATCCACTCGTAAACGGAAAGGGGGTTGAAAAGCTTAAGAAAGCGGGGATTGAAGTTAAGGTTGGAGTTTTTGAAGAGGAATCAAAAAAATTAAACGAAGCATTTTTCAAATATATAACTCAAAAGATTCCATTTGTAGCTCTTAAAATTGCCCAAACAATAGATGGAAAAATCGCTGATATCGAAGGAAACTCAAAATGGATAACATGTGAACAATCACTTCACTTTGTTCATCAATTAAGAAGTGAATATGACGCCGTTTTAATAGGCAGTCGCACCGCAAGGCTTGACAATCCAAATCTCACCGTTAGACTCGTTGAAGGCAGAAATCCCTACAGAGTTATACTTGACTCCGCCCTTAGCTTACCACTTGAGTTAAATGTATTCTCGGATAAGTTCACAGATAAAACCATCGTCTTTACTTCGGTAAATTCGCTTAAAGCAAAAAAGGAAAAAATCGAAAAACTCAATTCACTTGGGATAGAAGTTTTAACCGCAAAATCAATGAGAAGAAAACTTGATTTAAAAGATGTGCTTGAAAAACTTGCACAGAAAGGAATAACTTCAGTTCTTGTTGAAGGTGGTGGGAAAATTTTCACTGAGTTTATAAAACAAAAACTTGCTGATAAGGTCTTTGTTTTCATCGCTCCCAAAATTCTTGGTAAAGGGATCCAAAGTATAAGCGATGTTGGAATAAAGTCAATTCGAGATATAATAACCTTGAAGGAAATCTCGGTTCAAAGCTTCGGGGATGATGTTTTAATAACAGGCTATCTTTAATGTTGTTTATGAGCATTAACAATATAAACTCCCGTAAAATATCCAATAGCAGAGCCAAGGAAAACATCCGAAAACCAATGCTGATTGTTATAGACACGAGCAAGCGCAGTCAAAACAGCTGGGGTATAAATTAAAAATTTGATAAATTTACTCTCAAATTTTGAAGCTATTACCGTTGAAACAGCAAAGCTCAAGGTTGCATGTCCTGACGGTAATGAATAAAATTTATTCCCACCGAAACTAAATGGATGAAATTTAAATTTTTCTCCGCTTACATATGGTCTCTCTCTACCAAAAGCAATTTTTAAACATGTCGTCACAAACCCAGATAAAGCACCAGCTTCAAAAACCATAAGCCCTGTTTCCCTGATTTTGTCATTTCCCGATAAAATTCCCGAAGAGTATAATGTTCCCCCTATTAAACCCCACATCCATACAGTTCCATAATAATTATCGATCTTCATCGCAGTTTTAAATGTGGCATTGTCAATTTTTTGAAAGTCTTTGTTAAAATGGTCGAAATTAAAAAGAAAAATTGTCCCAGCTCCTACAATGGATACACGAATGATATCCTTATTATCAAATCTTAACGGAGAAGATAGATAATTCACAGAATTCTTTGCGAAAATCTTAACATCATAATTCAATTTATCAAGCAAATTTTGAGATGAAGAAATCCCAAGCAAAAGTTGAAGATGTAAAATTAACGAAAAAATCAAAATTAAAATTTTTCTCAGCCTCATTTTTTACCTGCCTTTATTTGACTTTTACCTTCACCGAGTTTAAATTTTATCAAAAAACAAAAGCACAAAGAGATGAAAATTAAGAACCTTATCTTAGTCGTCCTTCTGCTCCTAACAAGTTGCAGTAAAAAAGAAGACATATCCTTGCTTGAAAGAGCCGACAAGGAATATCAAAAGAAGAACTTAAAAACAGCAATTGAGCTTTACAATAACTTCGTCCAAAAATATCCTCAAAATTTAAAATCAGCCGAAGCGCTTTTCAAACTTTCACAGATTTATTTAAGCGAACTTCGCATGCCAAAAGAAGCGATAAAATTCTTAGAACAAATCATTCAAAATTATCCGAACACGAAGGAAGCGATGAACGCCCTCTTCATGCTTGGTTTCATCCATGCCAATGAAATCCACAATTACGAAAAGGCAAAGGAATACTATCAAAAATTCCTTGAGTTATATCCGAACTCCGAGCTTGCAGTGTCTGCGAAATTTGAACTTGAAAATCTTGGCAAAGAACCGCAAAAAATCATAACCAAGTAAACCTCACAGATAAAGTATCTGGTGATTAAACTCGAACATCTCAAGATCATCAAACAGTCTATTTATTAAACTTGGTCCATATTTGTTGAGAAAATAGGTTATATTTAAAACTCTTTCTTGGAGTTCATCCTCAGGGAGCAAGTTAAGTTTTAGCTTTTCAATCTGCTTTGCTACAATTTCGTTTCGTTTTTGATTCATGTTTATCGTTTTTTCATAGATGCTATTTATGTGATAAAGAATTTTACTGCTCGAGTTATCAACGGCTCCACCAAGCGATGGTTCTATATTAGAAACGAAATCTTTGATCTCCCCAAGAAGTGATTCAATCCTCGATCTTACGGTATGGAAAAATCCATCGATGTCAACATCTAAACTCTCAGCCGTAATCTTCTTCGCAACAGACGGAAAATCGGAAAAAATCTCATGAATATTAATGTTGTATTTCTCTAAAACCTTTCTAACCTTTGGTTCAATTAGAGTTGCACTTATCCTTGGGAAAATGACAGGCATTGGAACTCCGAAGTAAACATAGGCAGGTTTAAGTTGTGCGAAGTAAGCAATTTCAGATGGACCCGCAATGTAAGAAATCGTCGGTAAAAGCGTATCTTGACATATTGGCCTTAAGATTACATTGGGGCTCAACGCCTGCGGATTTGTCTCAAGTATATGTTTAAGTTCCCCCTTGCTAAATTTAAACCTCACACCCTTCAATCTGAACATTCCTTCTTCATCGGCTGGTTCAATTGGATACCGCCCACCCCTGTAAAGTAAAAATAAATTAATAGCTCTGGGTTTAGCTTGAGCATGATAATTTCTTTTCTCAAGTTCAGCGCTTACATCAATTATTCGATTGGAAAGTTTCGGGTGCTCATCTATCTCTTTTTCAAAAACGGGTGTGAGAAGTTTCTTTAAATTAGCATCGTTTGGGTTCAAAAAGATCAGACCGAAATTTTTGAAAAGCTCACCAACATATCTTGCGAACGCCTCAACAAAGCTAATATCTTTTTGATACGCCGAGTTAACAAGGCTTAAAACAGCTTCTTTAAACTCGCTGTCTTGAAGTTCATCTTTAAGTTTTTGTAAAACATTTTCGATCCCGTCATCAAATTTGATTTCTCCAACAGGACCATAATTTTCCTTAAACCCATCGGCAGGGACAAATTCAACCTTAATTAGTTCGTTATTTGCATTAAAAATTTTAGCATGGTTTGCTTCAAAGAAATCATGATCTTCACTTTCAAGATAAAAAACTGGCACAAAATTATAATCGGGAAATTTTTCGGACAAAAAGTGAGAAAGTTTTATCGCCGTTATAATCTTATAAATCGTGTAAAGTGGACCTGAGAGAAATCCAACTTGTTGCCCTGTGACCACCGCAAGGGTGTTATCACGAGAAAGAAGTTCAAGATTTTCACTGGCGTAATGATTTCCATAAGAGAAGTTTTGCCTCTTTAAAACTTGGACAACTTCCCCCCTATTTTTGTAATTCTTCAAAACCGTTTCAATTAAACTAGGCAAATTATCAAAATCGTTAAAATCATGGTTGTAAAACTCTTTAACGCTCTTAAAGTTATAGATATAATCAATGAACAAAAGCGTCAATCCGCCATAATTTGGAAAAAGATAGCGAAAATTTACAGGTTGCATTGTTTTAAATTTATATTTGATTTCAAATTTCCTCGACAATTATTTCAGGTTTAACAAGCTCCTTTGGTATCAGCGTTGGCCAATACGCAATGACTTCGCTTGGATGTGGGCGACCACCACCAAAACCAGTCACGCCAGGAGGACCTGTCAATATCAAAGCTGGCACCTCACGACCAAATCTATCAACAGCTTCAAAACTTTTACCACGAACAGCAATTCTTAACACAACTTCGTTTGGTTCTTCAATCTTATGCGCAAGAGGACCATGGCATGAATTATAACCAAGAAATTCTGTATGTATCTCTTCAAACTCAAGTCCGAGATCCTTCAACCTCGCCCTTATTATTTCATCCGCCTTTTTTGCCTTCTCGAGGGCATCAGGCCATGAATATGTCAAAGTTCCAACAGCCATGTAACCATCGAAATAAGACATCGAAACTTTATAAAATTTGGTTGGTGGTTTTCCCTTAACACCGTAAACTCTAACTCTATCTTTCCCTACCTGTTCAAGTTTTATCGTTGTAAAATCAGCAATAACTTCGGGGGTTATGTAGTTCGTCGGGTCGCCAATTTCATATACAAGCTGTTCTGTGACACTTTGAACGGTTACAAGTCCACCTGTGTTTTCATGCTTCGTTATGATGATCTCCCCGTTCGGATAAGCCTCGGCGATTGGAAAACCAATATGAGCCATATCCGGGACGGAGCGCCAATCATATGAAAAATTACCACCGGTTGCTTGAGCTCCACACTCAAGTATATGACCTGCGACTATTCCACTGGCAAGCTTGTCATAGTCAGTTTCGCTCCACCCGAATTCATAAATCATCGGTGCAAGCGTGATACCTGTATCAGTTACCCTTCCAGTAATTACAATTTGAGCGCCCTGTTTTAAAGCCTCAGCGACCGGAAAAGCGCCGAAATAAACATTTGCGCTTGTTATTCTGTCACGGATCTTTTCAATTGGTTCACCCGTGTCCATATTTTTGAAGTCAACGCCCATCTTGATGAAATCATCAATTTTATCAAGTATGTCATCCCCAAACACAACTCCTATTTTTAAGCCCCTTATCCCAAGCTTTTGTGCAACTTTAAAAATTACATCTCTACATGCGATTGGGTTAACACCTCCGCCGTTCGTTATAACCTTAATGTTTTTCTCAACAATTATCGGCAAAATTCTTTCCATCAAATTTACAAAATCACGAGCATAGCCAAGGTTTGGATCTTTTTTCTTTTGCTTCTGCAAGATCGACATTGTGACCTCAGCAAGATAATCCATCACAAGATAATCCACAGGTCCTTTTGTGACCTGATGGACTGGGGCTTCAAGCCAATCCCCCCAAAATCCCTGCCCCGATGCGATTCTTATTTTTTCCTTCATTTCACCAATGTTAATTTCTTTAAAATTCTATCCCCAAAAATTTAAGGATCTGCCAACGGTAAATTATGACTATGCAAGCAATAAGCCACAGAAAGATGTTAGCAATTATGCCAATATCGCCCAAAATCACATCTGTTGGATTTTCCCCGCTTTTCTTTTGGTAAATTAAATACATATATCTGAAAATCCCGTAAAGAACGAAAACAGTTGTATATATCAACGCTTCGGTTTTAAAAAGGGAAACTGTTCTTTCTGAAATGGTGTAAAGAGCGTAAGAGATAACCGCACCACCTGCAGCTATGCCAAGCATTTGATCAGTAAACTTTATGTTGTATTCATCGAGAACTTTCCTTTGCTCAGTTAAGCCTGAATTTGGATTTTGAATTGAAAAATAAAGTTCCATTCTTCTTTTTGAAATAGCAAGGAAAAGTGAAAGGAAAAGCGTCGTTATAAAAAGCCACTTTGAAACGACCACATTAATTGCATATGCTCCCACAAGAACTCTAAACATAAAACCAATCGCTATGACAAAAACATCAACAAGAACGATCTGCTTTAATTTGAAAGAGTAAAGGAGCATAAGCAAAAAATAGAGAATGATCAAAAGTCCCGCCTTTAATGGAAGTTGCAAAACTAAAGCGAAACCAACGACAAAAAGCGAAATTGAAAATAGCAAACCCTGCCATACCTTAACACGACCAGAAGCAATCGGCCGATTTCTTTTTACGGGATGAGCCCTGTCCGATTCCCTATCAGCGATGTCATTTATCACATAAATTGATGAAGCTACCAAAGAAAAGGAAAGAAAGGCTATAAATTCAATTTTTACCTTTTCAAAATCTAACAAATGATGCGAAAAAATAAGCGGAGCAAAGATAAAGAAATTTTTTAGCCATTGCTTTATCCTTGCAAGCCTAACATAATCAAAAAACAAATCTTTTCCACTCTTTGGTTTGATTTTATCTATCAGCTTGCGTTTCAATCACAAACTTAACAATCAAAATACAAGTGGTTCTTGATAAACTCCCCAAACCTCCTTCAGCGTGGCTGTCATCTCACCGAGAGTACAATAAGCCCTCACACAATCAAGTATCTTTGGCATAAGCGGTTGATCCTCTTCAGCAGCTTTTTTAAGCTCAGCAAGCGCTCTCTCCACCTCCGCTTGATTTCTCGTCGCTCTTACTTCCGCAAGCCTCTTCTTTTGCTTATCCGCTACTTCTGGCGGTATCCTTAGAATTGGAATTTCAACGGGCTCATCCTCAACGAATTCATTTACACCGACAATTATTCTTTCCTTTCTGTCAAGTTCCTGTTGATATCTATAAGCTGATTCAGCGATCTCACGCTGGAAGAAACCATCTTCAATTCCTTTTATAACACCTTCAAGCATTGAACCATTTGATGAGTATGCCTCAATTTTTCGGAAATACTTCTCTACTTCCTCTTCAATTTTATTTGTCAGCGATTCAATGTAATAACTCCCACCAAGCGGATCAATCACATTTGCCACGCCAATTTCATAAGCTATAATTTGCTGAGTCCTCAAAGCTATCTTCGCAGCTTTTTCGGTTGGGAGAGCGTAAGTTTCATCCATTGAGTTTGTATGCAGGCTTTGTGTTCCACCAAGAACTGCAGCAAGAGCCTCAAACGCTGTCCTAACGATATTATTTTCTGGCTGCTGCGCTGTAAGCGAGCATCCAGCTGTTTGAGTATGGAATCTCAACATCCAAGATCTTGGATTTTTCGCTCCGTATCTTTCACGCATATATCTTGCCCAAATTCTACGAGCTGCTCTGAACTTGGCAATTTCTTCAAAAAAGTCAAGGTGAGAATTAAAGAAGAAAGACAACCTTGGAGCAAATTCATCAACATCCATTCCAGCATTAATACATGCTTCAACATATGCAAAACCATCTGCAAGTGTGAAAGCAAGTTCCTGAACAGCAGTTGCCCCGGCTTCACGAATGTGATAACCACTTATCGAAATCGGGTTCCACTGCGGGACATAATCTTTGGCAAATCTTATGGTGTCAACGATCAACTTAATTGATGGCTCAGGTGGATAAATCCACTCCTTTTGAGCAATGTATTCCTTCAAAATATCATTTTGGATTGTTCCTCTAAGCTGGTTAAATTTAACGCCCTGTTTTTCCGCCGTAACAAGATACATAGCCCAAATCATCGCAGCTGGAGCATTGATTGTCATAGAAGTTGAAACCTGATCAAGGGGTATATCTTTAAAAACGATCTCCATATCTGCAAGCGAACTCACAGATACACCACAGACGCCGACTTCACCTTCAGCCATAGGGTCATCTGCATCTATCCCCATCAAAGTTGGCAGATCAAAAGCAACACTTAAACCCGTTTCCCCGTGTTTCAGCAAAAACTTAAATCTTTGATTTGTATCCTCGGGTGTCCCAAAGCCCGCAAATTGTCTCATGGTCCATAATCTACCACGGTACATGTTATAATGGATTCCCCGGGTGTAGGGATATTCACCCGGAAAACCAAGTTTTTCCATATAATCAAACCCCTCAAGGTCATCAGGGGTGTAAAGCATCTGAACTTCTATATCGCTAATCGTTGTAAACTTTATCCCGGTTCTCTTCATTGAAGAATTTTCAGCTTTTTCAAGCCACCTCTTCTTTGCCTCACGGATTTTGTCCGTGTTGTTCATGGTGTTGCTCCTTTTTTCTTTTAGTTTTGCAGGTTGCAACTTCTTTTAAATTTACATAATTGCCATCCTTTGTCAAAACTTACTTCAGAGAGGAAAGAACTTTTTGCAACTCTTCAAAGTGTTTCGGGTCCCTAACATTATAGCGCCAATTTATATAAGCTATTTTCCCATTTTTATCTATGACAAAAATTGTTCGCTTGTTATATCCAGAAGCCTCATCGTAGGAATCATAAAGCTTTGCAACCTCATGTTTATGATCGCTTAAAAGCTTAAATTGTAAATTCAAATGCTTTGCCCATTCATGGTGCGAAAAGACATAATCCCCACTTATTCCGAGAACCTCTGCATCAAGCTTTGAAAGTTCAGCGAAGTTATCCCTAAATGTACACATCTCAGTTGTGCAACCGCCACTCCAATCAGCTGGGTAGAAAGCAAGAACAATATTTCTTTTCCCGATCAACTCAGACAAGCTAATCCCGCTAAAAACAATCGTGTCCTTTGTAGCATACGGCAATTTAAAATCAATAGCTTTATCCCCAACTTTTAAAGATTGTGAACTAACATTTAAAAAGAGAAAGATTAATAACAAAGTAAGATAAATTATCCTGCGCATAAGCCTTATCCTTTTTTGGTTTTAAATTTACATTTTTTCTTAGATAAGTTTCAACCTTCACATTATCAATCTATCCGACCGACAATGTCAAAATCACGGCAAAGTTTCAAAAAGACAATTTTATTTATCTCAAGCGGACCTATCAAAAAATTTACTTGAATAATTTCAATAAAAAATTTATCTTTTCAAAAAACGCCTTTTTGAAAATGCGATACCTTTACTTAATCATGCTTGCTTCTTTACTTTCAGCATGCACCACATCAAAGTTAACACTTACAAACGATGAAATAGTTTCAAAAATCAATCAAATCGGGAAAAAATACGGGGTAGGTAGACTTGGGGTTTCAGCAAAAAATTTCATCACTGGTGAAACAATTCAAATCAACGCTGACTCCCTTTTCCCAACCGCAAGCGTGATAAAGGTGCCAATACTTGTAGAACTATTCTATAAGTTTGAAGAAGGAAAATTGAAAAAAGACACACTCATTTCATTTGATGATTCGCTTAAATATGGTGGTTCGGGTGTTTTACAATACTTTTACGATGGAGCTAAGCTTAAGTTGATAGATGTCGCAGTTTTAATGATAATTTTAAGTGATAACACCGCAACGAATCTTGTACTTGATTGCTTTGCCGACGAACACGACGCAAAACTTGAAGCCGTAAATAACAGGATGAAGGAACTTGGACTTAACAATACAAAAATTTTAAATAAGTTAATGTCCTTCAAAACCAAAAAGAAAACACCAGAAGCAATGAGATTCGGCGTTGGCTATACAACCCCAAACGATATGGTTAAACTCCTCGAACTTCTCGCAAATGGGAAAGTTATAAACCCCGAGATATCTGCTGAGATAATTAACATAATGAAAAACAATCAAGACTATGAAATGATGAAAAGATATTTATCTGAAAATGTCACCGTCGCAAATAAATCTGGTTCAATTGATAAAATGAAAGCAGATATCGGGATTGTTTATGCGAAATGTGTTACCTATGCTGTTGCAATTTTTTGTGATGAGCTTTCTGAAGTTTCATACGCCGTTGACAATAAAGGACATCTCGCAGTCGCTGAAATCTCAAAACTTATATTCGATTACTTCACAAAAGGAAATTGCAAATAAACTATAAGACAAAAAATGAAACCGCCGAACTCATCCAATAATTTAAGCAAGTATGAACAAAGTTTTGCTGATTTCGCCTGCGATTATTCAATTAAAGCGAGGGCGATCGCCTCAGTTTCACTCGCATTAACTTTTATAGCTTTAAACTTCATTTTCAAACTTTCACTTCCAATTCATATCTTCACAATTGCTGCTTTATTTCAATCTTTGATAAACCAACCATATCGTTTTCTGCGAAATCTGTTAAAATCGAGCGACAAAGTTCTGTTTATAACAAACATCATCGACATAATTGTTATTAGCATCGTTGTTTACTATGTAGGGGGATTATCTTTTACATTTGCAGGTTTTCTTTATTTAATTGTCATAGTTTTTAATGGAATTTTTGGGGGAACGACAAGAGCGTTGGTACTGGCAATTCTAAGTTCACTTGCAGTTATATTTCTTTACATCTTTGAAACACTTGAAATCCTTTATCACCCTACACTTATCACATTTCAAATCTCGGAACTTCAAAAAGTTGTACTTTTAATATCTTATATAGCCATTTTCTTTATTTTCGCAGTTCTTGCTCATATACCTTCGCAAAGGTTAAAACATGAACTTGTAAAACAGCGCGAAATTACCGCACAACTCGAACAGGAACATTTTATAACTGAAATGCTTTATGAGATTACAAACACAGTTATACGAGCCGAATCAATTGAAGAAGTTTATCAGCAAACATTAGATGGAATCACAAAAGCTTTAAATATAAACAAGGCATCCATTCTTTTATTTGACCCTGATGGTATTATGAGATTTAAGGCATGGGTTGGGCTATCGGAAAATTACAGGAAAGCAGTTGAAGGACATTCGCCATGGAAACCGGATGATCCCAATCCACAACCAATCTTTATAAGCAATGTAGAGAAGGATAGAACTCTTAACGAGAACCTAAAAAAGATAATTTTAAATGAAGGAATTAGGTCGCTTGGATTCATACCACTTGTTTTCAAAGGTAAGCTTCTTGGAAAATTTATGATCTATTATGAGCAACCGCACGAATTCACGCAGAGGGAAATAACTTTAATTCTCGCAATAGCAATACAGATATCTCTCTCGATAGGAAGAAAATTAATTGAAATTGAACTTACAAACTGGAGGGACAAATTCGAGAAGATAGTTCTTGCAATGAAAGAGGTCGTTTATGAATGGGATTTTGAGAATGACACGACAACTTGGGAGGGGGATCTCGAGGCTATCTTCGGTATAAAAAAAGAAGAGCTTAAAGAAAGAAAGTTTAGTTGGCAGGAATTTATTCACCCAGATGATGTTAATCTCATTATGCCAAAAATCAGCGATGCAATAAAAGGCACCGTTTCAACACTTGAGACGGAATACAGAATTAGAAGGAAAGATGGCAGTTCTATTTACTGCCTCGATTACGCTTATATAATTCGAGATGAAAACGGGAAAGCTATCAAAACAATCGGAATAATTTTTGATATAACCACACTTAAAGAAACGGAACAAAAGCTTTTAAAGAGAGAGAAAGTTTTAAAAGTGATAAACTATGCAGCGGGCATTTTAATAAAAACGATTGACTGGGAAAAAGAGATAGGCAAACTTATTGAAGCCCTCGGGGAATCAGCAGAGGTAAATTCTGTTTATCTATTCAAAAATCAGGAAAGAAACGGAGAACTTACAACAGGTTTAGTTGCAAGGTGGTACTCCTCAAATTTAGAGAAACAGGTAGAGGATTCACAATTACAAAACATATCATATAAGCTGAGTGGATTTGAAAGATGGCTTGATGTACTTGGAAGAAAAGAGGTTATACATGGATTTGTAAAAAACCTTCCCTTTAGAGAATATCTATTTTTAAGCTTTCTTGGAGTTAAGTCAATCCTTGTGGTTCCAATTTTCGTTGGTGATAAATGGTGGGGCTTTATAAGCTTAAACGACTGCAGGATTGAAAGAAAATGGGATGAGGCAGAAATTAATGCTATAAAAACATTCGCAGATATACTTGGGCTTACAATTCAAAGAAGCGAAAACGAAAAAGCGCTCCGTGAATCAGAGCAAAGATATAGAAAATTGTTCGAGGATTCAAAGGACCCAATTTACATAAGCACACCCGAAGGAAAGCTCGTAGATGTAAACCCAGCGTTTGTTGAACTTTTTGGATACTCATCAAAGGAGGAAATTTTAAAAGTTGATATACCAACAGAACTATACGAAAATCCAGAAGATAGAAAGAAAAATCTTGAAGCGATTGAAACACAAGGATATATAAAAGATTACGAACTTCATCTTAAGACAAAAGATGGCCGTAAACTTATAGTTTACGACACATCAACACCAATTTATGATGACAAGGGAAATATAATTGCATATCAGGGGATATTGCGTGATGTAACAAAAATTAAAATGCTTGAACAACAACTACTTCAATCTCAGAAAATGGAGTCGCTTGGAAGATTAACCGCTGGGATTGCTCATGACATTAACAATGCTTTAACTGTTATACTTGGAAACACACAGCTTGCAAAGCGACTTCTCACCCAAGGGGATATTGAAAAAGTTAATGAAAAATTTACAGAGATTGAAAATACAATAAGAAGAACAGGTGAATTTACGAAAAAGCTCTTGATATTCAGCAGAGAACAACCAGCAGTAATGAAAATAAGCGACCTGAATAGCATAGTAAATGATTTCACCAAAGTCATGCTAAAAGCTCTTCGTGAAAACATTAAAATCGAACTCATACTTGCACCAAAACTTCCAAATGTTAAAGTTGACCCTGCGCTGATAAATCAACTTCTTTTAAACCTTATAATTAACGCTCAAGAGGCAATCTATGGCGAAGGAAGGATAATAATTGAAACATACACAAGGTATATCGATCAAGAATATTGTGATTATCACCTCGAAGCAAAACCCGGCGAATATGTTGTTCTTTCAGTGTCTGATACTGGGATTGGAATAAGCAAAGAGATACTGCCAAGGATCTTTGAACCATTTTTCACAACAAAAGAACATGGAACGGGGCTTGGACTTTCAATAGTCTATGGAATTGTGAAACAACATGGTGGATTTATAAATGTTTACAGTGAGGTAAATCAGGGAACAATCTTCAGAATTTACTTCCCCGCGGTTTATGAATACGAAGAAGAGCGAGAAGCTAAAGAAGAAGCGAAACCTGAAATAAAGGGTGGCACCGAGACAATCCTTATAGCAGAAGATGAGGAAAAACTAAGAACAACCGTGATAGACATGTTACAAAGCCTTGGTTATAAGGTTTACTCAGCGAGCAATGGGCTTGAAGCAATTGAGATATTCAAAGAAAAAGCCAACGAAATTGATCTTGTCTTTCTTGATATTGTCATGCCAGTTTTAGGTGGTTACGAAGCGATGAAAGAAATCGTAAAAATAAAACCATCGATTAAGGTAATCTTTGCAACTGGATACAGCTTAAATGGGCTAAATTTAGAGTTTATTAAAGGTTTTGACCTGATTCAAAAACCATATTCCTACGAGACAATCGCTGTGAAAGTCAGAGAAGTTCTTGATAGAAAATGAACCTGCCAAAGAAATCAACGGCTAAGTTAAATTAAAAAATAAAAAGTTAAGAGAAATGCTAAAGGGACTAATTCCCATTATCTTTATTGGAATTGCAAATCTTGCACTCTCACAAAGAAAAACGGAAGTTGACACGGTAACATCGATCCTCGACTCATTAAGCACAATTTCAATCCGAACCTGGAAAGCCAGCCCTGATATTAAATGTCTCACCGGTGAAAAAGCCGAAGAAGTATTTACCAAAATTAACTTTGACGATTCAAAATGGGAGACATTAAGAATAGGGCAACGGATTTATGTTGATTCATGCTGGTTACGAACAAAGTTTACGCTACCTGAAAAAATGTTTGGGAAAGATGTAAGTGGAAGAATTATTTTCAAAGTCACTGTTGATGATTTGGGCTATCTGTGGGTAAATGAAAAGTATATTGGCTACATCCAATGGAGTGCGGAGTTTGATTTAACAGATATAGTTAAACCAGGTCAGGAATTTTTAATTGCAATTAAAGCGATCAATAGAGCAGGTCCCTTGAGAATTATAATGGCTGAGTTTGAAGTTGAAAGCTTAAAAGATTTTCTAAAGGAAATAAAAAATTTCTCACTTAGTTTAAAAGTTGGGCAAAAACTTTTAAGTTTTGATACCTACCAAGCAAATGATATGACCCGATACGATCCTGGCATAGATCGCTCAACGATTGATAAAAAAGAAAGAATAAAACTTAATTCTATTCTGCAAAGCGCAGTTAAAGAAATTGATTTAAATTCACTTACTTTGGGAGATGTTGAAAAGTTTAATATCTCACTTGAAAAAACAAGAGCGAAGTTAAAACCAGTTAGCGAATTCGCTAAAAAATTTACGCTTGTTTTTGTGTCCAATGCTCACATAGACGCTGCATGGCTGTGGCGTTCAAAAGAAACCGTCGAGGTGTGTAAAAATACCTTTAACTCTGTGATCAACCTTATGAGAAAATATCCACATTTAACCTATACACAAAGTTCGGCGGTTTACTATGAGTGGATGCGAACGCTTTACCCTGAACTTTTCAATAATATCAAAGAACAAATAAAATTGGGAAGATGGGAAGTTGTCGGTGGAACATGGATTGAGCCTGACTGCAATCTCCCAGGGGGTGAGTCATGGATGCATAACCTTTTGTATTCACAACGATATTTTAAAAAAGTTTTAGGTGTAAAACCCATTATCGGTTGGTTCCCCGACTCCTTCGGATATAACTGGAACTTGCCAACATTTCTCGCAAATGCAGATATAACTTATTTTATAACACAGAAATTAAACTGGAATGAAAAGAATGTTTTTCCCTACCGATTTTTCTGGTGGGAAAGTTTGGACGGTTCAAGGGTTTTGACTTACTTCCCATTTAGTTATGTTAATACGATTGAAAATCCATTCCGTCTTATCGATTGGCTAAGGCAGTTTGAGGCAAACACCGGGTTAAGGGAACTGCTTGTCCTTTTCGGGGTTGGCGACCATGGCGGTGGGCCAACGGAAGAAATGCTTAAAAGAATAGATGAACTTAAAAAACTTGACATTTTCCCAAATGTTAAATTTTCAACGGTTGAGGATTACCTTAAAACGATAGATAAAGAAATCCTAAAAAAACTACCAGTATGGAAGGACGAACTTTACCTTGAATATCACCAAGGTACATATACAACGCAATCAGACATCAAAAAATATAATCGTAAACTTGAAATTGCATTATCAAACGCCGAAAAATTTTCAACAATTGCAACACTGTTTAATTCAAATTATGATAATGAACTTTTTGAGAAATACTGGCTCAAATTTATATTTAATCAATTCCATGACATTCTGCCCGGTTCAAGCATAAGAGAAGTCTATTTTGATGCAAAAAAGGATTATGCGGAGATTGAGGAATTTACGAACTTTCAAATAAGAAAATCGCTTGACAAAATCGTTCAAAACATAAACACAGCTGAACTTAAAGAAGGAAACCCGCTTGTAGTTTTTAATCCAAGCTCTTGGCCAAGAACAGATCTTGTTGTAATTGAACTACAACCATTTGATAAAAATGAATATTCTATTTTCACTCTTTCCGGTGAAGAAATACCAACTCAAATAATAACCGATGGAAATAAAGCAAAGCTTATCTTCATAGCTGAAAATGTTCCACCACTTGGCTACAGAACCTATATCATAAAAAATCAAAAACCATCTGCGTTTAATAGCGAGATTAAAATTTCAAATAGAAGCATTGAAAATAAGTTCTTCAAAATTGAAATCGATACATCAACCGGATGGATAAAGGAAATTTTTGATAAAAGATTTAACAGGCAGATTTTAAATGGACATGGCAATAAACTACAACTTCTTGAAGATAAACCCACTGCATGGGATGCATGGAACATTGGTTTAACTGGGGTTGAGTTTGAGTCAAACTTTAAAAATTGTGAAGTGATTGAATCAGGACCAGTTTGTGCAGTCTTAAAACTTGAAAGGGAGTTTAGAAAACCAGATACGAGGTCATATCCACCCACTGAAACATTTCCAACAAGCTTTTTCACCCAGTATATAATTCTCTACGATAAAATCGAAAGGATAGACTTTACAACGGACGTGGATTGGTGGGAAGAGAATGTAATGCTCAAAGTTGCATTTCCGCTTACGGTTAAAGATACATTTGCAACTTATGAAATTCCCTACGGGCATATTAAAAGGTCAACCCAATTAAAAAATTCGTGGGATAGTGCAAAAGTTGAAGTGCCTGCTTTGAGGTGGGCTGATTTATCAGAAAAAGATTACGGGGTTAGCTTAATTAATGATTCAAAATATGGCTACGATTGTAAAGGCTCAACAATGCGTTTATCACTTCTGCGTTCACCGAAATGGCCAGATCCAACTGCCGACAGAGGTTTTCACAGAATTAAATATTCACTTTACCCACACAAAGGGACATGGAAAGAAGCAAAGACGCCAAATATCGCCTACGACTTCAACAATCCTCTCGTTCCAATTTTAACCGATAAACACGCTGGAAATCTACCACTTGAAAATTACTCTTTTATTAAACTCTCACCTGAAAACTTGATTTTAACAGTTTTGAAAAAATCGGAAGATTCAAATTCATGGACAATTCAATTTTACGAATCCCAAGGCGAGGAAACCGAAGCACAACTTGTTTTACCCTTCATCCCCTCGAAAGTTTTCAAATCTAATTTCCTTGAAGAAGATCGAGAAGAATTAAAATTCAATGGGGAAAGAATAACTCTTAAAGTTAAAGCAAACTCAATTACAACCCTAAAAATTTACAGATAAACAAAAAGGGCGTGGGAAACCACGCCCTTAACCAAATCTTACTTGACTAACATCATTTTCCTCGTTTTCTCAAAATTACCAAACTTAAGCTTATACAAATAAATCCCACTTGAAACTGGTTTCCCGTTTTTATCTTTCCCATCCCACGTCACCGTATGCTTACCTTTCGGGAATTCCTGTTCATCAATTAATCGGACGACCTCACGACCAGTGACATCATAAATTATCAAGCTGATTTTCTTATCAACTGGCAGATAGAAAGATATATTTGTCGTAGGGTTAAACGGATTTGGATAATTCTGGTAAAGTTCATAATCATCTAGGGTTATAACTGTGATATCTCTAACCTTTACGCTTGTTGCAACATCAGATTCAATAACTCTAATTATTCTTCTATTGAATGTATTTACAGTTCTAACAACCGAATCAGTTACATATGCGTTTGTGTTCGGGTCAAAACGCATATATTTTATTGTTATGCTATCAGGAATACTTTGATAGCAAAAGGCCAACTCACGCTTCATATTGTTATCAAGGTCAATTCCACCAGCAACTAAGCGAGGAACGAAAAATTGTTCATTTCTAAGAACTCGCTTTACCTTAATCCCAAGAGAATCTATCACATAAAGGGTATCTCTTGGATTATGTGTTGGAGTTATAACATCCAGAGAATCTCCTGAATATAAAACTCTGATTGAATAGCTACTTGAATCTAAAATATTGCCACCATTGTAAGTTATTTCAATTATATCAAACCCAGTTATACCGGCAACATACAAATTGGGTTTATTATCCCCATCTTGATTTCCAGCGAAAACAGAAAACACAGTACTCCCACCTGATACATGCTGGAATAGTTTAACAACTTTTGTCGAATCCACTTCAAGCACATTATCCCCAGGGCTATAGTTAACAATATATAATTCATCTGCTGGATACCTAACAAGGAAAACTTCATCGTTTCCATCTTTATCAATATCTGCTACAGCAGCTCCAAGTAAGCTAACACCGTCAAGACCAGGAGATGCTTGATAAAAGCGTTTCGGTGAGCTTGTATCCGCAAGAACATAAGTATCAGGGCTTGGAACCTTAACTATGAAAACATTTTGATAGTTATATGAATTAAAAACAATCTCCTTTTTCCCATCGCCATCAAGATCTGCCACAGCAAAAGTCCAAGGACTACCGCTACCATAACCAGCCCTGGGACTGATATAAAACTCAGTTTTTAAGGTAGCAAATGGATCATTAACCTCAGTGCCATCAAGGGAATAAATTATATAGACATCTTCTCTAGTAGTGTTGGCATCATCTTTAGCTACAATTAATTCCTGTTTATTATCCCCATCAACATCATAAGCCGCAAGTGCTTGAACTGTAAATCTAGCAAATGAATCTGGCGGGGCGTAATAAAGAGATGCATAGAAAAATTGTTCCTTCGTTGGATCTCCATATTTATTTTCTCCCACATTACCATTCCATTCATAAACATATATCCCCCTTATAGGTATTTCCGATGCATCAACATTACCTATTGCAAAAGTTATTTCAGGAAGCCCATTGCCATCTAAATCTGTGATAACAACATCTCTTGGCGTTGAATTACGACCAACCCTTGCAGCTCCGATTGGCGGGGATGACCACACAAGTTCAAGTGTATCCTTTCCAACATACTCAAACAGATGAACTCTGGAGTAATAGTAATCAGTTGCTATCAGTTCTAATTTCCCATCTTTATCGGTATCAAATCCTGCCTTTATGGAGCGTACGTGTAAAGGTCCACCAGCAGCATACCATTTAGTCGTATCTTTAACAGGTGGAGCATAAGTAGCTTTCCAATGAAATCCTGTCTGTGATACGACAACTTCAGATAACAAGAACAAAATAGTAAGTAAAGAAATTAACCTCTTCATTTTTAACCTCCGCAAGTTTGTTTGTCAATAACCATCTTTGAACTTAATATAAGAAAGCATATATTGAATGTCAACAAGAAAATTCAGAATTCCCCCATAATTAAAAATTTTTCATTTGAGCCAGTGAAAAAACAAAAAAGGGTGTGGCAATTCAACCACACCCCAGTTATCTTAATTCACTTCAAAAGAATCATTCTCCTTGAAACCTCAAATTTACCCGCTTTAATTTTGTAAATATAAACTCCACTTGCAACCCTTGCTCCACTTTCATCAGTTCCATCCCAACTCAACCTATGTCTTCCAGCTACGAAATGCGTATTTTCCACCAAGGTTTTAACCAATCTTCCATCGATTGTGTAAATTTTTAATGTTACAAATTCATCCTTCGGCAAATTGAATTCAATCCATGTCGTCGGGTTAAATGGGTTTGGATAGTTTTGAGCAAGATAATAACCCGTTAAAATTTCGTCATTTTGGGCTTGAACCTTCACAGCCACATCACTTTCAAACACAATGAAAAATCCCCTCGTTGAATCAGGTCTTTGCAATGAGCCAATGACAACTTCTCTTTTACCGTCTCCATCCATATCTACCCCTGGAATGCTAACATAATAATATCTTGGGGTTCCAATTGTATCATCAAGGAATACACTCCATTCCCAACTTGTCGAGTCAGCGAAAGAACCAGAACCTTTATATTCAATGTGGTAAACATTTCGATAATTCCCAGCCACAATTATATCTAAATTTCCATCACCATCCAAATCCCCATAATCAGCTCCTCGAGTATAATCCCAACCACCAACTTTACGGAAGTAGGTTGAATCAATCTCACTCACATCATTTGGTTTCTTATTCTCAATAAATACAAGCTGCCCATTTGTTGCCATTGCAAATCCTTCTGGGTAACCATCGTTATCCATATCCATAAATTTCAAATTTCTTAATGTTCCAACCGTAGTTCCTGAACCAATGTGCGAATTTCTGACAACTTTTTTAATAACATAATTATCAGGTCCTTCAGCTTCAACTATTACCCATGTAAAATCAGTCCATGTTCCAAACCAAATTTCCTTCTTCCCGTCTTTATCAAAGTCTGTTACCGCAATATCAAATGCCCAAGTTGCGGTAAGAGAACTATCTTTAAATTCAACCTTGAATGTAGAAAAGGGTCCAAGGTCATTTCCATCAAGTGAGATTATCCAAGTGTGAATTCCTGATGTTCTGTCTATCAATGCTATCTCTTGCTTGCCATCGGCGTCAAAATCATCAGGCAAAAGATATGTTAACCTAAACCCAGCATCGCCATCCGCCGAATAGTCTAAATTCCAACTGAACGTTGGTTCACTTGGGAATGTTCCAGATTGAGAATCAAATTCATAAAAAAATATCTTATCTGGATTTGAAATCCCTGAGTTAGGGTCAGCATTAGAGGGGTTAACAAAACAAATTTCATAATTCCCATCCCCATCAACGTCTGTAATATTTACGCCAGGAAAACTATAACCCGTCGTAACCGATGTCAAAGGTAATCCAACAGACCACAAAAGTTTGTAATTATCATTACCATTATTCTCAAACCAAAAAATCCATTTCGTCGTATCTCCCGAAGATGGGCTTGAAACAGTCGGATCATTTATCGCAAGTATTTCAAGTTTCCCATTCTTGTTTAAATCTAAACCAGCGATGACGTCATCACAACCATCAATCTTAGGGATAACTGGATAATTCGCTACATAAGAGACATGGAAACCTGATTTCAAGTAATACAATGGATATTGAACTTGAGCCAAGGAAACTGAAACCAACGAGAGTAAAATAAGTAAAGCAAGAGTTTTTTTCATATCGTCCTCCCATTTTTAGTTTTAACTTTAGAACCAGAGTGTGAAAAACAGGTAGGTGCTTTTGATTATCTTCCTACTTTAAAAAATGATATTAAGGTGCTACCTTCTAAATCTAAAAATAGAAAACCCGATAAACTTTGTCAAGGGAAAACTTATAAATTTCAAGGTACTTAAAAATTCTCTAAGAATAACCCTCGTTCGAGTCCAGAAGAGGGTGTGATTTTATCTTTGCATTAAAAGATACATCCACTCTTCATTCTTTATCTCGCCGACAAGCGTTGAATGCAAAAGCTCATACGAACCAAAACCTGTTCTATCTCCAAATACAAATATAACTCCGCCTTGCAAATTATAATAATGCCAAATTTCATACGGTTTCATATTTTCAGAATATGGATACCTTTCTACTTCATCGGGGGGTCCGTAAATAATGTAAACTCTTCCTCTATCAGTTCTCCAGCCTGGTGTCAACCTGGTTGCAAACTTTACATTTGCTTGCTCAACCCTTTCAAGGTATTTTTTTCTAAATTCAACACCGCCTCTCCTTGCCCAGAAAGCCCCAAGAAACCTACGCTTTGCATCAACACCTTTTAATTGCGAATATATACTTGCTTCCTCCTGAGTTGAGATATAAACTGCCTTCGAAAATTCGTCATCAAGGGATTTCTCATCAATCCCCAATAGTTCAGCTGTGATCGATGATGTATCAATTCTCGGCGCTACACTAGGATTATAGATGAAAAATTTTCTCCTGTTTTCTGCAAGAATTGACCCATCAACTTCAGATATAACGACATCAAGATAATAAATACCTGTTGGCAACATATTAACATTAACAGTTCCAACCTCAACAACAGAATTGTAAACTTTATTCCTTACAAATTTTCTCTCCCTGATATCAGGCACTTTGTTTTGATTGTTGTCAAGAACGCTTATGTTAATATGAAATTGCTCTCCTTTAACCCCGCTCAAAACATTGTAAAGTTCAAAATAGTAATAAAGCACTGGAACATTTAAACCGTATAAAGCCGTTGGATTTGGAACAACCCTATAAGAATTCTTGTAAAAAACATCCGTTGTGTCCGTTGACTTGCTTATCGAGTAACAAAATTCTAAACTGCTTATCATTAATTTATCCTTGCTATCAAACACAGGGACATTAACATCAAATGAGACACTATCATAATTTTGAGTATTGTGAAGGTCAAGAGCTCTCATAATTATCCGATATTTCCCGCTTGGGACATAAAACCTCAAAACATCCACAATATCCTCGCCAGCAACTTTACTTGTATCTTCAAAGCTTGTCTCCACCTTCCAACCTTTTCTAATCAAAGTTGAATCTTTCTCAATATTAATAACATCAAGCCGTAAATATGCTGAAATGTTATATCTACCATTTTTAAATTCGTATAAAAACTTTGACTTCTGAAGCGAATAAAATATCTCAAGGTAACTTTCTCTTTCGGAATGACGAAATACGGAGTAATCAACATTTAAACCAAGTCTTCCCTCAACGAAAAGATTCGCAAACAAACCAATGAAGGTGAAAAGCAATAGATTCATCGTGATTTTTTGGCTTTATTTAGTTTGGCAAATTTGTACTTAAATAAAAAAGGGTGAGCCCAGAACTTTATTCCGAGCCCACCCCAAACCTCAACTTAACAGTTCAGAGAAAGTAAGGTTACATTGCAACTCTAACTGTAAGGAATTGATTGTTGTTGAAGAATTTAACCTTTCTGTATGTATACTCAACGCTTGCCTCAAGAGTTCCACCAAGCGGTATATTTAGACCAACGCCAAAAGATGGCGAATTAAATATGTAATCAGCTTCATTAACATAAGAATACCCAAGCCTCAGGAAAAGCATATTGTTGAACGAATACTCAAGCCCTCCCTTATATTCATCAAGCGTGAAGTTATTATTTTGGAAGCTTCCAGCAAGTGTAAGCGAATGTGCCTCACCAACTTTCAAATTGTAAGCAAATCCGAGCTCAAACGCAGCAGGAAGCTCAAATTCTTGAAGTGGCACTCTTAAAGACCTCACGGGTGCACCTGGTTCAGAACCTGGGATAACAACACCCCATTCAAGGTCTGGTCCATCAAATCTCATGTTTCCACCCACATTTTTCATAACCGCACCAAATCTCAAACCGCTTTCAAGGCGATACTGTAAACCTATATCAACCGCAAAGCCAACTGCTGACTCTCTTAAAATTCTCTCGCTTATAAGTTTGAAGTTTGCTCCAACATAAATTCTGTCAGTCATCCTTCTTGAATATGAAAGCGCAGCTGTAAGATAGTTCGGGCTAAATGTTTCACCCGTCCCATCAGGTGCATCAACGGTCGTAAGTGGAATCTGACCGAAATCAAGCGACTTTAAACTTAAACCAAATACACCAACACCACCAAAATTAGCAATCACAGCGAGATAATTCACCTTCAAATCAGCGATAAATGAAACATGTGAAAACATTGCTTCTGCTGACTTATTCACAAAGCTTGCTCCAGCTGGATTCCAGAACAATGCATCAACTCCATTTGCTTCAGCAACAACTCCACCACCAAGTGCGACACCTCTTGAACCCACAGGAATTCTCAACTCCTCTGCCCCTGCTGTCCCTTTACGCTTGCTTGTCCCTGCTTCAAGCGATGTCAAAATTATTGCTAAACTTATGAATATTAATGTTATTTTTTTCAACATCTCTCTTACTCCGTTGTTTATTTTTTAATTTTTAAAACCTATAAAAAGCCCCGGCGCAGGCAAATGCACCGGGGAACTCTTTATTAGAAGTATCTCAATCTCTCCTCTCTCTGGAAGACAACAACTTTCAAAATCTTGCTGCCAACGCCAGGCACATCAACATGAACGATATAAATTCCGCTTGCCACAGGCACACCAGCTTCATTTCTCAAATCCCACCTCGCATAAGGACTATCGTCATCCTTCTGAATTGTTCTAATAAGGTCTCCAGCAACTGTGAATATCCTTATTGTGCACTTATTAGGTAATCTTGTGAATGTAATGAATGCTTCGGTTATATCCTTCTCAAGTGGTGATGCTCCAAAGTATGGATTCGGGAATGCATTAACTTTTTCAAGGTCAGATTTCGCAGTCTCAACTGAATATGTCGGTGCAGAAGGAGCAGTTATCTCGAACACATCGTTAACAGTGTTTGGATGATTCGCATATATCTCTAACTCATCACCGCTGCTAAATGCAACATTACCCCTGCGATTCCATGTAGCCATATACATAACGGGCAAATCGTTGCTCAATATATCCACTGATAAATTCGGATCTTGTGTCTCACTATAAGCAACATCAAATATAAACAGCCATTCACGAGGTCCTGAAGCTGCAATATTATCATAAACATTAAAATCACCAGGCCAATATTTTCCGTCTACAAGTCCGTTTGTAGCATTATTCTCCAAAAATCCAACAGCAAGTCTCCTTGGTGGATTCGCCTCTATGTCATACACAGCGAGCGGAACATTCTTTTGTCCATTCAAACCGAACTCCTGAAATGCATATCCTCCATCTGGGTTCTTTATATATGGCGCAAATTCTGGCTTTGCCGGAGCTGCATTTGCCCTTCTTAAATATCTATACCCAAACGATGCATTTTCTGGAGCACCTGTAATATTACCATCAGTATCAGTATTAGCGAAGACAATTCTTATATTCCTTAACTTATCAGGAGTAACAACATCACTGTGCTCATTACCGCTCACAAACAAGCCATATGGTGAAATATATCCAAATGCACCATTGAATGTAAACAAATGTTCTGGCAAACCAAAACCTGTCATAATATCCGCATTAGCCCATGTCAACTTTCTCGTTCCCTTGGTCCACGCCCAACCTTTCGGCCCAGGTAGTGGTCCAACAACTTTAAATTGAATTCCATCTACAACGGTATAGTTACCATCGCCACTCTGATTTGTCTGCCCGCTTAACTTAACTTGATTTGTATTAAGATCAATGAGTTTCCATGTGATTTCACCAGCCACTTCTTCAAATCGTACTTCATACTTATGTCCGGTTAACTTTGTCGGATCAACCACAAGACCAAACACTTCACCATCACTCACACCTTGCTTGTGAATACCTCTTACAGTATCACCAACCGCGCTTGTATACCTTACACCAGGGCTAACAGGCTTTGGCGTAACAGTTATTATATTTCTTGCGCTTTCATAGAATCTTGGCACGCCATATGGGTTATATGCATAGGCAGTTACCGCAAAGTAATAAGGTCTTCCATTGACGAGAGGTTTATCATTAAGGTAATCTTTCTTTATTCTTATAGTTCTTTCAATTCCACTGTCAGTTCCTTTGACAACGGTAACTTCAATATTTTCACCTCTCGCTGGATCAAATACCCAATCCTTTATGTCCTTAACATCATTCACAACATCAAAAACTGCAATCCTTGTCCATTTTGTTGGTTGAGTTGGTGAATCAAACTGATAAACAATAAATCCTTCAAAGTTATATCTTGTCGGATTTCCATCTGGATCACGGTCAATTAAGTCTATCTCGCTATA
Source organism: Candidatus Kryptonium thompsonii (assembly GCA_001442925.1). Classification (GTDB taxonomy): domain Bacteria; phylum Bacteroidota; class Ignavibacteria; order Kryptoniales; family Kryptoniaceae; genus Kryptonium; species Kryptonium thompsonii. The sequence goes on from LDXX01000011.1 coordinate 61,213, forward strand.
TTCATCGATATTTTTGTCATAAGGCCAATAGAGAATGATCTCTCTGTCAAGCTCTGCAACTTGAACATTTGGAGCTGGTGGTGTCGGTGGAAGTTGGAAATCAATATCATAAGCTATCTGCGCTTGCCTGTCGACAAGTTTTAAAACCGTCACACTATTAACATTGCTTGAACCTCTCGCAATAAGCAAACCGAAAACGATTTCCTGTGTATCACCAGGGGCAAGTGTAAATGGACCATTTGACATCAAAAATCTTCTATCACCCGGCGATAAGGTCGTAGGACCAACTCTTGTCCCATCAAGCCAACCTGTTCTTGCCTCTGGATCGCCTGGGAAAACAAATCTCGTTGCTTGATTTGTGTTAGGATCAACATAAGGTGTTCCATCTGCAAGATATCCTTTCATAAAGTTATACGCTTCATCTGCAAATTCAGGATCACGATACGGGAACGGTGCACCATTCCAGTAGAATGTAAACGCATACATCGGGAGGTTCTTATATCCTTTCCACCATTTACCAAATGCCTTTGCTGAATCATTCGGATTGCCAGTGTATACTCTTACCCCTTGGAAGAAGTCCCTTCCAATTGCTGGCGGTGCAGAACCATAAACATTATCTGTATTACTTGCGTTATAGCAATATCCCAAGCTCAATGTTGTATCACATCCAACATAATCATCACCTGCATATCCAAGGTCAGGGTCATCCCAAAGTGCGACAAATGTTGAATCGTATGTATTGTTGCCTTTATTGATTATTAAACACTTCACAAACATCATATCACCAAATGCGTCAACCCTATTATATCCCCAAATCGTCATTTGAACTTCAAGTCCCATCGGTGCAGTTTTAAAGATATTGTGCGCAGCTGGATTAGCATCATTAAATACCATCCACAATGTTTGATCACCCATCAAAAGAGGTCTATCAACGCCCCTTGTGAAAACACCATCACCATTAACATCCTCCCATGGAGCTCCGTCCTCAACGGGCCAATTCAGGTAATCATCACTTGGGTTATAAAGATCTGTCTTATTGATTTTCCAAATTTTATACCTCGGATTATCTGGATTATCCGGCTGACCATTCGGAAGTATCTTACCAGGTTCAAATTCAACTTGATATTCAGCAGCGGCTGTTCTTAATTCACCTGTTCCTCTTACTTTACCTGCAACCCAAACTCCAGCAGCAAAATCGGCCGTCTTATGAGACCCCTTGGGCCACTCAAGTCCAGCATCACCCGTCCTGTGATAGCTCACATATTGACCGGTATTTTCAACATCATTTGAAATTCTGTTAACATCAAATTTTTCCAGAACTAAAACATTTGATTTCAATATCGATGCAATTTTCCCACGTTCGCTGTTTCTTTCTTTAGCTGCTACTGTTAAGGTAAAGGCAAAGATAAACAATGTTAAAATTACAATTAACCTTCGCATACTTGTTCCTCCGGAATTTATTTTTTAAAAATCAACCGAAAGCGGGCACGCTTTTTAAGGCGTGCCCGAGGTAACTAAAAAATCTTACAAATCAATTCTGAACCCAAATCTTACTTGTCTTGGCTCGCCCCAGTTATATGGATGTGCAAGCATATAATTATACAACTTCACAGCCTCTGGACCATGGTTCTCAGCCCATGTAGCACCTTCAGGTGTTCTAAACCATCCATCGGCATCAGGCAAGCCAGTTGAGTTGTAAACACTCAAAACATTCTTGCTGTCGAATAAGTTGATCACCCACAGATAAACGTCAAAATTAACTCTTCCGATCTTAATTAACTTATCAACCTTCAAGTCAAGCTGGCTGGTCCAAGGACCATAACCTGAGTTAACCGCTGCCTTCGGAATCTGCCATCCTGGACCATAGATATAGCTCCTGTACTCAACTGGTGTGTAAGGCAACCCACTTCCAAATCTGAACAAGAGGTTAATTCCAAAGTATTCAAATGGCTTAACTCCAAATACTGTTGGACCATCACCTTTTTCAGTTCTAAAGTCAACATTGATGCTACCCGTATGACGCTGATCGAAATCAAGTGGCGCTACAAATGTCGGGAAGTTTCCACCAAGCCATGCGATGTTAAAGTTCGTCGTCGCTGCTGAACCAGTTCCAGCAGCATATTGCAGTGTGTAGTTTACAACAGCAGCAACTCTATTTGTACGTCTCAAATTGAAGCTAAACGATAATCCCTTTATCGTTCCATAGTCGCCGTTTACATACATTGCGTAAGCCGTTGGAGTGGCAAGAATATTTTGTATCTGGATAAGGTCTCTTGTTTCCTTATAGTATGCGGTGATATCAAGGCTTGCATTTCTTGTAATTTGTTGAGCAAAGCCAACCTCATAAGCAATTGTCTTCGGAGGTCTCAAGTTCGGATTACCAGCACGGATATAGTTACCAGATCTAATGTACTGCGCAAACAATATCGTGCTTGTGTAGAACAAGTTCAACTGTGGTGCTTGGCTAAACACACCATACTGAGCATGGAATACCGTTCTGTCTGTAACAGGGAATGAAATACCTAATCTCGGAGCAAAGATATAATATGGCTTCGATGCCTTAAAGTTGGCGTCCGCCATATCATACCAGTCACCCTTTGACTCAAGGATAATCTTGGTAGGATCGACAAGCTGATCCGTATTTGGGTTGACGTAATCAACACGCAAACCAAGGTTCAAGATCAACTCCGGCAACTCAATTTTATCCTGAATATAAGCTGCTCCAACGATCGGATGCTTTGCTCCATTTCTACCAGTGTTAATTTCGGTCTTACCGGTTACATCATAACCAAGCGTGTTAACGAAAGCTGTTTGATAAATATTTTCATTCGAACCAGTTGGATTGTTTCTTCTGTTGTTCGCTATATCAAGTGCCCTCAACCCATAAACTCTAATCGTGTTATACCTTAAATCAAATCCAGCTTTAATTTCATGCACTCTTCCAAGCTGATGCAAGATATCAAATTTAACTCCAACATAGGAAGACAGGTTCTTTGAGTAGTTTGGATAAACTGTGTTTTCCTGAGCAAACAATGAGAATGGTCTAAATGGCTGATTTCTACCCCAATCTCTAAGTTGTGGGTTCTTATTCTTATCACCATATGATTCAATATCATCCCACCAGATATTATCACCTGATTCTGTAAATGTCCTATACCAGCTGAACATTAATGTGTAAAATGTTGAGGGTGAAAGCGTATGCGTTAACTTTGCATAATAACCATGTGTTGTTTCTTCAGTTCTTGGCATCCTTCCATAGTTAAATGCAGAATAAGAATGGATGTATTCCCTATCCGTTCTGAAAAATGAAGTTCCCCCAATCCTCAAGTTAATTGGCTTAAAGTCAAACACCACATTTCCATTAAATAACCACCTCGAGGTTGAGTTACCTCTCAAAATCCCAGCTGGTATGTTAATGTTAAATGTATCTTGACCTTCAACAACTGTCGCTTGAACACCATTATAGAAAGAAGGTCTCCTATTTCTCATAAATGTTCTCTCAAGGGCAGCAAAAAACCTTATTTTATCAAACCCTGGAATTAATGGACCACCAAGGCTAATGGAGTACAAACTATAACCTTGTGAATAAGCCCCCGTTAAAACATTTTTCTTGTAGAAGTTTGGATTTCCTGTTTCTCTGCTTCTAAAGAACCCACCATATTCATCGGTTATCATTTCAAGTGTCGCTGAATATCTCGTTCCACCTGTCTTTGTTGTCGTAATGACAACACCAGACATCGCATATCCATACTCTGCGTTGAATCCACCTGCCTGATAAGAAACCTCTTCAATTGCCGTTGTGACGACTTCACCCGTCCTTGCGTAGTTATATGGGTTATTAAAGTAAACACCATCAACATAGTATGCAACCTCTTCGCTTCTTCCACCTCTAACATATATTGTTCCACCGACCTGGACTACACCAGTTTGAATTGCGACGACGCTTGTATAACCACGCAAAGGCATATTTTGAACATCTTCAGCACGAACAACTCTTATCTCATTTGTCGCTGTCTTTTCAATTAATGGCTTTTCCGCTACAACTTCAACTGTTGGAACCTGAATTGCCTCACTTGGTAATTCAAAGTTGACCTCGGTAGTTAAACCAACGGTTACCCTGACATTTCTGACCGTTATCGTTTGATAACCAACATAGCTTGCCTTAACGGTGTAAATCCCAGGAGGGACATTTAAAATAACATAGTTACCGTTCAAATCAGTTGAGGCACCAAGTAATGTTCCTTCAATTATTACGTTGGCCCCAATTAAAGGTTCTTTTGTTTCCATGTCAACAACTTTACCCGCTATTTTACCAACCTGTGCCAAAATTAACCCCGGCAAAATTAGCAACAACGATAAAATTAACAGTTTGCGATACATATCTTTATTCCTCCTGATATGTTTGTTTTGGTGTGTTTAGGAAACAAATGGAAGAAACTTTTAATGGTGAGTTTAAAAGTAAGTAGCAGTATATCAACTTGCTATCAGAATTTTGTTTTTAGTTTTGCATAATAAATATAACACTTGAAAACAACTTTGTCAAGATTTTTTTAAAGAAACAAAATGTGCGATATGCAAAAACTGTGCCAAAAATTAAAACCTAACAACCCTTACATCGAAAATACCATCTATTGCCGAGATCTCACGCAAAACATCTTGAGGTATCTCGTTGTCAAGACTCATCACAGTTAAAGCTTTTTGACCAATCCCATATCTCCCAAGTGATAGATCAGCAATGTTAATTTCTGAACGAGCAAGAATTGCACTAACCGACGCAAGCATGCCAGGCCTATCAATATTTGAATAAACAAGCAAAATTCCCTCTGGCTTAAAATCGAAACGAAAATCGTCAACCCCAACGATCCTAATATCATTATTCCCAAAAACTGTCCCAGAAACAGTCCTTGTCTCCTTATCTGTTTTGACTTCAAACTTTAAAAGATGCGTGTAATTACCTTTATCCTCACCAACCTTTTCATTCACAACAAGCCCAATCTCCTTTGCGATCACAGGGGCATTAATGTAGTTTATAGGCTCACTCATAAGATAGTTTAACATCCCTTTCAAAAACGCAGACATTAAAATCTGCGAGGAATTTTTTAACAACTCTCCAACAAAGATACCAGTCACACTTGTTATTTTCCCTTTCAAAATTTGAGCCTGAAATAGACCGATCTTTTCAGCAAGCAAAAGATAAGGTTTTATTTCTTCGTTCATCGCAAACTGCAAAATTTCAGCGTTGACAGCACCAACAATCGCTCGCTCCTTTAAAGCATCGGCAATCTGGTGTGCTATTTGAATTGCAACTTTTTCTTGGGCTTCCTCTGTAGCTGCACCAAGGTGAGGTGTTACAATAACTTTTGGATGCTTAATCAAAGGATGATCTTTGGGTGGGGGCTCCTGAGCAAAGACATCAAGTGCAGCACCAGCAACATGTCCGGATTCAATTGCTTCAAGCAAAGCCATTTCATCAATGATCCCACCACGAGCACAATTTATTATCCTAACCCCGCGCTTACACTTTGCAAGTTCATTTCTACCTATCATCCCACGCGTTTCATCGTTTAAAGGTACATGAACAGTTATAAAATCACTTCTTCTATAAATTTCATCAATCTCAGAGACAAGCTCAACTCCAAATTTTAAAGCAATCTCAGAAGAAACTACGGGATCATAACCAATCACATTCATGCCAAAAGCTTTACACCTTATCGCCACCTCACGTCCTATCCTCCCAAGGCCAATTATACCAATGGTCTTACCGTAAAGTTCCACTCCCATAAACTTCTTTCTCTCCCAATTTCCCATTTTTAAATCATTGCACGCCTGTGGTATATTTCTTGCAAGCGCAAGTATTAAACTCATTGTATGCTCAGCCGTTGAAATTGTATTCCCCCCTGGTGTATTCATCACAATTATACCGCGCCTCGTTGCAGCTTCAACATCAATGTTATCAACTCCAACCCCAGCTCGAGCAATCACCTTCAAATTCTTCGCCTCATTAATTATGTCCGCCGTTATCTTAGTCCCACTCCTAACTATTAAAGCGACATAATTGTTGATTATCTTTTTAATCTCCTCCTTTGAAATCCCTGGCTTCAAATCAACTTCAAAACCTTCATCTTTTAAGATGTTAACACAACTTTCCTCAATCGGATCTGTTATCAAAATCTTCATTTGCTTTTCATGTTTATTTTTAATGACAACAGCTTAAAAATTCATCATTTCCACCTTGTTTAACCTCGATTTTCTCATATTCAGCAAAAACTTTCTGCACAGCCTTTACCCCATCACCAAGTTTAAACTCATCAAAACCAACTTCTGCCAACGCCATCTCAAGCGCAGAAATTACACCGACGATGTCAATTTCATCATAATACCCAAGGTGAGAAATTCTAAATATTTTATCCTTCAAATGCTCTTGTCCGCCTGCAACAGTAATGCCATATTTGTATTTCAAAACTTTCTGAAACTCTTTTTTGTCAATTCCATCAGGGAAATAAACTGCAGTTACAGCGTGTGAAGGTGGATTTCCAAAAAGTTTCAACCCAATCGCTTTACATCCTTCCCTCACAGCTTTCGACAGCTTTTCATGTCTCTTCCATATATTTTCAAGCCCTTCGTCTTTTATCATTTTCAAAGCGACATCAAGAGCAACTATTAAAGCAATTGCTGGGGTCCACGGTGTATCACCATTTTGAAGAGCTTTCCTTGCTTTTTTCAGGCTGAAATAATACTTCGGAAGATTTGACTTTTCAACCATCTTCCAAGCCTTCTCGCTCAACGCTATAAATGAAAGACCAGGCGGTATCATCAAGCCTTTTTGCGAACCTGTTATCACAACATCAAGCCCCCAATCGTCCATATAAAGTTCATGCGCCCCGACGGATGTGATTCCATCAACCACAATAACCGCATCCGAATTTTCATGGACAACTTCAGCCAACTCCTTTACATCGGTGAAAACACCCGTTGATGTCTCGCTATGCGTTACAAAAACTGCTTTCACATCTCGATGTTTTTTCAATTCATCTCTAACTTCTTCAGGTGTGACTGCCCTACCCCACTCGATTTTAATCTCAATTGCATCAACGCCGTAAGCACGACATATCTCCCCCCATCTCTCGCCGAACTTCCCACCATTTACAAATATTGCTTTATCTCCAAACGATAAAAGATTAGCAACCGCCGCCTCCATCGCCCCAGTTCCACTGCTTGTCAAAGTGTAAACATCTTGTTTGGTCTGAAAAAGATATTTCAAATTCTCATTAACTCTTGAAAAAATTTCGATAAACTCGGGATTACGATGATGAATTATCGGCTGTGCCATTGCAAGTGCAACATTCTCTGGAATTGGCGTCGGTCCAGGTGTAAAAAGTCGTTTCTTCATCCCACACCTTTTGTTTTTTAGAAAAAATAAAATTTTTTTCAATCCTTGTCAAGTTCAAAATTGCGAAATATCAACTTGGGGGAAATACCCACCCAAAAATTGGAATTTTTCACCCTTTCGAAACTTCACTACTAAAGCACCACACTATTCCCTACTTCACTAAAACCATCTTCTTAACACTTGAAAACTTATTCGTGATCAAACTGTAGAAATATA
>LDXX01000012.1 GCA_001442925.1 Candidatus Kryptonium thompsonii
AGGATTTTGCCATTTTGTTTTTAATTTATTGTTTGATTGCTTGTTTTATACTTGGAATATACTCTGCTATCTTTTCGATGACATTTTTATCTACCTTTGAAAAATCTATTAACTCCCTCAGAATTGGAATCAAAGCACCCGCCCCGATTATCGCGTTGATGAGCCCAAGCGGGATTGAGGAAGATTGCAAATTGTCAGTTCGGTGTCCTCCGTCTATTTGAAATATTTTAATGCCCTCTATATTTTTTGCGGGCGCCATAAGTTCGCTCAATATACTTGGAGCTTTTTCAATCAAGCTTAACAAGATGTCCCTATTTATTATCTTCTCGCTCAAAACATTTTCAGCTTCAAATTTCTTCATTCTAACAAATGCTTCCGATTCACCTTCCTTCATTTTTGATTTAGCCAGTATTTCAACCGCTTTAGCTTTTTGTTCAGCCACTTCAAGCTCCTTCAATGCTTCAATTAATGCAATTTCCTTTAACCTTTCCGCTTTTGCTTTTTCAGCAACAGTTATTATTTTCTGCTTCGCTTCCTCTTCGATTGCATTTGCTTGCAATTTCAAAGCCTCGGCTTCCGCCTTTTCCTTCTCCTTAAGCAAAATTGATATTTCAACATCGCGTTTCAACTGCTCGATTGCCTTTTGTTTTTCAATCTCGGCTTCCTCTTTCAATTTCGCCTGTTTCACCAAAGCTGCCTCGCTTTGAATTTCAGCTTCTCTTATTGCGCGTTCTTTTTGAATCACAGCCTCGCGTGCTATTTTATCTTGCTCAGCTTTAAACTGCTCAATTTCAGCATATCGTTTTGCTTTGTATGTCTCCACCTGATAACTTTGATCAACCTCGGCAAAAGCTCTGTCCTTGTCAAGCTGAAGTTTTAATTTGAAGGTTTCAACATCTTTTTGCTTTATGGCAACTTCTGTTTCTCTTTCTATTTCGTTCTTTTCCTTCAATCTCATCGAAGTTTGAGCTGTTATTTGCCTCAATCCTTCCGCATCAAATATATTGTTTGGGTCAAAATAGTTTTTATCCGTCTGATCAAGATAATAAACCGAGACATTTTCAAGCGTAAGCCCATTTTGAAGAAGCGCATCTTTCAAATTTTCCATAACCCTTTCCTCAAACAATCGTCTGTTCTCGTGAATTTCAGCCATATCCATTGTAGCAGCAACAGCCCTTAACGCCGAGATGAGTTTTTCCTCAACAAGGGTTTTTATCCCATCCTCAGAGAATGACTTCTCCCCAAGGCTTCGGGAAGCCATCTCTATGCTTTTCTCAGTTGGTTCAACCTTGACATAAAATTCAGCCCCGATATCAACCCTTAATTTATCTTTCGTTATAAAAGCCTCACGACCTGATTTAAAAACCTCAAGTTTATATGTTTTAAGAGATATCCATTGAATATCTTGAATTATGGGCAAAACGATTGAGCCACCATCTATCACAACTTTTCTACCTCCAAAACCAGTTCTCACAAAGGCGAGGTGAGGTGGAGTTTTAACATAAAGCAAGGTAAATGCAAAAATAAAAATCGCAAGCAAAGCAAGAAAGCTAAAAATAAACCACAGCATTTTTAAACACCTCCTTTTATTCTTTTATAATTTTTATCTTGAAGCCTCTAAAACCTGCTTCGCTCAAAACTTTTGCAAATTTTTTAATTGTGATGTCAGGATTGCCCCTTGAAAATAAAATTTCATCTCCAGAAAATAACTTAACATTTGGATATATATCTTTAAACTCCAGAGGCACCTTCCTCCAATCCCCCGAACACATCTCGCGCCATAACTTAACAAACATCCTTTTATCCAAATTTTCAACCTTAATTTTAAAACTTTTATCCTCATCTGGCTTTCCAGCATCGGTTATTTTGGGCTTTTCCAAAGGGATCGGAGGTTTCCTCTTTGATATCTCTTTCTTGGCTTCAGAAATTTTTTCATGTTCAATTTCCTGGAACTCAACCGAAAAAAATGTTGAGCCAAGGATTGAAAACTCAGGATAACATACCTGTCCATGTTCACTAAGATCAAGTCCCTCGATTTCCTCCTGCTCTGAAACCCTTAACCCTAAAATTTCTTTTATAACAAGCCAAATAACAAATGAGCTCATGAACGTAAACGCCCCAACAGCAATCACACCGAGAAATTGAACTTTAAGCAACTCCACCATTCCATTTATTAAACCGTCCTTCTCGTGAAATAAACCCACTGCAAGTGTTCCCCAGATTCCATTTATCAAATGAACAGATATAGCCCCAACCGGATCATCAACCCTAACCTTGTCAAAGAATAAAACAGAAAAAACAACAAGTATCCCAGCTATGAAACCAATTAAAAGCGATGAGAAAACCGAAACATAGGCACAGGGCGCGGTTATCGCAACAAGACCCGCAAGACATCCATTGAGAACCATTGTTAAATCAGGTTTCCTTAAAAAAACCCATGATGTCATTAAGGCTGACAAAGTTGCTGAAGCTGCGGACATATTTGTGATGGTTGCAATTCTCGCTATATCTGAAAAATTCGCCGACATTGTTGATCCCGGATTAAAACCAAACCATCCGAACCATAAAATAAATGTCCCAAGTGTAGCAAGCGTTAAATCATGCCCTGGAATTGGATTAATTTTCCCATTTTTATATTTGCCAAGCCTTGGACCAAGCAGAATTGCCCCTGTAAGCGCAGACCAGCCCCCAACAGAATGAACCACAGTTGAGCCGGCGAAATCAAGAAATCCAATTTTATTAAGCCATCCACCACCCCAAATCCAGTGCCCGACGACTGGATAAATAAGCGCAACCATTAAAAATGAAAAAATAAGGAAACTTTTGAATTTTATCCTTTCACCAACTGCCCCTGATACAATTGTCGCGGATGTCCCAGCAAAAACAAGTTGAAAGAAAAATTTTGCCCACAATGGAACTGATGCCCAGCTTATCGCTTTATATACACCGAAATAATTCTCACCAGTTGCAGGGGAATTATCTTGACCTGAAACAAACAATAAACCTTTGATACCAAAAAAATCATTCCCATCGCCAAACATAATACCCCAACCTATAATAAAAAAAGAAATTGAAGAGACAGAAAAAACGACAAAATTCTTCATTAAGATATTAACAGCATTTTTACTCCTTTGAAGTCCTGCTTCAAGCATTGCAAAACCAAGGTTCATGAAAAAAACAAGAAAACCAGCAATCATAGTCCAGACTGTATCTGCAATGACCTTAAATTCGCCCACCGATGACACCTCCGTTGAAAAATTTTTTTAATCTTCATTAAAAATTTTTATTCTCGTGGTCTCTTTAATCGTTGACAAGACAATGTTAGTTTTCGTCCCCGTGACACCCGGCCAGGACTGAATCCGCGCAAGAAGTTTTTCAAGCGTTGATGTGTTCTCGGTTTTAACCTTCAAAAGATGTGAGCCCTCACCGGTTATCGAATGACATTCGAGAATTTCGTCCACTTCCATTGCTCGTTCAATGAAAAGAGGATAGTTCTTTGATGAATCAATGTAGACGAAGACAAAAGCCGTAATGTCCTTCCCAAGCTTTTTAGAATCGAGCAATGCAGTATAGCCCTTTATAATTCCCTCATTTTCAAGCTTCTTCATCCTTTCACTTACAGATGGAACAGAAAGACCAAGTACCTGAGCAAGCTCGTTCCTTTTTATCCTGCCATTTTTTTGAAGCATGTCTAAAATTTTAAGGTCAATATCATCAATTTGCATAATTTTTTAGTGTAAAAATTTATTTTACCTAAATTTCTTAGAAATTTAGGCTTAATATAATAAAAAAAATCGAGCTTGTCAAGTGCCCCGCCTTTCAAATTTCACTTAATTAAAGGTTGAATTTCTGGAAAGTTTATTTTAAATTTGTAAAAATTCCCGAAATAGCTCAGAGTCTATGAGTTTCATTCAAAAGCTAAAAAAGTCGATCGCCCAAAATAATTCCCTGCTTTGCCTTGGATTAGACCCAGACCTTAAAAAACTACCCGCTGGATTGAGCAAATCAGTAGATTCCATTTTGGAATTTAACCGTAAAATAATTGAAGCGACCAACGAGCTTGTCTGCGCCTACAAGTTAAATTCAGCGTTTTACGAAGCACTTGGAACTCGTGGATTTGAAATTTTAAAAGCAACGATTGAATCTATCCCCAAAGATATACCAATTATCCTTGATTCAAAACGGGGAGATATAAATTCAAGCAACGAAATGTACGCAAAAAGTGCATTTATTGAGCTTGGAGCGGATGCGATCACGGTTAACCCATATTTAGGAGTTGAACCCCTTAAACCGTTTATGGAATTCGAAGATAAATTCATATTTGTCTTGGTCTTGAGCTCAAATCCCGGGGCTTTTGATTTTCAATATGTAAAGTGTGAAGATAAATTTTTATTTCAAGTGGTTGCAGAAAAATTCATAAATTTAGATAATGTTGGATTCGTCGTTGGCGCAACAAGAGGAGAGGATATAAAACTTGTGCGTGAGATTTCCAACGAAAAATTATTTTTAATCCCCGGAATTGGAGCGCAAAAAGGTGATTTAGAAGTGGCACTAAAATACGGAATTAACAAAGATAAAATTGCCTTGATAAATGTGGGGCGTGCTATTATTTACGCCTCCAGTTCACTCGATTTTGCTCAGAAGGCAAGAGAGAAAGCAAGCGAATTTAAAGAAAAAATAAACAAAATTTTAGCAGAGCTATGAGAAATTCCTTTGCTGAGATTTGGAATTTATTCAAAGAATTTTTCTCAAACCCCATCTACATACTTTACATCCTTTTCACGCTTGCACTTATGTATATTGTCTGGTATTTGCAAACTAAAATAGGCTAGATCTGAGAATTTGATTTTTCAGATTGATTAAGTAAAATTTTAAAAGCTTCTTCAGCTGTTGATTATAGTTGTGAAAATGAGCTAAAAATTTAAAAACAAAAATAAAAGTCAGGATGAAATTATCTTGGGGATTTGTTCCAACTTTGAAGGAAGACCCTTCTGATGCGATAATGCCAAGCCATAAGTTGATGATAAGAGCTGGGCTCGTCCGTCCGCTTGCAGCCGGCGTGTATTCATTTCTTCCGCTCGGTTGGAGGGTTGCTAAGAAAGTTATGCAAATCATAAGAGAAGAAATGGACGCAATCGGGGGTCAGGAATTTCATCTTCCGGCTTTAAATCCAATTGAACTGTGGGAGGAAACCGGAAGATTACGAGATTTTGGCGATGTAATTTTTCAACTTAAAAATAGACCATTGGTTTTAGCACCTACACATGAAGAGGTTATCTGCCAAATTGCGAAGCACCACATAAAGTCATACAAAGATTTGCCTCAAATATGGTATCAAATCCAAACTAAATTCAGAAATGAGCCACGCCCAAGAAGTGGAGTCATAAGGGGAAGGCAGTTTATAATGAAGGATTCATATAGCCTTGATGCTTCTTGGGAGGGGCTTGATAGATCTTACGAACTTCACAAGCAGGCATACATAAAAATTTACACGCGGTGCGGGTTAAAATTTTTCATCGTTGGAGCTTCAACGGGAGCCATGGGTGGCTCTGCATCTGAAGAATTTATGGTTGAATCACCATATGGCGAGGATACAGTTGTCCTGTGCGATAAATGTGGGTACGCCGCAAATACAGAGATAGCACAGTCAAATGTCCCACCCGCGAAAAGATACCCCGAAAGTCAACCGCTTAAAGAAATTTACACACCAAATGTTAGAACGATAAACGAACTCGCACAATTTTTAAATGTCCCTACAGAAATTCTTGCTAAATCGCTTGTATATAAGCACAATGGTCAACCCGTGTTAATTTTAATGCTTGGAAATGATCAACTCGTTGAAGCGAAGCTTTTGAAAGCCCTTGGAGGTGGAGAAATATCACCAATGGAACCCGAGGAATTAAAGAACTTAACAGGAGCAAATGCTGGCTCAATCGGTCCGATCGGACTTAAAAATTTCAAAATAATTGCAGATATGAGACTAAAAGGAGCGAACAACTTGATAAGCGGGGCAAACAAAGATGACTACCACATCGCGAATATAGACATGGAAAGAGATGTAAAGGTTGATGGGTATTTCGATTTGCGAAAAGTTGAGGAAGGCGAACCCTGTATAAATTGTGGAAATCCGTTGAGAATTGTAAACGCGATCGAGATCGGGCATATATTTAAACTTGGAACGAAATACTCAGAATCTATGAAAGCGACATTTCTTGATGAGAATGGTCAAGAAAAACCGATAATAATGGGAAGCTATGGAATTGGCGTTGAAAGAATAATCGCCTGCCACATTGAACAAAATCATGATGAGAACGGAATAATATGGGATAAGGCAATCGCTCCATACCATGTTCACCTGATCTCCGTAAATACGGAAAACCCGAAAGTCGTTGAAGTATCTGATAATCTTTACGAAAAATTTAACGCCGAAAAAATCGAGGTAATCTACGACGATAGGATGGATGTAAGCCCCGGGTTTAAATTTAAAGACGCGGATTTATTGGGCATGCCGTTGCAGGTGATTGTGAGCGAACGAAACTTAAAAAATAACCAAGTTGAAATAAAGGTAAGAAAAACAGGTGAAAGAATTTTAATAAGTCTTGAAGAAGTTGTGGCAAAAGTCAGGGAAATATTAGAAATATAAAAATACACACCAAACCAGCCATGGTTAAAGAACACAAATTCTTTATCAACGGTGAATGGCGAACCTCTCCAAGAAAGGTTCAAATTAAAAATCCATTTAACGGAGAAATTGTTGGCGAAGTTTTCTTTGCAACCCCTGATGATCTTGAAGATGCTGTGATTTCTGCACAGAACGCTTTTGAGGAAACAAAGAAACTACCGTCTTATAAAAGAGCGGAGATCCTTGAGTTCATCTCAAATGAAATCTCAAAGCGTCGTGAGGAATTCGCCGAAATGATAACTAAAGAAATGGGGAAGCCGATTTCATTTTCACGGACAGAAGTAGATAGAGCTGTTTTCACTTTCAAAATTGCAAGCGAGGAAGCAAAAAGGATTAACGGTGAGATAATCCCACTTGATTTAGCTTCCCACTCCGAGCGAAGATACGGGCTTGTCAAAAGATTTCCAATTGGAGTTATACTTGCAATAACCCCATTTAATTTCCCATTAAATCTCGTTGCACACAAAGTAGCTCCAGCAATTGCTGCAGGTAATTCAATAATCTTGAAGCCTTCTTCCCAAACTCCAATTGTCAGTATTATGCTTGCCGAAATAATTGAAAAATCTGATTACCCAACGGGTGGTTTCAACCTTGTCCCTTGCAAAGCGGATGAGATTGAACTTCTTGTGCGAGACGATAGAATAAAAATGGTCACATTCACAGGGAGCAGTGAAGTTGGATGGAAATTGAAAAATATAGCTGGCAAAAAAAGAGTTACACTTGAACTCGGTGGGAATGCAGCCGTTGTGGTTGAACCAGATGCAAACCTTGATTATGCAGTTAAACGAATCGCCCTCGGTTCGTTTGCCCAAGCTGGACAATCATGTATAGCGGTGCAAAGGATCTATGTGCATAAGGACATTTACTCCGAATTCGAGGAAAGATTTGTTGAGGAAACAAAAAAGTTAAAACTTGGTAATCCATTTGAGCCAGATACAATAGTTGGACCGCTCGTCGATGAAAACGCAGCTATAAAAACAGAAAACTGGGTTAACGAGGCGGTTCAAAATGGAGCTAAAATTTTAATTGGTGGCAAAAGGAACGGAACATTTTACGAGCCGACAATTCTTGTTGATGTGAAACCTGAGATGAAAGTAAGTTGTCAAGAGGTTTTCGCCCCTGTTGTGACGCTTGAAAAGTATGATTCATTCGAAGAAGCAATTGATAAAGTTAACAATTCAAGGTATGGGCTTCAGGCGGGTGTCTTTACAAATGATATTAGGAAAATCTTTTACGCTTTTGAAAAAATTGATGTCGGCGGTGTTATAATAAATGATTATCCAACTTACAGAATTGATCATATGCCTTATGGTGGTGTTAAAGACAGCGGATTTGGGCGTGAAGGATTAAGATATGCTATTGAAGAAATGACCGAACTTAAACTTATGGTGTTAAACTTTACTTAAGATGTCGGCTCCTCCGGCACAATTATAGCCATGATGAGGTAAAGCAATATAGCGATACCAAGCGACGAAATTCCAAGTATAACCCAAAGAATTCTTATAACCGTTGGATCTGTGTTAAGATATTCACCAAGACCTCCACATACTCCAAATATCATCCGATTTTTTCTCGATCTAAAAAGTCGTTTCACTGTCCCACTCGCTTCTGTTTCTATTTCAATTTTTTCACCCCCTGATTCTACTCCCGAAATAGATGTATTTCGTTTCCTTTGTATGTAGGTTGCTATTAAAAATATCCCCGCGGCGATAATCAACAACGGAAAAATGTAATTAAAACCCACTTTAAGAAAACGCCAAAACGGCCATCCAAAATTTTCAAGCAATAAACCAATTCCGATAATTACAAGAATTATCCCAAGTATAAAAAGCACGCCCCCGCCTGCTTTCTTCGGTTCAACAGGGGGTTGTTCCTTAGTATGTTCCGGGTTCACTGGAATTATTAGCATGCCAGCAATATAAAGCAATAGCCCAACACCACCCATAAAGAAAAGAAGAATAAAAATTATCCTGACAATAACCGGATCGATCCCAAGATATTCTCCAATCCCACCGCAAACACCGTCAATTATTCTATCATGTCTTGATTTGTAAAGCCGTTTCACTTTTCAAAATAATTTTTGTTTTAATGTTCTACCACTTTGATACGACACTATTTAATTTATTGTTTCACTGCCTTACAACTTATAATTTCAGTCTCCGTGACGATAAAATCAACAGGAACATCACTTGGCGAAGTTTCTATTTTATCCACGATTTGAAAATCATAGACGAGAGCAATTTTAGGGCAGTTTACCTGGCTTAAAAACTTATCGTAATACCCGGCCCCAAAACCTATTCGGTTTCCGAACCTATCAACCGCAATCGCTGGAACAAGAACAAGGTCAATCTCGCTCAAGCCAACTTCTCTTATCTTCTCTGGCTCAAGAATTCCAAAGGTTGATTTTTTAAGCTCGGATATACTTTTCAACTCCGAATGTCGCATAACTTTTCTATCTTTATCAACCACTGGAACAACAACCCTTTTACCAACTGAAAAAAGATAGCTTATAATTTCAATGGTATCAACCTCATTTTTCTTTGAAGAAACATATGTATGAACAGTGTTGGCGGTGTTGAAAATAGGTAATGTTTTTAAATTTTGAAAAATCAGCCTACTTCTCCCCTTTGCTTCTTCTGGTGAAAGCGAATTTCGAATTGACAAAACTTTGTCTCTTATTAACTTCTTGTTCAAATTTTTAAAAACTCATTATCTCTTTTTCCTTCTGCTCAAGCATCAAATCAATCTCTTTTATGTATTTATCGGTCAGCTTCTGAACCTGCTCCTCAGCTCTTTTTCTTTCATCTTCAGAGATATGCTGTTCTTTCTCGATTCTTCTTAAATGTTCATTTGCATCCCTTCGAATATTTCTTATCGCAATTTTACCTTCTTCCCCAAACTTTTTAACAAGTTTAACGATCTCTCTTCTTCTCTCCTCTGTAAGTGGTGGAATTGGAATCCTTATGATATTCCCGTCATTTGTTGGGTTCAAACCAAGGTCAGATGTAAGTATAGCTTTTTCAATCACAGGGATTAAAGATTTGTCCCATGGTGTAACTGTCAAGGTATGCGGATCGGGTACACCTATGGTTGCAACTTTGCTAATTGGTAAACTTTGCCCATAGTAATCTACCTTGATTCCATCAAGCAGAGCTGTTGTTGCCCTCCCTGTGCGTATTCTTGCAAGTTCTTGCCTTGTTATCTCAATTGATTTTTTCATTCTTTCCTCTGCGTCCTTAAGTATTGCCGGTATTGTCGATGGTAGACCCATGTTTATAAACTTCTTTTGTTTTTTATCCTATCTATCTTACTGAGAAACCTCAACCTTATAAACAACCTTTGAACCAATATTCTCTCCCAGAACTATACGCTTCAAATTTCCAGGAACAGTCATGTTAAAAACTATTATTGGAATGTTATTTTCACGCGATAGGGTAATTGCCGTCAAATCCATGACTTTCAAGTTAAGCTTCAAAATATCAAGATAGGAAATCTGAACAAATTTGACCGCGTTTGGGTTTTTCTCAGGATCAGAATCATATATACCATCAACTCGTGTTCCTTTTAAAATAATATCCGCTCCTATTTCAATTGCCCTTAACACAGCAGCCGTATCGGTTGTGAAATAAGGATTCCCAGTTCCAGCGGCAAATATAACAACCCTTCCCTTCTCAAGGTGTCTTATAGCCCTTCTTCTTATAAATGGTTCTGCTATTTGTTCCATTGCAATCGCAGTTTGGACTCGCGTCATTACCCCCTTTTTCTCAAGAACACTCTGCAAAGCAAGCGCATTTATAACCGTAGCAAGCATTCCCATTTGATCTCCAACAACTTTATCAATTCCCTCAGCTACTGCATCAACACCCCTGTAAATATTCCCACCGCCGATGACAATTCCAATTTGAACGCCAAGATCATGTACTTCTTTTATCTCATCAGCAAATTCATTTAAAACAATTGGATCAATTCCATAACTGCGATTTCCCATTAAGGCTTCACCGCTGACCTTAAGAAGAATTCTTTTATAAACTGGCAGGCTCATTTTAAGTGAGATCTTTAATTTGAAAAAATATAAAAAAAGGTCTCAGAAATCTGAGACCTTTTTCACTTATCCACATCCTCCCCAAGATAATACCTCACAAAGCGCCTGATCACAATGTTTTCACCAAATTTAGCAGCAGCCTCATGGATCAAATCCCTTACCGTCTTGCCTTGATCTTTTATAAATGGTTGATCAAGAAGACATACCTCCTCAAAGAACTTTTCAAGTTTTCCTTGAGCAATTTTCTCAGCCACATCTTCGGGTTTGCCCTCAGCGAGCGCCTGCGCTTTGTAAATTTCATACTCCTTTTTTACAACTTCCTCTGGCAATTGCTCCCTGCTTATAACCTTCGGATTCATTGCGGTGATTTGCATTGCTATATCGTGAGCCAATTGTTTAAATTCTTCAGTTCTTGCCACAAAATCAGTCTCACAATTAATTTCAACAATCGCTCCAACTCTGCCACCCGCATGTATATAAGCTTCGACAAGTCCTTGTTTTGTCTCCCTATTCGCATGCTTTTCGAGAACAGATGCTCCTCTCTTCCTTAAGTATTCTATTGCTTTCTCAATATCACCATTTGTCTCCATAAGTGCTTTTTTACAGTCCATTACACCAGCGCCGGTTTTCTCGCGCAGTGCCTTTATTTGTTCAAGCGTTATTTCCATTTTTCAGCTCTTGAAATTTTATTTTTACTTTTGTTCAGTTTCAACTAAAGATCTCTCAGATTCAAGAACAGCTTTTGCCTCAAGGATTGCATCAGTAAAAACTTTGGTGATAAGTTGAATTGATTTTATAGCGTCGTCATTCGCAGGTATTGGATAATTAACCAAGTCAGGATCACAGTTTGTATCCAGCATTGCAAAAATTGGGATGTTCAATTTTCTTGCTTCGGAGACAGCGATATGCTCTTTCTTGATATCAACTATGTAAACTGCCCCAGGCAAAGATTCCATATCTCTTATCCCACCAAGAATTTTCTGATATTTTTCCTTCTCGCGTAGAATCTTCAATCTTTCCTTTTTCGTAAGCTCGTCTATCGTTCCATCTGCTTCCATCTTTTCAATGTTTTGCAGTTTCTTAACACTTTTCTTTATCGTTACAAAATTCGTCAATGTTCCACCAAGCCATCTCTCAATCACATAAGGCATCCCTGCCCTTTCAGCTTCCGTCCTTATAATTTCCCTTGCTTGTTTCTTTGTGCCAACAAATAGAACTTGTTTTCCTTGCAATACAATCTTTTTAACTTCCTCACAAGCGATGTCAAGGTATTCTTGTGTTTTCTTCAAATCAATGATATGAATGCCGTTCTTCTCCATAAAAATAAACGGCTTCATCTTGGGATTCCATCGGCGGGTCAAATGTCCGAAATGCACTCCCGCTTCAAGCAACTGCTGAAGCTCAACTCTCGGCATAAAAATTTTCCTCCGTTTTTAGTTTTGGTTTATCCTCTACTCTCCTCACATCTTTGCGGAATTCGGAGAAACCTCCGAACACCACCGCAAAGATTATCCCGGCTCGCCCGGGACTTGGAGAGTATGCGAGATGAATTTTAACAATATTATCTCTTTGAGAACTGAAATCTTTTTCTCGCCTTGGGTTGTCCATACTTTTTGCGCTCAACCATTCTCGGATCTCGTGTCAAAAGTCCATACTGACGCAAAATTTTTCTGTATGTCTCATCAACCTTTAAAAGAGCTCGCGCTATACCAAGTCTTATCGCGCCCGCTTGGCCAGTTAAACCACCACCTTCAACCCTTGCAATCACATCAAATTGTCCAAGCGTATTTGTCACAACTAAAGGTTGAATTATATCAACACGGTGTGCTTCAATTGGGAAATAATTTTCAAAATCCCTATTATTAACAATTATCTTTCCTGTCCCATGAACCAAACGAACTCTTGCAACTGATGTTTTTCTCCTCCCAACAGCATCGTATGAGACTACAGCCATAATGATAATATCCCAAAATTTTGTTTTACTTTAAAAGTAATTCCTCAGGTATCGGTTCTGGCTTCTGCGCTTGATGCGGATGCTCAGGTCCAGCATAGATTTTAAGTTTCCTGATCATCTTTCTCGCAAGTCTATTCTTTGGCAACATGAGTTTAACAGCGTGCCAAAGAACCCATTCGGGTTTCCTCTTTAAAAGATCCCGCAAACTTTCAAATTTTTCACCACCAGGATAACCCGAATGTCTAAAATAGAACTTTGTCTCCTCTTTCTTTCCAGTGACCTTGATTTTTTTAGCATTGATTACAACAACGAAATCCCCACAATCAACATGCGGGGAAAAAATCGGTTTATGCTTACCCCTTAAAATTCTAGCAATGTTGCTCGCTAATCTGCCAAGGGTTTGCCCTTCTGCATCGATTAAATACCACTTTCTCTGATTGATGACATCTTCCTTCCTTGGCGAAAATGTTCTGTTTGCAATCACATCAGGACTTGCCATCTCCGAAAACCTACCTTTAAATTTTCAATTTTTTGTTTGTAAAAATAACACTTTAAAGCGTAAAAAACAAATTTTATCTAACCCTCTCTAAAACCTTACCAACAACATAAACCAAAGTAGAAACTATCAACCCTGGGAACATCGGTTCAAGCCCAAATGGATAAATAGGAACCCCATCCGAAGACTTAAAAATCTGTCCAATTGCAAACGAAGCAAATGAAGAAACGAATCCAGAAACCATTATTAAAAATGCATACTTTGGACTTGGTGCTAAACCCTCAAAATAGCTTGTAACAACAGGAATTAAAAGTCCAGGTATAGTCAAAGTCCCGATTATATACCAAAGATCCACGACAGATGGGAAATAAATGGCAAGTAAGATTGATACAACAGATGTTATTACAAGCCCAACTTTTGTATAAAGGTTTATCTGGCTTACTTGATTATGCTTCTTCTTTATCCTCCAGATTATATCGTTCCCAATTATGGTAGCCGAAATAAAAACTAAAGTGTTAAGGGTCGACATAATCGTTGCGAGCATTCCGATATAAAATAATCCCTTTGCCACCTTAGGCAACACAACCTCAGCAAGCACAGGATAAGCCATAAGTGGTTGTTCAAGTTCGGGTAATATCGCCCTTGAATATAATCCAGCAGTTATCGTCATAAAATCAAAAATCATCCAAAATAAAATTGAAATTAAAATCCCATACTTTGCCACCCTCTCATTTTTCGCTGCATAGCATCTCTGATAAAAACCTGGATCAACAAGCGTCCATATGGCTATTAAAAACCAGGCGACTATATACTGAATAGAGTTCCCACCTGTCAAACTCAATATTTCCTTGGGAACATTGGCAACAATAAAATCAATCCAACCGTATTTTAAACCTGCAAATGGAATTATTAAACTGAACCCTAAAAACATAAGGAAAAACTCTAAAATATCTGTATAAACATCGGCTCTAAAGCCACCTACAAAAAGATAACTTGTTGAAATAACAGTACTTATTACAACACTCAATTTAAAATCTAGCCCAAATATAATTTGCAAAAGAACACCGAGCATCAAGAAGTAAGGCGCTGGAGTAACAAGTATAAGTGTTAAAATTGTACCGAAAAATGATGTTTTTTTATCATATATTTGAGCAAGGCGTTCTGGTATTGTGAAAAGATTTGATTTACGAACTTTGCCCGCAAGCATAAAAGCAAAAATTGCTCCAAAGATGTAATAAGGTAAACCAAAAACCACCCAAGCTGATAAACCGTGTTTATAAGTAAACTCCCCAACACCTAAAATTCCACCATACCAAGTTGAAACAAGGGTTGCAACAAACATTGGAAGAGTTAAACTTCTACCAGCAAGAAGATACTCCTCAACGCTATCAGCATCATCATTCCTTTTCTTAGCAGTAAATCCAACATAAAGAACACCAATAAAATACAACACAATAAGAACAACATCTTCTATCGCTAAATTAACTCTCATAACCTTTCAGAAGTTATTTTAAAAACAAACACACCTCCTTTCCCGATGTGAATTGAAACTTTGCGCCCAATCGCAACATTGCTTACACCTCTACCGCAGAAAGTTAAATTTTCATTCTTAAGTTTAAATTTTAAGCCAGTTGTCCTTAAAATAAACGCTCTCCTTCCAAGTGGAATAAGCGAGATGATGTCACCCTTATTTGCTACAAATGAGAATTTCTCTGTCGCAAAAAATATCTCGCTACCTTCATCGATTATCTTCAGATTTGCTTTCTTATGATAATTAACAAGTACGCTAAGATTCCCAAGATTATGGTCAACTCTGGTTCCAATAGTTGAAACTATATCAATACTTGTATATCCTTTGCTAATCAAAAACTTAACTGATTTTTCTATATCCGTGCTGTTTTGATCCGAATCGTATATAATTTCCGTCCCTTTCTCTCGAAAGAAGTTCAACACAGTTTTATCAACGGAATCAAGATCCCCAATTATAAAATCAGGTCGAATTTTAAATCTATATGCTATATTTGCGCCACCATCTGCACAAGCAATGACATCATAATTTCGAACTATTTTTCTCAAAAATCGCTTCGATGGGGCATCGCCATTGCATATTAAAATAGCCTTCAAAATCAATACCTCCGATTTTTAGCAAGCCGAACAAATTTTAATTTAAAGTTCAAAACCGACACCTACAAAATAATTTCTTTCTGCCCCAGGATAAAATTCATCTCCAACACCTGAACCAGCATAAAGTGCATTGAAAAGATTATTAATTTGAATCTTCAACTCAAAATTATTGAGCCCAAGAATTTTATCAAATCTATATCCCACCGTCAAGTCGAAAACCTTATAGGAATCCACTTTTCTATCTATACCGCCGACATTATTTGAAGGGACGAGATTAAAATTGTCAGTGTAAAAATCACCGACATACTTACCTAAAATTGAGATCAACAATCCGCCTTTTCTGTAAGAAATTCTCAATGAACCCATGTAATCTGGAAAACCAGCGATTCTTTTTCCATCAAGAGCAATTCTTTGGGGTGTTGAATATCTCTCCCCTGTATATGGATTTTTCCACACATAAACGCCATGCTTTACAATTTTATTTCTACTAATTGTTGCATTGCCACCTATCTCAAATCCTTCAATTAGTAAATCCTTTATTTCAGCAACCAATTCAACTCCAATATGCCTTGTCCTCTCGGCGTTACCAACAATTGGATCTCCAAATATGTTCAACTGTCCACTTTTCACAAGTTCATCCCTAAAGTCCATGTAATAAAAGTTAGCAATAAATTTATAACTATCGCTGAAATAACCCCCGCCAAATTCAATGTCAAAAAGTCTCTCTGGTTTAACCAGTGGCTTTGTGAAATCAAAACTTCCATCTGGCTTAACTTCAAAATTTGGTTTCTTGCCCCACGGATACCAATACCCATCACTTGCATCATACAAATCCCTTCTGCTTGGCTCCCTGCTTGTGATTGAAAAACTTCCATATACATTTATATTCTGGGTTAAGTCATAACTTATACCGATTTTCGAGTTTAAAAAGCGAAATGGCACAGAAAACTCGTTGCTTATCCATTTACCTGAATTGTAGTCGTAAAATTCTTTCTCGTTATAAACCTTGTACCTATTATAAACAAACTGCAAACCCAACATCAACCTCAAATCTGGTCTGAACTTGAAGAGTTCGTAGAGATAAAATGAAAAGATATCTTTTGCACCTTTGTACTCATAAAATCTATAATCACTTGGCAATCCTTCGGGAAGATTCTGAGCCCAAACGATTTTACCCCAGTGAAATCCAGTGTGCTTTCTAAGCTCAGCACCAAGTGTTAATTCTCCCTTCCCATGCTTAAGCATCAATCTCGGCAACCATCCATATTGATTTAAATCGATGAAATATCTTGCTATTGCTTCACCAGGATTTCTCGATGGGGTTGTAAAGCCATACTTTAAAGCATAAGGACTTGAAAGACGGAAATAAACCGTATCAGCCCACGAAGCATCCATATCCCAAAAACCAACCCCGCGGATGTAAAATAGAGTATTATTGAGAATCAAGTTATCACTTAACTTCAATTCATGTAGAAGCTCATAATGTGGCTGGCTAAAGTTTTCAATCTCGTCATCTCGGGTTGTAACATCCATATAATTCAAATTCGCTCTTCTTTTGCTTTTATCTTTTACCCATGACTTTGGAATTCCACGATAAACTAGATGATCTTCAAAGGGCCCACCATAAAGATGAATTTGGGTTGTCATATTATCGTCATATCTTATCGCACTTAAAAAGTAAGATGGGAATTTAGCCCATGACTTTTCCCTGTAACCATCTGTTGCTATGTAAGAAAGGCGAGCGTAAAGTGAATACCTGTTTTCAATCAATCCTGAATTTATCGCGATTGAATGTTTTTTTGTATTGTAGCTTCCGTAGCCAGTGAACAGGGAAATTTTTGGTTCAATAGAGAAATTTGAAGTTATGATATTAACAGAACCACCAATTGCTGGTGGTCCGTAAAATGCGCTCCCAGCCCCACGCTGAATTTGAATTTTTCCAGCGCTTGCAAGCAGATCAGGCATATCAAGCCAGTAAACACCATGGTCCTCGGGATCATTTTGTGGAATTCCATTAACAAGAACAGAAATTCGCCTTTGGTCAAAGCCACGCAAATTCAGATAGTTGTATCCTATCCCATTGCCTGACCATGAGTAAGACAAAACCGACGGGAGTTCCGAAAGCAAAATTGGAACATCTTGTGTGGTATAAAAATCTTTTATCTGCTGTTTTTCAAGATTTGAAAAAACGACAGGGGATTCTTTCTCTGAAGCTATAAGAGCGGTAACCACAACGGTTTGCGATGGAAGCACCGTTGGTTCCAAATAAAAAACTAAATTTATCTCAGCCTGCGGAGCCAATTCAACTATCTTTTTCTGTTTCGCATAACCAATAAAACTTGCAACAACATTTATCCTCCCCGCGGGGACATTATTTATTTCAAAATAACCCTTTTGATCCGTTGCCGAGCCAAGGGCTAAATTTTCAACATAAACATTTGCGTTCGGGAGTGGTTTCCTCGTTTCCGAATCAAAAACATAACCCTTTATTTTGCCTTGTGTAAACGCGAAGGATATAAAGAGTTGCAAAAGCAGAATTTGAATTAATATTTTCTTCATGGTTTTATCTCTCCACTTTTGTTTTTTGATTTTTATTTAAAGCCCGCGGGGGTTAGAAAGCTGAGATGGGATATAAGAAGGGAAACAGAATAAAAAAGCCGTTTTCCAAAAACAGCGGTAGGAAAACGGCTTTTTAACCCTCAATTACGACCCGTTTCCCTACGCTGGCATTACCCAGATCAGGTTCAAGGGGTATACTCTCAGCCTCCCAAAAAGGGAAGCACCCCCACGGGTCCACATAACCGTTAAAGAACAAACTTAAGCACTGTAAATTTAACACATAAAAAGATAAAAAACAAACTTACCATTCCATCGTTTCACCATGCTTAAAAACCTTAAAATTACCTTCGTCAAGGTTTAATTTCTTAACATGTTCAAGTAATCGCCTTGGTGGTTCATCACACCTTTCGTCGGACAAATCAAAAGTACCCCAATGCATAGCACAAAAAATTTTGCCTTTAAGATCAAGATAAGCTTTAACAGCTTCCTCTGGATTCATATGAACTGGTCTCATCATCTCAGCAGGCTCATAAGCACCAATCGGAAGACAGACAATGTCAAAAGGACCCAACACATCGCCAATCAACTTAAACCCGAAAAAATAACCAGTGTCACCAGCGAAATAAAATCTTCTACTTCCAACTACTACATACCCACCCCATAAACTCTCGTTCGAGTCATTTAGCCATCTTCCAGAAAAATGCTGAGTTGGAGTGAAAATTATTTTTAAACCTTTAAATTCAAATTCATCCCACCAATCAAGTTCAACCGCATTTTTGCCAATCCCTTCTTCATCAAACAATTTCTTTACCCCCAACGGGATGAAAATTTTTACTTCTGGATTCAACTCGACAATTTTTTTTAAACTTGAAATATCAAGATGATCATAATGGTTATGCGAGATTATAACGAAATCAATCTTAGGAAGTTGTTTAATCTCCAAAGCGGGCGGGACATATCTTTTAGAACCAATTTTATTCCCGAACGGACCTGCTTTCATGCTGAAAATTGGATCAGTCAGAAAGTTAACCCCATCCATTTGCACAAGGAATGTAGAATGACCAATCCATGTTATCTTGTTCGTTGGGTTTTTCTTTTTGTAACTTTCTTCATCAAATTTCACAATTTCAAAATCGCATCTTCTTCTCTCTGCCCCACCGCCAAATATCATCTCAAAAATTCTCTTCGCAATAAACGGAAAGACAACCGAGAACTTCCCTCGTTTAAAATTCGGATCAAGATTATAAAATTTGCCATTTATATTTATGCTTCCATATTCAACCTTCAAACGATTTTTTCTATCACCAACAACATCGCAAAAAGAAGCTAAAGAAATAAAGCAAAGGATAAGCGACAAAACTTTCAACATCATAACTCTAAAATTTTGTTATCACTACTTTTCTATTGCTCCCTGATAAACTTTAAAATTTCACCATGCAAGGATTCATTAGCAACTATAACTCCCTTTCTTTTGACTTCCCTCTCGTTATAGTGTAAACTTTTCCCATAAGAGT
This sequence comes from Candidatus Kryptonium thompsonii, assembly GCA_001442925.1. Taxonomy (GTDB): domain Bacteria; phylum Bacteroidota; class Ignavibacteria; order Kryptoniales; family Kryptoniaceae; genus Kryptonium; species Kryptonium thompsonii. Next base: position 19,372 of record LDXX01000012.1, read on the forward strand.
CGGTAACTTTTAAGCCAGTCTCTTCAGCGATTATATGAGCCCCTGCAAGATCCCATTCGCTTTTATTATAAACGCTTACAACAGCATCGGCAAAACCGCCAGCAACGCTTACAATTTTATAAGCGATTCCACCTGCATACTTCACATTTTTAAATTTCTCTGCAAGCGCCTTTATCAACTTAACATTATTGACCTCTTTTCTGCTCAGTATGACAGTTGCCCCATCAAGTGTGCTCGGATAATTTTTGCTCTTTATCAAAAAATTTTGAAGTTCCTGCTCATCTGGAAAAACACCATTTAATTCTTCCCCTTTTAGCATATACGCACCTTCCCCCTTAACACCAAAATACAACTCCTTGCTTACGGGGTTATAAACTACACCAATCACTGGAACTTTATTCTCAACGAGAGCAAGTGAAATTGAAAACATAGGGAATCCTTCCAAGAATTCCTCCGTCCCATCCAGCGGGTCAACTATCCAAATTCTTTCTTTTTCTAACCTTGCTTGGTCATCAACCGTCTCTTCGGAAAGCCATCCATCATCAGGAAAAGCAAGCCTGATCCTTTCCATCAAAATCTTATTTGACTCAATATCAGCATCGGTGACTGGGCTTCCCTTTCCTGATTTGCTTTTATATGTTATGCGGTAATTTTTATTTTCAAAATACTCTTCTAAAACTTTTCCAGCGTTGAGAACTGCATCTATTGCCACTTTCAACTCTTTTAGGCATTCCATCTACTTAACAGTTTTAAGGGTTTATTTTTCGCAGTTTTAATAAATTATCAAAACTTGACTAAAAATGAAAGTTGTATCGCTTGTTTTTGTTATGCTGATTTTTTAAAATTTAAAAAACAAAATTTTGAATTGAAGCTTTGCCTTGGGTTCTGAGGATGACATTGATCTTGCTCAGCATTTTAATCCTGATTTACCTATATCTCTCGGTCAAAATCTCAAATGCAGTTAAACAAATTACGAATGTGAATCAAAAAATTGTAAGATTTTTCGCCATCCTTATACCGCTTTATTTAATCTCTTACCCTCTAATTGGCTTCATAGGTTATTTAAGCGGTTTTCAAGGGATAATTCATGCTTTCAGATTTGGCGATAAAACCTTTGACGCATTTTTCACCTATCCATTTTGGTTTGGGCTTGTTTTCGCAATTCAAGCTTTCTTCCCAATTCTCATAATTGATATAGCAAAAGCAGTTATATCACCTCTCCTTGCCTCAGCCGTTCAGATGAGAATAAATTTTATCTATCCAAGACTGATCTTGTTAATTACCCTAACAACTACCTTATATGCTGGTGTAAAAATTTACATGGATACAAAATCAATAAATCTTAACACAATAAATTTCAAATCCCCAAACCTTCCTTCCGCCTTAAACGGTCTAAAAATAGTCCATATAAGCGACATCCAAGCAGATAGTAGAACTGGAAGGAACAAAATCGAAAAATACATCAACCTTGTTAATTCAGTCGAGCCCGATATCGTTATTTTCACTGGGGATCTTGTGACATCTGGAACTAAATATATACCTCTTGCTGTAGAAATGCTTTCAAAAATAAAGTCAAGGTTTGGGGTTTTCGCATGCATCGGGGATCACGACTACTGGGCTGGGGTTGAAAGTATCTCAAAAGAGATGAAAAAGTATGGAATGAAATTATACGACAATGAAAATGTAAATTTAAAAATTGGCAACGCAACCCTTAGTTTAACACTTGTGACAAATATTTACAGCAAACGCCCAGATACTGAAACACTTTCGAAACTTTCATCTCAAAATACCGCTGATTTAAAAATTTTTATAACACATCAACCCTCAGAAAATCTTGTCAAATTCGCACATGACAATAGGTATAAAATTTTTCTTGCTGGGCATACCCACGGTGGTCAAGTTGTCTTTTCTGTATTCGGTCATAAAGTCATACCATCAAGAGTTGAAACAAAATATGTTTCAGGACATTATCAACTTGGCTCGATGCTAATAAATGTAAACAGGGGACTTGGTTTTACACTTGCACCAATTAGATTTAACGCCCCCGCTGAAGTAACACTAATAAAATTATCTTCACAAAATTAAATGCCAAAACACGTTCTTTTTCTATGCCTGTGTTTGTTTATCTTCTTATCGGGTTGTAGAAGAGAAGTACAACAATTAATTGAACCTGATTTAATCCCTCCATCACCACCACAGGGATTATATGTTTATTTTGCAGGCGACGGCATGGTGATTCTAATCTGGCAAAACAATAGAGAATCAGATTTGGCGTTTTATAAAATTTATCGTTCAACCGATAGCGTGAATTTTTCATTCATCGCACAAACATATGAAAATATATTTGCGGACAAAGAACTTGATTATGACACAACTTATTACTACTACATTACTGCAGTCGATAACTCAGGCAATGAAAGTGAACCAAGCCTCACCGTTAAAGCAAAACCGATAAATCTTTATCCACCAATACAACCCCTTGGGTTAACAGTTGAAGCTCACAACGACATCAATGAAATCTACATCAATTTAAGTTGGTATAAAAATCCGGACGGGGATATAAAGCTATACAAAATCTTTAGAGCCCAAACTCAAAATTTTGAAACAGTTAATTCAAATCTCATTGGAACTTCAACAACCAACTTTTATAGGGATACATTAAATCTTTCCATAAATCAACGTTATTACTACAAAATTATTGCAGTTGACAAGGGTGGGCTTGAAAGCAAGCCAAGCTACGAAGAAAGCGATGTAATTTTACGGTCACCGGAACTTATCAAACCAGAAAACAATGCGATCACCGGTTACAATTTAACTTTTAAATGGGAAAAGGTTGAAAACGCAACTGGATACATCATATTCATTTCCACTTCAAAGTTTGGAAACGAGATATGGAAGAAGGTGATATACCAAGAGGGTTCAAACGATACCATTTCCGTTTCATATTCGGGCTCATCGCTCTATAATGGCAAAACTTACTTTTGGAAAGTTGCGACTTTTACAAAAGATGAAAACATAATAAATTCAATTAGCGAAACAAGAAGTTTTACCGTAAGTGTAAGATGATTGAAGCGATAAAAATAACAAAATACTTCAGTGATAAAGCGGTATTAAATGATGTAAGTTTCAGCGTCAGAAGTGGTGAAATTTGTGGATACATTGGACCAAATGGCGCTGGCAAGACGACCACAATAAAAATTTTGACAGGGATAATTAAACCATCAAGTGGATTTGCTTATATTGATGGCATCAGCGTAACCGAAAACCCAAACGCAGTCAAAAAAATAATAGGTTATGTTCCAGAATCTGGAGCTGTATTTGAAACCTTGACCCCAATTGAATTTCTCACCTTTATCGGTAGAATTTATCAAATGAAAGACTCAATTATTGAAAAAAAGATAAGCGAGCTAATGGAAATTTTCGAAATTTACGAATACAGAAATGAGCCGATGTTAAGCTTCTCAAAGGGGATGAAACAAAAAGTTATATTAATATCCGCTCTAATGCATGACCCGAAGGTTTTACTCCTTGACGAGCCGTTAAATGGTCTTGACGCAAATTCAATTCAAATTTTTAAAGAAATAATAAAAAAACTTGCTGAAAACGGCAGAACAATTTTTTATTCCTCACATCTGCTTGATGTCATCGAAAAAATCTGCGATAAATTGATAATAATTAACCATGGTAAAATCATCGCTTCCGGAACGCTTGATGAAATACTTAAAATAGCTGGGGTATTAGATTTAAACGATGCCTTCGCAAAATTGACTGGAAGCGAAAATCTCGAGATGAAACTTCAAAATTTTATCAATAAGATTAAACCTTAAAGAAAAAGTTTATTTCCTATTGCACATGCACTGCAAAGCGCGTTCGAACAATAAAACTTGTAAAGTTGAATTCCACCCTGATGCGTTAACCCAGATGATGAAATCTTCATCCTCCCTTTAAAAAGTTCATCTTCAAGTTTTGCTGTTATCCAGTTTGATGAAAGATTTGGGAAATTTTTATATATCTCAATCAATCTCTTTCCGATGTCTTCTTTTTTAAAAATCCTTGAAAACACAAGCATAATGGGCAGAATTGCATTGACAACTATTTCTTTTGACTTTGAAATCCCAATTGTGTAACCAGTTTTAACATTGCGCCCTCGACCAAAGTTATAATGGTTTTCCCAATAACCCTCCGACTTCACGCGCAATAAATTTACAAGATGTTGTATTTTTTCAGTCAAATTTACCTTCGAAAGGATTATATCACTTGCCTTGGCGTAAAAATCCTCATGGATCAAACGCCATATCAAAACAGAAGCACCCGCAAGTTTAAACACCGGAGAATTAGCGGGTCTTACAGATGAAAGTTTCCACTCTGAATGGTGCATGATTTCAGAGCGATAGGACTTCTTCACATTTACCCACTCCTGATACATCTCTTCAAGAAAAAGTTTCGTTTCATGGTCAAGTCTTTTCTTCACATAATATTCAAGCAATCCTGAAACGCCGAATAAGATCGCTTGTATTTTCAAAATTTGCTTTTCATAAGAGTGCGCAAAGGAATGTTCTGATATGAACCTTAAAGTTAAATTTTTCGAAAGCCTTTGGAATGGCAATTTATTTTTTGAATACCCGAGCCCTTCCATAATTTTTTCATAAAGAAGCTGATCCCATATAAACCGATGAGATAATTGATAAAGCGAATAACTTCGATATGTTGGTAGGTAATTCTCTGGTGGCTCTGAGATCAGGAAAAAGTTTTCATCGATTATCTCAAGCAACCTTTCGCTTAAATTTCTCGCTTTAAAAAATAACCGCGTTAAACCTAACTTTTTTATCCATTTAAGTTTCTCTTCAGCTGGAACTATTTGGTTTATTTCACAGCATTTGATTTTATCATCTTTCCCCACCAGTGCTCTGGGAAAACTGACCTTGCGGTCAATCTCCGCATTTAAAACCTTCCGCCCAGAAATTGTTTGAACAAATCCATCACTTGTGTCATCCTCTAGGACAACATGAAGGATAACTGTATTGTATCTCTCATCGAGATAATGTTTATGTCTTTTCCAGTCAGATGCCCTTATATGAATCTCAACATCCCCGCAATAGGTCTTACCATTGATTTTAACTTTCGCATTTATAAAATCAGCGCCATCGTCTGTGTTTATCTCGCCAACGTCAAGGATCTCTACCACGCAATTGGCTTTTGCCTTTAAAGTTAAATTTCTACCCGAAGAGAGCCAGATAGAGTAAAGATATATTTCATCAATGTCTTTGGGGTTGAGCATTTAAGCTTTTTTTATCAAGATATTTTTTCGCTTCATCAAAAAATTTTGCCCATTTTTCAGGGTCTTTACTATATGCCTTTGCAATCGAATCGATCTCCCGCATTTCGATTTTATTTGCACTCAAGACAGAATCAATTTTCATTTTAAGTTTAATCGTATCATTTTTAAACTTCTCAGTCAGGAATAAAATTTCCCCATATGTTTGTGCAAATTTCACATCTTTATCTTTTTCCTTGTCAGAGTGGCAGGACATAAAAAAAAGCGCGATTAGAATGACGATATATGCTTTTTTAAAGCCCACATTTAAAAGTTTTTATTTAAGTAAATCTATGAAAAAGTTCGGGAGAGCGAACGATGCAAGATGAACTTTTTCGTTATAATACTTTAAAGTTGGAGCAAAATTTTTAACTCTATCTGGATAAAAATCCTTTATGGGATCAAACTTTTTTGAACCAAGAATAAAACTTATTACCCCGCTTGCATAGGTTGGAACATTAGCGATATAAAAATGAACTATTGGGAAATACCTTTTAAAAATTAAAAAAATCCGTTTTATTAAATCAGGGAAAACAAAAGGTGATTCTGATTGAGCTACGATTATTCCCGAATCATTTAAAGAGGCAAAAGCATCTTTATAAAAGCTTTCTTCAAAAAGTCCAACCGCCGGACCTATTGGGTCCGGGGAATCTATCAAAATGATATCATAAATTCCACGCTTTGATTTAACAAATTCAATTCCATCTTGAAAATTTATTTCAACCCTTTCATCATCAAGGTATGATGCAAGGTTTGGGAAATAAATTTTTGATGTCTTCACAACTTCTTCATCTATTTCAACAAGTTCAACTTTCTTGATTGTTTTATGTTTTAAAATTTCTCTCACAGCACCACCGTCTCCACCACCTATCACAAGCACATGTTTTGGTTCCGGATGAGTAAAAAGAGGGACATGCGCTATCATTTCATGATAGATGAACTCATCCTTTTCTGTAAGCATAATAAACCCATCCAACGCCATAACCCTGCCATAGTCATAAGACTCAAAAATCTCAATCTTTTGGTAAGGCGTTTCTTTCTCAAAAAGTTTGTACTTCACCCTTAAAGATATAGCGGTGTTTCCGGGTCCGTATTCCGTAAGCCAAACTTCTTTTCTATTACTATTTGGTATGTCAGTATTTACTTCACCTTTCTCCTGCAAGAACTCCTGCTGATATTTTCTTTGTAATCGTACCAGTTATGTTTTCCGAAAGCCCGCGTTTTACCTCCATGAGGTAGCTACTTTTAGCCTTGAATTTTTCTTTTAAATACTGATAGCTCACATACGGATCAACATCGTCGCCACATGTGAAGACATCAACTGCTGCATAGCCATACTCAGGCCATGTGTGGATTGTAAGATGTGATTCCGCTATAACAACAACCCCACTCACACCGTGAGGATTGAAGGGATGAAAAAATGTTTTCACAATAGTTGCACCAGCAAGTTCTGCCGATTTCGTCAGAACTTTTTCAACAAAAGAGACATCGTTCAAAAGTTTTCGGTCGCAGTTGAAAAGCTCGATTAGAAGATGCCTCCCTAATGCTTTCAATTTCACCTCCTCCTATTTTTTAGAGTTTGACATTCTAAAAAATACAGGTAATTAATAATAAATTTTTTGTTAAGTTTCAAGTTTTTAAAACAAAAAGGGGCTTTTATTCAAAAGCCCCTTTTTAAAGTTTTTTATTTTATCTGGGAAATCTCATAAAAGTATCTAACAAACGCTTTCATCCCACCTGATGCCTGTCTCCAATCAAAGTTTTCATTCGGCTCATGATATCCATGCTCGGGTAAGCTAAGCCCAATCATAACAATTGGAACTTTTAACAACTTTTGCATCGTGACAACCGCACCAATTGAACCACCTTCCCTTATGAAAGCGGGTTTAACTCCAAATGCATATTCGATTGCCTTCACCGCTGAATCAGCATAGGGTCCTTCGAATTCTCCAAGATACGGCTCAAGTGCGTTCTCACGTATAACTTCAACATCCGGGTTAAGCTTCTTCACATAATCTTTAAGCAATTTGAAAGCTTTTTCCGGTGTTTGATTCGGGACAAGTCGCATGCTTATCTTTGCTTCAGCTCTTGGGGGAACTATCGTCTTTATCCCAGGGCCTGTATAGCCACCCACAATGCCATGAACTTCAAAAGTTGGCTCAGCCCAAATTCTTCTCAAAACCTCCGCTTTGTTCTTCGTTCTCACGCTCTTGAAACCAAATATTTCGATTCTCTTTTTTACATCAAATCCTGATGCAAGGAAATTCTTCAATTCTTTATCGCTTAATTTCTTTACATCCTTGTAAAATCCGGGAATCTTTATTTTACCTGTTTTTGCATCGTAAAGCTGTGATATGAGTTGACAAATTTCACCAATCGGATTTCTTGCCCAACCACCTGTGGTTCCAGAATGAACATCTTTCGTGCCCGTTTCAAGAACAAGCCTGGCTCCTTGTAAACCTCTCAACCCATAAGGTATAGCAGGTTTATCAGAAGAAATCCACAAAGTATCCGAGACAAGGATAGAATCTGGTTTGATCTCCGATTTGTATTGCTTGATGAAGTATTCAAAGTTCGGGCTTCCGTTTTCCTCCTCAAATTCCCAAATGAACTTAATATTCAATGGGATACCATTTTCAACCGCAAAACGAGCAGCAAAAAGGGCTGAAAGAGCTGGTCCTTTATCGTCAGTTGTTCCACGCCCATAATATTTCCCATTCTCCTTGCTAAACTTAAACGGTTCACGAACCCACTCAGGACCACCGGCAGGTTGAACATCAAGATGATTATAAATCGCAAGAGTTGGATTCTTTGGATCAGTTACATATGACCCGAAGACAACTGGATTTCCGGGGGTTTGACATTTCTTAGCTTCAAAACCAAATTTCTTCAAAAATTCAACTGCAAGATCAGCCCCTCGCTCAATATCATTTCTGTAAGATGGGTCCATGCTGATGGTTGGGATTTCAACTATTTCACCAAGCATTTGTTCAAATTCATTTCTGACATCATTAACATAACTATTGAGCTTTTCAGCTATGTTTTCCCAGTTTGGTAGTTGACCTGCCATAGTTTTTTGCTCCTTTTTGTTTTAGTTTGTTAAAAATTAAATTGCCCTTGGGTGATAAAGGCGATATATCTCTTTCAATGTTTCATTGCTTATGTGAGTATAAATTTGAGTTGTTGTTATGCTCGCATGCCCAAGCATTTCCTGAACCGATCTTAAATCCGAACCGCCTTCAAGGAGATGCGTCGCAAATGAATGTCGCAATGTGTGCGGGTGTATTTCTTTTTTTATACCCGCCATCGAGGCATATTTCTTTACAATTTTATACACACTCATTCTCGTCAGTTTTCTGCCTAATCTACTTAAAAAAAGAAAATCTCCGCTTCCAATTTTAACAAGTTTCGGCCTAACTTTCAACTGATACTCCCGCACCCATTTAATTGCCACCTTACCAATTGGTACTAACCTCTCTTTTGAACCCTTGCCAAAAACCCTTATAATTTCCATATCAAATAGCAGATCAATCTGCCTCAAATTTATCAATTCAGAAACCCTCACACCTGTCGCATACATCAATTCGAGTAGTGCTTTATCCCTCAATCCAATCGGAGTTGAGACATCCGGTTGCTCAAGCAAAGATGAGACTTCATCAATGCTCAGAACTTCAGGAAGTTTTCTCCTTGTCTTTGGACTTTCAATGTTTTCAACGGGATAATTCTTAGAGTATGACTCAAGAAGCAAAAATTTATGGAATGTTCTTATCGAAGCAATATTTCTAGATATACTTGATGGGCTCAACCCAGCCATTCCAAGCGCATGGATATACTCCCTTATCAATTCTTCGCTGACACGATCCGGATGCTCAATTCCTCTATCCTCAAGAAAAGAAATATAGCGAGCAAGATCAATGGAATATGATTCAACTGTATTTTTCGAATAACCCTTTTCAATTTCAACAGACCTAAGAAAATGAGTTAAAAATCGCCTCCAATTATTATTCTTAATCTTCAACAAAGCCCTATCGAACACATATTTTTCATCAACTTGAGACATTCCCTGACTTCTTTGTTTTTCTTGTTGCTTTAAATTTTACCTGCTTATTTTCACCCGACTTCTTTTCGATCACTTTTTCCTGTTCAGGATATTTAACCCTGGGGTGATAAAGATTGACAAGCATTTGAATAAATGTTTTCTTTATCTCTTCAATATCTTTAAAAGTTAAATTTGATTCGTCAAGTTGACCATCTTCAATTCTGTTTTCAAATATTGCCTCAACAGTTTTCTCTATATTCTCAGGTGTTTTCTCATCAAGCGATCTAACCGCAGCTTCCACGGAATCAGCAAGCATTACTATCCCTGTCTCCTTTGAATCTGGTTTTGGTCCTTTATACCTGAAATTGCTTTCCTCTATTTCGACGTTTCTTAGTTCTCTTCTCTTCAATGCTTTTCCATAAAAATAGGCAACGAGCGTTGTCCCATGATGCATAGGGATAAACTTTATTATCTCAGATGGAAGACCATATTTTCGAGCGATTTTTTGACCTTCCTCAACATGTGATATAATTATCTGAACGCTTTGCTCGGGCGTGATTGAACTGTGAAGTTTATCTGATTCCATTTGATTCTCGACGAAAAATTCGGGATTTAGAATTTTACCGACATCGTGATAATATGCTCCAACGCGGGCTAGCACGGAGTTGGCTCCAATTGCTTTTGCTGCTGCTTCTGCAAGCGTTGCAACTGCAATACTATGGTGAAATGTTCCTGGCGCCCTCGCCGAAAGCTCACGGAGAAGGGGATGATTGAAATCAGAAAGCTCAAGAAGTGTAATTTCCGTCATAATCCCAAAGATCTTCTCAAAGAAAACTAACAATCCATATGTTAAAATTGGTGAAAGCAAAGCATTACCAGCCACAAAGCTAAGTTTAGTAAGGATAACATTTATGGATTCCTGCTTTTGAAAAGAAAAACTAAGCACAACAAAAGCATACGCAATAAAAATGAAGATAAAACTTCTAAAAATTTGCATCCTATTGCCAATACTCCTGACAGAATAAATTGAAATTGCTCCAGCGACAAATGATGCTACGGTAATATCATAGCTATAACCAGTAATGGAACCGATCACAAGTGAAATAGCCGCAGTTGCCCAAAACGCAACTCTTGAATCAAATATTATCGTCATCAACATTGAAAATGCTGGTATAAGAATAAGATAATTCACTTCATATCCTGCTTTCATCCTCGTTATCAGGAAAGCGAGCAAAATCTCAAACATGAAAAGGGCAGTTATAAGGGAAAGCAATTTATTATCAAAATAAATTTTCTTCCTGTACATGTAAAGATAAATCCAAAAGATGGTTAGTATGCTACTGATCAAAATAAAACGCCCAAGATCTTTCAACACTTGTCCTGTTCCAATGCCCCGCTCCTTCTGAGCCCTTCTCAATGATTCCAGCTTCAAATACTTTTCTGGAGTTATTATCTCATGTCTAGATATTATCTTCTCATTTTCTCGAACGACGCCAGCGGTTCTTAAAATCTTGCTCTTCTCCCGTTCAATTAAGTCATTTGTCTCTTCCTCGTTAAATATTAGATTCGGCTTAACAAATGAATAAAAAATCTTTGCGATCAAGTCAAAATAAGTTGAATCTATTACACCGAACTCAGGAAAATTTTTCTGCACAAAATCTTCAGCAAAAACACGAGCTTCACTTAAGTCATAAAACTTTCCCTGCTTATAAACCTCCTCAAACTTCCCCTTTCTTAAAACTATCTCATTTCGCCTTAGCGCTGATCTCGGAATTGAAATAACCCCGACGGGTCGGTATATTGATGAAAGATATGTTTCAGCAGAGAGCTTTAATTTATTTAAATTAAAGTAACCGACTTTGTATAGAAACTCGATTTTCTCAACTTCTTCAGGGGTGATTTTCTGAATCAAAACTTTCTTTAAATTTTCAATTTCAGCCGAATCACGCTTGTTATTCGACTTAACTTGATGAGCTTGTTTCAGATCAAGATATGATTTTAAATTAGTCAAAAAAACATGAATTTCATTTAGCTGATTTTTGTAAACTTGTGTATCTACATCAAATATGAAGTAAACTTCATTGTAAACTCTTGCAATCTCCTCCTGATATTGTTTTTCATCTTTATAAATTGGAAAAGAAAAAGGTGCAACGACATCATCATAAAGCCATACGCTTCCAACCTCATATTTATGTTCAAAAACATAAGGGCTCCTGAACAAAATCACAGCAAAAAGCGGAGGGAGAAAAAACATCAAAACCTTCAAAGTTAAACCCCTCGCGAAAAAAAATGTTAGATTCTGTAAAATTTTCATATCTTAAGCTGATTTTTTTGCATCAAGCAAAATTTCAAGAAATTCGCTCACACCATCTTCATCGTTTGTCTTGGTCGTAACATAATCAGCATTAAATCTTACTTCGGCAATTGCATTTTTCATCGCTACAGCCACACCAACCTTCTTCAAGAATTCAAGGTCGTTATAAAAATCCCCAATTCCAACTACTTCCTTACATTTCAGCCCGTAATATTTACACACATATTTTAATCCTGTCGCTTTTGAAATCCCACGACGTTTCACCTCAAGATAAGTTAACCTATCATATTTAAGCGATGGGTAAATTGAAGTCGATATATTCGAAAAGAAAGGGGGTTCAAGTTTATGCGCAATTTTATGAAGTATCAAACTTCGATCCGAACTAAAAACAACGCGAAGAACCTTATCAGTATGATCATAATATGAATCAACCTCCATTGTTTCAGCCTCCAAATTTCCAATATATGATGGAAAGATGGTATTTTCTGGAGTATAAATAACCTTATCTTCAGAATAAAAAAGTATGTTTACAAAATATCTCTCGGCAAGGTCAAGCGCTTTTAGAACCTTTTTTTCTGGAAGATAAAAGGCTTTGATCGTCTCACCCTCGGGAAACTTGACAAGAGCGCCATTTAGTGAAACTATAGGATCTTCAATGCCAAGCTTTTTAGCATATTTAACGGAAGCAGAATGCACACGACCAGTGATAAGAGTAAATCTAATCCCATAATCTTTTAATTCCTTAACAAGTTGCATCGTCCCTTCACCGATTTGATTCTCAGAGCTCAGCAATGTCCCATCAAGATCACAAGCGACGAGCTTTATCTTTTTTAATCTTTTTTTAAGTTCAGAAAGATCAACTTTCGCCACTTTTCACACAGGTTGTTTTTCTGAAATTTAGCAAAAAAATTTAACAAAATTGTAAAAAAGAAAAAACATATGACATGGTCCAAAATTCTACATGCTAATAAATCATCACATACTTTGAATAGCCAGGATAAACAAACGCGCTATTCTCAAAAACTTCTCCGCAACCTTCTCCACCAATTTCCTGATAAAATTTCACAATTCGTCCAAACCTAAAAAATTCGGGGCTTACCTCAAATTTTATATTCGGTGTATCACAAAAAATGAAAACATGTTTTTTATCTTTGTCAATTACAACTTCAAAACTTCCGTTCCTCATAAAGCTTTTAACTATACTCTTATCATCCTTCAATATTTCAATGCCCGAATCAGATTTTTCACCATATGTTTGAACAGGCGCACTACCTTGATTTTTCAGTGCGAACCGCCCATCATTAACCCTTTCAAAAATTTGTCCTCGATTTTTGGCAACGGTTACAAATTTCACAGCAATTTTATTTGACTTCTCCAGGGGCAAATTATCAAGGCTTAATATCAAAACGGCAGAAATGGGGGAAGATATTTTTATTTTAAAATTACCAAGTTTGTAAGTTTTTGAAGTGTCAACTTCACCAGAAACCGCCTTGAAAGTTTTTGAGTTTATCAGCAAAACACCCTTTGCAAAGTCGATTTTAATCTCATCACGAGTAATTTTCATCAACGAATCAATCAACTTCTTTGCGTTTCCTCTAAAAATATCTCTTGCTGGAATGTTAATTTCATTCCCTCCCAAACTTGCGATTTCATCATTACTTAAAATCTTATTTCTTAACATGAAGTTGTAGGAGAGTTTATAAGCCTCGTTCCACCAATCGATAAACGTTTTAAGATCATCGGGGTAAAAGCATATATTTACTTTCTCATGAAATGGTTTTATTTCAGAGTTGATAAAAATCTTCGCAGCGTATCCAAATAACCCCCATCTTGTTGGATCAGATTGCAACCCAAATGGTGAGCAAACATTGACATCGCCCCAAGTATAGTAAGCGAAATAAATCACGGCATCATAATCCTGAAGCAAAGAATAAACAGCCATTTGAATTAAACTTGAAGCCCTATATTCATTTGGATAGCATAAAGCCCACTCACGAATTACAATTGGTTTTTTATCCCAAGCATAGAAACTTGAATAAACAGGAAAACCCCACCTATCACTTTTTTTAAGGTAATTTTCATTTCTGAAGAACGAAATACCAACCCACTCGCGACCTTGCTCAAAAAATGGATGATCCATATACATATTTTGTCCGATAAAATCAAGTTCAGAAGCAACTGTGTATGTATCGCATATAAACTCACCGTTAACAGTTGTAGTCAAAGGTATAGGACATCCTCTCGAGCGAATGAACTCTTTCAAATCTTTGAAAAGTTTTACTTGAAGAGACATCAAAAATTCAATTCCATCTTTCTTTCTCAATGGGTGATCAATTTCACTATGCCCAACCTCGCTAAATTCCCCTAATTTTAACTTTGGGAATTTAACCCTACCTTCTTCAATAGATTCATCATTACCCAAGATTGAAAAACCATCTTTAGTTGTCCAAGCTCTTTTTAAATTTTCAGTATTAACATACTTCTCCCTCAGAAATTGAACCCACAAGCGCATAAATTTAGTTTTATATGGTTCGATCATCGCATCAAGTTTATCGTATTGAAAGAAAAAGCTATCTTCATTTATGAGCTCTATCATCGCAACCGCTGGGTTTAACCCATTGGGCACCCCTGTATATGGATTTACATGCTTAAAAAGGAAGTTATCAATAAATTCTTTCTGAAGCTTAATCATTTGCTCATCAAAAAGGCCATAAGGCGAACCCTTTCGCTCCATCTTCTCTGCGCCTTCAACCCCATCTCCAGCTTTAAATGTTCTATATGCACGAAGAACAAGATAAACGTAAATTCCACGCTTTTGCGCCTGATAAATCCAGTAATCAACTCTGTCAAGGTATTCTTTATCGAGATTTCTAGAATTATTTTCGTTTGGATAAGACTCATCAATTATGTTTCTTCTGACTATACCAAATTTCTCACCTCCTCTGTTATCAAGTTCATGCAACCTTATAATATTACACCCAGCGCGAGCAAGAACCTCAACCACTGTTTCGATTCTCTCCTTAGGTATGTCAACATGGCTTCCAGCAATTGTTACACCCCAAAATTTTATTCGCTTGTTTGTTTTTTCAAGGTAAAAATGTCCATCCTCCCCAACCTTTACAAATCCAAATTTTCCCGCGGGTGGGTCCAAGAGAAAACTAAAATCAATAAGTGAAGCATCGGGAAACTCCCCAAACCTTGGATCAAGCCATCTTACTGCAAGCGTATCTTTAAACTTGCCAGATATTTTTCTTTCAAATGTAATAGCCTGAGCAATAAGCAGGTTTGAAATAAAAGATAAAACAATCAAGACTTTTGCCAATTTGAAAAGTTTACCATTCATGAACACACCTGTAAAAATTTTTCGCTTGACAAATTTTAAAAAAATTTAAATTCTGCATATCTTAAAGTCAAACAAGTAAATTTAAAGTTACAATGAGACCCCTATTCGGAATTCCGATTTTAATTCTCGCTTTTTCACTTTTATCCTGTGCCCGACATCAGGGTGAAAATATAAAACTTCCTGAAGACATCAGACGCGGACGCGAAATTTTTTATGATCCAAACTATGGGAGCACCGGGCTTGCCTGTGCAAATTGTCATGCAGATTTTGATGATGTTAACCATCCTGATGATAAAATCAGACCAGGGCATAACCTGATAGGGGCTCATAAGCGAAAAGTAACTTGGTATGGTAGATTTCGTGGTGATGCATTAAATATAACAGCAGCTGGCGCCGG
Source organism: Candidatus Kryptonium thompsonii (assembly GCA_001442925.1). Lineage (GTDB taxonomy): Bacteria > Bacteroidota > Ignavibacteria > Kryptoniales > Kryptoniaceae > Kryptonium > Kryptonium thompsonii. Next base: position 34,779 of record LDXX01000012.1, read on the forward strand.
GCTTTGCGTTGTGATGTACCAGAAAAAATACGGAGTCACGAACCCATTAAAAGCTCTAACACCAGAAGATGCACAGGCGCTATTAGCATATTTTGAATTTATATCCAAAGACACCGCAATCGAAAAATTAACATCACAACCTATTGTTTTACCTTGGGAAGAAGAGTCGATAAGAAAAGAAAAAATCCGCCAAATTAAAGGGAAAATCTTAACTCTTTCGGGAGTTCCAGAAAATGGTGCGATAGTTTATGAGAAAGCTTGCGCTCAATGTCATTCTGAAGAAGGTGATCTCGCCCCACAAATTTTCAGACCGGAAATCACGGCAGAAAAAATAATTGAAATGGTTCGCGCCGGCTCACCAGCATCAGCCGAAACCCCAATGCCCTTTTTTACCTCCGATAAATTGACGGATCAAGAGATAGCTGATCTAATCGCTTACATTATGAGATCACAGGGAAGATAGGATATTTTGAAAAATTTTCAATGCCCTTTTAACTTTTGCAATCCCACAAATATCGGTGATCTCTTCGATTGTTTTGATAACATCTTCCTGTCTAACTCCCACATTTAACGCACCCCTCAAATGAGAATAAAGTTGCCTTTCCCATCCGAGCGATGTAAGAATTGCAACATTCAAAAGTTCCCTCACTTTCAAATTTAGCACATCCCTACTTAAAACTTTACCATAACCTTCGATCAACATCCACTCAAGAAGCTCAGGATGAAGTGATTCCATGTTTTTAATCAACTTATCAAAACTTTCACCATAAACCTTTTTACATGTCTTAACTCCGTTCGAGTAAAATTTATCAACATTGTAACCCTTTGATTTAGCCGAACCCTTTCCCACAAATTTCCTCAACACTGTAAAACCTTCGATAACTGCCGGAAATCCAGCAAAAAGATAACACTGTAAAATCGCTTCTTCAACTCTCTTAACTTTTACACCATGCGAGAAAGCTTCCCTTAACTCCTCCTCTAGTTTCTTCCCTTTACCAAGCGATACAAGTGAGACAATCCTTGTTAAAAATTTTATATCCGAGTTTTTCATATCTTTCCCATTTTTAACAAAAAACCCGACCAACAATGGTCGGGTGTAGAAGTTTAAATTTCACAAAATTTAAGGATTTACTGCTCCTTCAAAAGATCAAGCTCATATTGTGCATTCCTCGCAAGGCGTGGATCTTTTTTAGCCTCAAGGAATGCCTTCCTTGCTTCCTCAATCTGACCTAGTTTTTTATAGGCAACGCCCAGCTCAAAATATGCATCTGAATTCGCACCTTTTGGATTTATCTCGATTGCTTTCTTAGCAGATTCAACTGCTTTATCATATTGAGAGAGTTTATTGTAAACAATCGCAAGCATTACATAAACCTTGGGATAATCCTGTCTATAAGTTGTTGCTTGCGTCAAAAGATCAACCGCTTCTTGGAATTTCCCAGCTTGAATTAATGCGTTTGACTTACCTAATAACGCCTCAACGATTCCCTTAATTGCAGCATCAAGCTTTTTATCATATTGTAGCGCTTTCGTATAATTTTCAATGGCGTTGTCATAATCACCCTGAGTCAAATAAATTCCCGCAATCGCATTATAAGCTGGGGCAAAATCATTTTTAAGATTTATCGCTTCTTTAAATGCATTTATTGCTTCCTCATTTTGCCTCAAGGCCTTGAGAGCAAGACCCTTATTGTAATAAAACCTTGGGTCTTTTTGAAGCTTCAACGCTTCATCATATTTTTCAATCGCTGCCTTATAATTCCCGCTTCTTAAAAGAGAATTACCCTCGTTAAAAAATTTTGCCGCTTCAACCTCGGGCTTTACTGAATTACCGCCTTGTGAAATTGCAAATGAAACAACGAAAATTAAAAACATAGCCAAAGAAAAAAGTTTTCTCATATTATCAACCTCCTTGAATTTTCATTGCTCTTTTTTGTAATTATAAAACATTTTTTGTTAAAAGTCAATATCTTACGGCGATTTGCATTTAAAAATCTTATCTAATTGCTTTTTCCCAACCGCGCTTTGATAAATCCCAGTATATCACCAAACCAGCAATTAAACCAATCAAAAGATAAACTATCCCAATTAAATACTCACCCAAAACAATTTTACCAATCCCAAAAAGCGACATATAAACCAAAACAATTCCGCTTATCCAATCCAAAAAAAGATAGATGTAGCCCGAGTCAGGGTTGACATCCCGAATTCCCTTAGCAATTTTCTTCCAGCCAATCCCACCCGGATGAACGCGGCGGTAAAAGTTAACAAGATGCTCTCTATCAACAGGCTTAGTTATAAAGGTTGCAAGAAGCCATGAAGCGGTTGTAAAACCAACGATGTAAAAAAGTGTTTCTGGGAAGGTTATCTTTGTGAAAAATTTTATGTAAGCATAACCAAAAAGTGGTGCAATCATAGCCACGATCTCACTCCACGCATTTATTCTCCACCAATACCATCTCAAAATTAACACAAGTCCAAGTCCTGCGCTTGCTTCAATTATAAACTGCCATGCCCCAGAGATAGTTTTGATTATCAAAGTTATCAAAACAGAAACAACCATTACAATCAATGTCACAAGCCTCGCTACGAAAACATAATGTTTTTCACTTCCATCCCTTTTCACAAATCTTCTGTAAAAATCATTTATGACATAAGATGTTCCCCAATTTAAATGTGTTGCGATCGTTGACATATAAGCTGCGAAAAATGCAGCTATCAATAGTCCTTTTAGCCCCGCGGGAAGATAATCTCTCATTGCATAGATATAACCAAGTTTTTTATCATCCAAGCCAAGCTCTGGGTAAAGCACAAGCGTTGCAAGCCCAACGATTATCCAAGGCCAAGGTCTTATGCAGTAATGAGCAATTGTAAACCAGAGCGTTGCCAACAAAGAATGTTTTTCGTCTTTTGCAGACATCATCCTTTGAGCAACATATCCACCTCCCCCAGGTTCAGCACCTGGATACCATGAAGCCCACCATTGAACGAAAATGTATGCAATAAAAGATGAAACACTCAAAGCGAGAACACCACCATAAGCAAGTTCTTTTTCTGCTCCAACAACAGGAGTGAACTTAAAAACCCATTCTGGAAGCTTTTCCTTTAACCCGGATATGCCATTTATATCGGGGAGATTTACAACAACGATCGCAAGCACTATCGTTCCAACCATCGCAATGGCGAATTGAAATGCATCTGTCACAGCAACACCCCAAAGTCCGGAGAGAGCAGAATAAATTGCAACTATGAGCATCGCTCCGAAAACATAATATCTCACAATCTCCTCCGAAACCCCGAAAAAGCCAGTTAAAATTGAAACCATCGCAACATTTACCCACCCAATTATAACAGTGTTAACAAATAAACCAAGATAAAGTGCCTTAAACCCGCGAAGGAAAGAAGCCGGCTTCCCAGAATATCTTACTTCAACAAATTCAACATCGGTCAAAATCCCCGCTCTTCTCCAAAGTCGAGCAAAGAAAAAAACAGTTAACATTGAACCAAAAAGAAAATTCCACCAAAGCCAATTTCCAGCTATACCATTTTTAGCGACAAGTTCAGTAACCGCAAGGGGTGTATCAGCGGCAAATGTAGTTGCAACCATCGATGTCCCCGCAAGCCACCATGGAAGATTCCTGCCCGACAAAAAGAATTCGCCTACGCTTTTTCCTGCTCTTTTTGAATAGTAAACTCCGATTATGACGCTAAGTAAAAAATATGCAGCAACAATTATCCAATCAATTAGTTGCATTTGACACCATTTTTATTTTCAATCCACAATTGCGTTTGAAATTGCTTTATGGACAACTTTTCTAAGTTGAATATGTTTAGTGTTCGCCCTGGTCGGATGAACACGATTCGTCAAAAGAACCGCGATAACATTTTTCTCGGGATAAACATAAACAGATGTTCCAGTAAAACCAGTATGCCCAAACGCATTCTCTCCAAAGGCACCATCAAGAGCGCTTTTTCCATAAGGCGAAAGTGCATTATCCCAACCAAGCCCACGATTGTTAGGCCATCTCTTAGTGAAAAGTTCAACTGTCTCTTTCCTGAAAAATCTTTTACCGCCATATTCACCACCATTTAAAATCATCTGCATTAACACTGCAAGATCCCTCGCATTTGAAAACAACCCAGCATGCCCAGAAACTCCACCAAGAGCCCTAGCGTTTTCATCGTGGACAACCCCATGAACAAATTTACCAAGTGTACTATCATATTCGGTTGGAGCGATATTTTCAAGCCACTTCTCCGGAGGTAAAAATGTGGTATTTTTCATTCCAAGCGGTATATAAAATGTCTTCTTGACATACTGATCAAGTGGCATTCCCGTGACAACCTCAATAATTTTACCAAGAGTTATGAAGCCGAGGTCACTATAAACAGTTGAATCCCCAGTTTTATAAACTAAAGGTTGAGCATAAATCGAGTCAAGGATTTCATCCGGTGTCTTACAAAGTTGATAAAATGGTTTCCACGATGGAAGGCCACTGTTATGTAAAAGCAAATTTTTTACGGTAACTTTTTCTTTACCATTCTGGGCAAATTTCGGAATGTATTTTGCCACAGGATCATCAAGATTAATCTTTCCTTCTTCATAAAGCTTCATAATCGAGATTGTTGTTGCTGCAACCTTCGTTATCGAAGCCATATCATAGATTGAAGATGGGTTAACTTTTCTGGAATACGGATCATAAGAGTAAGTTCCAAATGCTTTATGGTAGGCTATGACTCCATTACGTGCCACAAGCAAAACCGCCCCAGGACTTACAGAATCTTGGATTGCTTTTTCCATGATCGAATCAAGAACCGCAAGCTTGGCTGGATCAAAACCAGCCTCGTCAGGATAACCATAACGCAATGTTGCTTGTGGGTAGCTCAACCCTGTTCCAAGTGTTGCGAAACCAGGAATATTTATGGGTAACTTACCCTGCGGAGAGATCTCACCAAACAAAACCTCCGCAGTAGCCTCTACAACAGGTTGGGCATCCGAGTAAGAACAGATGTAAGCTTTCACATTCGGATATTCAATGACAATATAAGGGTTTCCAAAAGAAATTAACACAACTGGTTTCCCCGACGCGAGAATTTGTTTAAGCAATCTTGACTGTTTCTCGGGTAGTGCAAGTGATGCTTGGTATGCTCTGACCCGAACATAGGCTGAAACTATAACAAGATCAAAGCCATTTAACTTTGAAAGTATAGCGTTTAATTCTTCATCTGTACTTCTTAAATCAACTCTTTCGAAGGAAATATTATCATATCTTTTCGAAATTTCCGAAACAAACGAATTCCCACTGTACGGATCATTTGAGTCAACCATAGTTATAAACAATATCCTCTTATCGTTGAATTGCATTAAAGGTAAAATTCCGTCATTTTTAACAACAGTTATTGAAGCGCGTGCTATCTCCTTCGCTTTTCGGAGGTGCTCCTCAGTAGCAACAACATCCCGAATTTTGTTAACATCAACAAACCTGTTTTTATGTAGCCCAAGGTCATACTTGAACTCAAGTATCTTTCTTACAGACTCATTTATTCTCTCTTCACTTATTTCCCCTCTTTTCACAGCTTTTACAATTGCATCAATAGCCTCATCAACATCTGGTGGAATTAAAATTATATCATTCCCAGCTTTAACAGCTAAAACAGATGCAAGCGCATTAGAGTAAAGTTTTGTAACTCCACGCATTGTCATCGCATCGGTTACAATTAAACCTTTAAAGCCAAGTTCGTTTTTCAAAATTCCGGTTACTATGTTATAAGACAAAGTAGATGGCAAACCTTTAACAGTATCTATTTGTGGGAAAGATATATGCGCAATCATTACCGACTTAACACCTGCTTTTATGGACTCTTTAAACGGAACAAGTTCTATTGAGTCCAATCGTGACTTGGGATGATTAATAACCGGGAGATCAAGATGTGAATCTATATCCGTATCTCCATGCCCCGGGAAATGTTTAGCAGTTGCTATCATCCCATTTTCTTGAAGTCCACGTATAAATTCAACGGAAAACTTTGAAACTATTTCCGGGGTTTCACCAAAAGAGCGAATGTTAATTATAGGATTTTTGTAATTGTTGTTTACATCAACAGTTGGAGCATAATTTTGATGAATCCCCATAGCCCTACCTTCTATAGCTGTTATCTTTCCAACTTCATAAGCATATTCTAGCTTCCCTGTGGCTGCAATTCCCATAGCTGGCGGGAAATGAGTGGTGTTATCAAGTCGCATCGCTGTCCCCCATTCAAAATCAGCTGAGATCAAAAGCGGTATCTCAGCTATCTTTTGAAAGTAATTTATCATATCAGCGGTTTCATAAACATCACCCCTGAAGAAAATTAATCCCCCCACTTTCTTATCTTTAACATAATGGACAAGGCGTTGGAATTCTTTATTATCCCTCGCAAGAAAAATACCGCGTGCATCAGGCATTATCATCTGAGCTACTTTTTCCTCAAGCGTTAACTTCCTCATCCAATAATTAACCCACTCCGTTTTATTAAGCTTGGACAAGTCAATATGTTTCTTTTGACTTCTTTTCTGTGGTAATTGCGATAAATTCTCAACAGAACTTTTCACGCGGTTGATCAATTTAACATTAAAAATCGCAAGCAAAATAACGGCAACAGAAAGCAATAAAAATATTTTCTTCATTTTAAGCAATTCCATTTTGTTTCTTAATTAAATTTTTTCCATAAATCACAGCCCCATAAGCAGGGGAAGAAGCAGGCCTAACTAAGTTGATTTCGGGCAATTCTTGTGCTATCATATCTTTCAATCTCCTTGAAACATAATTATCGCTTTGCAACACACCACCGAGAAGAGCGAGATTAACCTTTTCTCCAAACCTTGCTTTTTTCAGCATAGCCCTAATATGAGCTAAAAGTTCAAAACATGCATCATCAAGAATTTTAATTGCTATCTCATCTCCAAGTTCCGCAGCCTTCATAACAAGTGGCGCCACCTTGGCGATATCAAATTTTCCCGAGTAAATTTCACTTACAACCTGCATTAAATCGGTTAAATTAAACTCTTCAAAAATTAACTGCTTCAAGATTGTTTCTTTTCCTCTTCCATCGACACATTTCGCAACAGCTCTCAAAGCTTCACGCCCTATTACAAAAGCACTTCCCTCATCGCCTATAAATCTCCCCCAACCTCCAACCCTATGAATTTCTCCAGCAACATCTTTTGCAAACATAACTGAACCTGTACCAGCAATTAAGATGATACCAGACTCCCCCATAAATGCACCTTCAAGAGCAATTCTAGCATCGGTTTCTATAATCAATTTAGGTAGAGATAATTTTTCGACTTCTGCATAATTAACTATTCCCGTGTAAATCCTTTCTCTATCTTTCTCTCTCCCAGCTCCAGTAATACCTATGACGACAAGCTCAACATCCGAAGTTTGGCAATTAGCACCATTGATAAGTTCATAAATTAACTCAACAAGCGATTTAGCGACCGTCTCAACTCCAAGCATTTGAAAATTTGCTGAGCCTTTAAAAGCTTCTGATATGACTTCTCCTTCAAAGGTCGAAATCACACCGTGCGTTTTCGTTCCACCTCCATCTATACCTATCAGATATCTCTTCACATTCCGTTTTTTCAAATGTTTTAAAACTTAACAGACAAAGTTAAATACTGGACATTTTTCAAACGCCCAAAGTCAAGATATGCATAATCAACTGCAAGAGCTAAACCCTTTGCAATTGAATACTTTAACCCAGCGCCAAATGTATACCTCTGCTCCCCTCCTTTTTCAAATAACGATTTATAACCGCCTCTCAGGAAAAAAATCTCTTTAAACGAATATTCAACTCCGAGATTTAAATATTCCGTATTATCATTGGGGTGAACTGCATCAATTGCGGTTGTTAGCCTTTGTGATTCAGTTTTAATAAAATCGTTTGAAAGTCCAACTCTAAATATCAAAGGCATCTCAAATTTATCTGTTTGAATAAATGCGTTGATATTATTTCCAGTGCCACCACCAACTGTATAGATAATTATCAAATCACGCCCCGTAAGTTGCATTTTGGTTCCGTAATTTGACATACTCGCACCAATTCGCATCCCGTTTAAGAATGGGGTTATATATAAAGTTCCAAAATCAAATGCAAAACCCTGCGCCACTTCATGCCAAATATATTCCCTCACATATTTTGCATTGAAACCTATCGCAAACCTATCTGTTAACTGCCTTGCATACGAAACCCCCATCATCAATCCCCCAGCTTTAAATCTTTCACCAGTTCCATCTGGCATTTCAACAGTCCTCACTTCCATCTCACCCATCGTAAGTGAAGATATTTGCATGCCGATACTTCCAAAATTCCCAAGATTTAAAGCAAAGGCAGCAAAGCCATATCTTATGTCCATAATCCAATCAACCCAATCAAAGATTACCTCACCCCTACCGCTTATCCTACTTAAACCAGCGGGATTCCAATAAATTGAACTTATATCATCAGCAATTGAATTGAAAGCGCCACCCATTCCAATTGCACGCGCTCCTATCCCAATTTTTAAAAATTGAGCCGAGGTCGTTCCAGTCTTGGTTAAACTGCTCCCTATCTGAGCCAAAGAAGTTGAAATTAAAACAAAACCGATGAAGCAAACAAATAAAACTTTTTTAAACATAACGCTACTCCAAAAATTTTGTTATTTAATTATAGCGAATTTGATCAATTTTTCACCTATACCTGGGGCTTCGATATGAG
>LDXX01000013.1 GCA_001442925.1 Candidatus Kryptonium thompsonii
GTGAAATTGAGATTTTCAAAAAAGAATCTGACTTTACAGAAACAAGTTGTTTTGATACTATCTATTTCGGCGGTGGAACACCATCGCTTCTTAAGATTTCGCAGGCTGAAAAAATTTTGAATTCGCTGTACAAAAATTTCCAAATTTCTCCAAATGCTGAAGTAACAATTGAGGCGAATCCAGGGACCGTTGATAAAGAAAAACTTTTTTCATTTAAAGAAGTTGGGGTTAATCGCTTAAGCTTTGGGGTTCAATCGTTTTTTGATGAGGATTTGAAATTCCTTGGGCGAATTCATACAAGCCAGGATGCTATTGAATGTGTAAAGTTTGCTTTTGAATCTGGGTTTGAAAATATCAACATTGATTTAATTTTTGGATTGCCAGGACAAAGCGTAAAAGACTGGGTGAAAAATTTGCATAAGGCGATAGAGCTTGGTGTTCCACATATATCAGCATATAATTTGATCGTTGAAAAAGGGACTCCACTTTATGAACTTGTTAGAAATGGCAAAGTTAAACTACCTGATGAGAACGAGCAGGCGGAGATGTATGAGATGACGATGGAAACCCTTGAAAGCGCTGGTTATATTCATTACGAAGTTTCAAATTATGCGCATGAGGGATTTGAATGTAGGCATAACTTGAAATATTGGGAGTACGAAAATTACATCGGCTTCGGTCCTTCAGCTCATTCTTTCTGGGCGAATAAGAGGTGGTGGAATGTAGCTAATTTGGATAAGTATCTGAGAGCGATTGGTTTAGATAAATTGCCAATTGCAAATTTTGAAATTTTGGATTCAGAGAAAATGATTGAGGAGTTTATCTATCTTGGTTTGAGAAGCACCGGAATTGATTTGAATAAATTTAGGGCAAAATTTGGTTTTGATTTCCTTGATGCTGAAATTAGGGAAGAGCTGAACGAACTTGAAAAACTTGGCTTCGTTGAGGTAGATAATTTTAAGGTTAAATTGACCCGCAAGGGTTTTTCAGTTTGTGATGAGATCAGCGTTAATTTAATTTCAAAAATAAAATATGTTTCAAGATGAGCAAGTATAAAATCAATTATATCATTGCCTTTGTTTTGTTTTTGGTTTCATTCGTTGTATATGCTTTAACAGTTCAACCGAGCGTTCCTTTTTGGGATTGTGGCGAATTTATAGCTGTATCGTATTCCCTTGGCGTACCTCATCCTCCAGGTGCCCCATTTTTTATAATTCTTGGAAGGATAGCCACACTTTTACCCATAGCTGAAAATATTGCAAAAAGGGTTAATCTTATAAGCGCATTTGTTAGTGCTTTAACGGTAATGTTTTTGTATCTAATAACAGTTAGGCTAATTTTGAGATGGAAACCAGAACCACGAACATTTGTTGATAAACTTGCCGTTTACGGAGCTCCTATCGTTGGAGCTTTGACCCTTGCTTTTAGCGATACATTTTGGTTTAATGCTGTGGAGGCTGAAGTTTATGCGACGAGTTTATTTTTGATGAGTTTTGCGATATGGCTTGGGATGGTATGGTTTGAAAAGGCAGATAAAATTGAAAGTGATAGATTGATACTTTTAATTGCGTATGTGATTGGTTTATCAATTGGGGTTCATTTGCTAAGTATATTGACGATCTTTACACTTGCTTTGATAGTTTATTTTAGATTTAGGGAGAGAATTGATCTAAAAAGTTTCACGATAATGGGTGTGATAGCTGTTGGCATATTTTTCTTAATTTACAAAGTTATAATTTTCTGGATACCATCGATGCTTGACGATATGCCTGCTGTTCCGTTAATTATTGCGATCGCTGTCTCATACGGAATTTATTACGCTTATCAGCATAAAAAGAGAATTTTATTTACATTTTTGATGGGTGTTTTCCTTGTTTTTCTTGGTTATACAACTTATGCTTTGATTATAATAAGGGCAAATGATAGACCAGCGATAAATGAAAATGCCCCAGATAATCTTGTCGCTTTTGTTAAGTATCTTGAACGAGAGCAATACGGTGAACAACCATCCCCATTTAAAAGAAGGTGGAGCCAAGAGCCAACGCATCAGGAAAACTATCAAAAGTACAGCAGTGATTGGGATTTCTTTATAAGATATCAATTGAACCATATGTATTTGAGATATTTTCTGTGGAACTTTGTCGGACGGGCTGGGGACATTCAAGATGCGCCAGTTGCGTTTATAAAAGCTGAAAGTGGTTGGGGGAAGGCGAGTGAATTCCCCAATAAATATTTTGCTCTTCCTTTGCTACTAGGGCTTTTTGGTTTGTATTATCATTATCGAAAAGATTGGAAAATGTTTTTATCTTACCTTGCTTTGTTCATAGTTACAGGGCTTGGACTTGCGGTTTATCTTAACATGCCAGAACCGCAACCGAGGGAAAGGGATTATGTATTTGTCGGTTCATTCTTTGCATTTGCAATTTGGGTTGGAATCGGGGTTTCGGGGTTAATCGAGTTGGTAGCTGAGGCGATAAAAACGGAAATTAGAAAAGTCTATGCTATCGCAGTCTTAGGTGTTTCAATTTTCGTTGTGCCTTTCAATATGCTTGTTCAAAATTGGGATGATCACGACAGAAGTGGGAATTATGTTCCGTGGGATTATTCATATAATTTGTTGCAAAGCTGTGAAAAGGATGCTATTTTATTTACAAATGGTGATAACGATACCTTCCCCTTGTGGTATCTTCAGGTTGTTGAAGGTGTGAGAAGAGATGTAAGGGTTGTCAATCTAAGCTTGCTTAATACTGATTGGTATATTTTACAGTTAAAGCATGAGGAACCGTACGGAGCGAAAAAAGTTCCGATAAGTTTGAGCGATAACATAATAAGACGACTTGGACTTGTTCAGTGGGAGCCGAGGGATGTAAGTATACCTGTTTCAAGGGAGGTTTATGAAAAATTTGGAATTAAAGACACAGCGATTATAAATCAGGGTAAGATAACATTTAGAATGCCGAACACTATTCAATTTGGTGAGATCAAGGCTATAAGGGTCCAAGATATCATGGTTCGTGATATCATTGAGACGAATAAATGGGAAAGGCCAATTTATTTTGCTGTCACTGTTTCGCCCGATAATTTTATTGGTCTTGATGAATATTTGAGGATGGAGGGTCTTGCATATAGAGTAGTCCCGTTTAAAAATCCGAAGGGCTCTCCAACATTTATTCACGAAGACATAATGAGACAGTGTTTATTTAATGAACCGGAAGGTTTTTATCGTGAGCCGAATTATGGATTTAAGTTTAGAAATCTTGATAATCCAAATGTTCACTTCTTTGAGACGGATAGAAATCTGATGCAAAATTATAGAAATGCATTTTTAAAGCTTGCGATTTATTACTATGAAAATAACAGGGATACTTCGAAGGTTGTTGAAGTTCTCGACCGTATGGAGAGCAAAATTCCAAATGATGTTCTACCGATGGATTATAGGTTACGCTATGATGTAGCTAGATTGTATGAAATTGTAGGCGCAAGGGATAAATTTATGAAGATCGCGAAGGAAATTGAACCGATAGCCCTTGAACAAATAAACCGCGATCCCATGAATATCTATGGCGAATATAACCCGTATGTGATACTTGTTAATTTATATGAGATGATGGGAGAATATCAAAAAGCGATAGATATTTTGAATAGAGTTCTTGTTTACTATCCGCAACAATACCAATACTTGGTTAAAGATAGGATCGCGAGATTACAAGCGAAGATGAATGAAAATAAAAGGTAAAAAGTTTACCTAACACTAGTTTTAATTTGACATTGATAAATGAATTTATTATATTGTGATTAACTTTTTGCGCTCAGGAACAGTTAAATAGCGAGAGCAATCACCGAGGTTAAATTAGTTCCTGGGTGCGTAAATGGTGGTTGCTTGAGCAGTCAAATTTATTAGGAGGTAGTAGTAAGATGTCACGCGGTAAAGTTAAGTGGTTCAACAACAAGAAGGGCTACGGATTTATCGAGACAGAGGATGGGCGTGAGGTTTTCGTCCATTACTCTGAAATTAAATCCGATAGGCGCTTTAAAACCCTTGAAGAGGGAACAACTGTTGAATTCGAAATTGTTGATGGACCCAAAGGACCGAAGGCAGTTAATGTCGTTGTCGTATGAGACGGGGCATAACTGGATGAGGTGAGCATAATCTTAGAACCCCAATTGTTTTGTTCGGGTTGAACAAGCAATTGGGGTTTTTTAGTTTAAACCCTAAAGGAGTGAGCCCATTATGAAATTTGCAAAAGAAGATGCCAAAAAGATTGGAAAAATTTTAAAGGCTAAACCACAAAAAATTAAAGGTCTTTATCGCTTTAAGATTAGAAAAACGATTCTTGAAGTTCACCCTAAAATAAAACTTGGTGGAAAATTTGGGACTCTTGTCTCGGTGTTTACGCCGTATTCTCACCTTCAACTTCATTTTTGCACTGGTTATATTGTAAGTGATCTTCTTGGTGAAGTCACTTTTATTGGGGAATATGATGGCAAAGTGTCAGGGCTTATTGTTGATACGAATGGAGCATGTTCTTTATACGCAAATCTTGATAAGAAAATTTTATCAAGCGATTTTACAAAACTCGAACCTGAAGTTATGATCCCTGGAATTGCTCTTTCACTTGGGGAGCTATTATTTGTGAATAAACCAAAGAAAAAGTAGCGTGGCAAAGATTAATATCTCCAACCTTTACAAAGCTGTAAAACTTCCCACCCAAAAACTTAAATCCCTTATAAGACAAATTCTTAACGAAGAAAATCTTGATTATACGGAAGTTAATGTAATTTTCGTTGATGATGAAACTATACATAAGATAAACCGAGAATTTTTAAATCATGATTATCCAACCGATGTGATCTCGTTTGAGCTTTCCGATGATATACCTATAATTGATAAAGTCGCTGAGATATATGTAAGCATTGATAGAGCAATGGAACAGTCAAAATTTTACAAGGTTGAGTTTGAAAATGAAGTTGCTCGTTTGGTTGCACATGGAGTTTTACATCTTGTGGGGTATGATGATAAAACCAGAAGGGGAAAGTTGGGGATGAGGAAAAGAGAAAATTATTACATTAAAAAAGCTGGCTTTTGATCACTTTTTTATCCTGTCGTTTACTATCCATGCGTATTCAAAACCATTTTCAATCAAAAATTTTCTCAGCACACTCGCGTCTTGAAGGCGTTCAAAATCTCCAACCCTGACCTTGTAGTTTGGGGGTTCATAAATTATGTAAACTTTTTGAGACTGAAAAATTGAAGAGCTTAAAAGAGATTGGAGAGAGTTTTTAACGCTGTTTGCACTATCAAGACGATTTGTTACAAGAACTTGAACCCTGAAACCTAAACTTGTTTCTTCGCTTCTCGTGGGAAGTAAATGTGGAAAAACTAAGTCTTTTATATCATACAATGCTGGGTTGAACTGTTTTTCATAATAGAGAAGGGAATCAACGCTTTGAGAAAACATGATCTCGCACAGGATGAAAAGCGGTAACAAAATTTTGCTCAACATGTCGTTAAAAAGTTAAATTTTTGATTTACTACTTTACAATAAAAGCGCTGGGGAATTCTGATTTGATTTCGCTTAAAATATCGGTAGCATCTTCATTCAGATACACAAAAACCTTAAAAAAACCTTTTTCCTGAGATACTTCTGTTCCAACCTTAAATTTTGATTCAATATATTCCTTTACCTTTTGAGCATTGGCTATGTTTGAGTATGCTCCAATTTGAACTTTAATTTGGGATTTTGACGGTGTAGTTTGCTCCTTAGTCTGTGAGCTTGAAACTATAAATGCATCGGGAAATTGTTCTTGGATTAAAGCAAGGGTTTGAATTAGGTCTGTTGAATCTTTTATTCCATTTACTTGAACTTTATAGAGTCCAAGCGTTGAGTCAAAAATTATCCAGCCGTTTTTTCCTGGGTATAAAGTTTTAAACTTTTCGAGTTGCTCATCCGCTGAGTTTTGTGTAATGAAAGCACCTATTTGGATGAAATATTCAGATTGCTTTGGTTGAATGGGTAATTTTATTTCGGGCTTAACAAACTCAGCCTCGGATTTCTTTTCTTTTACTTCAATTGGTTTTTCTAATACTTCAATTGGCTTTTCTGAGGGTTGCTCAGATGGAGATTTGATCTCTGGTATGGATTTTACATCTGATTTTTGCTCAGGTGGCTGAGCAGTTTGGATTGGAAAAGTTGTGATCGGTAAAATAATTGGGGCAACGATTATTTGGGGTGTTTTCTCTTGTTTACGCCTTCCAGGAATAACTACTGAGTCAATCGTGGAATCAGTAATTTGAGCTGAAAAAAGTTTTTTGGGTTCATTCAGGGTTAAAGTTGTATCATTTGGGGTGTTTAAAACTTGTTGTTCAGGTTTGATTTTAACTTTGTTGCCGGCGCAGGAAAGTATGAAAAAAGCAAGCGGAATCAATACAAATTTTTTCATTTTATTAGGTTAATATGTTGTTGAAACATGTTCAGATTTAATTCCAGTTACTATTTTTACGCTTGCACTTGCTCCAATTCTATCTGCGCCACTTTTGATCATTTGAAGTGCTTCTTCGTATGTTCTTATGCCACCACTTGCTTTGACTCCCATTGCACCTCCCACAACCCTTCGCATCAAAGCAACATCACCGGCTGTTGCTCCACCTTTGCTAAAACCGGTTGATGTCTTTACGAAATCAGCATTTGCCCTTTTGGCTATGAGGCAAGCTTTGACTTTTTCTTCATCGGTTAAAAGTGCGGTTTCAAGTATAACTTTTACGAGGACTCCTTTTTTATGAGCGACATTTACAACCGCTCTGATATCTTGTTCGACATACTCATAATAGCCTCCCTTAAGCATCCCAATGTTCATCACCATATCAACCTCTTTGGCTCCATCTTCAATTGCTTTTTCAGTTTCAAAGACTTTTGTTTCAATTCTATTTGCCCCAAGTGGGAACCCAATAACAGTGCAAACTTTAACTTTTCTATCTTTTAAAATTTCGGATGCAAGTTTAACATAACATGGATTAACGCAAACGCTGGCAAATTGATATTGGATTGCCTCAAAACAAAGTTTTTCGATATCTTTGGGCGTTGCCTCTGGTTTTAAAAGTGTATGGTCAATCATTTTAGCGATATTTATATCTATTGCTCCCTGCTCAGTCACGCCAAGGGTCGCGCTTATTCTTTCCGCACCATTTTCTATTATGTTTTGTACGGCTTCTTTTTTATGAACGACGCAATAACCACATCCAGCGCAAGGTTCCCTTGGGTCGCAAACTCCACCTGGAATTTCAGGAGGAGGATAATTTTTCTTTACTTCGAGTAAAAGTTCTTCGATTATTTTCTCCAGGTATTCCCTGTCCATGTGCAAATGTTTGTTAATTTATTAAAGTTAAAAACTATCAGCGAATTATTCAACAAGATAAGCATAATTTTGACGAAGCTTTTCAAGCGTAAGCTTAAAGTTTTCGTATTTTTGTTTTTCTCGTTCAATTATATCCGCTGGGGCTCGACTGATAAAGTTCGGATCATTGAGTTTCTTCTCGGTGTTAGCGAGCATAGTTTCATATCTTTTTATCTCTTTTTCAAAGCGTTTTCTCTCGACCTCGAGATCAATCAAACCCTCAAGAGGAACGAAAATTTCATTTCCTGAAATAACAGCACTTGCTGAAAATTTAGGCTTTTTGAGGTTTGAACCAATTGTGACATTTTGAACTTTCGCAAGTCGTCTTAGGTATTGGATATATTCATCTATCAGGGTTTTTTTGTCATCGTCATGGACATTTATTATAACATCACAAAGTTTAGTATGAGGAATGTTCATTTCGCCACGAATTGATCTAATCGCAACGATTACATCTTGGATAAATTTCATATTTTTTGAAATTGTTTCATCAATCCATTTCTCATCTGGGCTTGGGAAAGGTTGAATCATTATGCTTTCTCCGTCTTTCCTCTCGCGAATGTTTTGCCATAGTTCTTCAGTTATAAATGGCATAAAGGGATGAAGAAGTTTCAAAGCTGTTTCAAATACATAAATTGCTCTTGTCAACACTGCTGATTTTTCTTCTTCGGATTCGGGTGAGTAAATCCTTTCCTTTATGATCTCAAGATACCAATCGCAAAAGTCATGCCAGAGGAAATCGTAAATTGTTCTCGTGGCATCGTTTATCCTGTAGGTTTCAAGGGCACGATTGAGTTCAATTATGGTTTTGTTAAGTTCGTTTAATATCCATCTATCCGCAAGGTCAAGGTATTCAAATTTTAGTTCATCGTTTATTTCGATTCCCTCGGAGTTCATTATTAAAAATCTTCCAGCGTTCCAGATTTTATTTGCGAAGTTTCTCCCTATTTCACATTTTTTTGTCGAGAAAAGGATATCTTGTCCAAGCGGAGCAAGATATACAATTGTAAATCTCAAAGCATCTGCGCCGTATTCATTAATTACATCAAGAGGATCAGGGGAGTTGCCAAGTGATTTCGACATTTTTCTTCCAAATTCATCGCGAATTATGCTTGTGAAGTAAACTTCTTTAAATGGAATTTCACCCATAAATTCAAGCCCTGCCATTATCATCCTCGCAACCCAGAAGAAAATTATATCCGGACCAGTTACAAGTAAATCAGTGGGGTAGAAATATCTTAAATCTGGATTATCTTTTGGCCAGTTTAGTGTTGAAAAGGGCCATAGCCATGAGCTAAACCAAGTATCAAGCACATCTTCATCTTGTCTTATTTTTGTGCTCCCGCACTTTTTACAAGTTTTTGGCTCCTCTCTTTCAACCATTATTTCACCACAGTTATCACAATAGTAAACGGGTATTCTATGTCCCCACCAAATTTGCCTTGAGATACACCAGTCTCTTACGTTTCTCATCCAGTGTTCATAAACTTTAATCCATCTTTCAGGATAAAACTTTATTTTTCCATCGAGCACCACCTGAAGCGCTTTTTCGGCAAGTGGTTTCATTCTGACGAACCACTGGTCGGATAGATATGGTTCAATTACCGTATCACAGCGGTAGCATCTACCGACAGCGTGAGTGTAATCTTCAACTTTTACAAGATAACCTTGGGATTCAAGATCTTTTACAACTTCTTTTCTTGCCTCATACCTATCAAGACCACGGTATTTCTCAGGAACATTTTCATTCATCTTTGCATAGGTATCCATTGCAACGACAAATTCAAGGTTATGTTTTGTTGCCAAAAGATAATCATTGGGATCATGAGCGGGCGTAACTTTTACTGCACCTGTTCCAAATTCAATATCAACGATTTCATCTGCAATTATTGGAAGTCTTCTGCCAACAAGTGGGAGAATGGCAAATTTGCCTATTAAATGTTTGTATCTATCATCTTTTGGGTTGACAGCAACAGCAGTATCTCCAAGCATAGTTTCAGGTCTTGTGGTTGCAACCGTGATAAATTCATCCGAATTTTCGATTGGGTATTTTATATACCAAAGTTTTCCAGTTTGTTCTTTATATTCAACTTCATCATCAGCCAAGGCTGTGTGGCATCTTGGACACCAATTAACTATATATTTTCCTCTGTAAATCAGTCCCTTTTCGTATAGCCGAATGAAAACCTCTTTAACAGCATTTGAAAGACCTTCATCCATTGTAAATCTTTCTCGTTTCCAATCACATGATACACCAAGTTTTTTAAGTTGTTTTATTATCGTGCTTCCATATTCTTCCTTCCATTTCCACACTCTTTCAAGGAACTTCTCTCTCCCGAGGTCTTCTCTTCTAAGTCCTTCTTTTGCAAGTGCTTTTTCAACAACATTTTGTGTCGCTATCCCAGCGTGATCCGTTCCAGGAATCCAGCATGCTTCATATCCTTGCATCCTTTTCCAGCGGATGTAGATATCTTGTATTGTGTTATTTAAAACATGTCCAAGGGTTAACACTCCAGTTATATTAGGTGGTGGCATCACGATGGTGTAGGGTTTTTTCTCTGGGTTAACTTTTGCATAGAAGTAACCATTTTTCATCCAGTATTCATACCATTTGTCTTCAACTTCGTGATGGTTATACGCTTTAGCAATTTCATGTTTTGCCATTTTTCAGGGTTTATCAAATTTTATTTTTAATTCGTTTTCATTTGCTTAACACCAATGTTAACGCCGTTGTCAGTTTTAAAATGTCATTGTTAGCTTTTCTTAGCCTTTCTGCAAGAACGGTAGCTATGTTCTTGTATAAAATATATCCAATTTCTTTGTTTGATTCCGCAAGATTTATAAAATCACTTTTGTAAATGATTGCAAATGTACAAGGTTTGGTCGTTATAACTGTTGCTGTTCTCTCGGCTTTATCAGTAAATAAGACCATTTCGCCGAAAAAGGGAAAACCAGCGGATGTGAGCTTTGTAAGGGATTTCTCCATCTGTCCAAGGTTCATGCCAGGTAAATTTAATACAAGTGACTTTGATACCTCAACTTCTCCATTTAGTAGGATATAAATTTCCTCTCCAATTTTACCTTCTTTTATCACCTCGGTTCCCTCAGCAAATTCTTTAACAGTAATTATCTTTTTTAGAAGTCCAAGATGTTCCTCTGACAAACCGTTGAAAAAGGGAATTTTTTTTAGTATTTCTTCTTCAATTTCCATTTCGATTACACCGTTATGTTTCCAATGACAATTGCATCGTCTTTTTTATTTATGACATAATCAAGCGGTGGATTTAAATTCAATCTTACATATGATGACTTAATATTTAAACCAGCCTCTTTGAGTTTTTTCTCTATAAACGCATCAATTTCGGTGTAGTCATGCGAGAGAATGTTCTCCAGGGTTATAGTTTCCTCATCTGATATGAAACCGATCAAAAGGTAATTTTTCTCAGTTTTAAAGTAGTTGAAGAGTTCAATGTAAGGTTTGCCAACGAAGCGTGGTGGGATCTCAATGCGAAGTATTTTTGTAGTCGAATCTTCACTTAACAGCGATGATAAAACCTGAACGATTCCAGGAGAAACAATTTGATCCGCAAGAACTGATGCGAGGTATTCGTTGCTTACAATTATTTCATCTGCATTTGCCTTTTTAAGGTTTCCAAAATTTTCTCTATCAATTATATGGGCATAAACTTTTACTTTTGGATTTATCGATTTTATGTTGAGAGTAGCTATCAAGGTTTTATCGTCAGACGGGTAAGGGGAAAGGGTTTCATCAGGCAATATAACAACTTCTTTTGCCTGTCTTATGTTAGCTTTTTCAAGAATCGATTCCTGAGTAAAATCACCACGCACGAATTTTATTTCAAGATTTTTATATGAGTTTATAACCTGTTCAATTTTTTCAGGCGGTAGATTGTTAACTAAAACAATTTGTAGTTTTCTCTTTTTAGCATGATTATTCAATGCTTTTAGCATTCTTTCTGTATCTTTGTTCCATCCGCAGATTACTATGTGATCTGAGACATCCACTTTTTCAAGCCCCTCCCTTTCCTTTATTTTCTTTGTAACGAAAATTGACGATATAGTTGCAGTAAACATCGAAAGAAGAATCACACCCGAAAGCATAACTAAAAAGCCAATAATCTTCCCCATCGTTGTAGCTGGGACTTTATCCCCATAGCCAACCGTTGTCATTGTGACGATAGTCCACCAAACCCCGTCAAAGAAAGAGGAAAATTGTTGATTTTTTGAGCTCTCAATAAGGTAAATCGTTGAAGAAGCGAAAAAAGATGTTACTGTGATCAAAAATAAAATCCTAAACAACTCGTGATTCCAGATTATTTTAAACGCTTGTTTCAAGTGCTGAAATAAGTTTATTTTATCAAAAATTAATCAGTTCGATGGAAACTTTCAAATTTTATGCGAATCTTATCGCTTCCACAGGTTGAATTCGGGAAGCTATAATTGAAGGGATAAGTGTTGCAAGGAAACATAAAATTAGCGATGCAAGCGACACAATTATGAAAGTTTCTGCTTGAAGCAAAATTGGAACCGAGCTCATAAAGTAAATATCCTCTGGAAGTGAGAGGGGCTTATATTTTAACTGAATGAAGCATAAGGCATAAGCAAGAGCATTTCCGAGCGCTGTTCCAACAACTCCAATAAACATTCCTTGATAGATGAAAATTTTTGTGATGCTTTTTGAATTTGCCCCCATTGATTTTAAAATCCCTATCTCTTTTGTCTTCTCAAGGACTATCATTAAAAGTGTCCCGACTATATTGAAAACTGCAACAATTATAATCAATCCAAGAACTATTGGAACTGGTTTTTTCTGAAGTTCAAGCCATGCGAAAAGGTTTCGGTACATTTGATACATGGTTCTTGCGTAATATGGATAACCAAGCCTGTCTTGAATTAAAAGAGCAGTTTCATCGATGAAATCTACATTTTTAACCATCACATCGAAACCACTAACTCTATTGCCAAGATCAAATAAATATTGTGCATGCTTAAGGTGGACATAGACGAAAATATCGTCATATTCAGCCATTCCAGTTTCATAGATGCCCGAAATTTTAAATTGCTCAATCTTTGGCATAGAAAAGTTGGGGCTATCTGGATCGATTGCCAAAACTATAACCTTATCTCCAAGTTCAACACCAAGCTTATTTGCAAGTTTTTTCCCAATTATTATTTTTGGGATTCCATCACTTTCATCAAAGTTATATTCGCCTTCAATTATACTTCTTTTTATTATTGAGAAATCATATTCGGGCAAAATTCCTTTAAGATAAATCCCTTCAATTCCATAGCTTGATCTTATCATTGCTTCTCTACCTGCGAATGGGGAAACCGATTTGACATTTGAAACCATCTTTACTTTTTCAAAACTTTCCCAATCATCCTTTTCGAAATATCTTGTATCAAACTTTGACACCTGGATATGTGATGTAAAACCAATTACTTTTTCTTTTAGCTCTTTTTCAAAACCCTTTGAGATCGAAAGAGCAATTATCAATGCAGATGTCCCAAGCATTACTCCGATGATGGAAATGAGTGTGATAAAAGAGATGAAACCCGTAATTTTTGTTGATTTTATGTATCTTTTTGTGATAAAAAGCTCAAATGACATCTTGGTTTTGGGAATTAAGGTTTTTAAAAAATTTAATCTCAATCGTTGTTAAATCCAAAGGGTGGGTAGAACGGACGAATTAATACGTGCATTTACCTACTGGTTGGGGTTGAAGATTAGTGCGATTTTTTTTAAATTTACTTTGCGTTTCTTTTACTTTTCATTAAATTAGGAATGTGATGAGTTTACAAAATTTTTATATAGCTTTCGTTGGGGTATTTGTAGAAGTGGATGTTCTTGATGCTCATTTTTTATGTCAATCTTGGTGAAGATTTGAGGTTAAAGTGAAAGTTTGTAATCAAAATTTTAGCTTTCGATCTCAAAAACAAGGAGGTTGTAGGAAATGAGGAAAATATGGCGTGATTTTGTAGAGGGTTTTATTTTGAAGCATCCAGCTCTTTTTTCGGCAGTGGTAATTTATCTTTATTATCTTTTCACAACGCTTGACCTATTTAAAAAGGTGAAAGAGGGGATAGTGTCGGTTTCGGATATATTTACGCATTTTGATTCTTTGTTGTGGATATGGGGGTTGTCGTATTTATTTGTTAAGCTTGTAAATTTACAGGAGCAAAGACACAGGGAAGAGAAATTGCGCATGGAGCAGATAAAACAGTACGAAACGCAGATTGCAAAGCTAAAAGCTTTGAAAGATTTTACCTTTTCATTGAGGGACTTGATTTATAACCCGTTAACGGTGATAATGAGCGCATCTGCAAGGATAGAGAGGAGATTTCCCTATGATAATGAGACATTGAGAGATGTAAGGGCGATTGAGCAGGGTTGCAGGAGAATAGAAAAGCTTTTGATGGAAGTTAAAGAGTTTGAAGAAAAGCTTGTAATCGGGGAGGAAACGGCGGGATCGGAAGCAGTGCAAGAGCAGCTCGTTTCTTCCCAAACAAAATAGGTTAGAAAATGGCAATTCTTGTAATCGACGATGAAAAGGAATTAAGGGAAACATTAAAAAATGCACTTGAAATGGAAGGTTACGATGTGATAACTGCTGAAAATGGTTTTGTAGGATTGATGCTCGCCCAGGAGAAAAAGCCTGATTTGATACTTCTCGATATAAGCATGCCAGTTATGGATGGATTTACGGTGCTCTTTAAACTTAAACAAAATCCCATCACGAGAGAAATCCCTGTGGTAATTTTAACTGGGCAATATGTTGATGAGGAAAATCTTGAGCGTGGTTTTAATCTTGGTGCTATTGAGTATCTTTACAAACCGATAAGGCTTACGGAACTTACAGCCAGAGTTAAGTCTGTTTTACGAATGCGTTCCATTGAGAATGAGATGAAGAAGATTCAAATGATGACCGAAAGATTTTTTGTAAATCAAATAAAAGAGCTTTTTTCATCTGTTAAGGGAGTGATTGAAATGATAACATCGAGCGAGGATGTTAGAGATGAACTTAAGGTGCTCCTGCTTGAAAATTATAACAAGATGAAAAAATGGTTTGAACTTATTGACTACTTTACACACTTAAATGATATCTCTGCCGAAATACATAGAATTGAGACAAAGGTCTTTGATGTTAATTCTTTAATTAAGGAAACTTCTGAGAAGGTAAAAGAGAAATTTTCGGAGGTTGACTTCGAATTTAATCTTGGGCGGGAAGCGTTGATCAAGGGGGATGAAAGCTGGGTTGGGATCGGTTTTAAAATCCTTTTTGAAGCTATGGCAGAAGCGATGTCACTTGGCGGGAAGATTCAAATCGTTCAAGTTACAAGGGCGGGGGGTGATGGCAGGTTTGTATTCATAACCGTTTATGATGAAACGAAAAAATTACCATCTGATGTTGCCAAGGTGTTATTTAACCCATACCTTGTCTCTGTTTCCGAGTACAAGCCAAATTATAACCTTTTTGCAATGAATGTATTTCATAGAATCATTGAAATGAATGGTGGCACCGTTGTTGTTGAACCTTCTGAGTTTCCAAGTGGAAATAAGTTTATAATTCGGTTTCATGCTGTTTAATTTGACTTTTGATCTTGAGTTGATTATATTGAGATAGTTAAAAACTTAAGGACAGTTGCCTATTGCGGCTTCGTTAAAGGTTTTACTCTTTGAATTAGGTGCCTTAAATTAAAGCAAAAACGAATGCTTACGATATGCTAAAAACTTCAACCTTTAACGCAAGTTCGCTTGGCAACTGTCCTTTTTTGTTTGTGCTTATCTTCTTTGCTCAAACTGTCATATCTCAAAATATCCCTGACTTCCATATCATTTCTCAAAGTGGTGAAGAAATAGTGATTGAATATAGCCCTTACCTTGTTAAAATAGATTCAACAAATTATCAAAATGAATTACTACTCTCATTTTTATTTCTTAACACCACATTTGATGAGCCTAAGCCAGGTGAACCGCAAATTCCAGTCAGGATTTTCCCCGTCGCTTTGAAGTCTGCAACTGAAAATTCTGTCGAAATTATAGAGTCATCCTATATTGAATATGAAAGTGTTAAGTTAAAGCCATTTCCACATCTAATTCCAGAAAAATTCACAGGTGAAGACACAATTTCCTATGTTAAAACATTTACCTTTGGCGATATCTACAATAGGAATGCTTATATCCCTGATAAAATTGTTGAACTTGGGGAAGTGGGGATAGCCAGAAATTATATTGTATCGACTTTGAAGGTTTATCCAATACAATATAATCCTGCTTTGGGGAAAGCGAGGGTTTATACGCGAATTAGATTTATGCTTAAGTATGGTCAAGGTGCGGTTTCCTTTGCAAATCCAGATAAATTTGATTTAAAAGTTGCGCAAGGTTTTATTAATCACGATGTTGCAAAGTTTTGGAGGATTCAAAATTTGAATTTACCTAAATCAGGTGTAAGTCAACTTGCCAGTGGAGATTGGTACAAAATTCCCATAACTGAAGAAGGGATTTATAAGATAACATACACCGACTTAAGGAATGCTGGAATAAATCCTGATAATATTGATCCGAGGACTATAAAAATTTTTAACAATGGCGGATTTCAACTGCCCGAAAATGTTTCAGAACCTAGACCATCAGGTTTAATTGAAAATGCCATCTATGTTTATGGGCAGGATGATGGAAAATTTGATCAGGGGGATTATATAATTTTTTACGGGAAAGGGACGAGTGGGTGGAACTATGATCCTACAACCAAGGAATTTTCGCACTACATTCATGATTATTCCGATGTTAATTATTACTTTCTTACTTTCGGCGGGGGACCGGGCAAAAGGATGAGTTCAGTGCAAAGTTTAAATGTTCCCTCTCCATTCAGACCCGAGTATACCTTTGGGCTCTATTTTAAAGATGATCAAAAGATTAACTTGACTGAATCAGGGCGAGATTGGTTTATGGCTTCGGTTGAGGCAAGGTTGGGATTTAATATGGTAAGCTATACAGTTAAGTTGGATGAGCTTATACCTGGGAAGCCGATTCAATATAGAGTGCAAGTTGCATCGAGGTCAGGTGGTCCTAATTGGTTTGTTGTGAAGGAAGGGGACGATGAGCTTGGAACCATCCAACTTGGCACGGTTTCTTTGGGTGGATTATCTTCTTTGATTGATTTTTACGCTGTGAAGTCAGGACCAAAAAAGTTTGTTTATAATGGCGAACTTAAAGATTCGAGGAGCAATTTAAAATTTTATTTTAATTGGAGCGGGGAAGCTGTCGCTGGATATATTGATTGGTTTGAGATAACTTATCCGAGAAGTTTCAAGGCGATTAATGACTATATAGCGTTTTACTCATATGATACAACCGCTGTTGTCGAATATAAAATTTCGGGTTTCTCTTCAAACGATGTTAAAGTTTTTGATGTGACTGATTTTAAAGATGTTAAAATGATTTCAGGTAGCATAAATGCTGGTGAATTTGTATTTCAAATATCGCAGCAAAGTGGAGGGGTCAAGCGTTTTATCGGTGTGGGAAGCAATGGATATAGAAAAGTGTCAAAGATTGAGAAGGTTCGAAATACAAATCTGCGTGGAGAAGTAGAAGGTGCGGATTGGGTTGTAATTACGCATTCTGACTTTATAACACAGGCGAAGAGATTAGCTGATTATAGAGCAAGAAAAGACTCTTTGAAAACATTTGTAGTTGATGTTGAAGATATTTACAATGAGTTTTCGTGTGGGATACTCGATCCAGTTGCGATAAGGGACTTTTTAAAATTTGCATTTGATAGATGGAGCAGAAAACCTTTTTATGTTTTGTTTTTTGGGGACGGGGACTATGATTATAGAAATGTTGAGGTATTAGATAAAAATTGGGTTCCACCTTACGAGAGCAAAGAAGGGCTACAGCAAATACTGACATACACATCCGATGATTTCTTCGTTCTTTTGACACCGGATATTTACATTGACATGGCGACAGGGCGTTTGCCAGTGCGGACTCAGGAGGAAGCAGAGATTGTCGTGAACAAGATAATTCAGTATGAGAACAACAATGATTTCGGATTGTGGCGGAATACAATTGTATTTGTTGCTGATGATGGCTTAACTTCAGGCGGTGGCACGGATGGAACAATACATACAGTTCAAAGCGAGTTTTTGGCTAATTATCACACACCTGAATTTATCAATAAAAGAAAACTTTATCTCGTTGCGTATCCGACTGTTTACACATCTTTGGGTCGGAGAAAACCAGATGCGGCAAGGAGTTTAGTTGATTTTATCAATCGTGGTTCTGTCATTGTTAATTGGATAGGACACGGAAATCCGTATGTATGGGCGCACGAAAGGGTTTTTGAGATAGGGTACACAATACAAAATTTAAAAAATTCGGGGAGATTAACATTTGTTGTGGCAGCTACATGTGATTTTGCTAGATTTGATAACCCGAAATCCCAAAGTTCAACTGAAGCTTTGTTGACCCTGAAAGATGGAGGTGCTATAGGTGTGCTTTCATCCGGAAGGTTGGTTTATTCAAGTGATAATGCAGCGTTTAATTATAAATTTTTTGATGAATTATTTAATGGGAGTGATGAATTTAGAACTTCACGTCTTGGTGATGCGATGTTTAGGGTTAAGCAATACTATGCGTCGCTTAACGATAGGAAATTTATCTTGTTTGCTGATCCTGCGATGTATCTTGTGATCCCAAGATATTCGGCTACAATTGATAGCATAAATGGTAGAGCTACAAATCAGATTGTTAATTTGAAAGCACTTGGAAAGACAACATTTTTGGGTAAGGCACAGAAAAATAGCGGAGCTAATTTAAATTTAGATGGAACCGTTGAAATAGCTGTTTTTGATGCTCAGCGAAATTTAAGCTTTGTTGATGAACTTGGTTGGACATTTAACTTTATCGATCAAGGGAATTTGTTGTTCAAGGGTATATATTCACTTAAAAATGGCAAATTCAAAAGCGAATTCGTCCTTCCGAAAGATATATCTTTTTCAAATGAAAGAGCCAAGGCAATTGCTTATTTTTATGGCAATCAAGTTGATGGCGTTGGTTATACAACAGACATTATAATTAACGGGATTGATTCGAGCTTCGTTGGGGATTTAAGAGGTCCGGAGATTTACATTTATTTGAATAATGTCTACTTTAAGAGCGGTGATATTGTTTCAAATGAACCAATTTTGATGGTTGAAATTTTCGATGAAAGTGGTGTTAATGTATCAACATCTGCGATCGGTCATAGAATTGAAGCATTTCTCGATGATAATCCATCGGGAATTGATCTTTCTGAATTTTATCAAACGAAGCTTGACGATTACAGACGTGGTGAAGTTATCTATAAACTCCCAAAACTTTCACCAGGAAGACATATGGTCAAAGTTAAGGCTTGGGATGTTTTTAATAACTCTTCCATTCGTGAAGTTGAGTTCAAAGTTGCTGAAGAAGGGGAGTTTGCAATTTATAATGTTTTTAACTATCCAAATCCATTCTCTGATAAAACACACTTCACATTTCAAAAAGTTGCAACCTTTGAGGATGCACCCGTTGATGTAGAGATAAGAATTTATACTTTGAGTGGGAAATTGATAAACAAAATTGAAAGACATGGTTTAACCGGAAACTTTATAGCTATTGAATGGGATGGTAGAGATATGGATGGTGATGAAATAGCAAATGGAGTTTACATTTATAAGGTGGTTGTTAAAAGCGCCGACGGTAAGAGAGCGGAATCTTTGGGAAAGTTGGTTGTGATGAGGTAAACTTTGTTTTTTTCAGAAATTTTATATATTTAATCAAACAAAAAGTTAGGTGAATATGAGATAGAGTTATCGCTTTGATTTAATTTGCAAAACAAAAAATCAGGAGGTCAAAATTATGCTGTTAAGGAAGCGAACGACGGTAGGATTGAGCATACTTGTTATATTTGTTCTTTTTTCCAATATACTTTATTCACAAGGTGGAGATGCAGCGGTTCCGTTTCTTTTGATCGCTCCTGATTCAAGGGCAGGAGCGATGGGAGAAACTGGAGTTGCCCTTGCAGATAATGCCAATGCTATTTTCTGGAACCCTGCAGGACTTGCATTTCAAAAAGGAACTGAAATAAGCTTCACACATGCAAAATGGCTTCCTCAATTCAGCTCCGACTTGTCTTATGAATATCTGAGTGCGAAACATTATGTTGCATCAATTGATGCGACAATAGGAGCTAATATAACCTTTTTCAATCTCGGTTCATTTGAACGAAGAGATGAAAATAATACCTATCTTGGAACTTTTAAAGCTTTCGAATACGCAGTTGCACTTGCTTATGCAATGAAGTTGACACAAAGTTTTGGGTTTGGAGTAAACCTTAGATACATACATAGCCAACTTGCTCCATTTGGAACAGCGGAAGAGCAAGGAAGGGGGGTTGCAAACGGCATTAGCTTTGATATCGGGCTGCTTTTCAGGGATTACGTTTTTGGTAGAAGGGTAAGTGCTGGTTTAAATCTTTCAAACCTTGGTCCAATGATTCATTACATTGATAAGGAGCAGGCAGATCCTCTTCCGACACATTTAAGAGTTGGTTTTGCCTTTGACATAATTCAAACTAAGTACAATAATTTTACAGCAACCGTTGACTTTGGCAGAGTTCTTGTCAGAAGATATCCAGGTGAGGGTCGCAAACCAGATCCATTGCCAAAGTCATTAATTACAGCGTGGGGTGAATATGCAAGTTTGAGGAAGGTAACTGTAGGCGCCGGATTTGAATATTGGTATGGAAGTCCACGACTCATTGCTTTAAGAGCTGGCTATTTTTATGAGGACCCGAGGGCTGGCGGTAGAAGATTTGCAACATTTGGCGCTGGTGTAAGATATAGCATAGTTGGGGTCGATTTCGGTTATATTTCAACTTTTGAAGCCAATCATCCGCTTGCGAATACACTTCGCTTTACAATTCTGTTAAACTTCGGCGGTGAGGAGTAAAGTTTTCATATTAAGGCGGGCTTTTCCGCCTTTCACTAAAAAATTGTCATAAGCCTGCGAGATGAGGATAATTTGGTTATTTTTGGCTATTTTATTGTTCTTTGCGATAGATGTTTTTTCACAAGCGCAGCATCTTTATAAGGTCATCGCTGTAATGGTTGAGTTTCAGGAAGATAACGATCCTTTGACGACGGGGAATGGGAAGTTTAATTTAAGTTTTCCCTCTAAAAAAATCATTGACCCACCGCCACACGACAAAAAATATTTTGAAGCACATCTTCAATTTTTGAAAAATTATTTCGCGAAGCTTTCCATAGGAATTGAGTATGAGATCATAGATTCTGTATTTACGTTATCTAAACAGATGAAAAATTATTCGCCTCCCCGGGATTCGGGACTCGAGCGAATTTTAATGCTTGTTTATGAGACTTGGACACTTGTTAAAAATTCCTCCATTAGAACGAGTTACCCTCTTTCTGAATATGATTGCTATATCATTTTTCACGCTGGGGTAGGAAGGGACATAGATTTGACCGCAGAGTATGGATATGATCCAACTCCATTTGATATTCCTTCTTTGTTTGTAAACAGTGATTCTATTCAAGCATTTTTAAGAAAAAACGGAATTTCCGAGAATTTTGAAATTAAGAATTCAATCATATTGCCCGAAACTGAGTCAAGATATGTTCAAACGGTAACCGGGGAAAGATTACTTCAGATAGGTTTAAATGGTTTGCTTGTGTCAAACTTCGCAAGTTTTCTCGGATTACCAGATTTATTTGATACAAAGACTGGGAGATCGAGGATTGGTAGATTTGGTTTGATGGATGGTCCGGGGATTTTTTCATATCGTGGAGTTTTGCCACCGGAACCGTCCGCGTGGGAAAAAGTTAAACTTGGAATTTGCCAACCCATTGAAATTAAAAATTTGAAAGATACGACCATCTCAATCCATGCCTTCCAACTTAACAAAAGCAATGCAGTTTTTAAAATATCCATCAATGCGAAGGAATATTTTTTGGTTGAAAATAGAAACCGAGATGTTTTTAACGATGGGGTCAGGATGAAATTTTATTGGCGTGATTCGACGGGGGAAAGGATAATTGAGCGAGTTTTTACAAGGGATGAAAATGGATTTAATTATTTTGATATTGATTCGGTGTATGGAGTTTTAATTGATGTCGATGAACCCGATTGGGCTTTGCCTGGGTCTGGAGTTCTGATATGGTATATCGATGAGAATGTGATTGAGGAAAAGTTGAAAACGAATTCGATTAACAACGATTTGAAACGACTTGGTGTGAAACTTGTTGAGGCTGATGGTCCGCAAGTAATATACGGTGATGAAATTGGTTGGGAATTTGATATGTGGTTTTTGGGTAATTCCGCACCTACGTATAGAAACGAATTCTCGGTGAACGCATATCCGTGGAACCCGACAAATAACCTATCAAATTTTAATGTTAAGATTTATGATTTTAGCATCCCTTCACCTGTTATGACTTTTAAAATTGGCTTTTCCGATTCTATAGTTCTTCCAGCGCCTGCTTTCCCAAAGCGAATAATCGGAATGACAGAAAAATCCTTTGTCACAATTGCAAGCATAGATAACGATCCGAAAAACGAAATAATTTTAAACGCATCGTCCGGAATTTTCGCCTTTAATCCATCTGGAACAAGTTTGACATTGAATGATCAAGGTTATTATTCAAATGTGAAAAGTGATTTCGCTTGCGCTGTGTTTGATATCGATGGTGATGGGATAGGTGATGTTGTCGGGGTCGACGGTAAAAAAATTTATGCTTTTAAAACATGGGATACAGATCTCGATGGTTTTGTAGATAGCCTGTGGGTTTTTAAAAATGAAAATTTTGTTTCAACTCCGCCGGCGATATTTAAGGATAAGATTATTTTTGGGGATAGCCTCGGAAACATTGTCATTTTGAATAAAGATGGAACATTGAACAGAAAAATTAAAATTGCTGATGAGCCAGTTGTTGCTTTAATTGCGAGCGATTCGATGTGGGTTGCGGTTTCAAAAAGTAAAATTAAAACGGAAAAAGGTGAGTGGAACTTTGATGTTAATTTCGTATCTTCGGCTGGGATTGATTTGAAAGGCGAAGGTGAGATTGAGATAGTCGTCGGAATTGAGGATGATGGGAGAATTGTTATACTTAACACTAAAACTGGGGCAAGTAAGCAAGTTAAAATTCAGAACATTCAAAAGATTCGCACATCGCCGGCAGTTGCTGATTTAAATCTTGACGGTTTTCCGGATATGGTTATAACATCGGGAAATAAAATTTGGGCTTTTAACTATCTTGGCTCCGTGCTTTTAAATTTTCCGATAGAGGTTAGAAATGCAAGCGAGTTGTCTTCTCCAGTCATTGTAAATTTTTACGGTGATAGCTTGCCTGAGATAGTTGTTGGAACGGACAATGGACAAATTTATGCTTTTGATGTTCAAGGTAGAATCATTCCGGGTTTTCCTGTGTCTATCAGTGGATCTTGTGTTACATCTCCTGCGGTCTATTATGAAAGCAACCTTGTTTATCTTTTTGTTCCAAGCAGTGATGGTTATCTTTATGCATGGACGATAAAACCGAGTTCGGTACCTGCGTCTGTTCTTTGGTCAAGTTATTTGCGGGATGAAAGACATTCAAATTATTCCTCGAAATCGCAAGAAGTAGTTCCACCGCCGGCTGTGGAGATACTCGATAAAAAAGAGGTTTACAACTGGCCAAATCCAGTCTATGATGATGCAACTTATATTCGTGTTAGAACATTTTACGATGCTAAAATTAACATCAAAATTTTTGATCTCGCTGGATTTAAGGTTGACGAGATGAACACGAACGTAAGCGCAAACTTTGATGCGGATATAAAATGGGATGTAAGAAATGTTCAAAGTGGAATTTATTATGCAAGAGTTGAAGCCATCGCCCAAGGTAGAAGTGATGTTAAGATAATAAAGATTGCTGTTGTGAAATGAAAATTTCTCCCAAAATAGTTTTGTTTATTTTGCTTTGCTTTGTTTCATCTATCTCCCTTGCACAGGATGATGAATTTATTCATCCGGAGCTTCAATGGTATACCATTGAGACGAAGCATTTTCTTATCCACTTCCACGATGGAGCTGAGAGAACTGCAAAGGTTGTTGCTAAAATTGCTGAGGAAATATATGAACCTATAACTTCAATTTACGGGCATAAGATAGATCAAAAGGTTAGCATAATCATAAAAGATTATGACGATTATTCAAACGGGGTGACCTATTTTTATGATAACAGGATTGAGATATGGGCAAGCGCACTTGATTTTGAGCTTCGTGGGGTGCATAACTGGTTGAGGGATGTCGTCACGCATGAGTTTACGCACAATGTTCAAATGCAAGTTGCGATGAAGTTTGGTAGAAGAGTTCCCGCTGTTTATTTTCAATGGCTCGGCTATGAAAAGGAAAGCAGACCTGATGTGCTTTATGGTTTCCCGAATGTTATTGTATCTTATCCATTTGCAGGTGTAAATGTTCCAGCATGGTTTGCGGAAGGTGTGGCACAGTTCAATCACCCAGATTTAAATTATGACTACTGGGATACGCATAGAGATATGATCTTAAGAATGCAGGTTATTGACAACAAGGTTCTTTCTTGGGAGGAATTGACAGCTTTTGGGAAGACAAGTTTGGGCAATGAATCGGTTTATAATTCGGGCTTTTCACTTGTGGAATTTATCGCAAAAAATTATGGCGTGGGGAAGCTTGAGGAGATATCAAAAAGCCTTAGGTCACCTTTTTATCTAACTATAGATCAGGCGATAAAAAAATCCCTTGGCATTGATGGAAAAGAACTTTACAATTTGTGGAGGGCATATCTTAGCGAAAAATATGAAAAACAAATTAAAGCGATCGGCGAAAAAGTTGAGGGGAATTTGATTGCACGGGATGGCTTTGGAAATTTTTATCCGAAATTTTCTCCAGATGGGGAGAAGGTAGCTTACATTTCAAATAAAGAAAGCGATTACTTTGCTCCATCCGCAATTTATTTGTATGATCTTAAAAATGGAAAGGAGAATAAACTTGTCTCTGGCGTTACTTCATCCATAGCGTGGTCGCCTGATGGAAAGAAAATTTTTTACTCAAAGAAAACCAGAAAAAACAAAAACTGGCGAAGCCTATACGATGTCTTCGTTTATGATCTTGAGTCGAGAAAGGAGAAAAGGTTAACCTATGGTTTAAGAGCCAATAATCCTGCGGTGTCTTCGGACGGAAAATTACTTGCCTTTGTAACTTACAAAGATGGGACTTCAAACATTGGGATTATAAAACTTAACGATGTGTTAAATTCGAATGAGATAAGTGTGAAAATGATAACTAATTTTAACAACGGTGAACAAATTTATGGACTTTGTTTCTCACCCGATGGAAGAAAAATTTTGTTTGATTACTCTTTGAAAAATAACAGAGATATCGGGATCATTGATATAGAAACTTTGGAATTTAAACCTGTTTTGGCTACTGCGAGCGATGAACGAAACCCAACTTTTTCTAAAGATGGGCGAAAAATTTATTTTTCTTCAGATAGAAGTGGAATTTTCAATATCTACGAGCTTGACACATTGACGGGGGAAATTTCACAACTTACGAATGTTTACGGTGGAGCATTCATGCCGGATGTCATTGATGATAAAATGGTTTATTCAACCTATACTTCGGATGGGTTTAAAATAGCATACATGGAGCAAGTTAAAAGATTCAAGCAACCTGAGGCTGTGGATTTACTTGCTTATGAAAATAATTTTATGCCGAATTTTCATTTGGCTCGCTCGAACGATTACGACGATTCAAATCTTCCAGAGTTTGAGGTTAAAGAGTATAAAAATGTTTACACATCCCTTTCGTTTTATCCTGTTTTTCGGTTTGACAATTATAACAAACATGATCGTGGCATTGACCTTATAAAATTTGGGTTTTACACTTACTCAACCGATGTCGTTGGGAAGTATAGTTTATTTGCTGGCGCGTTGATGAATAAAAAGTTTGAGCGCGATTTATTTCTCATATTTGAATTTAACGATCGATTTCCGTTGCTTTATCAAATTGGGCTAAAGCCGAGGTTTACAGTTGAAGCATACAATGTCACTCGTGTCGTAAAATATCCCATCACACTTGGATTGAATTTAATACCCGTTGATGTTGTGTATCACTTGACCGAGGTTGACCTTTCGTTTAAATGGAAAATTTTCTTGCCAAGTTTGGATTTAAAAACTGGCTTCACATTTTCAAGGTATTCAGCCGAGGTAAAAAGTTTCATCATTCCTGAAACGAATACCCTTGTTAGATCATCCGATGATGTTTACTTCATCGGGCGAACTTTTTATTTTGATTTTGCATTTAGAGGGATACAGCCTAAAAGTAACTCTGACATAAACCCTGTTGGTAGAAAGATTAATCTGCGTTTGAATTATGAATTTAACAAGTTAAATCCAGACGGGACATACGAGCTCAAGGATGGGATTTTAGTCCCTGTTTATAGAAAATTTAACTTCTGGAGGTTTGAACTGAATTGGAATGAGTATGTAAGGTTGCCCTTGAAGAACCATACGCTTGGTTTTATCTTTAAATATGGAAGCATACTTGGTAAACCTGTTGATGAATTCTTTAACTTTTATTCTGGTGGTTTAATTGGAATGCGTGGATATTCGTTTTATTCATTTGGTGGGAACGAAATTTTGACGTTGAGAACAATCTATAGATTCCCAGTGATAGATTATTTTCATCTTCAAATTTTAAATCTTGGATTTCAGAGAATTTACTTGGGTTTGTTTTTT
The DNA here is from genome assembly GCA_001442925.1 of Candidatus Kryptonium thompsonii. GTDB lineage: Bacteria > Bacteroidota > Ignavibacteria > Kryptoniales > Kryptoniaceae > Kryptonium > Kryptonium thompsonii. Next base: position 26,216 of record LDXX01000013.1, read on the forward strand.
GACTATGGGAATGCATGGAATGATGTAACGAGGTTGAAGGATTTTAAAAAAGATGTTGGAGTTGAGTTGAGAATTGATGGGACTTCATTTTATGTTTTCCCAATGAAGATATTTGCAAGCGTTGCTTACGGATTTGATAAATTTGATAAGGTTATAAACAAGGTAAAATATAGTTTTGGGCGAGATGTGAGGTTTTATTTCGGTGTTGTTTTTGAATTTGATTCAATTGAATAAAACTAATATGCGGTGTGAAGATGAAAAAAGCTTTTTTTATAATTTTGGTTTTGATTTCAACTTTACGAGCGCAGGAATTAAAATTTTCAACAGGTCAACTTGACCTTGATTTTTCTGGGGTGGTAGTTTCATCTGAAAGCGATGCGAATAAGTTTAATAAATACTCACCGCTAAAAGCTGGTTTATTATCGGCTATAATTCCTGGGGGTGGACAATTTTACACAAAAAGTTATTTGAAGTCCGCGCTGTTTTTTACCGCCGAGGTCGTTCTGTGGATTACTTATTTCTCATATACTAAAAAAGGTGATGAACAAACAAGATGGTTTAAACAATATGCCGATGAAAACTGGAGCGTTGTTGACTATGCAGAGTGGATGAACCAGTGGATGACGAAATATGGCACTTCAGATGCACCGATAATTCGTATAACGCCTGATCCAAACTTAAAACCTTGGCAAAGGGTTGATTGGTCAAGGTTAAATGAAGCTGAAAGATATATAAGTCGGCTCTCTGGTGGATTCTCTCATACACTTCCGTTTTACGGGGAACAGCAATACTACGAATTAATTGGGAAATATCATCAATATGCTCCGGGTTGGAATGATTTCGATAGAAATTTCGTTCCCGAAAATGTTTCGGAATTAAAACCGACGCCAAAGTTTAAATTTTATTCGCTTGAAAGAGGAAAAGCGAATGATTTTTATTCTATTGCGAGCACTGCTACTTTTATTTTAGTTGCAAATCATGCTTTAAGTGCCATCGATGCGGTGGTAACTGCTATGCTTAATAATCGCAAATTAAAAACTGAGACAAATTTAAGTTACGATTTGATAACTGGTTTAAACGCGAAGGTAAAATTAAAGGTTGAATTTTAAAAATGTCGGCTGCTCTTTTATTTTTTGATGGCATTGGGATAGGTGAGGATGACCCGGAGAAAAATCCGTTTGCAAGGTATAGATCAAAATTTTTTCGTGCGTTTATCGATGGAAATAATTTCAGGGCGGAATATGATGGTATCATAGTTCCAACGGATGCAACTTTAGATGTTCCGGGTTATCCACAAAGTGCTACGGGTCAGACCGCTATTTTTACAGGGGTCAACGCTGCTGAGATAATGCAAGGACATATAAATGGGCTTCCAACACCTACATTGAGGAAGGTTCTTCTCTCTGAAAGTATATTTTTGAAGTTAAAAAAGCTTGGCAAAAAAGCAACATTTGCAAACGCTTATTCGAAACATTATTTTGAGCTCCGTGGTGAAAAACTTTCTGCTACAACTTATGCTGTAATGGCTTCGCAAGTTCCATTCAGATGGTACGATAAAGAACTGCAAGATGGTAAGGCGGTGCCTGCCGATTTGACTGGTGAGTTTTTGAAGAGATTTTATCCTGATGTTAAAATCATTACTCCTGAGGAATCAGGTAAAATCATAGCTGATTTGCTCAGTGAATATGATTTTGTTATGTATGAATTTCCATTCACAGATGAGGCGGGGCATAATCAAGATTTTGAGTTAGCTTTGAAGTATATTGATAGAATTGAGCGTTTTCTTGATTCGTTGCTTACTAATACCGATTTGAACGAGCATTTGATAATTTTAACGAGTGATCATGGAAATATTGAAGACCTTTCAATAAAGACCCACACATTAAATAAAGTTCCAACCATAATATGGGGGAAAGGGAAGGAAAAAGTCGCAATGAGCATAAGATCAATTCTTGACATAACCCCCACGATAATAAAATATCTAACCGACCAAATTTAATTCCCAAATCATGAATTGTTAAGTTTCAGTTAAAAATCCTGCCATTTTTATGATTTTTAACGCATGATGATTAACCGTTTCTTAACCCTTCCTTTATTTTTGCTTTAAGCAAGTGGTCTAATTTAGAGGTGAAAAAAATTAATTCAGTGTGTTTCTATGAGAAAGATTTTATTGCTTGTTGCGTGTTTTTCCTTCTTGCTTTTAAATTTTTCACTTGCCCAATTTCAAATTTCGGGGAAGGTTATTGATTCAACGACAGGTGAACCATTAATTGGTGCCAATGTTTTTATCCCGGAGTTAAACAGGGGAACGACTACAGATTTTGAAGGCGCATTCAAAATCAATGTGAGCAAATCAAAAGTCAGAGTAAAAGTAAGTTATGTCGGCTATAAAACGATCGATACTGTGGTCGCCGTTGATAAAGAAAGTGTAATCAATTTCAGGATGAAACCAGATGTTATCGAGCTTGGCAAAGTCGAAGTCACCGGATCTGTAAAGCAAGACAATATCTCCTTGAAAAGTTTCATTGCAACTAAGCAGATGAGCATGGGTATATTTGATGGTCTGAGTTATGAGCAGATAAAGTTAACAACTGCGTCAACTTCTTCTGATCTTATGGCAAAAATTGTCGGCGTTTCTGTTAAGCAGGGCAAATTTGTAAATGTTCGTGGGGTCGAGGAAAGATATAGCATAGCTACGCTTAACGGTTCGTTCCTTCCAAGCCCTGAACCGGATAAGAAAGCTTTCACATTTGACCTTATCCCATCGGGTCTTGTTCAAAGCATAAAAGTTGTCAAAACATTTTCTCCGGATTTGCCCGGGAATTTCTCAGGGGGATTCATCGATATAAAAACGATTGAATTTTCAGACTCAATGATAAATTCGACCGATTTATCTGTGTCCACGATTCCAGATGTGACCTTTAAGAAGTTCTTTGTTTATGGGATGGATAGATTAAATCTTTTTGGAACATCGGCGAAACAAATTAATGGTTTGCCTTCCGATTTTCCTGAGGATATTACAAAAGTTCCCGTTGAAGAAAGGAATGTTTATGCAAGGAGCATAAAAAATCTTTGGAGTAAAAATTCATTTTATAACTTGCCGAATTTTAAAACAAGTTTTTTGAGCTCTGGAAAATTGATTTTTAATGGATTTAACTATTCGCTTGGGCTTATTTATGAAGGTTTTTCGCATAAAAGGGACTTTGAGGTTTATGAGTATGAAGGAGATTGGTCAAAAAGATTTGAATTTGGGGGAAGTAGGGTTTCGAGAGAAATGAGATTTGCGGGATTAGTTGATCTTAAGTCAAGATTTTTAAATCAGATGATAGGTTTTCGTGGCTTTGCGGTTGGAATGTTTGAGGATGAATCGGCACAGATGAGGGGATTTCAATATACCGATCAAGGGGCGGAGCAAATTCATATGGCGATAAGATTTAATCAAAGGAATCTTTATTTCGGGCAGGTCTATGGGGAGAATAATTTTGGCAGTGTTAATCTTAAATGGCAGGGTTCTATATCTTCGATTTTAAATATAGAACCTGATACAAGACGGCTTGTATATGGCAGAGATATGAATGACCCAAATGCGAAGTTTGCAGTAATACTTGGACCGCAGGCAAATTTTAAAAACGGCGGGATCCTTTCATCAAATTTGAGGGACGACGTCAGGGAGTTGAGAACCAGCGTTAAGTTTCCACTCTTTGGGATGGATGTTAAAACGGGATTTGACTTTTGGGAGACGAAGCGTAATTTTGAGTTTCGTTTGATCGGTGTCGTTGTGAATTTGAATGGTATAACCGATTGGAGGATGTTTTACTTGCCCGCCGATTCAATTTTTATCCCAGAAAATTTCAAGAGAAATGGTTTCTCACTTGATGAATATAAAGCGGGAACGAATAAGTACAGGGCTTATGATAAGAACATGGCATCTTATCTTTCGCTTGGAATACCATTCAGATTAAGGTCTCAAATTTTCAATCTTGCCACAGGTTTTAGAGTGGAAATGGTTAAGCAAAATATCTACACGAAAGATTTCGCAGGTATAAACGAGGTTTTGATTTCGAAGACTTACTTTGATGTTTTACCAGCCGTTGAATTTAAATACTCTCCAACTTATACGATGAACATCAAGTTATCGTATAGCCAGACGATTAACAAGCCTGAACTGAGGGAGATTTCACCCTTTGCTTATTTTGATTTTTACACGCAGACGAGCGTAAGGGGTGATTCATCGTTGAGGCGGGCGTTAGTTTTTAATTACGATTTGAGATTTGAGCTTTTCAGTTTGGGTGAGGATATGATTTCGGTTGGGATATTTCATAAGCACATAAATTCACCTATTGAAAAGGTCATCGTTTCAGGAAGCGCCCTTGGTTCTGAAAGAACCTTTAAAAACGCAAAGTTTGCAAATGTATCTGGACTTGAGGTTGAATTTGTAAAAGATGTATTCGGCATAAAACTTATCGGCAACTTGACCTTTAGCAAATCACAAGTTGATGTTGAAAGAACAGAAGGAACAATAGCAAGGAAGGGAAGAAGTTTACAGGGGCAAGCACCATATCTTGCAAATATTTTACTTGTATATGAAAAGCCACATTCAAGATTTAACCTAAGCCTATCTTATAATCTTACTGGACCAAGGGTCTACGATGTTGCAACGCAATATAACGACGATATAGTTGAACAGGCGAGATATCAGATTGATTTCAAACTTGGTTATAGATTGAGCAAAAGTTTGAATTTAAACATAACTGGGAAAAATATCACCGCAAGACCGATCGTTCTAAAGCAAGGTGGGTATCTGTATCAGAAAATCTCAACAATTGCAAGCATATCCTTTGGCATGAATGTTAAATTCTAATCCATCTTATTTCAAACAAAAACAAACACAGGAGACAAACATGAGAGATCAGTTAAAGGGCTCAGTTAAAACTCGAAACAGTTCAATCAAATTCCTTATCTTTGCCTTGATTCAATTAATTCTGGTCTGGGCTGGTTCATTTGCTCAACCGCCGGCAAATGTAGTGGTTCTTCAGGGAAGGATTACTCAGGATTCAACGCTTACCGCTGATAAGCAGTATCTTTTGAGAGGATTTGTCACAGTTGAGAGGGGAGCGACATTGACTATTGAACCCGGAACGATAATTTATGGCGAAAAGGAGACGAAGGGTAGTTTGATCATAAAGCGTGGCGGGAAAATATATGCTAATGGGACAAAGGATAGACCTATAGTCTTCACAAGTGCGCAGCCCGTTGGTCAAAGGGCAGCCGGTGATTGGGGTGGAGTGATAATTCTTGGTGAAGCGCCGATCAATGTTCCAGGTGGAACTGCGGTCATAGAAGGTGGACTTGGAGATGATGGAATTTACGGTGGGAACAATCCGGATGATAGCAGTGGAGTTTTCAGATATGTTAGAATTGAATTCCCCGGTATCCCATATCAACCCGATAATGAAATCAATGGCTTAACGCTTGGAGGTGTTGGGAGAAAAACTTTGATTGAATATGTTCAGGTGAGTTATTCAGGGGACGACTCATTTGAATGGTTTGGTGGAAATGTGAACGCACGATATCTCGTTGCTTACAAAGGGCTTGATGACGATTTTGATACAGATTTTGGTTGGTCTGGAAAGGTTCAAT
>LDXX01000014.1 GCA_001442925.1 Candidatus Kryptonium thompsonii
CGAGACGAGTGTAATTTCTTGCCAGGGCGAGCAGTGCTTTGGGTGTTAATTGTGAAGTCGTATCGCTATTGATGACCTTTTGATAAAACTCGTTTGCTTTTTGGTAGTTTAAAATTTTTTCAAAGGCGACAGCGATACCGAAATAAAGCTCAGGATTTGATTCTGATTCGGGCAGTGAATTTAGAAGCTCATTGTAAAACTTTATTGCATTTTGATAGTCGGCGATGTTAAAGTAATAATTTGCGAGGTTGAGCAAAACTTTGGGTTTTAGCGTTTTACTCTCTTCTGATGTATCCATCAGAGCAAGTGATTTCAACATATAATTTATCGCGGTGTCATATTCGCCAAATTCTGCTTGAAGTTTTCCAAGTTCAAAATATGCAGATGATATTATTCCGGGGGCAATTTCGGTTTGTGATACGATATTAGTTAAGTAATTTTCCGCTTCTTCACTTTTGCCAAGTGATGAGTTCAACCTTGCGATGTTAAGTAGCGCTTTAAACTTTAGGTTTTTATCATCAACTTCATTAGAAATTTTTCTGTATTCGATCAGTGCCCTTTCAAGGTTTCCTTCCTTGGTCAGGATTTCTGCAAATTTAAATCGTGCTGTATAGAAATATTCGCTTTCTGGATATTCTTGGATGAGGGCGAGTATAACCTTTTTCGCATTTTGAATATCATTTGCGAGTTCAAAATATTTCGCTGATTCAATGAGCGCTTTCGGTGCGATCTGATTTCGGGGGTAAAAGAGTTTTATTCTTTCAAATGCCGAGCCTGCTTCTTTGTATTTTTTTAATTCAACAAAACATTCGGCGGATTTAAGTAGGGCTTCAATTGCTTTGGGGTGTGATGGTTTTGAAAGTGCGAAATCTTGAAATAATGTTTGTGCATCTTCAAACTTCCTAAGTTTGAAATATGACATCGCAAGATAAAACTGTGCATCTGGTGTTTGAGGACTGTTGGGATATGTGTCAATGAATTTTTTTAGCTGTGAAATTGCAAGGTCGTAGAAGCCTTCGTTATACAGATTTATGGCGAGTTTAAATTCGGCGTTTTCTTTTGTATCCTGTGAAAATGCAAAGTTAAAAAGAATCAAAACTAACAGTAAGATAAGTGGATTTGTAGACCTGCGCATCAGAGTGACAGTTTAGTTTTTTCTGAAAAAATTTAACATTTATTTGAATTTTAAGCAAAAAGGTGGGGTGAGGGAAAAGGAGTGGTTAGGTATGTCGTCTATGTCGTTTAGAGATGTGGGGGTTATAAAATGACGAAAAGCAGAATTATTATGGTTGAATTTTAAAATTCATAGTTAGCGTGAAAAGGGAAACTAATAGTTGGGAAAATAAAACTCGGTAGATAGAAATAGAGGATGTCTATAAAGAGATAAGGCTCGGTTGGCTAGTAAGTGTATTGTTATAGGTGGCATCAATGGAGTTTAAAAGAGGCTTCAAAATCGGAGGTTTCATTTCAAAAAGTAGTGTGAGTGGCAAGATTGTTTAATTTTTCCCCTACCTACTTTATTTGTAGCAATTTTGCCACATTATATTTGAAAATTCAAATTTTCGCCATTGAAAATCAATCTCTTTTCTGGCATAATGATTGATGTTTTATTTTTGAAAACAATAAAGAAAATCCAAGAGATGAGGAAAGTTCTTGTGGCAGATGCGGATGAATCAATGAGAAATTTACTTGTAAAGTTTTTGATTAAAGAAGGATTTGAAGTTTGTGTTGCCGTATCGGGCAAAGACGCAATCGAAAAAATGTCGCAGAGTAAATTTGATTTTATCATCATTGATGAAAACATCTATAAATCAAACCAGCTTGATATTAACTCAATTGTCGATAAATTGATGCCCAAGGCTAAAATAATTTATATTGCGCCATTTTATGCTTTCAGCGAAAGGATCGAGATGGAGGGTGATAAGGTTATAAAGTGTGGTGATAAGCTTTTTAAAATATCTGAACTAAAAAACCTGATAAACGAATTCACCAGCTCATCGGGTTAAAATGATAAATTCCCCACAAATTTTTTCTAAGCACCTATGATTAAAAAATTTTTAGCAGTGATGTTTTTAGGTATAGTTTTTGTTTCAAAATTGTTTTCTCAGTCTAACGCCGAGTGTTTTTCTTGCCATGATGATAAGACGCTGACGATGGAGCGTCATGGTAAGATTATTTCTCTCTATGTTGATCCGAAGAAATTTGAGAATTCAACTCATGGGGCATTGAGTTGTGTTGATTGTCATATTGGATTTAATCCAGAGGAAATTCCCCACAAGGGAAAAATTGAACCTGTGGATTGTTCTCCGTGTCATTCCATGGAGGTTTCGGGTTTCAAATCAAGCAAACATTCACTGAAGTTGAAATGCGCCTCTTGTCATGGTGGAATTCATGAAATTGTGAAAGTTTCCAGAGATATTTTTGTTAACAAGTGTTCTTCCTGTCATAAGAAGGAGTTTGAGGATTTTAGGACAAGCGTTCATTTTAGTTTTAATAAAGGTGCTGATTGCATTGCCTGTCATGGCTCTCATTCAATAAAGTTCGCTTCTTCGGATGTTTGCTTAAGGTGCCACTCGGACAAGAAAATTGTCCATGAACATCAGGAATTTGTCTTGAAGTATAAGGAAAGTATCCATGCTAAATATATCAATTGCTCGGATTGTCATACGGGGCATAAGGTTTTGAAAGCAAGCGATCCGAATTCAACTGTTGCGAGGGCGAATATTGGTAGGACCTGTGAAAAGTGTCATAAACAGGTTGCGTTGAATTATTTTGAATCAGAGCATGGGAAAGCTTTTTTAAGTGGATTCAAAAGTGCCCCTACTTGCACAGATTGTCACGGGGAACATGATATAATGAAAGTTACGAGTAGTGAGTCAAAAATTAGCCGTGCAAATGAGATAAAGGTTTGTTTAAAGTGTCATCTTGATGATCCAGATGTCAGGAGTCGTATGACGCATACATCAGCTTTTATTGCTTCTTATGAGAAAAGCATTCACGGTAGGTTATATCATAGCGGTAACCAAGATGCGGCGGTTTGTAGCGATTGTCACGGAGCTCATGAAATGATGAAAGCGAGCGATCCAAATTCGAGAGTTTATAAATTTAATGTTGTCTCAACATGTGGAAATTGTCATGTTAAAATATCAAATGAATTTAAAGAAAGCATTCATGGTGTTGCGCTTGCGAAGGGTAATTTGGATTCCCCGACCTGTACCGATTGCCATGGGGAGCATTTAATTCTTGAGCCCACCGATCCACGCTCACCTGTTGCCCCAAGGAATGTTGCTTTGCAACTTTGTTCAAAATGTCATGCTTCGGTAAAACTTGCAGAAAAATATGGGTTGCCATCCGATAAATTTAGAACTTTCACAGATAGTTATCATGGCTTAAATGTTAGATTGGGTAATGTTGAAGCTGCAAATTGCGCAAGTTGCCACGGTGTGCATGATATTTTGCCTTCATCTGATCCAAGGTCAAGTATTCACAAAGCAAACCTTGTTAAAACCTGTGGACAATGTCATCCTGGGGCAAATGAGAATTTTGTTAAGGGTAGAATTCATGTGACAGTTGCAAGCACGGATGAGAAAATTATTTATTGGGTTTCGACAATTTACATCGTTTTGATAGTCTCAGTTGTTGGCTCAATGTTTGTTCATAATCTCCTTGACTGGATAAGGAAGACGATTGATAAGTATAGGCAAAGGCACACTAAGTTAGCTCATCCGCCAAATGAACTACCTCGAAAGACAAATCTTTATCTCAGGATGACGCTTGAGGAGAGAATACAGCATTTTGCGCTTGTTATAAGTTTCTTTACGCTTGTCATAACTGGATTTATGCTTGCTTTTCCAGATGCATGGTGGGTTGTTGGTATAAGAAACCTCGGTGGTGAAGCTATCTTCAAATATAGAGGATTAATTCACAGAATTGCGGCTGTTATACTTGTCCTTGACTCAATTTACCATTTATACTACATTATTTTCACGAAGAGAGGGCGAGAGTTTATAAGGGACATTATGTTTAGGATGCAGGATATAAGGGATATGGTTCAGGTTTTGAAATATAATCTCGGAATCTCAAAGACGAAGCCGAAATTTGGAAGGTTCAATTATATTGAAAAGAGCGAATATTGGGCTTTGATTTGGGGTACTGTGGTTATGACAGTTACGGGTATTGTTCTATGGTTTGAGAATCATTTTATGGGATGGTTTTCAAAGACATTCGTTGATGTCTGCAATACGATTCATTACTTTGAGGCGTGGCTTGCATTTCTTGCCATTATAGTTTGGCATATTTACTATGTCATTTTCAATCCCGATGTTTATCCGATGAATTTTGCATGGCTTACAGGTTATCTAACCGAGGAAGAAATGGAGAAAGAGCATCCGCTTGAGCTTGAGCGGATAAAACTTCAAGAAATTAAAAAAGGAGAAATGGTATGAGTTGCGAAGAAAAAGAGATCAAAAACATAATGATTGAAATTTTAAGGGTTGCTATTGAAAGGGAAAAAGATTCGTTTGATTATTATTACTCTGCTTCGTTGAAGGCGTGCGATCCTTCAATTCAGAAGTTTTTGCTTGAGCTTGCTGAGATGGAAAAGGAGCACCGACGGTTGCTTGAAGAAAAATTACAACAGCTTGAGGCGGAGATTTCTGTACTTGATGGAATAAGATCAAGTTTTGAGCATTATGAATAAAATTAGGTGTTGAAAATGACAGCGGAGAGAAAGATTCAGCGCTTTTCTTTATCTTGGAGAATTCAACACTTTTTGTTAATGGTGAGTGTGACACTTTTAATAATAACAGGGTTTGCGTTAAAATATCATAATACATGGTTGGGTAGGTTTTTAATATTTCTTGAAGGTGGGTTTGAAGCAAGGGGGACATTGCATAGGATTTCAGCTGTGCTACTTTTTATAACCGCTGTTTATCATTTGATTTACATCATTTTTACGAGGGAGGGGAGAGCGGAGTTTAAAGAGTTGTTGCCGATGAAGAAAGATTTTTCTGACTTTGTTGAAAGTGTAAGGTATGATATCGGTAAGAATGAAAAACCACCGATGTATGGAAGATATTCATACAAAGAGAAGATACAATACTGGTTTTTCTTTTTGTTTGTTGTTTTAATGATTTTGAGTGGTATTGTTTTATGGTTTCACAATTACTTTTTTGGAGTTTTGCCGAAATGGTTTTTTGATCTTTCGCAGGCGTTGCACAGTGCAACAGCAACTTTGATAATAACTTTTCTTGTTTTGTGGCATCTTTATCTTGTTCATCTATCGCCGAGTAATTTCCCCATCAATACTTCATTTTGGGATGGTTATGTGAGCGAGGAATGGCTTAGGGAAAACCATTATCTTGAGTATCTTGCTAAGGTAAACCCTGAGGGAAAAGATAAGGGAGAAGATGAGCAATGAAGGTTTGGATTTTGATATTTTTTGTCTTGATAGCCAATCAAGCTAATTCTCAATTGAAAAATCAGCGTTGCTTTGTCTGTCATGGTGTTAAAAACTTTGGTATAGTTGAGCAGGGGAAATTTAAATCGCTTTATGTTTCAAGGGAAGATTTTGAAGCTTCGGTTCACAGCAAATTCGCTTGTGTTTCTTGTCATGTTGATGTGCGTGTGATCCCGCATTTGACGAAACCGCGGAAAATTCATTGCTTGCAGTGCCATTTTGAAGGAAATGTTGTTGGAGCTCCTGTTACCGCGAAACCTGAGAAATATAAAGAAAGCGTTCATGCTAAGGCGGTCGCAAAGGGTAAAAATGCCCCAGATTGTAAAGATTGTCACACAGTTCACTATGTCAGAAAACCTGAGGATCCAAATTCAAGTGTTTACAAAACAAGGGTACCTGAACTTTGTGGTGGATGCCATCAAACTATAAAAGAGGAATATTATAATTCGATTCACTGGGCTGGGATTAAGAGAGGTGAATTAAGTTCAGCGGTTTGCTCAGACTGTCACCGTGAGCATGATATTTTACCGCCTGAAGATCCAAGGTCAAGCTTAAATCCCAAAAATGTCATTGGAACATGTGATAAATGTCATTCCGATGTCAAGTTGATGAAAAGGGTTGGGGTTCCCGTTACAAATCCTGAGGCATATAAAGAGAGTTTTCATGGGATAGCGTTGAAATTTGGCGTTGTGAAAGCAGCTAATTGTGCATCTTGTCATGGGTATCATGATGTTTTGCCGTCACGAGACCCAAGATCTCCAATTCATCCAGCGAATCTGGCGAAGACCTGCGGTAAATGTCATCCGAGGGCAAATGAAAATGTTGCTAAGGGAAAGTTTCATGTTCTGCCTGGTGAGAAAGAATCTGGAATTGTGTACTATGTTTACACATTTTTCAAATGGTTTACATTGATCGTTCTTATTGGGCTTTTCACACATATCGTTCTTGATTTAGTTGGACATATCAGAAGAAAAAGAAAAAAAGCAAGTGAATGATGGATCCCAAAAAGGAAGCTGAAAGATTAATTAAAGAGGTAGAAGCAGAGGAAGGCGTGACACTTGATGCTGAGTTCAGAGAAAAGTTAAAAAATGAAATTGCGGAAAAAATAAGAAGTGAGATTGAACGAAAGAGGAAAGAAATTAAGCGAAAGGTTGAAGAAGAGGAAGAATATTTTGTTCGTTTTAGTTTGAACGTTCGTTTGCAACATTTGACGCTTGCAGTTGGGGTTATTTTGCTGATAATAACTGGTTTACCGATCAAATTTCATGAATCAAAGATAGCTGAGTTATTTTTTGATTTAATTGGCGGGATACAGGTTTCAAGAATTTTGCACAGGATTGGAGCAGGGTTATTAATTTTTGTTTCGATTTGGCATACGCTTTATATCGCATTTACAAAGGAGGGAAGGAATGAATTTAAAGAGCTTCTTCCAAGGAAAAAAGATTTTCTTGATTTTTGGCAGAATATAAAATATATGCTTGGAAAGACGAACGAAAGACCAAAGTATGGGAGATATTCATACATTGAGAAGTTTGACTATTGGGCTGTTTATTGGGGTATGGTCATAATGGTTTTTTCGGGTTTGATTTTGTGGTTTCATAATTTCTTCCTTGGAATTTTCCCCAAATTTGTATTTGACATAGCTAAGGAGGCGCACTCGGACGAGGCTATGTTGGCAACGCTTGCGATTGTAATATGGCACTGGTATAATGCACATTTCAACCCGCATGTTTTCCCATTTAATCCGACGATATTTACGGGTAAAATTTCAAAGGAGAGAATGCTAAGGGAACATCCGCTTGAATATGAGAAAATTATGAAGGAGAAACTTAGCAGGGAGGGGAAGTCGGATGAAAGGTAAGCGCAAGGTAATAATTTTATCGCTCCTTGCTATTTTAGGTGTTTATCTTTTTGTGTTGTTTTTGAGGACATCAGATGACCCTGAGTATTGTGGCTCTTGCCATTTTATGAAGCCTTATTATGAAAATTGGCTTTCCTCGACTCACAATCAAGTAAACTGTATAACCTGTCACTATGGTCCTGGCCTTGGGAATTATTTGAAAGGCAAGGTTAGGTTGTTGTCAGAGATAGCAAGATATTATCTCGGTGCTTATAGTTATGAAATAACTTCAAAAGTCGACAATGAGTCCTGTATAAAATGTCACGAGGAGAAAAAATTCGTTGATGAGGAGATTTTTTTCGTGGATAGGAAGGTGAAATTCTCACATGTGAAGCATCTGGATGAGAGTAAGATTGGGTTTAAGTTACAGTGTCAGACTTGTCATTCTGAACTTGTTCAAGGACGCCATGAAGCAGTTTCAACCAAAATTTGTATTTTGTGTCATTTCCCAAGCGGTGAAATAGCAGAAACTCACCCTGTTTCTGGATGTGGTAGCTGTCATGGGCCACCGAAAGATGATATAATGATTTGGGGAATTCCTTTTAATCATTCTGAATATATTAAAAACAGGATTGAGTGCGGAACGTGTCATCTTCATGTTGTTGTGGGTAGAGGAGATGTCAGATTGGAAAAATGCGCTTCGTGTCATATAAATGTAACCAGCATGACATTGAAGTCACGGGAGATGCACCAAGTTCATGTGAGCAAAGAAAGAATTAACTGTTTAAAATGTCATGAGGAGATAAAACATGGGAAGGTAGAGGTTTTCGAGGTTTTTTCACCCGTTTGTCAAGAGTGCCATGGAAATAGGCATTCCATCCAGGAAAAAATTTATTCTGGAACTGGGGGCAGGGATGTTCCAGTATTGCCTGATCCGATGTTTCTCGCTGGTGTTTCTTGTAGAGGGTGTCACGAGGTTAAACTTACAAAAACTCATTCTGAAGTAATTTTCGAGCTTCCGGAGTTTGATCCTAATTCATGCAGTAATTGTCACGGCAAGGGTTATGATAAACTCGCGGGTCAGTGGCAGAAAATAGTTAAAGAAAGATTGACAAAAATTGAATCTGAGATCGAGGTTGCGCGACTTTTGAAGAGAGTTAATTTGAAGAAATTTAATGACGAAAAAGTTAATGTAAATCTTGAAACCATTAAACGGGATGGAAGTTATGGAGTTCATAACATAAAGTATGTCAATCTTCTTCTTGATATCGTTGAAAAAGAGATAGGCGCAAGGGGTAAAAAACCAGAACTTGAATTTGTTTATAAAAATAATTCAAGATGTCTTGATTGTCATTTTGGAATTGAAAATTTAAATAGCACATATAAAACGAGAGATTTCCCACATGGCGTACATTTATTTAAATTGAATTGCGTTAATTGTCATGTTGGGGGTGAGCCAAGACAAGCCTCACATGGGCAAGTGCTTGAAGTTGCAAGTGATTGCAATAAGTGTCATCACAGAGATTTGATTTATAAAGGTGGTGGAAGCGAGTCAAAATGTGAGACTTGTCATTCAAAACAATCGAATTTTTATAACGGAAAGTTTTTGACAGATTCTGAAGATTTCATGGCACAAGCTGGAGTTTCGTGTCAGGATTGCCATATGGCGGGTGATAATTTGCCGATTAGGCCAGGGGTTGAGATCTGCGGCTCATGCCATGAACAAGAGTATACCGAAGATTTTATTAAAAAGAGAGAACAGATTAAAAGTTTGATTTCGAAATGGGATAAACTAAAGCCTGAAATAGTAAGAAGGTTAAATTCAAGTGGGGATGTTGAAGAGATTTTGAAATTCTATGAGCTCGATAAAGCAATCGATGATTTTATAAGCGAGGGTTCATTCGGTGCGCACAATTTACAGTTTATCGACGAGTTAAGTCAAAGAATTGAGAAATTCATTAGAAAATTTTAAATTTTGGCGTGAAACAAAATTAAAGAAAAATAAGGAGAGAATGGAGAAAGCGAAGCTCAAAAAATTATCTTTAAAAATTGGACTAGGACTTTTGATTTTTCTGTTCATTTTGGCATTTTCTGCGGAATTTACTTCACGACCGTCCTTTTGTCCCACGTGTCATTATATGGAGCCGTTTTATGAAAGTTGGAAAACATCTACACATAAAGATGTGACTTGTGTTAAGTGCCATTTCCCGCCAGGTTTGGCTGGAACTGTGAGAGGAAAGCTTGAAGGTCTTGTTCAGGTTGTCAACTACTTTGCTCGTTCTTATACAAAAAGAAAACCCTGGGCGGAGATCTCGGATGAATCCTGTTTGCAAAGTGGATGCCATGAGACGAGATTATTGAAAGGTAGGGTCATTTATAAAGGGGTTGTTTTTGATCATGGGCCACATCTTGAAGAGATGAGGCGCGGGAAGAAGTTAAGATGTACAAGTTGTCACTCACAAATTGTTCAAGGTGAGCATATCACTGTTACTGAAACGACTTGCTTCTTATGTCACTTTAAGCGAGACGGTGATGTTGAATTTGCGGTTTACAAAAAATTATCCAACTGCCAAACATGTCATCATTGGGAATCAATACCAAAGGAGGAAATGTCAAGGTATCGATTCGATCATTCAGAAGTGATAAATAGAAAGATTGATTGTACGCGTTGTCATGTCAGTACGGTAATCGGTGATGGATTTGTTCCGAGGGAGAACTGCTATTCTTGTCATTTTGATCATGCGCGTCTTAGTCAATACGGAAATACCGAATTGCTTCACAGGGTTCATATCGCTGAGCACAAGATTGAGTGTATACAATGCCATTTGACAATTCAGCATAAGGTTAGAAGGATAAGCCCGGATGAGGAACTTGAATGTAAAAGTTGTCATATAGATGAACATAAAAATCAAGTACTTCTTTTTGCTGGCAAGGATTTAAATGGTTTGAAAGGTCATCCGAATCCAATGTTTGAGGCGGGTTTGGAGTGTGCGAGTTGTCACGTTTTTCACGAGGAATTGATAGGGAAAGCCAAAGTTAAAGTTGCGAAACCACAATCTTGCGAGGTGTGTCATGGTAAGGGTTATGCAAAGCTTCTTGTGTTGTGGGAAGAGTCAGCGGATAAAAAAATCGAAGGCCTGAAGCGTCAGATTCAAATAGTTGATTCGCTTGTTGATGTCCCATCCGCGAAAACACTTATTGAAAAAGCGAAAAGCTCAGTTTTAATAGTCGAATCTGGGAAGGCAGTTCACAACATAACATATTCAGATCAAATAATTTCAAAGGGTTATGAATATCTTGCTGAAGCTTTAAAGATCGCAAAGGTAAATTATAACTTGCCCAAGTTTTTTGCTTCATCAAAAGTTCCAAGCGAATGTGCGAATTGTCATACTGGAATCGAAAATATAAGCAAAGCAATTTACGGGACTGTTTTCTCGCATGCGAAACATGTGCAAGAGAACGGGTTAAAGTGCAACACATGTCATTCAAATGCAAGAAAGCACGGGGAGTTAGTTTTAACAAAAGACAAATGTAATTCGTGCCATCACCAGAAGCAGACAGCGCAAGACTGTAAGAGTTGTCATAAGATATCAACTGAGATTTATTATGGAACTTTTATGAGTAAAATGAGCCCAGATGTTATGAATCAAGCTGGGATTGAATGTGTTGATTGCCATGTGGTAAATGCCAAGGTTATAAAGCCTGATGAGACAATTTGTTTGAACTGTCATGATTCTGGATATGATAAGATGGCTCTCGAGTGGAAAAACGAGGTGAGAAAGTTGATAAGTGAAGTTAAAAGGTTGAGTCAGAATTATGAAGGTAAAGATAGAAGTGAAATTTTGGGAATTGTATCGGGAATTGAGAAATGGAGCGCGTCTGGAATACACAACTACAATCTTGTTACCGAGGTATTGCGAGATATTAAAAGAAGGTTAACTCCGCAACCGATTGGTGAAAATTTGAAAACATATTGACAATTAAATTTATTCTCTCTAAATTAACAATGTAAAACAAAATTTGTGGGAGGAGATATGAAGAGATATTTATTCGTCCTGTTTCTGATTCCTATTATTTTCGGATACCTTATTTCGCAAGAAGCACCAAAGCATAAGTATGTTGGTGTTGCAGTTTGTGCACCATGCCACAAGGGAGAGAAAAAAGGTAAAATGTTTGAAATCTGGCAGGCAAGCAAACATGCAAAGGCGTATGAGACATTGAAGACAGAAGAGGCGAAAAAGATTGCGCAAGAAAAGGGGATTAAAGTTCCGCCGTATGAAGCACCCGAATGTTTAAAGTGCCATGTTACGGGTTATGGTGCCCCGAAGGAAGCGTTTTTGGAAAAATTTAAAATTGAAGATGGTGTTCAATGCGAAACTTGCCATGGTCCAGGTTCAGATTATAAGACTTTGAAGATCATGCAAAACAGGGAAGAAGCCGTAAAAAATGGGCTTGTGCTTGCTTTGGTCTCAGATGGAAGTGCGGAGAAGCTCTGTAGAACATGCCATAACGAGCAGAGCCCGACATTTAAAGAGTTTGATTTTAATAAAGAGTGGCCCAAGATAGCTCATCCACTTCCGAAGGCTGAATGATTTTTTACTGGGCGCATCCTTTTCCAAGATGCGCCCTTTGTTCTTTAAAAAATAAGGAGCGAATTTATGGTGCAAGAGCATAGGAGTTCGAGAAGAAATTTTTTGAATTATATTCTCGGTTTTGGTTTTCTTGGATGGATTATATCTGTTTTATATCCAATCATTCGCTATATCATACCCCCTAAAATTCCCGAAGCCAAAGTAAAAAGTGTTAAGGTTGGTAAGGTTGGGGATTTTAACCCTGGCACGGGGACAATCTTTAAATTTGGAAACAAACCCGGGATTCTAATTCGGCTTGAAACCGGTGAATTTCGCGCTTTTTCAGCTGTTTGCACGCATCTTGATTGTACGGTTCAATATCGCGAGGATATGAAAGCGATTTGGTGTGCGTGTCATAATGGGGTATATGACCTTAATGGTCGAAATATTTCGGGTCCTCCGCCAAGACCTCTTGAAGCATTTCGAGTCATTGTGAGAGGAGATGAAATTTACGTATCAAAGGAGGGTTGAACCCATGGCAAAATTTGGAGAAAGATTATTTAATTGGTTTGATGAAAGATATAAAATACGTGGCTTCATTGAATTTATGTCTCATAAGTCTGTGCCCCAGCATAGGCATTCGATATGGTATTATTTCGGTGGGGTGAGTTTGTTCCTTTTTATAATTCAGGTTGTCACTGGCATTCTTTTGTTGCTTTATTATAGGGTTGGAGAGGATAGCTCTTATGAGAGCGTTCAATTTATAGTTTCGAAGGTTAAATTTGGCTGGTTGATTCGCTCAATCCACAGTTGGTCAGCAAATTTAATGATACTCGCTGTTTTCATTCATATGTTCAGCGTTTACTTCACAAAGGCGTATCGTAAACCGAGGGAATTAACTTGGGTTACGGGATTTTTACTTTTAATACTTTCTTTAACATTTGGATTCAGTGGATATCTTTTGCCTTGGAATGAGCTAGCCTTCTTTGCAACTAAGGTTGGAACGGAGATAATTGGTTCAATTCCTGTAATTGGGAAGGAATTGTTAATAATTGTTCGCGGTGGAGAAGATGTGACCGGTGCAACCCTTTCAAGATTTTTTGGGCTTCATGTAGCCATACTTCCGGGAATTTTTACCGTGATTCTTTTCATACATCTTTTATTTGTTCAAATTCAAGGTATGAGTGAACCGCCCGAGTGGGAGAAGCTACCGCCTGAGAAGAGAAAATACATTCCGTTTTTCCCCAATTTCTTACTTCGTGATCTTCTTCTTTGGTTGATAATTTTAAATATACTTGCAGTTCTTGCTGTCTTCTTCCCCTGGGATTTGGGTAAGAAGGCGGATCCATTTGCTCCTGCACCAGCTGGAATTAAACCCGAATGGTATTTCCTTTTCATGTATCAAACCCTCAAGCTTTTACCACCAAAAGTTTTATTCATTGAGGGTGAATTTTTTGGTGTTCTCATTTTTACAGTCGCTGGAATATTGTGGATGCTTGTTCCATTTTGGGATGTGAAAACTGAGAAGGGTTATAGAAATAGGTTGATAAATTACATCGGGCTTTTCGTGTTAATTTATATGATCACAATGACGATACTTGGATATGCGTTAAGTTAAAAACAAAATTTTAATTGCGATGAGGCGATTTATTGTTTTAATACTAAGTTTGTTTATATCTGTCTCCGCTTTATCTCAAACTGGAGATGGGTGTTATAATTGTCATAAAGATGCTGTAGGGGATAAAGCAACGGAGCTTTATCCAGGGGATGTTCATTTTAAGCTTGGAATTTCATGCGCGGATTGCCACGGTGGGGACAAAACGAGTGATGATATGGATGTTGCGATGAGCAAGGAAAAAGGATATATCGGAGTTCCGAAAGGTGATAAAATCACGAGTGTGTGTTTAAGATGCCACTCGGATGATGCAATTATGGGGAAATTTGGATCAAAGATCGATGTAAAGCAATTTAAACTTTTCAAAGCAAGCGTTCATGGGAAAAGTGAAATTGCAACATGCGTAACTTGTCACGGTGTTCATAATATTAAAAAAGTTACTGACCCTGCTTCTCCCGTTTATCCAACTTCTGAAGTTAGGCTTTGCAGCAGATGTCATAGCGATGCAAATTACATGAAGCGATTCAATCCAGCTCTTCCAACGGATCAGTTTGAAAAGTACAAGACAAGCGTTCATGGTCAAAGGATATTGAAAGGTGATGTTAAAGTAGCAACATGTTCTGATTGTCATTCCGCTCATGATATTTTCAAGGCTAACGATCCAAGGTCAACTGTTTTTGCTTCAACTTTACCCAAAACTTGTGCAAAGTGTCATAGCGATGCTGATTATATGCGAGGTTATAAAATTCCAACTGATCAATACGAAAAATATGTTCAAAGCGTTCATGGTAAAGCTTTGCTTGAGAAGGGTGATTTATCGGCTCCGGCTTGCAACGATTGCCATGGGAATCATGGTGCTATTCCACCGGGTGTTAAGTCAATTTCACATGTTTGTGGTGTATGTCATGCTCTAAATGCTGAAATGTTTTCAAGGAGTCCACACGCTGAAGTTTTTGAAAAGAAGAATATTCCGCAATGTGAAATTTGTCATGGTAATCATTTAATCGAACATCCAACCGATGAAATGCTTGGTGTAAGCACAAAGTCAACTTGTATAAAATGTCATAAGGAAGGAGATAAAGGTTTTGAGGTGGCAAGACAAATGAGGGATATGATTGATACGCTTGTTGTGAGGGCAAGTAAAGCAAAAGCAATTCTTGATGAGGCTGAATACAAAGGTATGGATGTATCAGATGCAAGATATGAGATGAACGATGTTCCGCAGATCCTTATAAAAACGAGAACAGTGATTCACACTGCAAATCTCAATGAATTTAAAGAAACAATTGAACCTGGATATGAAATAGTAGATAGGGTCACTAAATCTGGGCTTGATGCAATTTATGAGTATTATTTCAGAAGATGGGGACTTGGGATATCAACATTGATAATAACAGTTCTTGTAATCGCTCTTTATTTAAAAATTAAGCAAATTGAGAAAAAGAGATGAGCAAGAAATTAATTTTTTTGCTATTCCCGGCGATTTTATTCGCACAAAATTTAAACCTTCGCCTTACAACCACAGCTTATATGTGGCAGAGGCAAGAAACCCCTGAAATTTCGACGAATCATCTCAGGGCTTATCAGCTTGCGCAGTTAACTTTGAGCAAAGGTAATTTATCGTTTCATGCCTTTGCGAATCTTTCGAATGATTTTCGCGAAAAGCAAACCGATGACCCAAGATTTAGATTTTACAATTTCTATCTTAACTGGAGAAATATTTTTAATCGATTTAATTTAAAACTTGGAAGGTTTGCTGTTTATTCAGGGGTAGGTGTTGGGACGATTGATGGTGCGTATATCAATGCGAAGATTTTTAAGTTTTTAAGCGCAAATGTTTACGGTGGATTTCTTATGCCACGGAATCAAAAATTTGCATTGAACGATGATCCGAAGAATAACTTTATGTTCGGAGGACAATTAAAGTTTTCAAAGGGCTCTTTCAATGCATCGTTGAGTTACTTCAATCAACATCGCAAACCCAAAACTTACGAAGCCTTTCGTGCAGATAGCCTTGGGGATGTATTTGTTCAAGAGATCAGCCCAACTTCTTCACAGTATCAAATTGTAAGTGGTGATTTAAACTATGAATTTTCAAGCTTTGAGCTTTATTCACGCCTTGATTACGATATAAACAGAGTCAAGTTTTCAAGGTTTGAATTTTCAGCGGGTGTTAATTTGATGGAAAGGTTAAAGTTAAGCGCTGGTTATGATTATCGTGATCCGAGGATTCCAGCGAATTCAATTTTTTCCGTTTTCAATTATAGTGTGACCAAGGAAATTGAAGCGGGAATTCATTATAGGATTTCGCCACTTCTGAGAGTTTATGTTGGCTTCTCGAATGTTAACTATGTTGATGACAAAGCACAAAGAATTGTGGTGGGATTTGATGCTGGATATGGCTCTGTTAATTTTGCGAAGAGATTAGGTTATGCGGGTGAGCTTGATGGCGTATCGGCACAAGTTTATTATCCGATGTTTAACAATAAGTTTATTCCAAATGCGAGTTTAAGTTATAGTTCTTATAAACTATGGGAAGGCGGTGAGAAGCATAAAGACATTGTTTTGGCTTTAGGTGGAAATGCAAGGCTAAATAACGCAATTTCCTTCGACATTCAGACGCAGTATATTCAGAACAAAGTTTATAAATCTGATTTTAGAGTATTTTTCAAGTTCAACTATTGGCTTTTTACAAATCTTGGTTTTATTAAATGAAAATCAATTTGGTTTGAAAAATGAAGATGACGAAAATTTTCATATTCTACGCTTTGTCAATTTTATTGGTTCCGCTTACATTTATATTCGTCGCATTTTCTGATTCAAAGGTATCAGAGCGAGATGAATTTTATGGGGATAATGTAAAGCAATGGATGAATGTTAAGTTTTCACATAAGTTTCACGCTGAAAATGTGGGTGCTGAGTGCACTGATTGTCATGCAGATGCTTTGACGAGCGAGAAATCATCCGATTTTCTTCTTCCTAAGCAGGCGACTTGTTTTAATTGCCATGATGAAAAGTCAACACCATGTGAATTTTGTCATCTTGATACAAAAAATATGGTTCCATACGAAGCGCCCATTAGAAAAATTGCTTTTTCTCACAAGTTTCACATTGAAAATCAAAAATTGAACTGCCTTGATTGTCACGCCGGTGCTGATAAAGTTGATTACGCAACGCCCGAGCATCTACCGAGCATGGAAAGTTGCTTTACCTGCCATAATAGCAGAACTGCAACGAATGAGTGTGAAGCTTGCCATGTTGAGGCCGTTACACTTTTGCCGACGAGTCATAAGGTTGTTGATTTTGCAACTGAACATAAAAAGTTTGTTCGCGCCGTTGGTTCTGAGAATAATTGCGTTACATGTCATACTGATGATTTCTGTCAGCAGTGTCATGACGGTGTAAACCTTGTTCAAGTTCCGTTAACAGGAAAAGATTTTTATGCCCCATTTACGCCGCAAACTTCCGGGAAAAAGCAACTCGTTTTGCAGAGGGTTCACGATTTGAATTATCGTTATACTCATGGAATCGAGGCAAAGAGCAAGGAAAAAGATTGTTATGTGTGTCATGATCGCCAGACTTTTTGCAGTGGTTGTCACGCACCCAATGGTAATATAACGTTGAGCCAAGCTAAACCCGAATGGCATAGTGGAAATGATTTTGTCACGATTGGCGTTGGAACTGGCGGTGGAAGGCACGCTAAACTTGCTAAACGAGATATTGAAATGTGTATGAGTTGTCATGATACCGAAGGAGCTGATCCGACTTGTATAATTTGTCATGTCGATAGAAATCCAGGAGTTGGTAATGATCCAAAAACGCATCCCAAAAACTACATGAAAGATGTCGAAGGTGACTGGCACACGAATGATGGCTCGGTATGTTTCACTTGCCATACGAACACGAGAAAATCAGGAATTGGCTTTTGCGGATATTGTCATGGATCAAAAGATTAAAAATTTAAAAGTTGGAAAAAATGAAAGCCAAAATTTTA
Source organism: Candidatus Kryptonium thompsonii (assembly GCA_001442925.1). Lineage (GTDB taxonomy): Bacteria > Bacteroidota > Ignavibacteria > Kryptoniales > Kryptoniaceae > Kryptonium > Kryptonium thompsonii. The sequence goes on from LDXX01000014.1 coordinate 17,479, forward strand.
ATTCCGCTGATCCTTATTTCACTTGGTTTATTCTCATGTAGCGAATTAAAGGAGGAAATCATTACGCCACCTGCTTTATTAAAATTAACTTACAAAGACGACATCAAAAAAATTCTTGACGACCATTGTGTAAGTTGCCACAATCCAGCATCTACGAATTTTGATCTTTCAACATACTTTGGAATAGTGCAAAGTGGGGTAGCGATACCTGGAGATCCGAACAGTAAAATTGTTGTTGCTACGCAACCTGGTGGAAGTATGAGGGAATATCTTGGAGCCGATGCAGGTTTAAAGGCAGATAAAATAAAAAAGTGGGTTATTGAGGATAGTTTAGCTCTCGGAGCTATAAAAATACATCCGTCTGATTGGGTCCAAGTTGGGAGTGAAAATTCACATGGAAAGTTCATAAGAAAAACATCTTGGAATCTCGACCAATGCAAGCAATGTCATGGAAGTAATTACAATGGTGGGATCAGTAAATCATCTTGTTATACATGTCATAGTGCGCCTGGTGGACCAGAGGCGTGCAATACATGTCATGGGAATCTGTTAAATTCGGCACCGCCAAGGGATTTGAGCAATAATTTCTCAACATCTTCTCCTGGTGTTGGAGCGCATCAAGCGCATGTTGTTGGAGGTAAACTTTCACTCGGTTTTGATTGTAATGAATGTCATGTGAAGCCAAGTAATTTGAAAAGCCCTGGGCACTTACCTGTATCTTCAGATGATACAACTCCAAACAAAGCTGAAGTTATCTTCCAGCCTTTATCGCTTTCGAGAAATTCCACACCGATTGGAATTGGCGATTCGCTTGTTCCGAACCCAAATTATAATTATGAGCAATTAACTTGTTCAAATACTTATTGTCATGGGTATTTTAGAAATGGAAATTTGGGTAACACGCCGAAGTGGAATGTTGTAGATGGCACTCAATCGGCTTGTGGTACATGTCATGGTCTTCCGCCTGGTGGAAATCATCCTGGGGTTTCTTCGACTTCATGTGCAAGTTCTTGTCATAATGATGTTGTTGAACTTTCTGGTGGTCAGCTTCGGATCAAGGATAAATCAAAGCATGTGAATGGGAAATTAAGTTTGTACGGATACGAATTGGATTTTTCCGTTAAGCAAAAGGATAAGATTGTTGGTTTAGGGTTGAAGTAAAATTTAGAAGGGGACTTTTAAAGTCCCCTTTTTTGTTTTTTAGAATTTTTATCGAGCTAAGAATGTCACATAGATGTTTTTAGAGACGGAAAGGGAATGGTTTGAGATTTAGATGTATGTTGGTGGGAAGGCACGAGGGGAATTTTGTGGTGGGTTCTAATTTTTCAAATTTTGTTTTGGGGTTTGTAGACTTGACTTTTAAATTTTGATTTATTATATTTGCTTTGTAGTACAAAGTAATTTGTAAAACAAATATGGAGATGAGCTATGGAGAAAAAAGTAGATTACACTGAACAGGATGCAGTTATGGAGTTAAGTGAGGCATTTAGAAGAATGGGAATTGCTTTGGGGAGAAGGAGGACAGGAGATTATTTGATTTTATGGGGTTTTGTACTGTTTGCGGGTGGGATGCTTGTTGGAATAACTAAATATGGCTTTCTTTGGAATGTTGCTGTACTAGCTGGCTCAGTGGGGACGATTTTGATAACGATCAATCGAGTAAGGCAGATGATGAGGGCGGGTATGAATTTTCCAGAAGGGCCTTATATTGGTTCAATGTGGCTTTCTCTTCTTCTTTATGCGATTATTATATTTGGTATCGTTAAAATGACAGGTAAAGTTTCGTTGACTGGAATTCAAGTTTCGCTTTTCTTTCTTAATTTTGCGATGTTGGGGTATGTTTTGATGGGGATTTTGATTGGAAAAGAGTTAGCAATTATTGGAATTTTGACCTCGGCAGCATCAATTCTAAGCGGTTTGTTTCTTAAAAAAATTTTTAGTTTTGTAATGGCTCTAATCTGTTTAGTTGCCTTTGTTGGAGGGGGAATTTATATCAATAAAAAATGGGATATTCAAAAATGAAGGTTGATCTTGATGAAATAATTCATCAACCAACAAGAACAAAAATTGTGGCTTCGCTTTATGCTTTGGGTGAAGGTGAGGAAATTGAGTTTGTGAGTTTGAAGGAACTACTTGGACTTTCGGATGGGAATTTATCGTCCCATCTTGCCAAGCTTGAAGAAGTTGGCTATGTAAGGATAAGAAAGACATTTGAGGGTAAAAGACCGAAGACATATATATCACTTACTGCAAAAGGCCGGAAAGCCTTTGAAAATTATGTCAAGATTTTAAGGGAGATTATCAATGTGAAGTAATTTAAAATCAAAAAATAGGAAGGGAAAATGAAGTAAATTAAAAAAGGAAACTTTTAAAGCTTTTTTGCTTTTGTGAGGATAATATTTTTAATTTTAGGTTGAGATTTCTTGACGGGAGAAATTTAAAATCAAATTCCAAATTTAAGTGAAATATTTTTTAGCGATTTAATAGAAGGGTTGGCTGGGAAATGAAACAATGATTTAAAAATTTCGTCAAATTAAAGTGAGTTTTACTTCGCCTTAAAATGTAAAGGTGTAGGTGTTTTGGTTAAATTTTTAAAACAAAAAATTTTGAAAGAGATGAAGAAATTAATTTTATTTTTTGTCTTAATTTCAGCTTTTGCTTTTGGGCAGGGGAAAAAAGTATTAACTCTTTCCGAATGTATTAAAATTGCCCTTGATAATAATACAACGATAAAACAAGCGGAATATACAGCACAGTCTCAATCCGCAAGTGTTACACAAGCATATGGGGTATTTCTGCCAAATTTAAACATTTCTGGAAATTGGAATAGAACCAAGAGAGAGTCAGATTTGACATTTATCCCTGGGCTTGGCACTGTTCCATTTAGGACATCACAAACTTTGAATTCGTTTTCAACGACTGCAAGCACAAGTATTTTACTTTTCAATGGCTTTGCAAATTTTGCTTCGTTGAACAGGGCGAAATCTAATTATCTTTCGGCTGATTATAATTTCAAAAGGACAAGGCAATCGGTGATTTTCCAAACTTATCAACTTTATTTAAATGTTTTACGGAATAAGCAGTTGCTTAAGGTTGCTGAGGATAATCTGAAAAGGAGTCAAAGACAGCTTGAAAGAATAGTTGAAGCCAACAGGGTTGGTTCAGTTTCTCTCGCTGATGTTTACAGGCAGGAAGTTCAAGTTGGGAATGATGAACTTGCTCTCATAAGGGCACAGGCTGATTATGATAAGGCGAAAGCTGATTTGCTTGTTTATCTTGGATTAATACCGACTGATGAGTATGAGTTCGAAGATCCTTCAATTAAAGTTGATATTGACACAACGGAATTCGGTACTTTAAGGGAGCAAGTTAAAAATCTTGATGTCATAATTTCGAGAGCCATTGAAACAAGGCCTGATTACAAAAGTGCTATTGCAAGTTTAAATGCTGCGAAGTCAGGTGTCACAGTTGCTATGTCTGGTTATATGCCGACAATCTCCGCTTCAGCAAGTTATAATTTGAATAGCAATGAATTTTCAACCTTAACCAAGAATCGCTCAATGGGTTGGGGTATAAGCATAAGTTTTCCTATATTTGATAGGTTACAGCTTCAGACGCAGGTTCAACAGGCAAAAATAAATGTTAAAAATGCGGAGGTTCAAGTTGAGCAGGCGAGGAGGCAGATAACGGCTGATGTTAAAAAGGCAATTCTTGATCTTGAATCGGCGATGAAACAAATAGAGGTAGCGGAGCGTCAGGTTAAGGCTGCAGAACTTGATTTGAAGACGGCGGAGGAAAAATATAATATCGGTGCAGGGACATTGCTTGACCTTTTAATTGCAACCGCAAACTATACATCTGCTGTTAGTTCAAGGGTTAATGCAATTTACAGTTACATTGTTGCAAAGGTTCAACTTCAGTATGTGCTTGGTGAGCTTGATGTTGAATGAGAAACAAATTTATTTCGCTCTCGTAATTTAAAAATAAAAAAGTAACTTCAAACGATGCCTAAAAATAATAATCAAAGGAAAAGAAGACTTTTTGTCCTGATTGGAATTGCTATTTTGATTCTTGCATCTGTTGTCGCTGCGGTTTTAAGTGGTGGAAGGGAAAAAGTTGTAGCTGTTCAAGTTGAAAAAGTCAGTAGGAGAGATATAACTCAAATTGTCACTGGAACGGGTAAAATTCAACCTGAGGTTGAGGTAAAAATAAGTGCGGAGGTAAGTGGTGAAATTGTTGAGATGCCTGTTAAGGTTGGGCAAAATGTAAGGAAGGGACAGTTGCTTGTCAAGATAAAACCTGATTTTTATGTTGCGCGCAAGGAAGCGATGGAAGCAAGTTTGAAGTCAGCGCTTGCTCAACTTGAGATTGCAAAGGCAAATCTTTTAAAAGCTGAATCAGAATTTAAAAGAGCTGAGGAACTTTACAATAAAAAGTTAATTTCAGAAGCTGAGTATGAAAATGCGCGCACCAGTTATAATGTTACAAAGGCACAGTATGCATCTGCGTCTTCTGCGGTTGAACAAGCACGTGCTTCATTAAGGCAAGCTGAGGAAGACCTTGCAAAAACTGTAATTTATTCACCGATTGACGGTATCGTAACTCAAATTAATGCAGAGGTTGGTGAAAGGGTTGTTGGAACAAGCCAAATGGCGGGAACAGTGATAATGGTTGTAGCTGATCTTTCTAAAATGGAGGCAAGGGTTGATGTCAGCGAAGTTGATGTTGTGCATGTTTCAATTGGGGATACAGCGATTCTTTCGGTTGATGCCTTCCCGGAAAAAAAGCTCAAGGGAGTCGTTTATGAAATATCAAACGCAGCTAAAACAAAGGGATTGGGGACGCAGGAAGAAGTTGTTAATTTTGAGGTGAGAATTAGAATATTAGATAAAGACGTAGCACTTCGTCCTGGTATGTCCGTAACCGCAGATATTGAAACTGAAAAAAGATTTAATGTCATTGCAGTTCCAATTCAAGCGGTTACTGTTAGAAGTTTGAAGAAAAATAAATCTGTTGGGGCTTCCACCGAATCTAATCCGGGGAAAAATAGTAAGGATGATATGGTTGAAGTTGTTTTTGTGATTGAGAACGGGGTTGCAAAAATGGTGCCTGTGAAAAGAGGTATAAGTGGAGAGATGTATGTTGAGATAGTTGAAGGATTAAAAGGTGATGAACAAATAGTTGTTGGAAGTTTCAGGGCTATAAATCGTGAACTTGAAGATGGCGTTAAAGTTAGGGTACAAAAAGAGAGAACAAAAACAAAATCATAAAAATGGAGATGAAGATGCCTTTAATTAAACTTGAAAATATCGTAAAAATTTATGACCTTGGAGCAGAAAAAGTTCATGCATTGAGAGGGATAAATCTTGAAATAGAGAAGGGGGAATATGTTGCCATAATGGGTCCTTCTGGTTCTGGGAAATCAACGCTTATGAATATCATTGGTTGTCTTGATACCCCAACTTCGGGGAGATATTTCTTAAACGGTGTAAATGTGAGCGAGCTTAGCGATAATGAACTTGCGAGGATAAGAAACAAGGAGATTGGATTTGTTTTTCAGATGTTTAATCTTCTACCGAGAGCCGACGCTTTGCATAATGTTGAGTTGCCCTTAATTTATGCTGGCGTTCCTGGGGATTTAAGAAAGAAGTTAGCTCGTGAGGCACTTGAACAAGTTGGACTTGGCGATAGGCTACATCATAAACCGAACGAGTTATCAGGTGGTCAAAGACAGAGAGTTGCGATTGCTCGAGCACTTGTAAATAAACCATCAATAATTCTTGCAGATGAGCCCACGGGTAATCTTGATACGAAAACCGGAAATGAAATTCTTGCGTTGTTTGATGAACTACATTCAAGGGGGAATACGATAATCTTAGTTACACATGAGCCTGATGTTGCAAGACATGCTCACAGGATTATAAGAATAAGAGATGGTATGATTGAGAGCGATGAAAAAGTTGTGGATAGAATCATTGCACAAAAAGGATGAAGATTTATAAAAGAAAAATTTCACAATGATGGGATTTCTCCTTCAATTACAAGAAAGTTTAAAGATAGCACTTCAATCAATTTTTGCTCATAAATTGCGCTCTGCTCTCACGACACTTGGCATCATCATCGGTATTGTTTCGGTTACATTGATGAATATGACAATTGAAGGACTTGGTGAAGCGTTTCGTTCGAGCATTTCAGCGATAGGTGCGGATGTTCTTTACATTCAAAAATGGCCTTGGTTTGCGGGTGAGGACTGGTGGAAATATAGAAATCGTCGTGAGATCAAAATAAGTTACGCTAAGGATATAAAAGAAAGATCAACTTACGCAGTTGCAGTAGCACCTACGGTTTTCAGTAGGTCAACCCTTAGATTGGGAAGTAATTCAATGGAAAATGTTATCGTTATCGGGACGACGGATGAATTTATTTATACCGCTGGTGTCTCGGTGGAGTTTGGTAGATTTATGAGCGAAGTTGAAGTAAAAGCAGAAAGACCTGTTTGTGTCATCGGGGCTGAAATCGCAGAAAAGTTGTTTGGCAATGTCAACCCAATCGGGAGGGATTTGAAGATTGCTGGCAGAACCTTTAGAGTTGTTGGTGTGTTGGAAAAACAAGGTAAATTTTTAGGACTTGAATCATTGGATGACAGAGTCTATATCCCAATTGGTCAATTTATGCGAATGTTTCCGTGGAGAACAGGAGCGACGATCACGGTTAAGATTAAAAATATGGATGAGATAGAAGAGGCGATAGAAGAATTAAGGGGAATTATGAGAACGCTTAGACGGCTTAAACCATGGCAAGAAGATGATTTCTCGGTTAACAGGCAGGAATTGCTTTTAAATGCGTATAATCAAACAGTTGGTGTTATCGGTGCCGTCGGGCTTGGTATAACTGTGCTTTCACTTATCGTTGGTGGTATTGGGGTTATGAACATAATGTTTGTTTCCGTAAAGGAAAGAACAAGGGAGATCGGCATTAGAAAAGCGGTTGGGGCAACTCAAAGGGCGATTTTAATGCAGTTTCTCGTTGAGGCGATTATGATAAGTTTGCTTGGAGGTGTGATAGGGTTAATTTTTGCTGTCATACTTGGTTTCGTTGTTGATCAAATTCTCCCGACATCGCTTCCGTTGTGGGTTGCTCTCCTTTCGATTTTTATCTCAATAACAGTCGGCGTTATTTCTGGAATTATACCTGCTTATAAAGCATCAAAGTTGGACCCAGTTGAATCGTTGAGGTATGAATAAAACAAAATTTGATTTTTAAATGGCAAATAGCGGTTGGAAAATTCTCTGGTTTGAGGTGGTTGAAAGTTTGGGAATGGTATGGAATTCAGTAAAGGCGAATAAGTTAAGAACATTTTTAACTTTGCTTGGTATAATTGTTGGGGTTTTTTCAATAATTGTCGTGATGACGGGTGTGAGGGTCTTGCAAAAAAATGTTGAAAGCTCATTGAATTTCCTCGGAGCAAATACATTCCAAATTCAGAAATATCCCGCTGTTATGATTGGTCATTCAAGTTGGGCAAAGTATAGAAATAGAAAAGATATAACATACGAGCAAGCAATTTATGTGGCTAAAAATGCAACTCTTCCAGAGGCTGTAGCAATTCAAGCATGGACTGGTCCAAAAGTTGTTCAATATGGGGATGTGAGAACTAATCCGAACATATTAATTCAGGGTGAGATGCCCGAAGGATTTGTGACGAATAATTGGACGATTCAAGAGGGAAGGGCTTTATTTGAAGATGATCTTGAGTTTTCAAGATTTGTTGTGGTTCTTGGGGCAAATGTTGCAAAGAAACTTTTTCAGAACACGGACCCGATCGGCAAAAAGGTAAAAATTGATGGATATGATTTTACCGTGATTGGTGTGATAAAAGAGTTGGGTGGGATGTTTGGAGGTCAGGCGGATAATTTCGTTGTAATTCCGCTTACAACATTTTTAAATCTTTATGGAAAGGATAGAAGTTTAAATATACTTGTTAAGGCAAGAAGCCGTGAGCTGTATGATGAAACAGTTGAGCAGGTGACCGCTCTTCTAAGAGCTATTCGTAAGGTTCCGCCTGGGGCTGAAAATGATTTTGAGATTTTTTCAAATGAATCTTTGATAAAGCAATTTAACGATTTAACGCTTGCGTTAAGAATTGGAGCCTTTGTTATAAGCATGATAGCTCTTGTTGCAGCTGGCGTTGGGATAATGAATATTATGTTAGTTTCCGTCACTGAAAGAACTCGCGAAATAGGGATAAGAAAAGCTGTTGGTGCAACGAAAAGGAATATATTGACACAATTTTTACTTGAGTCCGTTGCTTTGAGTCAGTTCGGTGGGGTAATTGGTATAATTCTTGGTGTCATCGGCGGAAATATCCTTGCGTTGATTTTGAAAGTTAGCCCGACAATACCGTATGATTGGGTTATACTTGGTTTTGTCATTTGTTCAGTTGTTGGTATAGTTTTCGGGGTTTATCCTGCATGGAAAGCTGCCAGCGTTGATCCTGTTGAATCGTTGAGATATGAATGATCTTAAACATGTTGTCAACGAGTGGATTTTTTCAAAGTGAACGAGCTTGAAAACCCGATGTTGATTTCGTTTATACTAACCCTTGAGCTTAATTCAAGTCCTTTTCTAAATTTAATATGGAAGATAGTGGTTAATCTCTATCTGTAAAATCAAATGTTTTTCATTTTTTACTCAGTGGGACTTGACCTTTGAGTTGAAATTTATTACAATATAATTGAAATGAAAAAATTTTTGTTGTGAAAGCATTTAAAATCACTTTTTCTGTTGCAAATGTTTCGTATCAAGTTAAAGCTAAATAAGGGAAGTTAAAGTGTTAAAAAACTTACTTTTAGTTTTAATTTTTAATTCTTTAATTTTTTGCGAAAAGTTATTTTCACAACTATCGTTTACAGATGTTTCTGATCCTTGGATCAAGGGGAGGGTCTATCTTCTTGATGGGTATCAAAATTATGGGAGAGCAAGTTGGGCTTTGGCAGGTGGCTTAGGTAATTTAAATGTTAAGGGGGATAGGTATAATTTATTAGATTTAAGGTCTTTTGGGTTAAAAGATTCAGTTAGGGGAATTGGTAAAAGAGTAAGGGTTGGGGGAAGTGTCGGCATCATGGGTTTATTTCCCATTTTGGTTTTTCGCTCTGATACAAAATTTGAGAGAGTTCCTGTAACAGATTTTCAGGTAGAGATCGGGTATAAAATCTCATCTTTTAAAGAGGTTGAATTTGCTTTTAACGAAATATCTTCTGGATTCTTACTTGTTAATTGTATTAAGGGTCGAGCTTTAAAGGTGGGGATAAGGTTTAATTCTTCTGGCAATTTTTTGAATAGGTTTATCTCATTTCAGGCTGGTCCTATGTGGATTCCTGTTCGTAATAAGAGAGTCTGGGAGCCTTGGAGATATAAGTTGAGGGGGATTTATTCCAATGTAGATTTTGGATATTCCTTAACAAGTAAATTAGGCATCGGGGGTTATGCTGCTATTAGATTTGGCGGTCTTTTAAAAACGATGTTAAAAAGGGATGAAGAAACATACTCTGAGGGGATATCACTGGATTTACAGTTTGGTTTCCATTGGTATTTTAAAAAATAACAAAGTTTAAAAACGAGCCGTGAAAAGGCGGCTTATTTTTCTAATGCTTTTAGCTTTATTTAATTTTTCATATGCTCACAAGCAAAATGTTCATCAGTACATTTGTATTGAGGCTTACAATCTAGAGATGAAGGATCACATTGGTGGGATGGATGTATATTACATTGGTGATGGTCTATGGAGGACAGGATTTACGACAGGGGCATGGAGAGAGGGTAGGGGAGGTGAAGAAATTTTTAAAAGATACAGGCTTTATGTTGGTATAGGAGCG
>LDXX01000015.1 GCA_001442925.1 Candidatus Kryptonium thompsonii
AAAACCATCTTCTTAACACTTGAAAACTTATTCGTGATCAAACTGTAGAAATATACCCCGCTCGGTAAATCCCCACCATCAAACCTAACACGATACCTACCAACCTCTAACCTATCATCAAGAATTGTCTTAACCTTCCTCCCTAAAACATCATAAACCTCAAGCTTAACATTTGAAACCTCAGGTATATCAAACTCAATCACAGTCTCAGGATTAAACGGATTTGGATAATTCTGATAAAGCGAAAATTTCCTCGGTATTATCTTTTCTTCTTTCTCATAAACATCAAGTACTCCACCCTCACGATATACTGCAACTCCCCCCACATCTGTCCCAATCCATTTGTTACCATAGGAATCTATTGCAATTGCACGAACATAATCATCTGGCAAACCTGAATTTGATCTGTTGTAAACAGTCCAATTTAAGCCATCAAACTTTGCCAATCCTACCACAGTCCCAATCCATTTGTTACCATAGGAATCTATCGCTATCGCACGAACATAATTACTTGGCAGACCTGAATTTGAAGTGTTATAAACAGTCCAATTTGTTCCATCAAACTTTGCTAATCCTCTTCCCTCTGTCCCAATCCATGTGTTTCCCAATCCATCTATTGCAATTATCTCAATTGAATCACTTGGCAGACCTGAATTTGATCTGTTATAAACAGTCCAATTCGCTCCATCAAACTTCGCTAAGCCTCCCTCTAATGTCCCAATCCATTTGTTACCATAGGAATCTATTGCTAGTGCAGTAACATAATTATGTGGCAAACCTGAATTTGAAGTATTGTAAACTGTCCAATTCGCTCCATCAAACTTTGCTAAACCTCCTCCATATGTAGCAATCCATTTATTACCCTCTCCATCTATTGCTATTGCAGTGACAACATCACTTGGCAGACCTGAATTTAATATGTTGTAAACAGTCCACTTTACACCATCAAACCTCGCTAATCCTCCCCAATCTGTCGCAATCCACTTGTTACCTTGGGAATCTATCACTATTGCAGTGACAACACCACTTGGCAGACCTGAATTTGATCTGTTATAAACAGTCCAATTTACTCCATCAAACTTCGCTAATCCTCCCCCATATGTCCCAATCCATTTGTTACCTTGGGGATCTACCGCTATTGAGCGAACAAAATTATCTGGTAGACCTGAATTTGATGTGTTATAAACAACCCATTCTGGATTTTGAGCAAATAAAAAATTGAGAACTAAAAAGATAAAGAAAAGCCAAGATGAAATTTTGCCCGCCATAGCTTCTCTCCTTTATTTAGTTTAACATTTAGTTTAACTTAGTTAAAAAAATAACTCCACTTTTTGTTTTAAAACCTCCAAATCCTACCATCACAAGCTAAATTCATATTCAACTACACTTCAACTTCTCTCCTCTCTATTCTATCTATAGAGAGGTCCAGGGGGTGAGTTCACTTCAACCCATCCCTTTAACCCCCACCTCTATTTATAGAGAGGGCTGGGGGGTGAATCCACATCGATCTTTTTAACTCCCTATCTCTATTTATAGAGATTATGGGTAAGTCCCCTCACAAAAAAACATCTTCTTAACACTAAACATATTTACTGTTAAAACTAACTCCGTAAAAGTAAACACCACAAGCATCAACGTTAGTAATTTCTTCATCAGCATCGCTTTGATATAAATGGTAAGAGATTTGCCTCGAGATTATAACGGTATTGGTTATGTTAATCTGTTTTAAAGTACCAGAGGAAGTTAGAGGAAGGCACCTAAAACAATTAACCAAACCCCTTTACCGTCGATGATTCCAAAGACAGAGGAATGTATATAAAGGCGAGCTAAAAACATTAGCAAAAAATATATTTTAAATAACCCCTTTCAAAAAACAACAGCATCCTCTTTGGAATCTTTCTCGCCGGCAATCTTACCACGGTAATATCAAAGAACAGATGCTGTAGCTTTGGCTCAATATATAAAAATAATTTATATTTGTCAAGGGGTAGATGCATTTTTGTAAAATTTCGTGATACGTATCACATGGTTATGAATCTATTTAATATAACTGTTGCAATCATAGGAGGTGGGGTCGCGAAAGCTGGAAAAATTTTATTTGACTTAATCAATGAAACTGTGAAATCAAGAGCATTAAAACCAATTGCAGAAAAAGCTATTGTAATTCCAGCTACGCTTGGAAACAAAGCTGGAATTCTTAGCGCAGATGCACTTGCACTTGAAAAATCGATACACTAAAAAATTAAACCCGGGGATTTGTCCCGGGATCAGCCTTTCTTAGATATTTTTAATCTTCATTAGTATGTTTTTAATTTCATCCACTGTTGGAATTCTACCTGCTGCTACAACTTTACCATCAATTAAAACAGCGGGAGTGAGCATAACCCCAAGCTTCGAGTATTCACGAATATCATAGACATGCTTAACCTCTGCATTAATGTTTAGTTCTTTAACTGCGGTAATAACATTTTTTTCGGTAGTCATACATCTTGGACATCCCGGACCGACAACCAAAATTTCCATTTTTCAACCTTTTAGCTTTTGTTTTAAAAAATAAAATTTCCGAAGAACCAACCCGTAAATGTACCAAGTAAAATTATCAATGGCACATAAACAAGCGCCTTTTTAATTCCAAAAACCCTGGCAACAACAATCCAATTCGGCAAACTAATTCCTGGACCAGTTAACAACAAAGCCAAAGCTGGACCTTTACCCATTCCCATTTTCATCAAAGTATCAACAAAAGGTGCCTCTGTTAATGTTGCAAAATAACTTACAGCCCCAAGCATAGTCGCAAAGAAAGAAGAACTTAAGCTGTTGCCACCAAGCCACCTTTCAACCCATATTTTCGGTATCAATGAACCTATAACTCCAACAATAAACACACCAACGAGGAGGAATGGGAAAATCAAGCGAACAAAAAACCACGTTTCAAATAACCATGCCTTAGTTTTTTCTTTTGATATCTTAAATACCGCATAAAGAACCATTATAAGCGTGAGGATTAACCAGATTAACACTTTTTGCAAATATGTTCTCCCTGCACCTAAATAATTAGGGGCAAGCAAAGAGAGAAGAATTAAAAAAATTAAAATTAATTCATCGCGCTGAATTATTTTTTCGCCTGGACTCTCCATAGCCTCACTAAATTCAAATTTATCTTTAACCCTGAAAAAAGAATTCATAACATAACCAACAGCCCAAGCCATTATAAAAGCTGAAACAATTCTTGATATCAATAATTGCGAACCAAGAATGTTGCCTGTGTAAATTAAAGATAATATATTTGCCGCCGGTGCAACCCACAAAACTATAAAAGCAGCTCCAACCGATGCACCACCATAATAAAGTCCACTCGCCACTGGAATTATTGTACATGAACAAGCAGCTAAAAATATCGCTGATATCGAACTTAGGAAAAACGCTTTATGTTTTGAAGCACTTGAACCAAGATATTTTATTATCAAGCTTCGATTAATAAAAGAAACTATCGCCCCTGCAAGAAGAAAAGCAGGTACAAGACAAGTTAAAATGTGCTTGCCTACATAGTCTTCAAGTGCTAATAAACCGGCTTTTAAAATTTCAAGTATCATGTGCTTACCTGTAAATTTGTTTATAAGATTTGTTTGTAAATTTTCTTAACTGCCTCATTCCACGCTCTACTATTTACCCCATAAACACATCTACCCGCTTGTCTTAAATTCAAACGTAACTTCATTCTCAAATCATCCTCTCTAAAGAATTCATTTGGTATTGAATCAATTGCCTTTATAACATATTTCAAAAATTCATCGCGACTTTGAACCGCTGAATAAACAACCCATTTGCCTTCCCTTCGCCCCTCAACGAGTCCAAGAAATTGCAAAATTTTTAAATTCCTCGAGATATTATATGGTTGCTCCCCTAAGGTATCCATTAACTCACAAACACACATACCCGTCTTGGATTTGATCAAAGTTCTAAGTATTCTCAATCTTTTTTCATCCGAAATTGCTTTTAAAATCTCTGTGTATTTTCTCATGTCATCACATGTTGTTAATTTTTTGTTTTGTCATTTGCGCAATTATGCAAATGTAAAATAACATATAAAAATAAAAAAAGCAAATCTCAAAACAGCACCTAAAAAATTTTTACCCTTCCACCCCACTTAAACTTTTATAAACTCATCGCTAAAAACCCTCACCCAATCTTGAACAATCCTTTCCGCCTCTGCCCAATTTTCAAGTTCTTGACTTCCTATCCCTCCCTTTCTCTCCCAAATGAAGTAAGCAACCTTTGCAATTGTCTCCCGCCTCATCTCGTTATTCGGACGCCCGAAAACCTTAACAATATATTTTGCTTTATCAAACTTCAAAATAACACTTTCTATTTCCGACTCCTTCCCATATGAAACCTCCTTCAAACCACTAATCTCAAAAACAATTTCTCCGATAAATTGATAATTCTTTGTTGCTTTAAACAAATAAATTTTATCCCCACTCCCAATTTCCATTTTGCAATGAAATCCAAGAAAATAAGCATTCTCAAGAAATCTTTCTTTCTTTCGACCGCTTGCAAGCTCAACAACCATAGGTTTGAATTGATTCCTGCGGGAAAAATCAGTTAAAAAACCAGGCACATCCAATTTTTTTATCTTTTGCTCCATTAGTGAAAATTATATTTCTTTTACCGGTTCCCGTCTTGCTCTGCAGGCAGAAACTGAAAATTCATAAATAGCAAAACCCTCAGAATTCACACACAGCTTCAAAATATGTTCTCCAAAGTTAGAATTTTCAACCAACTCATAATATCTCGGCTCATAAACCAAAACATAACTTTTCCCATCTTCGAACAAAATATCATCACCACAATTTTTCTCGGTGAGAAACTCATCATCCTGAAGAACAAAGATTTTCAAATTCCCCCTCAAAGATTCCATAACTGCGCCAACTCTTGCACCAGCGTAAGGCAATATAACAGAACCAACCTCACCAAAAACAGGATTATACTTAAGATAATATCTACCATTATACCATTCCCCATCCAGATAAAATTTCCCGTGTATATAAATTCTCGGATCCTCATATCTTACAACTGACTCAGGAGCAAAGCCCTCAACATTTCCAAGTGAACCGCCCATGTAACCCGTGTAAATTTCCGGAGTAACCCTGTAAAAAATAGATTCGTCAACTTCATAGCGTGATCCAACTGGCAAAGGAAAATCACCGTGGTATCCAGCTTTTATCAAAAGTGCCTGAATGTAAAACTCAACCTCCCACAAATTTCTTATATCAAAATTAGAATAGGAAATCAACCCATCTCGATTTATAAGAAAAATTGCAGGAACATCAAAGTAATAATTTCGCACAATAGAGGCATATCTTTTCAAATTGATCAATTCATTGTCAATTGCAATTGGAAATTCTATTCCAAGCCGTTTCATCTCCCTGTCAACATTTTCGACCTTTCTCTCAAATGGAAATTTTGGGATATGAACGCCAAGAATGAAAAGCCCTTTATCTTTATATCTCTTAATCCACTCCTCAACATACAAGTAAAGTTCATTCCACTTCCCACTCGCATAATTGAAAAACAAAAGAAGCACAACATACCCTCTAAGCTCCTGAAAAGATACCGGCTCCGAATTAAGCCAGTAATTAGCAACTATATCTATCGCCCTGTTGTTTTCTTCAACGATTTGTTTTTTATAATCTCCTCGCATGGATTTTGTCACGCAATTTTTATTTTCATTGTCAATCTAATGAACCAAATCTTAACTTGCAAATTTAAAACTTTCACTCTTTTGTTTTAAGCGAAATCCTGTTTAATTTATATAAAAAATAAAATTCAAGATATCAATGAAACCAGATTTAAAGGCAATATTCAAACAGATTGAGAAAGTTCAAGAGGAACTTGAAAAAGTTCAAGCAGAGCTTGAAAAGAAAACAGTCACGGAAGAAGCTGGCGGTGGAATGGTAAAGGTAACAGCAAATGGAAAAAGAGAAATCATTAAGATTGAAATTGATAAAGAGGTTGTAAACCCAGACGATGTTGAGATGCTTGAGGATTTGCTCGTTGCAGCTGTAAATAAAGCACTTCAAAGTGCTGATAAAATGATAAATGAAGAGATCGCTAAAGCAACCTCTGGATTACTTCCGGGATTAGGTGGGCTTCCCTTCGGTTTTCCAGGCTTTAAAGCGTGAAACAAATAATTAAAGTAACTATGCTTTACACATCTGAAAGCCTCGAAACTCTCATAGAAGAATTAACCAAATTCCCTGGCATCGGAAGGAAGACAGCGCAACGACTTGCACTTTACATTTTAAAACAACCCAAAGAAGAAGTTGAAAAACTTGTTCAAGCGATAATAAATGTCAAAGAAAAAATAAAATACTGTTCAATTTGTTACAATATAACCGAAACTGATCCATGTCCAATTTGTTCAAGCCCCAAACGGGACAAAACTACTATTTGCGTCGTCGAAGAACCAATGGATGTTCTTGCGATAGAAAAGACCAATGAATATAATGGTCTTTATCATGTCATCGGCGGAGTTTTGAATCCACTTGAAGGCATTGGACCAGATGCTCTAAAAATCAAAGAACTTATCCATAGAGTTTCATCCGGTGGAATTAAAGAGGTTATAATCGCCTTAAACCCAAGCGTTGAGGGGGAAACAACTTCAATTTACATAGCAAACCTCATCAAACCATTTGGCATAAAAGTTACACGCATCGCTAGAGGCTTACCAATTGGAACAGCGCTTGAATATGCGGACATAGCAACAATAGTTAGAGCAATTGAAAATAGAACGACAATGTAAGTGAAGAAAAATTTTTTGATAACATCACCCCCAGGAACTGGTAAAACAACAGCGATAAAAAAATTTATTGACCTTACAGGCGGAAAATTTAAAGTTTCGGGCTTCATAACCGAAGAAATAAGAGATCAAAAAGGGAAGAGGGTTGGTTTTAAAATTACTACACTTGATGGAAAAACGGGAATACTTGCCGATATAAATTTAAAAAATTCACCAAAGGTTGGGAAATACGGCGTTAATTTAAAAGACATCGATAATATCGCTGTCCCATCGATTAATTTAAATTCAGACATAATTGTGATTGACGAAATTGGCAAAATGGAATGCTTCTCAAAATCCTTTGTTCAAAGAGTTTTCGAAGTTCTTGATTCGGAGAAAATTCTGGTCGGAACAATCAAGGAAAAAGGGGATGAAATAATAAACAAGAT
This sequence comes from Candidatus Kryptonium thompsonii, assembly GCA_001442925.1. Taxonomy (GTDB): domain Bacteria; phylum Bacteroidota; class Ignavibacteria; order Kryptoniales; family Kryptoniaceae; genus Kryptonium; species Kryptonium thompsonii. The sequence continues at coordinate 7,228 of LDXX01000015.1, forward strand.
AAAATCCCGAAACGATGTTGAGTTAATAAAACTCACACTCGAAAATCGAGATGAAATACCATTTTTAATTTTTCAAAAAGTCGCCTCTCTTTTAGACAAAGTTTACCCTCCGCACGGTGAAAAGACAAAAAGCTCAAACTGATATTCCTAGCTGAAAGAGCCTGGGTTTTGTTTTTGCTTGTTTTTTTCGTATTTTTATTCAGATTTTGAGGTAAATTTTTTCTAGTTCACCTTTCATAAACTTCTCCCCAACTCAGTTGGGGAGATTTTTAAAGCTAAAAATTTAAAAATAAACAAGAGAAAGAAAGGTGAAAAGGACATATCAACCACATAATACAAAACGGCGCAGGACGCACGGATTCAGAGCAAGGATGAAGACAAAAAGCGGTCGAAAAATCCTCGCCAGAAGAAGAGCGAAGGGAAGATGGAAATTAACTGTAAGCGATGAACGCTAAAAGATTTACTTTACCTAAAAAAGAAATCATCAAAAAGTCAAAAGAGATAACAGAGATAATTAAAAATTCAAACTCTGTTGCTGGCGATTTAATTAAAATCTATTTCCGCCTTTTGTCAAACCGTGATATTATTTCGAGAGTAGCTTTTGCAGTTTCAAAAAAGGTAAAACCAGTCGTTTTAAAAAACAGAGCAAAAAGGTTATTAAGGGAGGTCTATCGGCTAAATAAACATAAGCTGATAGACCTTCTCTCTTTAAAGAACAAGTCGATTGATATGGTTATGATCTTCATTGCGGATAAAGAGCTTATAAAAAAATTAAAGTATATTGATGTCGAGAGAGACTTTTTGCAATTAATGGAAAAAATCTTAAAGGTGGTAAATGAAACTTGATGCTTTCACATGGCTTGCGGTCGTACTTGTCAAATTATATAAAACCCTTATCTCACCGATTTTTCCACCAAGCTGTAGATTTTATCCCTCGTGTTCTGAGTATGCAATTCAAGCTTTTTCAAAGTATGGTTTTTTAAAAGGTTTATGGCTTTCAACAAAAAGAATCATAAGATGCAACCCCTTTAACCCTGGTGGAATTGATGAGGTTCCTTAAAAAATTAAACAAAGGTGTAAAGCAATGGATAGAAATTCGCTCCTTGGAATAATTTTAATCACGCTTGTTTTACTGATTTGGATGTGGTATAATGCCCCAAGAGCACCAGAGAGAAACCTTAAAATGCAGGACACACTTGAAATAAAAAAACAATTGCAGGAACCTGGTGTAGTACAAGCGAAGGGGGACACATTTGGAGTTTACTTTTCCCATCTCTCAAGGGGTGAAGAGAAAAAAATACTCATCGAGACGGATTTATATACATGTGTCATTTCATCAAAGGGTGCACTCATTGAAAAATTTGAACTAAAAAAATTTAAAACATGGAATGGCTATCCAGTTCAACTTGTTGATATGAATAAGGGCGGTGATTTTTCGCTCCTTTTTATGACAACTGATGGTAAAATAATTAACACGAGAAATTTATACTTTAATACGAAAGCAAGGCATTGGGAAAACTTCATTTTAAAAAAGAAGGGTGAAAAAGTAGAAATCGAATTTACCCTTGACATAAATGATTCGAGCAAGCTGATAAAAAGATTTATTTTTGAAAACGGGAAATACTCATTTGATACGGAAGTTGAATTTGTAAACATGGAAAAGATAGTAGCAAACTTTGAATATCAACTTGTTTGGGAAAACGGGATAAATCTTACAGAGGAAAACAGCGTTGAGGAATCATATTTTGGAAGTGCATATGCAAAAGTCGGGGATGTATATGAAACGATCGATGCAAGCAAGTTCGGCGTCAAAGCTTCGCGCTCGTATTCTGGAAACACGAGATGGGTTGGGACACACAATAAATATTTTGCGGTTGCGCTCATATCAAATGACTATTCTGATGGTGCATATCTTGAAGGCGAACGAATCCCCCTACCTAACAACGGCGTTAAAGAAAACTATCTCATAGCACTAAAAATCCCATTTCGTGGAAGTAATTACCAAAAAAATTACTTTACAGTTTACCTTGGTCCACTTGATTATAAAATCTTGAAATCCTACGGTGTCGGGCTCGAAGAGATGATAAGTTTAGGTTTGCGCTGGCTCATAAGACCTATATCAGAATATGTTCTTCTTCCATTCTTTACATTTCTGCACTCGATCATACCAAACTATGGAATTGTAATTATAATTTTCTCGTTCGTGATTAAAATTTTGCTCACTCCGTTGACGCTAACCCAGATGAAGTCAATCAAGAAAATGCAGGCGATTGCCCCAATTTTGAAAGAGTTGCAAGAGAAATACAAAGATAACCCGCAGAAGCTGAATCAGGAAGTTATGCGCGTATATCGAGAATACGGTGTTAATCCATTCAGCGGATGCTGGCCATTGCTTTTACAATTACCGATACTTTATGCGTTGTTCTCACTCTTCCGCGTCACAATTGAGTTAAGACAGGCAGGATTTATTCTCTGGATTAAAGATCTCTCGGTTCCCGACACGATTGTAAAACTACCATTTTACATTCCAATTTTTGGAGTTCATCAAATAAGTGGGCTTGCGCTTCTGATGGCTATCACTATGTTCATCCAACAATGGATGACATCCGCTACCGCAGATAAAAGACAAAGGACAACCGCAACAATTATGACTATTCTTTTCTTCTTGATATTTAACAATTTACCATCAGGACTCAACTTGTATTACTTTACTTTCAATGTCCTTTCGATATTACATCAATGGTATATAAACAAATACACAAAGGTCGAATTAAAGCCGTCAACTGACAAAAAGAGCCCATTTAAAGGTGGAATCTTCAAGAAGTTTGACATTCCCACAATGAGCGAATTAACTGGCGCTAAAAAGAAGAGAAAATCGAAAAAATGAAAACGAAGTTATTGAAGTTAGCTTTAGCTTTTTTCATTCTAAACGCTGAGAGTTTGCTTGCTCAGTTTTCTCCAGAAGACACAGTGCTTGTTGACATTCAAAAAATTAATCCAAGAATAATAGTTGAAATAAAATACGCGACCGAAGATAATTTCACTGGTAAAAAACTTTACGATGTTCCAAAATGTTTTTTGAGAAAGTTTGTTGCGCTTAAACTTGACTCAGTTCAAAGGGAGCTTGAAAAAGTCGGGCTTGGCTTAAAAGTGTGGGATTGCTATCGCCCTCTTTCTGTTCAAAAAATTTTATGGTCAATCGTTCCAGATGAAAGATATGTGGCAAATCCAGCGAAAGGCTCAAGACATAATCGTGGTTGTGCAGTCGACTTGACACTTGTTGACTCACTTGGAAATGAGCTTCCAATGCCGACGAAATACGATGATTTCACCGAAAAAGCACACAGAGATTATTACAATTTACCTGATACAGTTATAAAAAATCGCAAGATCCTTGAAGATGTAATGAAAAAATACGGTTTCATACCGCTCCCTACTGAGTGGTGGCATTTCGACGCTCAAGGGTGGGAAAATTTTTCAATCCTTGACATACCTTTGAAAGAACTCAACAAAAAATAAAAAAGGGCGTAAAAGCACGCCCTTTTTGTTTATGTTCCAGCGCTATAATCTTTGATGTAAGCCTTTTGCTCCTTGGTTAACTTGTCAATTTTAATTCCCATAGTTTTTAATTTAAGCTCAGCGATTTCCTCATCTTGTTCTGGCGGAATTTCATATACTTTGGGTTCAAGCTTTTTCCCTTTCTTAAATAATTCAACGAGTCTAAGTTGAGCCATGAATTGATTCGCAAATGACATATCCATAACTTCAGACGGATGTCCCTCTGCAGCAACAAGATTTACAAGTCTTCCCTTTGCAAGGACAAAAATTCTCCTTCCATCTTTCAAAAGATATTCTTCAACATTATTTCTTATCTCTTTTATGCTTTTTGCCATCTTTTTCAACTGAACAAGATTTATCTCAACATCGTAATGTCCCGTATTACAAACTATAGCGCCATCTTTCATAACTTTGAAATGTTCTTCGGTTATGACATCCTTAACACCTGTAGCCGTGATAAAAATATCTCCAACTTTCGCTGCTTCTTTCATCGGCATAACCGTAAAGCCATCAAGTACAGCTTTTAACGCAGCAATTGGTCTAACTTCAGTCACAATCACATTCGCTCCAAGCCCTCTTGCTCTCATTGCAACACCCTTTCCACAATGCCCATATCCAGCGACGACTACATTCTTACCAGCAATTAAAATACTTGTCGCCCTTAAAATCCCATCCAGAGTCGATTGCCCTGTCCCATACACATTATCAAAGTCCCATTTCGTTTCAGCATCGTTAACAGCTATGATGGGATATTTTAAAGCCCCAGCCTCAGCCATCGCCCTTAACCTTTTTACTCCTGTTGTCGTCTCCTCTGTCCCTCCAATTATATCGGGGATGAGTTCGGGATGCTTACTATGTATTGTGAAAATTAAATCAGCTCCATCGTCAAGCGTTAAGTTAGGTTTTATATGCAATGTCTGTTCAATTGCCCAATAAAATTCATCAACGCTCATTCCATTCCAAGCAAAGATTGAAATTCCTTGCTTCGCAAGAGCTGCCGCTATCGTATCCTGAGTTGAAAGCGGATTACATCCACTCCAGCTAACTTCCGCTCCGCATTCGACAAATGTCTTTATTAGCACAGCGGTTTCCTTAGTCACATGAAGACATCCAGCAATTTTAAAGCCTTTGAACGGTTTTGTTTTGCTATATTTTTCTCTTAAAGCCATTAAAACGGGCATCCTGCTTTCAGCCCAGCGTATTTGCTTAAGTCCTTCATCAGCAAGTGACAAGTCTTTAACTTTGTACACGCCTTTTACTTCATCCATTTAAAAATGTTCTCCTTTAGTTTGTTTTTGATTTTTCATTTTAAAAGTTCTTTAAACATGGGAACATAATCAAGCTTTTCCCATGTGAATTCGGGTTCGTTTCTCCCGAAATGACCATAAACAGCTGTTTTGCGATAGATAGGTCTTTGAAGTTTGAGTCTATCAATTATTCCTCGTGGCGAGAGATCGAGATTTTCTCTTATGAAATCAGCAATCAAGTCATCAGGGACTTTTCCAGTTCCTTTCGTATCTATATAAATTGCAACTGGATCTGCTACACCTATTGCATAGGCAACTTGTATCAAACACTCATCGGCAAGTCCAGCTGCAACAATATTTTTCGCAATATGTCTCATTTCATAAGCTGCGCTTCTATCAACTTTGGTTGGGTCCTTTCCAGAGAAACAACCACCGCCGTGCGGTGCCCTACCACCGTATGTATCAACTATTATCTTTCTCCCCGTAAGTCCAGTGTCACCATGTGGTCCACCAATTACGAATGAGCCAGTTGGATTGATGTGATACTTTGTCTTTTTATCAAGATATCCTTCCGGTATAACCTCCTTTATAACAAACTCTTTTAAATCTTCAGCGATATCTTTCGATGTTAACTTTTTCCCTTTATACCTTTCATCGTGTTGAACTGAAAAAACAATCGTATCAACTCTAACTGGTTTACCTGTGTTATCATATTCAATCGTCACTTGACATTTTCCATCGGGTCTTAAGTATGGCATTAAATCAGTTTTTTTCCTGACATAAGCAAGACGCTTCATCAGTTTATGAGCAAACATAATTGGCATCGGCATAAGTTCGGGCGTTTCCCTACATGCATAGCCAAACATCATACCTTGATCTCCAGCGCCTCCTTTGTCAACCCCCTTTGCTATATCCGGTGATTGAGATTTAACTGTAACTATAACACCGCAAGATCGATAATCAAATTGATATTCCGACCTATCATAGCCGATATCCTTGATGACATCCCTTGCAAGTTGATCAAAATCAATCTTTGCCCTAACATCTTCGGGCGCCTTTATCTCACCACCAATTACAACAAGTCCAGTCGTCACAAATACCTCACAAGCCACCCTAGATTCCGGATAATGTGTCAGGAAGGCATCGAGAACAGCATCGGAAATTTGATCGCAGATTTTATCAGGATGTCCTTCGGCAACCGATTCAGAAGTGAATAGCTTTCCCATTTATTCTCCTTTTTTAGTTTAAGTTTTAATTTAGTAAAATTCAATTTCGGATGAATCACCAATGTTAACCCTTTTGTAGTCCCCTCTTAACACTACCCCACTCCCGACAATAGATGAATCAAGAAGCGCATTCTGAATTTTAGCTCCATCACCTATAATTGAGTTACGAATTATTGAAGATGAAATCTCAACATCATCAGAAACTGTTGTGTATGGACCAATTATTGAGTTCTCAATTTTACTCGTCGGAGATATATAAACAGGTGGAATGAGCAAAACATTTTCAAACTTTCCAAATTTAATTAAACCGGCATTATTTTTCTGAAGCAAAAATTTATTGGTCTCTAAAAGTGTCTCCGGCTTACCACAATCATACCACCCATCAATTTCAAAAACAGTTATCTTTTCACCTTTATTTACCATCAATTGAAGAGCGTCTGTAAGTTGATATTCGCCCTTTGTTTTAATCTCTCCTTTTACAACCTCATCCAAGGCCTCCTTTAAAAGTTTTGGATTCTTTATTAAATAAATTCCAACGATCGCAAGATTGCTCTCTGGTTCTGATGGTTTCTCGATAAGCCTACTTGCAAATTTATCCCCATTGAGAATTACGACCCCAAATCTTCGTGGGTCTTCAACAGCTTTAACCCCAATTGTTGTGAACTTACTCTTCAAAAACTTCGAAATGTCGAAATCAAAAATTGTATCGCCAAGAATTATCAAAATCTCATCTTCATCTTTAAAAGCTTCGCCCGCCAAATAAATTGCATGTCCGAGCCCAAGTGGTTCTTTCTGTTCAATAAACTCAAACCTTACATCTGGATAGCTGGATTCAACATAATTTTTTATCATCTCACCAAGATGACCAACTATAAGCAAAATATCCTTTATTGAGTTCTCGACAAGTTTATCTATTATATGCCCAAGTATCGGTTTGCCAGCAACATTTAGCAACACCTTAGGTTGAGTATAAGTATGTGGTCGCAATCTTGTCCCTACACCTGCAACTGGTATCACAGCCTTCATTTTAAGAAACCTCTTTTTTATTAGGTTCGATTTAATATAAAAAATCAAATCATTTTTTTCAATTATAAAAGCTTTGATTCTATGTATTCAACAATTTTGTCTATATCACCTATAATTTTTATATACTCAACTGCGTTTGCTCTCGATTCATATCTAAGTTGTTCCGAGATCGTCTCAACAATAGGAGCCCAAAAATTAACAGCCACAAACGGCTTTGGTTCAATTAATCCTTTGTTAATCAACTCCCACACAAGTGATAACTCAACTAAAGTTCCAGTGCCCCCCTTTAAAACTATGTAAGCATCGCCTTTTTCAATCAAAATTTTTAACCTCTCGAATAAGTCCCTCGCCTTTATCTCCTTATCGACCCATTTGTTAGCACTTGCTCTAAAAGTAGAAACCGTAACCCCAATTGTCCTAGCCCCTGCCTCTTTTGCACCTCTTGATGTTGCCTCCATTGTCCCACCATAACCACCATTACAAATCGTAAATCCAATCTTTCCAAGTTCATATCCAAGCTTTCTTGCAAATTCATATTCATCTTCTCCTTCAATCGGTTTTGAACTCCCGAAAATCGTCACGACTTTTTCACTCATACCTCAACTTAAAGTTTGTTTTCTTAAAAGATAAATAAAAAATGGAGCGCCGAAAAGCGCAGTTATCGCACCGACGGGAAGCTCATTCGGATATAAGATGATTCGAGCAAGCGTATCAGCAAAAAGCAATGTTATCGC
>LDXX01000016.1 GCA_001442925.1 Candidatus Kryptonium thompsonii
CCAATAACAGGTTGTGAAAAACTGTAATGCCCCTTCTTTGGCTCCGCATCGTTCCATGATTCAAGGTAATGATGATCTGGACAAAAATATTTAACATGCTCTGCGGTTTCATCAAAATAATTTGAAATTGAAATCGTCAAAGGAACCTTTCTCAAAGCGTTAACAAATCTTTCAGGCTCAGGAAAACTATAAACAGGATTTACATGGTAAAGTATCAGCGCACTTACTTCGCCGTTTTCCATCTCCTCAATCAATCTGTAAACTCCCGAATCAATCCCCTGCCTTAAATAGCACGGGTTATTAAGGTCAATTGTGTTTCCATAGTTGTTAAGTATCAAATTTATCGCATTTATTAAAATTTGAACATTTATATCGTTTGAATCTGAAATAACAATGGATTTACTCCTATTTGCCCACAGCTCCAATGCAATTTTTGATAAAACTTCATTGTGTTCCGAGCTCATCTTATCTCCTATAATATCCCCAAGTTTCCCATTGTTTGATGAAATCTTAAGAAGATTGTTAAGCAAACCCAAGATAATTTTTACTTCATCTGATGGTTTTACTGGAACCCTTATGTCAGCATTACTTCCCGTAAGCGAAAGTCGGGACTCAAATTGGATATGTTTTAAGATTTTATTTCTCGCCAAATTTTCCTCGGGCTTGCGCGCAAGAGAGTATTTATATGCATATTCAACTGGGGAAATCCAAGTGCCAAGAAAATCAGCGCCAAAACTTACCACAATGTTTGCTTTGTCAAACATATAATCAGGAATTGCTTGTATCCCAAAACATTTTTTGTTTGCCTCAAGAACGGCGGAAGCAGAGCATGTATCGTAAATTATAAGTTCAGTGTTCGGGTAATAATCTGCAAAATCTGATAGAATTTTCTTTGTCGATGGGCTGATTATAGTTTGAGAAAGAATTCTTATTTTCCCACGGTTTTCTTTGATCTTTTTAAGTTCTTCAATTATTTCAGCATCTATTTCCTTCCATTCCACCCTTTTTCTGCTAATCATTGGCTCCTTCGCTCTATCTGAATCATAAAGTCCAAGAATTGATGCTTGAACCCTCGGGCTTGTGCCACCAAAAGTTACGGTGGAAAGCTCATTCCCTTCAATTTTTATAGGTCTCCCTTCGATCGTCTTGACAGTGATACTACAATATTCAAGCCCATCAAAAAATGTTGAAGCATACCAAAGCGGAACACCTGGCGTGATCTCTTTAGGTTTCTCAACATAAGGTACGATCTTTTGCACTGGGATGCGCCGACACCCACTTGCAATAATCGCGGAAGAGATGAAAAATCCAACAGTTTTGATAAAATCCCTGCGTGTTATTTTCCTACCAACCATTAAATTTAAAAATTTGTGTTTTTCCAGCCGTAGAAAAATTTTTCAGAAAAGTTAGAAATTCAAATCCTGTGCCAAGAAATTTTTTATCCAAAATTTTTATATTTAAGCATATCTCGTGCAGAGATGTAAAACTACGCTTTTAAGTCAGGTAAATAAAATTTTACATTCACTAAGGGAGGGAATTTTATCATCAGCGGAAGGATTTCGGATCAATGTTATATTTTTTGAGCAAGTATGTTAAATTCTGCCTAGTGACGCCAGCGGACTTTGCACTCAAGGACACATTACCACGATTTTTCTTTAAGAGTTCAATTAAAAATTTCTTTTCAAAAGCTTCTATAACTTTTCTTCTTGCTTCAGCAAGATTTTCACTAACTATTGGTATATTAAAATCGTCAATATCCCGTTTCCCTGATTTTAAATTCTCAGGTAAAAGATCAGGTGTTATAATTCCTCCTTTTGAAAGTATGACACACCTTTCTATTATATTTTGAAGCTCCCTTACATTTCCTGGATAATCGTAATTAACAAGAATTTCCATGGCTGAATCTGATATGGCTGATACATTTTTTTTCATTTCCCTGCTGTATTTTTTCAAAAAGTAATTAGCAAGAAGAGGTATATCTTCCCGCCTTTCCCTGAGTGGAGGAACTTCTATAACAAAGACACTAAGTCGGTAATACAAGTCCTCTCTGAAATTTCCTTTTTTAACTTCTTCAATTATGTTAAGATTCGTGGTCGCTATAAATCTTGCCTCAACTTTTATAGTTTCATTCCCGCCAACTCGCTGAAATTCCCTTTCCTGAATAACCCTTAAAAGTTTTTGCTGTAAATTTGAAGGTATTCCTGTTATCTCATCAAGTAGTATTGTCCCTTTTCCTGCAATTTCAAATTTTCCATACTTTCTTTTATCAGCCCCTGTAAAAGCTCCCTTCTCGTGACCGAAAAATTCGCTTTCAAGTAAATTTTCGGGAACAGCTGGACAATTTATAGCGACAAATGGTTCAGAAGCATTTGCCCCACTTCTATGTATAGCCCTTGCAACAAGCTCCTTTCCAGTCCCACTCTCGCCAGTTATTAAAACAGGTGTGGTATTTGGCGTCATTGAGATAACACCTATAAGTTTGAATATTTCTTGTATTTTAGGTGAATTTCCAATTATTTGATATTTTTCCTCATAATCAATCTCACTTTGTTTTATCTCAAATTCCCTCACCTTATTTTTTAACTGGTTCGTTTCAATCGCACGCTGAATTAAAAGACGTATTCTGTTTATATCAAGAGGTTTTGTAAGGTATTCAAACGCCCCAAGCTGAATTGCCTTCACAGCTGTCTGCATTGTCCCATAGCCGGTTATGATCACCACAGGAGTTTCAATTCCCTTGTCTTTAAGCTGTTTAAGAATTTCAAGCCCATCCAACCCTGGCATAGCTATGTCAAGGAAAATTACATCTGGTTTTTCAGCTTGAACTTTTTCCATTACTTCAAATCCGTTCGTTGAGAATATCGGAGTGAAACCATCTTTTTCCAAGACTTTTTTAAAAGCAAAAAGTATATTTTCATCGTCATCAATCACCATTACTTTAGCTTGCCCATGCATCTTTTTCATCCAAGTTTGTTATCAAGTTATTAACTGGTAGATAAATATGAAATTTCGTGCCACTTCCAACTTCACTTTCAACATCGATAACTCCCCCATGATTTGTCACGACCCTTTTGACTATCGATAAACCAAGTCCAGTACCTTCTGCCTTTGTTGTAAAGAATGGCTCAAAGATCTTATCCATATCTTCAGGTGGTATTCCACACCCAGTGTCAGATATAATTATGTGCACGACATCCTCCCCTAGGGCAAATTTAGGCTCAAAATCTTTCCAATTCATCTTCTCAAACATATCCGCATTTAAAACCTCTCTCTTAGTTCGAATTTCTATAACCCCCGCTTTATCAATCGCCTGAAATGCATTAATCAGAATGTTAATAAATGCCTCCTTTAGGGAATTTGCATCGGCATATATTTGAGGAATATTTTTGTCATAATTTTTAACCAGTTTTATATTCTTCTTTTTGAATTGAATTTTCACAAATTCAACTGCAAGCTCGAGAATGCTATTTACATTTATGGGCTCAAACCTTGGTGGGGTTGGTTTGGAAAACTGAAGAAGCTGATTCACTATATTTTCCATCCTGAGAATTGAACTCATTGCAACTGTGAAGGATTCCCTGCTTTCATTACTTAAAGTTTCAGACTCAAGATAGAGTTGAAGTATCATCTTAATTGAGGTGATTGAGTTTCTTATCTCATGGGCTATCACCGAAGCCATTTCCCATACAAATGCAAGTTTTTCAGATTTTATAAGATTTTCTTCCGCTTTCTTTCGTTCAGTCACATCCGTTATCACTTCAAGCACAAATGTATCTCCACTTTCCCTTTGAACAGGGATCATGAAAATTTCAAAATATCTATCTTTCTCTTTGATTAATCTTACAGATGACCTTCCCGTTTTTAACACTTTTTCAAAATCGCATCCCTCACAGAAATCGTAATTTTTAAAACTTTCACGACAATATGTTCCTACAACATCCTCAGGTTTCATATGATTAATCAAAAATCTAACAGCAGAACTTGCAGTAACTATTTTGCGGCTTTCATCGATTAGAAGGAATGCGCTTGGAACATTATCAAGTATACTTTGAAGTTTTTGCTTTTCCTCAATTAGTTCTTTCGTCCGCTGTGCAACAAGTTCCTCAAGATGATTTCTATGCATCTCTATCTCCTTTTCATGCTGAGAAAGCATCTGTGCCATCGTATTAAACTCGTTTGCGAGTTCCTCCAACTCATCGTTTGTTTCAATTTTCAATCTGAAATCATAATTCCCAGATGCAACGATCTGAGCTCCTTTTTTAAGCTCATTTATTGGCTTTGTGATTTGTCCAGCCGCTATGATGGCAAGAATCGAAGATATGGTAAGAAAGAAAATAAAAATTATAACGAAAAAGATTGAAAAGTTATACACGGGTTTAAAGACAAGGTCCCTTTTAACAACTCTTAAAATGATATATCTATTTGAAAGGGGACTTAACTTTGAAAATAAAGGTGCACTGTAAATTATTTGATCCCCGTAATGCAATAACTTTTTGCTACCCAAAATAATCTCTGAATAAACCTTACCAGAGTAATTTGTCAGGAAATTATCTACTTCCCTCGTCGCAAGCAGACGATTCCATTCTTTCTTCCTCTCCGAATGATAGAGATAATACCCCTGCTCATTTAAAATTATCGTCTTCCCCGCATAATGATGTGGATTATCTTCAATAACTTTGAAAACTTCCCTCGCAAAAACATCAGCAACAAGTATAGCTGCAAATTTACCATCAATATAAATTGGGGCAGCACAAGTTATAACTGGGACTATTTCATCATCTGGCGATAAAAGTTCAGCTGGAGCAAAGGATATTTGATCGGGCTTTAAATTACCTATAAGAAGTTTATAATAAGTTCCACCCTGGGTTTCAAATTCATCTTCACGGATAAAGACATAATTCCCATTAACTTTAAGAATTTTGAAAATCTCGGATCCACTCGCATCAAGAACTTTAATCTGGTAATATATACCTTTGATTTGAACAAAGGATAAAATTTCCTTTGCAAGCTCGCCTTGCGACCATGGATCAGGCTTTAATAAATAACTTCTCAGAACATGGGAAGAACGAAGGAAAAAGATATCTTTTTTAACCTCGTTTATAAAGTTTTCAAGGTTTTTCTGAATAAGCTCAACATCATGGCTTATGTTTTCAAATATGATCTGATTAAGATTTTTTATGTTCAAATAAGCCCCATAAATTCCAAAAATGGAAAGCGGTATAACAGAGAGACCAATAAATGCGATCAAGAGCTTAGTTTTTATACTTAAATATCTGAAAATTTTATTCAAATTTATCTTCATTTCTCGCTTAAGCCCAACCAATTTGGGAATAGATATATTTTTACTTACAAAAATTTTAAAAATAAAACTTAAAATTGCAATTTGCTTAATCAAAGCCTGCTCACTCTTCACTCTCTTTTGTTGTAAACCTCCTTCACCGCATTGGAATCTAGAAACGAATCTTAATTGAGAAATTTTATTCTAAAGCGAGACTGCTATATCAAGCTCTTTCCCAAGATTTGTTTTTCAAGTGATGTATACGTAAAGAGCAAGCAGCTCAAGAGCAATAAAAAACATCAAAGATATAAGTTGCAATTTTACCTGGGTTCGTTTCTTAGTTATACTTGTTAAAATTTTTCAAGAACACCTAAACCGTAAACTTCACTTAAAACTTTGTTTCCTTTACATCTTATAAAAAGAACGGGGTGTATAATCTGCGGATTTTCTGAAACCTTTTCAGGGATTCCAATACTAAGGTTTAACGATTCTATAAATCTGACGAGATCTTCACGCTCAGCTCTTATAATTTTCACGGTTTTCTTAAATCCGTTTTCAAAGTAGAAGGCTCTTAATTTCTTAACATCATCAGCAGGATTAAGTGATACCATAACAATTGGTATGTTGGATTTCAAGCTTATGCGCTTAACTTCATATATAATCAACGGACAGGAACCGTGGCAACTTATATAGAAAAAAGTTAAGATATATTCATCATCACCCACTTGTGAGAAATTAAAAATGTTCCCATCAATATCAAGAAATTTAATATCTGTTGGAATTTCTTTATCAACTGGAAGAGGAGGACTTGCCACCATATTCGTTCTGATAATATAAACTGGTATTAAGAGTACGACAAGAAAAACTGTGGTGGCGAAAATCCCCCTTCGGAAAAACTTACTTTTAAAGAATAAAATAATCAGAATAGCTGTTATAACAGCTGGCGGTAAAATCATAGAAATCGTTTTTGAAATTATTACATCGCTTCCATAAGCACCATATCCAAAGCAATAAGTTCTTATCAATGATCCAATTTCATTTTCAAAACCACTTAAAAACCACACAGCTATCAAAAACAACCACATAATGTTTATCGCCACTATAGAAATAAACTCAAGCTTTTTTTCAGCTATCTTACCTCCCATACCCTTGATAACCAGTACCAATTTATAGTGTACATAATTGCAAGATATAAGAAGAAAATAATCGCCAGAACAATTGTTCCTGGAGTTGAGGTCTTCTCATCTGGATTGCTAACTTGAACAACTTCAGGAAATTTTGGTTTTCCCTCAACTCTTTTACCAAAAATAATTGTTAAAACCGTATGAAGGATAAACACCAACGCACCCAAGAAGGCAACTACAGCGCCAATTCCAAGGGTAGCTTGAAGCAATTCTTTGTATGGAACAACCAAAGCAGAGGTTTCCCATACCCTTCTCGGGATCCCAAGCCTACCAAGTGTATTCATTGAAACAGCCATAAGAAACAATCCACCACCAAATAAGAAGGGCTGAATTCTCGCCCAAAACTTTGAAAGCCATTCCCTTCTAAAAATTAGCGGAACCACATAATATGCAAGACCCATAAACGCTAGTGAAGTTCCAGCAGCAACTGTTCCATGGAAATGCCCTGGCACACCAAGTGTATTGTGCAATTTCATGTTGATTTGTTCAACTCCCATAATAACACCACTTGCCCCACCAATAAATCCAAAAATTACGAGGGATATGAAAAACGCAGAAAATGCTGGATTTGACCAGGGCGCTTTTATAAGCCAAGTAAATAAACCTTTATTAAATCCTCTTTTCCTTTGACCAATTTCAGCACTCGCAGGGATAGCAAAGCAATGAATCAAACTTGCAAGAACTGCCATATAGATAACATAACTGGTGTTAAATATTTTCCATGGAGCGCCAAACCCTGGGTCCACAAGTAAATGATGCGCTGAACCAGCATTGATAAAAAGCACATAAAGCAAGAATGCCGTTCTACTTACTTTCTCAGATGGAGTGACACCACCAACGGTGAAATAAGAAAGCAGATACCACACAGAAACCATAGCAGCTAGGTTAATCTGCTGAGCAGGGTGACCAAACCCCCAAAATAACAATCTGTAAAGAGATGCATCAACAACTTCTATAATACCAAGAGACCATAAAAATGCTGAACCAAGTGCCAGCGCACCGTGAACAAGCGTAAACACAGCGATGACAGCAGCAGCTGCTATACCATAAGTGAATAATGGAACAGGTCCTTCATAAGTCCCTTCTCTTTTTGCATTATAAACATTCAGGAAGAACAATATACACATAATTAACGCACCAACCGCAAAGAGTATGTACCCAAGATAAAACAAAGGATGAGCCTTCAATGGAACATAAGCGGTAAACATCACTGCAGTTTCATTAACATCACCAGTAAGGATTATAAAATTTGTTAACAAAAAACCTAAAATCATCAAAATCACCGCCAAATACCCCAATTTCGGAGCGACTTGACGGGCATTTAACACAATCGTGGAAGCAAAAACAAGCCCTGCGCCTTCAAAGAAAACAATCCAGAATACAAGCATGTTCATACCGTGAAATGTCAGCATTCTATAAAATAAATCGGTCGGTAACAAATGTATCGCTTCCCATCTCGTAAGGGCAATAAGAATAGCTCCAATGGTCCCAAATAACAATGCAAGAACGGCAAACACAGCGTTTACTTTTATAAGATTTTCAGCATGCTTTACAACCCTCAAGCCAGTAACAGGGCAAGTTCTGGCTTCTACTAAAACCTCTGCCATTTTTTAACCCTCCTTTGTTTTTCGTTCATTTAACGATAATTTTCCCTTTCATTACATGATGCGCAAGACCACAATATTCATTACAGACAATAAGAAATTCTCCTTTCTCTGTGGGCTTGATGGTCAAAACATATTCATATCCAGGAACAACCTGAAAGTTCATATTTACTGGTTGAATAGATAACCCGTGCTGAACATCAAGCGAGCTCACCCTTATTCTGTATGTTTGATTTTGCTTTAAAATAAGTACAGGACTAAAGTAAAACATTCTCGCTATTAAATATGAATCTTCATCTTCCGGTGCTTCAACAACCGGAATTCCATTCTCTTCATCAACTTTATATTTTTCTATGAATGCTTCAGCCCTTTCAGCAAACGAGGGTATTGAAACCCTATATGCTTCATTTGGAGGGTTTTGCTTTCCTGCAATTGCCCATGCGACCATAACCATGAACATAACTATACATGCAACGATGGAAAGCAAAACCCATGCTTTTTCAGAAAATCCAACCTTTTCCTCCCAGTAAACCTCATTGGGTTTGTTAATTGCCATATGCTCCTCCTTTTTTATGGTAAAACTTTTTTAGAGATAATCTCAATAAGTCCCCATATCGTATAAGTTAATGCGGGGACAATTAAACCAAGAAGAAGCATTAAAAAGATATCATCATAAAGAAGCTGAATAAGCGGAACTGGCTTTTTTTCTCTCATTTTCCATCCCTCCTTAAATTTTTTACTTTTTCTGCGCAAATGTACGAATATAGGCAATTACATTATTTATATCTTCCTTCTTTATAGAAGTCTTCCAGGCTGGCATAAGAGGTGATTTACCAACGCTTGCACCACCATCACTTATTATTTTGAAAAGATAATCATCCTTTAATTTCTCCATATAATTTTTGTCAGTGAAATCTCTAGGCTTTGGTTTCAAAGCTGCTGCACCTGGCCCATCACCTTTACCCTGTTTCCCATGGCATGTGGCACAATATGTATCGTAAACTTTCTTACCTCTATTTAAATCAACTGCTTTATCTTGAAATAGGGCACCAACAGATGTAACCACTATCAGGATTGCAAAAAATATAAGCGTGTAATTCATAATGATTTTTCTTTCCTTTTGTTTTTATAATCCGATCACAAGCTGAAGAGTTAATCTGTTCGGAATATTTTTATTAGATTCGTATGCAAGCTTAATCGCTGAACTTGGCGCCAGCCAATAATCAATACCAAATGCAAGTTGTGTTATCTTTTCTTCCTCGTGTGAAACACTACCGTATCTAATCACGGGCTCTAAATTGCCTAAAAATCCTTCGCCAGAGAGCCGATAAGATGCTTGAACATAAAAACCATTCTTCGTTTCTTTCCATCCACCAAATTTTCTCTCAAGCCGAATGAATTCACCTCTAAATTCCAATCCACCAAAATGATATTCACCGTCAAATCCAATCATACTAAAATCTTCTTTCCTCGTACCTTCTTCATCGCTTGCCTTCCCAGACATATAAGAAGCTCCTATCTCTAAATTCCACACAGGCAAAATTCCCAACCTTCCACCAATAGTTTTGTTTGTGTCAACATCTGTAAAATTCTCACCGATCATTAACTCTCCCATCTCAAGCCGTGGTCCATTAACTATGTAAAATGCATAATTTATCTTTGAACCCTCGGAAAATGGTAAAGATGCACCACCCCTTAATTGAATACCCACATCTGACAGTGCATGGTCAAGAAGATTGGTATAAATCAATGGACGTCGTGGCAACTTGTCTATCCATGTTGGATGTAACCTCTCCGAGTAAACATTAAACGGTAAAATAAATTTTCCAGCCACGAGCGTTAAATAATCGTTAACAAAATAACTCACCTGCGCTATCTCCAATTCAATTGCAACCTTAGTATCCTCAAGCTCAAACTCAGGTTCAACCATAAAATAAGTATTATTCCCAATAGCAAGATGAAAAAGCGGTGTAAATGATGTCTCAAATGAAGGCACTTCTTCCTTAACGGAAACGAACTGTGAGACTCCATACCCACTTACAAAAAATTTTGAACTTGGGAAAAGCTCAAAACTTTCTACTCTCTTATTAACATAATCTTTGACGGACTCTTCAACAGCATTTCCCTCCTCAGGTGGATTATTTGCTTCTTGAAGGAACTTTAAAATAGCCCTCGCTTGATCCCCAGGAAGGTTTCCTATTATCCTCATATGTCTTACGATAACATCCCATTGTGCATCGTTAAACTCATTAAACCCTCTTACATTATGGCACCTTGCACAGTTTTGACCCCAAAAGATAGAACCACTTTGATTTTGCGGAAGAACAATTGAGAAAACCAAGATCAAAAGAAGTACTTGCGTAAAAATCTTACCCAACATGTTTTCCTCCTCAGGTTTTTGTTTTTATTTTTGCATAAAAGCATAACTCAAAAAATATGCCAAAACAAAATCTCGTAAATATCAACCATTAAAACTTTAAATAACCGA
>LDXX01000017.1 GCA_001442925.1 Candidatus Kryptonium thompsonii
CAACCTCTAACCTATCATCAAGAATTGTCTTAACCTTCCTACCCAAAACATCATAAACCTCAAGCTTAACATCCGTAACCTCAGGTATATCAAACTCAATCGCAGTCTCAGGATTAAAAGGATTCGGATAATTCTGATAAAGTGAAAATTCCCTTGGAATTATTTTCTCTTCTTTCTCATAAACATCAAGTATAACTCCACCCTCTCTATACACAGCAAGACCTCCATCTGTCCCAATCCATTTGTTACCCTGTGAATCTATCGCTATCGCAAGAACAGAATTATCTGGCAGACCTGTTGCTTTAGTATAGTAAATTTTCTCACCTGTGAGCATATTTAACTTAACTAATCCTCCTTCTGTCCCAACCCAAATGTAATTACCTTCAATTGCAAGCGCTCGAATATAATTGCCACCAGCGGTGAAATTAACCCACTCTGGGTTTTGTGAAAATGAAAAATTAAGAGCCCCAAAGATGAAAAAGAGACTTAACAAAATTTTTCTCATCATGGTTTCTTCCTCCTTTTTTAACTTTTTAACTTCTCATTAAAATTTAAAAAATAATTCCGTTTTTGTCAAGAGCTTAAAACTGAAGAATATTTAAAATTTTCAATCCTTGTCAAGAGTTTTTAAAAGATTTTCGAGTCCAGATTTTTTCAGAACATCAATAGCCTTATAATTAGTCAAATCAAAATGTATCGGCGTGACTGAAATATAATTATTCTGCACAGCGGTATGATCAGCACTTAGATCGTCAACTTCATAATTTATGAACTTGCCAGTAAGCCAATAGTATTCCCTTCCATTAGGGTCTCTACGAAGATCAAAATAATCATCCCAAAAAGCAGAGCCTTGATGAGTTACAAGAACCCCCTTTATCTCATTTTCTGGAACAGGTGGAATATTAACATTCAAAAGTGTGCCCTTTGGCAAGGCATTTTTAAAAACAAATTCCGCAAGTTTAACGGCGAATTTTGCAGCAAAAGTAAAATCCGGATTGGGTGCATATGTGGCAAGTGAAATCGCAATTGATGGTATCCCAAGTATTGTCCCCTCGGTCGCAGCTGAAACTGTGCCAGAATAAATTATATTGATTGATGTATTAGTTCCGTGATTTATTCCAGAAATTAAAAGATCAATTTTTTTATCTTTTAAAAGCGCCTTGACGGCAAGCTTCACTGCATCAGCAGGCGTCCCATCAACAGCGTATCCGAAAAATTCACCATTTTTATAAAATGGGTTAACTCTTAAAGGATATTGAACCGTTATCGCATGACCAACTGCGCTCATTTGTTTCTCAGGTGCGACAACTGTTACATCAGCAATTTTTTTAAGCTCTTTCACAAGCAAATAAATACCTTCAGAATTTATACCATCATCGTTCGAAACAAGTATGTGCATTTTCACCTTTTAAATTTATTTGCGTTTTAGCCTACTTTTGTTTCTTTAAATTCTCTACTTTCTTCAACTCTTCATAAGCTTCTTTTCTATCAGGATTTATCTCTGCTGCCTTTTTCAAAATCGCCTCAGCATCAGCAAATTTTTTCATATTTGAATAAACAACACCAAGATAAATATACTGTTCATAATTCAACGGGTTATAATTTATTGCCTTAAGAAATGATTCAACAGCATTATCATAAAGTTTAAGCTCATTATAAACCTGACCAAGAAGAATTCTAATTATCCAAAAATCATTTCTTTTCGAAAGAGCAGATTCAAGCACTGTCTTAGCTTCAGACCAGTTGCCCTGCGCTTTGTAAATGTCAAAAAGACGCACATAGGCGGGAACAAAATTGGAATCAAGAGAAATCGCTTTTGAAAGGTAAACTATCGCCGGATAAAAGTCACCATCTTTGAAATATTCATTCCCAAGCACATAATTTGCAAGTGGAAACCTTGGTTCAACTAAAACAGCTCTTCTGACGGCATCAAGCCCACCAACTTTGTCTCCAGATGTTAACTTCCTCAAACCCTCACGATATAACTCAACCGCTTCAGATGATAAATTTTGTTGCTTTACAAATATCATACCATGCAAAACGCCAAGTCGTCGTATAAGCTCATCATCTGTTAACTTCACCAATGCTCTCGCAATATAATTCCTGCTTTCGAGATAATTTCTCTTTAGGTAGTTATCAACTGCTAAGAAAATTTCATAATATGGTTGGGGCAATAGAGATGAATTGTTCAAAAGATTTACAAGAAATTTTTCTTCAAATAAAGTTCCACGATTTTTAAGGTTTGAGATGCAAACACGTTGAAATATATTGTAATCTTTCTCAACCCCAAAAATCCTCAAATTTGCAAGGACTGTATCCGGCAATACAAATTCAAATTTAGTCGTATCAGGGTTATCCCAAAACGATTCGGAAGTAAAAGCATAAGCAAGAGCATCGATTATAAGACGATATTTGAAATTTAACCCACTTTCAGTGTTGAGCCATGAGATACTTTTAATATCAAGACGATATTTTTCAGCTTGGACTTCATTTTCAAGTTTTTCAAAGTATCCATTCGCACGCGATAACATTGCAAAGACAAGTGTATCAGAAAGAACATTTAGTTTCGGAGTTAGAACGGAATTAACATAATTTTGAAATTGAACCTTTAAACTATCATACTTCACTAATTTATCCTCTGGTTCCATCGCTGAAGCAACGACGGAATTAAACTTGTCAACAAGTGCAACCAAGATGTTATCCAAAGATTTTATACATTTCTCGCGCGCATCTTTATAAAACGAAAACTTTTTTGCCTCTTCATTTGCAACGAGTTCAAACAAAACATCCGCTGAATTTTGATAGTTTCCATCATTGTAAAGTTTAATTCCATCCTGATAAGTTTTAAACGCTTTAGAATAACCCGCCCATAAATTTTCGGGCACCTTTACCTCTGCTGATTCTACAACTTTCTCCGAGATCGGATAAACAATTTCAAACGGCTTTTCGATTTTAAATTTCTTCTCAAATCCAACTATCAACCCTACATTTTCACCAATCTTTAAAAGATCATAAACCTCAGGATAGTAAACATTGCCATCTTGGCGAATTAAAACTTTCGATGTAAACTCTTGAGCAAACTCTTCATCAATTTTCCAGTTTCCTTCCGGCAAACAGACGAAATAATAATATCCTCCCTTTGCCACATCAACATCAGTGAAATTCTCCTTTCCCCCCTCAACAGAAAATTTAACAGTTACATACCTCTCCCCCCTTAAAATCGTTTTTTCCCGAACTTTCAAAGTGACACTTTGCGGAAAAACGACATAAAATGACAAAATTAAAAAAAGGGTTATAATTAGCACACGTTTCATCATTGTGCCTTTTTTTATTTTTTGTTCTATTTGAAATTATGAAAACTCACCTTTAAAATCAACTCGATTTAACGCGTCCTCTAAACTTCTTGAAAAAGTCACAAAAGTGTGATAAATTATTTTAATTTAAAATAAAAGGTGAAAGAAAAATGATTGAATATGTCAAAGCAAATGTAAGAATTCCAGATTATCTTTATCCAAGGAAGGGTTCTGCTCAAATGTTTAAAAATAGATTTCTTGAAGCGTTAACAAAAACGCATCCGTTAACGCCATTTATTGTATATTTCCCTGTGGTTTTATATTTGATTTTCTACTCATTAAATAAATTAAACTTTAAGTTCATCATCGCTGGTGGACTCTTCGTAGGTGGAATTTTCTCCTGGACACTTGCGGAATATCTTTTGCATAGATTTCTATTTCATTTCCAACCAAAAACAGAACTTGGTTTTAAAATACAATTTATGATTCATGGAGTCCATCACCAATATCCAAGTGATCCCAAGCGTTTAGTTATGCCCCCAGCGGTTAGTTTAATTTGGGCAGTTATCTTTTGGCATCTTTTTAAGTTTTCAATTGGAATTTACACTTTTGCATTCTTTCCAGGCTTTGTGGCAGGATATATAATCTACGATATGACACATTACGCAATCCATCATTTCAAACCACCTAAGAACAGACTTCGCTACCTTTGGAAACATCATTTACAACATCACTATAAAGCGCCTGATAAATTCTTCGGAGTTTCTACCCCAATATGGGATTATGTATTTGGGACAAATTAAATAAATATCTGGGTGGGCACCATTTGTGCCCACCCGAAAATTATTTTAACTACTCTTTATAAGTATCAATTTGAGCTCTTTGCAATCTATCGCTGTAATCAATATAAACTGTTTTAATTTCGGTGAAGAAATCGAAAACAGTCCAACCACCTTCACGGTGCCCGTTGCCTGTCTGCTTAACTCCACCAAAAGGAAGATGCGTTTCAGCTCCGATCGTCGGAGCATTTATATATGTTATCCCAGCTTGAATATCTCTTATCGCTTTGAACGCCTTATTAACATCCCTTGTGTAAACTGAAGACGACAATCCATAACTGCTATCGTTCAATACCTCAATTGCTTCCTCAAATGATTTAACCTTTATAACACATAAGACAGGGCCGAAAATTTCTTCCTGCGCTATCCTCATCTTCGGGTGAACATCGACAAATATCGTCGGAGCATAAAACCAACCCTTGTCATACTCTCCACCCGTTAATCTATGCCCACCGATTAATAACTTAGCACCTTCTTGCTTACCGATTTCAACATACTGATGAATTTTGTTAAGTTGGGCCTCGTTTATAATAGGACCCATCTCTGTTGACTCATCAAGCCCATTTCCAACTTTTAACTTTTTGACTCTTTCAACAAGCATTTCAATAAATTGATCATAGATCGCCTCATGCAATATCAATCTGCTCGTTGCCGTGCATCTTTGTCCCGAAGTTCCAAAAGCACCCCAAAGAACACCATCAAGGGCAAGTTCAAGATTTGCATCCTCAAGAACTATCTGCGCATTTTTACCGCCCATTTCAAGCGAAACGCGTTTTAACGTATCTGACGCTTCCCTTGAAATCACCTTTCCAACCGCTGTCGATCCAGTGAAACTAATTAAATTAACATCGGGATGCTTTACGATCGCCATTCCAACTTCATTCCCTCCACCATGAACAAGGTTAACAACACCCTCGG
This sequence comes from Candidatus Kryptonium thompsonii, assembly GCA_001442925.1. Taxonomy (GTDB): domain Bacteria; phylum Bacteroidota; class Ignavibacteria; order Kryptoniales; family Kryptoniaceae; genus Kryptonium; species Kryptonium thompsonii. The sequence goes on from LDXX01000017.1 coordinate 5,051, forward strand.
GAACTCCAGCCTCCTCAAGAATTTGAACGAGCGTCGTCGCTGTTTTCGGTGTGTCAGATGCAGGTTTAAATACAACGGTGTTTCCAGCAACAAGAGCCGGGAAAATTTTCCATGTCGGGATAGCCATTGGGAAATTCCATGGCGTTATAACCCCCGCAACTCCAACGGGAAGCCTGATCGCCATAGCAAATTTATTCGGCAACTCCGATGTGGTTGTATAACTAAATAATCTTCTACCCTCACCAGCTGCATAATATCCAGTATCAATTCCCTCCTGAACATCACCTCGGGTCTCAAGCAAAATCTTTCCCATCTCACGCGTCATCTCGCGTGCAATTTCTTCTTTGCGTTGAACAAGTAAATCAGCTGCTTTTTTAACTATGTCAGCTCGTTTCGGTGGCGGAACAAGTCGCCAAGATTCAAATGCTTTCTTTGCTGCTTTTACAGCTTCTTCAACATCTTCAGGTCCGGATTTCGGGAATACGCCTATCAAATCATCCCAATTTGCAGGATTTCTGTTTTCAAATGTTTTGCCAGATTTCGCATCAACCCATTTTCCATTGATGTAATTTTTGAAGACCTCAGCCATGTTGATTTTCCCTTTTTGTTTTTACATGTAAAATAGATTTATTTTTCAATCCCAATTTTCTCAAAGATGAAATCGATCTTTTCAAGCACACTTTTATAGTCAAAAATTTTGTCAATTTCTCCATCGCTCATATATCTTGAAATTTCCTGATCCTCTTTCAAAAGCTTTGAAAATTCCTCACCCGTCCTCCAGCACCTCATCGCGTTTCTTTGAACAAGTTCATATGCTTTTTCACGCGCCAAGCCCTTCTGAATAAGTGCAAGCAAAACCTTCTGCGAAAAGATTAAACCATTTGTCAAGTTTAAATTTTTAAGCATTCTCTCCGGATAAATGAGAAGTTTTTCAATTATATCAATCATCTCATTGAGCATGAAATCAAGAAGCGTCGTGCTATCCGGGATGATTATCCTTTCAACTGAAGAATGAGAAATATCCCTCTCATGCCAAAGCGATATATTTTCAAGTGATGCCAAAGCGTTTGCCCTTATAACCCTTGCAAGCCCGGATATCCTTTCACATCTTACTGGATTTCGTTTATGGGGCATCGCCGATGAGCCTTTTTGCCCTTCAGAAAAATATTCCTCAACTTCTAAAACTTCAGTTCTTTGCAAATGTCTTATCTCGGTTGCAAATTTTTCAAGCGATGACGCAACGATGGCAAGCGTTGTTAAATATTCTGCGTGTCTATCCCTTTGAATTACCTGCGTTGAAATTGGCTCAACTTTTAGACCAAGTTTCTCACACACATATTTTTCAACAAATGGAGAAACATTATCATAAGTTCCAACTGCGCCAGCAATTTTACCATACGATATATTTTCAACTGCTCTTTTCATTCGCTCAATGTTCCTCTTCGTCTCCTCATACCAAAGTGCAAATTTAAAACCAAGCGTTATAGGCTCAGCATGAACCCCATGCGTTCGCCCAATCATCACAGTGTATTTATGTTCAATCGCTTTCCCTCTTAAAACCTGAGCTAATCTTTCAAGGTCATCAATTATAATCTCACCTGCCTGCTTCATTTGAACAGCAAGACAAGTGTCAAGAATATCAGAAGATGTCATCCCATAGTGAATATACTTTGCGAATTCGCCGACATTTTCAGCAACATTTGTAAGAAAAGCGACGACATCATGCTTTACCCTTTCTTCAATCTCAAGAATACGATTTATATCAAATTTTGCCCTGCGTTTTATTTCCCCAACAGCCGATTCTGGCACAAGCCCAAGCTTTGAATGAGCCTCAACAGCAAGTATCTCGATCTGAAGCCAAATGTTGAACTTATTCTCATCTGACCATATTTTCTCCATTTCGGCTCTTGTGTACCTTGGAATCATAACTACATTCCTTATGATTTTTCAAGTTTTAGTTTAAGTCCAATCGTTTTCCCGTCGCGTATAACTTTAAAGTTCAAAACATCCCCAACTTTCGCTGTTTTAATTATTTCAATCAGCGACTGCTCATCCTTTATAGGCTCACCGTTGACTTCAACAATTAAATCACCTTCTTTAAAGCCAGCCCTTTGAGATGGGCTTCCCGGAGATACATCTGTGACAATTACACCTTCAGCCTTTGGAAGATTAAAATATCTCGCAAGGTTTTCGTCAATGGTTTGAACTTTCATCCCAACTCTGAAATCGCGATCAATTTTACCTTTCTTAATTAGTTCATCAATTATCGCCTTTGCTCTATTTATAGGGATGGCGAAACCAACACCAACATTGCCCTGATTTGGCGTGTAAATAACAGTGTTAATTCCTATTACTTCGCCCAACGCGTTCAAAAGCGGTCCACCACTATTCCCACTGTTAATCGCAGCATCCGTTTGAATCATATCTCTATAAACCCTTCCTTCAACCGAATGAAGATTCATCTTAACCGCACTTATCACACCTACTGTGACTGTCGGTTTATTCCCAAGCTCAAATAAACCAAATGGATTACCCATCGCAATTGCCCATTCACCGATAATGACATCGTCAGAATTTCCAAGCGTAAGATATGGCAAATTCTTTTTCGCATCAATTTTCAGAACAGCAATATCAGATACAGGATCCCTACCCACAAGCCTTGCTTTGTATTTTTCGCCCGTTGAGAGAGTCACAACTATCTCTTTAGCATTTCCAACCACATGATCATTTGTAACGATATAACCATCTGGCGAAATTATAAATCCTGAACCAAGACTTCTAACCGGAACACGATATTTAAACCTATCCCCAAAGAAATACCTGAAAAACGGGTCATCTTCAAAAAATCTGAAAAATGGGTCAGTATACTCTTCAATTGCAGTGACATTTATCCCAACAACGCCGGGGCTTGCCTTGGCAACTGCTTTTGTTATAGCGTTATGTCTCTCATCGTAAATGTTCTGTACAACATCATAATGAAGGTTCTCGGCGTGATTTGATGACTCTTGATAAATCTTTTCAACCATTGGTAAATCTTTCAAAGAATTTTTAGCCTTTCCTAAAAGCGAACTTACAGAATAACCGATAAGCATTCCAACAACAAGAACCGCAATAAAGCCAAGCCATAAAAATTTTGCGTTATGACTTCTACGCATCGCTTTTTTGAAATTTGTTTTGTAAAATTTTACCCTCCTTGATAAGTTGAAGAAGCGGTTTAAGATGCTTTATAAAGATCAACGCTGAAATTGAAATAACAAAAATGAGCAAAGTTTTATCACTTACCTTCACATAGCTTAACGAATTAAAAAACTTTAAAACGGGAATCATTATGACTGGTGTAAAAACAGTTGCCCATATATTCCCAACATGAATATTGTGAACCTTAACATAAGCAATCACCCACAATATACACCACAAAAAAATTAAATAAGGATTAACAACTGCGAAAACACCAAGCGATGTCGCAAGCCCACGACCACCGTAGAAACTTATCCAAACGGAAAAATTATGTCCAAGGATAGCCGAAAACCCCGATATCAAAGTTGTAATCTCATCCCCACCAAGCAAAACTTGCGAAACTTTGACCGAAAAAATACCTTTTAAAATGTCAATCAAAAGAACAGAAATCCCGATTAAAGCCGAGCCAGAAACTTCATATGCATTTAAAGCCCCAACATTCCCACTTCCCGCTTTGCGAATGTCAATCCCTTTAAATGTTTTAACAAAAATAAAAGCAGTCGGAATCGAACCTAACAAATACCCAATCAAAAAACCACCAAAATATCTGATCATGACAATCCAGAATAGGGTTGATTCAATTTTAATGCTTCTCTTTACAAAAGTTAATAAAACAAATCTACATAACCAAAGGTTTTAAACTTGCACGAAATTGTAAAAATCTTGTCTCTTATTTTCAATGTATAATTGATCTTACAGAAAAAGGTTAACTCCCATTGTTTTCGCACTTTTTGCAAGACCGAGAAAAAGTAAAAAGACGGGATAAAAAGATTGTCAAGTACAGGCATCTCACAAACCGCTCTTACTTCAAACCCCTCTCTATTTATAGAGAGGCTTGGGGGTAAGTCACCTCAACATACCTATCATTCAAACTCACCTTGTTTATTAACTCCGCTTGGCATCCATCGCCTTCCCAAATTCAACTGGCTTTCAATTTGCTCTTTCTAAGTTAAAACGATAATTGATAAACCACCGAAAATCCAAGTTTTGTAACAGGCAAATTTTCACCTGTAATTGAAATCCCACTATACTCATATTCCTCCTCCGGTCCATAAATCGTTCCCAACTTACACCATAAAGATAAAGGTCCAGATTTGTAATTGACATAAGGTAGCAGTGATAATCTATTTCTTGATCCCTCAAAGAATTCGCCGTCTATCTTTAATTTTGTTATAGATGTATATACAACGTCAACCCCAAAACCAATTGAAGCTAACTTTGATAAACCAACTTTATATCCACCACCAACTGCTAAAATAATGTGATCCCCCCAATCAATGGTATAATTTTTTTCGCTCCTTTCAAATGTATATGCATAATCTAAACTTATATGAAATATATGAAAATCACTCAAACCTGCCTTAGAAGGAATATTAGCCTCTAATCCAATTAGAATGGCATTTTGCTTATCTGAGTTTTGTACTTTACCACGTAGAACATCCATATCTGGTCCTAAATCAAATTGAAAACCAAGCTTACCATTTATGAAAAGATATGACCCTCCAATTAGCAGCTCTAAGTATTGAGGCGAAAATCCACTGCTACTACTAAATTGTTCATCATTTAAAAATCGAACCTGTGAAAAGTTAAATCTACCACCTATATAAAGTTTTGAACCTATTTTAGGGGCAAAGAAATGGTATCTACCCTCCAACCCAACATTTAACACTGAATGAGTCCCGCCAAAATTTCTTCGCCTGCCTATATTATCATAAAATTGATTTGTAGAGCCATACCCCAGCTCCAAACCCAGCTCTAAACCAAGGGAAGAACTTTCAGCAATTGGCTTTAAAGATGTTAATCTCTTTCCATTCCCGCTCACTACCGTCTTATAACCTTGAATAAATAAAGCTCCAAAATTATCCGCCTGCTTTAACGCTTGCGCATTAAGAAATGTAAATGGCAAAATTAAAATAATTACAAGAAATAATTTCCTCTCCATTTTGTTTCTCCACTTTTATTAGAAGTTCCAACCCATTCCCATCTGGATATAATAAATGCCAGCGTAACCACTTTGATAAA
>LDXX01000018.1 GCA_001442925.1 Candidatus Kryptonium thompsonii
ACGCCTGAGCTTACTTTTGAGCCATTTTCGTCTGTTCCGTCCCATGTGATCAGGTGTTCGCCAGCTGGTAATGTTTTATCCAATAAAGTTTTGACTAATCTTCCAGTTATATCAAAGACCAAGATTTGGACTCTTGTTTCTTTTGGGATTGTAAATTTTATTGTAGTTATAGGGTTGAATGGGTTTGGATAGTTCTGTTCTAACTTGAAGTTTGATGGATAGATATCTGTGGATATAAGTTTAAAGTTCGGTGTGACCACATCACCATCTGAATTGGTAACTTTGGCATTTACGATCTCAATATCATTTTGACTGTTAAATTTTCCTGTTATGAAGAATATTTCTCCTTCACCTGCTTCAAGTCCATATTCAGTTGTCGTAGTTAAGTTAACCTTGACAATATCGTTCAAGATTGTATAGTTAATTTTCATAAATCCAGCGATCCTTGGCATAGGTGAGACAAATTCGGCAGTTGAACCATTTTTGATTCTGAGTTCGAGATTTATGTTTTTGATTGTTTCGGTGTTTCGCAGGTATACGACGATCGATGAATAGCTAATGTTAAACTTTAGTTCTAAGTTGCTTTCATTTTTTGCGAATTTAAGTGTGATACCACTGGCTGTTGCATTGAGTTTTTGGACTTTAGGAGCTATCATAAGTAAGTCTGAAAATGTTAAGCTCACACTATCATCAGGGACAAAGTTTAAAACTTTGAATTTAATTTTTGCTATTGTTGTTTTTCCAGGTTTGAATTCATATCCTGAGCTTGCAAGCATCACGATGTTAATTGTAACGCTATCAGGTGAGTAATATCTGAATAAAAGATTGTTTTGCAGAGTTAAGATAGTATCAAGCTTGAGAAGAGGCTTATCAAGTTTAAGAGTTGTTTGTATTCCTGCAACTGTATCAGTATTTGATAGTACGAGGTTTATTTCAACATTTGAGGTGCTGATTTTATTTTCTCCTTCGAGATAAACCAAGTTTTGAGCATTTATCAAATTTGCGATTATTATCAGCAAGGCGATTGTTTTTGCAATTCTTCTTAACATTTTTTTATTGAGTTAATTTTGTTTTTATGCACTTATATATTATCTCAATATATGTGCCAATTACATTGATAGATAACTCTAAAATTAATTTATTGAATTTCAATTAATTTTATAACCAGGAAAAATTCATCCCCTTCAAACCCCAAATAATTTGTAATTTTTACAAGCTTATTTATGTAATTTTGAAAGACAATTATAGGGCTTGGGAGAGCGGTAGAGAAGAAATTTTGCAATTGTGGCTTTGAAGTCTTATTTTTATTTAGTTAAAACAAAGAAAGACAGTGTATGGGTGATGTTTTAGTAGGAAAAGTTATAAGTGCACATGGGGCTATATTCAATGTTCAAGTTGGAGATGAAGTTATACAGTGCAAGTTAAGAGGGAAGATGCGTTTGCAGGATAAAGTGAGCACAAGTCCAGTTGTGGCTGGAGATAATGTGAAGGTAAGAATTCTCGAAGATGGAACAGGTGTGATTGAAGAGGTTTTTGAGAGGTTTAACAAGTTATATAGAAAAGCGGTTGGAAAAAGAGAGCTTGAGCATGTTATAGTTGCAAACATTGATCAAGCGATTGTTGTGACTTCGTTTAATATGCCTTATGTCCCTTGGGGGTTTGTGGACAGGTTGCTTATTGCAAGTGAAAGAAATAATATAAAGCCGATAATTTGTATCAATAAAATTGATTTAATTGAGGATTGGAAAGAAGTTAACGAGTTTGTCAAGGTTTATGGGAAGAAGGCAGGCTATGAGATAATAAAGACAAGTGCAGAAACTGGCGAGGGGCTTGATAATTTGAAAAAAATTTTGAAGGACAAAACCAGTGTTTTTGTCGGTCAATCTGGGGTTGGGAAATCTGCTTTAATAAATGCTATTGAGCCGGGTTTGGATGTGGTAACTATGGAAGTAAGTGAGAAAACTGGTAAGGGGAGACATACCACAACTCACACCGAGCTTCATCATCTTTCTTTTGGTGGTTTTATCGCTGATACGCCTGGGGTTAAGGAGTTTGGTCTTGCGGGCATTTCAAAAAGTGAGCTTGGTTTTTATTATCCTGAGTTTAGGAAATTTCTCGATCAATGCAAATTTTCAAATTGCACCCATGTGCATGAACCGGATTGTGCAGTTAAGGAAGCACTTAATGCAGGGAAAATTGACAGGAGAAGGTATATGAATTATGTGAATATACTTAATTCGCTTGAAGAGAATTGATTCTTGCAATAGAGGGTTTTTTTGACTAACTTTTGAAGAAAAATGAAATTAGAAACTTTTCACTGTGGCTTCACAAACGAGAAATATTGAGTATAAGAGAAAGAAAGATTCCCCAAAGCATGAAGGTTTTTTTACACGGTATAGGATAGGAATTTCAATTTTAATTTTTGTTTTCGGGTTAATTTTGACTTTAAGCATTTTATCTTATAGCCCGAGGGATCAGGCAAACCTCGTCTCTATTTCTGAGATTGGCAAGATTTTAACAGGTGATGAGCAAGTACGGCAGAAGCTTGAACGAACTCATAACTGGCTTGGCTTTTTCGGCGCAAAGATTTCCTTCCTTTTGATAAACTACACCTTTGGTTATGCTTCGGTTTTTATTGGGTTAATTTTAATGTTGTTAGGGATTTTTTTGTTTTTCAATAAAGATAAGCGTTTGTTTTTTAAATGGTCGTTTTATCTGTTGTTTTTTTCGTTTATTTTGTCGGTGTTTTTGGGAAACTTGAAATTGATTTTTGGGACGGAAGAATTTAAAAGTGAAATTTGTGGTGTAGTTGGGTTATATGTTGCCGATGTTTTGATAAAGCTTTTTGGTGAGTTTGGAAGCATGTTTATAACACTTGTTTTGTTTTTGCTCTTTCTTGGATTTATTTTTGAAGTTAATTTTTATGATATTGCGATAGGCATTGGGGAGAAAGTTTCAGCGTTTTTAAATAAGTTAAGGTTTAAGCCAAGGAGAAAACCTTCGGAGGTAAAAATTTTAAAACCCGAACCGAAGCAAGTTCAAAAGCATGTTGAGGTTATCATTTCACAACCGGAGCCTGAAACTTTAAAAGTTAAAGAGACTAAAGAGAGTGAGTCAGTAGAGAAGGCTCAGATCATATCAAGAGAAGAGCAAAAAAGGCGGCAAGTTAAAAAGCTTGATTTCAAACTTCCCCCAGTTGAGTTGCTTGATCCCCCAGATGAGGAGACGGTTGCTGATGACGAAGAGCTCAATTTGAATGCTGAGCTTTTGAGAAATAAACTTGCCAATTTTGATATTGAAGTTGAAAAAATAAGTATAACTCCTGGACCGGTAGTCACGCTTTATGAAATAGTTCCAGCAGCTGATGTTAAAGTGAGGGAGATTGTTTCGCTTGCGGATGACATAGCACTTGCGCTTGCAGCTCGTGGAATAAGGGTTATAGCTCCGATGCCTGGTAAAGGAACGGTTGGAATAGAAATTCCAAATCGTAAGCCCACGATAGTTAAAATAAGAAGTGTGATAGGTTCACCTGAATTTAAAAATTTCAATGGGGTTCTTCCGATAGCGATGGGGAAGACGATAACTGGTGAGGTTTATTGCGATGATCTTGCGAGAATGCCGCATCTTTTAATTGGTGGGGCTACTGGCTCTGGGAAAAGCGTCGGGATAAACACGATAATTATCAGCTTGCTTTACAAACTTAAGCCATCTGAAATAAAATTCGTAATAATTGATCCCAAAAAAGTAGAGCTTGTAAATTACCGCAAGCTTGTCAATCATTATCTTGCGGTTTGTCCTGACATAGATGAAGAGGTGATAACCACGCCTGAAAATGCAGTTCTTGCTTTGAAAAGTTTAGTTCTTGAGATGAACGAAAGATATGATAAGTTTTCCAAAGCTGGGGTGAGAAACATCCAAGATTACAACGAGCGTGTGAGGCGTGGTGAAATTAAAAGCGAAGGGATTGAGCATTATGAACTTCCATATATCGTTGTGATAGTGGATGAACTTGCTGATTTGATGCTTGTCGCATCGACCGATGTAGAAGAGCCGATCACTCGTCTTGCTCAGCTTGCCAGAGGTGTTGGAATTCATCTCGTTATTGCAACGCAGAGACCATCAGTTGATGTGATAACTGGGTTGATAAAAGCAAATTTCCCCACTAGAATCGCTTATCAAGTCGCTTCAAAAGTTGACTCAAGAACAATACTTGATATGAACGGGGCGGAACAGTTAATTGGAAGTGGCGATATGCTTTATCTTCCGGCAGGAGCATCTAAACCCATCAGGATTCAGAACGCCTTTGTTTCAACTGAGGAGGTGGAAAGAGTTGTTGATTATATAGTTTCTCAACCTGGGTATGATAAGCCATATGAACTTCCATCTGTTATAGAGCGAAAGAAAGTTGAAATCAATATGTGGGATGAGCTGGATGAGCTTTTTGATGAAGCAGCAAAAATTGTCGTAAGATATCAACAAGCGTCCACATCTTTGCTTCAAAGGAAATTAAAGATTGGCTATGCAAGGGCAGCTAGGATAATGGATCAGCTTGAAAGGGAAGGGATCGTCGGTCCCCCAGCTGAAGGAGGCAAAACGAGGGAAGTTTTGCTTAACAGCGAAATTGAACTTGAGTCGTTTTTAAAACAAATGAGGGAAGGTAAAAAATGAGCTATAATTTTCTGAGGATTTTTGTGTTCCTTACACTGGTGTTTGAGATCGCTCTTTCACAAACGGGTGGTGAAATTATAGAACGGCTTAAAAAGAAATACGCTTCAGTTGATGATGCGGTTGTAAAATTTGAGCAGAAAGTTAAATATGGTGTGTCAAAATTTGAGCAAAGTTTTTCAGGGACGCTTTACTTTAAAAAGAAAAATAAATACAGAATTGAAACGGAGGAACAAGTGGTTGTGACTGATGGCAATACGAGCTGGTTGTATTCAAAAGTTAACAAGCAAGTTATAATCGACAGGTATAAAGAAGATCAAAATGCTGTGTCACCTGATAAATTCTTGTTTTCAATTTCAGATGAATATATTCCTGTTGTTTTGAAAGTTGAAAAAGTTGATAATAAAAAAGTTTACATTGTTAAGCTGACCCCCAAAAATGAAAATTCAGCGATTGAATCAGCTAAAATTTGGGTGGTTGACGGGGATTGGGATGTAACAAAGGTTGAAATAACAGATATAAACGGCACTGTTACAACCTACAATGTCAAAAGTGTTAAGTTAAATTCTGGTGTCAAGGATGATGTGTTTAAATTTGTCGTTCCACCGTCTGTTAAGGTTGTTGATTTAAGATAAGATAAAGAGAGTTTTAATGTTTAATTCGGGAAAACTTTTTAGATTTATTGTTGGGATAGCGATCGCGATTTTTTTTCTATATTTTGCGTTCAAGGGGGTCAAGTGGGATGTATTTTTAAGTGTTTTTTTAAATGTTAATTACCTTTACATTTTTTTGATGTTGCTTTTTATATTGCTTTCTCACTTGTTTAGGGCGTTGAGATGGAAATATCTTTTGAAACCTGTGAAGTCGGATACATCCTTTGTTAATTTTTTTGAAGCGACTATGATAGGTTATTTTGTCAATAATATTTTTCCGAGGGCAGGGGAGGTGGTGAAAGCATATACTTTAAGTAATGATGAAAAAATCTCAAAGGCGTCGGGTTTGGCGAGCGTTTTGCTTGAGCGAATTCTGGATATAGCTTTTTCGCTTTTCTTCTTTGGTGTTGCCATGTTATGGAACAAAGGAATCTTTGAGAGGCATTACCCATGGCTTGGGCAAGCGGCTTTGTTTAGTGGTTTAATCATCGGGATAATTTTTGTTTTGATTTTAATTCTTCTTATCTGGCAGGATAAGTTTGTCTCTTTGTTGAGTAGATTTATTGGAATTTTTGATCGTAAATTGGCTGTGAGATTTAAAGATGTTTTGAGTTCCTTCATTAATGGGTTTGAGGCTATAAGGCATAGGGGTGTTCACTGGCAGATAATTTTGTTAAGTTTTTTAATTTACCTTTGCTATATTTTCGCAGCTTATGTTGCCTTGTTTGCGTTTGAAATTGAGAGAGCAAAAATTGGTTTTTTCACAGCACTTGTAATTTTTGTCGTTTCAACGGTTGGTTTTATAATTCCAACGCCTGGGGGAGTGGGGAGTTATCATTCACTTATAACTGGGGCTCTTGTTGGTCTTTATGGTATCAAACATGAGGTCGCTCTTGGTTATGCAGTTTTAACACACGGGGTGGGGTATATAATAAATGGCTTGTTTGGATTTTACTTTGCACTTAAAAAGCAAGTGAAAATTATACAAGATTAAAAATCAGACTTCTGTCTAAAATTTGAACCTACCTGAGATGTTATAAATTGCCACAAACTTAAAAACGGCTTGAGTTTTCTGCTTAAATTCTTAAACTTTTTTGCTGGTATGGTTTTTGATAATTTGGGATTTTGAAACAAAAATAAATCTAGGAGGTTGAAATGAAAAGATTGTTCTTAATTTGGGGGTTATTGATTTTAATTTACGGAGTAACTTTTTCTCAATCCTATGTTGGAACTGACAGATGCTTAACCTGTCACGCTTATGTTAAACCAGTTGCAAAGGATTACAAGCAGACGCTTCACGCTAAAATTCATTTATTACCGTCAGCTCAAACGGTTCGTGGAGATTTTACCCAAACTGTTTCCATGGGCTCATCTTATGGGAATGCTTTGGTTCGTTTAAGAACCGATGGCTCAAAATGGTATGCAAAGCTTATTCCAAGCTCTGGCGACTCAGTTGAGTATGAGATCGTTTATACATATGGTTTTGGATGGAAGCAAAGATATCTTGTAAAAATTGACAGCAGTTATTATATGCTTCCGATCCAATGGAACATGAAAGGATACCTTGATAATTCAAGTGGTAGCTGGGTTCCCTATGTTCCAGGTACTTGGTTTAATAGTGATGGAACTTTAAAAGCGACAAACACTAATTCATTTAGAGCTAAATCATACGATAAAAACTGTGTGGGTTGCCATGCGACTGGACTTAACATAACAAAATATGTGAGCGCTCAAAACGATACATTTTGGATTGCAAAATGGGCGAATAATAATAGTATCAATGATATGGTAATCGGGTGTGAGAATTGCCATGGGCCAGGCTCTGACCATGCTTCTACAGGAGACAAAACAAAAATAATTAACCCAAAGAATTTATCTTATGAGAGGCAACTTGAGGTTTGCGGACAATGCCACTTCCGTGGCACAAGTAGTAATGGTACTCATGAATATGCCTGGAATGAAGCAAATAACAAAGGTTACATCCCTGGGGATAGCCTTGGGCTTTATATAGTCCATGCTCCAGGGCTTTGGCCAGACAATTACACTTCAAGAATGCATCATCAACAATATGATGATATTTTAAAGTCTAAACATTACTCAAATCCTTATCATAAGCTTACATGTTTTGAGTGTCACGATCCGCACAAAGTTACAGGCAATCCACATCAAATAGTTGATTCACTTTATGTTCGTGATCAGAGTGGAAATTATATCTGGATAAAGACAAGCAATGACGACAATACTCTTTGTTTAGCTTGTCATGCGGGATATGGTCCATTTGCTGGCTTAACGAGAGCTATGATTAAAGATCCAGTTGCTAACAAAGATACGATCGCTTCTGTTGTAAGTAGACATACTCATCATTCCTATGACCCTGACAACAAAAACAATACTGGCGGTGCAAGCAGATGTTCAAAATGTCATATGGCGAAAACAGCGATAACAGCTAAAGCTTATGATATTCACAGTCATACATTTGAGGTGATCTCACCGAAGAAAACGCTTGATTATAAAACGGTTACGACCCCAACGAAAGGAATGCTAAACTCCTGTGCTGCAAGCTGCCATAGGAATCCAACAGGTAATATACCAAGCTTTGGTATACCGACAGATGCGAACTTAACTGACTGGGCGGAAACAACCGATATTCAATTGGCCGATACATTGTGGCGTTATTTCAGAGCGTGGTGGCCAACGAAAGTTGAACAAATTGCAAGTGTTGTTTCTACATTTGAACTGTTCCAGAATTATCCAAATCCATTTAACCCAACAACAACGATTGAATTTGCGCTTCCAAAGAGAGCTAATGTTAAACTTGTAATTTATGACATATCTGGAAGAGTTGTCAAGACATTGATTGATGGGCAGGAGTATGAACCTGGGTTATACAGAGTAGAGTGGAACGGCAAGAACGATTATGGCGAGTATGTGTCAAGTGGTATTTATTTGTACAGATTACAGGCTGGGGATTTCGTTTCAACGAAGAAGATGGTGCTTGTGAGGTAATGATCGAGGTTTGAGTTAAAAAGAATAAGGGCGGGTTTTTAACCCGCCCTTTTTTATTTTTGCGGAGCCGACGGGGCTCGAACCCGCAACTTCCAGCGTGACAGGCTGGCGTGCTAACCAATTGCACCACGGCTCCAGTTTTATAAGAACCGTTGATAAATATAATCAACTTACCTAAAAAATGCAAGTTTTCAGTTTTATCATAAAACCTAAAAATCAGCGAACTAATGCGTAGTAGCTATACTTTAGTTTTTAGTTTTGTGGTTTGGATTTCAACAGTTCAATTGGGACTCTTGTTCCATATTTCGTTGAGAGTGAGATTCGCCAAAAGTGTTCATAGATAATTTTTGAAATTTGGGCTATCGTTTCATTGGCTGATTTTAAGTTATAATTGCTCATGACAACAATCACATAGGGATGTCTCGGTAGATAAACGATCCCCCACTCACATGTTACGCCTTCTATTCCTCCGGGTTTATTTGCAATTGGGATATCCTCAGGAAGATACTTATTTAAGTTTGCTTCTTTTCTTTTTTTGAGTATGTCAATGACTTGATTTGAGATTTCTTTACTGATGACCTCACCTTTGTAAAGCATTTCCATAAGTTTCATAGCTTCAAGTGGGGTTGAAAGATTCTCTTCACCTCTTGCTGATGCATCGGGGCGAATCATTTTTCGCTGTAACTTTGTGTTTTTCAAACCGAGTTTTTCAAGTGTTTTATTTACATTTTCCATTCCAACGAGATCAATCAAAATATTTGTCGCCGTGTTATCACTTACAGTTATCATTAAGACCGCAAGATCGTAGATGCTTAACTCGGATGTGCCATCGCCAAATTCTTTTAAAACACCACTTCCACCGACTTGATGCTTTTTCTCGATTTTGATTTTGTCCGTCAGTTTAAATTTACCTTCACTTGCTTGTTTTATAACTTCAATTAGGATTGGAATTTTTATTGCGCTTCCTTGCGGGAATATTAAATTTTCGTTTATGAAAAATGTTTCACCCGTTTCAAGATTTTTAACCGCAACCCCAATCACTCCGTTAGATGTATCGGCGATGAATTTTATCTTTTCAAAGGTCTTTTTATGCAGTTCCGCAAGATTTTCCGGCTGGGATAATGCAAGTGATGCGATCGTGGCAATTAATAAAATTGCTTTTCGCATTTTTGTTTATTCTTTGTTTTCAACGAATGGTTTCC